>NZ_CP108100.1:1388851-2777703 GCF_036195045.1 Streptomyces sp. NBC_00236 | reverse complement strand
CGACGGCGAGCACGTCGAACCCGGCCGCCTGGTAGCCCACCGCGGACAGCCCGGCGACGGTCAGGACCACGCGTGGTGCCCGGCGGCGCACGGTCAGGGCCAGCCCGCCGGCCGCCAGCAGCACGGTGCCGAGCAGCGCGCGGTCCCCGGCCGGGTGCGGTCCGGACAGCCCGGTGCCCAGCAGCAGCGCCACCACGGCCACGGCGATCGACCAGTCGGTGACTCCGGCCGGGACAGCGAACCGCTTTTCGCCCATGGGGGCACCGTAGCCGGACGCGGTGGCGGGCGAGTCCGTCTCGTGGACGAGGGGCCGGCTACCGCGTGTGCGGTACCCGCGCGCCGTCTGCCGCGTCCGCGCTATCCGGATGCCGCAGTGGCGGCAGGGGAAAGTGTCCGCACCTGCTGGACGACCGGCCGAGGTGCCCGGGCGCAGGATCGAGGCGTATCGGAGAGCTCAATCAGCGACGGCGTAGGAGGAGGAGAGCGGTATGAGTGCTTCAGCAGCGCTGATGACGGCCGCCGAGGGCGGCATCATCGGCGACGGACGCACCGGGGCCAACCTGGCCCTCGGGGTAGGACTGATCGGCCTGGTCATCGGCTGGCTGGCCCTGGCCCGCGCCCGCGGCCGGATCGGCACCGGCAACGCCCGCACCGGCGGGATGTCGGCCATCGCGGTGGGGATGGCCGGCACGGCCCTCGCGGTACTGCACCTGGCCACCTCCAGTGGCGGTCCCGGTACCGGCAACGGGCTCGTCGGCGCCGTCGTGGCCGTCCCGCTGGGATTGGGTGGTGTGTTCCTGGGGCGCCGGGCGCTGACCCGCTCCCGCCGCTCCGGCCTGCCGCCGGACCGGGCGACCGCCTGACCGCCGCGCCGGGCTACGGCGTGCGTGCGGCGACCGCGCGGCGCACCCCGTATGCAGCCGCGCCCACGGCCAGCACCGAGGCCCCGGCTACCACCGAGGACAGCGGCAGGGCGAAAGCCAGGAACAGGCAGCCGGCGAACCCGGTGACGGGGATGATCCGCGCGGGACGGCCCTCGTTCGGCCGCAGGGTCCAGGCGGCGGCGTTGGCGATGGCGTAGTACGCGAGGACGCCGAAGGAGGAGAACCCGATCGCCCCGCGCACGTCCACCGTCGCCGCGACCACCGCCACCGCCGCGCCCACCACGACCTCGGCCCGGTGCGGCACCTTGGACCTCGGATGCACCGCCGCCAGGCCGTGGGGCAGATGCCGGTCGCGGGCCATGGCCAGCGTGGTGCGGGAGACACCGAGGATCAGCGCGAGCAGCGAGCCGAGAGCGGCCACGGCGGCGCCGGCGCGCACGACCGGCGCCAGCCAGTCGGCGCCCGCCGCCCGGGCCGCGTCCGACAGGGGCGCGGCGGCCTCCGCCAGCCCCCTGGGGCCCAGCACGCTCAGCACGGAGACGGCGACGGCGGCGTAGACGACCAGGGTGATGCCGAGTGCGATCGGGATGCCCCGGGGGATGGTGCGCTGCGGGTCGCGGACCTCCTCGCCGAGGGTGGCGATGCGTGCGTAGCCGGCGAAGGCGAAGAACAGCAGGCCCGCGGCCTGGAACACCCCGGCGGACGTGGCGTCGTCCCCGACGTCGAGCCGGGCCACGCTCGACGCGGAGGAGGTGAGGGAGGCGACCACCACCGCGGCGAGGACCGCCAGGACCACGGCCACGATCACCCGGGTCAGCACCGCGGACTTCTGCACTCCGGCGTAGTTCACCGTGGTCAGCGCCATCACTGCCGCGACCGCGACGACATGGGCCTGGCCGGGCCACACGTATGAGCCCACCGTGAGGGCCATGGCCGCGCAGGAAGCGGTCTTGCCGACCACGAACCCCCACCCGGCGAGGTAGCCCCAGAAGTCGCCGAGCCTTTCGCGCCCGTAGACGTAGGTGCCGCCGGAGGCGGGGTAGCGGGCCGCGAGCCGCGCGGAGGAGGTCGCGTTGCAGTACGCGACCAACGCGGCGAGGGCCAGGCTGATCAGCAGTCCGGAACCGGCCGCGTGCGCGGCCGGGGCGAGCGCCGCGAAGATGCCCGCACCGATCATCGCCCCCAGTCCGATGACCACGGCATCGGACACCCCCAGCCGCCGCCGCAGCTCATCCGGGACACCGTCCGGCGACGGCTTGCTCATGGACCACTCCTCGGCAGCAGCTCCGCACCTCTTACGAGATCCGATATCGGCTGACGATATATGAGCCTGGAGCCCGGCCCCTGCCCAGGCGCCGGGTTCTCCGGCCCACGACCGTGACCGAGCACGTGGCGCCCGCGACCGTACGACGGGACCCGTGCCGCAATACCACCGGCACGCTGCGCACACTCCACGGCACAATGGGTTTCATGCCGATACCCAGCCGCGCCGCCCTCGTCGACCACCTCGTCCGTACGCGCATAGCGGGAGACGTCGCGACCCCGCGCGACAACAACCTCTCCCACTACCGCAAGCTCGCCAACGGCGACCGCCACTTCTGGCTGGGACTCGAACTCGGCGACCGGTGGCGCGACGAGCAGGACGTCCTGGCGGTCATGGCCGAGAGATGCGGCGTCAGCGACGATCCGGAGCACCGGTTCGGCCAGGACACCATCGACCCCGAGCTGACCGTCGCCGCCCTGGACCGGGCCGCGGCCCGGCTGCGGAAGGCGGCCGACGGGACGGAGCGGGTGCTCTTCGCCACCGGGCACCCCGGCGGGCTCCTGGACGTCCACCGGCAGACCGCCGCCGCGCTGCGGGCGGCCGGCTGCGAGATCATGGTCATCCCGTCCGGGCTCACGGCCGACGAGGGCATGGTCTTCCAGTTCGCGGACGTCGCCGTGCAGGAGCGCGGCGCGACCCTCTGGCACACCCACTCCCCGGCCCCGATGGCCGCGATCCTGGACGCCCTGGAACGGGAGGGGCGCCCCATGCCCGACCTGGTCGTCGCCGACCACGGCTGGGCCGGGTGCGCCGCCCAGCGAGGACTGGACGCCATCGGCTACGCGGACTGCAACGACCCGGCCCTGTTCCTCGGGGAGGCCGAAGGCACCCTCCAGGTGGCCGTCCCGCTGGACGACCACGTGCTGGACCCGCGGTTCTACGACCCGCTGACCGAGTACCTGCTGGACGCGGCGGGGCTGCTCTGAGCCGGCGGCACCGGCTCAGGACCCGGCCACCGGGCCGTCCCCCGCGGCCCGGGCCCGGCGCCGCTGCGCCAGGCCAGGCGTCGGATCCAGATACACCCGGCGGATCGACGGATACCGCTCCCGCAGCTGCTGCTCAGCCTCCTCGCAGGCCCACTCGACCTGCTCGGCACTGGCCACGTCCCGGAAGTCGACCTTCGCGGCGATCAGGATCTCGGCCGGCCCCTGGATGAGCGTGGTCAGTTCCAGTACGTCGATGATGTGCGGCACAGAGAGCAGCTCCTCGCGCACCCCCGCCCGCATCGACGGCGGAATCGGCCGCCCGATCAGCAGCTGGGCGTTGGACCGGCCGAGCACCCAGGCCACGTACACGAGCAGCGCACCGATCAGGATCGACGCGACCCCGTCCCAGACCCCGGAGCCCGACAGCTGGCCGCCCAGCAGTCCGCCCGCCGCCAGCAGCAGACCCACCAGCGCGGCCGAGTCCTCCATCACGACGGCCTTGACCGCGGTGTCCGGGGTGAGCCGGAAGTAGCGCGTGGCGGGCGTGCCCAGCCGGTCGGCCTCGCCGCGCACCTGCCGGAGCCCGGTGCGCAGCGAGTAGCCCTCCAGCAGGAAGGCGACGGCGAGCACGATGTACGAGATGAGCGGGTCGCCGAGCTCCTCGCCCGCGACCAGGGTGTGGATGCCGTCGTAGATCGAGAAGACCGCGCCGCCGACGAACGTGGCGACGGAGGCGAGCATCGCCCAGATGTACCGCTCGGGGCCGTAGCCCAGCGGATGTTCCTCGTCGGCGGGCTTCTCGCTGCGCTTGAGCGCGGTGAGCAGCAGCACCTCGGTGACCGTGTCGGCGACGGAGTGGGCCGCCTCGGAGAGCATCGCGCTCGATCCGCTGATCAGCCCGGCGACGGCCTTCGCCACGGCGATGCCGAGGTTGGCGACCGCCGCGACGATGACGGTGAAGGTGGACTCGCCGCCGCCCGCCGCCCCGGACTCCCCACCATCGGTCGTATCGGCTTTCGCGTCACTCATGGTGGGGAGTATGTCGGAATCAGCGGGGTACGGCCCGTTCAGTTCCCGCGCGGGACCCGAACGACGCCCTCCTGGATGACGGTGATCGCCAGCCGGCCGTCCTGGGTGTAGATACGGGCCTGGCCGAGCCCGCGTCCGCCGGACGCGGACGGTGACTCCTGGTCGTACAGCAGCCATTCGTCGGCCCGGAACGGGCGGTGGAACCACATCGCGTGGTCGAGGCTGGCGCCGACCACGTCGCCGACCGCCCAGCCGCCGCGCCCGTGGGCGAGGAGCACCGAGTCGAGCAGCGTCATGTCGGAGACGTACGTGGCCATGCAGACGTGCAGCAGCGGGTCGTCCGCGAGCTTGCCGTTGGTACGGAACCACACCTGCGAGCGGGGCTCGCGCGGCTCGCCGACGGTACCGAACGGCGGGGCGTCCACGTACCGGAGGTCGACCGCGGCCCGTGCCTCGATCAGCCGGTCCACGACGCTCGGGTCGCTGAACCGGTCGGCGTACCGCGGCAGCATCTCGGCGGCCGTGGGCAGTGTCTCGGGGTCGGGCGCGTCCGGCATGTCCGCCTGGTGCTCCAGCCCTTCCTCGTCCGTCTGGAAGGACGCGGAGAGGTGGAAGATCGGCTGCCCGTGCTGGACGGCGACGACCCGCCGCGTGGTGAAGGAGCGGCCGTCCCGGATGCGGTCGACGCTGTAGACGATCGGCGCGCCCGGGTCCCCCGCCCGCAGGAAGTACGAGTGGAGGGAGTGGGCGGGCCGGTCGGCGGGGACGGTGCGGCCCGCGGCGACGAGCGCCTGGGCCGCGACCTGTCCGCCGAAGACGCGGGGCACGATCGCCGAACGGCTGGTGCCCCGGAAGATGTCCTGCTCGATCTGCTCCAGGTCGAGGAGATCGAGCAGATCGAGCAGGGCGGCGTCTGGTGCTGAGCTCATGGAGAGAACGTAGTCGCTCTACAGGCCCATGGACTTGGCGATGATCGACTTCATGACCTCGCTGGTGCCGCCGTAGATGCGGTTGACCCGGTTGTCCGCGTACAGGCGGGCGATCGGGTACTCGTTCATGAAGCCGTAGCCGCCGTGCAGCTGGAGGCAGCGGTCGATCACGCGGTGCGCGACCTCGGTGCAGAACAGCTTCGCGGAGGCGGCCTCGGCGGCGGTCAGCTCACCGGCGTCCAGCGCCTCCAGCGCGCGGTCGGCGACGGCCTGGGCCGCGTCGACCTCGGCCTGGCAGGCGGCCAGCTCGAACTTGGTGTTCTGGAACGAGGCGACGGTCTTGCCGAAGACCGTGCGGTCCTGGACGTACTCCTTGGCGAACCGGACGGCGGCGGCGGCCTGGGCGTACGCACCGAAGGCGATGCCCCAGCGCTCGGAGGCCAGGTTGGTGCCGAGGTAGCCGAAGCCCTTGTTCTCCTCGCCGAGCAGGTCCTCGACCGGGACCTTCACGTCGACGAACGCCAGCTCGGCGGTGTCGGAGACGCGCAGGCCCAGCTTGTCGAGCTTGCGGCCGATCGAGTAGCCCGCGGACTTGGTGTCGACGGCGAACAGGGAGATGCCGAAGCGGCGGTCGTCCTCGCGCGGGGCGGAGGTGCGGGCGCAGACGATCACACGGTCGGCGTGCACGCCGCCGGTGATGAAGGTCTTGGAGCCGTTGAGGACGTAGTGCGTGCCGTCCTCGGAGAGCTTGGCGGTGGTCTTCATGCCCGCGACGTCGGAACCGGTGCCCGGCTCGGTCATCGCGAGGGCCCACATCTCCTCGCCGGTGACGAACTTCGGCAGCCAGCGCTTCTTCTGCTCGTCGGTGGCGAGCATCTTCACGTAGGGCAGGCCGAGCAGCGTGTGCACGCCGGAGCCGCCGAAGGAGACGCCCGCGCGAGCGGTCTCCTCGTAGATGAGGGCCTCGTACTTGTGCGATTCGATGCCCGCGCCGTCGTACTCCTCGTCCACCGTGATGCCGAAGACACCCAGCTCGCCGAGCTTCAGGTAGAAGTCGCGCGGCGCCTGGCCGGCCGCGAACCACTCGTCGTACACGGGCACGACCTCGGCCGCGATGAAGGCGCGGATGGTCTCCCGGAACGCCTCGTGGTCCTCGTTGAATACCGTACGGCGCACGGGGTGCCTCCCTGGTCGGCTTCGCTCGGCTTGGCTAAGCGCTTGCTCAGCCTTGGTTAAAAGTTACCCGGCGGTCACCGGAGCTGTCCAGGGTGATGCTGAGCACGCCGACGGGGAGGCCGGTGATCGCTGTTCCCGGGGGCCGCCCTCAGATGCCGAACCGGGCGGCGATCCCGTCCAGTACGCAGTCCAGACCCGTCTCGAACGCCCAGGTCGCGTCGTCCTTGCGGGTCGCGCGCCGTCCGTAGCGCTGGTACGTGGGATAGCGGCCGGTCTCCATCAGGTACATCATCTGCGGGGCCAGGCCCAGCCGGGTCTCGTCGCCGGACGACCAGCCCGCGGACTCCGTCCACTCCTTCAGGGCCACTTCCGACTGCGTCGAGCCGTGGGCGAACGCGCTGACGGTACGGAACGCGACCATCATCGCGTCCTCGTCGAGGCCGAGTCCGTCGAGCGCCGCCAGCTGCCGTTCGGCGATGGCCAGCCGGCCGGGTGTGAGCACGAAGAGATGGGTGGGCAGCTGCCCCACCCAGGGGTGCCGCAGCATCATGTCCCGGGTCAGCAGGCCGAAGGCGCGCAGCACCTCGCGCCATCCGGTCACCTCGTCGGGGATCCGCATCTCCGTGGTCACGCGCTCGGCCATCAGCGCCCACAGATCGTCCTTGCCGGAGACGTGGCGGTAGGCGGCCATGGGGGCGACCCCCAGTTCCGTGGCGAGCCTGCGCATCGTGACCGCGGCGAACCCCTCCGCGTCGGCGATCTCCACGGCGACGGTCCCGATCCGCTCCAGGGTCAGCGAGGCGCGGGGCGCGGTCGCCGGCTGTTGGAGGCGCTGCCAGAGGGACAGGTCGGGCCCCTTGCTGTCGCTCCTGCCGCTGTCCTTCTTCTGGCCGGCCACGGGCGGGCTCCTCTCGGTCAGCGGTCAGCGTACAACGTATCCGGCAGTGGACAACGTACACATCGATGGATACGTTGTACGCACAGAAATACGCTGTACACATCCACCGCTTCCAGGTTCCAGGGGGGACCCATGCCCAGCACCCGTCCGCAGCTCCGCGTCGCCGTCGTCGTCGGCAGCACCCGCGAGGGCCGGTTCGCACCCGTCGTCACCCAGTGGCTGAAGGGGCACCTCGCCCAGCGCGACGACATGACCGTGGACGTCGTCGACCTCGCCGAGACCCCGCTGCCCACCGTCTTCCCCGCGTTCGGGCAGCCGCCCGCACCGGGCACCGAGAAGGCCCTCGCCCTGGTGTCACCGCGCCTCGCGGCGGCCGATGCCTTCGTCTTCGTCACGCCGGAGTACAACCACAGCTTTCCCGCGTCCCTGAAGAACGCCATCGACTGGCACAACGAGCAGTGGCACGCCAAGCCGGTCGCCTTCGTGTCCTACGGCGGTCTCTCCGGCGGTCTGCGCGCCGTGGAGCAGCTCCGGGTCGTGATGGCCGAGCTGAACGCCACGACCATCCGCAACACGGTCAGCTTCCACAACGCCTACGGACAGTTCGGCGAGGACGGCGCCGTGGACGACCCCCAGGTGGACACGGCCGCCAAGGCGCTGCTGGACCAGCTCGCCTGGTGGGGGCACGCACTGCGGGACGCCCGGGCCACCCACCCGTACGCCGCCTGAGGGGCGAGGGCAGCCATGAGCCAGTACACGAAGGACACCCCCGGCCGGCCACCGCCCGACGCCGCCCGACCACCCGCGGAGGAAAGCCGTGGCCCGTCGAAGCTCGTCCTGTTCGGCCTCCTGCTGGGCCTGATGCTCGGCCTTCTCGACGGCACGATCGTCGGCACGGCCCTGCCCACGATCGTCGGCGACCTGGGCGGCCTCGACCACCTGTCCTGGGTGGTGACCGCCTATCTGCTCACCGCCTCCCTCTCCACACCCCTCTGGGGCAAGCTCGGCGACCTCTACGGGCGCAAAGGCAGCTTCATCTGGTCGGTCACGGTGTTCCTCGCCGGATCCGTACTCTCCGGAATCGCCCAGGACATGGGGCAGCTCATCGCCTTCCGCGCCGTCCAGGGACTCGGCGCGGGCGGCCTCATGGTCGGCGCCATCTCCATCATCGGCGTCATGCTGCCGCCCTCCCAGGCGGGCCGCTCGCAGGCGATGATCGGGGCGATGATGCCGGTCGCCCTGGTCGGCGGGCCGCTGCTCGGCGGCTTCCTCACCGACCAGCTGAACTGGCGCTGGGTCTTCTACGTCAACATCCCGATCGGCGTCCTCGCGCTCCTCGTGGTCGGGCTGCGCCTGCACCTGCACACCGAAAGGATCAAGGCGCGGATCGACTGCGCGGGGGTCGGCCTGCTCTGCACCGCGATCCTGGCCCTGACCCTGGTGGGCAGCTGGGGCGGTACGCGGTACGCCTGGTCGTCGCCGCAGATCATCGGCCTCGGGGTGACGGGCGCCCTCGCCCTGGCCTGGTTCGCCCGGGTCGAGCGACGGGCCGCCGAACCGATCATCCCGCCCCGCCTTTTCGCCGACCGCAACTTCACGCTCGCCCAGGTCCTCACGTTCCTGGTGGGCGCGGCAATGCTCGGGGCGTCCGCCTACCTGCCGCTGTACATGCAGTTCGTACGCGGCGCCTCCTCGACGGTCAGCGGCATGCTGCTGCTCCCGCTGATGGCGGGGATGTTCGGCGCACAGCTCCTGGTCGGCAAACTCCTCGCGGGCGGCGGCCGCCTGCGCCCCTACCCCATCATCGGCGGGGCGCTGACGGCCGCGGGCGCACTCGTCCTGCTGATGACGGTGGACACCGGCACCCCCACGGCGGTGACCTCCGCCCTGACCCTCGTACTGGGCGTGGGCATGGGCCTGTTGATGCAGAGCACGCTGCTCGTCACGATCAACAGCGCGACACCCCGCGACATGGGCGCCGCCACCGGAACCACCACCCTCGTCCGTACGATCGGCAGCTCCCTGGGCATCGCGGTGCTCGGCGCCGTCTACACGAGCCGCCTCCACGCGTCCGGTATGCCGGAGGGCGGCACGGCCTGGACGCCGGAGGCGGTACGCGGGATGCCGGAGGGCGTCCGGGACGCGGTGGGGACAGCGGTCACCGAGGGCCTGCACGGGGTGCTGATCGGCGCCGCGGTGCTGGGGGTGGTGATCTTCCTGGCGGCGTGGTTGATGCGGGAGGTGCCGTTGCGGGAGGAGTGAGGGGCCGCCCGGTCGGCGTTCCCGGGCCGGTCGACGGCCCTCAGCGGGCCGCCGCGAAGGCGTCGACGCCCGTGAGGTCGGCCGACAGCGCCCACAGGCGGGCAGCCTGCTCCGCGTCGGTCGCGTGTGCGTGCACACCGCCTTCCGCGCCGTCGGCGGCCGGCTCGGCGATGTCGCAGTCCTCGCAGTACACCCCGCCCATGCCCGCCAGTTGGGGGGAGACCGCCGCCCAGATCTCCGTCGCCGCGCCCTGCCCGGGCGTCTTGAAGGTGGGGTCGGTCGGGGTGCCGTTCTCGTCGATCCAGCCGGCGTCCACCATGTCCGCCTTCGCGAGGTGGCGCTGGAGCGGAGTGAGGATGCTGCCCGGGTGCACGGCGAAGGCCCTGACTCCGGCGTCACGGCCGAGTGCGTCGAGGTGCACGGCGAACAGCACGTTCGCCGCCTTGGCCTGCCCGTACGCCGCCCACCGGTCGTAGCCGCGCTCGAAGTGCACGTCGTCCCAGCGCATACCCATGCCGTGCGCGCCGGAGGACACGGCGACCACACGGGCGCCACCGCGGGCGATGGCCGGCCAGAGATGGTTGACGAGGGCGAAGTGGCCGAGGTGATTGGTGGCGAACTGCGCCTCCCACCCCGGTCCGACCCGTGTCTCGGGACAGGCCATGATCCCGGCGTTGTTGATCACGATGTCGACGTCGCGCCCCGAGGCCAGGAACCGCTCGGCGAACCCGCGCACGCTGTCGAGGTCGGCCAGGTCGAGGTCGTCGGTCTCGACGCCGTCGATGCCCGCGAGGGCCTCCCGGGCGGCCGCCGGCCGCCGGGCCGGAACGATGACCCGTGCCCCGGCGGCCGCCAGGGCACGGGTCGCCTCCAGGCCGAGCCCCGAGTAGCCGCCGGTGACGATCGCGGTGCTGCCGGACAGGTCGATCCCGCTGAGGACGTCGTCCGCGGTGCTGCGGGCACCGAAGCCCGAGCCGATCTTGTGCTGAGGTGTCGTCATGAGGGGCACGGTAGGTGTTGAACCGCGCTCTAACGCAAGGGCAGTTGGTGGCCTGTGCCGGGGCTGCCCGCCGCATCTGTGCTGCTCGTAGAGCCACACAAGATCGGGATAGTGCTCCGCGCAAGGAAGGCCGGGCTGTCGTAGTGGCGGCCCAGGACGGCGTGCCTCGACGTGCCGCAACGCGGCGACACGATCGCGCTCCACGCGCTGCGCGCCTTGACCTCTGGGGGCCGGGAGGGCTTCGGGGCGGCGCTGACGAACCTGCTGCTGCAGCGCAAGGAGCTCGCCGCCATCGGCCCCGCGCTTGGGCGCGCATCGATCGACGGGGAGTTGAGAGCGAAGTGGGTGCGGCGGGGGCTGCTGGAGCGGCGTCGGGCGCGTGGGCGAGCACCCACATCACTCTCGACTCCGGGTCGCAGGCGTTGGGGGCCGGCGGCTCGGCGGAGAGGACAGGCACCCCCGTCCGCCGTTGCCTCGGCATCAGGAGCAGAAGCCGATAACGCCGTAGCCCGGTCGTGCTTGCGCGCGCCGCATCCAGGTGAGGCATTGCATGACAGCCTCCAGGACTTCGGGCTCCATCGGCGGGGCTTGGCCCGACTCGTCGACCGCGCGTTTGGCGGCCTCGAACTGCTGGAGCGCCTTGGCGATGTGTTCGGGAGCCCACTCGCCGCAGCCCGGTGTGCAGGTGCAGGGCAATGTTCAAAGCTGATGTTCGTGCCCATGCGGTGCGCAAGCAATTGCTCGAACGCACCCACCTGCCCGAAGAGTTCTTCGCCCCGTAGATGGCCGCAGCCGTCTACGACCCGGACCCCAACTTCTTGCTCTGGTTCGTTGGACCCGCGGTCTACGCCTTCGGACGCCGCCGAGTCATGACCACCCTGCTCAACTACCTACGGACAGGCGCGGACGCGGAACAAGGCGCCGAACGGGCCTGGTACTGCGCGTCTCGAAAACCCCTGATGGTGCTCAGGTGTCGATCTCGCCGGACCAGCCGAACTGCAGTAGTTCCTTTGGCAGATACTCGGATTCGATCTCGATTGCGAAGTCGTTGTCGAAGGCCATGCACGCGATGGCGAGCGGGGCGAGAGCAACCAGGCCGTCACTGCTCAAGGATCGCGCCTCGTCCGCGGTCCAATACTGCCTGTGCCAGTGGAGGAACTCGTTCAGTGATGAGTTGAACTTGTCAGCCTCCCCGCGGTTATAGAGCTGAAATAGTTCAAGCGGTGGGTAAAGGATCTTCAGCAGCGTGTCCTTGTCGGCGATCCGGGCAGCCTCGGGGGTGGCAAGACTGATCGCGGTGACCAGGTTGCTCCACATGTCGCTGGAGCGGCGGGCCCAGTAGCTCTGTAGAGCTTCGACCCATTCATAGACGTACTCGTCGAACACCGCTCCGGATTCGCGGAGGAACGACACTGGCACCTGCATGAGACGGTCGAGGCGCTCCTCCTCGCGGCAGATCGTGGCAAGGTAGACCGAAGTGAGCCACGATCCGGCGTGCGTGTAGGAGGTCGGTCCGGTTGCGGGGAGCTGCCTCATCTCACCGGTGATCCCGATGCGACAGGGCAGCACCCGTTCTGTCGCAGTGGCCGAGTCGAACAGTGCGGAGCCGACCTGCATGGCAGTGACCCACGCCTCCCAGGTCTCGATCTTCTCGGCCCGGGGATCGCCGGCACAGCGCGACATGGCCACGGTCAAGCAGCAGTCAAGGGCTCGGGAGCGGGACATCTCCGACACTTCAAGTCGATCGAGGACCCGATCGGTGCTCTCGGTGAGCGAAGCCATGTCGTCCTGGGTCACCCCTACTGGGAAGTCGTGGCGGGGAACGCGCGTGACCACTGGTTTCTCTCCTCTAGTAGATCTTGAAGTACTCAAGCACGGATCCGTCGTAGGAGCCCGCGCTCTCTTGGCCCTTTACCAGAACATACTGCAGTTTCTTGTTCTCGAGGGCGTCGAATAGCTTCTCCGCGAGCTGCCTGTCCTTGCCGCCTCGCTTCCACATCTCATGGAAAATTGTTTCCAGGTATGGTCTCGTCCCTTGCTTGACCATCATGTTTGCGGCTGGACCGGCGCCGAGGCGAGGAGGGTTCAGATTCGCCTTCGGCCCCTTTTGCTCAACAACGAGATAGCTGCCGTCATCGCCGATCTCGTATAGGTCGTCAAGCATGTTGGCGCCGTTTGGTGTCCTGGGGAGATCAACGTATTTGGCTGTCGGGAAGATCTTGGGGATGGTGTGGAGCCTGGATGCCTTCTCGCCGAGCCTCTCCGAGTGCTTGCTGTTGTTGGGAATATCGGCCAATTGATCGCGGTAGGCAGTGGTCGCCGTGTCAAGATCGGAGTGGTTCTGGGGCGATGGGTCGTCTTTGAATGCTCTTTCAGCGTTGGAGAGATCCACGCTCACCCTGCTGTTCTTTGCTGCCTCGTCAAGCTGTGGGAGGTGCCTGGGGTCGGCGGAGTCCGGCTTGAGCGGTGTTCGGCCGTGCTTGATCTCCGAAGGGCCGTGCGGCAGGTCGTACTTGGCTACCCATGTGCCGTTGGCGTCCTTCTTGAGGATGGGCAGTTCAACGCCGTCGACCTTGACGTTCTTGTCCCAGCGATGGCCGTCGCCTCGGTAGTGAGCGTCGCGCCACACGTCGTTGTTGTTGGCCAGCCACACATGCTTGTCTTGCAGCTTCTTCCGCTCGGCGGCAGTCAGTTCTCGCTCGGCGGAACTCCCACCGCTACTTGCGGCGGCGCCCTCGTCTGCCCGATGCGCCGGCGAAGCCGTAGCACCGTCGGCCGTAGCGGCGCCTGCGTTATCGGGCACGTCGTGGCCGCCGGTGGCCCCGAGGTCGGCATGGCCCCCGCCGGGTCCTCCACCATCGAGGTGGTTCGTTGGGCGGCCGCCGCCCGGCCCGCCGCCGTCCAGGCTGTTGCTGGGCATGTGGTGGCCGGCTGATCCGCCCGGCAGGTTGTTTGTCGCTCCGCCTGGCGTCCTGCCGAGATCGGTGGCGCCGTTGCCGCCCCGCCCCACGTCCCCCAGGTCGTCGCCCATCCGGAGCGTCCCGTCCGTGCTTCCGCCCACCGTGTGCGCGCCGACCAGTACCGGCTGCTGGGCCGGGGGCAGGGTGGCCGGGGTATCCGCACCGGTGTCCAGGCCTTCCCGCTTCGCGGCGCTGTGGTGTTGTGCGAGGGTGCCGTCCTCCTTGAGGACGTTGCCCGGGCGGTCCAGGTAGACGGTGTTGCCGTGCTCGTCCGTGCCCTTGAGTACGTTCTCGGGCAGGGCTGTTGTGCCTTCGGGGAGTTTGAGGGCGCCTTCCGGGATGCGGAGGGAGCCGGTCGGGGGTGCCATGCCCTCGGGGAGGCGGACCACGCCGTCGCCCAGGTCGATCGCGTCGGCCGGGATCTCCGCGCCGTCCGGGAGCTTGAAGGAGTTGCTGGGGACCTCGAACGCGGCCTCCGGGATCGCTGAGCCCTCCGGGAGGTGCAGGGTTCCGTCGGCGAGTTTGAAGCCGCCGTCCGGGAGGGTGATGGCGCCTTCCGGGAGGGCGGGGACCTCGAAGGTGCCGAGCCCCTTGAAGCCGGCCATCACGTCGCCGATCTTCGTCAGGCCCATGCCCGCGCCCTTGAAGACGTACGTCATCGGGTCGACGAACCGGCCCACCTTGCCCGCGGTGGACAGCGCCTTCGCCGCCAGGGCCGCCTTTCCGGCGCCGGAGGCCGCGCCGCCCGCGCCACCGGTGAAGACCGTCGTGATGACGTTGAACGTCACCGCCCCGGCGGCGCGGGACGGGTTCTCGCCCCACTGGTCCCAGGCCAGCAGGGCCTTCCCGGTCTCCTTCACCGCGTTGCGGGAATCACGCAGGTAGGAGGGGAGTTGGTCCTCGGGGGTCATCCAGTACGCCACGCCCAGCGGAGTGGCCGTGATCGCCAGGCCCGTCGCGAGCTTGCCCAGGCCCGACCAGGCCTGCTTGGCCGAGTCCCAGCCATCCGTGCCGACCAGCGTGCCCAGGCCCTTGATCGTGCCCCAGACACCGTCGACGGCGAAGCCCTTGATGAAGTCCCAGGCGTGCTCGTGAAGTTGGTACCAGGGCTTGGACTCCTCGACCGGGTCGCCCCAGGGCAGGCCCTCGGCGTGCTTGAGGGTCTCGGCGTCGTAGCCGTACGTCCCCTTCTTGCCGGAGCCGTCATCGATCTTCAGCGCAGGGCCGCCGACCAGAGCGGCGATCTTGTCGTGGCAGGCCCGCTCCACTGCCTGGAACGCCGTCCACGTCTCGATGACCTCGTCGTGGCGGTGGTTGTTCTCATCGACCAGGTCGCCGTCCTCACGCCACTTGTCGTCGTCCCTGATCTGAACGACGAAGGCGTCGGCCTCGCGCTTGAGCTGCTTGAGTTTCTCGACGAGCGGGTGGGCGTCGTCCGAGTACGTGCTCAGCGCGGCCGTGATCGTGGCCAGGTCCGACTTCAGGGACGTCCCGCGGTCCGCGACCGGCTTCGTCGTCGTGAACAACTGGTCGGCCTCGGGCGCCTTGTAGAACGCCTGGAGACCGCCGAAGCTGCCGTGTACGTCACCGGCGGACGTGGCGATCGACCCTCCGGCCTTCGTCAGTGCGCTCACACTGCGGTCCAGCAGGGCCAGGTTGCCGGTGAAGACCGGGATACCCGACGGTGAGACCGCCTCGTTCTTGCTCACTTGCCCGCCCCCATGTCCTTCAACAGGTCCAGACGCACGGACTTGGCAGCGTCCTGGGCCTGCTTCGCCGCTTCCAGGTCGCCCTCCACGTACTCGTTCGTCGCCGTCGCGGCACCCAGCACAGCGGCCTGGATGCGCTCCGCCATCGACTTCAGCTGCGGCTTCCGCTCCGTCACGTACGTGCCCAGCGCCGCCGCCACCGGGCCCAGCGTCGGATGCGACAACGGCTCCGCTCCCACGGCCACCGGCCCGGCCACCGGCAGCGACGCCGCCGTGCCCGGTACCGCCGTACCCGCATGGGTCGCCGCCTCCGATATCGCGGTGACCATCGCGTTCAGCGCCTTCTCCAGGTCACCCGCGTGCGTACCGACCCGCTTCAGCTGCCCCTGCACACCCTGCGGCTTGATGTCCCACGCCGTCACTGAAACCCGCCCCCGTAGCCGTACCGATCTCCGGACCTCCACCGCCCGGCAGAAGGAACGATTCTTCCGGTGGGCGGAGTAACACCCCTCAGCCGATGTTGTCGACCGCGGCCTTGGCGCGCGCCAGCGTCTGCTGCGCGGTGCCGTCGTTCTTCTCCAGCGTCGAACGCAGCAGCTGGATGATGTTCCTGACCTCCTGCGAGGTCGTGTTCCAGCGGAGTTCCTTGCCGTGGTACTCGTCCGCCACGCCGTCGGCCGCGAAGTCGCTCATCGCGGCCTTCACCTGCGTGTCTCGGGCCGTGATCACCAGTTCCAACTGGGCGATCACCCCCTGGATGTTGCCCTGGACCTCGGTGGAAGCGCCCGTGTCGTACGCACGCCGGTCGGTGTCGCCCGCGTTTCCTGCCATCACCCATCACTCCCCGTCAGAAAAACGATTCCCCGCCGCCCGCTCGCCGGGCCGGCCGGTGTCAGCGGCCCGAGAAACGCGCCGCGTCGAAGTTGGCCGACGCCATCTGCGTCCTCGCGTTCTCGCCCTGCTCCTGGTCACCAGAGCCGAAAGCAGCGTCCATACCGGACTGGCCGCCCAGGATTCCGGAGAGCGAGGCGTTCAGCGCCGCGGTGATCTCGTCGGAGCGGTTCTTGAAGTCGTCGAAGGCGACCTTGCCCGCCCCGTGGAACTTGCCCTCCAGCGGCTCAGCCGCCGCGAGCAACTGCCGGATCAGCGTGCCCAGATCCGTACTGGAGCCCTGCGACTTCGACATCAGCGTTGAAAGGACCGAGGCCCCCATGTCGAACTTCATCAGCTTCCCCCACCCGCTCGAACGAATGCCTTCTTGATCGAAAACATGTCTATCAACTTGCGCGTCGCTATTGCAATCTGCAATCGGACAGATCGCCGTTGTTGCCAATCCATGACATCGGGCGCGGTCATGGCGCGCCCTTGAGATGGCTCATCAGCCGCTCGAAGTCCTGCCACCCCGACAGGTCCGACGGGTCGCCCGGCAGGGGGTAGTACAGCGCGGGGCGCGTTCTCGGGCCGAGCGGGAGGGGCGCCTCCGGCAGCGGTGTGCGGCGGGCGCGGTCGCCCGGCAGGGTGCGGACCTCCTCCGTGCCGAGCACGAAGGCCAGCGGCACGCCCGGCCCCTCGAAGCGCGCCGGTACCGCCATGTCGCGTCGCGCTTTGCGAAGTTGTACGAGCATCGACTGGAGGCGGTGCCGGGTCGCGAGGGTCTCGGCAAGGGCGGGCAGGGCGTCCACCGGACACGACTCGTCGCTTCCGTAGCCGAGCGCCATCGTGACGTGCTCCTCGACGCCGGCCTCCGTGCGCGTGATGCGCACGGTGGCGAGGGCCGGGCGGTCCGGGCCGCCGACCACGACGAGCCACGTCGGATCCGGCGCCCTGCGATGGGCCAGGTCGGTCAACCGGCGCAGTGACCACGGAAGGTTGGCCGGCTCCGACGTGCCCCACCCGGCCGGAGGATTCCCCGTCAGCTCCCGCCACACCGTCTCCAGGCCGCCGCCCAGCACCAGCCGGTCGTCCGCCGGGTGGACCATGCGGAAGGTCAGGCCCAGCTGGCGCTCACCCGTGTCCGAGACCTCCTGGTAGGTGGCCGCCACCTGGGTGTGCGGGTCGTCCTCCGAAGCGTCCGGTGAGAGCGGAGGACCGAACGCACCGTCCTGCCAGCGCAGTACGGCGCCCGTCAGGCCGTCGTAGTACCCGTCCCGCTCGTCCTGGACGATCCAGCGCGACGGCCATCCGCCCAGGCTGTCGCGTACGGCGGGGGAGAGCGTGGCGCCCGCCGGGCTGACGATCTGGAGGCCGAGCCCCGCCTCGGCGGCCGCCCGGAAGGCGTCGGAGAGCCAGGCCGTCATCGCGACGACCGGGCGGTCCTGGATGACCACGGCGACCTTTTCGGTGAGCACGTCGACGGCGGGCTGCGCGGCGGCCGGTGCCGGGGCGACGCTCACCCCGTCCGTCGGCACCACCGTGAGCGAGCCGACGGCGTCCGGCGGCCAGGCCGAGCCGCCCACCAGCGCGGTGAGCCGGGTCGCGAACGTGCCCGCGAGCTGCTCCGCCTCCGCGACCCCCGTGGTGGCGCGGGCCTCCGTCCACCAGTACGGGACCGGCGGCGGCGTCGCACCCAGGAGCCGTTCCGCCTCGCCCTCCACGGCGATCAGCAGCGGTGCCTCGACCGAGACGAGCGGGCGGCCCTGCGTGTCGCAGAGCTGCACCACGGCGCCCTCGCCCCGGGCGCCCACCAGCTTGTCCGGGCCGCCGGAGAGCAGGCCGGCGAGCACGGTCAACGGGTCGGGCATGCGGGCGGTGAGCGCGATGACGTCCTTCGTCATGGAGTCGTCCGGTCCTTCGTCGTTCGGCAGCGGTCATTGCGGAGGTTCACCGGTTCGCTCACGGCGCGTACACCGTCTGGACCAGCCGGTTCGGGCGGCCGCGCTGGATGAACGTGCCCCGGCCCGGAGCCTGTTGGGACGCGTACACCCCGGGCAGGAGCTGGCCCTCGCTCCGGTCGCCGGACATCACCAGCGCCGACGCGCCCGACTCCCGCAGGCCCTGCACCAGCGGTTCGTACATGCCGCGCGAGGCGCCGGCCACGCGGCGCGTCAGCACGAAGTGGAGGCCGATGTCGACCGCCGACGGGATGTACGGGAGGAACGCGGCCAGCGGCGACTGGCCGGCGGTCGTCAGTACGTCGTAGTCGTCGACCAGGACCACGATGCGCGGGCCGTTGCCCCAGCTGCCCGGCTCCAGGTCCTCCAGGCGTGCGTCCTCGTCGGGCAGCCGCTTCTCCAGTTCGGTGGCGATCCCGGCCGAAAGTCCGGCGCAGAGCTTGGAGTTGTACGCGTAGCCGCCGTTGAACTCCTCCGGGACCACCCCGCGCAGCGAGCGCCTCGGGTCCATCACGGCGAACACCAGGTCGTCCTCGCCGTAACGGTCGACCAGGCCGTGCGCGACCGTCCGCAGCAGGTTCGTCTTGCCGCACTCGCTGTCCCCCAGCACGAGCAGGTGCTGGTCGTGGGCGAACAGGTCGAGCAGGACGGGTGCCAGCGCCGACTGGTCGAGGCCGAGCGGGACCTGCCGCGGCTCGGCGACCGGACCCGGCAGCAGGTGTGGCTCCAGGATGTGCGGCAGGACCCGTACGGGCTGGGCGACCTCGCCGTGCCAGGTGGCGCGGACCGTCCGGGCGGTGCGCTCCAGCACCACGCCCAGGTCCGCCGTGTCGGCGGCCCCGTCCGTGCGGGGGAGCGCGACCTGGGCGAAGAGCTTTCCGTCGGTGAGGATCCGGCCGGGCTCGTCGGGCGACAGGGTCGCGGCGAGCTTGCGGTCGATGCTCGACTCGCCCGGGTCGTTCAGCCGCAGCTCGACGCGGGTGCCGAAGTTGGACTGGATGGCGATGCGTACGTCGTTCCAGCGCAGCATGCCCGCGACGACGTGGATCCCGTACCCGCCGCCGCGCTTGAGGATGTCCGCGACCGCGTCGTCGAGATCGTCGAAGTCGTCGCGCAGCGCACCGAATCCGTCGATCACGAGCACGATCTCGGCGGACGCCAGCCGCGGCAGCCGACCCGCCGCGTGCAGGGTGCGCAGCTGCTCGACGGAGTCGATGCCGTGCTCGCGGAAGAGGTCCTCGCGCACGGCGAGCATGGCGCGGACCTCCTCGACCGTGCGGGCCGCACGCTCCCGGTCGGCGCGGCCCGCGATGCCGCCCACGTGCGGCAGCTCCGCCAGCGCCTGGAGGCCGCCGCCGACCAGGTCGAGTCCGTAGATGCCGACCTCCTGCGGGGTGTGGGTCAGCGCGAGGGAGAGGACGAGCGTGCGCAGGAGCGTCGTTTTGCCGGACTGCGGGCCGCCGATCAAGGCGGCGTGGCCGCCGGCCACCGTCAGGTCCAGGAACCACTGCCCCTGCCACTGCTTGGCCGGGTCGTCCAGCAGGCCGAGCGGCACCCGCAGCGGACCCTGCTGCCGCGTGCCGGCCCGGCCGTTGCCGGTGCCGCTGCCGCCGCCCGTGCCGGCCCCGGTCAGGCGCATGCCGCGCGGGCCGACGTCCAGCGGACCGGCGACCGTGTCCAGGGCGATCGCGGCGGGCAGCGGAGGCAGCCAGATGCTGCGTACGCCCGGGGCGGCTCCGGTCAACTGGTCGACCATGATGCCGAGTTCGGTCGGGCCGGTCTCGCGGCGGCGGGATGCCGGTTCCTGTTCCTGCTGGGTGCTGCTCGCCCCGGCCAGGGTGTTGAACGCCTCGTACTCCAGGGCGAGGGGGCCGGTCTCCTCATCCTCGACGCGCCGGGCCGGACCGCGGTATCCGCCCGAGACGTAGCCCGCCTTGAACCGGGCGTAGTGGCTGGTGTCGACCTTGAGGTAGCCGAAGCCGGGCAGCGGCGGCAGGTGGAAGGCGTCCGTGGTGTCCAGGACCGTGCGCGACTCGTCGGCGGAGAAGGTCCGCAGGCCGAGGCGGTAGGAGAGGTAGGTCTCCAGGCCCTTGAGCTTGCCGCCCTCGATGCGCTGGCTGGAGAGCAGCAGATGGACGCCGATGGAGCGCCCGATCCGGCCGATGGAGAGGAACAGGTCGATGAAGTCCGGCTTGGCCGTGAGCAGTTCGCCGAACTCGTCGATCACGACGAACAGGTGCGGCAGCGGGTCGAGGTCCGGCCGCCTCGAAGCGCGCAGGGCCGCGTAGTCCCCGATGTCGGCGACGTTGCCCGCGTCCCTCAGGGCCTGCTGGCGGCGCTTGACCTCACCGGCGAGCGAGGAGTGGACCCGCTCGACGAGGCCGGCCTGGTTCTCCAGGTTGGTGATGACGCCCGCGACATGGGGCAGGTCCGCGAACGGTGCGAAGGTGGCGCCGCCCTTGTAGTCGACCAGGACGAGCGCGAGGTCCTCGGGCGGATGGGTGGCCACCAGGCCGAGGACCAGGGTCCGCAGCAGCTCCGACTTGCCGGATCCGGTGGCGCCCACGCACAGCCCGTGCGGTCCCATGCCGAGCTCGGAGGACTCCTTGAGGTCCAGGAGCACCGGCTCGTGGGAGTCGCTGATGCCGATGGGGACACGAAGGAAGGCGCGTTCCCCGCGCGGCGCCCACAGCCGGTCCAGGTCGAGCCGGGCCACGTCGTCGATGCCGAGCATCGCGGCGAACTCGACCGGACCGGACAGTGGGGCGTCCACCAGGGACTCGGCGGAGAGCCGCAGCGGGGCGAGCATCCGGGCCAGGCCCTCGGCGAACGGCACACCGACCTCGTCCACCGTGCCGTGGGCCTGGACCGGTTCCGCCTGGCGCAGGTCCTCGATGGTCACGTCGGTGCCCTCGACGGTGATGCGTACGTTGACGTGACCCGGTTCCTGCACACGCTGTTCGAGCAGGTGCACCACGGTGACGCCCATCTCGCGCAGTCCGACCGCGTCGTCGGGACGCGGCAGGTCGACGGCGTCCTCGCCGTGCCCGTCGGTGACCACGAGCAGCCGGGAGTTCATGGACAGCGCGTCCCGTCCGGCCAGTCCGCGGCGGACCTCGGCGGCGTACGAGGCCCGGCGGCGCAGCTCCGCGTCGAGCCGGCGGGCCAGCTGGGGAGCGGACGGTGCGATGCGGCGAGCTGCGACCGGGCCGTCGAACTGCTCGGGGTCGAGCACGTGCGGCAGCCACTTGGCCCACTCCCAGTCCGCTGTCCGGTCGCCCGGTGCGGCGACGGCGATGGCCACGTCGTCGGGCGCGTGCAGGGCCGCCGCCTGCACGAGCAGGGCGCGGGCGATGCGCAGGCAGTCCTCGCGGGGACCGATGACGCTGACGTTGCCGACGCGGTCGAGGGGGACGGTCAGCGGGAGCTCGGTCCCGTTGCGGAACCGGGTCACCACGGCCGAGGCCTCGTTGAGCATGAAGAGGTCCGGCGGCGTGAGGACGGACGAGCCCTGCTCGGCGATCTGGAGGTCCCGCACCGGCATCTCGCCGGTGCCGACCCGCACCCGCAGGAAGTCGTCGTCGACCCGTCGCCGCTCCCAGAGCCGGGCCGGGTCGCGCACGATGTCGTACAGGGAGTACGGAGACGGGTTCAGCACATCCGCCCGCCCCCGCCGCTCGCGCTCCTCGGCCGACAACTCCTCGCGCAGGTCCTCCACATAGGCGAGGTAGGCCTCGCGCTGCGTACGGCGTGTGCGCTGGGCCTTGCCGCGCTGCGAGAGGAGCAGGGCCGCGGAGCCGATGACCGTGACCACGAGGATGATCGCGCCGAGCCCGGCGAACTGGCTGTTGCGGACGACCGTCATCATCACGACGGACGACATGACCCCGGCGACCGGCAGCAGCGACATCGCGATGTTGCCCGCCTTGCCCTCGGGCAGGTTGGGCGGCGCCTCGATGGTGCGGGGCGCGGGCACGGCCGGCGGGCGGGTGGTCCGGGCGGGGCGGTGGATCAGGCGGGTACTCATCGGCTCCGTCCGGGGTTCACGGCCGGTTCGTGGCGCGTGCGGGGGGCCCGCACCGGTATCGGTGCCGGTGTTTCCAGGGGACTCGGGATCGGCTTCATGGGCCTCGGGATCAGGCGCATCGCGGTCACCGGCGCTTCTGGGAGAGCTCGAACACCTCGGCCGCCAGCCGGGTGGCGGCCAGCCGTGTCGGCCGGGCGAGCAGTTCGGTGCGCAGGGCGCCGCCCGCCGCCAGATGCCGGTCGTAGGGCAGGACGTGGACGCTCGCACCCGTGGACCGGAGCCGTTCGGCGGCCGCCTCCACGTCGATGCCGGGCCGCGCCACGGTGCTGGACAGCACGACCACGGTCCCGGCGATCACATGACGGGGCAGCCCTTGCAGCCACTGCAGCACCGCGTACGTGCTCGTGACGCCGTCCAGCGTGGCGGGGGCGGTCAGGACACGGGCCTGGGAGGCCGAGAGGGCGACCCGGGCGACCTCTGCGGGAAGCGTCTCGCAGTCGACCACGGTCACGCTGAAGTAGCGGCGCAGCGCCACCATGACCCGTTCGTACGTCGCGGTGTCGAGCATCGCCCCGATCCGGCCCTGGCTGCCCGGCAGCAGCCAGGCGTTGTCGGGGAGCTGGACCAGGTAGCCGGTGACGTCGAGCAGCGACATCTGCGGCTCCACGATGTCCGCGAGATCGGCCGTGGTCCACCGCAGCGTCTCTACGCCGAGCCGCAGCGGCAGCGAGCCGAGGGCCGGATCGGCCTCGACGAGGAGGACCGGGTCCTGGCGGTAGTGCGCGTACGCCGTGCCGAGCAGCGCGGCGACCGTCGTCTTGCCCGCACCGCCCCGGATGGACGTGACGGCGATCTGGCGCCCGGTCGTCACCGGCCGCTGGAGCACCTCGGCGGTACGGGTGATCTCGGCGGCCTCGCGCGCCGCAGAGGAGGAAACGATTCGGCGCAGTGCGCGCGAGGCTCGTACGGCGAGCGACTCGCCCCGCTGCGGGCGCCGCGCCGCGCCTGCCAGCTCCCGCTCCACCACCGCCCGCGAGTCCGGAGCGCCGAAGGGCCGGGCGCCCTGCGCCGCGTGGGGGGTGTTCTCCGTGTAGGCGGGGGTGCGCGGTATCTGGGGCGGGGCCTGGACTTGGGCTGCGGCCTGGGCCTGGGCCACCGTCGTCGTCGGGGCCGTCCGTTCGCCGGTGTCCGTCGTGCCGGGCCTGCCCGTCGTGCCTGTCGTGCCCGTTGTACCCGTCGTGCCCTGCGGGGCGGCGGTGCCGCTCAGATCGCGCAGCACATCGCTCTGCCAGTTGTCCGCGTTCGGCATGTCTGTCCTTCATCTCCGCTTCGATGCCCCGCCCGGAGCGCCCGCGCATGTGCTGTCAGTCGTCAGAACTTGTTGAGCAGCTGCCCGTACATGCCGAACACGCCGACGGTGAGCGGGAAGAGCCCCACCACGCCGATGGACTCGACGAGGTCGGCCGTACGCCGCAGCCGGACCCGTACGTGTTCCGGCGGCTCCACCGCCAGCGCGAGCAGGGGCAGCAGCGCCGCCGCGCACAGCACGGCGATGGGCCCGGCGCCCCCGGCGTGATCCGTCCAGAGCATCACCAGACGGACGACGAGGACCGCGGCGGCCGCGAAGAGCGCCACCACCTCGGCCACCAGCGGGAACGCCCGGGCCCGGGACAGGAGCACCACCGCCACCAGCGAGGGCAGCAGCACGGTCCACACGGTCGGCCGGTCGGCCAGGGTGAGGAGCCAGCCGGCGGCGGCCGCCGAGACCGAGGTCGCGAGGGTCGCGAGGGCGAGCCCGCGATGCGTGGCGGCCAGCGCGTTGCCCACATCGTGACGGCTGACGGACACCCCGCCCGAGCGCCGGTCGTCGAGCGCGGTGAGCCCCGAAGCCATCAGGGCGATCCGGGGCAGCAGGCCGAGCAGGACCACGGAGACCACGGCCATCACGGCACCGAGCCGGGCGAGGTCCGACGTGCCGGCGGCGACGCCCTCCCAGACCACGGTCAGGGCGGCGGTGGCCATGGCGCCGATGAGGCCGCCCCGGCCCAGCGGTGAGAAGAGGCCGAGCAGCGCCAGCGACAGGGTGACCGCGCCCGCCACGGCGGCCAGCCGGAGCGCCCCGGACCAGTCGTACGCGTCGGCGGCCGTCCAGGCCGTGAGGATCCCGAGCCCGCTGGAGGCGAGCAGCAGCGCGGTCGCCAGACCGCGCTTGCCCCGTCCGAGCCGGGCGACGAGGGCACCGGCCACCAGGAGGACGACGGTGACGGCCGCCAGGGCGCCCGCCAGCGCGGTGAGCGGGAACTCGCTGCGCGCGAGCAGTGCGGCGATCACCGCGAAGGCCACGGTCGTCGCCCCCGCAGCGGCCCGCCGTGCGGCCGGACGCCAGCGCCAGGCCCGCATGTCGAGGTCGTCCGCCACCTGGTCCGTGACGTCGTGGACCACCGGCGCGGGCGGCGCGGCGTGGGTCCGCACGAGCCGCAGCACGGCGCCGTCACCGATCCCGGCCGACGCCAGGGTGCTGTCGTGCGGCAGCGCCGAGCCGTCGGCGGTGAGCAACTGCCGGGTCAACGGCCGCGCCGCTGCCCGGTCGTCCAGCAACTGCAGGATGTCCGGAAGGAGTTGACCGACAGGGGTGTCGGAGGGCAGCACGATGTCGGCCCGACGCCGCTCACCGACCAGGGTCACCCGGCTCATTTCCGCCCGGGAAGTCATTGCTGTACTCACCACTTACGAAAACCTATCATCGCGATTTCCTGGAATTTCGGGCCAATTGGGCAAAGCGAACCAAGCGAAAAAAGCGGGCCCGTGAAATCCTGTGCCGGTGAATGCCGGCGCACGCACAAGCACTGCCTACGGCTGCGCCGGCTTCGTCGAACCGGCCGGGGCCGGGGCCGAGGGCGTCGGCGAGGACTGCCCGTACTGCTGCGCCTGCCGCTGCTGTTTCTCCTGCTCGGCCTTCTGCTTGTCCAGGGTGTGCTGGAGGAACGACCACCCCACGCACCCCGCGCACAGCACCGCCGTGATCGCGATCCCCGCGAACACCTTCCCGAGGCGTTCGTCCGCCGTCCGCCGCGCGCGCTGGGCGCCGAACAGGAGCGCGTCCCGCATCCGGCGTCGGCGTACCCCCACCGATTCCAGCAGTTGACTGTCGTAATCCCGTGCCATTCGGCCCCCCTTTGCCACTGCAACATATGTCATGTGCCGACGGGCGGGACACATCAGGGTGGCCCGAACGGGACCTCCGTACGCCGGGTGCGTGCGGGATCACTCCTGCCGCAGGGCGAGCCACAACTCCGTACGTACGTCCATGTCGTCCAGGTCCGTCCCCAGCAACGCCCCGCACCGCGCGATGCGTTGGCGGACGGTGTTGCGGTGGACGGACAGGGCCACCGCCGTCCGGTCCCAGCTGCCGTGCAGGGAGAGCCAGCAGCGCAGGGTCTCGGCGAGCGGCTCGGTGAGCGGGGCGAGGAGTTCGCGGGCGCGGTCGGCCGCGGGGCCGGGCGGGAGCAGCGCGGCGAGGCCGGACACCGGAGCGTCCGCCACCAGCGGGGCGCGGGTCGCCTCCGCCCGGCCGAGGGCGCGCGCGGCCCGGATGCCGGCGGCCTCCAGCGCGTCGGCCGGAACGGGGGCCGAGGCGCCGAGCGTCCAGCCCGGCTGCGGGGTGACCCGGTCGGCGCCGGGGACCAGGACCCGTACCGCCTCGTCGCCCCGTTCCGCGTCCACGAGCGCCGAGCCCAGGGCCGCACCGAGCGCGCCCGCGGTGAGCGGGTCCGCCGCCGCGCCGTCGGTGCGGCGCGCGTGCACCACCGTCCAGCGCCCGTCACCGTCCAGCAGTGGCGCCACGTCCGCCGGGTCCGTGCCGAGCAGCAGCCGGACGAGCGCCGCCGAGCGTGCCGCCGCACCGGCGCCCTGGTGCGGAGCGGCCAGCAGGGAGAGCAGGACGACCGCGATCCCGGCGACGGTGCGGTCGCCCGCCTCGCGGTGGTCCGTGGCCAGGGTCAGGGCCAGCCCCTGCCCGCCGCCCAGCGCGTACGCCGACAGATGGGACCCGCCCACGGTGTCGGTGGCCGAGGCGGGGGCGGGGCGGGCTCCCGGGGCGACCACCCGGGCGAGCCGGGCCAGGGCCGCCCGCACCTCCGGGGCCGGTGGCGGTCCCGCCGCGTGCAGTTCCTCGCCGCCGGCCGCCAGCAGGGCCGCCCGCCCCGGCAGCCGGACCGCCAGCTGGTGCAGCACCGCGGGGATCGGGTCCGGCCGCGCCGCCGCCGTGGCCAGGGCCTGCTGGGCCCGCGTCACCCGGCGCAGCTCACGGTGGCGCGCCGCGGCCATCAGCCCCCACACCGCCCGCGCGATCGCGGTGAACGGCGTCCCCGGCGGCACCTCTACCAGCGGCAGCCCGTGCCGGTCACAGGCGGCGACCAGGGCCGGCGGCACCGCCTCGTGCACCGGCCGCACCCCGAAACCGAGTGCCGCCGCCCCCGCCTCCACCAGCCGGGCCACATACGTGTCCGGGTCCGCGAGCAGCACCCCGGCGCTCAGCAGCAGCTCGCCGCCGAGCAGATACGGGTACGGGTCCGCCATCTCCGAGGTGTGCACCCACAGCAGCTCGGCGTCGGCCGGCCCCGCGATCAGGCGGAGCCCGAGCTCCTCCAGGGCCAGCAGCCCGGCCAGCGGAACGGGTGGGGTGGGCGGTCCCACGGGGGAGTCGGGCATGGATGATTCATCCGTTCAGTGAGGCATAGGTGGAGGAAACATACACTTCAGGGTCGCCGCACCGCCGCCTAGCGTCGTCGGTGGACCCGTACGCGTGATTCCGTCCCGTTCCGGGGGATCCGGCACACTCGAAGCAGCGCGTCAGCGAGGGAACCAGAAGAACCCGAACGAACCGAAGGAAAGGCTCTCCACCCCATGAGCAGCAACGAAGCGCCGCGCGGCCCCGTCGACTCGTCCCGCGTCCCGCGGTACGCCGGACCCGCGACGTTCGCGCGGCTGCCCCGCCTCGACGAGGTCGGCACCACGGAGGTCGCCGTCGTCGGGGTGCCCTTCGACTCGGGCGTCTCCTACCGGCCCGGCGCCCGCTTCGGCGGCAACGCGATCCGGGAGGCCTCCCGGCTCCTGCGCCCGTACAACCCGGCGCAGGACGCCTCACCGTTCGCCCTCGCGCAGGTCGCCGACGCCGGGGACATCGCCGCCAACCCCTTCAACATCAACGAGGCCGTCGAGACGATCGAGGCCGCCGCCGACGACCTCCTCTCCACCGGCGCCCGGCTGATGACGCTCGGCGGCGACCACACCATCGCGCTGCCGCTGCTGCGCTCCGTCGCCAAGAAGCACGGCCCCGTCGCGCTGCTCCACTTCGACGCGCACCTCGACACCTGGGACACCTACTTCGGCGCCGCGTACACCCACGGCACCCCGTTCCGCCGGGCCGTCGAGGAAGGCATCCTCGACACGTCCGCGCTCTCCCACGTCGGCACCCGCGGCCCGCTGTACGGCAAGCAGGACTTGACCGACGACGCCAAGATGGGCTTCGGCATCGTCACCTCCGCCGACGTCATGCGGCGCGGCGTCGACGAGATCGCGGACCAGCTGCGTCAGCGCATCGGCGACCGGCCGCTCTACATCTCCATCGACATCGACGTGCTGGACCCTGCGCACGCCCCCGGCACCGGCACCCCCGAGGCCGGCGGCCTCACCTCCCGCGAGCTGCTGGAGATCGTGCGCGGGCTGTCCTCCTGCAACCTGGTCTCCGCCGACCTGGTCGAGGTCGCCCCCGCGTACGATCACGCCGAGATCACCTCTGTCGCGGCCTCGCACGCCGCGTACGAGCTGACGACGATCATGACCCGGCAGATCGCGGAGGCCCGGAAGCCGGTCGAGGGGGCACGGGACCAGTGAGCCACGACCACCACGACGAGCGGCCCGAGCTCACCCCCGCCCAGATCGCCGCCGCGCTGAACCCTCCGCCCGGACGCAACGGCGGCGACCTCGTCGTCGAGACCCTCCAGGGCCTCGGTGCGACCACCGTCTTCGGTCTGCCCGGCCAGCACGCGCTGGGTATCTTCGACGCGCTGCGCCGCTCGTCCCTCGGCTACGTCGGCCTGCGCGTCGAGAACAACGCGGGCTTCGCCGCCGACGCGTACGGGCGCATCACCGGCGAGGTCGCCCCGCTCCTCCTGTCCACCGGACCCGGTGCGCTCACCTCGCTCGCCGCGCTCCAGGAGGCGGCCTCGGCGTCGGCCCCCGTACTGGCGATCTCCAGCCAGATCCCGACCGCGGGTCTGGGCGGCGGCCGGCACGGCTATCTGCACGAGCTCCGCGACCAGAAGGCCTCGTTCCGCGACGTCGTGAAGTCGGTCCACACCGTCCGTACCGCCTCGCAGATCCCGTCCGCGATCGCCGCCGCCTGGGAGTCCGCGCTGACCGCCCCGCACGGTCCGGTCTGGATCGAGATCCCGCAGGACGTGCTCATTGCCGAGACGACCCTGCCCGTCGTCACGGCGATGGACGCCACCCCGCGCGAGGTGCACGCCCGCCCCGAACTCATCGCGGTGGCAGCGCACCTGCTGTCGAACGCGGAGCGACCGGCGATCATCGCGGGCGGCGGGGTCGTACGCTCCGACGCCTCCGGCAAGCTGCGGGCCCTCGCGGAGAAGGTCGGCGCCCCGGTCGTCACCACGTACGGCGGCAAGGGCGCCTTCCCGTGGGAGCACCCCCTCTCCCTCCAGTCCTGGATCGAGGACCGGCACACGACGGACTTCCTGGAGGACGCCGACGTCCTGCTCGTCGTAGGCTCCGGACTCGGTGAACTCTCCTCGAACTACTACACGTTCGCGCCCCGCGGCCGTGTCGTGCAGATCGAGGCCGACGCCGGGAAACTGGAGTCCAACCACCCGGCCCTCGGCATCCACGCCGACGCCCGCGACGCGCTGGCCGACCTCCTCGACGCGGTCACCCCGCGCCGGGACCCGGCCGCCGCCGAGCGGGTCGCGGCGGTGCTCGGCCGGGTCCGGGACCGGATCGCCGGCCAGGAACTCACCCTGGAACAGCGCCTCGTCGCCGGGATCAGGACCGCCCTGCCCGACGCGTCACCCAGCTTCTGGGACATGACGATCCTCGGCTACTGGGCCTGGGCCGCCTTCGACGCCCGTCACCCCAACACCATGCACTCCGCCCAGGGCTCCGGCGGCCTCGGCTACGCCTTCCCGGCGGCCATCGGCGCGGCCGCCGCCGACCGGACGAAGCCCGTCCTCGCGGTGTCCGGAGACGGCGGCGCGATGTACTCCATCGCGGAGCTCGCCACCGCCCGCCAGTACGACCTGCCCGTCACCTGGCTGATCGTCGACGACGGTGGCTACGGCATCCTGCGCGAGTACATGACCGACGCCTTCGGCGAGACCAGCGCGACGGAACTGTCCCGCCCGGACTTCGTGGCCCTCGCCGAGTCCTTCGGCGTCCCCGCCGTCCGTACGAACCCGGAGGCGCTCAGCGACGACCTGGCCAAGGCGCTCGCACAGCCCGGCCCCTCGGTCGTCGTCCTCCCTGCTCTGCTGCGGATGTTCGCGCCGACGCACCTCTGACGCCCTCGTGCCAGGGCCCGGGACCGCAGTCGTCCCGGGCCCGGGTACGTCACCTCAGAGCACGGCGGTCTCCTTGGCGATGACCTCCAGCTGATCCTGCCGGCCCCGGGCGAACTCCGCGCGCTGACCAGTGTCCTGACTGCCCGGCAGGTCCCGGGCCGCCGGCAGCAGGTCCGGGATCATCCGGAACACCGCACCGGCCGCGGCCGCCCGGCCACGCAGCCGAGCGGAATGCAGGGACCGGCCCACCATGATCAGCGGCTCGGTCATATGGGTGCGGGGTCTCTTCGCGGCGTTCTCCCGCATGTCCGCGCGGCCCAGCGCGCGGGAACCGATGTCGGCGAGCGACTCCAAGGTCTCCAGAGCCGCGTACAACTGACCGCAACGGTAGGCATCCGTGGGCGGGCCCTCCGACATGACCTCTCCTCCGTTCCACCGGCAGAGGGCATCACTACCCGTCCGGGCCCGCGACGGAACGCCGCGACGAGACGTGCACGGGATCCGGCACGGCATCGCTCACGAATTCGGGCACGAACCACCTTCGCCGTACAACTTTCCGCCCGTCCGCGAGTCAACCCAGTGGGCACGCCGGGGGGCGTGCCCACGAACCTCAGGGGACGGGAAGCCACACACATGACGACACCCCGCATATCCCGACGTGCCCGTGGCGCACTCTGCGCCGCGCTCGCCGTCGGAGTGCTCGCACCCGTGGCGGTCACCGCGGCACCCGCCGCGGCCGCCACACCGACGGCGAGCTGCACCTCGGCGAGGGCCGGGCTCGCCGCCAAGCTGTCGAAGGACATCACCGCCGCGCTCAAGGGGCGCAAGTCGACCACCGCGGTGTCCCTCTACGACCGGACCACGAAGACCACGTGCACGCTCCGGGCCACGTCGAAGTACGACTCCGCCAGCGTCGTGAAGGCGACCGTGCTGGCCACACTGCTCTGGGACAACGCCAAGCACGGCCGCCACCTCACGCAGCGCGAGGCCGACCTCAGCACCGCGATGATCACCAAGTCCGACAACAACGCGACCACCGCCCTGTGGAAGCAGCTCGGTGTCACCAAGGTCAACGCGTTCCTCAAGGCGGCCGGGATGACACACACCGTGCCCGGCTCCGGCGGCTACTGGGGGCTGACCCAGATCACCGCCCAGGACGAGCAACGGCTGCTGCTCCTCCTCACCGCGAAGAACTCCGTGCTCACCGACAGCGCCCGCTCCTACGAGCTCGGCCTGATGCGCAAGGTCGTCTCCGGCCAGCGCTGGGGCACCCCCGCCGGGGCCCCGGCGGGAGTCACCGTCCACGTCAAGAACGGCTGGCTGCAGCGCGCCACCCATGGCTGGCGGGTCCACAGCATCGGCGCCTTCACGGGCAAGGGCCACGACTACGTGCTCACGGTGCTGACCCAGGACAACAAGACGATGACGGACGGCGTCAACACCATCCAGGCCGTCGCCAAGGTCGTGCACCACGACCTGAACCTGCCGCCCGCGAAACCGCGCATCATGCGCGACCTGTCCGCCCGCACCCTGCACCGTGCGGACGTCTCCACCGTGACACCCTTCCTCCAGGAGGCGATCCCGCCGGTGCCCGAGGCGCCGGCCGGCCGGATGCTCACCGTGTCCCCGCAGTAGTCCGTCCGAGGACCCAGGTCGTGTCCGCGAGGTCCCGTCGGGCCCGCGGGGCGGACGCCGACGCTGTGCGGACGCGACCTGGAGCCCGTCTCCTCGACTTCACGGCCTGCGACGTCACGTCGAGGCCCTGGGCCCACAACTCCCCGGAGGAGACACGTACCGGCCTCGGGGGAAGCCGCTTTAACGTAGGGGACACCTTCCGTAGCTCTCCCGTAACACCTGGGCGCAAGACTCTCGGCATCGCGCAGCTCCCGGGGCGACGGGCTCATCCGCCCGCAGGCCCGGGGCTGCAAGCTCACGACGCGTCCGGCAGCAAGGCCGGTGCGTGCGTGCCCGGTCCGCCCTGCGCGGGTCGGTGGAAGCGCCGGGGGCGGTGACCGCGCTTCGTTCCCCCGCGTACCGGCTCGACGGCCGCGTACGCCGCGAAGAGGGAGAACCACGTTGACCACAGAGCCGTACCGCATGCCCGCCGAGCGGGAGACCGGGGCCGAGCAGGAGCTCGACCGGGAGCGGCGGATGGGCGCCGCTACCGGGACCGCGACCGTGGCCCGGGACATCCGGGTCGTCGATCTGACCGACTTCGAAGCCCGCCGCGCCGACATCACCGCGGAGTTGTGGCAGGCCCGGTTCGCCAGGGGATTCCTCGCCTCCGTCGCCGTGCTCGTGGGCCTCGCCGCCGGAACGGCACTGGCCGCGACCGTGGGGCGTACGGACTTCTCCGGCATAGGCAAGGCCGACTGGGTCGGCATGCAGGCCCCCCTGCACTACGGCGCACCGCGCTTCGACGTCATGGCTGTCCTCGCGATCGTGCTCGTCCTCGTGATCATCGCGGTGGAGTCCATCGGTCAGTTCTTCGCTGTCGGAGAGATAGCCGGACGGGAGGTCGACGAACGGGACATCACCCGCGCCCTGCGCGCCGACGGACTGGCGACCGTCCTGGCCGGGCTGATCAATTCCTTCCCGACCACGGTCTACTCGCAGAATGTCGGACTGCTGCGGCTGACCCGTGTCACCTCCCGCTGGATCGTCGCGGCGGCCGGCGTGCTCATGCTGATCCTCGGCCTGATGCCCAAGGTGGGTGCGGTGGTCGCCGCCATGCCGGCCGCCGTGCTGGGCGGCGCGACCATCGTCCTGTTCTCCACGATCGCCGTGGTCGGCGTGCAGATCCTCGTCAAGGCCGACCTCTCCGATGCCCGGAACACCGTGCTGGTCGCGGCGAGCCTCGGCATCGGGTTCCTGCCGACCGCCTGTCCCCAGTTCGCGGAGCACATGCCCACGCGGCAGCTCCAGGTGCTCTTCGAGAGCGGCATCATGCTCGGCACGCTGTCGGCCGTCCTGCTCAATCTGTTCTTCCACCATCTGGGGCGACTCACGGCCCGCCCTGCGCAGACCGCCACCGAACCGGCCTAGAACCCTTCGTCCCGCCCGCCGGATCCGAACGAAAGGACCTACGCCGAAGGTCCCGTATTTGTTGCAGCGGGATGAAATCCGCAGCACACCGCGTTGGTGCCTTCCGGTACAGCAGGTCGATCGGGAGGCACCGCGTGTCGGACGCAGGCGAGCAAGGAAGCGGCGGACAGCCGCGCGGCTGGGCGCGGAGGCTGAGCGGTTACGCCTGGCGCTACCGGCGCAACGTGCTGCTGGCGCTCGGCTCGTCGCTCGCCGGCATGGCGGTGATGGCCCTCGTCCCCCTCGTCACCAAGGTGATCATCGACGACGTGGTCGTCGGCCACACCCGGTCCCTGGCCGTCTGGACCGGACTGCTGATCGTCGCGGCCGTGCTCGTGTACGTCTCCACGTACATCCGCCGCTACTACGGGGGCCGGCTCGCCCTCGACGTGCAGCACGACCTGCGGACCGAGATCTACGGGACGATCACCCGCCTCGACGGCAGACGCCAGGACGAGCTCTCCACCGGACAGGTCGTCGGCCGCGCCACCAGCGACCTCCAGCTGATCCAGAGCCTGCTCTTCATGCTCCCGATGACCATCGGGAACGTCCTGCTCTTCCTCATCTCCCTGGTCATCATGGCGTGGCTCTCGCCGCTGCTGACCCTCATCGCCGTCGCCGTCGCCCCCGCCCTCTGGTTCATCGCGCGCCGCTCCCGTACCCGCCTCTTCCCCGCCACCTGGTACGCCCAGTCGCAGGCTGCCGCCGTCGCCGGAGTCGTCGACGGGGCCGTCTCCGGCGTCCGCGTCGTCAAGGGCTTCGGGCAGGAGGACCAGGAGACCGGCAAGCTGCGCGAGGTCGGGCGCAGGCTCTTCGCCGGCCGGCTGCGCACCATCCGGCTGAACTCCCGCTACACCCCCGCGCTCCAGGCCGTCCCCGCGCTCGGCCAGGTCGCGATGCTCGCCCTCGGCGGCTGGCTCGCCACCCGCGGCGAGATCACCCTCGGCACGTTCGTCGCCTTCTCCACCTACCTGGCCCAGCTCGTCGGCCCGGTCCGGATGCTCGCCATGGTCCTCACCGTCGGCCAGCAGGCCCGCGCCGGTGTGGAGCGCGTACTGGAACTGATCGACACCGAACCGTCCCTCCAGGACGGCACCAAGGAACTGCCGGCCGGCATCCCCGCCGGCGTCGAGTTCGACGACGTCCGCTTCGGCTACACCGAGGACCGCCCCGTACTCGACGGCTTCTCGCTGACCATCGAACCGGGCGAGACCGTCGCCGTCGTCGGCGCGTCCGGCAGCGGCAAGTCCACCGTCTCGCTCCTGCTGCCGCGCTTCTACGACGTCACGCACGGCGCCGTCCTCGTCGGCGGACACGACGTCCGCGAACTGACCCTCGACTCGCTGCGGGCCGCCATCGGCCTCGTGCCGGAGGACAGCTTCCTGTTCTCCGACACCATCCGCGCCAACATCGCCTACGGCCTCCCGGACGCCACCGACGAACAGATCGAGCAGGCCGCCCGTTCCGCCCGCGCCGACCGGTTCATCGCCGAGCTGCCCGACGGCTACGACACCAAGGTCGGCGAGCACGGACTCACCCTCTCCGGCGGCCAGCGCCAGCGCGTCGCGCTCGCCCGCGCCATCCTCACCGACCCCCGGCTGCTCCTCCTCGACGACGCCACCTCCGCCGTCGACGCCCGCGTCGAGCACGAGATCCACGACGCGCTGCGCCAGGTCATGGCCGGCCGCACCACCCTGCTGATCGCCCACCGCCGCTCCACCCTGGGCCTCGCCGACCGGATCGCCGTCCTGGAGAACGGCCGGCTCGCCGACATCGGCACCCACGAGGAGCTGGAGCGCCGTTCCGCGCTCTACCGCCGCCTGCTCACCGACCCGGACGAGCTGGGCGGCACCTCGCCCGGCCACCTCTCCAGGGCAGCCGCCACCGACCCCGCCGACGACCGCGCGCTCCAGGAGGAGATCGACGCCGAGTTCGACGCCGAACGGGGCATCACGCCGGAGCTGTGGGTCCGCAAGGAGGAGGAGCGCGAGACCGACGCGGCCGGCACCCCCGCCACCCCCGAGCTCCTCGCCCAGGTCGAGGCCCTGCCCCCGGCGACCGACACCCCGGACATCGACGAGGCCCGCGCCGTGCACGCCGAGGAGTCCTACGGGCTCCGCCGGCTGCTGCGCGGCTTCGGGCTGCCGCTGCTGGTCAGCCTGGGGCTGGTGGCCGTGGACGCCGGGGCGGGCCTGCTGCTTCCCGTACTGATCAGGAACGGCATCGACGACGGAGTCACCCAGCTGGCACTCGGCGCGGTCTGGACGGCCTCCGCCTTCGGCCTCCTCGTCGTCCTGGTGCAGTGGGCGGCCCAGACCGGCGAGACCCGGATGACCGGCCGCACCGGCGAGCGCGTGCTCTACTCGCTGCGGCTGAAGATCTTCGCGCAGCTCCAGCGCCTCGGCCTGGACTACTACGAGCGTGAGCTCACCGGCCGGATCATGACCCGGATGACGACGGACGTGGACGCCCTGTCCACGTTCCTCCAGACCGGTCTCGTCACGGCCTTCGTCTCCGTCGTCACGTTCTTCGGCATCATGGTCGCGCTGCTGGTCCTGGACGTGGAACTCGCCCTGGTCGTCTTCGCGACACTGCCGTTGCTGGTCATCGGCACGTTCTTCTTCCGCCGCAAGAGCGTCAAGGCGTACGAGCTGGCCCGTGAGCGGATCAGCGTCGTCAACGCCGACCTCCAGGAGTCCGTCTCCGGCCTCCGGATCGTCCAGGCCTTCCGCCGCGAGCGGGACGGCGCCGACCGGTTCGCCGCCCGCAGCGACCACTACCGCGAGGCCCGCGTCCGGGGCCAGTGGCTGATCTCGGTGTACTTCCCGTTCGTCCAGCTGCTGTCGTCGGTGGCCGCCGCCGCCGTGCTGATCGTCGGCGCGGGCCGGGTCGACAACGGCACGCTCACCACGGGTGCGCTGGTCGCCTACCTGCTCTACATCGACCTGTTCTTCGCCCCCGTTCAGCAGCTCTCGCAGGTCTTCGACGGCTACCAGCAGGCCACCGTCTCCCTCGGCCGCATCCAGGAGCTCCTCCAGGAGCCGACGTCCACCGCCGACCGGGACGAACCGCAGGACGTGAAGTCGCTGCGCGGCGACATCGCCTTCGAGGACGTGTCCTTCGCGTACGGCGGCGAGGAGACCGCCCTCACCGGAATCGACCTGCGCATCCCGGCCGGCCAGACGGTCGCGTTCGTCGGCGAGACCGGCGCCGGCAAGTCCACCCTGGTCAAGCTCGTCGCCCGCTTCTACGACCCGACGGGTGGCCGGGTCACGGCGGACGGCACCGATCTGCGCGCGCTGGACATGACGGCGTACCGGCACCGGCTCGGGGTCGTACCCCAGGAGGCGTACCTCTTCGCCGGCACGGTGCGTGACGCCATCGCGTACGGGCGGCCGGAGGCCACCGACGCCGAGGTGGAGGCGGCGGCCAGGGCGGTCGGCGCGCACGACATGATCGCCACCCTGGAGGACGGCTACCTCCACGAGGTCGCCGAACGGGGCCGCAACCTCTCGGCCGGCCAGCGTCAGCTGATCGCGCTCGCCCGCGCCGAACTCGTCGACCCGGACATCCTGCTGCTCGACGAGGCCACCGCGTCCCTGGACCTCGCCAGCGAGGCCCTCGTCAACCAGGCGACCGAGCGCCTCGCGGGCCGGCGCACCACCCTCGTCGTCGCCCACCGCCTCACCACCGCCGCCCGCGCCGACCGGGTCGTGGTGATGGACCACGGCCGCGTCGTCGAGGACGGCACCCACGACGAACTCCTCGCCCGGAACGGGCACTACGCCGTGCTGTGGCGCACCTTCATAGGAGAGGACGAGCCGGCGGGGGTGTGACGGGTTACCGCGCGGTGCGGGGCCCTCGGCCGGGCGGGCGCGGGGCCCTCGGCCGGGCGGGCGCGCGTGGTTCCTGGGCGCGGGGCCCGTCGGCCTTGCCCCGCGTCCGGGGCTCGGGGTTCCGTCCTCAATCGCCGGACGGGCTTGAGTTGTGCGGCTTGCCCCGCGGGGGTGCGCCGCTGCCCGGCGGGTGGGGGTCCGGTGCCCCTCCGGGGCGTCTCCTCAAACGACGAACGTTTCCAGTCCCACGCAGCGGACCCCGGTATCCGTTCGTCGTCCTGCGGGGACTCCCCTGCACGGCCCCGGACCGGCCGTCCTGCGTCTGCGGCAGCAGTCCCACCGGTGTGCAGACGCAGGCGATGCCGGGTGGGGGCGTGCAGGGGAGTCCCCGCAGAAAATGGCGTACGACCCGGGTACTTGTTCGTCGTCGGGTGCACACGCCATTTTTGAGGAGTCTCCCCGGAGGGACCCCACCCCCACCCACCGCACAGAGGCGCACCCCGCGGCGGGGCCGCACACAAGCCTGTCCGGCGATTGAGGACGGAACCCCCCGCCCCGGGCGACCGCAACCGCAACCGCAACCGCCAAAGGGCGCCCCGCGTCGTACGGAGATACACGTGTGTGCGCTCATGTGTCGGGTAGAGGCATGAGCGTTCGATGAGGTGATGGGGCTGCTGGTGACCAGAGGGACCGAAAGACACGGCGGGCGCATACGGCGCGGGGTCCCGTGCCGCCTGCTCGCCCTCGCCCTGACAACCGCTCTCGGGCTCGTCGTCGGCGGCGTGGAGGCGAGCAGCGCCGATGCCGCCTCGGTGTGTGCCGGACGGCCGGGGAAGACGGTGAAGTTCTCGACGGGAGAGCTGCGCGTCTACCGCACCCGCTCCTACGCCTGCGCCGTCGCCGTGGCGGCCAAGCCCGGCAAGCGGCGCGCGATGTCCGTACAGATCCAGCCCCGCGGCGGCCGGCCCGTGATCGACAGTGGTTCCTTCACCCAGCGGGCCGGACCGGTGACCGTTCACGCCCTGAACCGCTGTGTCCGGGCCTCGGGCACGATCGCCGGAAAGACCGGAACCACGGGCTGGATCCTGTGCTGACCGGGTGACGCGCGCGCATGCCCCGGCAACAGGGGGTGGTGGTACGGGTTTTGCCCCGCTAGGTTCACGACGTCTGTTGTGAATCTTGGGGAGGGTGTATGCGCAAGGCGCTCAGAGGGTTCCTGTCGCTGGCGGTGCTCATCGGCACAGTGAGTGCGACGGGTGCTTCGGCCGGGGCGGCCACCGCCGCAGAACCGGCCGCGCTCCGTTCCGCCGTCAGTGACAGCGGTACGAGCACGGACATCAAGGACCGCATCCTGGCCATCCCAGGCATGAGTCTCATCGAGGAGAAGCCCTACGCCGGATACCGCTACTTCGTCCTCAACTACACCCAGCCGGTAGACCACCGGCACCCGTCCAAGGGCACGTTCCAGCAGCGCATCACCCTGCTGCACAAGGACACGTCCCGCCCGACGGTCTTCTACACCAGCGGCTACAACGTCTCCACCAACCCCAGCCGCTCGGAGCCGACCCGGATCATCGACGGCAACCAGGTCTCGCTGGAGTACCGGTTCTTCACCCCGTCGCGTCCGTCGCCCGCCGACTGGTCGAAGCTCGACATCTGGCAGGCCGCCAGTGACCAGCACCGGGTCTTCACCGCGCTGAAGCAGATCTACTCCAAGAACTGGCTGACCACCGGCGGTTCCAAGGGCGGCATGACCGCCACGTACTTCGAGCGTTTCTACCCGAAGGACATGGACGGCGTCGTCGCCTACGTCGCACCCAACGACGTGGTCAACAAGGAGGATTCGGCGTACGACCGGTTCTTCGCCAACGTCGGCACCAAGGAGTGCCGCGACCGGCTGGAGGGCGTGCAGCGCGAGGCGCTGGTCCGCCGGGAGCCGCTGGAGAAGAAGTACGCGCAGTACGCCGCCGACAACGGCTACACCTTCACCACCGTCGGCAACCTGGACAAGGCCTACGAGGCCGTCGTCATGGACTACGTCTGGGCGTACTGGCAGTACAGCCTGCTCGCCGACTGCGACACCATCCCGGCAGACGCCGAGAGCGCCACCGACCAGGCGATCTGGGACTCGATCGACTCGATCTCCGGCTTCTCCGCCTACGCGGACCAGGGCCTGGCGAATTACACGCCGTACTACTACCAGGCCGGTACGCAGCTCGGCTCGCCCGACATCAAGCAGCCCTGGCTCGGCACGTTGAGCCGCTACGGCTACCAGCCGCCGCGCAACTTCGTACCGAGTTCCATCCCGATGAAGTTCCAGCCCTCGGTGATGCGCGACGTCGACACCTGGGTGAAGAACCACGCCAGCCACATGCTGTACGTGTACGGGGAGAACGACCCGTGGGGCGCCGAGCGCTTCCGGCTCGGCAAGGGCGCCCGTGACAGCTACGTCTTCACGGTGGCCGGCGGCAACCACGGCTCGAACGTCGCCGGTCTGGCTGCGGAGGAGAAGGCCAAGGCCACCGCGGCCATCCTGCGCTGGGCGGGCGTCGCCCCGGCCGCCGTCCAGGCGGACCCGGCGAAGGCGAAGCCGCTCGCGAAGTTCGACGCGCGGCTCGACAAGAAGGACCTGACGACCGAGCACCGGCTCGGCACCAGGCGCCCGTAGCGGCACTCCGCGCCGGCGGCCGCCCCTGTGGGCCGGCCGCCGGCGCGGAACCGTTAGTACGTCAGCCCGTAACCCACCGGGTACAGCACCTGCGCGGGATCGTCCGCGCGCTGCACCGGCACCGGGAGCCTGCCCTCCGGCTCGGCCCGGCCCGCGATCACCCGGACGGCTGCCCGCAGTTCGACATCGGTCCACGAGTACGAGGCCAGACTCGCCGCGTAGCCGGTCCCGGCCAGCTGGGCGATGTCGTACGGATTGCGGATCGCGACCGTGATCACCGGGACACCGGTCGCGGCCAGCTCGCGCACCAGGGTCCGCTGCGCACTCGTCGCCGAGACGTTGTACGTCCCCACGACCACCGCGTCCTTGCCCTGCGCGGCCGCCACCGCCGCGTCGATGGCCGCCCTGGTCGGGGCCGTACCGGTGGGCAGGGCCGTGGCCGTGTACCCCAGTTCGTTGAACGCCCCCGCCAGGGTGGTGGTCGGCGGCCCCGTCGTACCGGACGGGGAGGCCGGGTCGGCCCCCACCACCAGCAGGTTCCGGTGCGAGCGACGCGACAGCGGCAGCAGTGCTCCGTCGTTGGCCAGCAGCGTGGTGGTGTGCTCCGCGATCCGGTCGGCGGCGGCGAGGTGCGACCGGGTGCCGACGGTACGGTCCACACCCCGCCGGCTGACGAACGGGTCGTCGAACAGCCCCAGCTTCGTCTTCAGCCGCAGGATGCGCAGGATCGATTCGTCGAGCCGGTCCTCGCTGACCTCACCGTTCTTGACGGCCGCCAGGAGGGCGTTCCACGACACCTCCAGGCTCGGCGGGTTGAGCAGCTGGTCGACGCCCGCCTGCAGCGCCAGCACCGGTACCCGCTCGTCGCCGTACTTCGTCCGCACGCCCTCCATGCCGAGCGAGTCCGTGACCACGACGCCGTCGTAGCCGAGCTCCTCGCGCAGGATCCCGGTGAGGATCGGCCTGGACAGTGTCGCCGGGTCCTCGGCCGGGTCGAGCGCGGGCACCACGATGTGCGCCGTCATGATCGAGTCGATGCCCGCGGCGATCGCCGCCCGGAACGGCGGCTCGTCCAGCTCGGCCCACTGCTCGCGGGTGTGGCTGATGACCGGAAGCCCGGTGTGGCTGTCGGTGCTGGTGTCGCCGTGGCCGGGGAAGTGCTTGGCCGTGGAGGCGATCCCGGCGCTCTGGTACCCCTTCACCTGGGCCGCGACCATGCCCGCCACGGACTGCGGGTCGGAGCCGAACGACCGTACGCCGATCACCGGGTTGGCCGGGTTGACGTTGACGTCCGCGTCCGGGGCGTAGTTCTGCCGGATGCCGATCGCGGCCAGTTCGGCGCCGGCGATCTGCCCGGCCCGGCGGGCGTCGGACCGCGAACCGCCCGCACCCAGCGCCATCGCGCCCGGCATCAGGGTGGCCGGCTCGCCGACCCGGCAGACGATGCCGTGTTCCTGGTCGGTGGAGATGAGGAGCGGGACGGAGTTGGGCCCGGCCTGCGCGGCCCGCTGGATGCCGTTGGAGAGCTCGGCGATCTGGTGCGGGTCACGGGTGTTGTGCGCCCACGCGAAGTAGATGATGCCGCCCACGTGGTACTTGGCGATCATCTCGGCGGCGGTACGCACCCCGATCTCGGCGAGGTTGGCGTCGATGTCCGCCTGGTCGGGCTCGGTCGCGGAGTGCCCGTAGACCCGCATGACGAAGAGCTGGCCGACCTTCTCCTCCAGGCTCATCCGGGAGATGAGCCGCTTCAGCCGACGGGTGGTGGCGGCGGAGGTGTGACTGCTGCTTGCGGACTTCTGGGCGGCGACGGCGCCGGGGGCGACTGCCATGCCCGCTGCCGCCGCGACGGCGGTCGCCGCGGTGGCGGTGAGGAGGGTGCGTCTGGAGGTGCGGTCGTGCACGTGAGCTCCTTCGGCCGTACTCGATGACGAGGGGGTGGTGAAAGAAACTTCCAAGGATCACGGATATCCAGAAAATAACTTCCGGTCAAGGGTCCGGACCGTTTTGAGCGCGCCCCCGGACCCGAAACCGGTCCGGGATTGAGGGGGTGGCCGGGGCCCACTTGCGGCGAGCGGGACGGCCGCGCACGTGAACTGGGGCACATCTGCTGGCCGTTGGGCCCAGGGGGCCATGCGGGACTCACGATATTCGCATTAGTGTACGAGTATGAATGGTGCGGGTGGGGGTTGGGCGGAGTCCGTCGAACGCGCGGCGAACGCGGGGGTGAGATCTGTTGCCGCAGGTGGGGCAGATCGCGGGACGGGGGCGGGGGCTGACGGCCCGTCGGGTGCGGGGTATGTCCCGTTGCCGAGGTCTTTGCTGTGGGTTCAGGGGCTGCAATGGGTCCAGGCCGGGCTGACCCTGCTCTACGTGATGACCGTGCTGTCGATGGTGTCGTACGTCAACGGCGAGCTCCTCGGCGTGCTGGTGTACGACTCGCTGCCGAGCGTGGTCGGCGTGGTGCTGGCCCGGCGCGCGGTGCGGGGCGGCGTGTGGGTGGCGCGCGGCCTGGTGGCTGTGCAGTGCTGGTTGCTGTGGCTGTCTTTCGTGTCGCTGCTGCACATGGACTACCGCGGGTTCACGCAGACGGCCATTCCGGTCGCGGTGCTGGTGTTGCTGCGCAAGCCGGAGCTGCGCGACTGGTTGGCGTTGCCGGTCGGGCAGCGCGAGATGCCGAGGGCCTTCCGTGTCGAGCGGATGATTCTGTGGCGGCGTGATCTGGGTCAGACGGCCATGGAGTACCTGGGCCTCGTCCTGGTGGTCGTGGCGGTCGTCGGGGGGCTGGTGGCGACGGGGATCGGCCAGGAGCTGACGGGGAAGATCGGCGCCCAGGTGTGCCGGATCGGCGGGGGCGGCGACTGCGGGGGTGGCGGTGGCGCGGATGTGGAGGCGGGGGATCCGGCGGAGACCGGTGACGCGGGCGGCGGGACCGGCTCCGGTGGCGGTTCGGGCGACACAGACGCTTCGGGCGGCACCGATGGTTCGGGTGATGCGGGCGATGTAGTCGTGGTGAGCGGTGACGGTGGCACCCGCCCGGTCGCGCCCGGCCCGCTGGAGCGCGAGGTCGACAACGACGACTTCAAGGACGACCCCGATGAGCCGTTGATCCCCGACGAGCGGCATGACCGCAGTTGGTGGGATCACACCCGGGGTTTCTTCGTCGCTCCGTTCACCGGGCTCGTCAATGACACGTTCGCGCTGGTCACCAATCCCAAGAAGGTGGTCACGGACAGCTGGAACGGCCTGACGGGCTACACCAAGGACTGGTGGAAGAAGAAGGGCGGCGGCGTCTCCGAGAAGTGGAAGAAGGGGGACAAGCTCGGTGCCGCCTGGGAGGGCACGAAGAAGGGGCTCGGCTTCGCCAAGGACCTGGGTATCGACATGTTCGTCGACAAGGAGAACTGGAAGAAGGGCAACTACGGGGCGGCCGGCGGGAACACGATCCTCGGGGTCGTGGGCATTCTCTCCCCCAAGACCTTCAAGAAGTTCACCAAGCTCGGCAAGATCAAGAAGCCGAAGTTCCCGGACACGCCGGTGGGACGGGCAGCCGAAGCGGCCGGCAAGGCCGACGAGGCGGCGAGGCGCGGGGACCTGAGCGAGGCCCAGAAGTTCGCCGACGAGGCGCAGAAGCACGCGGACGACGCGGCCGAGAAGGCGCGTGAGAGCCAGAAGAAGGCCTGCAAGAACATCGCGATGGCCCCGGGGCACGTAGTTGTCACCCGGACCGCCGGCGGAGGCGTTCGCTCGGGTGGCCAGGGGCTGCATGCCACACCAGCGGTGTTCCGTGGTGGCGGGACCGGAGCCGTCGTCCGTACGAATGCCGCGGAGTGCGGCCCGGACGACGAGGCCGTCAAGTCCGCCCGGGAGGCCCAGCAGGAGGCCCTCGACGCGCAGGAGGCAGTGCTGCGCGAGGCGATGAAGCAGGCGAAGGGGGAGGGCGTCCGCCTCCAGGACGATGAGCTGAAGCGGCTCCTCGACCGGGCCAAGGACGATCCCGATCCGGCACGTAAGGAAATAGGCAAGAAGGAAGCGGCGGACGCGCTCAAGGACGTGACGGAGCTGCTGAGGCAGAAGAACGTCGACGGAATGAGCCGCCAGAAGCTCGGCGCCAAGGTGCTGAACTCCAAGAGCAGCGATGAACTTGCCGAGAACCTGGCCGAGGCCAACACCGTCGGCCGGGTCGCTCGGCACGAGGCAGCCGAAGGGTCCGTTGTCTACTCGGCTGTCGGGGACAAGTTCAAGCAGACGAAGCTCGACGACGGAAACGGTGGAGAGTTCGACATCGAGGGCATCGATGACGCTGACGTCGTGTACCGGGGGAAGGACGGCACGGTGAACATCGTGGAAGTGAAGAATCGCGGCACGGCGACGACGTCCCCCTCCCTCCCGGGCCAGGTGCAGAGGCTCGGCGACTGGCAGAAGGCGAAGCCCGGCAGGAAGGCCCGCTACGAGATCGAGAGCCGCGACGGCTGGTACAAGATCTTCGACAGGTTCAACAAGCCGTCCAACAAGAACAAGTCGCGGCCCGAGGGCACCCCTGCCACCGAGATGGCCAAGAACGACGTCGGTGCGCGTATCGCAGGCCAGGACCTCTCCCCGGATCAGCTCAGGCGAATGGACGAGGCCTGGAACGCCAAGAGCGACAGCGAGAAGTACGAGGCACGCATGACCGGCAAGTTGAAGGATCCCAAGACGGCGATGGAATACTTGGGAGTTTCGTGAGGCAAGGCGGCGGAGTCATGAGTGAGCGGTCGGATCTGGAGGCCTTGGCGGCAGCGCTCGACGCGTACGAGCCGCCGTCGGCCGAGTGGACGGACGAACTGTGGGACCTGTACGAGCGCACAGAGGCCGAAGAGCATGTGCTGCGCGCCAAACCGGACGACTGGACGGACGAGCTGTGGGAGCAGTACCGGAGCACGGAGGTTCCTGAACCGCATGCGCCGCTGACCCAGGAGCAGGAGGAGCTCTTCACTCAGGAGCGTGACCGGGAACGCCGGGCTTCTGCACTGCAGCATCTGCTGGAAACCCTGAGGGAGCGGCTGGAAAGCACCGGGCTGCGGGAACCCGCGCGCGCGGCCGACCTGGCTGAACGCTGGGTGAGGACGAACTTGCCGGCCCATCCCGCGGTGCGCTTGTTGTCCGAACTCGGCGCGCCGCACGGCGAGGCGGCGCTGCTTCGTCTCGTGGTCGACGACACGCTGGACCGTGAAGACCGGCAGGTCGTCCGCGAACCGCTCATGATGCTGCGCAAGCCGCGCAATCGCGCGCTGGGCCAACAGCCCCAGGAGGACGAGGCCCCCCTGCTGCCACCGGCGGTGCGCGGCCTGGCCGATGCCTGGGGAATGGACGGCCGATGGGTTCAGGCCGCGATCAACCGGGAGAACGTCGCCGCTGTCCGCGCCGCGCTGGAGGCGCTTCTGCCGGCCCGGCGGACGGCCGTCCCCGAGCCCCCGCCCGAGATGGTGACCAGGGGGGATGAGGAACCGGAGGTTCCGCCCGACTGGGTCCGCGTGAGGATGCTGTTGCGGGCACTCACGCCGCACCCGCGGACCGTCACCCGGGAGCGCCTGGCCGAAGTGCGCCGTGAGGCCGAACGCATGGGCCTGGAGACCTGCGTCGACTTCGCCGAGCGGTGGACGACGCGCCTCGGCGCATGGCTCGCCGGTCAGATGTTCTCCTGGCTCTGCGCAGCGAGCCGGGAGCCGGTCGACCTCGCCCCCTGGGCCGTGGACCTCGCGGAGCAGTACGTGCTCCGCGGATTCGCCGCCGAGGACGCCGAGCGCTTCCTGGACCTCTCCACGGACATCGACCCGCGCAGCGTGGCCGCGCTGGGCCGCCTCAGGGAGTCGGGAGCGATCTGAGCGGACGTCACCGCAGCCCCACGCCCGCCCCATGCGCCTGAAGCGCCGAGACGGCCGCCGTGATCGCCGGGCGGCGGGCCGCCTCCGTGCGCCACAGCGCGTACAGCCGCCGCACCGGTACGGGATCGATCCGCACCGCCACCACCCCGTCCGGCAGCGGCCCGCGCCCCAGCCGGGGGATCATCGCCACCCCGAGTCCGGCGGCGAGCAGGGCGAGCTGGGTGTGGTTCTCCTCGGCCTGGTGGCGGATGTCGGGTTCGTAGCCCGCCGAGCGCAGCGTCCGTACGAGCCAGTCGTGGCAGACCGTCCCCGGCGGCTGGCAGATCCACCGCTCCTTCGCCAGTTCCTCGCGCCGCACGCCGTCCCGCCCCGCCAGCCGGTGGCCCGCGGGCACCAGCAGATCGCACCGGTCGTCCCCGATATCCGCCTGCGCCACGCCCTCCGGGGCGGGCAGCGGGGCGATGTCCCAGTCGTGCGCGACGGCCAGGTCGATCACGCCCTTGGCCACCAGGTCCACCGAGAGGTGCGGGTCGACCTCCGTCAGCCGCACGTCGAGCTCGGGGTGCTCGCGGTCCAGCTCCGCCAGTACGCCGGGCAGCAGCCCGCGTGCCGCCGAGGCGAACGCGCCGATCGACAGCCGTCCCGTCGGCAGCCCCCGGCGCTCCTCCAGCGAGGTCTCGGCGCGCTCCACGATCGCCAGCAACTCCTGGGCGGTCGCGGCCAGATGGACGGCCTCCTCGGTCAGTGCGACCCCGCGGCCGCGCCGCTCCAGCAACGTCGTACGGGTTTCCCGCTCCAGCTTGGTGATCTGCTGCGAGACCGCCGACGGGGTGTAGCCGAGCGCGGCCGCCGCACGCGCGACGGAGCCGTGGACGGAGATGGCGTGCAGGGCGCGCAGCCGGGCGAGATCGAGCACCGTGGCCTCCGAGGTCCCAGGGGGTCCCATCGATTCATTAGCAACGCTCAATTTCACCATGAAGGAATCCGTGCTGGTGCTACATGGTCCGCGCACGCGATCCTCGGTGCATGCGTCCCCTCCACATCGCCCTGGCCGTCCTGGTGGCCGCCCTCTGGGGCGTCAACTTCGTCGTCATCGAGGTCGGCCTCGACCACTTCCCGCCGCTGCTGTTCTCCGCCCTGCGTTTCCTCGTCGCGGCCCTGCCCGCCGTGTTCTTCGTCGGCAGGCCGAAGGTCGCGTGGAAGTGGATCGTGGGCGTGGGGCTGGCCCTGGGCGTGGCCAAGTTCGGCCTGCTCTTCATCGGGATGGACCGGGGGATGGGCGCCGGGCTCTCCTCCCTGGTCCTCCAGGTCCAGGCGGTCTTCACGGCCCTCTTCGCGGCACTCGTGCTGGGTGAACGGCCGGGCAAGGTGAAGTTGTCGGGGATGGCGATCGCGCTCTCGGGCATCGGGGTGGCCGCCGTCGACGAGGGGGCGAGCGGGCCTGTGCTCGCCTTCGTCCTGGTGATCGCCGCGGCGGCCTGCTGGGGCGTGTCGAACGTCCTGACCCGCAGGGCCGCCCCGCCCGACTCCCTCAACTTCATGGTGTGGGTCTCGACCGTGCCCGTCCTGCCGCTGCTCGGCCTGTCCCTGCTCTTCGAGGGCTGGGACCGCGACCGGGACGCGCTCGCCGCGCTGGACTGGAGCGGCGCCGGGATCATCGTCTACGTCGCCTGGGTCGTCACGATCTTCGGCTTCGGGGCCTGGGGCTTCCTGCTCAGCCGCTACCAGGCCTCGTCCGTGGCCCCGTTCACCCTGCTCGTGCCGGTGTTCGGGATCTCGTCGGCCGCGCTGCTGCTCGGCGAAGCGGTGAGCCCGCTGCGGTGGTGCGCGGCGGCGCTGCTGGTCGGCGGAGTGGCGCTGACCTCGCTCGCGGGGGTGCGGCGGGCCCGGGCCGCCGCGCCGGAGACGCCTGAGCCGGCCCCCATGGCCGGGCAGCCGGACTACGTCGGAAACGTGCCGTAGGCCGTCGGCACCGGCGGTCCGAGGCACTGGGGCACCGCGACCGGCCCCCGTTCCCCGCAGCCTCGACGGCACCGAACAGCCCACGTCTCCGGAGGACTCGGGGCTGACCGGCACGGGGGCTCAGCGATCCGTCATCCGCGAGGTGGGCTTCGCCGGGCAGACCGGGTGAGCCGTTCGGCGAGAGCCTCGACGAGGCCCCGGAGCTCATCCGGACGTTCGATGACGAAGGGCCGGTCCAGCGAGGCGAGTACGGCAGGCAGCCAGTCGAGCCGGTCCACACGCATCTCCACACGTGACCAGCGCTCGGTCCCCGGATCTGCGCTGCTCGGGGACGGCAGTTCCTCCACGATCGCGACACCGGCGGGAAGCCGGGTGTGGATCTGCTCGGCCGTCCCCTGCACCCGCAGGGTCACCTCATGCCGGTACGGAGCCGTCGCGAGCCCTGTCAGAACGCGCTCGGCCGGGTCGATCCCGGCAGGCGGTTCGAACGAGCCGGGCAGGGTCCTCACCGCGGTGATGCGATCCAGCCGGAACGTACGGTCCTCGCCCGACGTGAGATCCGCAGCCGTCACGTACCACCTGCCCGAGTGGGCGACGACCCCGTGCGGGTGCAGGGTGCGTTCGCTGCGCCGGCCGTCGGAGGCGGTGTACCCGATCGAGATCGGCCGGTGATGGTTCACCGCGTCGGCGATCGAGAGCAGGACCGTGGAATCCGGGGCGACCGCCTCGCCGGGCGGAGCCGTGAAGGCAAGGGACCCGAGCACGGCGTCGAGTCTGAGGACCAGCCGCGCGGGCAGCACTCGCCGGATCTTGGCCGCCGCCGTCTCGCCCGCCGTGCCCGTGGCCGTGGTCAAGCCGGCTCGCCGACCCGCGACCAGACCGAGCAGCACGGCGAGCGCCTCGTCGTCGCTCAGCATGAGCGGGGGCATGCGGTAACCGGGGGCGAGCCGGTAGCCGCCGTAGCGGCCGCGTACCGACTCGACGGGCACGTCGAGGTCGACGAGGTGGGCGGCATAGCGCCGTACGGTGCGTTCGTCGACGTCGAGCCGTTCGGCGAGTTCGGTCACGGTCCGGATGCCGCCCGACTGCAGGAGTTCCAGCAGGGCGAGCACGCGGGCAATGGGTCGGGGCATGCCCGGAAGTCTCCCGCACATACCGGGCGGATTCCGCCCGGTATTAGACGTAGCGTGCTGCCGGAAACACCGACCGACCGACCAGGGAGAAACCCATGGACTTCGTCTCTGTCCGCATCATCACCGGCGACGTCGCCCGCCTCGTCGACTTCTACGAGCGCGCCACCGGAGTTGCCGCCGACTGGTCCAACGAGGACTTCGCCGAGCTCAGGACCGCCTCCGGCACCCTCGCGATCGGCAGCACCCGCACCGTCCCTCTGTTCGCGCCCGGCTCCGCCCGCCCGGCCGACAACCACAGCGTCATCCTCGAATTCCTCGTCGACGACGTGGACGGGGTGCACAAGAACCTGACCGGCTTCGTGAAGGACTTCGTCAACGAGCCCACCACCATGCCCTGGGGCAACCGCGCGCTCTTGTTCCGCGACCCGGACGGCACCCTCGTCAACTTCTTCACCCCCGTCACCCCGTCCGCCATCGAAAAGTTCGCCCGCTGAGTCGCTGAGTCGCTGAGTCGCTGAGTCGCTGACCCGCTGAGTCGCGGAGGTCGCGGAGGTCGCGGAGGTTGCGGAGGTTGCGGAGGTCGCGGAGGTCGCTCTGGGGGCCTGCGGGCCGGGGCCGACCTGCTGCCCGTGGACGGGAACTCGCCCCGCCCCCGCACCCACCCCGCTTCAGTCCTTCGGTGCCCCCAGCCGAAGCAGGTGCTCGCGCCCCGCGGCGAGCATCCCCGGCAGCTCCGCCGCCCCCGGGTACCAGCGCTTCTCGTACTCCCAGCAGACCCAGCTGTCCGCGTCGAGCGTGTCCAGGCACGCCCGCAGCGGCAGCACCCCCGCACCCAGGGCCACCGGCGTGGTGTCCTCGGTCGAGGCGATGTCCTTCACCTGTACGTATCCCAGGTGCGGGGCCAGCACCGCATGGCTCGCCGCCGGCTCCTCACCCGCCAGCCAGGTGTGCATGACGTCCCACAGCGCGCCGATGCTCCCGTGCCCCACCGCGCCGACCACCCGGGCCACGTCGAGCCCCGCGCGGTGCGAGTCGTGGGTCTCCAGCAGGACGCGCACGCCCAGATCCGCGGCGTACGGCGCGGCGGCGGCCAGCCGGCGGGCGGCGGCCCCGTCGGCGGCGCCGGGGTCCTGGCCGCCGCCGCCCGGGAAGACCCGGACGTGTGGTGCGCCCAGGTCGTGGGCCAGCTCGATCAGCCCGGCGAGCTCGTCCAGCACCGGCTGGTCGTCGCCCTCGGCGGCCACCCGTACGTATCCGGCCACGGTCAGGATCTCGACCCCGCCCCGCTTGAACTCATCGGCCACAGCCGCCCGTTCGGCCTTCGGGAGCCCGGGGTGCACCGGCTCCTCGGGGTGGGCGCGCAGTTCCACGCCCTGGTAGCCGTGCCCGGCGGCCAGCCGGACGACCTCGGCCATCGGCAGTCCCGGAACCCCGAGGGTGGAGAAGGCGAGCTTCACGTGTGTGTTCCTTCCGTCGGTCTGTGCCCCTGCACCGTACGGACCGGGGCGCGTCCGGCGCGTACCCCGCTCCCCGCCGCCCGACTCATCCCCGCGGCGCGGCCGTCGACCCGCGCACCATCAGCTCCGCGGCGATCGTCGCGATGCCGCCCGGCGGCGGGGCCTCCTTGCCTGTCGCCAGCCGGCCCGCCCGGGCCCCCGCCTCGAACAGCGGCAGCCTTACGGTCGTCAGGGCCGGGACCACGTCCACCGAGAACGGCAGGTCGTCGAAGCCCGCCACCGAGATGTCCTCGGGGATGCGCAGACCGCGGTCGCGGATCGCCGCGGCGGCGCCCAGGGCGACCGTGTCGTTCGCCGCGACCACGGCGGTGATCTCCGGTTCGCGGCGCAGGAGTTCGACCGTGGCGTCGTAGCCGGAGCGCCGGTCGTAGGAGCCGTGCACGGTGAGCCGCTCCTCGTCGCCCACGACCCCCACGGCCTTCATCGCGTCGCGGTGGCCCTCCAGCCGGTGGCGGGTCGTGGTCCGCTCCACCGGGCCCGCGACATAGCCGATGTCGCGGTGGCCCAGCGAGAGCAGGTGCTCGGTGAGGCGCCGGCCGCCACCGCGGTTGTCGAAGGCCAGCGCGGCCACCACTGAGGTGTTGTCGGCCAGCGGCGGGCGCCCGCACAGCACCACCCGCGTCCCCGCATCCGCGAGTTTCGCCAGTTTCGCGGAGACCGCGGCCTGGTGGGCCGGGTCCTCGACCGCACCACCGGTGAGGACGACCGCGGCGGCGCGCTGGCGCTGGAGCAGGGTCAGGTAGGTGAGTTCGCGCTCCGGGGTGCCACCGGTGTTGCAGACGATCGCGAGCTTCTCGCCGCCCGCCCGGCCCGAACCGTCGCCCGGACCGCCGATCTCCGTCTGCGCCGCGCCCGCCATGATCCCGAAGAACGGGTCGGCGATGTCGTTGACGAGGATCCCGATCAGGTCGGACGTGGCCGCGGCGAGTGAACTCGCGGGCCCGTTCAGCACGTAGTCCAGGTCGTCCACCGCACGCAGGACCCGCTCCCGGGTGGACGCCGCCACCGGGTAATTGCCGTTCAGTACGCGGGAGACGGTGGCCGGGGACACCCGGGCGCGAGCCGCCACGTCCGCCAGGGTGACTGTCATCGCATTCCTCCGAGGAGTGATGAGGGGGATGGGACCAAAGCAGGAGTGGACCAAACCAATCAGCGCGCCCCCTCTTGTCCAGGCCGCTGTCGGCAGGCTAGCGTCATACCGCATAGAAAGCGCTTGCTACGGCTGTATGGAGGAACTTTCGTGACACGCAGGACAGTGCGCATCGCCATGAACGGCGTCACGGGTCGCATGGGATACCGGCAGCACCTGGTGCGCTCGGTCCTCGCGATCCGCGAGCAGGGCGGCCTCGATCTCGGCAACGGCGACGTGCTGTGGCCCGAGCCGGTCCTCGTCGGCCGCCGCGCCCACGCGCTGGAGGCGCTCGCCGAGCAGCACGGCCTGACCGAGTGGTCGACCGACCTCGACGCGGTCCTCGCCGACGACACCATCGACATCTACTTCGACGCCCAGGTCACCTCGGCGCGCGTCGAGGCGATCAAGAAGGCCATCGCGGCGGGCAAGCACATCTACACGGAGAAGCCCACCGCCACCGACGTCGAGGGCGCCTTGGACCTCGCCCGCCTCGCCCGGGACGCCGGCATCAAGCACGGCGTCGTCCAGGACAAGATCTTCCTGCCGGGCCTGCTGAAGCTGAAGCGCCTCATCGACGGCGGCTTCTTCGGCGAGATCCTCTCCGTGCGCGGCGAGTTCGGCTACTGGGTCTTCGAGGGCGACTGGCAGGAGGCCCAGCGTCCCTCCTGGAACTACCGCGCGGAGGACGGCGGCGGCATCGTCGTCGACATGTTCCCGCACTGGGAGTACGTGCTCCACGAGCTGTTCGGCCGGGTCACCACCGTCCAGGCGCACGTCCAGACGCACGTTCCCGAGCGCTGGGACGAGCACGGCAAGCCCTACGCCGCGACCGCGGACGACGCCGCGTACGGCATCTTCCAGCTGGAGGGCGGCGCCGTCGCCCAGATCAACTCCTCCTGGACGGTCCGCGTCAACCGCGACGAGCTCGTGGAGTTCCAGGTCGACGGCACCCACGGCTCCGCCGTCGCGGGCCTGCGCAACTGCCGCGTCCAGCACCGCTCGGCGACCCCCAAGCCGGTCTGGAACCCGGACCTCCCGGTCACCGAGTCCTTCCGCGACCAGTGGCAGGAAGTCCCCGACAACGCGGTCTTCGACAACGGCTTCAAGGCCCAGTGGGAGCTGTTCCTCCGCCACATCGTGCTCGACGAGCCGTACGCCTGGGACCTGATGGCCGGCGCCCGCGGTGTCCAGCTCGCCGAGCTCGGCCTCAAGTCCTCCGCCGAGGGCCGCCGCTTCGACGTTCCGGAGCTGACCCTGTGACCTGCCACCTTCTGTCAGGGGGCCTCGGAGATCACCTCGCGAGCTGCCACCTCCCGCAGGAATCACCGGAGTTGACCTCGTGACCATCCACCTTCCGCAGGGCCGGTACGAGCCCCGCACCACCCCGTTCGACCTCGCCCCCGGCGGAGCGCCGCTCGCCTCCCGTACGGTCTTCTCCGCCGCGCACGTCGTCGCCGACCCGTACGCCGACATCAGCCCCGACTCCCCGGCCGCCGTCGACTGGGACGCCACCCTCGCCTTCCGCCGCCACCTCTGGTCGCACGGCCTGGGCGTCGCCGAGGCGATGGACACCGCCCAGCGCGGCATGGGCCTGGACTGGGCGGGCGCCGCCGAGCTGATCCGCCGCTCGGCCGCCGAGGCCAGGTCCGTCGGCGGGGCCATCGCCTGCGGCGTCGGCACCGACCAGCTCCCCGCCGGCCCGGCCACGCTCGCCGAGGTGCGTTCCGCGTACGAGGAGCAGCTCGCCCTCGTCGAGGAGAGCGGCGCCCAGGCCATCCTGATGGCGTCCCGCGCACTCGCCGCCGCGGCGAAGAGCCCGCAGGACTACCTGGACACGTACGCGCACCTCCTGCGCCAGGCCACCGAACCGGTCATCCTGCACTGGCTGGGCCCGATGTTCGACCCCGCGCTGGACGGCTACTGGGGCTCCACCGACCTGGACGCGGCGACCGACACCTTCCTCCAGGTCATCGCCGAACACCCCGACAAGGTCGACGGCATCAAGATCTCACTCCTCGACGCGGAGCGCGAGATCGACGTCCGCCGCCGACTGCCGGGCGGAGTGCGCTGCTACACCGGGGACGACTTCAACTACCCCGAGCTGATCGCCGGCGACGACCGGGGGTTCAGCCACGCACTGCTCGGCATCTTCGACCCGCTCGGCCCGCTGGCCGCGCACGCGGTACGGGTCCTGGACACCGGAGACACCAAGGGCTTCCGTGAACTCCTCGACCCGACGGTCGAGTTGTCCCGCCACCTCTTCCAGGCACCCACCCGCTACTACAAGACGGGCGTGGTGTTCCTCGCCTGGCTGGCCGGCCACCAGGACCACTTCACGATGGTGGGCGGCCTGCAGTCGGCCCGCTCACTGCCGCACCTGGCGAAGGCCTACGAACTGGCCGACACCCTGGGCCTGTTCCCCGACCCGGAACGGGCCGAGTCCCGCATGCGCGCGTTCCTCACGGTCAACGGAGGCACCCGATGAGCGACGGCCGTCTCTCCATCAACCAGGAGACCATCAAGCAGTGGTCGCTGCCCGAGCTGGCCGAGGGCTGCGCGAAGGCGGGCGTCGACAAGGTCGGCCTGTGGCGGGCCCCCGTCCAGGAGTACGGCGTGGAGGCGACCGCCCGTCTCCTCGCCGACTCCGGCCTGTCCGTCACCAGCCTCTGCCGGGGCGGCTTCTTCACCGCCCTCGACCCGGCCGAGCGGGCCCGCGCCCTGGACGACAACCGTGCGGCGCTCGACGAGGCGGCGGGTCTGTCCACGGACACCCTGGTCCTGGTCTCGGGCGGCCTCCCGGAGGGCAGCAAGGACCTGTACGGCGCCCGCGAACGCATCGCGGACGCCCTGGCCGAACTGGCTCCCTACGCGGCCGAACGAGGCGTACGCCTGGCCATCGAGCCGCTGCACCCGATGTTCGCCTCGGACCGCTGCGTGGTCTCCACCCTGTCGCAGGCCCTGGACATCGCGGAACGCTTCCCGGCCGACCAGGTCGGCGTGGTCGTCGACACGTACCACCTCTGGTGGGACGACCAGGCTCCCGCCCAGATCGCCCGGGCGGGCGCGGCGGGCCGGATCCACTCCTTCCAGCTCGCCGACTGGATCACCCCGCTCCCGGCGGGCGTCCTGCTGGGCCGTGGCCAACTCGGCGACGGCAGTGTGGACTTCCGTGGCTTCCGCACGGCGGTGGAGGCCACCGGCTTCGACGGCCCGATCGAGGTGGAGATCTTCAACGAGGACCTGTGGGCACGCGACGGCGCGGAGGTCCTGGCCGAGGTCGCCGCCCGTTACGCGGAGCACGCCTGCTGAACCCGTACGCCGGGCCGACCCGGCCGCCGGGGCAAAAAGATTGCCCCGGCGTGCAACCCTTCCGTGCCCTGCCGTGTCGTATGTGTAGTCAGGAGCTTCCGGGGAGGGGTCCGGGGGGATCGGGAGGCGCCTGACAGGGGGAGAGCGAGAGGGGCTCGGTCCGAGGACCGGGCCCCGTTTCGCTGTAGTCGGTCGAGCTCGGCTGACCGACCGGGCGCCGGATGACCTGCGCGGGGGTGCGGCGGCGACCGGGATCAAGGTCAGGATGCCGCTGGGCGAGCGCGAGCCGAAGATGCGGCCGGCCTTGCCCAGGCGTCTCCTCCGTCGGCTGTCGCCCCATATGTCGCGCGGCGGAACCATCGGGCCCAGGCTTGAAGGGAACGAGTCCGCAGGTCCCGAAGGGGCCGGAAACGGAGGAGTGATGCCGACGACGACACGGAACGACGCTCCCGTCGCGATCGAGGACGGCGGCGTGGAGTTGCGCTTGCAGGACATCGGGGGAGACATGGCCGTCGCGTTCGCGAAGTTCCCCAAGGGCACGGACATGGCGCCCGCCCTCAAGGGGCTGCCCGACGACCTGTGCCCGTGCCCCCACTGGGGATACCTGTTCAAGGGCCGCCTGAAGATGCGGACGCAGCACGGGGACGAGATCTACGAGGCGGGGCAGGCGTTCTACTGGGCCCCTGGGCATGCCCCGGAAGCGCTTGAGGACTGTGAGTACATGGACTTCTCCCCCACGAAGGATTTCAACGAGGTCATCGACCACATCAAGGGCGCCCGTCAGTAGGTGTGATGCCGGGCGGGGGCCGTGGTGCCATGACTGGCCAGCGGTTCGACGTGTGGACGACCGGGGCCGCCTACGAGCGGTACATGGGCCGGTGGAGTCGGCTTGTCGCGGAGGAGTTCACGGCGTGGCTCGACTGTCCGGACGGGCTGCGGTGGGTGGACGTGGGATGCGGTACCGGTGTGCTGTCGGCGGTGGTGACGGCCCGGTGCGCGCCTCGGTCGGTGGTGGGGGTCGACCGGTCGGAGGGGTTCGTGGCCTCGGCCCGAGCCACGGCGCCGGTTTCCACGTACTTCACCGTGGCGGACGCGATGTCGCTCCCGGTGCGCGACGAAGCGTGCGACGTGGCTGTCAGTGGCCTGGCCCTGAACTTCCTTCCCGCACCCGGTGCGGCGGTGGCGGAGATGGCCCGGGTGGTCGGGCCGGGCGGCCTGATCGCGGCGTACGTGTGGGACTACGCCGACGGCATGGAGCTCATCCGCCGCTTCTGGGACGCCGCCATCACGGTGGATGCGGCCGCTTCCGCACGGGACGAGGCGCGCCGGTTCCCCGTGTGCCGTCCGGAGCGGCTGCGCGCGGTATGGGCCGAGGCCGGGCTCGTCGATGTGTCGGCCACCTCGGTCGAAGTGGCCACCGTCTTCACCGACTTCGCCGATCTGTGGGACCCGTTCCTGGCAGGGCAGGGCCCTGCACCGACCTATGTGTCCGCCCTCCCGCCCGCCCACCGGGACCGGGTACGTGACGCACTCGGCGCGGCTGTCCCCGGAGGGCCGGACGGATCCATCGCGCTCACGGCCCGGGCCTGGGCGGTGAGCGGCCGGACGGCTGGAAGCGGCGGCTGACCGTGGACGGCGCTGAACGCTGTTCGTTCACGGACCTGCCTCATCCGGCAGGGCAGTTGGGGCTTCCGGACCCGCCGTCCGCTGTCCGGGAAAGCAGTCCGGGAACGCGGGTCGAAGTCCGTGCTGGGACAGGGCCCCGGCAGCAGGGCGGACCGGTCACCGCCCGGTGGCCGCCTCGGGCAGGGGCGCGGGGGCAAGGTTGCCCTCGTACGCCTCCCGCGCGTCCTCCAGTTCCGGCAGATGCGCCGCCGCCCACGCGCAGCAGGCGGCCATCGGGGTGAGCAGCGACCGGCCGAGAGCGCTCAGTTCGTAGTCCACCCGGGGCGGGATCCCGCCACCGACGGTACGGGTGACCAGGCCGTCCCGTTCCATCGACCGCAGCGTCTCGGTCAGCACCTTGGGCGTGATGCCGCGCAGCGGGACCTCCAGTTCGGAGAAGCGCCGGGGGCCGGCCTCCAGGCACCTGATGATCCGGGCGGTCCATTTGCCGCCGATGCGCAACGGCGAGGTGTGGTGGGAGCAGCCCGTGAACATTTCGGGATCAAGTGGTTGGCTCACGCCGACGAGCGTACGTAACTATCGTTGCGGAAACCATGGGGTGCGGGGCTAGCGTCCGCTGCATCGGCCTGCGGTCCGCGGGCCTTGGTGAGGGGAACCCCATGGGCAGCAGAATCGTCGTTTTCGGAGCGGGCGGACGTGCGGGCCGGAGGGCGGTCGCGGAGGCCGTCGCGCGCGGGCATCAGGTCACGGCGGTCGTGCGGGACGTGGCCGCGTACAAGGGGCCGACCGCTGACGGTGTCAGCGTCGTCGTCGGTGATGTCACCCAGGCGGACAGCGTCGCCGGGACCGCAGCCGGACACGACGCCGCGATCAACGCGGCCGGCCGGATGGACGTGCCGTCGCGGGACTTCTATGTGAGCGCGACCCACGCCCTGCTCGACGGGCTGGCCCGGGCGGGCGTCGGGCGACTGGTGCTCATCGGCATCGGGTCCGTACTGGAGACCGCGCCCGGCGTGGCCGTCCACGACGCCCCCGGCTTCCCCGAGGAGGCGCGGGCCTTCTCGCTCGGGCACTCCGCCGAACTCGACGTGCTCCGCGCCGCCGAGACGGACATCGACTGGCTCGTCATCGCCCCGCCGCCCGTGATGCTGGACGACGCGGCGCCGAGGACCGGCCGGTACCGGACGGGCGGCGAGCAGGTGATCGCCGACGGCGCCCCGTCCTTCTCCTACGCCGACCTGGCGGTCGCGCTGATCGACGAGATCGAGACCCCGAAGCACCGGCGCTCGCTCACGGCGGTGGCCGGCTGACCTCGCCCGGCTGACCTGCCCGGCCGGGGTCAGACGGCCACGGCCGACACGTCGGCCCCCGGCAACGTGGCGGCGTACGCCTCGATGTCATGGGTGTCCGAGGTCAGCACGGTGCCTCCGCCGTGGGCGGCTGCGACGAACACGGCCAGGGCGTCCACCGGGTCGGGGCGCTCCTTCGGGGGCAGCACGGCCGCACCGATCATGTCGCCAATGGTTTTCCAGTCCTCGATGGTCATTCCCCCCGCTATGTCAGCCCCGCCCGGTACCGTCACGACCATGTCCACCAGGTCCTCCACGACGTCCTCCACGACATCGCCCGCACCGAACATGGCCGTCCTCGAAGGCGTACTCGAGCGCATCACGTACGCGAACGAGGAGAACGGCTACACGGTCGCGCGCGTCGACACCGGGCGTGGTGCCAACGACCTGCTCACCGTCGTCGGGTCGCTGCTCGGGGCGCAGCCCGGTGAGTCGCTGCGGATGGAGGGGCGGTGGAGCTCGCACTCGCAGTACGGCAAGCAGTTCACCGTCGAGAACTACACGACGATCCTCCCTGCCACGATCCAGGGCATCCGCCGCTACCTCGGTTCCGGGCTGATCAAGGGCATCGGGCCGGTGATGGCCGACCGGATCACCACCCACTTCGGCGTGGACACCCTCGACATCATCGAGCAGCAGCCGAAGCGTCTGGTCGAGGTCCCCGGGCTCGGGCCGAAGCGGACGAAGATGATCGCCGCCGCGTGGGAGGAGCAGAAGGCGATCAAGGAGGTCATGGTCTTCCTCCAGAGCGTCGGCGTCTCGACCTCCATCGCCGTCCGTATCTACAAGAAGTACGAGGACGCCTCGATCTCCGTCGTGAAGAACCAGCCCTACCGGCTGGCCGCCGACGTCTGGGGCATCGGCTTCCTGACCGCGGACCGGATCGCCCAGGCCGTCGGCATTCCGCACGACAGCCCGGAGCGAGTCAAGGCCGGGCTGCAGTACGCGCTGTCGCAGTCCAGCGATCAGGGGCACTGCTTCCTGCCCGAGGAACGGCTCATCGCGGACGCGGTCAAGCTCCTCCAGGTCGACACCGGGCTCGTCATCGAGTGCCTGGCCGAGCTCGCCGCGGAGCCGGAGGGTGTCGTACGGGAGAAGGTGCCGTCGCCCGAAGGCGGTGAGCCGATCACGGCCGTCTATCTGGTGCCGTTCCACCGGGCCGAGATCGCCCTGGCCGCCCAGGTGCGGCGGCTGCTGCGGACGCCGGAGGAGCGGATGCCGGCCTTCGGGGACGTGGACTGGGACGTGGCGTTGAAGTGGCTCGCCGGGCGTACGGGGGCGACCCTGGCGCCCGAGCAGGAGGCCGCCGTACGGCTCGCGCTCAGCCGGAAGGTGGCCGTGCTGACCGGCGGGCCGGGCTGCGGGAAGTCGTTCACCGTCCGGTCGATCGTGGAGCTGGCCCGCGCGAAGAAGGCGAAGGTGGTGCTGGCGGCGCCCACGGGGCGGGCGGCGAAGCGGCTCTCCGAGCTGACCGGGGCCGAGGCCTCCACCGTGCACCGGCTGCTGGAGCTCAAGCCGGGCGGGGACGCGGCGTACGACCGGGACCGGCCGCTCGACGCCGATCTCGTCGTCGTCGACGAGGCGTCGATGCTCGACCTGCTGCTCGCCAACAAGCTGGTCAAGGCCGTGGCGCCCGGGGCCCATCTGCTGCTGGTCGGCGATGTGGACCAGCTGCCCTCGGTCGGCGCGGGGGAGGTGCTGCGGGATCTGCTCGCCGACGGCAGCCCCGTCCCGGCGGTCCGGCTGACCACCATCTTCCGCCAGGCCCAGCAGTCCGGCGTCGTCACCAACGCCCACCGCATCAACTCGGGCGTACCGCCCCTCACCCAGGGGCTCAGCGACTTCTTCCTCTTCGTGGAGGACGAGACGGAGGACGCCGGGGTGCTGGCCGTGGATGTCGCGGCCCGTCGTATCCCGGCCAAGTTCGGGCTCGACCCGCGCCGGGACGTACAGGTGCTCGCGCCGATGCACCGCGGCCCGGTCGGGGCCGGTCATCTCAACGGGCTGCTCCAGCAGGCCATCACCCCGGGCCGCCCCGACCTGCCCGAGAAGCGGTTCGGCGGCCGGGTGTTCCGCGTCGGCGACAAGGTCACCCAGATCCGCAACAACTACGACAAGGGGGAGAACGGTGTCTTCAACGGCACCGTCGGCGTCGTCACCGCCCTCGACCTGGACGAACAGAAGCTGAGCGTGCTCACCGACGAGGACGAGGAGATCAGCTACGACTTCGACGAGCTCGACGAGCTGTCCCACGCGTACGCCATGACGATCCATCGCTCCCAGGGCAGCGAGTACCCGGCCGTCGTCATCCCCGTCACGAAGAGCGCCTGGATGATGCTCCAGCGGAACCTGCTGTACACCGCCGTGACGAGGGCGAAGAAGCTCGTGGTGCTGGTCGGCTCCCGGCAGGCGATCGGCCAGGCGGTCCGCACGGTTTCCGCAGGCAGACGTTGTACGGCGCTGGATTACCGGCTGCGCGGAGGCACGGAAGGAGGATCCACGGAGGTTCCTCGGAAAAAATGATCGATCAAATCGGTGGGAAACATCACGGAGGTCTTCCGCAACCGCAGTCAAGGGGGCAGGATGAATAAGTTCGCGGCACTCAGTGCCGCGAGTAGGTCCAATGGACGACCCCGAGTGCACTCTCCTGAGCCAAATGGGGGAGGGTGGAGACAGTCAGGGAACCTCGAAGAAGAGGCACTACGTCGGTGAGGGATGACGTGAGCGAGCACACCAGCAACGCTGTAGTACTGCGGTACGGCGATGACGAGTACACCTACCCGGTGATCGACAGCACCGTCGGCGACAAGGGCTTCGACATCGGGAAGCTCCGGGCGAACACCGGTCTGGTGACGCTGGACAGCGGATACGGCAACACCGCTGCCTATAAATCGGCCATCACCTACCTCGACGGCGAGCAGGGCATCCTGCGGTACCGCGGCTACCCCATCGAGCAGCTCGCCGAGCAGTCGACGTTCCTTGAGGTCGCGTACACGCTCATCAACGGTGAGCTTCCGAAGGTCGACGAGCTGTCGGCCTTCAAGAACGAGATCACCCAGCACACGCTGCTGCACGAGGACGTCAAGCGGTTCTTCGACGGCTTCCCGCGCGACGCCCACCCGATGGCCATGCTGTCCTCGGTCGTCAGCGCGCTGTCCACGTTCTACCAGGACAGCCACAACCCGTTCGACGAGGAGCAGCGCCACCTCTCGACGATCCGGCTGCTGGCCAAGCTGCCGACCATCGCGGCGTACGCGTACAAGAAGTCGATCGGTCACCCGTTCGTCTACCCGCGCAACGACCTCGGCTACGTCGAGAACTTCCTGCGCATGACCTTCTCGGTCCCCGCCCAGGAGTACGTGCCGGACCCGGTCGTCGTCTCGGCGCTCGAGAAGCTGCTCATCCTGCACGCGGACCACGAGCAGAACTGTTCGACCTCCACCGTGCGTCTGGTCGGCTCCTCGCAGGCGAACATGTTCGCCTCGATCTCCGCCGGCATCTCGGCGCTGTGGGGCCCCCTGCACGGTGGCGCCAACCAGTCGGTGCTGGAGATGCTCGAGGGCATCCAGGCCAACGGTGGCGATGTCGACAGCTTCATCCAGAAGGTGAAGAACAAGGAGGACGGCGTCCGCCTGATGGGCTTCGGCCACCGGGTGTACAAGTCCTTCGACCCGCGCGCCAAGATCATCAAGGCCGCGGCCCACGATGTGCTGTCCTCGCTCGGCAAGTCCGACGAGCTGCTCGACATCGCGCTCAAGCTGGAGGAGCACGCGCTCTCCGACGAGTACTTCGTCTCGCGCAACCTCTACCCCAACGTGGACTTCTACACCGGTCTGATCTACCGGGCCATGGGCTTCCCGAGCGAGATGTTCACCGTGCTCTTCGCGATCGGCCGCCTTCCGGGCTGGATCGCCCAGTGGCACGAGATGATCAAGGAGCCGGGTTCCCGCATCGGCCGCCCGCGCCAGATCTACACCGGCGAGGTCCTGCGCGACTTCGTCCCGGTCGAGGGTCGCTGACCTCCGGACCACCCCCGCACCACCCCGGCCCCGTGGGCCGGTTGCCTTCGCCCCGACTGCCGCGCTTTCGCACAGAGCGCGGTGTCCGGGGCGATTTGCTTGCCCGGGTGCCGGCAGCGGCATCGCGGGCGGACCGGCGGGAGCGCTCCCGCCGGAAAGCGAGAAGCGCCCCGCCGTCGATCCCCCCACGGGCCGACAACGAGGCGCTTCCCATATCCCGGAGCGGATTCCCCCCACGGGATCCGGCCGGGCGTTCAGTGGGAGCCGAAGCTCCTGGGTTCCTCGGTACTGCTGGGTCGTTCTGGTCCTGCGCTGTTCCTCGTACCGCCTGCGCGTGCCGCCTGCGGTCTGCCGGGGTACGTACCGACGGGAGGGCCGCTCAAAGCTCCCCGGTGCACGTGCCCCGGCCAACGCTTGCCCGGAGCGTCCCCCAAGACCCTCCGTCGGACGTCCCCCAAGACATCCTTTGGCATCGCACTCTTAGACTCGCGAACCCACCGAATGGTTACCCCTGAATCGGTGTGATCTAGGTCTCTTTGTGGAAATTACGTGAAGGACCGCAGGCGCAGGCTGTTCGTCACGACGAAGACCGAGGAGAAGGCCATCGCCGCTCCCGCAATCATAGGGTTGAGCAGGCCAAATGCCGCAAGGGGTAGGGCGGCAACGTTGTAGCCGAATGCCCAGAAAAGGTTGCCCCTGATGGTGGCCAGGGTGCGCCGGGAGAGCCGGATGGCATCGGCTGCCACCTTGAGATCTCCACGAACGAGCGTCAGATCGCTCGCCTCGATCGCGGCGTCCGTGCCCGTGCCCATCGCCAGACCGAGGTCCGCGGTGGCCAGTGCCGCCGCGTCGTTGACCCCGTCACCGACCATGGCGACCGAACGCCCCTCGGCCTGGAGGCGCTCGATGACGTGCGCTTTCTCCTCGGGGAGCACCTCGGCGCGGACCTCGTCGATTCCGACGGCGCGGGCCACGGATTCCGCGACCGCCCGGTTGTCGCCGGTCAGCAGGATCGGTGTCAGGCCGAGCGCGCGGAGGTCGGCGACCGCGGCCGCGCTGGTCTCCTTGACCGCGTCGGCGACTTCGAGGGCACCGCGTGCCTCGCCGTCCCAGGCGACCGCGATCGCGGTACGGCCCTGGGCGGCCGCCTCCGTCACCGCGGCGGCCAGCGCGTCGGGCAGGCCGATTCCGGCGTCGGCGAGCAGCCGGGGACGGCCGACGAGCACGGTGTGGCCCTCGACGATGCCCTGGACGCCGAGTCCGGGCACGTTGGCGAAGTCCTCAGGGGTGGGGAGCGCGGTGCCCGTGCGGTCGGTGGCTCCGGTGGCGACGGCCTGGGCGATGGGGTGTTCGGAGGCGTGTTCCAGGGCTCCGGCGAGGCGCAGGACGTCGGTCTCGGTGGTGCCGGGTGCGGTGTGGACGGTCTGGAGGGTCATCTTTCCGGTGGTGACGGTGCCGGTCTTGTCGAGGACGATGGTGTCGACGCGGCGGGTGGTCTCCAGGACTTCGGGGCCCTTGATCAGGATGCCGAGCTGGGCGCCGCGTCCGGTGCCGACCATGAGGGCGGTCGGGGTGGCGAGGCCCAGGGCGCACGGGCAGGCGATGATCAGTACGGCGACGGCGGCCGTGAACGAGGCCGTCACGTCGTCCGTCACCAGCAGCCAGGCGACCAGGGTGACCAGGGCGATCACCAGGACCACGGGGACGAACACCGCCGAGATCCGGTCGGCCAGCCGCTGCACCTCGGCCTTGCCGTTCTGCGCGTCCTCGACGAGCCGGGCCATCCGGGCCAGCTGGGTGTCGGCGCCGACCCGGGTGGCCTCGACGACGAGCCGGCCGGAGGCGTTCACGGTGGCGCCGGTGACGGCGTCACCGGGGCGCACGTCGACGGGCACGGACTCGCCGGTGAGCATCGACGCGTCCACCGCCGAGGTGCCCTCGACGACGGTGCCGTCGGTGGCGACCTTCTCGCCGGGGCGGACGACGAAGCGATCGCCGACGGCGAGCCGGCCCACCGGGACGCGTACCTCCGCGCCGTCCCGCAGGACCGCGACGTCCTTGGCGCCCAGGTGCATCAGCGCGCGGAGAGCGGAACCGGCCTTCCGCTTGGACTTCGCCTCCAGGTAGCGGCCCAGCAGGATGAAGGTGACGACCCCGGCCGCGACCTCCAGATAGATGGTGGAGGCCCCGTCGGCGCGGGACACGGTGAAGTCGAAGCCGTGCCTCATGCCGGGCATTCCGGCGTCGCCGAGGAACAGGGCCCAGAGCGACCAGCCGAAGGCGGCGAGGGTCCCGACCGAGACCAGGGTGTCCATGGTGGCCGCGCCGTGCCGGAGGTTGGTCCAGGTGGCGCGGTGGAAGGGCAGCCCGCCCCAGATGACGACGGGGGCGGCGAGGGTCAGGGAGAGCCACTGCCAGTTGTCGAACTGGAGGGCCGGGGCCATCGCGAGCAGCACGACGGGGGCGGCGAGGAGGGCCGAGACGATGAGCCGTTGCCGCAGTGCGGCGAGAGCGGGGGCGGGGCCGTCATCGGTGCCGGTGCGGGTCTCGGCGCCGTCGTCCGCAGCCGGGGCCGGGGCCGGGGCTGGGGCCTGGGCCTGGGTCGGCGGGACGTCGGTGGCGGCGGGGCCCGGCGGCTCGGCCGATGCCGATGCCGATGCCGATGCCGGGGCCGCGGTCGCCGGGGCGGAGGGGGCCGGGGCAGGGGGCGCCGGTGCCGGGCGGGGTACGGGTTTCGCTGTGTAGCCGGTCTTCTCGACCGTGGCGATCAGGTCCGCGAGGCCGGTTCCGGGGCCGTACGAGACCCGGGCCTTCTCCGTCGCGTAATTGACGGTGGCGCTGACGCCGTCCATCCGGTTCAGCTTCTTCTCGACGCGTGCCGCGCAGGACGCGCAGGTCATCCCGCCGATCGTGAGCTCGGCCTGCGAGCTCTCCGCCGTCGCGGCCTCGACCTCTGTTGCGCTGTGCATGTCCGAACTCCTGAAACGCCGACCGGGCCGTGCCCCACCAGTATCTGCTGGTCGGCCCGGCCCGGCGGCGAAGGGGTGATGCGGGTGCCGTGGATCCCGATGCGGTCAGGCCCGGCCGGCGAGCTCGTAACCCGCCTCGTCGACCGCGGCGCGCACGGCTTCGTCGTCCAGCGGGGACCGGGAGACCACCGTCACCTGCCCGGTGGACGCCACGGCCTTCACCGAGGTGACACCCTCGATGGCGGAGATCTCCTCGGAGACCGCGCCCTCGCAGTGCCCGCAGGTCATGCCGGTCACCTGGTAGACGGTGGTCACGCCGCCCTGCTCGGCGCCCGTGTCCGCGCTGTCGTGGCAGGAGCCGCTGGGCGAGCAGCAGGAGCCGGTCGCCTGGGGGAGCTGGGTCTCGGCGGTCATCGTGTTCTCCTCTTCGACGAGCACAAATGGATGTGGCGGCAGGGGCCCAGGGGGACTCCGGGAAGGCCGGTGCGCTTCCACACTCACGACTATATACCCCTAGGGGGTATGAATGCGAGTGGCCCCCGGGGCCCTGGGCCAACCGAGTGAGCCGGTGGTCACTCCCGTCGGCCCCGGTTGCCCGGGCGGGCGGCGACCCAGGCGCGGACGGTGTCCGCGTACCAGTAGGGCTTTCCGCCCTCCACGTGGTCCGGAGCGGGCAGGAGACCGTGCTTGCGGTAGGAGCGGACCGTGTCCGGCTGCACCCGGATGTGTGCGGCGATGTCCTTGTAGGACCAGAGCCTTCTGTCCGTCATGCGTGCCACCTCTCTGCGCTGCGCCGCAGCGGTGGCCTGGGGGCCGTCGGGGGAGCTGCGGCGCGGACGCTGTCGATCACTCAGCCTCTGGCCGGTGAACGAGGGCGACGGGAGGTGGGGTGGGCCTGTCGATCGCCTGTGACGGAAAACCCGCGTAACGGAGACATGCGTGACGAGTAGGTCACCGCTGTGACAGAAGGAACGCATGGGTGCAAGGGGCCGGTTGTATCCGGCGGGTGCGCCCGGGATGCCCGAGGGCCCGGGTGCGTACCCCGGCCCCCGGGCGCACCCCGGCCGTCAGGCGTGCCAGAGCGCCGACCAGGTGCGCGGGCCGACGAGGCCGTCCGGGACGAGCGGCGGGTGGTCGGCCTGGAAACGCAGGACGGCGGCGAGGGTCCGGGCTCCGAACACGCCGTCGACCGCCTCCCACGGCAGGTAGCGCCGGTTGGCGAGCATGCACTGCACCTGGGAGACGCGCTCGCCCTCTTCTCCGAAGGCGGTCAGCCCGTCCCCGTCGTAGAAGGCGCAGACGGGGCTGGAGCCGGGCGGGGTCGCGTTGCTCTCGTCGGCTGCGGCGCCGGGCGCCACGGCGAGAGCGGCGGCCAGGACGAGCGCGGCCAGGGCCGAACCCTGGGCCGGGCGGCGGAACGGCGGAGTCGTACGGATCACGGTGGGGTACTCCTCGAACGATGCGGTGACGGCGGCCGGGTGCCTGGGACGGCGGGCCCCGCCCTCTCTTCGGGGACAACACCGCGTACTGCCGTGACGTCACTCCCGGGGCGGCGGCCGGGACCCGGGGACGGGAGGAGTTCACACACTTGTCACCGAGGAGAGCGAGTGGACCGTACTGCCGTTGACCGGTGGCTGTACGGTGCACATCTCAGATGAGATCTTTGAACTGCTGGGCCGGAAGAGCGTGTTCAGCGGGGGGCCCGCCTTCGCGTACGTACCGCGTGACGCCCATGCACAGATCGCCTCCGGCGCAGGCGGCCGCTTCGCCCTGGCAGGAGCGAAGTGCGAGCGAAGCTCCCCGCTCGCTACGGCCCCGCGCCGGAGGTATCCCGTCGCCCCCCGCGGGCCGGGCCGGTCGCGGCGTCCCGGGCCGCCCTCCTTGTGTCTACACGCGTACCGAAACGGCAGACACAGTGTCGGGCCCCCCTCCGGCGCGGGCGTGGTGGGATGTCGGCATGGCCGCAAAGGCCGCTTTGCCCGTCGTCGGTCCCCGCACGGGAAGAGTACGAACGACGCCTCACCGGCCGACGCCGCCCACCCCCTCTCTGAAGGAGACACAGCATGAAGACCGTCAACCACTGGATCGGTGGCAAGACCGTCGAGGGCGCGTCGGGCAACTACGGCCCGGTCACCGACCCGGCCACCGGAGCCGTCACCACCCAGGTCGCGCTCGCCTCCCCGGACGAGGTGGACGCCGCGGTGGCGTCCGCGAAGGCGGCGTACGCGACATGGGGCACCTCATCGCTCTCCGCCCGCACGGCGATCCTGTTCCGCTACCGCGCGCTGCTGGACGCCCACCGCGACGAGATCGCCGCGCTGATCACCGCCGAGCACGGCAAGGTGCACTCGGACGCGCTGGGCGAGGTCGCCCGCGGTCTGGAGATCGTCGAGCTGGCGTGCGGGATCACCACGCAGCTCAAGGGCGAACTGTCCACACAGGTCTCCACCCGGGTCGACGTCTCCTCGATCCGCCAGTCGATCGGTGTCGTCGCCGGCATCACGCCGTTCAACTTCCCGGCCATGGTCCCGATGTGGATGTTCCCGCTGGCCATCGCCTGCGGCAACACCTTCGTCCTCAAGCCGAGCGAGAAGGACCCGTCGGCCGCCAACCTCCTTGCCGAGCTGGCCGCCGAGGCCGGTCTGCCGGACGGTGTCCTGAACGTCCTGCACGGTGACAAGGTCGCCGTCGACGGTCTGCTGAACCACCCGGACGTCTCCGTCGTCTCCTTCGTAGGCTCGACCCCGATCGCCCGCTACATCCACGCCACCGCGTCCGCCAACGGCAAGCGCGTCCAGGCGCTCGGCGGTGCGAAGAACCACATGCTGGTCCTGCCGGACGCGGACCTCGACGCCGCCGCCGACGCCGCCGTCTCCGCCGCGTACGGCTCCGCCGGTGAGCGCTGCATGGCGATCTCCGCGGTCGTCGCGGTCGGTTCCGTCGCCGACGACCTCGTCGCCCGGATCAAGGACCGCGCCGAGAAGATCAAGATCGGTCCCGGCACCGACCCCACGTCCGAGATGGGCCCGCTGATCACCGCCGCCCACCGCGACAAGGTCGCCTCCTACGTCACCGGCGCGGCCGCCCAGGGCGCCGACGTCGTCCTCGACGGCACCGGCCACACGGTCGAGGGCTTCGAGGACGGCCACTGGATCGGTCTCTCGCTCCTCGACAACGTCTCCACCGACTCGGACGCGTACAAGGACGAGATCTTCGGCCCGGTCCTGTGCGTGCTGCGCGTCGACACGTACGAGGAGGGCGTGGCGCTGATGAACGCCTCGCCGTACGGCAACGGCACCGCGATCTTCACCCGCGACGGCGGCGCCGCCCGCCGCTTCCAGCTGGAGATCGAGGCCGGCATGGTCGGCATCAACGTCCCGATCCCGGTGCCGGTGGGCTACCACTCCTTCGGCGGCTGGAAGGACTCGCTCTTCGGCGACCACCACATCTACGGCAACGACGGCGTGCACTTCTACACCCGCGGCAAGGTCACCACCACCCGCTGGCCCGACCCGGCCGACGCCCCCGCCGGCGTCGACCTGGGCTTCCCCAGCAACCACTGACGCCGCACCGCACAGCACTGCAGGGCCGCTCCCCCGGGGCGGCCCTGCAGTGGTTCGTGGGAGGTCAGCGGCCGGTCCCGGCCGCCTCCTCGATCATCCGCTCCATCGGTACGACAGCGACCCGCCCCGAGACGACGAACGCCAGCACCATCGCGGCCACCATGACCACGGTCCCGGCCCACACCATCGTCCCGACCGGCACGGTGTACGCACCCACGCCCCGCACCACGCACTCGGCGAGCAGCGCAACACCCCACACCGCCGAGAACCGCGTCTCCGCCCGCCGGAACGCGTCCGACCCCGTCGAAAGTCGCTGGTACGCAGCGGACTTGGCCGCCTCGCCCCGCGTCAGCCACGGCCGCAGTCCCGCCGAGAGCATCGGTCGCCCGCGCAGTGCGGACACCAGGAACACCAGGCCGATGGTGCTGCTGACGCCGCTGTCCTTCAGCAGCATCAGCCGCGGGTCACCGGCCACCAGACTCAGCGCCAGGCTCACCACGTTGACCGTCAGCATCAGCGCCGCGAGCCCGTTGAGCCGCCGGTCGCGCACCACACCCCACACGGTCCGCGCCCCCGGCACCACACTGCTCCAGGCCAGCGCGCCGAACGTGCCCATCCCCGCGGCCTTCAGCACGTAGTACGAGGCGAGCGGCACCGCCACATCCACGAGCAACGGCATCAGGCTGTCCAGCAGGGCCTTGCGCGGCGAGAACGGAACGGCACCGGCCGGAGCGTCGGCAACAGGTGCGGTGACGGTGGCGACCGGGCTGCTCATGACGGGTTCCTCCCGTATCGGCGAGGCCCTCGCGGCTCCCGCTCTCGATACGTAAAGACTGGCCGCCGGACCCCGGTCACCGGCAGAGCCGGGTGTACCGACCTCCGTATGACGAATGTCAGCGTCGATGGATGACCCAAGCGCCACGGAATCACCGTGCAGCGGCGGCGTCGCGCCCAACTCCTTTTCTTGCGCGCTGTATTGACCTCCAGTCAGAGCGGCCCTACATTCGCATCGCCTTGCTGAAACTTTCAGCAAGATTATTCAGGAGGTGATGTCCGGGCGACCCGGAACGGGAGCTCCATCCCGCAGGCGCCGAACTGGCGCCTGCTCAGCCGGCTACCGCGGTCAGGGCCGCGGCACCCCCCAGGAGGATCCTCGTGACACCCCCCTCACACCGGCGCATGAGACGACCCCTCGCCGCGGCAGCGGCGACAGCGGTGATGGCGCTCCTTGCCGCGGCATCCGCCGCCTACACCGCGTCCGCCGCTGCCGGGAACTCCGCGACGGTGTACTACTCCACCAAGAACCGCAGCTGGACGACGTACGACCTGCACTACCAGCCCTACGGTGGCGCCTGGACCGCTCTGCCCGGTGTGACGATGGAGCCGGCCTGCACGGACTGGGTGAAGGCCACCGTCGACCTGGGTAGCGCCGCCGGCCTGCAGGCGACGTTCAACAACGGCTCGGGTACCTGGGACAACAACGGCGGCCGCAACTACGCCCTGGGTACCGGCACGGTCACGGTCAAGGACGGCGTGGTGGGGACCAGCGACCCCTGCACCACCGACCCCCTCGCGACGGCCACGGTCTACTACGCAGCGGATGCGGGCTGGCCGACGGTGAACCTGCACTACGCCCCGACAGGCGGGGCCTGGACGACCGCACCCGGTGTCGGCATGGCGGAGGCGTGCAAGGGCTGGTACAAGAAGACCGTCGAGCTGGGCGGCGCCACCGGTCTTCAGGCGACGTTCAACAACGGCTCGGGCACCTGGGACAACAACAGCGGCCGCAACTACGCCCTGGGTACCGGCACCGTGACGGTCAAGAACGGGCAGATCGGCACCACCGACCCTTGCGCCACCACCCCCACCCCGGACCCGACGACCACCCCTGATCCGACCACACCTCCGGACCCGGGCCCCGACCCCGGGGGACCGAACTACGCGACCAATCCCGGTGGGCACGTCGGACAGACGGCGGCCGTGACGGTAGACGGCAAGGCCACCGAGTGGACCAAGGACATGATCGTCGCCCAGGGTGTCGCCAACGACGACCCGCGTATCTTCCGCGGCAGTCACGAGGGGCCGGTCTACGACCTGTACTCCCTCTCCGCGGCCTGGGACGACGCCAACCTGTACCTCATGTGGCAGTTCACCAACGTCACGGACGTCACCGACCCCGCGCAGGGCTACCCCACCAGTGACAACGGCAAGCCGTACCAGGGCGACATCCCCCAGTCCATCGCGCTGGACGTGGACCCCGGCCGGGGCGGCGAAGGTCTGCTCGGGGCAGGCCCGGCAGGCCCCTGGAATCTGCGCACCTCGTTCGCCCGCGGGGAGGTCGACCACATCGCCAACTTCTCCAGCAAGCCCGGAGTGGGCCAGCCCGCCCTCTTCAGCCTGAACGAGGCCGGCACCTTCGACTACGAACCGGCCAACGTCCAGAAGTTCGGACCCGCAGGCATCACGTACAAGTACGCCGACGGCCTGACCTCCGGCGTGGTCACCGGAATCAAGGCCACCGGCAACGCCGGATACGTGCCCGCCGACCTGGCCGACGCGGAACGGTACGAGGACCTGCTCGCCGCCGGGCACAGCCAGGCCCAGGACACCACCTACGAGATGAACATCCCGCTCACGACGCTGGGCATCGACCGTTCCACCCTGGAGAGCAGGGGCCTCGGCCTCATGCTCGTCTCCACCTTCGGCCAGTCGGCCATCGGTTCCCTGCCCCAGGACCCGACCGTGCTGGACACGGCGACGGAGCCGTACGGCCCGGACAGCTCCACCTCCCACGAGAAGGACGACTGGGACGTCTTCCGGGTGCCCTTCGCCCGCGTAGGACACTAGGGTCCTTGCCGCCCCTGGCCCTTGAAGGGGCGCGCGCGTGCCTCCTGACCAGGAACGGCAGAGCTCGAACACGCTCTGCCGTTCCGGCGGGGAGGCGCTCTCCGCAACCCGGCTCAGCAGTTCCCTGACGCATCGCCACAGGCGCGCCGGCGCGAAACTCGCTCGCCGACCGGGAAGTCGCAGTGCTGGGATGACGTCATGACCGCACCACAGCCACCGCAGCACGGAATCCGAGCGCTCCACACCGACACGACCATCACCGTCTACCAGGCGTACGCCCCGGCCCTCGGCCTCCCCGCCGCCCGCGACGGACGCTTCCCGCCCGCCTGGAAGCGGGACCGCATGACATGGATCAAGCCGAGCTTCCTGTGGATGATGTACCGCTGCGGCTGGGCGGCCAAGGAGGGCCAGGAGACGGTCCTGGCCGTCGAGATCACCCGTGAGGGCTTCGACTGGGCGCTGGCCAACGCCGAACTCTCGCACTACGAACGGGGCGTGCACCCGGACCTCGCCACGTGGAAGCGCGACCTCCGCCAGGCCCCGGCCCGCGTCCAGTGGGACCCCGAGCGCGACCTGCACCTGAACCGGCTCCCGTACCGCTCCCTTCAACTGGGCCTCGCGGGGGAGGCGTCGCGGCGGTACGCGGACGAGTGGACGGTGGCGATCCGTGACGTCACCGCGCTCGCCCGGGAGGTCCATGGGCTGGTGCGGGCGGGCCGGGACGACGAGGCGGGCCGGCTGCTGCCGGAGGAGACGCCGTACCCGGCCCCCGGGTACGTGCCGGGCTGCTGAGGCAGGAGAGCGGCGTGCCGCTTTGGGTGCACGGTGGGCTCACACCCCTGGATGCCGGTCTGAGCCACCACGAACTGCCGTCGTGGGTGGCAGGACGGTACCCGTCGGCCAAGCAGGCAGCACACAGGCACCGGGGGAACAGGCCAGCGCCCAAAGAATTGTTGAGAGCTACCCGTCTCCGAGAGACGCTCTCCATCCGCCACGGGAGAAGTGGCACACGCCATCCGGCCCGATGCGAACCCGCGCGCCGAGCAGGGGCAGCGATCCCTCAGTGTTGAGGCGGTTGCGGACGCGTTCCACAGTGGTCCACAGCTTTCGCGGCCCGCTCTGGTGCACTTCTGGCGGGTCGGTCCACACAGCGGATGCGCGGGCCCACGACCCGTCGGGATGGACGAGGCAGGCCGTCCGCGTCCCGTCGTTGAGTTCTTCGTAGGCAAATTCCATGCCGGGCACGGTGAGTTCCAGCATGGACCGCAGTTCCCAGGAGTTCGCTACGTCCACCACGGGATAGCGCCCCGTGCTGACGTCTTCCCCATCCGTGGTCCGCGCGGTGGTGAAGAGTTCGGTGAGTTCGGGCGGGTAGTCGTCCCCCGAGCGCGTGGCCATGAATCCGGCCATGTCGTGTTCCACTCGTCCGACGACATCGCCGTTGGCGTGCTTCCAGCCGGTGACGATCAGGCAGGTTCGCCCGAGGGTCGTGGCAATGCGTCCTCCAGGTGCCAGCGCTCCGAGCAGCGGCCTCAGCCCCGTACCGGCGGGCAGGCCGACCGTGGACACGATCCGGTCGTACGTACCCGGCACGCGCTCCGTAGCGTCGGCGGTGACGAAGTGGGGGTGGATGCCGAGTTGGGCCAGGCGTTTACCGGCCGCACGGGTCAGGTGCGAGTCCACATCCAGGCTGGTCACGTGCTGGTCCCCGATGCGGCGGGCCGCGTAGGCGGTGAGTCCGCCGCTCCCGGTGCCCAGGTCGAGGACCGACAGCCCTTCTCCTAGGCGTCCATGCCGGAGCATGCGCACCACGAGGCTTGGCATCGTTGCCGATGACGTGGGCCGACCGTGCGCCCGATCCCCGATGCGGGCATGGTCGGCGTGCAGGGCGCCAACCCTCGTGATCAGCGACCGGTCCGAGTACGCCGCTTGCATCCATCTCCCCGGATCACTGGAACCGTCGCGCAGCACCCACCCCGAGCCGTCGGCGTCCCTCTCCCACCATCGAGGGACCAGTTGATGACGGGGCACGCTCGCCACCATCGACAGCCACCGGGAATCGGGGTCCGTCACCTGGTCCGCGAGCCTTGCCGCAGGTCCGTGCCAATCCATGATGCCCAGCCTCTCAGTACTTGGGCCCACAGGCGGTAGTGCTCGCAGGGTCGCAATCGCCGCTGTCGTCCGGTGAGCAGGCGTTCCGGGCGGGCAGCGGAATCCGTGCCGCGAGGTCAGCCCAAGCCTCTCCACCGAGCAGTTCCGCCAACCGGTTCTCCCGCACATTCCCGGCAGGGAAGTCCCGTGCCAGCACGCACCCGGCAAGGTCCCCGTTCGGAAGGACGGCGGCACGCCCGCGTGTGCACCTCCCGCACATCTCATCCAGCGTCGGCGACTGCCCCGGCAACAGCGCCCGGCCGACTGCCCGCGCCCTGTCCACGTTGATCCGGGTCACGCCCATGGATCGCAGCTCGGCACGAGCTTCGGCGACACGTTGCCCCGGAAGGACTTCCACGATCCCAGCCCGGACCGTGGCGCCCCGCTCCACCGCCTCACGGATGTTGCGTCGCGTTCGGACGTAACTCCCGTTCCGCCCAGTGATCTTGTCGTGCTCGGCTGCTTCGTCGCTGTAGTAGCTGGTCCCCAGCGTCACCGCCGGATGCGTGAACAGCTCCCACCACTGCTCGTGGACCGCGTACAGGTTGCTGTACACCTCCACATGCCGCCCGAGGGACAGCGCGTATTCGGTGAGAGCCCGCCAGTGCGGGTGAACCGTCGGCTCGCCGCCGATGAGCTGAATCGTGTGGATACCCAACGCGGCGGCATCGAAGATGACCGTGCGCCAGTCGTCAAGGGACATGACCCCGTGGCCTGCCTGTGGACTGGACTCCGACAGGCAGTGGGTGCAGGTCAGTTGGCACTTCCCTGTGATCTCCAGTTCAAGTGACTGGAGGTCGCCAGCCACCTCGCGGGTGGGTCGTTCGACGAATGTGGTCATGCTGCATTCCTCTCTCTGGTGAGTGGTGCACTGCATTCACCGACCTGCGTGGCGAAGCCAAGCGGGAAGTTCTTGGTGGTGGCCCTGCCCGCCGTAGCGTCTACGGGGGCGGGCAGGGTCACGGGTTGAACTTGGCGGCCGGGCGCCTGATTCAGTGCGGGCGCTTCTCGCCGCGCCGCTGGTAGGCGCCATGCCGGGCCAGGGCATCGAGCTGTCGGCAGTGGTACTCGGTGCCCGGTGAGAGCCGCCGCAGTTGCGCTTCCCAGGGCTGGCCGCCCGGCCTCACGACGATGGCGTGGGCGCCGAGGGCCCGGATCACCATGCAAGGCAGTTCCTTGATCCGGTCGAAGACAACCTGCCCAGCCTTCAACTGCCGCCAACAGGTGAAGATTTGGGAGGGGCGTGCCACTTCAGACGCGTGGTTGCGATCCGGCTGCGCAGTCAGCACGGCGGTCGCGTCGGTTTCTCGGCCGTTCACCCCGACCTCCCGAAGCGCCGCCGGTCGTTCTCGTCGCGGACGCGGACGCGGGCCCGAAGGTCCTGAAGCACCGGACTGTCAGCCCCTGCACGAGGGTGTTCCTCGTGTGTCCCTTCCGGGCCAGGAGGGTTGGGCTGATCAGGGCACCCGTTCGCGCCACACTCGCAAGCCGGGTAGGTGAGCGGCGATCGGTGCACCGGAAGATCCGGCCCTTCCCACTCCTCAGGGTTCATCACCGCACCATCACCCCGTGGATGACGCGAGGGCCCACGTCGATGCCGCAGGTAGCCAGCCACAGGGCCCGTCGCCGTTCTCGCCGCATCCTGTTCTCTGCACGCTCCCAGCGGTTGTAGGCAGCTTGGGAGTAGGGCCCATTGGGCGGTCGGGGAGTCATGCCGACCGGCATAGCGGCTCGGCACAGCAAGAGGCGCCGGGGGGCGGCCATGGCGGGCGGGAATGCCGGCAGGGGCGGCGTCTGTGATGCCGACCGATCCCGTCGGCGTAATCCCAGGAGCAGGAAGACCGGTTCGAATAACCGGGCGATAAGGTTGTGCATGTCGACGCTCCTTCAAAGCGTTGGCCATGCCCCCGGACCGTTTCAGCGGTCGCGGGGGTTTCTTCACATCGCGAGTAGTTACTCAGCGCCGCATCTCGGGACGCTCAGTAACTCTGGGACTAGAGTGCTCTGCGCTCGCGCATTGCGCAAGTGACTCTTTGGAACTTGTTCCATGATCTTTTACTCTCGCTACAATCGCCGATGTAGACCCAACTGAGGGGTAGTCATGGCCGCATCACGTCCGACAGTCCGTCGTCGCCGCCTTGCTGCACTGCTGGTTGACCTTCGAGAGCGAGCGGGCAAGACCCCGGAGATGGCAGCCGAACGCATCGGTTGCCACCGAACGAAGATCAATCGCATCGAGAACGCACGTCTCGGCGTCTCTCTGGGAGAGCTACGGGACTTGCTGACGTTCTACGGAGTGGAAGACGCGACGCAGGTCGAGGAAGCCGTTGCCCTCGCTCAACGAAGCCGTGAACCGGGTTGGGTGCAGCGCGCAGGACTGGCACGACCCTCGTACGCAGACTTCATCGACTATGAGCGAACGGCTGACTACATCCGCTCTTTCCAGAACAGCTTGATCGCGGGTCTGTTGCAGACACCCGACTACGCCAAAGCTGTTCTCTCCACGTCCCCCTCCACGCTTGAGCAAGACGAGGTTGAAGCGCTCGTAACGGCCCGGATCAAGCGTCAAGAGGTACTGCAACGCCCCGAGCCGCCCCGGATGTGCGTCATCGAGGGAGAGTCTGCGCTCCGGCTTCAGGTGGGGGGAGCTCAGGTGATGCGGAAGCAGCTTGAGCACCTGTTGACGGTGGCGGAACGCCCGAGCGTTGAAGTCCAGGTCATCCCCGACAGCGCGGGCGCCCATGCTGGACTGGCCGGATCGTTCGTCCTCTTCGGCTTCCCCAACCCGTCCTTCTCTGAGGTTGTCTGCGTCGAGCACCGGACCGGGACGCTCTACATGGAGACGCCGGAGGAGACGGGCGAATATACGCTCATCTTCGACTCGTTGCGCTCCATCGCATTGAGCCCCAGAGACAGCCTCGACTTGATCGCCAAAGTGCGACAGGAGCTGTAGCAGCATGGAACCAGGAAAGGTAGTGAGGGATGAGCACCCCCAAGCTTGAAGCCACCACGTGGCGCAAGAGCAGTTACAGCGGCCAGGGCGGCGACTGCGTCGAGGTGGCGGACGGGGTTTCCGGCATCGTGCCAGTGAGGGACAGCAAGGACGCCACCGGACCCGTGGTCTCCTTCAGCGGTCACAGCTGGTCAGCATTCATCGCTGACGTGAAGGCGGCTCGTGGCAGCCGCTGACCATCGCCCCGGCGGCTGTATCGGCAGGCGAGGCGGGGTGCGTCGTACGGCGACCGTGTAGACGTGCCCGCCGGCCAAAAGCAGGCAGGCGGGCACTCGCCGGGCGTCTCTCGTGAGGCCAGGCGTCCGGACTCGGTGGATAGGGCTCCCGGCCCGGAGTAGCGGTGGTCTTACCCGGAGCGATGCCCCGGCAGGTGCCCGTGATCTCTCCGGTGTTGAAGAACAGGGCCCAGCAGCCTCAACGCCCGCGATGCGTATCGCCCGCTCGCGCTTCTCGGCCTTGTGTGTTCGCAGTCGGGCACCGAGCGACCCTGCCGGGGGGCGCCCTCCATTCTGCGCATTCACCGAACTCGCGAGATTCTCTCCGGCATTCAGGGCCACCGCGGCTGCTCCGTAGAGCCGTGCGAGCACTCCGGAGCCGTCCGGGGCCGGGTGGCGGCCGCTGACGCGGAGCTGAGGATGAGGAAGCTGGCGAACGCATGGAGCAGAGCCGGGACGGCGCAGAAGACCCGGAGTTGGCTCCTCAGGGCCTCGTAGTACTCGGGCTTGGTGAGCTCCACCCTGGCACTGTGCTGAGGGTCCGAAGTTTTGTCCCAGTAGGTGTAGAAATAGCCTGACGCGTCCGCTTGTGCGTCCTCGGCCGTTCCGGCGCCGGTTGCGATGCCAAGCGCGGCCAGGCAGATGATGAGCGCGTAGGTGAGCTTGAGGGCTGGTGGCAGCAGAAGGGCATATCTGATCAAGCGGTCGGTATTGCCCCGGCCCAGGAGCTGGGTCGCGGCGCCGCTGGTGAAGGCACAGATGAACGCAACGGCGAAGACCGGGAAAAATGAGACGAACAAGCCCGTTTCGAGCCACTTTGGCACGGTGTACTCACCGGGCAGCCAGGTCGAGGCCATACACAACAGAGCGGCCCCGCAGAGCGTCAACGCCAGCCCGAAATACACCCTGTAGCTGCCTCGCAGCTCCCTCATGCTTGATTCCCCCTGAAAGCCCCTGGACGGTGCACCATAGCCTGGAGCGCATCCGCAGTCAGGAAGTGCCCTGATTGGGCGGCTTGAGGGCTATGAACACGGCTTGACATGGATCAAGCCGAGCTTCCTGTGGATGATGTATCGCTGTGGCTGGGCGGCCAAGGAGGGCCAGGAGACGGTCCTGGCCGTCGAGATCACCCGCGAGGGCTTCGACTGGGCGCTGGCGAACGCCGAACTCTCGCACTACGAACGGGGCGTGCACCCGGACCTCGCCACGTGGAAGCGCGACCTCCGCCACGCCCCGGCCCGTGTCCAGTGGGACCCCGAGCGCGACCTGCACCTGAACCGGCTCCCGTACCGCTCCCTCCAACTGGGCCTCGCGGGGGAGGCGTCGCGGCGGTACGCGGACGAGTGGACGGTGGCGATCCGCGACGTCACCGCGCTCGCGCGGGAGATCCACGAACTGGTGCGGGCGGGCCGGGACGACGAGGCGGGCCGGCTGCTGCCGGAGGAGACGCCGTATCCGGCTCCCGGGTGAGTGGCTCGGACGTCCGTGCCCGGCGCTGTCGGTGGGGGAGCGCTGTTGTCAGGCGAGGGCGGTGGTGAGCAGGGCCAGGCCGCCCGCGCAGGACACGGTGAGGACGCCGGCGCGGGCGGCTGCCGGGCGCAGGCGGGGGGCGAGGGCCATGCCGGCTGCCGCGCCGGCGGTGAGTGCGGCCACGGCGGGCCAGGTGGGGAGCGCGATGCCCAGGACGGCGGCGGTGGCCACGTTCTGCACCAGGAAGAAGGCGTGCAGCGTCGCGCGGGTCTCGCGCGCGCTCCAGTCGGTGTTGGCGGCGTACAGCCCGATGGGTGGTCCACCGACGCCGCCGATGACGTTGAGCGCGGCGCTGGCGATACCGGCGGCCCACGCGCCCTGTGGCCGGCGGAGGAACGACGAACGCACCCCCGACGCCAGCAGTCCGACCCCGGCGAGGACCCCGCACCCGGCCACGACGGCCAGCCATCGGGTGTCCAGTGTGTGCAGCAGCCAGGCCGCCACCGGCGTGCTCAGCAAGGTGGGCACCAGCAGGCGTCCGGCGTCGCGGGGCCGGGTGTGCCGCCGGTCGCGGGACAACGGCAGCAGCGAGGCGAGCACCGCGAGTACCAGCACGGTCGAGACGCCGCGCTGCTGCCCGAGCGCGGCGATCAGCGCCGGCGCGGCCACCAGGGAGAAGCCCATTCCGGTGGCGGCCTGGGCCAGGGCCCCCAGGGCGACGGCCGCCACGGCGACCTGATCCAGCGTGGTCATGAGACGCCGTCCAGGGTGTAGCGCCGCTGGAACCACAGGGCGGTGGCCATCAGCGCGGCCGGTACGACGGTGAAGCCGACCAGCAGCGCGGTCATCGCGGAGCCGGGCTGGGTGACGTGCTCGTCGGAGGTGCTGGAGACGAATCCGCCCAGCGCCAGGGCCGCCGAGTACAGGTACGGGCCGACGGCGGTGCCGGTTGCCTCCGTCGCGGTCCACACCCCTGTGTACGCGCCCGCCTTCGACGACCCCGCCGCCTCGGCCGCCGCGACGACGTCGGGCACCATCGAGAACGCGAACAACTGCAGCCCGGCGAACGCGATGCCCATGGCCATGACGACGACGGCGGTCACGGCGACGCCGGGCGCACCGTCGAGCACGGCACCGAGCAGCAGCGCCAGCGAGCCCGTCGCGAAGACGGCTTGGGACAGCAGCAGCCCGCGCTGTTTCCCGAACCGCCGCGACCAGGCCGTCCACAGCGGGCCGGCGAAGATCGCCGGCGCCAGGAACAGGCCCATGAGGATCGAGGTGAGCCCGGTGCTCTCGAAGACGTACTCGGTGAAGTAGGGCAGCGCGGCGAGGAAGAGGTGGGTGGTCGTGCCGGTGAACAGGTACGACAGCACCAGCGCGCGGTAGTTGCGGTCCTGCCAGGCCAGCCGCAGGTCGGACAGGGTGGAGTGGCCGGCCGCCTCGTCGGGGACGCGGACGCCGCATTCGTCGGTGAGCCTGCGCACGCCGACCAGCGCGACCAGCGACGTGACGACCATGACCGTCGCGAGCAGGAGCGCCATGCGGGTGTAGTCGCCCCGGCCCCCGGCCGAGGTGAGGGCCGGCGCCGCGACGCCGGCGCCCAGCAGTCCCACGGTCAGGCAGAGCACGCGGAACATGAAGACCCGCGTGCGCTCGTGGTAGTCGACGAGCAGGTCGGAGGCCGTGGTGAGGTACGGCACCTGGAAGCCGGCGAAGAGCAGGTTGCCCACCACGAACCAGCAGCCCACCCAGATCGCCGCGGGCCCGCCGGTGAGCGCCGGCGGAACGCAGAACATCGCGACCATGGCGCCACCGAGCAGCACACCGGTGCGCATCATCCGGCGGCGGTGGCCGAACCTGCGGGCCTCCCGGTCCGAGCGCGAGCCGAGGAGCGGATGGACGACGATGTCGACGACCTTGGGCAGCAGCAGGGTCAGGCCTGCGAGGAAGGCGGGGACACCCAGGACGTCGGTGAGGAAGTAGAGCAGCAGCAGCCCGGGCACGGTGACCCAGATGCCCATGCCCACGGAGCCGGCGGCGTAGGCCGAGAGGGCTCCGCGGCCCGCCCGCGCCCGCGCGGTCGCGGTCGTCCGGGGGGTCACGGACGGGTCCGGTTCCGCTCGACCACTCCGGCGGCGAGCGCGGCACCGTCGAAGGCACCGGCACTGACCCGGGCGGCGAGGGTGCGCGCCACGACCCGGTCGGTGAGCGCGGGCAGATGACGTGCCAGGAAGAACTCCACCGCACCCTTGCGGGTGGTGGGCACGTCCCGTCGCGGCCGCCTGGCCAGCGCCGCCAGCGCGATCGCGTCGACCACGCCTTCGAGCGGCTCGTACACGCTCATGCCCTCCAGCGACAGCCCGGCCGCCTTCGTCGAGTCGTGGATGGGGCTGCGCACCGCGGACGGATACACGCAGCTGACCGTGACGTGGGTGCCGAGTTCCAGGCGCAGCGCGTCGGCGTACGCGACCATGGCCCGCTTGGACGCTCCGTACGCCGCGGCGAGCGGGAGCTGCATGACCGACATCCGGGAGGTCACCATCACCACCCGCCCGCGCGTGGCGACCAGGGCGTCGACGCAGGCGGCCGTCACCCGCCAGGTGCCGAGCAGGTTGATCTCCAGCTGGCGGCGCACCTCGGCTCCGGGAGCGAACTCCGCGGGCGCGGGGCCACCGACACCGGCGTTGTTCACCAGGACGTCGAGGCCGCCCAGGGCCGCGAGGGCGTCCGCGACGGCGGAACGCACGCTGTCGTCGTCGGTGACGTCGCAGCCGATCACGTCGAACGGTTCGTCGCCCGAGGGCCGCACGTCGAGGCCGACAACATGGGCACCGGCCCGGGTCAGCCGGTCGCCGAGAGCGCGCCCGATCGTGCCGGAGGCGCCGGTGATGAGGAAGCGCTTCCCGCGAGGATCGTGACGCCGGTCGAGGAAGGGGAGGCTCATGCGTGTGCCTTTGCAGCAGGGGTGTGGACGGTGGCGCCGCGCCCCGCCCGGCGGACACCTGCCTGGATCTCCCGGGGCAGGGCGGCGACGTACTGGTCGAAGTCGATGCGCATCATCGGCCGTTTCTGTCCCCACCGTTCGACCGCCGCGGCGTGGGCGCGGCGGACCGCCTCGCGCTGCTCGGCCGGTGACGGCAGGGCGTAACGGCCGCCGAGGTGGGCGGCGAGGAGTCTGGCCTGCGCCTCCACGACCGGCAGGGCGGCACCCGTGGACTGCATGAGACCGACGAATGCCAGCGTCGGATCCCCGAGGTGGAAGACGCGCTGGTACAGCGGCATCGCCTCGGGGTCGTCGCCGAGCCAGGTGCGGTCCAGGAACGGGATGCTGACCCGGTAACCGGTCGCCCACACGATCACGTCGACGTCCTCGGCGCTGCCGTCGGTGAACACCACCCGGCCGCCGTCGAGCCGCTCGACCCCGGGGCGGGCGACGACCTCCCCATGGGTGAGGCGGTGCAGGATCGTGTCGCTGATGGTCGGGTGGTTCTGGAAGAGTCCGCCGGCCGGCTTCGGCAGCCCGTACCGCTCGGGCCCGCCGACGGCCAGCCGCAGCGCGGACTGCGCGATCCGCTGACGGACGCGCCAGGGCAGCACCGCGAGTGCCTTGCCGGTCAGGTCCGAGGGGCGGCCGAAGAGGTACTTGGGAACGATGTGTGTGCCGTGACGGGACGAGAGCAGCACCGGCCCGGCACTGACGTACGACGCGTCGACGGCGATGTCCATGGCGGAGTTGCCCATGCCCACGACGAGCACGCGCTTGCCGGCGAACACGTCGGGGCTGCGGTAGTCGTGGGCATGCATCTGCAGGCCGCCGAAGTTCCCCGGGTAGGCCGGGGACGGCCACTTCGGATCCCAGTTGTGGCCGTTGGCGACCACCACCGCGTCGTACTCCTCCGTCACCGCTCCGCCCGCGGCCCGCGACTCGACCTCCCAGGCCGGGCCCGGGCGGCGTACGGCGGTGACGGTGGTGCCGAACCGGATGTGCCCGGTGACCCCGAAGGTGGCGGCGTACCGGGCGAGGTAGCCGGCGATCAGGTCGGCCGACGGGTAGTCCGGCCACGCCGCGGGCATGGGGAAGTCGGCGAACTCGGTACGGCCCTTGCTGGTGTTGAGATGCAGACTGTCGTAGGCCGGTGACAGCCCGCTGGCGTTGTCCTTGGCCCACAGACCGCCGGGACGGTCGCCCTTCTCCAGGACGGTGACGTCCACGCCGTCGTCGAGCAGCGCCTTGGCCGCGGCCAGTCCCGCCGCCCCAGCGCCGACCACTGCCACTCCCATTGAGCCCATGACCGGTCCTCCTTCCTCGCAGGAGCCGTCATTCAATCGAATGATGGAGAGATGTACAACCCTCATTGAGCTGGGGATATCGCCTCCAGCGATTGATTGGTTCCGGTAGGCGGCCTCGGGTAGGCTCAGGCGTATGAGCGCCCGGTCAGACGACGGTCCCAGTCGTGAACGCATCCTGGAAGCGGCTACCCGGCTGTTCGCCGAGCGCGGCTACGACGCCACGAGCACCCGCGCCATCGCGGAGGCCGTAGGGCTCAACATCGCGACGGTCGCCTATCACGTCGGCGGGAAGGCGGAGCTCTACCGGGCAGTGATGCGCCGGGCCCACCTGGCCCAGCGCGAGGTGGTCACCGCCGCCCTGAAGCAACTGCACGCGTGCGGCCCCTCGGAGGCGGAGACCCGGGCCGCGCTGCTCGGCTTCGTCGACGCCTATCTGAACCTCTGCCTGAACCATCCCGAGGTCCCGGCGCTGTGGATGCGCCGGTGGCTGTCGGAGGGAGGTGACCTGGCCGAGATCGAGGCGGAGTTCGCGGGGCCACTCATCACCGAAGTCGCCACCTCGGTACGGGAGGTGCTCGACCGCGTCGGCCTCGGAGCCGGCATCGACATCGAGATGCTGGTGTTCACGATCGTGTGGAGCGCGCACTCGTTCACCCAGGCCGGGGTCATCGAGCCGACGGGGCGCCGGCTGGGCCCCCGCGACCTGGTCGTGTTCGACCGGTTCCGCAGGCACCTGCACGACATCGTGACCAGCGTGTTGGACCGTGGAGTCACGGACGCAAGGGCTGCGGATCACGACGGCCCGGGCTGGGCCTCCTCGCCGTCGTAGGCGGCCAGTGCGGCCTGGCGGAGTTCCAGCAGGTCGCCGAGGTCCTCGTTGGACACGTGCTCCCGGGCAAGTGCCACCATGGCCCTGGCCTCGACCGAGGCCCATGCGTGCCGGGCCCGTTTGTTGGCGCGGCGCCTGGTGTCGCTGCGCAGGAAGCCCGCTCCCGCCGTGAACCCGGCAGCGGCCAGAGCGGCCAGGGCGGCGGGAACGCGCACGTCCGCCGAAGCCAGTCCCGCCGCACCTGCCGTGCCCGCGAGCAGGGCTGCGGGGAAGCCGAGGACGATGTCCACCCTGGTCCAGAACTCGGCCCGGCGGTGGGCGAGTTCCCTCTGTCGCGTCGCCTCGTCTCTCATCCGCTCGATCTCGGAACGGAGACGTTGCGCGATCTCGTGCGGACCCGGGCGCGTGGTTACATCAGCGGAAGCGGCCATGATGGCATTCCAACACGCCTACCACAGAAGGTACTTGGGGAGCCCGAACAGCCTTTGGGTGTGGTGGACGTGAGCTTCCCACAAGGGTGTGCCGCCATGTCGTGACGAACGGCCCCGCATCGGCACGCCGAACCGGCCGGTGACCCCCGGCAGAGGATGAGTCGGCTCCCGCCCCCTCAGTGAGCGATGCCGTCGATCAGTTCGCGCGCACCCTGACGCAGGAGGGCCACGGCCACGGAGGTGCCGAGGGTGGCGGGGTCGAGACGGCCGGCCCACTCGTGGGCGTTCAGGACCGTCTTGCCGTCGGGAGTGAAGACCTTGGCCCGGAGCGAGAGTTCGCCGTTGCCCTCCACCTGTGCGTAACCGGCGATCGGCGAGTTGCAGTGACCCTGAAGAACGTGGAGGAACATCCGCTCGGCGGTGGTCTCGCGGTGGGTGGCGGGGTCGCCGAGTGCGCTCACCAGGTCGATGAGTTCGGCGTCGCCCTCGCGGCACTGAAGGGCCAGTACTCCGGCCCCGATCGGTGGACACATCACCTCCGGCGACAGAACCTCGGTGATCACGTCGGTACGGGCGATGCGCTCCAGGCCGGAGACCGCCAGGAGCAGCGCGTCGGCCTCACCGGCGGCGAGCTTCTCCATGCGACGGTTCGCGTTGCCGCGCATCGGAACGCAGTCCAGGTGCGGGTGCGACGCGGCCAGTTGGGCGGACCGCCGCACGGAGGAGGTGCCGATCCGGGTGCCGGGCGGGAGCTGGTCCAGGCGGACTCCGGCCGGGTGGACCAGGGCGTCCCGGATGTCGTCGCGCTTGAGGAACGCCGCGAAGGTGGTTCCGGCGGGCAGGGGCCGGTCGGCGGGGATGTCCTTGACGCAGTGCACCGCGAGGTCGGCGTCACCGGCGAGCAGCGCCTGGTCGACCTCCTTGGTGAAAGCGCCCTTGCCTTCGACCGCGCTCAGGTCGCCCATCCACTTGTCGCCCGTCGTCTTGACCGGGACGACCTCGGTGCGGGTACCGGGGTGGAGCGCGGCCAGCTCGGCGCGCACCCGCTCCACCTGAGCGAGGGCCATGGGTGAGTCGCGGGACACGATGCGGATCAGGTCTGGGGCCGACATGGCGCCCATGATAGGCCGTCAGGTCCGTCGTTTCGGCCCGGAACCGTCGGGTGGCCGGGAACGGACCCCGACTGGACGGGCGGTAGTGAATCATGGTGCTGACGTAGCGGGTGTGACGGGCGGCCGAGGGAGCGGGATGATTTCCGAGCCGGAGATGGCGGGGGAGTTCGAGGCGTCCGCCGCACGCGAAGTGCTGGTTCAGTCCGGCCCGCGGCCCGCGGGAGACCGCCCGCCCCGAGCTCCCGGTCCGCCGGCCCGGTGGTGGTGGGCGCTCGGCGGGGCCGTGGTGGCGTCGGCCGTGTGGGGGGCGGTGCTGTACACGGACGGATCGCGTGACGCGGCGCCCGACCTGCACGGGTACCGGTTGGGCCAGGATCCCTGTGCGGCCGTGGGGCTGAAGTCGCTCGGGGCGGCGATCGCGCCGAGAGAGCCCGAGAATCAGTTCGAGGCGGGGGCGCTTAGGCATGAGGCCCTCGACCAGGCCCAGTGCTACATCCCCCTGCGTACCGGGAGCGAACAGCAACGGGCGGAGAAAGGGTGGTCCGCCGAATACACCATCACGGTCAAGATCGCCCTGCACAAGAAGACCGATCCGCGCGTCGAATTCGAGGCCGGGCGGACCGCGACCGAGCTCGGGGTGGATCCGGAGATGGATATCGAGGCCGTGCCGGGCCTCGGCGACAAGGCATACCTGCTCTCCTTGGACGAGGGGGACCAGGAGCTGCGGGTGCTGCACGGCGGGGCCGTGCTCTCGCTCGCCCTCTCGTCCTCCTTGAACTGGGAGGACAACGGGAAGGCACCCGATGACGCGGTGAAGCTGCCGGATCTGGGCGTCCACAAGGCCGCCATGATCAGCGACATGCGCGACCTCATGTCCACCCTCCAGAGCTGAGCCGGCGCGCCGGCCGCCTCCGTGACGGGAGGGGGGCGGGCGGAGCGGTTGTCAGCGGCTACGGGCGCCCGATGCGCAGGGTCCACCGGTCCAGCCGTGCTCTGTCCCCGCTCAGCGTGCGCTCGCCGGGGGTGAACCCTGCTCGTCGCGCGACCGCGGCAGACGCGGAGTTGCCCGGCTCCACCTGGATCACCGCCTCCTGGCCGCCCTCGCTCGCGGCGTACCGGGACGCCAGGACGACCGCCCGCGTCGCCAGACCGCGCCCCCTCCAGGGCGGGTAGAGGCCGTACGCCACATTCACCTGGCCGGGGCTCAGGCCCTCTCCTTCGAACCGCAGGTCGATCGTCCCCGCGAGAGACCCGTCGGCTGCCCCGTCGACCGGCCCGTCGGCGTCCGTCCGGATGCCGAACGCCCGGAGCGGCCCGGCCGTGGCCCACTGTTCCCGGCAGTGCCGGAAGTACGTTTCTACGTTCTCCCGCGTGCCGGGACCGCCGTTGAGGTAGCGAGCGAGCAGTTCGTCCTCTCCCGCGAGGTGTGCCTCCACATCGTCCGGGTGGAGCGGGGACAGGGTGATGATCCCGTCGGACAGCCTCACTTCACGCATCCGGCGATTCTCGACGCCACAGCCGACCCGCGCCATCGGATTCCGTCGTACGGGGCACGGAGCCGCCCGCCGCCCCCGGTGAGCCGGCCACCGGGCCGCGCGGCGGGCATACCGCGGGGGGAGTACGCCGGGGGAGCGCCGTACGCCTTGAGGAGGCCGGGCACTTCCGCCTGACGGCAGCGTAGGCGGGGCGGCGGTCCGCTTAGGCTCGACATCATGGAGACCCCTATTGCGCGTACGTCCAGGTGGCGGCGGATGCTGCCCCGCTCCCGAGGCCGGTGGGCCGCGGGTATCGCCGCGCTCGTGGTGCTGGCCGGGGCGGGCACCTGGACCGCCGTGGCCGACGACAGCGGGCCGGACGTGCACCGGCAGGACCGGATGATGCGCGTCGACGGGGTGTCCGTCGACACCTCGTACTTCACCACCGGCGGCACCGAGCGCCGGCCCGCGGTGCTCATCGGCCACGGATTCGGCGGCAGCAAGGCCGATACGCGGGCGCAGGCCGAAGAGCTGGCCGCCGACGGGTACGCCGTCATGACGTGGTCCGCGCGCGGCTTCGGGAAGTCCGGCGGCACGATCTCGCTCAACGCACCCGACCGCGAGGTCAAGGACGTCTCCCGGCTGATCGACTGGCTCGCCGCCCGCCCCGAGGTACGGCTCGACGCCAAGGGTGACCCCCGCGTCGGCATCACCGGCGCCTCCTACGGCGGGGCCGTCTCGCTCCTCGCCGCCGGGTACGACCGGCGCGTCGACGCCATCGCCCCGGAGATCACGTACTGGAACCTCGCCGACGCGCTCTTCCCCGACGGGGTGTTCAAGAAGCTCTGGGCCGGCATCTTCGTCACCACCGGCGGCGGCTGCGGCAACTTCGAGAAGCAGCTCTGCGACATGTACGAGCGGGTCGCCGTCAGCGGCAAGCCGGACGCCGCCGCGCGCGCCCTGCTCACCGCACGGTCCCCGAGCGCCGTCGCCGACCGCATCAAGGTGCCCGCGCTCATCGTGCAGGGGCAGACCGACTCCCTCTTCCCGCTCGGCCAGGCCGACGCCATGGCCAAGGCCATCAAGGGCAACGGCGCACCCGTCTCCGTCGACTGGATCGCCGGCGGGCACGACGGCGGCGACATGGAGACCGGCCGGGTGCACGAGCGCGTCGGGGACTGGTTCGACCGCTACCTGAAGGAGGACGAGGGCGCCGCCACCGGCCCCGCCTTCCGCGTCACCCGTACCGGCGGCATCGACTCCACCGACGGGGCCGCCCTCACCCGCGGCGCGAGCGGCGACACCTACCCCGGGCTGCGCAGCGGCCCGGAGAGCGTCGAGCTGCGCGGTGGCACGCAGAAGTTCAGCAATCCCGCCGGAGCCAGTCCGCCCGCGATCTCCGCCGTCCCGGGCGTCGGCGGCGGCCTCGCCCAGCTGTCCACGTTCGGCGTCGGGCTCTCCATCGACTTCCCCGGGCAGTACGCCCGCTTCGACTCCGCCCCCCTCACGACCTCGCGGCGCATCACCGGCTCACCGACCGTCCGCGTGAACGTGAAGGCGGGACAGGGCGACGCGGTGCTGTTCGGCAAGGTGTACGACGTCTCGCCGGACGGGAAGCAGCAGGTGCTGCCCTCCCAGCTCGTCGCCCCCTACCGGATCACCCCCGCGCAGCAGGGCAAGCCGATCGAGCTGACGCTGCCCGCCGTCGACCACGAACTCGACTCCGGGCACCGGCTCCGCCTCGTGCTCGCCGCCACCGACCTCGGCTACGCGTCCCCGGCCGCGCCGACCACGTACACCGTCTCCCTCGACGGCCCGCTCACCCTCCCCACCGCGCCCGGTCTGAAGACGGCGGCGGCCACGCTGCCCTGGTGGACCTGGGGCCTCCCGGCCGCCGCCGTCGTGATCGCGGCGGTCCTGCTGCTCGGCTCCCGCCGCCGTACCGCCACCCCCGCCCCGGACCCCGCACTCACCGACGTACCGCTGCAGATCACCGGCCTGTCGAAGAAGTACGCCAAGTCCGCCGACCGGTACGCGGTCAGGGAGCTGTCGTTCCGCGTCGAGAAGGGGCAGGTGCTCGGGCTCCTCGGGCCGAACGGCGCGGGCAAGACCACCACGCTGCGCATGCTCATGGGGCTCATCACGCCCGACGACGGCGAGATCCGCGTCTTCGGACGGGCCATCCGGCCCGGTGCGCCCGTGCTGTCCCGCGTCGGGTCCTTCGTCGAGGGGGCCGGCTTCCTGCCGCACCTGTCCGGCCGTGCCAACCTGGAGCTGTACTGGCAGGCCACCGGCCGCCCCGCCGAGGACTCGCACATGGAGGAGGCCCTGGAGATCGCCGGGCTCGGCGACGCACTGGCCAGGGCCGTCCGTACGTACTCGCAGGGCATGCGGCAACGCCTCGCCATCGCCCAGGCCATGCTCGGGATGCCGGACCTCCTCATCCTGGACGAGCCGACCAACGGGCTCGACCCGCCCCAGATCCGCGAGATGCGGGACGTGATGATCCGGTACGCGGCCGGCGGCCGGACCGTCATCGTCTCCAGCCACCTCCTGTCCGAGGTCGAGCAGTCCTGCACCCATCTGGTGGTCATGGACCGCGGCCGGCTCGTCCAGGCCGGACCCGTCGCCGAGATCACCGGCTCCGGCGACATGGTCCTGGTCACCTCCGCCGACGAGATCACCGAACCGCTCGTCGAGAAGATCGCCGCACTCGCGGGCATCGGTTCCGCCGTCCGTACCGACGACGCGCACGGACTGCTCGTCCGGCTCGACGGCGCGACCTCGCCACAGCTCGTCACCGAACTGGTGCGTCTGGACGTGCCGTTGACCGGCGTCGGGCCGCACCGCCGCCTGGAGGACGCGTTCCTCACCCTGATCTCCGGAGGCTCCGCATGAGTACCGCAGCCGAAGTCGCCGAGGCCCCCGAGGCGCCCGGATACCGCGCCCGGCGCACCCTCCCGCTGCGCGTGGAGGCCGTACGCCAGCTGCGCAGGCGGCGCACCCTGCTGATGGGCGGGGTGCTGGGCGCGCTGCCGTTCATCCTGATCATCGCGTTCGCGATCGGCGGCACCCCGGACGGCGGCCCCGGGGGCGGTGAGCGGGTCACCCTGATGGACACCGCGACCGCTTCCGCGGCGAACTTCGCGGCGACGTGTCTGTTCGTCTCGGCCGGCTTCCTGCTCGTGGTCCCGGTTGCGCTGTTCTGCGGCGACACCGTGGCCTCCGAGGCGAGTTGGTCCTCGCTGCGCTATCTGCTGGCGGCGCCCGTGCCCCGGGCCAGGCTGCTGTGGAGCAAGCTCGTCGTGGCGCTCGGCTTCAGCCTCGCCGCGATGGTGCTGCTGCCGCTCGTCGCACTGGCCGCCGGGGCCGCCGCGTACGGCTGGGGGCCGCTCGAACTGCCCACCGGCGGCGCGCTGGCGACCGGGGACACCGTGCCCAGGATCGCCCTCGTCGTCGCCTTCATCTTCGTCTCCCAACTCGTCACCGCGGGGCTGGCGTTCTGGCTGTCGACCAAGACGGACGCCCCGCTCGGCGCGGTCGGCGGCGCGGTCGGACTGACCATCGTCGGCAATGTGCTGGACGCGGTCACCGCGCTCGGATCCTGGCGCGACTTCCTGCCCGCCCACTGGCAGTTCGCGTGGGCCGACGCGCTCCAGCCCGATCTGGAGTGGGCCGGCATGGCGAAGGGCGCGGCCATCTCGGTGACGTATGCCCTGATCCTGTTCGCCTTCGCCTTCCGTGGGTTCAGTCGTAAGGACATCGTGTCCTGACCTTGACATTCCGCCGGGTCACCGTCCGTCGTTGCCGCATCGAGATCGTTCCGCAACGTCTTCGACGGCTCCGGCGGCCCCGCTCGCACGTCACATTCCCAAGTGGTGACACGACGACACAGGGGGCCGACGGATGGGACGCAGGACAAAGACGTACCGGGGAGCGGTGGGGTTGTTCCTCGCGGGGGGCGTACTGCTCACGGGATGCTCGGGCGGCGGGACGAACGACACGAGCTCCGCCGAGAGGGGTCTACGGGCGGCCGGTCCCGCACCGGCCGCCCCCGGTGGCGGGGCCGCCGCGGACGTGCGGAGGCCGACGGAGGGCGCGGAGAGGACGGACGGGCTGAAGGAACCCGCCGCACCCGACTACCTGTCCACCTTCGCGCTGGACGTGGACACCGCCTCGTACGGCTACGCGCGCCGCACCCTCGCCGACGGCAGGCTGCCGGGCCCGGAGACCGTACGGCCGGAGGAGTTCGTCAACAGCTTCCGCCAGGGCTACCACCGCCCGGACGGCAACGGATTCACCGTCTCCGTCGACGGCGCACGGGCGGGCGCCGAGGACGGCGACTGGTCGCTGGTACGGGTCGGCCTCGCCACCAAGGCCGCGCCCAGCAGCGCCGAACGGCCGCCCGCCGCGCTCACGTTCGTCGTCGACATCTCCGGCTCGATGGCCTCGTCCGACCGGCTCGGTCTGGTGAAGACCTCGCTCGGCATCCTCACCGACGAGCTGCGCGACGACGACTCGGTCTCCCTGGTCACCTTCAGCGGCGAGGCGAAGACCGTCCTGCCGATGACCCGGCTGAAGGACCACCGCGGGAAGATCCACGACGCCGTCGACTCCATGGAGCCCGCCGACTCCACCAATGTGGGGGCAGGCGTCCGGCGCGGTTACGAGGAAGCCGTCGACGGCCACCGCAAGGGCGCCAACAACCGCGTCGTCCTGCTCTCCGACGCGCTCGCCAACACCGGTGACACCGACGCCGACGCGATCCTCGAACGGATCGACTCCGCCCGCCGCGACTACGGCATCACCCTGTTCGGCGTCGGCGTCGGAAGCGACTACGGCGACGCCCTGATGGAACGCCTCACCAACAAGGGCGACGGCCACACCACGTACATCGCCGACGAGGAACAGGCCCGCAAGGTCTTCGTCGACCAGCTGCCCGCCCACATCGAACTGACCGCGCGCGACGCCAAGGCGCAGGTCGCGTTCGACCCGAAGACCGTGGAGAAGTTCAAGCTGATCGGCTACGAGGACCGCAAGGTCGCCGACGACGACTTCCGCGACGACAGCGTGGACGGTGGCGAGATCGGCCCCGGCCACACGGTGACGGCGCTCTACGCCGTACGCCTGCGGGACGGAGCCTCCGGCCATGTCGCCACCGCGACCGTGCGCTGGCTGGACCCCAAGTCCCGGGCGGCGCACGAGGAGACGGGCTCGGTCGAAACCGGCGCGATCGACGGCGAACTGTGGGGCGGAGGCAACCCCCGCCTCCAAGTGACGGCGACTGCCGCCTACTTCGCCGACAACCTGCGGGGCGGCGCGCTCCCGGGTGCGCCCGGCCTGGGTGAACTCGCCACCAGCGCAGAGGAACTGGCGCGGACGACCGAGGACGCCTCGGTGGCGAAGCTGGCCACCGCCATCGCCGACGCGGACCGCCTCAAGGGCGGCCGTAGCGACACCGGAACGGGTGCGGGCGAGGGCGAGATGGACTGACCGGCGCGTCAATCCGCGGCGGGTTGGCCGTACAGCCTTGCGAATTCAGGCTGTACGGCCGGTCCTGTCACGCCATGATGAGCCCATGGCCTCCCTGTTCCTGAATCTCGCCGTGGCCGCTACCGGCCTCTACGCCGGCTTCATGCTGACGTTCCTCGTCGCGATCATGCCCGGGCTCGGCGCACTGTCCGACGAAGGCTTCACCTCGGCGATGCGCCGCTTCAACGAGAAGGTCCCCGGGCCCGTCTTCCTCGTCCTCTTCCTCGGCGTGATCGCTCTCCCGGCGGTCGCGGCCTTCACCGAGTACGGCGAGGACGGGTGGCCGCTGGTCGTCGCGGCGCTGGTGTGCGCCGTCGGCTCCCACCTGGTGACGATCGCGGGCAACATCCCGTTGAACCAGGCGCTGGCCGACTCCGAGGGCGGCGACGACAGCGCGGCCCGTACCGCGTTCGAAGCCCGCTGGAACGCCCTCCACCGCGTCCGTACCGTGCTCTCGCTGGCCGCGTTCGTCCTGCTGGCGGCCGTGGACGTCTGACGGGGCACGGCCGCCGCCTCAGGCCAGGTGGAAGACCTCGGTGAGCGGCACCATCGCCTCGTCCGCCGCCTCCGACTGTTCGAAGAAGCCCGCCATGTCACGCTGCCACCGCTCGTTCACCTCGGTCGCGGCCATCGCCTCACGGGCCGCGTCGAAGTCCTCCGTCTCCAGATAACCGACGAGCAGCCCGTCCTCGCGGAGGAAGAGCGAGTAGTTGTGCCAGCCCGCCTCGGAGAGCGCCGCGAGCATGTCGGGCCAGACGGCGGCGTGACGCTCGCGGTAGGTGTCGATGCGGTCCTTGCGTACGTTCAGCAGAAAGCAGACGCGCTGCATGATCGGGACTCCCGGGCGAGGGGCGCGCCGCCGCGGGGCCGCAGGGCGCACGGACTGAAAGGTTTCAATCAAGCTCGTCGAAAGTTAGACGGGCGACGGGCGCGCGGTCAACGGCACAGCGGTCCCGCCGCCCAGCGGGGGCGCGCCGGTCATGGGGTGTCGGGTCCCGCTCCCCAGGCCTTACGCGTTCGCTACAGCACCCTCGCTACCGTGCTGTGACCTGCTGAAAAGGCCCTCCCGAGGGAGGGCCTGACATGGGCTGGGCTGATGCGCCCCCGGCAGGACTCGAACCTGCGGCCAAGCGCTTAGAAGAGAGTGCTTCTCTCTGCCAACTACGGGGCCCTGACCAGCGGAGCAATGGTGGACTTAGGTCGCCAACCTACCTCGTCCCCGCGCATTCACCGGAAGACCTCATTCCGCCCCTGCCGTCACCGGTCTGGTTTGCCGCTGCGATCGTGGCCTCGACTCGGGTGTCGCAGACGAGAGGGCGTGATCTGGGTAGCGTCCGGGACGCATGTCACTGGCGGCTGCCCGTTGGTCACTGCGGAGCAGCCTTGGGTGGCCCCTCAAACGTTCGGAATTCGCGGCCAGTCTATGGTCTGGCCAGCTAGCATCTAATCTCACTCCAGAGGTGGGGCTCTCACTGTGGCTCTTGGGCGGGGAGGGCGCTGGTGGCGCAGAAAGGGGGTGCGGCGAGTGGCTGGGAACGTAATTCGCAGTGTTGGTATGTAGCGCTGAGATGAAGTGGCTTCCGCGATCTTGGAGACTCTATGGCACGCCTGATTAGCGCTAACATGTCCACGACGGACACCACGCTGCTGGTGACCTTCTCCGTCGACACCGAAGAGAGTACGTCCGCCCCGACTCAGGTAATCCTTGTTGAGCATGACGATGTTGCCATAAATTTCTTCGCTAATGGTCCATGCTTCAAGGTCGGATCGAGTTGGGAGTTCAGACTTCCTCTCGAAGATGCCGACCGGCGCAGGATTGTTCAACTCCTGAAGGTCTTGGACGGCTCAGGGCGAGAAATTGAGATTAGTGAGCCGCTGATCTTCATTGAGTCCGAGGCGGGTAAAGAATGGCGCTCCGGAGACTTCGCGAAGACTGAACTCGCCAAGACGGAAGCGGCAAGGCAGGGGCGCTATTCGCTCACTCTGCAAGTGGACGGCGCCCAGGAATCCGATCAGATCTTCTCTTGCGTCGTGCTTGTTGACGGCCTTTTGGTTACGTCGCAACTAAGAGTTCCTGGGATTTCAGTTCTAAAATTGACGGATTCCACGTTGGGTTCTGATGCAGTTGACGTACTGAATTCCGTCTTGGGTCAACTCGGGTTTAATTCGTTCGTGTCCCCTGATGCGTGGCTAACCGAAATGCGTAGCAGGCGCCCTGCGGTCGTGATCCATGTGGCGTCCATTCAGGCCCCAGATGCATCCGCTGCTGCTACCGCGAGCCGCAAGCTGGCGCACCAGCTCCTGGACCTGCTAGCGCTGAACAGGGGCAGTCGAGGACGCATTATTGGCGGGGTGATTGGAACCCCTGTTACTGCGTCGGCCGGAAGCGTTCAATTTTCTGGGTCGTGGATTGAAGGTGCTGGATACCAAGGAAACCTAATTGGTGGTTTCATCTCTGGCGAAGATCCGCACGCACTTCTCGGCCAGTGGAGCACTGTAAGTCAGGATCCTCGCCTGCGTCTCTGGCTGTCGCTCTATTCGGACGCCCTTAGGGATGAGCGGTGGGATTACCAACTATTTCGCTGCTTTAACCTCTTGGAAGGGATCGGCAAAGAGAAGCTGTCCGCGAATGCGGCCATCATCGGTTCTGATGGAAATCCGAAGCTCCAGGAAAATGGTCAGCGATACACTACGAAGCATGCCCAAGGTGCAGTCTTCGAGCTCCTCAGGTTGGTCGCTTCGATGACTAATCAGGCCGAGTCCAACTTTGCTCAGCGCGGAGTTGGTCCGAGCGGTGATTTGTGGGATGAGGTCGGCGTCTGGACCGTGGTGCGTAATTCTGTCGCCCACCGTGGTGGCTGGTCTCTGCCGGAGGGGGAAACCCCTGACGCCAAGCATGCCAAGATTGAGGGGGAAATTAAGGCGCGAGGGCACGATCAAACGATGGGGGCGGGGGTAGTGGTGCTCGTTCGATCTATCAGAAGTGCCGCTGAGGCTACTATTCGGGCGGGCCTACGACAGATTATTTGAGACCAGCTACGCGTCTTTTCGGAATTCAGGTGACGGCCCGTTCCTGTCGGATATATCGGCAAGGGACGTCCATGCCCACGTAGCTTCAGAACGGCCCACCACTACATACACATAGCCTGGTCGGGTTTCCGCCTAGCACTTCGTCTCGCGCAGTCACGTGCGACCCTGGCAGCAACCGAAAGCTCGTGGAAGGAGGTGCCGTGCCGGAGGTCAGTCCGCGCGGAACCTATCTGCTCATCGCTGATGCGCTGCGGAGGGAGATCGAGCAGGGACAGCTAAAGGGTGGTGCCTTGCCGTCAGAGGCCGCCCTGATGAAGGCCCACGATGTCTCCCGCAACACCGTCCGTCGCGCGCTCAAGGCGCTGGAGTCCGAGAAGCTGATCACGTCCGTGCCGGGGGCCGGCTGGCGCGTGTCCCGGGCTCCCATTCCGCCGCTTGTCGAGCGCTTGATCGCCGTCATCACCGAAGACTCGCTCGGTGTTGGCGATCGGTACCCGTCAGAGGCGATCCTCTGCGAGCGCTTCGGAGTGTCCCGGACAGCCGTACGTCACGCTCTTGCACTGATGGGCGGCACCGGGCTGCTCGCCACTGTGCACGGCAAGGGGCGGACCGTGCGCACCCTTCCAGAGACCCGAGAGGAGCCATAGCCTTGCCCTCCATGGGGCTTACTGAGTGGGCATACTCGCTCTCCGAATCAATGCTGGCCGAACCGCTGCCGCGTCGCTGGGTGCACTCCCTCGGTGTCGCCAAGCGGGCACGTTCCTTCAGCCCGATCCTGGGTCGCGACGCCGAGTTGCTGGAAGCTGCCGCCGTTCTGCACGACGTCGGATACTCCCCATCCATCGCCACCACCGGCTTCCACCCGCTCGACGGGGCCCGGTTCCTCCGAGACCAGGAGGGCGCCGACGAGCGGGTTGTCCGGCTCGTCGCGCATCACTCCTGTGCGCTCCTGGAGGCTGAGGAGCGGGGACTGCGGCAGGAGCTGGAGACCGAGTTCGAGCTGGAGCGGCCCGAGCTGGTTGACGCCCTCATCGTGTCGGACATGACCACCACCCCGGACGGCGGGCACACGACGCCGGCGGCCCGGCTGGAAGAGATCGTGCAGCGGTACGGGCCGGACACGATCGTTGGTCGCTTCATCCAGCGAGCGGCGCCGGAGATCTACGCCGCCACCGAGCGGGTGGAGGGCCGGATGGCCCTTGCCTCGCCCAATAGTCAGCCGATGTAGGGCTCCTTGCGCGACTCGTCCAGGGCGTGGTGGATCCGCAGACGCATGGATGGGTGGATGTTGAGTTCAGCGAGGTCCGCCGGGTTCACCCAGCGGACCTCTTTGGACTCACTGCTCGTACGGAGGGCTCCGCCCACCGGGTGGGCTCGGAAGCAGATAGAGAATTGCTGCCGCACCTCGCCATCCGTATATGCGAGCACGTGTTCCGGGTCGGTGTAGAGCCCGACAATGCCGTCCACCTCGACCTTGATGCCGGTCTCCTCGTCGACCTCGCGCACAGCCGTGTCAGCGATGCGCTCGCCGATGTCGTGACCACCTCCGGGCAATGCCCACAGGTTGTTGTCGGTCTTGTGAATGACCAGGAGCCTGCCCGCGTCATCGAGCACGGCGGCCGTGACTGAGGGCACCACCGAGTTGGCCGCGGGGGCGTTGGGGTCACGGAAGTAGTCGACTCGGCTCATGCGTCTGGAGCTCCTAGGTCAGTGGGCGAGGAGATGGGCCGCGCGGTTTCCCAGACTCGTTCAACACTCTCTGCGTAGGCGTCGAACAGCTCACCTCCGGGGACACGTTGGATGTGCAGCACCGGTGCCATGTACGCGCCCACCCCGTACAGGTGGCCGTTTGCGAGCATCTCGTCATCGGCTCGGTAGATCGAGTTGTAGAGCGTGGTGGAGTGGAGCCGAAACTCCACCCCGGGGAGCTGGAACAGCGAGGCATAGTTGACCAGCGCGTTGCGAATCTTGCTGCTCATCGCGCCCCCGATTCCCTCGTCCTTTCCGCGCACGGCGACGGCTGCAGACTCGGGATCCCCGAGCATGAACCGGATGCGGGCGCCGGCAGCCGACTTCTCCTTGACGATGTGGTGGAATGCCGCGTCCTCGGTGAGCCAGAAGCCCGAGTAGACGAGTACGTCAAAGTGTCGCGAGGCACGGGCGTAGAGCTGTGGCCAGAGGCGGTTCGGAACCACGGAGCGATGGGGGTAGAGCTTGATCAGCTCAGCATTCCCAGCTTCCGTGACCTGCGCCGACGTCCGCTCGTCTGGCCACAGGTAGGACATCTCGCACCGCAGCAGCGAGGCTGCCGCGTACTTGAAGCGGTGGTACGGCTGCCGCTTCGGCTCGTTGACCCAGCGTTCGACCGTCTTGGCCGACACGCCTAGTTGTTCCGCGACTTGATCGAGCGATAAGCCGCTCTTGGTGATCGCGCCGCGCAGCCGCTCATTCGCCATCTCGCGCTCTCCCCGCAGTGGGACGACTAGGGACGACTTCACCGTAGCCAAGTCGTGCACGAGCCGTACAGGTACGGAGTCCAACGTCTGGGCTTCGGCGACCAAGCTGAAGGCACATCAACGGAGTGGCGCGGTAGCCCCGAAGAGTGAACGGGCTTGACGCCGCGGATTCTTCTCCCCATGATGAGGAACAGGTACTACATGTACCTCTCCGGATTTCGGTCTGGCGAGAGGTGCTGCATGCGCAGAGGGCGGGGACGCTGCAATCCCGCTAAAGGCCAGGTAGGACGCAATGGGCTTCGGCCCGACTGGCGAGGTGGCCCGGCGACCGCGAGCAACGGCCGGCGAGTGGGGACGTGGTCCCCCTTGCAGTGATTGCCCTGATCCGAACACCAGAGAGGAACCCCATGAGTCAGCGAAGTACGTGGGCGCCGCCCGTGCTGGACCGGCCGGAGTGGTGAGCCCCTCGCGTCAACGCATCACCTGATCTGCCGCTCGCGCGGCCGGTTGCCTCCCCCGCCCGTCCAGACCGCCTAGCGCGGCGCTGTACGGGCGGGGCCGAGGGGAGCCGGACTGTCCGGACCATGACCAGTGGGAGAGCTTCATGCCGATGTACAGCTTCACCGCCGATGTCGCCGACACCCTGTCCCCTGGGGGGACCACCAACGCTCGCGGCACCCTGAGCGCGCCCTCGCCGGAAGCGGCCAGGAAGACGGTCATGACCAGCTTGCGGTCCAGGGGCTACGAGCCGACCGGAGATGTCACGGTCACGCCGAAGTAGCCACATGCACCACCCACAGCCTCGGCATACACGCCGTGAGGGCGCCGGATCAGATCCGGCCCGGGGCACTGGCCGCCAGTTTCGGCGGCCGGGCTCACCACCGCGTGGTGAGCCCATCCCCTGAACGGCGCGCGGCCCCGGTGGTGAGACACCGGGGCCGCTGTTTCGGGCCGTTCCACCTACCAGGGAGAAAACGACCCATGAAGACCATCGCTGCACTTCAGAACCTTGTTACGGCCGCTTCGCTCGACTTCGAGCCGTCGGCTGCCGAGCTGGACGCGATCGAGCTGGAGATGCCGCTCATCCGGGCGGAGGTCGAGTTGCTGGACGCGCAGATCATGACGATCGACCGGCCGGCGAACGAGCTGGACGTACGGCGCGTTCGCCGGGCCCGTAACCGGGTCATGGCGGCGCGGCGGGACCTGACCAACCGCGCCACGTCGACCCTGACGGGCGGTGCGGCATGAGCGCCAACATCACCCCCGAGCGGGGCGCTCTGGTCGTCGTGTTCGTCGGTATCGCGCTGGCTCTGACCGGGGCGGGGTTGGCGTCCCTGCTGGGTGAGCCGTCGTGGCGGTGGCTGGCCACGGGCGGCGTTCTCGTCCAGGTCGCCGGTTGGGTGCGCTACAGCCGCGCCCGGCGGGGCGGTGAGCGGTCATGATGGCGCTTCCCGCGCAGATGTCGAACAGCGGCGGCAGGTGGAGCCTGTACGTCCCGTTGATGAACACCACCGCGACCGCGTGGCCCGGGCACGTCTGGAACCGCACGGCCGCGGTCCCGACCGTCTTGGAGCGCGAGCGCGTGCTGAACGGTCTCGGCTACGAGAGCGTGCCGGGTGATGAGTGGTCCTGGATCGAGGACAGCGACATCCCCGGCGACCCCGCGTCGCCGGTCCGGTTGATCGCCGCTGTGCGGGTCCGCCCCTTGCTGTGGGGCGGTGTGGCATGAAGGCCAAGACCGTTCTGCCGGCCGTCGCGATGACGGCGGTGTCCATGGTCCTCACGCTGGCCGTGGTGATGATGTGGCTCGGCACGGCGATGCCGTGGCCCGTCGCTCTGGTCGTCGGTCTCGGGATCGACGGCGGGTGGCTGGCCACCCTCGCCTACGAACGCCGCCTCGCCGCGCAGGGCGACCACAGCCGCGTCGTCACCGGGGTCGGCTGGGCATTCGGTCTGATCGCGACCGGCGTTCTCGTCGCCCACGCACTGCTGGCCGAGGAGTCCGCCGGCGCGTGGCTGGCCGTCGCCTGGCTGCCCGTCGCAGCCAAAGCCTTGTGGCTGGTGCACGGGCTGTGGGAACAGACCGCGCTCACCCCAACCGCGCTCGGCTCGATCCGCGGTATCCAGCAGGAGGCCCGCGACGAAGCGGCCGTGGCCCGCGCCCGCCTTCGGGCCGAGGCCGCGACCGAGGAGACCCGGCTGACGGCCGTGACGGAAGCCGGGTCACGCGTCGCACGCGTCCAGGCCAAGACCGCCCAGACCCTCTCCCAGGCATGGTCGACGCTGGAGACGGCGCGGAACGGCGAGGACACCAGCAGGGCGCTGACCAGTGTGACGACCCCCGTCACACCCGGCGTCACACCCCGATGGGAGCTCCCCGTCTGGGGGCCCACCGATCCCGTCCCAGCGCTCGCGCTGGAAGCGGCGCCCGCCCTCACCGATGACGCGCTGGACGCCCTCGTTGACGAGATCCGGCACAGCGAAACCCCGGCCCTGTCCTACCGCGAGATGGCCACCCGGTTCCGAGCGGCCGGCCACTCCGCATCCGAAGTCCGGCTGCGGGGCGCATGGAAACGCATGGTCGCCTGATGGCCGCCCTGCCTGAGTACCGGTGGCGGCTGGCCCCGGACGGATACGCGACCCGCCGCCAGTTGCGGGCGTTGGGGCTGCGGCCCGGCGGACAGGACGTCGCCGCCGTGCTCCACCGCCCGCGCCGCCGCCGCGCTCCGCTGGTCGCCTACCTCTACCGCATCGACCACGCCAAGCCCGTACGCCCCATGACCCCGGGCCGCGCCGCCGCGCTGGCCAAGGCCATGCGAGCTCGCCGCACCTGCCCGAACTGCCGCCGGGATGCCGGGTACTGCATCCCGCGCTCACTCGGCATGTGCGTGCCCTGCGCCGACTCCCACACCACCTGACCAGGAAGGGGCCGTCATGGCTGCCGAGGAGATCCAGCAGGACGTCGTCCGGGCCGCTGCACAGGCCGTCGTCATCGAAGAGGTCCGCGCCTACGTCGAGCAGATCCACTCCCGTGGTCGCGTCGACTTCACCGACACCGGGCGGATGGTCGGCCACCTCATGTCCGCCGAAGTGCTCCTGATGAACGTCGCCGAAGCGTTCACCCCCGCCAACTGACCACCGCAGCCGCGGCGTCCATGCCGTGAGGGCGCCGGATCGAATCCGGCCCGGGGCACGTCCCGCACCAGCACCGTTCTGCCCATCGATTCCGCCGCCTGAGCTGCGGCGATGAACGGAGACGAGACGTAGTGAAGCTGACCGTCACCACCCACAAGCTCCCCGGCTACCGCTCCACCCTGAAGACCGCCCAGCGCCTGGCCGAAGAGGCCGTCCGCGTCGTGGACCGGGCGGTGCCCGGCCGGATGCCCGACGTGCAGGTCGTCCTCACCGCCGAACGCCATCTGGCCGACGTGACCACCGCAGCCGAGTTCGCCACCGCCGAATGCACCGACAAGCGGGTGCAGTCCCGTGCCCTGCGGTTCGAGAAGCGCAAGGCACGCGACACGGCCGGCCGCGCGATCCCGCTCGCCGACGGCGGGGTCCTCATCGTCATCAACGTCGACCAGCACCCCAACGAGGCGACGTTCGCCATCACGCTCGTGCACGAGCTGGTCCACGCCATGCAGACCAGCCGCAAGGACGTCCGCGAACGCCTCATCGCCGGTATCCGCAACAACCTCGGCATCGAGCGCCTGTCCCGCCGCCAGTGCCGCGAGTACGACCGCTGCATTGAGCAGGAAGAGCGCGAGGCGTACGGGTGCGAGTACCTCGCCAAGCGCGTCGTCCCCTCCGCCGCCGCAGCCTGAACCACCCCACACCCTTCACCCCTACCGCCCCCATTCCAGGGGGAGTTGACGGGAGACACCGGCATGTCCGAGAACGTCATCAACCTCTTCAAAAACCCCACCAACGCCCCCCAGGCGCCCTCACCGGCCCCGGCGGCTGCTGTAGCAGCACCGGGCATTGAGCGGCCGTCTGTGCCGCTGTGGGTGCGCTCCGCGCGGGGTATCCGCACGGTGGCCACCCACGACCACACCAAGACCGCCTGCCGCGCCGCCGCCCGCCACGGCCTGTACGTGGTGGGCGGGACTCGGATCGTTGCCCGTCGCACGTGGGAGGGCCGTACCGCCTCCCGCTATGAGCGGCTGCTGCGTGCGGCGGAAGCCGCGGGGAACATGGACGCTGCTGCCGAGTGGGAGGAGCGCGGGCAGCGCTTCCGCCAGGAGCGCCACCGCCGCCGCATGGACCTGCTCACCGCCCCCATGGACGCAGCGAAGGGCATCGCGGCCGGCGCCGCCATCGGGGGCGGCGGGCTGCTGCTGCTGGGCATCATGCTGGCCGTCGCGAACAAGGACTGGACCGACATCGCCGCGCCGACGATGGCTCTGGTCGAGTTGGTCCGCTGGGTCATCTTCATTATCACCGTGACCTGGGGACCTTTGATGACCCTGGGCCCGTGGGCGGTGCTGTTCGGTCTGTGGGCGGTGGGCAAGAACCAGCAGGCCGCACCCCAGTGGGCCCTGCCCGCCCACGTGCGTTCCAGCGAGGGTGAGCCGGTCACTCCGTCCGTCGTCGTACTGGCCCTGCGCAACCTGGGTATCGCCCCGCTGCGCAACGCCATCAAGGACATGGGCGACGCCGGCGCCTCCATGCTGGGCCCGATCCGGATCGCCGGATGCGGCGTCGAAGTCGATGTCACCCTGCCCTCCGGTGTCTCCACCAACGAGGTGCAGAACCGGCGGCGCAAGCTCGCCGAGAACCTGTCCCGGCACGAGCACGAAGTGTTCATCACCATCCCCCAGGCGGCCCGCACGGTCCGGCTGTGGGTCGCCGATTCCGGCGCCCTGGATGAGCCGATCGGCCCGTCCCCGCTGACCACGGACGACACCCTGACCGCCGACTACGCCAAGGGCCGCGCCCCGTGGGGTCAGGACCTGCGCGGCGACGCGGCAGCGATCAGCCTCTACCAGCGCCACCTGCTCATCACGGGACTGTCGAACCAGGGGAAGACCGCAGCACTCCGCGCGCTCGCGCTGTGGCTGGCCCTGGACCGCACGGTGGAGTTCCGGATCGCGGACCTGAAGGGTGCCGGGGACTGGGCGATGTTCGACGGCCTGGCCACGGTGCTGATCCAGGGGCCGACCGACGACCACGTCGTCGACACGACCGAGATGCTCGAAGACGGCGTTGCCGAGATGGAGCGGCGCCTCCAGGCCCCGCCCGGGACCGTGTTCCCGCCGCTGGTGCTGCTGGTCGATGAGGCGCAGGTGGCGTTCATGTGCCCGGAGGTGGATGAGAAGAAGCGCCCCTACGGCGGGTCCAAGGCCACCTCCCGGTACTTCATGGCCGCGCGGAAGATTCACAACCAGGGTCGGGCGGTCAACGTGACGCTGTGGCAGGGGACGCAGGACCCGACGGACCAGAACCTGCCCAAGCTGGTTCGCGAGGGCGCCCACACCCGTGCTTCCCTCGCCCTGGGCACCGAGTCCCAGGCCCGCATGGCGTTGGGGGACAAGGCCGTTGACGGCGGTGCCGCCCCGAACCTGCTCCGTCCCGGGCTGGACAAGGGCACGTTGGTCGTCGCGTCGGACGGGATCGCAATCCCTGCCGGCCAGGCATCCATCACGGTGCGCACGCACTACATCGACAACGAGACGGCCGCGCAGATCACCGCCCGCGCCCGGGCCCTGCGCGACGGCGTCACCACCCTCCACGTCATCGACCGCAACGAGACGCGGGACCCGCTCGCGGACATCGCCACGGTCATCGGAGACACGAACCGGGTCCTGACCCAGGACGTGTTGCAGCGCCTCTCGACGCTGTCCGCCGACAGCTACGGGAGCTGGACGCACGCCGATCTCAAGCGCGTGTTGGACGGCACGGCGGCCGAGCCCTACAAGTCGGACGGGCGCATGGTCGTCGGCCGCGAGCGCATCGCCCGCGCCCTGACCAACCGCGACAGTGACGGTTCCGCTTCCGCCTCCTGAACACAGGGAGCGCGACCGGGGCGGGTCAGGGAGGCAGGGAGAACTCCCTGACCGCCTCCCTGACCCGCCTCCCTGTACCTGACCTGCGCAAATGATGTTCAGGGAGGCAGGGAGTCACCGCAGCTCAGCACCCCTGAACCCCCTCCACGCGCCTCCCACAGGGGGTGCTTCCGCCTCCCTGGCCCAGCAGAGGACGGGATTCCGCATGCCCACCGCAACCACCACCCACCGCCCCACCGAGCACGCCGCGGCCGCCCCGCAGGCCATTCCGCTCCCGGCGCCGCTGGCCGACGTTGACGCCGCTCGGCTCGTGCGGGACATCGAGCAGTACCTCGCCGCCCGCACCCCCACGACCGCACACCCACTCGTCACCAAGACGACCCAGGAACTGGTCGCCGAAGCCCTCGGCACCGCGGCGCCGGCCACCGCCCCCGCGCTGGAGCTGCCCGGCCGGGTGCTGCGGGTCCTGCCGGACTGGGTGCTGCGCTTCCCGCCTGTACGCCGCCGCCACACCGCCGCCCGGGCGGTGACCGTCGCGGAGCACCTGGAGCTCACCGCTCTGGTGATCGAGCGGTACGGCTGGGCCCAGAGCACGCACCGCACCCGCTCCGGGCGCCGCTGCATCCTCGGCGCGCAGGCCGTGCTCTACCGCCTCGGCATCGGCGACGAAACCACCGTCGCCCGTGCCGGACAGCGCATGCAGGCCGTCCTGCGCGCTCGCGGCTGCACCCTGCCCTACCACCGCTGGAACGACATGCCCGACCGCACCGAGGCCGACGTCCTAGCCCTCATCCGAACGGCCGCCCGCACCGTCTGATCGAACGCTTCACGTGACTCACGAGGAGAACCTCATGGCTGTAACCCTGGCAATGTGCTGGATCGCCGTTTGCGACGTCTGCGGCGGCAGCGCCGCCGAGGAAGGGGGCGTCCCGCACCTCGACAGCCCGATTGAGGCCATCGGATACGTCACCGCGTGGGGCGACGACACCGTCGGCTGGACGCTCACCCCGGACGGGCGTCTCGTCTGCGACGCCGTTTTCGACCGGGAGCACGAGGCCGTCCACGAGGCCGCCGGCAAGCGCATCCCCGAGCCCGGCCGTGACGCCATGTGCGCCACCTTCACCCCCGCCTAGACACGGCTAGGGCGGCCCCCGTCTCGCCAAAGTCCGGGGCCGCCCTGGTCTCCCGCTCAACTCACGAGAACTGGAGACACCCAGCATGACCCAACACGCCCCGATCCGGCGAGCAGCCGACCACCGGCCCGCCTTACTGGATCTCTTCTCCTGCGCCGGCGGCGCGGCCATGGGCTACCACCGGGCAGGGTTCAAGGTGACCGGCATCGACATCGCCGACCGCCCGAACTACCCCTTCACCTTCCACCGCGCCGACGCCCTCGAATACCTCACCGCACTCATCGCGTCCGGGGAGATCCGCCGGTACGCGGGAGTGCACGCCTCCCCGCCGTGCCAGGCCGGATGCGCCCTCACCGTCGGCACCAACGCCGCACGCGGCTGGGGGCGCACCCACGTCCAGCTCATCCCCGAACTCCGAACCCTGCTCGACACCACCGGCCTGCCCTACGTGATCGAGCAGCCCAACGGAAAGGCCCCCGTGCGGGCCGACGTGCGGCTGTGCGGGGAGATGTTCGGTCTCGGGGTACTGCGCCACCGCGTCTTCGAACTCGGGCGCTGGACCGTCCCTCAGCCCGCACACCCGCGCCACCGGGGGTACGTACGCGGCTACCGCCACGGCGTCTACCGCGACGGCCCCTACGTCGCCGCGTACGGGGCCGGTGGCGGCAAGGCCACCATCCCCGAGATGCAGACTGCGATGGGCATCACCTGGACCGAGGTCCGCGAGGAACTGACCGAGGCCATTCCCCCGGCTTACACCCAGTGGCTCGGCACCCACGCCCGCCACCGCCTCCGCGCCACGGCGGTGGCCGCATGAACACCCACCTGACCACTGCCCTGGACCTCGCCAGGCGGGGTGTGCCGGTGCTTCCGCTGCGTGCGGGCAAGGTGCCGTTCGGGAACTGCCGCTCCTGCCGGGGCAACGCGTGCGGAGGCCGGCCGAACATGAAGACCCCCGGCATCTGCGACTGCCCGCGTGTCTGCCACGCCTGGGCCGCCGCGACCACCGACCCCGCCGTCCTCACCGGACGCCCGTGGGCACCCGTGTGGGAGCAGACGCAAGCCGTCGCCTACCACCCTGGCGGGGCTGGTCTGACCGTGGTCGACCTCGACAACAATCAGGCCGTGGAATGGGCCCGCCAGACGCTCCCTACCACGCGGACCGTGCCCACAACGCGGGGCGAGCACTGGATCTACCGGGGCACCATCCGGTCCGTGAACGCGGTCCGGCCCGACGTCGACATCAAGTCGACCATGTCCTACGCCCGGTGGCTCGGACCCGGCACCGGCACCATGGCCGAGCTCCCGGACGCCGTGCGCGCCCTGGCCGTCAAGGAACCCACCACCGCCCGGCCAACACCGCACACCATCACCGTGCCCGCACGGGCCGGTGGGGGGAACTGCCCCCACCGCATGCCCGCTTATCTGGACCGTGGCATCGCCATGGCAGAGCAGCGCATCACCGAGGCCCGCAGCGCCGTGCACGCAACCGTCTACCGCACGTTCCTCGCGGTGCTGTCGACACACGGCCGGTGCGGCTGCCTCACGGACAACCACATCACGCGGCTGTTCACCGCTGCCCATGCCAAGGGCGAATCGGCCCGGCACTGCACCGACGCGTGGACCAACGCCCAGACCCGGTTGGGACTGTGACCATGGCTGACGACGAGAAGAACCCCGCCCGCGAGATCATCACCGACTACGCGCAAGAGCACTTCCGGTACTTCCGCACCGCCGACGGCACCGTCTACGCGCAGAAGAACAGGCACCCCGTCGCCCGCCCGATCCGCTCCCAGGGCACCACCGGCAGCCACCGGCAGGAACTCATGGTCGGCCTGTTCAAGGACGGGCGCGGCGTGTTCAACGGGACCGCGCTCAAAGAGGCACTGGACCTGATTGAGGCTCTGGCGCTGACCGAGGCCACCCAGGCCGTTCAGATCCGCGTCGCCCCCGGATTCGACGGAGCGACATGGCTGGACCTGGGCCGCAGCGACGGGCAGTCCGTCCGCATCCACCCCACCGGCTGGGACATCACCGTGCCCGACCCACGGGAGGTGTGCTGGCGGCGCACCCAGCTCACCGGGGAACTCCCGCTGCCGGCCAAGGACACCGACGGCAAGGGCATCGACCTGCTGTTCAGGCTCACGAACTTCACCAACGCCGAAACCGAGTGCCTGGCCATGGCATGGCTGATCGGCTGCCTCGGGCCGTCCGTACCGGTCCCCGCGCCGTTCCTCACCGGGCCGCAGGGCGCGGGGAAGTCCACGGCCGGCCGGATGCTCGTGCGGATCATCGAGGGCATGAGCGGCGACCTGCGCCGGGCACCCAAGGACGAGGAGAACCTGATCGCTGCCGTGGCCGCGGGGTGGGTCACTGCACTGGACAACCTCTCCCACATGACGCCGGACCTGTCCGACGCCATGTGCTGCATCGTCACCGGGGCCGAGAGCGTCAAGCGCGCCCTGTTCACCGACGGGGACGTCCACCGGGCCCGCTACCGACGCCCCTTGCTGCTGACCGGCATTGACGTGGGAGTCATCCGGCCCGACCTCGCGGAACGGCTCCTGCCCCTGCGGCTGGAACGGCCCACCGTCCGCCGCACCGAGGCTGAACTGTGGGCAGAGTTCGAGGACGCCTTGCCCGTCATCCTCGGCTCCCTCCTGGACCTTGCGGTCAGGGTTCGCGCGGCCGAGGCGGAGACGCCCACCGACCTGCGGATGGCCGACTTCGCGCACCTGTGCGCGCAGTTCGACGCGGCGTCCAGCCTCGGAGCGCTGAACGCTTACCGGGCCAGCCTGGATGACCTGAACGACGATGTGATCGAGGGTGACCTGCTCGCGCAGACCGTCCTCGCGCACGCCGACAGCATCGACCCGGGCGGCGAGCAGCGGATGACGTCCACCCAGTGGCTGCACTGCCTCAGCGGCGTCTACAGCGGCGACGATCTGCGGCCCCTGCCCAAAGGGTGGCCGACCACCGGCAAAGTCCTCTCCGACCGGCTCAAGCGCCTCCAACCGACGCTGGCCGCCCGTGGGGTCATCATCGACTCCGGCCGCACCCGCGAGGGCCGCTACCTCGAAATGACCCGCCGGGACGCCATCCCGACCCCCGCCGAACAGACCGAAGCGTTCTGACCTGCGACCCCGTTCGCCCGGACAGCAAGAGGAGCACCAGCCCCCGGAGGCGCGTGCTCTTCTTGCTGTTCGGCGGAACGCCGCCCAAAGGTCGCGCCGCGCAGCGGCCCCTCATTCACGCTCTGACGGGCCACCGGTACTACTACAGACACCCCTTCTTTTTTCCTAAGTAGGGAAGCTCTGCGTCACAGCGTCACGCGGACGGCAAACACAGCCCCTGGCCTGCGGATACAGGCGTGACGCAGACGGAAATCTCTGCGTCATCCTGCGTCACCTGCGTCACGCCGTGACGCAGCCCGTGACGCACCGATGACGCAGCCCCACACCCCCGCGTCACGCAAAACCCCAGGTCACAAGCCCGCGTGACGCTCGTGACGCTGTGACGCAGAAATCCGCACCTAGGACACACGCGGACCGTGCAATGTCGCTCCAACCCACTCACAGCCCGACCGCCTCGCAGAGGAGTCACGCCGTGGCACGCCCCAGAATGCTCACCCTTCCCGAAGTCTGCGAAGAGCTGCACGTCTCCCGATCCACCTTCTACGACTGGCGCCAGAAGGGCCGCGCCCCCCGCTGCATCAAGCTCCCGAACGGCGATCTGCGCGTACGGCGGGGCGACTTGGACAACTGGCTCGACGACCATGAGGACGCCGCTTGATGGAAACGACGTACAACGTCAAGGTCTGGAAGATCGCGACGTACAAGGGAGCGCGAGGCACCACGTACACCGTGCGGTGGACCTTGGACGGCAACGAGCAGCGGGCCCCGTTCGCGACACGAGCACTCGCGGACGCTTTCCGCTCCGAGCTGGTCAGCGCGACCAGGCGCGGTGAGGCATTCAGCTTCAGCACGGGTCGGCCCGTCTCTCATCAGACGGGTGCTACTGCCGTGAACTGGTACGACTTCGCTGTCCAGTTCGCCGACCTCCAATGGGATCGGACAGCCGGCAACAGCCGGAAGAACACATCCAAGGCGCTCACGGCCACCACGGTTGCTCTGCTGCGGACGCCGCCGACAGGCTTCCGGCCAGTCGACGTGCGCACAGCGCTCCGTGAGTTCGCCTTCAACACCAAGCGGCGCCAGGAGGCACCGCCGGAGGTGTTGACCATCCTCAGGTGGGTGGAACGGAACACGCTGTCCATGGCGGCCTGGGAGGACCCAGCGAAGGTGGACGGAGTTCTGCGGGCGTTCGATGTTCGGCTTGACGGCACGCGAGCCGCTGCGAGCTCCGTAAAGCGCAATCGGCGCGTTCTCAACGTCGCCATGGAGCACGCCGTGAAGCGCAAGGTCCTGCGGACGAACCCTCTGCCAAAGGGCAGGGGGACCGCGCCGAAAACGTCGTCGGCGGTGGACAAGCGGGCAATCTTGAACACGGGCCAAGCGGCCCGGCTGCTGGGCTGGGTGCGCGGCCGTACTCGCGGCGGCCCCCGCCTGCACGCATTCTTCGCGCTGCTCTACTACACCGGCCCACGCCCCGAGGAAGCGGTGGCGATGCGGGTGCGGGACATTCGGCTGCCCGCCCCGGACGTCGCAGACCAGTGGTGCGAGCTGTTGTTCCACACGGCTCAGCCGGAGGTAGGCAAGAACTGGACCGACAACGGGGCCATCCACGAGGAGCGCGGATTGAAGGGGCGAGCCGCGGACGACACCCGCGTCGTCCCGGGGCACCCCTCCCTCACGAGGATCCTGCGCGAGCACATCAAGGACGAGAAACTGAAGCCGAGCGATCTGCTGTTCCAGGGGGAGAAGGGCGAGCTGCTCGCAGGCTCCGTCATTCGCCGCGCCTGGCGATCCGCTCGCGTGACGGTCCTCACCCCTGATGAGTTCGCCTCACCCTTGGGCAAGCGGGTGTACGACCTGCGGCACACGCGGCTGACCAAGTGGCTCAACGACGGTATTCCGCCGGCGCAGGTCGCGGAGTGGGCGGGGAACAGCGTGCCGATCCTGCTGGCCATCTACGCCCGCTGTGTGTCCGGTCAGCTCTCCGAGCTCAAGAAGCGGATGGAAGCGGGGGAGGACCTCCCGGAGCTCCCTGACGTGGGCTGACGGGGGCGCGGAGAACTTCTCCGTGCATTCTCCGTGGCCACCCGTAGAAACCCGGTGACAGCCGGACAGCGCCGGACCGCCCTCACAGCCTCCCGAGGCCGGTCCGGCGCTTACGCGCCCTCTACGGGCCACTGTCTAGTGTGCGTCTGACCAGCGAAAAGGCCCTCCGGGGTGGAGGGCCTCAAAGTGGTGTGCGCTGTGCGCCCCCGGCAGGACTCGAACCTGCGGCCAAGCGCTTAGAAGGCGCCTGCTCTATCCACTGAGCTACGGGGGCCGGGTGGTGACCTCGGTGGCCTGATGCCCTGGACCCGGGCGGTCCGTGACCTTGCCGGGACAAGGATAGGGCTCCGATTGACTCGGCCCGGTTGCTTCACCTGCGTGGCACGATGTGGAGGTTCGGTGAAGCGAGACGATAATCGCAGGTGGGTGCGATTCATGCATCGCTTTTGACGCCTGACGCCCCGGGTGTTGTGCACTCGTTATGCCTGCGCCCCACTCGTCCCGTCTGTCCGGACGGAGGAACCGGCGCGCAGAGGTGTCTATACGCTTCAAAAAGGCGCCAAAATTGGGCATTCTTCGCATGTGGTGACCTTGGACGTACGGCCTCAGCTCATCGACGCACTTTCCGCCCTGCGCGACCGTGTCGCTGCCGTGCGTCTTCCACTCCCGCTCCCAGGAGCTCCACGCGCCCGGCAGACCAGGATCGAACTGCTCGCCCAGCTCGACGACTACCTGCTGCCCAGGCTCAAGGACCCCGAGGCTCCCCTCCTCGCGGTCATCGGCGGATCCACCGGCGCGGGCAAGTCGACGCTCGTCAACTCACTCGTCGGACGCCGCGTCAGCGAAGCCGGGGTACTGCGTCCGACCACGCGCACGCCGGTGCTCGTCTGCCATCCGGATGATCATCACTGGTTCGCCGACATCCGGGTGCTGCCCCAGCTCACCCGCGTCTGGCTGCCGCCCGAGGAGTCGGCCGACCCCGGCCAGTGCGACGACCTCGACGGACTCGACGGGAGCGCGGCCGAGGAAGGCACCGCGCTGCGCGTCGAGACCGCCGCCGGGCTGCCGCGCGGCCTCGCCCTGCTGGACGCCCCCGACATCGACTCGCTCGTCGTGCGCAACCGTGTCCTGGCCGCCGAACTCATCTGCGCGGCGGACGTCTGGGTCATGGTGACCACCGCCTCCCGCTACGCCGACGCCGTGCCGTGGCATCTGCTGCGTACGGCCAAGGAGTACGACGCCTCCCTCGTCACCGTCCTCGACCGGGTCCCGCACCAGGTCATCGCCGAGGTCTCACGGCAGTACGGCGCGCTGCTCACCAAGGCCGGACTCGGCGAGGTGCCGCGCTTCACCATTCCCGAACTGCCCGAGTCCGCCGGCGGCGGCAGCGGACTGCTCCCCACCACCGCCGTCGCCCCGCTGCGCGCCTGGCTCACCCACCGCGCGCAGGACCCGGCGGCCCGTCAGCAGGCGGTCGGGCGGACGGCGGCCGGGGTCATCGACTCCCTCGACGTCCGGATGCCGGCCCTGGCGGGAGCCGTCGCGGCGCAGTACGCCGCCGCCGTACGGCTGACCGGGGTGGTGGAGGAGGCGTACCGCAAGGAGGGCGCACGCGTACGGAAACGGCTCCAGAGCGGCGGGGCACTCGCCGGGGACGCGCGGACCCGGTGGCGCGGCTACCCGCTCTACAGCACCTCGGAGGAAGTGCTCGACGCACTCGTGGAGTCCCTCGCCGCGCTCCTGGAATGCGCGGTGGCCGCCGCCGACGAGACGATCCGCACGACCTGGCGGCGGGAACCCGCGGCCGCCGTCCTCGGCTTCGAGACCACGGGCCGGGAAGCGGGCGGCTGGGGGCCGCCCGAGGACATCCGCGGCCGGATCGCCATGACCGTACGGAGGTGGCGCCGGGTCCTGGAGGAACTGGCCGAGGAAGAGGTGCGGCTCATGGAACGCAACACCGCACCCGACGCGGAGACCGTCGCCGCCCTCCTCGCCGCCGCCCTCCTCGGCGGACGCCGGGCCCGTACCGCCGGAGAGCAACTGGCCGAACGCATCGGCGTCCAGGGCGCCCTGCGCCTGCGCGACAAGGGCGGCGCGCTGCTCACCACCTATCTCGACCAGGTGCTCGGCGGCGAACGCGACCGCCGGCTCGCCCCGCTGGACGCACTCGACGTGGCCCCCGAGCCGCAGGCCGAACTGATTGCCGCGCTGTCCGTACTGCAGAAGGAGAGGTGGCAGCGATGACTGCCGTCACTGACGAGGGTCCGGGACAGAGCCGGGGACCGGTACCCGGGCGTGGCTCCGACCTGAACGGTTCCGGTTCGGATGGTTCCGGCACGGACCGCTCCGGCCCGGACGGTTCCGGCCCCGGCGAGCATCCCGGACACCACGACGGCAGGCCGCCCGGAGGCTGGGACGACGGCCTCATCGCCCGCCGGGCCGCGGCCGCCACCGAGGAGGCCGCGCCCGACGAAGCCCCCGCAGCCGTCCCCGAGGACGAGGTACGGCCGCAGGTCGAGGCGTACGTGCCCTCCGACAGTCCGCTCAGCTCACGCCTGGACGCGCTGCGCGAACTCGTCGGCCTGTCCAGGGCCCGGCTGGAGAGGGCCGACCTCGCGGAGGCGGGGCGGGTGCTCGACGAGGCCGCAGCCCGCAGGCGGCTCTCCTCCCGCCACACCGTCGTCGCCATCGCCGGAGCGAGCGGCAGCGGCAAGTCGACCCTCTTCAACTCCCTCGCGGGCGCCCAGATCTCCGAGACCGGACTCCGCAGGCCCACCACCGCCTCACCCCTCGCCTGCTCCTGGACGGACGGCGCCGCGGGCCTGCTGGACCGGCTCGCGATCCCCGGGCGGCTCAGGCGCAGGCCGCAGCCCGGCAGCACGGCGGCCGACGAGGCGCTCCAGGGCCTCGTCCTGGTCGACCTGCCCGACCACGACTCGGCGGCGCGCGGGCACCGCGACCAGGTGGACCGGGTGCTGGCGCTCGTCGACGCGGTGATCTGGGTGGTGGACCCGGAGAAGTACGCGGACGCAGCCCTCCACGAGCGTTACCTGCGGCCCCTCGCCGGACACGCGGAGGTCACCTTCGTCGTCCTCAACCAGATCGACCGGCTGCCCGGCGAGGCGGCCGACCAGGTCCTGGACGACCTGCGCCGGCTCCTCGACGAGGACGGCATGGCGCTGGGCGAACACGGCGAACCCGGTGCCACCGTCCTGTCCCTGTCCGCGCTCACCGGCGACGGGGTGGGGGAACTGCGCGAACTGCTGGGCCGGTTCGTCCAGGACCGTACGGCGGCCACGCGCCGGCTCTCCGCGGACGTGGACGCCGCCGCGGACCGACTCCGTCCGGTGTACGTCGCCGAGGGGCGGCCGGGACTGGGGGAGCGGGCCCGGGAGGAGTTCGCCGACCGCCTCGCGGAGGCCGTCGGCGCCGCCGCCGCCGGACAGGCCGCCGAACGCGAATGGCGCCGCAACGCCGGACGGGCGTGCGGGACGCCGTGGCTGCGGCTGTGGCGCTGGTACGAGTCGACCCGGCAGCCCGGCGGCCCGGACCGCGGCGCCCTCGGCGCCCCGCCCGAGGAGCGGCTCACCGCGCGCCAACGCGTCGAACAGGCCGTGCGCACCGTGGCCGAGGACGCGGCCGACGGACTGCCCGGGCCATGGGCGCAGGCGGTGCGCGAAGCCGCCGTGCACGGGGCGCAGGGGCTGCCGGAGGCACTCGACGAACTGGCAGCGCGGGCAGCGGGGACGGAGGGCCGGGGCGCGGACGACGGCGCTACGGCCGGTGCGGCGGCCGGTGACCGAGGAGATGCGGCTCAGGCTCACCCGGGGCGTGGCACGAAGCCCCCGCGGCCTGCCTGGTGGCCCGCGGCCGTACTGGCCCAGGTGGTGATGACGCTGCTGCAGGTCTTCGGCGGTCTGTGGCTGGCCGGCCAGATCATCGGCGTCCTGCAGCCGGGGCTGCTGACGCCCGCTCTGGTGATGCTGGCGGGCATCATCGGCGGCCCGTTGGTGGAGTGGTCGTGCGCGGCGGCTGCCCGGGGGCCCGCGCGCCGGTACGGCCAGGAGGCCGAACGAAGGCTGCGCGAGGCAGCGGCGGCCTGCGGGCGGGCGCGGGTGCTCGACCCCGTTTCGGCGGAACTGGTGCGCTACCGGGAGGTGCGCGAGCGCTTCGTGGCGGTGACGGAGTTTTCCACAACGGTCCGTTAGTCCACAGGCTTCAGCGGGAATTCCGCCTCCCCTTCACCATGGGATCAGTGACCGGACGCAGGAGCGCGGTCACCGATATCCGGACCGAAGGGGAGGCGGAGTCATGAACGAGACCTTGGTGACGCTGGTGGGGAACGCGGCGACCGGTGTGGAGTTCCGGGAAACGGCGAGTGGAGGAATGGCGCGATTCCGGTTCGCGGTGACGCCGCGGCGGTGGGACAGGGAGAAGGCGCTCTGGACGGACGGGCACACCAGCTTCTACACGGTGTGGGCCTGGCGCACCCTGGCAGCGAATCTGACGGGTTCCGTGGCCGTGGGGGAACCCTTGGTGGTGCACGGCAGGCTGAAGGTGCGCGAGGAGGAACGGGAGGGGCAGCGCCGGACCTTCGTGGACATCGAGGCGGTGGCGGTGGGACACGATCTGACCCGGGGGACGTCGGCCTTCCGGCGTGTGGTCAGGGGCGAGCCGGGGCTGACGGCGCGGAACGGGGCGCGGCGGGCCGACGAGCCGGACGAGTGGGCGGTGCGGGACTGTCCGGCGGAGAGCGAACAGCCTGCGGACCGGGCGGAGTCAAGGAATGCGGAGCGTGAGCCGACGGCGTCCGTCCCGGCGGAACGCCCTGTCACCAGGCGCCGGACGGTACGTCAGAAAGCCGAACCGGAACTGGTGTCGGTGCCCTGACACGCCACGGGGCAGAGGCGGCGAGGGCCGCATTCCGGCCCGAGCTCTCTGTCCGGCCTTCGCCCCGTTGCCCTCCCGGGCAGGACGTTACCCGGCATAACGATTCCGATTCGGAATGGTTGTCGGACGGTATGACGGGGGACTGTGCTTCGCGCGGTCTTTAGGATTCCTCAGTACTCACAGGGCACTTGAGTCGGCTGGCGGGACATTCCCCACACGCGTAACGGACGCGAGGGTCTCGCCCGGAGGGGAATTCTGTGTTTTCTGCTTCTTCAGCGACCGCCTCGTCATCCACGACGACGGCCGAACCCCGACGGACCCGGGGCATAGCCCGGCTGGCCGCCTCGGTAGTGGCAAGCGGCCTGGTCGTGGCCGGCGCCCTCACCGGAGCGGGCGGCGCGGTCGCCGACGAGGCACCCCCGCACCAGGGCGGCGCGACCGCGACCCTGGACGGGCTGAAGACGTTCGACAGCGCGGTCCTCCACGCCCCCGACGGCAAGAACCAGAAGCTGCCCGCAGGGCTCTTCGAGATGACGGTCGACGGCGGCGGCAAGTTCAAGACGTACTGCATCGACATCCACAACCCCACCCAGGACCAGGCGAAGTACCTGGAGACCCCCTGGAACCAGACCTCGCTCGGCACGAACAAGAACGCCGGCAAGATCCGCTGGATCCTGGAGCACTCCTACCCGAAGATCGACGACCTCCAGGCACTCGCCGAGGAGGCGGGCACGGGCCCGCTCACCGAGCGGACCGCGGCGGCCGGCACCCAGGTCGCCATCTGGCGCTACTCGGACAACGCCGACGTGACCGCGTCCGACGGCCAGGCGGAGAAGCTCGCCGACTGGCTGCAGAAGTCCGCCACCGACACCGCCGAGCCCAGGGCGTCCCTCGCCCTGGACCCGGTCGCGGTGTCCGGCAACTCCGGCAAGCGCCTCGGCCCGGTCACCGTCCGCACCAATGCCGGGCAGGTCTCGGTGAACCCGCCCGCGGACTCCGCCAGCGGCATCCGCATCACCGACAAGAAGGGCAAGGCCGTCACCACGGCCACCAACGGCTCCCAGCTCTACTTCGACATCCCGGCAGGCGCCGCCGACGGCTCCGCCTCCCTGACGGTCCAGGCCACCACCTCGGTCCCCGTCGGCCGGGCCTTCGCCGGTGCCACCAAGAGCCAGACCCAGATCCTGGCCGGCTCCAGCGAGTCCACGGTCTCCGCGAGCGCCACCGCGACCTGGGCCGGCAAGGGCGCGATCCCCGCGGTCACCGCGAAGAAGAACTGCGCCAAGGGCGGCGTGGACGTCACCACGAGCAACACGGGCGACGAGGCCTTCACGTACGAACTGGCCGGGGCGCAGCACACCGTCGCGCCCGGCAAGTCCGAGACGGTGACCGTGCCGGTCGCCGAGGACCAGGCGTATGACGTCACGGTCACCGGACCGGGCGGGTTCAGCCGCACGTTCAAGGGCGTCCTGGACTGCAAGACCACCGGCAGCGGCACCGACGGCCTCACCACCCAGACCGCCGAACAGCCCACCACGACCACCGCCACGGCCGGCGGCAATACGGCGGGTGCGGGCGCCGAAGGCAACCTGGCCGAGACCGGCAGCTCCAACGCCACCCCGATGATCGCGGGCATCGCCATCGCCCTGGTCGTCATCGGCGGCGGCTCGGTCTTCCTCCTCCGCCGCCGCAAGGACCAGTCCTCGGGCGAGTAACGAGCACAGACGACGGCGCACGGTTGCGAAGCGCTGACAGCGGCCCCGGTACGGCTTCGGCGTACCGGGGCCCTCGCGTCCCCGACCGGGCTGCCCGATACCGCGCACCGGAGGGTTGGGCCCGGTGCGCCGTGTCCGGTGTTCCCTGTCCGGTGTGTTCGGGCCAGGGTCAGGAGGGCTTCTCCAGTTCTGCGTCACCGGTGTGTTCGGGCCAGGGTGAGGAAGAGCTTCTCCAGTTCTGCGTCACCGGTGTGCTCAGGCCAGGGTGAGGAAGAGCTTCTCCAGTTCCGCCTCGTTCATGACGGGGGTGCCGCCCTCCTCGGGGGCGGTCAGGCACTCACGCATGCGCCCCGCGATGATTTTGAAACCGGCACGGTCCAGCGCCCGGCTGACGGCGGCGAGCTGGGTCACCACATCCCGGCAGTCGCGGCCTTCCTCGACCATGGTGATGACTCCCGCCAACTGCCCCTGGGCGCGGCGCAGACGGTTGAGTACGGCACGGGCTGACGCCTCGTCCGCCGCGGTCGCGGCTCCGGTGCTCTCCGGGGCGGGGCTCATCCGTTGAGCTCCTCGGCGAGCCGGGCGAGCGCGTCGTCCAGTCTGCGGGTGGCCTCGTCCGCGACCGGTGCGAGGGCGTCGAGACCGGTCATCGTGACCATGGTGGCGGGGTCCAGCGCCTGCACCACCGTCTGTGCCCCCTCGGTGCGCACCACCACGTTGCAGGGCAGCAGGAGCCCGATGCTCCGGTCGGTGTCGAGGGCCCGCTCCGCCAACTGCGGGTTGCAGGCGCCCAGGATCAGGTAGTTCTCCATGTCCCGGCCGAGCTTGTCCTTGAGGGTCGCGGCCACGTCGATCTCGGTGAGCACGCCGAAGCCCTGCTCGGCAAGGGCCTGGCGAGCGGCGGTCACGGTGCGGGCGAAGCCGGCGCCGACGCGCACGGTCCTGTCGTATCCCATGATCTTCCTTCCTGAGAGCGGATAAAAGGGGCGATACCTCTCCGACTATACCCCCGGGGGTAATCTGTTACGGTGGATTTAATACCCAGGGGGGTATCCATGGATGGAGTGAGCACAGCATGTTCTTCGTCGACACCATCGAGATCGAAGGGCTGGGCAACCGGCACTACCTCGCCGGTGGCTCCCGAACCGCGGTGGCGGTCGATCCGCCGCGCGACATCGACCGGGTGATCGAAGCGGCCGCGCGGCGCGGGGTGCGCATCACGCACGTCGTGGAGACCCACATCCACAACGACTACGTGACCGGTGGACTGGAGCTGGCCCGGCTGACCGGCGCCGCCTACCTGGTGCCGGCCGCGGCCCAGGTCTCCTTCGCCCGCGTGCCGGTCAGCGACGGCGACGTGATCGAGGTCGACCAGGAGCTGTCCGTGAGGGCGCTGGCCACCCCCGGCCACACCCCGCACCACACGGCGTACGTGCTGGAGGACGGCGGTGCGCCGGTCGCCGCGTTCACCGGCGGTTCCCTGCTCATCGGTACCGTGGGCCGCCCCGACCTGGTCGAGCCCCGCCTCACCGAACAGCTCGCCCGCGCCCAGCACGCCTCCGCGCACCGACTGGCCGCGGAGCTGCCCGACGACACCTCGGTTCTGCCCACCCACGGTTTCGGCAGCTTCTGCTCCTCCGGGCAGGCCGAGGGCGACGCGAGCACCATCGGCCGGGAGAAGACCCTGAACTCAGCCCTGGCGCAGGACGTCGACTCCTTCGTCGCCGGTCTGCTGGCGGGCCTGGAGGACGTCCCCGCCTACTACGTACACATGGGACCGGCCAACTCTGCGGGGCCCGACCCCGTCGATCTGACCTCCCCCCGGCGCGCGGACGCCGAGGAGATCGCCGCGCGGCTCGCAGCCGGTGAGTGGGTCGTGGATGTGCGCAACCGTGTCGCGTTCGCCCAGGGGCACGTCGCCGGTTCGTTCAACTTCGAGGCCGACGGCAAGATCGCCACCTACCTGGCGTGGATGATCCCCTGGGGCAAGCCCGTCACCCTGCTCGCGGAGACACCCCAGCAACTGGCCGACGCCCAGCGCGAACTGGTCCGGGTCGGGATCGACCGCCCCGCCGCCGCCGCGACCGGCTCCCCGTCCGACTGGCTGCGCCCGGGTGACGCTGCGGCCTCGTTCCGCCGCGCGGCCTTCGCCGACCTGGCCGCCGCGCTCTCCCGGGCGGAGCACGCTCCCGTGGTCCTGGACGTCCGCCGCGATTCCGAGCGGGCCGGCGGGTACATCGAGGGATCGGTCCACATTCCCGTACACACGCTGCACCAGCGGATCGACGAGGTGCCCGCCGGGGACGTGTGGGTGCACTGCGCCGGCGGGATGCGGGCCGGGATCGCGGCCTCGTTGCTGGACGCGGCCGGGCGCGACGTGATCGCCGTCGATGACGGCTTCGACCGGGCCGCAGAAGCCGGCCTGACCGTCCGCACCGCCGCCTGAACCCTGTGAACGCTTCGAACCCTGACGACCTCCCCCACGAGAGGGGCAGTGGCGTCGCGGCGGTCGCCATCGACACCGAGAGGACTCCCACCATGCCCGTCTTCCCCACCGCTCCCGGACGGCTCGACGTCGTGGAGGCCCACCACCTGTTCCGGGAAGCCACTGCCGTCCTGCTGGACGTGCGCGAGAGCGAGGAGTGGCAGGCCGGACACATCCCCGGAGCACGGCACCTGCCGCTGTCCCGGCTGGCGGCCGGAGCGAAGGCGCCCGGCGCACCGGCCGGCTCGCGACTCGTGCTGATCTGCCGCTCCGGAAAGCGTTCGCAGGAGGCCGTCCGCCTGCTCCGTGAACGGGGTACGTACGCCGTGGACGTCACCGGCGGCGTGAAGGAATGGGTCAGCCGGGGACTTCCGGTCCAGGATGCCGCCGGGGCCGCGGGGACCGTCATATGAGCGTCCTCATCCTCGCCCTGGTGGCGGGAGCGCTGGTCGGCCTGGCCCTGGGCGGACTCGGCGGGGGCGGCAGCGTCCTGGCCGTGCCCGCGCTGATCTACCTGCTCGGCTTCAGTCCCGTCGCCGCCACCACCGCCAGCCTGATCATCGTCGCCGCGACCTCCATCAGTTCCCTGGTCGCCCACGCCCGGGACGGCAACGTCCGCTGGCGGGCCGGTCTGCTGTTCGCCGCCGCGGGTATCGGCCCTGCCATGCTCGGCGGCATCGCCGCCGGTCACGTGCCCGCACCCGTACTGACCGTCGCATTCTCGGTGGTCGCCGCACTCGCGGCCTGGCGCATGCTCCGCCCCAGCCGTCCCGCACCGGACCAGCCCCCGCGGCCGGCCAGGGCCGCGGGAGCCGGAGCCGGCCTCGGCGCCGTCACCGGCGTGCTCGGCGTCGGCGGCGGCTTCCTCGCCGTACCGGCCCTCGTCGGAGTCCTCGGCATGCGCATGAAGGCAGCCGTCGGCACCAGCCTCCTGGTGATCATCATCAACTCGCTCGCCGCGCTCGTCACCCGCACCGGCACCGCCGACGGCCTCGACTGGGCCGTCATCGCACCCTTCACGGGAGCCGCGATCCTCGGCGCCTGGGACGGCAAACGCCTCGCCGCGAAGATCTCCGGCAACCGCCTTCAGCACGTCTTCGCCTACGTCCTGCTCGCAGTGGCCGCCCTCATGCTCCTCGACGCCCTCATCTGACCCCGCCCCACCCGAACCGAAAGGCAGAACTAGCCCATGACCCCGACCCTCACCACCTCCGCCGTCCGCGAGCGCCTGCACACCCTCGTCGTCATCGACGTCCGCACCCCCGGCGAATACGCCGGCGGACACCTGCCCGGCGCCCACAACATCCCCCTCGACGACCTCGAGTACGCGCTGCCCGTCGTTCGCGAGGTGTCCGGCCGCGGAGACCTCCTCGTGGTCTGCGCCTCCGGTACCCGCTCCGAGAGCGCCGGCGCGACGCTGGCCCGCCACGGCATACGCGCCGCGAGCCTCGAAGGCGGAACCGCCGCCTGGGCCTCGGCAGGAGGAGACCTGCACCGCCCGGCCACGACCGCAACGCCCAAATGGGCCATGGACCGCCAGGTCCGCCTCACCGCGGGCTCCCTCGTCCTGGGCGGGCTGCTCCTCGGCCAGGTGGTTCATCCCGCCTTCCAGCTGCTCTCCGCCGGAGTCGCCGGAGGCCTCGTCTACTCCGCCCTCTCCAACAGCTGCGCCATGGCCACCCTGCTAGTGAAGCTCCCCTACAACCGCACCCGTCGCACCGACCTCGACGACACCCTGGCCGCCATGCGGAGCCACTGACCGCGACACGGCGGCACGCCGGTCCGTGCGGGGGGACCGGAGTGACGGGTGGCGACTGTCCGTGCGGTGCCGGCTACCGGGCCTGGCCGGAAGCCCCAGGTCAGGCCCACCCACCGATACGGGTTTCCGTCAAGAGGTAGCAGTCAGGCAAGATGGGGTGTTTCTTTCCGGGGGAGGGCACAAAACAGCCCCTCACCAGCAGTTTTCCTGCCAATGAGGGGCCGTGTCAGGCGGCTTGGGCCGTCTGTGGGCCGCCAGCCGGGAGAGGGGGGAGCGGTCGGGGGTCGATCACCGACTGGTGGTCCGTGACGGCCCCGGCGCCGATATCGGTGCGCATCACGCCACGCATCCTTTCCCATTGCCCCCAAAGACGGGTGAAGTCTGCTCGTATGCCATCGAAGGACCCATCCGGGTCGGGGTTCCCTTCCTCCAAGCACATGGTGCGCCGATAGACCTCAGACAACGCCGCAGACATTTCATCCAGCTCGGCAAGAACCGCTGCGGACGCGATCAGCTGAGCCTCAGCGAAGACTGAGTGATGATCGCGTCGGGCCTCCTCGACCAGCTCCCGCGCATCTGGCGTGACGGTTTCTTTGTGCACGATCCAGAGGAAGTTCATGAGATGCGTTCGGTAGCGCCGGAAGGACGCGTTGACCTGCATGTAGCTGTCGCGGCGACGGCTCAGCTCAACCACCTCTTGTTCGCGTCGCCACTGCGCTTCGGCCAACAGTTGCTGACGATCGAACTGTTCAGACTGAACGCGACCTAGCAGTCGTTGCGACAGGACAGAGGCAACTAGCGTGCCTGTGACACCAACCACCGCAGCAGCTAACCCTATGAAAGCGCTTCCCATTTGACCCCCGACTGAGTGAGAGAACCCTGTCGTTGGCATTCTGCCCGCGACGGGGTGGCGGCGGATGTTTTCTCGGGCCTTGGGGCGGATTGCCCTGTGAAGGAGCCCCTCACCGACAGATTTCCTGTCGACGAGGGGCTGTCTCAGGCAGCGTCGGCTGACTTTGGGCCGTCGTGGGCGTGACCGGCGGCCCGGTACATCTCGCTGATGGCTTTTCGGGTGCGGGTTTCGCTGCTCGGCATCAGGTGCGTGTACACGCGGAGGGTGAACCCCGGGTCGCTGTGGCCGAGCTAGAGGCTCAGCGCCTTGACGTTCTTGCCGGCGTTCAGAAGGACCGAGGCGTAGAAGTGCCGCAGGGTGTGCATGCCGTGTTCACGAGCTGCCGCGTATCGCTGCCCCTTCTCCGGCACCGGGATGATGCCCGCAAAGGCAAGCGTGGGCTTCCACCGCTCGTCGTCGAAGCCGTTGCTCCATAGAGCCGTGCCGACGCTGCCGGTGAAGGCGAGCCGATGGGTGACCTTGGGGCCGGTGGGCGTCACCCAGGGCAAGGTCACGTCGACCGGCGGGAAGCGCTTCAGATGCTCTGTCAGGGCCACGGACACCTTCGGGTCGAGCGGAACATCCCGGAGCTTGCCTCGCTTCGGTGGTGCGAAGACGAGAGAGCCGCGGACCTTCTTCACTTGCTGCCGGACGTAGAGCCAGCCGAGGTCCCCGATGTTGTCGACCGCGAGACCGAAGATCTCCTCCTGACGAAGGCCACAACCGCCCCCGACGTCGGCCATCGCCTGGTATCGCTCAGGGAGACCGGCCCGCACGGCGAAGACTTGTGAGGCTGTCCACCGATGGACGCGAGAGGGGCAGGGCGGGGCGCCTTGACCGAACGGGCTCGGCAGGGATTCGAGGCCAGCAGACGGTCGTCCACGGCCGCGGTGAGCACGGAGGAGACCGCATCGAAGATCAGGCGCCGGTAGGAGGCTGAGGCCACGGCACTTTCGAGCTGACGATTCCAGTCACGGATGTGCTCCGGTTGGAACGAGCCGATCGGACGCGTTCTGAGGTAGGGAAGGGCATGGAGGCGTAGCCGCCCCTTCACCGCGGCCCGGCTCGCCAGGTCGGTGGTCAGTGCCGCGATCCATCGCTTGGTGTACTCACGGAAAGTGGTCCGTGCCGCTCGCGGGTCGATGTACTGGCCGCGTGCCATGTCGGCTTCGATGTTGGTCAGCCACACGTCGGCCAGCGCTTCTGCTTGTCCGGGAAGCTCTTGGCCTTCTCGGTGCCGTCCGGGCCGATGTACCGGGCGCGGTAGCGCAGCCCGATTCGAACACCTAAGGGCTGTCCCGTTAATAGATCTCAGGGCTCGGGAGGTCTGTCGCTCACGCATGGGATGTGCTGTGCACGGGGGAGTTGGGCCCTCTGCTCTTGTCGCAGGCGGCGGCAGTGCCGGATGTGCCGTTGTGCAGAATCGGGTAGGCCGCCTACCGTTCGGCTGTGAGCAGCTCTTTTCAGACGATCGTTGACCTGGAGGCGACCGCCGAGGACGCCGTCGCGCACGGGGAGCGGGTGGCGGCGTGGCTGGTCGGCGAGGGAATCGTGCGGCTGCCGGATCACGGCCCCGGGCCGCGGTGGGAGCGGGCGACGGGGTTCCGGGAAGCGAGCGGGAGCAACGGGCTGACGGTTGTCACGGGGCGGACGGTGTTCTTCTCGCCGCAGCAGAGCGGACCGCCGGTCTGTCCGTACTGCGGGGCGGCGTTCGGGGATGGACACCGCGAGACGTTCTCGCCGGTGATGGACGCATGGTGGAACACCGGCAGGGGCGAAGTGCCGTGTCCGGCGTGCGGAAGGGTGGTGTCGCTGGCTGTGTGGGAGTGGGCGGGGGACGGGCTTGCCTTCGCGTACCTGGGGCTCGAGTTCTGGAACGGGTCCGCGTTGCTGCCGGAGTTCGTTACGGAGCTGGGTCAGGTACTCGGGCACCGGACCCGGTTCGTGCGAGGAAGAATCTAAGGGTTGCCCCGTAACTGCTGGTCACGGGTGAGATGATCTTGATGTGGCTGGTGTGATCACGGCGTCGGAGTCGTTCTGGATAGCCCCGTCGCCGGGCTGAGCCCTCGCCTGTTCGGCAAGCTGGTGACCGTACTGCGGCGCGAGGGTGCGGATGCGGTCCGCAAGGGCCGGCCGTGGAGCCTCCCGCTGGAGGACCGGGTCCTGCTGGTCGCGGCGTACTGGCGCACGAACTTGACGATGCGCCAGCTCGCCCCGCTCTTCGGGGTGTCCAAGTCGGCGGCGGACCGCATCATCGACCACCTCGGGCCGATGCTCGCGCTCCAGCCCCGGAGGCGGTTCGCCAAGGGCACCGTGCTCATCGTGGACGGCACCTTGGTCCCGACCCGGGACCACGCGGTGGCGGAGCAGTCCAAGAACTACCGGTACTCGACCAACCACCAGGTCGTGATCGACGCCGACACCCGCCTGGTCGTCGTGGTCGGCAAGCCCCTGCCCGGCAACCGCAACGACTGCAAGGCGTGGGAGGAATCCGGCGCCAAGGCCGCCGTCGGCCGGACCATGACGATCGCGGACGGCGGCTATCCCGGCACCGGACTCGTCATACCCCACCACCGCCGCAAAGGCGAAGACCTGTCCGAGTGGAAGCAGGCGCACAACAAGTCCCATAAGCAGGTCCGCGCCCGCGTCGAGCACGTCTTCGCGCGCATGAAGACCTGGAAGATCCTCCGCGACTGCCGTCTCAAGGGCGACGGAGTCCACCACGCCATGCTCGGCATCGCCCGGATGCACAACCTCGCCCTCGCCGGATAAGCGAGCGGCCCGCACAACGGCCAAGGACTCCCGAAGCAGCTCGGAGATCATTTACGGGACAGCCCTTAGACGAAGCGTGCCCCAGGCTTCTCATGAAGACGCGGTCATGGGCCTCGTGGTCGCCTCACGTCCCCTTCCGGGAACGATAGCCCGGAGCAGGAAGAGGCGGGCGGCGCGGCGCAGCAGACGTTCGAGGTCGCCGACCAGAGCGCTTAGGTCGTGGGTTGTGGAGCCGTCGAGGAGACAAAGGAGTTCGGTTTCCGCGACATCTCCGTGCATCTCGGTGTTACGCCGACGGTAGGCGCCCCGGATCAGTTGCTCGATGTGCCGATCCTCGGTGTCCAGTTCCGGGTCGCTAGTCAGAAGTGCCTTCGCGCCGGCGACGAGGTGTTCGCGCTTGTTCTGTGTCCGGGGGAGCCCGGAGTGGTGTACGAACAGGGACTCTGCGGTGATGCACAGGTCGATTAGGCGCTCCTCGGGCAGGACGCGGCTGCCAGCCATGACTGAGCCTTTTCCAACCTCACGCTGATGCGTGGTGAAGGACGAGGACAGCCTTCACCACGTCGGTGATTCGGTTGGTGCTGCAGCGGAGCTTCCGCAGGAGGCGCCAGCCCTTGAGGGTGGCCATGGCCCGCTCGCCGAGGCAGCGGATCTTGGCGTGGGTGGTGTTGTGGCGACGCTTCCATCGCTTGAGGTGGCGGCCCCGAAACGGTACGCGGACGGGTCCGCCGGCGCCTTGATATGCCTTGTCCGCCCAGCATTTGAGTCCCGCATCGGCGAGGGCTTCGATGATGCCGTGCTGCCGCGCGGCGGTCAGGTCGTGAGTCGAGCCGGGCAGAGCCGGCGAGGCCCAGAGCAGCCGTCCGAACGGATCGGTGAGGACCTGGACATTCATGCCGTGGCGTTTGTGTTTCCCGGAGTAGTACGGGGTGTCGACGGCGATGCGGTCGATCTGCAGCAGGGTGCCGTCGAGGATCACGAACGCCTTCGTCCGGATCGTCTTCATCGCCTCGGCCAGGGAGGGGGCAAGGGCGGCCAGGGCCTCGACGGCTTCACATATGTAGCGGTAGACGGTCGCGATCCCGATGTCGAACCCGGCAGCGAGCTGGGCGTAGGTGTCACCGCACCGTAGATGGGCCAGGGCGAGCAGTGCCTGACGTGCGGCGGGAAGGCGCCGCCACCGCGTTCCGATCTCCTGCCGCCGGGCTGTCAGTTGTCCGGTCAAGAACCGCAGGGTGCGGCTGGACAGATCAATCGAGGACGGGTAGAGAAGCACGCGAAGCTCCTGGCGGATAAAGGTGATCTTGGTCGAGAACCCGTCTACCAGGAGCTTCGTCGTTGCGCAGGACAGTCCAACTCGCGGTCAGGCACCGCAGCTCGAGAAGGGTTCGTTGTCCCATCGTGGCCGATGGGGAGCTGGTGGAGTGGGGACTGCGTCGGTACGGCGTGCTGCGGTTTCCCATGAAATCCGGTGGAGTCACAGCGGCCCGAGGTGGTTGGGTCCTGCTCAATGCTTCGCTGACACGGCCCGGCACAGTGCGAGGCGCAAGATCCGAGTCGCAGCGCGGTCTCGCCCGCGTGTCGTCGAGTGATGGAGGTTTCGCGGTGGCTGGTTATGGGGCGCTTTCCGACGTATACGAGTGGCTGATCGGGGACGACAGGTTGACCCCCGCCAAGGCAGCCGCGGTTTACTGCAGCGATGTCGTGGGCTCTGCGCCGCCCAACGCGCGTGTCCTCGACTGCGCATGTGGAACTGGCCAGCTCGCCGTCGGCCTGGCGAGTCTTGGCCTGGACGTGGTCGCCGCAGATGCCAGCACTGGGATGGTTCGCCGGACCGAGAAGGCCGCCGACGAGCAGGGTGTCTCGCTTCGAACCCTCCGCGCGAGCTGGGACGAGCTGCCCGAACACCTGGAGGACTCCACGTTCGATCTGGTGTTCTGCGTCGGCAACTCGCTCGGGCACGCCGAGGGCGCAGCCGGGCGCCTGACCGCACTGGAAGCGATGTCGCGACTGCTGAATCCGGGCGGACGCCTTGTGCTCCACTCACGCAACTGGGAGCTCGTGCGCGCCGCCGGCTCACGGGTAGACGTCCGTGATCGACTCATCCGCCGCAACGACCGCGATGCGGTCGTCAGCTACTACTGGCAGATCGAGCAGCGCTGGGAGCAGGAACACTTCCTCGAGATCGTAATCGCCCAGATCGAGCCGGATGGGGCAGTGCGAGCCTGCTCGGAGCGGTTGTCCATCTGGCCCTACCGGTACGAGGACCTCGTGGCGCAGTTGCGGAGTGTCGGGCTCACGGTGCAGTCCACCACCTTCGACCCCGAGAGCGACGGATACCTGGTGGTCGCCGGCCGCGACCAGGCGCGAGGCACGTCCGAGCTGGCGCGCTGATCCGCCTTTCGTCGTTGTCGGTGCCGACCTGCCGGCTCGCGACCGCCTGCGGCACTTCGCGAAGTGTTCAGCGCTCGAAGCGGCTGCTGCGGGTGCGGTCCTCACCCTGTATCTGACCTGCTCAAGCTGAGGTTGGAAACAGCTCACTAGGCGGCGCAGGGCGTTTTGCAGGAAACGCATGCCCAGAATGCGGGGGTCGTTCAGGAGCGCGTATACCTCGTGCAGATCCTCCACCTTGGCCCGGTCAACTAGGAGTGTGGGACGGTCCTCCACAGGATGATGGACCTCGGTGAGAATGGCGGAGGCGTAGCGGTGGGCGTCGAAGTCCTCCTGATTCTGCAGGCGCATTGGCCGGCCATATGTGACCGAGCCGCCGCAAACGACGCGCAGGGCGGTGATCATGTGGCGGGCGGCATCGTCGAAAGGTGAGGGTGTTGCGGCGTCTGGGTGCTGGTCGCTCCCTGTATGCACGGGAAATCCGCGTTCTAGGACTAGGGCGTTTTGATGGAACCGCGAGAGGATGAAGGAATTTGTACTGGTGAACTGGCCGATGGGGATGCCCATCACTCGCACGGCCTCGGAAAGCTCCACATCGCTCATCGGTCGTACGGTCAGCCCGCCCGGAAGAGAGGTACCCGCCAGAGACGGAGACATGTCGAACCCGAGGAGAGGTACGTACTCGACCAGGCGCACGGTCCTGACAAGGAGCCCGGTCTCAAAAGCGGCGTAAGCGGCTTCGAAGGGGGCGCGATCGAAGCGGTAGGTGCGGGTCGCCTCCACCACGGGAGTCAGCAGGTACTGAACCACGACAGTGTCGAGTTGGCGGCGGACGAGGCTGGAAGGGAACCCGACCAAGGTATCCAGCCGGGTGCGGACCACTTCATGGTCCGAAACGACCGCACGCAGGGCCTGGTACTCAGGGATGCTGCACCACCAGTCTCTGGACGAGAACTCGACGGGATGCTGCCACAGTTCGTGCTCGTGGCCCAGAAAGACCTCCTGTTGGGAGCGCTTCCAGGAGCGGTAGTCCCGCCGAAGGACGAAGCGCGGACCGGCTCCCTTCTCGGCCAGCGCGGCAAGTACCGCGGTGACGAGGTTGGCGGCGGCACAGCGCAGGGGCTCGTGAGCAGCGGGCATCGGAGACCTCCCAGGACAGGAACATGTTGGGGACAAGGCCCGCCGTGCGGCGAACAGGCAAGCATGCCAGAGCCAGTCGGCACCGCGTGGGTCATTTCTGCTGAGAGGGAGCAACGGGCTTCTCCTGAGGCACTCCTGGGAGTTCCAGATGGTTATGCCCAGCACGGAAGTGCAGCAGCCGGGGCCACCGTCCTGTGTCGACGGCATAGCTGACGGCAACGAGCGCGGACGACGACAGCCGGCAGTTCGTCGTGGAAGCGCAACGAACACGCTGAGCCAGGTCGCCGGGGCGCGCCCTCATTTTTTAAGCGCCTGGCCGCGACGCTGAACGTGGACGGGCTCAGGGTCTAACGGCGTGACAACGCCGACGCACAAAGGCCATCGGAGCTGTCCCCCGCCCGTGCCCACCATGGTCGCGCCCGGCACTCGCCTACACCGCACTTGCTCCCACCCTTAGAACTCGTAACACGATCATGCGGATCAATCCCAGTAGTCGTGTCGTGGTGGAGCGTGGCCCCGGATCCTGGGTGAGGACCTGTGTGAGGAAGAGCGACTGGATGAGCGTGGTGTGGGCGACGACTTCGCCGGAGTCGGGACTGTTCCATCCGGTTGAAAGACGTTCAGAGGTGAAGGACCTGTCAGACCGCTTCAACGACCTGCGTTCTCGTGGTGAGGGGTACCTCGAGGTTCGGTCGCCGAACACGGTGTTCCCGGTGCTGACCCTGGCTTTTCGGGGTGATCACGCTGTCGTCCATCTGATGAGTGACACCGAGCGGATGTCTCTGCTCGTAGGAGACGGCACCGTGCCCTCGGGTGCCGAGGTTGAAGTCCCGATCATGGACGGCCTCGCCGCGTTCACGGGCGACTTTGTCCTGGATGTTGATCGGGCGTGGGACCTGGTGCACGACTTCGCCCAGACACGGGCGGCTGGCCATCTGGGTGAGTGGTGGGAGCTATAACCAAAAGACGAAGGCGTCGTGGAGTTCGGTGCGGCGTTCCCAGCGGACGGCGAGTCGTTTGAAGTGATGGAGAAGGGCGAAGGTCTGCTCGACGACGTATCGGAGCTCGCCCAGGCCCTTGATGTTCGGTGATCCCTTGCGGGAGATGACGGGCAGGATCCGGCGGTGACGCAGCTCGCCACGGTTGGGGTTCGAGTCGTAGCCCTTATCGCCGAGGAGGGCTTCTGGTCGTCGGCCGGGGCGGCCCGCGACAGGTGGGATGCCGTCGACCAGGGCGAGGGTCTGGGTGACGTCGTTGACGTTCGCCGCGGTGGTAATGACCTTGAGTGGGGTGCGGCGTCCGTCGCAGATCAAGTGGTGCTTGCTGCCCGTCTTCCGCCGGTCGACCGGCGACGGACCGGTGTCGGGCCCCCCTTTTTCGCGCGAATGTGGGAGCCATCCACGCACGCGCGCGACCAGTCGAGTTCGCCACGCTCGTCGTCCTTCCCGAGGGAGGGCCGCACGCCGGGACTGGGGTCGTGAACCGCATGGCTGCGATCGGCGTCACGGTGAGCTATGCCGTCGAGCAGCCGGAGCCTCGGCAGGCGACTGCGGAGGAGGCGTCTCTCCTCGGCATCCAGAAGGCCGCTCTCGTGACCCACATCAGGCGGACGTACTACAGCGACCAGGGGCGGCCGGTAGAGACGGCTGACATCGTCGTGCCTGCCGCCCTGTGCGAGATCGTTTACGAAATCCCGGTCAATCGTCACTAGGAAGCGGGCTTCATGGTCCGAGCGAGCCGGGGGGTTGCTGTGAGTTGTCCGAAGGAGAGCGGGAATCATGACGGCACACAGTGAGCGGGAGCGCTGGGAGTGGATGTCCGCGGCCGGTGTGGGGCCCTTGCGGTTCGGGATGAGTCCGGCCGACGTCGCCGTCGCGCTCCAGGCCCTCGCCTCGCAGGAGCAGGTTGGCGGACCGTACTCACAGGAGAACTTCGCCGACGGGGTGAAGGTCTTTTACGACGACGAGGGCGGGCTCGCGTGCGTGTCATTGGACGCGGTCGTAGGCCCTCAAGCCTTCCTCGCAGGTTGGGCGTTGGCCGGCCGTGATCCCGGGCAGGCGCACCAATTCCTCCTGGACCACGCCTCAGAGCATGGAAACTGCTTGCTCTACACGCCCGATGACTCCCTTGCCTTGGCTGATCTCGGGTTGCTTCTGCGGGCTCAGCGGGTCGGCGACGTGCTCTTGTCGCGGCCGCTCTTCGTGATCGAGGAGTGGCTCGAATCGGAGTACTACCGCGACCGTCTCCCGCTGGAAGGCGTCGCGGTCGTGCACGTATGGAACGAGCCCTCGTAAGGCGACTCGCGCGTGATTCCGCTGCGACGTCTCCGGCAGCCCTGGGCCGTCTGTGGGCCGTGCGACGCCGCCCAAGGCCGACAATCAGCGACCGACAGTGACAGTCCAGCTACCGGGGCTCGGCCGGAAGCCCCAGGTCAGGCCCACCCACCGATACGGGTTTCCGTCAAGAGGTAGCCGTCAGGCAAGATGGGGTGTATCTGCCCACTCATCGATTGCCGGACGGTTTCTCTTGGCTGAGTACATCTACACGATGCGCAAGACACGCAAGGCGCACGGCGACAAGGTCATCCTTGACGACGTGACGCTGAGCTTCCTGCCCGGCGCGAAGATCGGTGTGGTGGGTCCCAACGGTGCCGGTAAGTCCACGGTGCTGAAGATCATGGCGGGCCTGGAGCAGCCGTCCAACGGTGATGCCTTCCTGTCGCCCGGGTTCAGCGTGGGCATCCTCATGCAGGAGCCCCACCTCGACGAGTCGAAGACCGTGCTGGAGAACGTCCAGGACGGCGCCGCCGAGATCATGGGCAAGCTCAAGCGCTTCAACGAGGTCGCCGAGCTCATGGCGACCGACTACTCCGACGCGCTCATGGACGAGATGGGCAAGCTCCAGGAGGACCTGGACCACGCCAACGCGTGGGACCTGGACGCTCAGCTGGAGCAGGCCATGGACGCGCTGGGCTGCCCGCCCGGTGACTGGCCCGTCACGAACCTCTCCGGTGGTGAGAAGCGCCGCGTCGCGCTCTGCAAGCTCCTCATCGAGGCGCCCGACCTGCTGCTGCTCGACGAGCCCACCAACCACCTCGACGCCGAGTCGGTGAACTGGCTGGAGCAGCACCTCTCGAAGTACGCGGGCGCCGTGGTCGCCGTCACCCACGACCGGTACTTCCTGAACAACGTCGCCGAGTGGATCCTCGAGCTCGACCGCGGCCGCGCCATCCCGTACGAGGGCAACTACTCCACGTACCTGGAGAAGAAGGCCACCCGCCTCAAGGTCGAGGGCCGCAAGGACGAGAAGCGGCAGAAGCGGCTGAAGGAAGAGCTGGAGTGGGTGCGGTCGAACGCCAAGGGGCGCCAGACCAAGTCCAAGGCCCGTCTCGCCCGGTACGAGGAGATGGCGGCCGAGGCGGACAAGATGCGGAAGCTGGACTTCGAGGAGATCCAGATTCCGCCGGGCCCGCGGCTCGGTTCCATCGTCGTCGAGGTCGAGAACCTCTCGAAGGCCTTCGGCGACAAGGTCCTCATCGACGACCTGTCGTTCACGCTGCCGCGCAACGGCATCGTCGGCATCATCGGTCCGAACGGTGCGGGCAAGACCACGCTGTTCAAGATGATCCAGGGCCTGGAGGCGCCGGACACCGGTTCCATCAAGGTCGGCGACACGGTCAAGATCAGTTACGTCGACCAGAGCCGCGCCAACATCGACCCGAAGAAGACGCTGTGGGCGGTCGTCTCGGACGAGCTGGACTACATCAATGTCGGCCAGGTCGAGATGCCCTCGCGCGCGTACGTCAGCGCCTTCGGCTTCAAGGGTCCGGACCAGCAGAAGCCGGCCGGTGTGCTCTCCGGTGGTGAGCGCAACCGCCTCAACCTGGCGCTGACGCTCAAGGAGGGCGGCAACCTGCTGCTCCTCGACGAGCCCACCAACGACCTCGACGTCGAGACCCTGTCCTCGCTCGAGAACGCGCTGCTGGAGTTCCCCGGTGCGGCCGTGGTCATCTCCCACGACCGCTGGTTCCTGGACCGCGTCGCCACGCACATCCTGGCGTACGAGGGCGAGTCCAAGTGGTACTGGTTCGAGGGCAACTTCGAGTCGTACGAGAAGAACAAGGTCGAGCGTCTGGGTGCCGACGCGGCCCGCCCGCACCGTGCCACGTACAAGAAGCTCACGCGAGGCTGATCGTCTTGGCTCGTCACATCTACAGCTGCCCGCTGCGCTGGTCGGACATGGATGCCTTCGGGCACGTCAACAACGTGGTCTTCCTCCGCTACCTGGAGGAGGCGCGCATCGACTTCATGTTCCGGCTGGCGCCGGGGGACGGCTCGCCGTCCTTCGCCGGCGGCTCCGTCGTGGCCCGGCACGAGATCGACTACGTGCGCCCGCTGGTCCACCGGCACGCGCCGGTGACCGTCGAGTCGTGGGTCACGAAGATAGGCGCCGCCTCGCTCACGATCGCGTACGAGATCAAGGACCCGGAGCAGGTGTACGTACGGGCGTCGACCATCGTCGTCCCGTACAACCTGGCCGAGGAGCGGCCCCGGCGGATCTCCGCGGAGGAGAAGCTCTTCCTCCAGGAGTACCTGGCCGAGGAGCCCGCGGCGGCATGACGGTGTCCGCGCAGTCGTTGCAGTTCGCCGATACGAGGGAGGCCGCGGATCTCGCGGCCTTCCTCGGCCGGCTGCTCCACTACGACCGTGCCGCGGCCGTACGGCTGCAGGCGGGCGGCGGCGCGCTGGCCGTGTTCGGCCGGCCGCCGTCGTTCGAGGTCCTGGCGATCCGGGCGGTGCGGCTGGCGGACACCCACCGGTTCGACGTGACCGTGTCCGCCGGAGAACTCCTCGAATCGCTGGAGGAGTCGAGCCGCTCCGGAGCCCTGCCGTCACCGGTGACGGGGCCGCCCTGGACCGGTGTGCTGCCTCCGCGAGGCGGCTGGCAGGAGCGGCCGGGGCTGCCCGGTCCCGTAGCTCTCGGGGCGGCGGTGAGCGAGGCGGTCGCCGAGTTCCGTACGCGGGACGGGGCACTGCCCGAGGAACGGCGCACACGGGCGGAGCGGGACCTGATCGGGCGGGACATCTGGTCGCGGACCGTCGGCGGTACGGAGCTTCCGCTGCGCGCCGTGCACGCGGCACAGTCACTCGGCTTCCTGCGTACGGCCCCGGACTTTCCGGTGGCCCTGCTGGCGACGGGCGCCTGGCTGCGGCTGCGTACCCCTTACGGGTCCATCGCCCTGCGGCGGGCGGGCGCGGCGGGGGGCCTGGGGACGCTCGCCGTCTCCGTGGGCGGGTAGGACCCGCAACAAGGCGCGTCACCAGCGCATGTGGACGTCCTCGGCCCAGCCCAGCAGGCGTTCCACCGTGATCTCGGCGCCGTCGTCGGTGCGGACGCGACCGTCGTAGTAGCCGAAGCACTGGTCGGTGCGGTTGTCGATCAGGCCGGTCTCCGTGCGCGTCGACCGGTTGTGGAACGGGGTGAAGGTCAGGTCCACCTGGCCGGACGACGGCGTACGGATGGTCCAGGGGGCGAGGTGGTCCGCCGGTGACCACTGCCAGTCCAGCTCCTCACCGATCTTGGTGAGCCGGCCGTCCACGCAGAGCCCGTTCTCGGTGGAGCCCGTGCCCGCCGTCCAGCGTCCGCCGAACTGCAGGCCCACCGTGTGGCCGCCGGTGCGTCCGGACGCGGCTCCCCAGTTCCAGTCGACCGTGCGCGGCCAGCGGCCGCGGCCGTGGTCCAGGACGGCCCAGGTGTCGTCCCCGTCGAACTCCAGGTACTCGGTGCCGATCCGGACCCGGCCCGACGCGGGGAGGGCGGTGTGCTTGGAGGTGTACTGGAAGCGGCGTTCGCTCCACGGCACGACGACGGAGAGCGACTCGTGCTCCGGAGGCCGGGCGACCAGGAGGTCGACCTCCAGCGGAAGCCGGTCCGGGGTCAGGCAGCGGGCCCTCAGCCGGGTGCCGGCGTTCTCGTCGCGGATCTCGACCCGCACCTTGCCGCTGGACGGCCGCTCGGGTCCCACCACCACGTCCCGGGATCCCGGGGCGCCCGCGACGGTGTCGGGGAGCTCGACACCGAAGCCGCCGGGGATGATCGCCGTACGCTCCAGCTCCAGCCCGCCCGGTGCGTATTCGAGCAGGTAGACGGTGTTCAGGGCGAGGAAGTCGAGGTCGCTGACGGTCAGCGCCACCAGGTGGGTGGGCGTCGTCACGCACCAGTACTCCCACCGCTTCGTACGGCCCCAGCCGCGCAGGTTGGCGCGATGAAGAGGCGTCCGGGACCAGCCGACGGCAGCCGGGTTCAGGCTGCCGTCGGGCAGGCAGAGGTCGACCGGCTCGGTGATCTCGCGTTCGGACGTCGTCATGCGCGGATCCTAGTAGGGGGTCCGGCAGGCCGGACCGGCGAGGTGGAGCAGCGATTTCCGGTCGCCCTCGACCGCGGGTCAGCCCTCGGTGTTCACCATCGAGGCGGCCGCGTACGTGAGGTAGTCCCACAGTTGGCGCTCGTGCTCCGGGGCCAGCCCGAGCTCGTCCAGCGCCACCCGCATATGGCTCAGCCAGGCGTCGTGCGCGGCGCGGTCCACCCGGAACGGCGCGTGCCGCATCCGCAGCCGGGGGTGCCCGCGCTCCTCGCTGTAGGTGCGGGGACCGCCCCAGTACTGCATCAGGAAGAGCGTGAACCGCTCCTCGGCCGGACCCAGGTCCTCCTCCGGGTACATCGGCCGCAGCAGCGGGTCCTCGGCCACGCCCTGGTAGAAGCGGTGGACCAGGCGCCGGAAGGTGTCCTCGCCGCCGACCGCCTCGTAGAAGGTCAGCTCCTGCAGCGTGTCGCGCGGATTCTCAGTCACCCGTCCATGGTCGCAGACGCGTCGGCGGGGGCGGGGGTCCCGGGGCATCGATCACGCCAATCGCCCCCAAGGGCTGTCCCGGTGGCCGATTTTCGTCGAATCCACTCGTCGAAGTTCGTTACGCGAACTACTATGGTTCGTGTTACGAACGACAAATGCCGTCATCGGGAGTGGGGAAAATGGCGAACGAAAGCGTGCAGGGCGAGAACGTAAATCGTACGGTGGTGGTCATCGGCGGGGGATACGGCGGGGCGGCGGTCGCGAAGGCGCTGGACGAGGAGGCCGACGTCGTCCTCATCGATCCCAAGGACGCGTTCGTGCATGCGGCGGGGTCGCTCCGCGCGCTCGTCCGGCCCGACTGGGCGGGCAACATCTTCTTCCCCTACGACACCCTGCTGCGGCGCGGCACCGTCCGCCGCGAGCATGCCGCCGCGGTGGATCCGGGCGGGGTCACTCTGGCCTCCGGGGAGCGCATAGAGGCCGCCTACCTGGTTCTCGCCACCGGCTCGGACTACCCGTTCCCGGCCAAGATGGACACCGATGTCTCCGGCGAGGCGCTGGAGCGCATCCGCGAGGCGCACGCCGAACTCGCGGCTGCCGAGCGGGTCCTGATCGCGGGGGCCGGTCCGGTCGGGCTGGAGCTGTCCGGTGAGATCAAGGCGGTCTGGCCGGACAAGCACGTCACCGTCACCGACCCCGCCGGTCAACTGGTGCCGGGCTTCCTGCCGGAGTTCCGCCAGGAGTTGCACCGCCAGCTGGACGCGCTCGGTGTGGAGCTGCGGCTGGACACCGCCCTGGCGGAGCAGCCGCCGGTCGAACCGGGCCGGGGCAAGTCCTTCACCGTGGCCACGGCCGACGGCGGCGAGATCTCCGCCGACATCTGGTTCCGCTGCTACGGCGGGCGCACCAACGGTGACTACCTCGCCGACGGCCGGGTCGCCGTCCGCACCCCGCAGGGCCGGGTCCGGGTCACCGAGGCGCTCAACGTCGAGGGCCACGACCACATCTACGCACTCGGGGACATCACGGACGTGGCCGAGGCCAAGATGGCCGGCCATGCGATGAAGCATGCCGAGGTGGTCGCGGAGAACGTCCTCGCCCAGGTGCGCGGCAAGCGGCCCACGGCCACCTACCGGCCGACCCCCGTGCCTTCGGCCCTGCTTCCGCTCGGCCCCAACGGCGGGGTGGGCCAGGTGCCGTCACCCGACGGGCCGGTCATTCTGCCGGCGGCGGCGGTCAGCGAGTACAAGGGTGCGGACCTGTTCACCGGCCGGTTCGCCGAACTGTTCGGGGTGACGCGCGGATAGGGCGGCCGTGCGCTCAGGGCGCGGGCGGGGTGCTCTCGTCCGACTCCATGAAGACCACCGGCACCTTGTTGCTCAGCACCAGCCGGCCGAGCAGCGTCGCGAGTTGCTCGCGGTCCGCCTCGTCGAGGCCTGCCGACAGGGTGTCCACCCGTCGGCAGGTCTCGTCGTAGAACGCGTCGGCCAGTGCCTCGCCCGCCGGGGTCAGGGCGACCCGGACCGCGCGGCCGTCCTCGGGATCGGGTTCGCGGCGCACCAGGCCGCGCTGGACGCTGCGGTCCACCAGGCCGGTGAGGCTGGACTTCGCCAGCCCCAGCATCGCGCCGAGCTCGCTCATCCCGTACGGCTGCACCATCAGGACGCACAGCAGCTGGCCCTGCTGTGCGGTGATTCCGTGTTGGCGGCCGGAATCGGCGTACACGGCATTCACCAGGAACGAGGAGCGCACCAATGCGGTGACGATTCCCATCTGTCCGTGCTCGGCCTTTCGCATTCCCCCAGAATACGGCAGACAGCGCGGGTGGGACCTCGTCGGGATGCCTGACATTCGTGGTGCGAATTATGTGCGCCCCCGAGAGCGACGGCCGGAGCGGACAGCACAGCGGCCGGCGACGGGGCGGTCACCCCTTCGCCGGCCGCGTGCGCGTCCGAGCGGTCAGTCCCGGCGGATCGTGATCGTCGTCCACGCCCCGACGTGCACCTGGTCGCCGTCCTGGAGCGGTACGGGGACGTAGGGCTGGATCGGGTCCTCGGCGCCGTTCAGCGTCGTGCCGTTCGTCGAGTTCTGGTCGACGACGGCCCAGCTGCTGTCGGGCTGCTGCACCAGCACCGCGTGCTGGTGCGAGACGCCCGGGTCCTCCGGGGGCACGGACAGGTCGATGTCCGGGGACTCGCCCGTGCTGTGCCGGCGGCGGCCGATGGTGATCTGGTTGCCGGTGAGCGGCAGCTGCTGCTCCGGGGAGTACGCCGGGAGGTTGAGCCCGGTGGCCTCGGGGCCGCTGCGCTGCATCATCGCCAGGAAGTACTCACGGTCGGGCGCGATGACCGCGGTCCAGTTCATGGACAGCGGGGCCTGACCCTGATCCTGGCCCGGTCCGTGGCCGGGGTTCTGGCCCTGGCCCGGTCCCTGGTTCTGCCCCGGGTACGGCGGCTGCTGCATCGGCGACTGCGGGCCCTGGGCCTGCGAGGGCGGGGACAGCAGCCAGTCGTCACCGCCGGTCTGCGGTGCCTGCGGCTGCGGCGGGGCCGGCGGTCCGGGCTGCTCGAAGACCGGGGGAGCCGTCTGCTGGAAGGCCGGCGGCGCGCTCTGCTGCTGCTGGAACGGCGGCGGGGGCGAACCCTGCGGAGAGTTCTGCTGCTGGGCGTGCTGCTGGCCCTGGGGGAACCCCTGCGGGCCGCCCTGCTGTCCCTGCTGCTGGAACGGCGGCGGAGGCGGCGGACCGCCCTGCTGCTGCCCCTGCGGCTGTCCCTGCTGCTGGAACGGGTGAGGGGGCTGCTGACCCGGTCCCGGAGGGCCGGGCCGGCCCGGACCCGAGGAGAGCGGCTCGGCCGACCGGTTCATCTGCGAGGGGCGCGAGCTCTGGTACTCGAACGGATCGCGGGGCTCACGCGGCTGCGGAGGGCCGGGCGGCTGCTGGGCCTGGAAGCCGGGCGGCAGGTTGAGCCCGGGGACCGGGCCGGCCGGAGCGCCGTGCTGCGGAGCCAGCGGCGTGTACGACGTGGCGGTGTTCGTGAGGAAGTTCCAGCGGCACTCCTCGCAGAACGGGGCCATGGCCTCGCGCGGGGTGCGGCACTGGGGGCAGAGCTCGGCATGCTGGGTCGCATCGGGGCCGGGACCCTGCGGATATCCGTAGCCGGGCGCGGGTGGCGGGGGAGGCGGCGGGGGAACGGCGCCCGCAGGCGCGCCCGCCCCGGCCATGCGGTGGCCGCAGACCTCGCACCAGTCCTCGGAACCCGACTGGTGTCCGTTCGGGCAGGTCGGCATGTCGGCGCTTCCCCCTCTCCTCGTCCGGCCCGTGGGCCGTCATTCTTCTTGCGTCGCCGCCCGGCGGACCTGACCGGTCGGGCGGCTCATCAGTGCGGATATATGACTATTTCTTGACGCGAACTGTCTTCGTGGAGCGCGTTTCGAGTGTCATCTCGTCCGCTTCCGCGACCTTCGCCTTCAGTCGCACAGTACCGGTCGCCGCGTCGACGACGTCTACCACCTTCGAAAGCAGTTTCGCAGTGTCCTCGTTCCCGGACGCCGATGCCAACTGCACCGCACGGCCCAGTTTGGCCGTCGCGCCGTCGAAGTCTCCCGACTTGCGCGCATCGAGACCCTGCTGGATGACTTGTGCCAGTTCCGCCTGACCCGTGTAGTGCGCGACCTGCGGATTGATCGAGGTCGACGCCACCATGTCGTCCGTCCACACCGCCCGTACCAGCCCCTGCGAGAGCGTCCGGGGCGCCCCGCCGGCCGGGTCGGGAAGGATCAGCGAGACGCGTGCCGCCAGCATCTCCTGCCCGATGCCGGCCTCCGGAACCTGCACGCACACGTGGTAGTCGCGGGACTCGTCGCCCCAGGAACCGGTGGGGTAGTCGCCCGCGCGCGGACCGGCCTCGGTCCTGCGGTCGGTCAGCTCGGCCACCGTCGGCGCGACCTGCTTCACGAACTTGATCTGCACACCGACCGGGGTCCAGAGCCGCAGCGCCACGTCCGCGACCTCCTTGCCCATCGCGTTCTCCATCATCTGCGTGAAGTCCGCGGCCAGCCCGGCCGGGTCGGCGACGATGTCGGCCGTGCCGAGCAGCGCCGAGGCGATCGCTGTGACCTCTTTCACTTCCCAGTCGGTCCCGACACCGCGGGCGTCGCACGTGAACCGGCCGGCGCACGCGTCGAGCGCGGCCCGCAGGTCCTCCGGCGCCTCGTGCTCGTTGCGCCCGTCCGTCAGCAGGATCCCGTGCCGGATCTCCACATCGGCGGCGCCGAGCAGCCGGTCCGCCAGCCGCAGCCAGGTCCCGATCGCCGTACCGCCGCCCGCGCTGAGCCGGCGCAGGGCCTCCTTCGCCTGGGCCTTCGTCTGTGCGTCCGCGACCGCGAGCCGCCCGTTGCCCGGGTACACGTCCTTGGCGACGTGGGTCCCGGCCACCACGGCGAAGGACGTGCCGTCGCGCAGCGTGTCGACGGCCGCCGCCGTCGCGTCGCGGGCGTTGCGCATCTTCGTCGGCGGGTAGTCCATCGAACCCGAGCAGTCCACCATGATCACCACCGCCGCGTCGGTGGCCCCGCCGGGCAGGCGCGGGCTCGTCGAACCCGTCAGCGGAACGCCACCGGTGGTGCCGCCCCCGGTCGAGGTGACCGTGATGATGCCGTTGACCTCACGGCCGCCCTCGGGCAGATATTCGTTCTGATACACCTCGACGGAGAACTGCGGCACGTTCGACTTGGAGAAGTTGGCCATCTGATCGGCTCCTTGAGGCTCCACATGTCAGATGAAGACAGATGTGCGGACAACGGCATCGGAGGTGCAGGGGCGGACGGAGCGGGACTCACCCGCTGCTTCAGGCGGATCCTGCCCCTTGCGGTGGTACGGCGAACGGCAGCAGGGCCACTGTTACGTTGTCGTGGCCCCCGCCGTCGAGGGCGTGGCCCACCAGCACCTGGGCCCCGTGCAGCGGCCGTTCGTACGCGTCCTCGGGCACGGCGGCGGCCATTTGGGCCGCGGACTCCGCGTAGTTCCACAAGCCGTCCGTGCAGACCACCACGAGTCCCGGCCGGTCCGGTTTGAACGACGCGGTGTGCGGCTCCAGTTCGTAGGCGTCAGCGCCGAGCCAGCCCGTGATGGCGTGGGCGCGCTCGTCGGCGTACGCCTCCGCCTCGTTCATCAGGCCGGCCGCGACCATCTGCGAGGCCCAGGAGTCGTCCTCGGTGAGCCGGGCAGGTGCGGTGGAGCGGTCCTCGGGCACCCAGTACACGCGGCTGTCGCCGACCCAGCCGATGACCAGCAGCCCGCTCGCCATGATCGCGCCGACGAGGGTGCAGGCCGGGGCGTTCTGATGGCGGTGCGGATCGTGCTCCTGCGCCTGACCGGGGTCCTGCGCCAGCCGGTTGACCGACTCGGCGGCGGCGACGATCGCCTCGTGCATCGCCTGCTGCGGATGCGTGCCGCGCGGCAGCGACTCCAGCAGCGCCTCGTTGGCGGCGTGCGCGGCGGCGGCCGAGGCCTCGTCGGGCCGGCTGGCCGACGACACCCCGTCGCACACGATCGCGACGACGGCCGGCGAGCCGTCCGGCAACGCGGTGGTCGACACGGCGAACGCGTCCTCGTTGCGGTGATGACGCAGCCCGCGGTCGCTGACCGCGGCGACCGATTCGAGCTCCTGCTCCATGTGGTCGCGCTCGCGCGGCTGGGCGTGGCCGCAGTTCTCGCAGTAGCCGTCGTTGTCCACCCGGCCCGCCCGGCAGGCCACACACACCTTGGTGCCGGCCGACGGGGTCAGAGCCGGGTCGGGGGAGGTACGGGGATCCGGCGCCGCCCCCGCGGGCGCGGGCGCGGCCAGCTCGAAGTCGCCCGACGCGCCGGGCCCGTCGACACGGGTCCCCGGTGGCACCGAACGCTCCGCAGCCGGCGCGGAACCGGGCGCCTGCCACGGGGCGGGCTCCACCGCCTCCGGGGCCGGTCCGGAGCCGACGTCCGGCGAGGGCTCCCCGGCAGGGGTGGCGATGGCGATCGTCGGGCGGTCCTGCGGCGGCTCGGGCACGGCCGACAGGTCGTACCCGCACGCACCGCAGAACAGGTCCCCCGGCTCCAGCGGCTCCTCGCAGCCCGGACACCTCGACAAGGCAGTCTCCTGTGGCTTCTGCGACATGTTCACACCCACGTTCGGGGGCGGAAACGGTTGGCCCGCTCCACCAGTTCGATCCTCTCGTCACCGGGCTCCGCCAGCCGGGCGAGCATCCGGTACGACCGCTCAAGCCCGAAACGCAGGCCGCGCTCGTCCAACTCACTGCCGAGCAGCGTCCTCGGCCCCTGTGCCCCGGCGTGCGGGGCCGACTGCGGGTCCGAGGACCGAGCCGTGGGACTACCGGAGAGTACCCAGTCGAGCGCCGTCCCCAGCACCTCGGTCGACAACTGCTCGCGGCGCACCGCGTCCAGACCGAGCCCGGCCAGCCCCGAGACCTGCGCCGACGCGGCCATCAGATCGTTGATCAGCGGGTCGTCCGGGGCCCGTTCGCGCAGCCGGGCCCGTACCGCGGCGACCCGGGCCGCCGTGAAGTGGATCGACGCCTCCGGCACCGACTCCAGGGTCCGGACGGCCCCGCCCCGGTCCCCGGCCGCGATCTGCACCCGGGCCAGGCCGAACGCCGCGCTCACGAAGCTCGGGTCGGTCATCCACACCAGCCGGTAGTACTCGGCGGCGTTGTCCAACTGGCCCAGGACCTCCGCGCAGATGCCGAGGGCCAGCTTCGGAGCCGGCTCGCCGGGGAACGCGTCGTAGACCGCGTCGAAGGACAGGGCCGCGTTCTCCTTGTCGCCGGACACCAGGGAGGTGAGCCCGCGGTACCAGACCACCCGCCAGTCGTCCGGGTGCTTCGCCTCCAGCGCGTTCAGGGTCTCCGTCGCACCGGCGAGGTCGTTCATCTCCAGGGCGGCCCGCAGCTCACGCAGCCGGGTCTCCAGCGAGGCGGCCGGTACGGCCTGGAGTGCGGCGATCAGTTCGGCGGGTGCCGAGGCCATCACCCCGGCGAGGAAACCCGCGTTGGGGTCGCTCGCGTCGACCCTGGGCACCGGCAGGGCGAGCGAGGTCGCGCGCACGTCGAGCCCGGCCAGCCGGGGGCCGTTCGTGCTGTAGGGACCCGGAACGGCCGCCGGATCCGCGAGCGGTACCCGGGGAGCCGGAATGACCGCCTGGTTCTGCGCGTACGGGAGCGGGGCGCCGCCTCCCTGGCCGCCCGGAGCTCCGCCGCGGACATGCGTGGTGGTGGACGGCAGCGGTCCGGCTCCCGCGGCGAACCCGGCAGGCGGGCCGGCGGGCAGGGCGCCCGGCACACCGCCGGGCGGCGCCACCGCGGCCGGCGGGGCCACGGGCGGCGCCAGCGGCGCCCGGCCGGCCTTCCGCCGTCCGAAGAGCCCGGCCCGGCCGGGCTCCGGCGCCCTGGCCCCCAGCCGCGAGACATCACCGGTGCGGATCGTGAAGAGCTCCGTGTCGGTGACCCGCAGCTCCGCACCGAACAGCGTGGACAGCGCCGGACGCGGCCGCCCCGTCTGCAGCGACACCACCTCGCGCAGCACACCCGTCAGCTGCTCCGCCATCTCCGCTGCGGAGGCGAACCGCCGCGCCGGATCGGGGTCGGTGGCCCGCACCAGCAACCGGTAGAACGACTCGTAGGTGCGGAACACCTCGATGTTGTCCGGGTCCGGCAGCGAGTCCACGAAGACGTTCGTGTACCCCTGGAAGTCGAAGGTGAGCACCGCGAGCGTCCGCGCGACCGTGTACAGGTCGGAGGCCACCGAAGGGCCCGCCTCCGCGACCTCCGGCGCCTGGTACCCCACCGTGCCGTAGATGGCCGACTCCTCGTCGTCCATCCTGCGCACCGCGCCCATGTCGATCAGCTTCAGCTGGTCCTCGGTCTGGATCGCGTTGTCGACCTTGAAGTCGCAGTAGAGCAGGTTGCGGCTGTGCAGGTGGCCCAGCGCCTCCAGGGCCTCGATGCCGAACGCGCACGCCTGCTCGACCGGCAGCGGATCCCGCTTCCCGGCCGGGGTGCGGCGCTCGTTGGCGATCTCCTTGAGCGCCTTGCCGCCGACGTACTCCATGACGATGTAGCCGTCGAGCGAACCGGTCCGCTGGTCGAGGTGCTCGACGAAGTTGTAGATCCGGACGATGTTGGAGTGCTCGATCTCGGCGAGGAACCGGCGCTCCGAGATGGCCGCCGCCATGGCGTCCTGGTCACCGGTGTCGAGCAGGCCCTTGAGCACCACCCAGCGGTCCGAGACCGCGCGGTCCACGGCGAGGTAGACCCAGCCGAGCCCGCCGTGCGCCAGACAGCCCGCGACCTCGTACTGGCCGTGGACGATGTCGCCGCCCTGGAGCTTGGGCACGAAGGAGTACGGGTGGCCGCACTTGGTGCAGAACCCCTCCGTACGCCCCGGCCGTTCGCCCCTGGCCCGCCCCACCGGCGCCCCGCAGTCCGAACGCGAGCAGAACCGCTTGCGCTCCGGCACCTCGGGGTTCTCCATCACCGCGGTGCGCGGATCGGGACGCGGCACATCCGGTACGAGCACCAGCCCGGCCCCCAGCCGGTTGCGGCCCGAGGAACCGGTCGACCTGGCCGAGGAACGCACCGAGACCGAACGCGAGGTGGCGCTCCCGGACAGCGCGCGCGAGAGCCGCCCCGAAACCGAACGGCGCGAGGTCGACGAGCGCGAGGAGGACCGCGAGGAAGCCCTCGACGAGGCCTGCGAACTGCTGCGGGCCGAAGAGCTGTTGCTGCCCCGGCTGCCCCGTCCGCCGGCCGCGATCCCGGTGGGCGGCGAGCTCACCATCCCGTTCGGCGACACGACCGGCGCCAGACCGCAGGTGTCGCAGTACAGCTCACCGCCGCCCATGTCCTCGTAACTGCCCTCGCACGCGGGGCGCTGGCACTGCGTACTCATGGTCATTCCCCCTGTCCGCCCCGCCGCCGCGGCGGCCACGACGCTCCGTCACTACCCGTCCCGCACACCCTGTGCCCCGAAGTCCCCGCGCCTGTCATGGGTGCCCCCGCCGGTCCTCGGGGCCGGACGGCCCGCGCCCGGCCAGCATGTCCAGCGCCGCGTCCTGATAGCGCTGCACCGTCAGCGCGGCGACCCTTAGATCGCACGGAGCGCTCCACAGCATCCGCCGCGCCGCGTCGTACCGCTCGATGAGGACCGGATCCTCCGCCAGCCCGTGCCGGGCCACCTTCGCCTTGTACGCGTCGAGCCGCCCACGCAGCTCCGCTCGCACGGCCAGCGGTGCCGTGACCGCCGTCAGCTGCTCCCGGGCCCGCAGCAACTCCTCCTCGGCCTGCTGCTCCAGGGACTCCAGCAGCGGTGAGAGCCGGTGCCACTGGGCGTGTCTGCGGTACTCCGACGCGGCGGCCAGCCGCTCCTGGAGCGCCGTCGGCGGGCCGTTGACCGCGGGCACCTCGGAGGCGGCGATCTTCGCCAGGACCTCACCGCGCGCCGCCCGGGCCTCGGCCAGGGTGCGGTCGGCGCGGGACAGGACGTCGCGCAGCTGGACGAGGCGCTGCTCGGCGTCCTGCCGGACCGCGAGCACCGCCTCGACCTCCCGGCGCACCTCGTCCAGCGCCCGGGCCGCCCGGTCGTAGCGCGTCGTGTCCGGGCGTCCGCCGCCCGGCGCCGAACTGCCGGGCCCCGGCAGCCAGAACGCCAGCGGGTCCGAGATCACCTGCGCCCGCAGCGTGGCCAACTCCTGGACGATCGACTCCAGGTCGTCGCCCGCCGGGTGCTCCCCGGGCCGGACGCCGACCGAGTGCGCCAGCGAGTGGGTGCGGCGCAGCTCGGCGGCGAGCAGATCTATCCGGGCGGGCATCGCCGACCAGACGGAGTCGGAGGCGACGACCATGTCGAGCGAGCGCGCGTACAGCCCGTTCATCCGGTGGACCAGGTCCTCCAGCGTGAAGCGCTCCGAGAGCCGGGCCGGGCCGGTGATCGAGGGATCGTGGCCGGCGGCGGCGTGCGCCACCGTGACCCCCTGGCCGCGCAGCAGCTCGGTGAGCGCCACCAGGTCCTCGCGGTTGGGCTGACGGCGCCGGGCCCGCACCTCGCGCGCCCTGTTCAGGGCGCCCGCATAGGCGTCGAAGTAGCTCCACAGCAGCGTGATCGACTGTTCGGTGGCGCTCCAGCGCTCCTTGGTGACACCGGTGAGGTCGGCGCCTTCCAGCAGCCGGCGCCCGGCGTGGTCCTGAAGGGCGAGGAGCGAGGTCTCGATCGCCTCGTGCTCCGCACCGAGCCGGGCCAGCGCTCGGTCGGCCTCGTCCCGGTCCATGACCGGGCCGGGAGGCCGGGCCGCGTAGCTGGGGAAGGGGCCCGCGACGCCCATCGATCACCTCTCCGCTCTTCCTGCCGGGCGGAGGCCCGGCAGGATCAGTGCTGTCGACCGCCGGCCGGTCGTCAGTTGCTCGTCGGCCGGGAACCGGATCCAGGTCGTGTCCGTGAAGTCTCGTCCCGCCGCGGCCACTGCCTAGTTCCGGTACTTGGGCGCCGGCGGCGCCGTTATCCCGGGCAGACCGTTCCTCAGCCAGTTCCGGTACGACTGCATCCACAGGCTTTCCGTACCACCGGCGCGGTAGTCGACCAGCACCTTGTTGACCCGGGACACCAGGTCGTCGGCGCCCTTCTTCGTGGCCACGCCGTAGTACTCGGTGGTGAAGGGGGCGCCCTTGAGCTCCACGGCGGGGTCCTGGGCGGCCTGGCCGGCCGCGAGGGCGTTGTCCGTGACGATCGCGTCGACCTCGCCCATCTGGAGCCGCACCAGGCAGTCCAGCTGGTTGGGGACCGTGAGCTTGTCCTCGTCGGCCGCGCTGCCGTCGTGCTCGTCCTTGAACACGGAGCCGAACGACTCCTTCTCCAGCGCCTCGTACGCGGTGGAGCCCTCGGCGGTGCAGACCCGCTTTCCGGCCAGCGAGGAGTTGAAGCCGGTGATCGGCTTGCCCTTCTCCGGATCCCCCTTCGGGTCCTCCTTCGGCGCGAGGACCTGCTGACCGGCCTGGAAGTAGGCCGTGGAGAACGACACCTGGTCCAGCCGGGCACAGTTGATCGTCATCGTCCGGACGACGACGTCGACCTTGTCGTTCTGCAGGGCGGCGATCCGCTGGTTGGTGGGGATCGCCCGGAAGATCACCTTGTCCGGGCTGCCGAGGATGTCCTTGGCGATGGCCCGCACCAGATCGATGTCGAAGCCTTCGAGATTCCCGGACTCCGGGTTGCGGAAGCCCCACTGGAAGCTGTTCTGGTCGACGCCGGCGATCAGCTTGCCGCGGTCCTTGATCCGCTTGATCGCGTCGCCCTCCGCCCGGCCGGGCAGCAGGCTGGCCTCCGGGTCCGTGCAGTCGTCGGCCCGGGCCTGGACGGCGTGGGCCGTCCCCGATCCTCTGCCCGGCTCGTCGAAGGCGTCCTTGCCGCTGTGGGAGAGCGGCAGCAGGGTCAGCGATGCCGTCACCGCGCAGGCCGCTGCCATGGCGGTCACCCCGCCCCAGCCGCGCAGCCGGTGCGGACGGCCCCCGCGGGCCGTCCCCGGGCCCGTCCTCGGGTCCTTCGCTGTCATCGCTCCCCCTGTCACCGGAACTCCGAGAGCCTGCGGTTGACGCCGACGATCGCCGCCACCGCGCCCAGCACGGCCAGGGCCGCTGCGCCGATCGGCAGCCCGCCCAGGGCCCCGCGCCCGTCCTCGGCGGCCCGGGTGAAGTCGCTCTGCTCGTGCGCGAGCGCCTTCCGCAGCGCTTCGTCCACCCGGCTGAAGGACTCACCCGTCGAGTTCTCGGCCCCGATGATCTGCTCCAGCGCGGTGTCGTAGTCGCCGCTGTCATCGGTCTTGCGGGCGGTCCGGTGGCGGCTCTGCCACTCGGTGACCGCCGCCATGGCGTCGGCCACGGGCTTGCCGCCCTCGGTGTCGTCCGTGTCCTCGGCGAACTTCGCGGCCTTGCTCAGCTCTTGTCCGAGTGCCTTCATGCCCGTGCCGTAGTCCGTCTCGTACTTGTCCTTCTTGCCGTCCGCGGTGAGCACCGCACCACGGGCGACCACCGTGAGGTTCTCACTGGAGCGCGCCTTCAGCGAGTCGATGCGCGCCCGGTTGAGCACGTCCAGGGACTGCTGGCCATGCGTGTTGGCCTCGGCCAGATCGGAACGGGCCACCGAGTGCCCCACCGCCAGCCACAGCAGGACCACGGTCGCCGCCGCGGTCGCCGCGAGCAGGCCGTGGTTGAACACCCGGTTCGTCCTGCGGTAGTTGCGCCGCTGGGCCCAGAACAGCACGGCCAGCGCGATGACGCCGATGCCCAGGGAGAAGAACGGCCACGTCCGTGCGGAGTGGTAGTCCTGGTCGAGCCGGTCCGTCTCCGCGGTGTACAGCCGCTCGGCGGCCGGCAGCAGCTCGTTCGCCATCTTCTGGTTGGCGTAGCGGAGATAGGCGCCGCCCAGCGGCAGGCCCTGCCGGTTGTTGGCACGGGCGCGCTCGATCAGCCCGGTGTAGCGCGGCAGCTCCTTGTTGAGCGTGGTGATCTCGTGGCCGGACTTCGTCGACGCGTCCGTGTTGGCCGCGGCCTTCACCAGCAGCCGGGAGGCGTCGTCGATGTCCTTCACGTACTGGTCGTGCACCGCGCGCGGCTCCTGCGGTCCGGCCAGGAAGCCGCTCGCGGCCGCCGCGTCCGCATCGGCCAGCGAACGGTAGATGCCCGCCGCGTCCGCGCTGAGCGGCTGACTGCGTTCCACCACGTCGTTCGCCGCAGCCGCGCGGTCGCTGATCTCGAACGCCGTCACCGCCCCGAACGCCACGACGAGCAGCGCCAGCACGGCCCCGATGATCTGGAGCCGGCCCGGCTCGGTGGTCGCCGCGGCACGCAGCCGCTCCGTCACGACCGCCCGGACACTGTGCGGCGGCGGCGCGGGCACGGCCGCCGGCGCAGGCTGCTGCTCCGGCGCGTGGTGCGGCGCCGGGCGTACATTCGGCGGGTATGTCACTTGACCTCCCCCTCGGTCACTGACGGTGGCCCGCCCCCCGGCCGATCGGGGGACTGGTACCCGGCCAGAAGTATGGCCGCAGGGACCGGCGTCCACAGGCGAACGCACGGATCCTGCACCGGTCCACGAAGCAGCCGACTGTGATCAGCCGCGGTCACACAGCATTCGATCAAGGTCGACGCCGCCGATCAAGACGATCGACGGAGCAATCCCCGAAGCACTCCCGAAGCGATCCCCTGAGCAGTCCCCGAAGCAGTCCCCGAAGCAATCCCCTGTGCGGATCGATCTCCCCACTCATGAACACGTCCGGGGCAACTGATCGGTTCCCATGCGAAGAAGACGCCCCGTAACCCGAAGGCTACGGGACGCCTCCGACACCCGGCGCGTCCGTCCCGTCAGACGTACTGCCTCCGGAGCCTGGCGTGCACCTCCGGCGCCGCGCCCGTGTGGTCCAGGCCGAGCAGCCCGGCACCCAGCACGGGGGACTCCTGCACCACCCGCACCACCGCCTTGGGGGCGCGCAGGGCCAGGAGTTCACCGATCCGGGCATCCAACTGCGGGTGCCGGGCGGCCAGCACGCTGCCGCCCAGGACGACCGGCACCGCCTCGTCGAGCAGGCCGAGCCGGGACAGCGCGACCGAGGACAGCGCCACGACCTCCTCGGCCAGCCGGTCCACCAGCCCGCGCGCCACCGCGTCGCCGGCCGCCGCGGTCGTGAACAGCACCGGCGACAGCTCATGCCGCCGCTCCGCCGCGATCCGGCCCAGATGCAGCGCCTCGATCAGCGCGTACATCGAGCCGAGCCCGAAGTGTGCGGGAAGCGTACGGGCCAGCTCGGTCGGATCGCCGCGGCCGTCCTCGGCACGCGAGGCGAACCACATCGCCTCCTCGGAGAGCCCCGAACCGCCGCCCCAGTCACCGGATATCCGGCCGATCGCGGGGAAGCGCGCGGTCCGCCCGTCCGGCACCATGCCGACACAGTTGATCCCCGCACCGCAGACGACGGCCACCCCGCGCGGCTCGTCGGCCCCGGCCCGCAGGATCGCGAAGGTGTCGTTGCGCACCTCCACCGTGCGACCCCAGCCACGGGCGCGCAGGGCCTCGGCCAACTGCGCTTCCTCGACCGGCAGATCGGCGTTGGCGAGACAGGCGGACACATGGGCGACGGACCCGGCGTCCGCACCGGCGGAGTCCAGCACCCGCTCCACCGCCGAGCCGAGCACGTCCACGGCCGTGCCGATACCGACCACCGGCGGCTGGAAGCCGCCGCCGCGGGCCGTGGACAGCACGGTGCCGTCCTCACCGATGAGTGCCACATCGGTCTTGCTGTTCCCCGCGTCGATGGCGAGGACCGAACCGTTCACGCCCACGCCAGGTGCTCCCGGTTGTGCGCGATCAGCTTGTCGGTGAGCGCCTCGGCGTACTCGAACTGGCCGATCAGCGGGTGCGCGAGCAACGCCTTGAACACCCGGTCGCGGCCACCGCGCAGAGCGGCCTCCAGTGCCAGGTCCTCGTACGCCGTCACGTTGGCGATCAGGCCGGCGTACAGCGGGTCCAGCTCCGGCACGGCGAGCGGCGTCGCGCCGGTCCCGTCGACCCTCGCCTGCACCTCGATCACCGCGTCGTCCGGCAGGAACGGCAGCGTCCCCTTGTTGTACGTGTTGACCACCTGCACAGCGGAGCCGCCGCCGCCGAGCAGCGAGGCCGCCAGGTCCACGGCCGCCTCGGAGTAGAAGGCGCCGCCGCGCTTGGCGAGCAGCGCGGGCTTCTCGTCCAGCGCCGGGTCGCCGTACATGGCGAGGAGTTCCTTCTCCATCGCGGCGACCTCGGCCGCCCGCGAGGGCTTGGTGCCGAGCTCCCGCACGACCTCGTCGTGCGCGTAGAAGTAGCGCAGGTAGTACGAGGGGACCACGCCGAGCCGGTCCACGATCGCGCGCGGCATGTGCAGGTCGTCCGCGATCGCGTCGCCGTGCTCGGCGATCAGCCGCGGCAGCACGTTCTCGCCCCCGGGGCCGCCGAGGCGCACCCCGAGCTCCCAGCTCAGGTGGTTCAGCCCGACGTGGTCGAGGTGCACCTCACCGGGGGTCACGTCGAGCAGCGCGGCGAACTTGCGCTGGAAGCCGATCGCCACGTTGCACAGGCCGACGGCCTTGTGACCGGCCTGGAGCAGCGCCCGGGTGACGATGCCGACCGGGTTGGTGAAGTCGATGATCCAGGCGTCCGGGTTGGTGCGCCGGACGCGTTCGGCGATGTCCAGGACGACGGGGACGGTGCGCAGGGCCTTGGCGAGGCCGCCGGCCCCGGTGGTCTCCTGGCCGACGCAGCCGCACTCCAGCGGCCACGTCTCGTCCTGGTTGCGGGCGGCCTGGCCGCCCACGCGCAGCTGGAGCAGGACCGCGTCGGCGTCGGCGACGCCCGCGTCGACGTCCGAGGTGGTGACGATCCGCCCCGGGTGGCCCTGCTTGGCGAAGATCCGCCGGGCGAGGCCGCCGACGAGTTCGAGCCGGTGGGCGTCCGGGTCGACGAGCACGAGCTCCTCGACCGGCAGGGTGTCCCGCAGCCGTGCGAAGCCGTCGATCAGTTCAGGTGTGTAGGTGGACCCGCCACCCACTACTGCGAGCTTCATGAATCAGCCCTTTACTCCGGTCAGTGTGACGCCCTCGACAAATGCCTTCTGTGCGAAGAAGAAGACGACGATCACAGGGGCCATGACCAGAACGGTCGCGGCCATGGTCAGGTTCCAGTCGGTGTGGTGTGCGCCCTTGAAGGACTCCAGTCCGTAACTCAGCGTCCAGGCCGCCGGGTTCTCGGAGGCGTAGATCTGGGGGCCGAAGTAGTCGTTCCAGGCGTAGAAGAACTGGAAGAGGGCGACGGCGGCGATGCCCGGCTTGGCCATCGGGATCACGACGCGCAGCAGGGTGCGGAACTCGCCGCAGCCGTCGACCTTCGCCGCGTCCAGGTACTCGTTCGGGATGGTCAGCAGGAACTGCCGCAGCAGGAAGATGGAGAACGCGTCGCCGAACGCCATCGGGATGATCAGCGGCCAGAGCGTGCCGGACATGTCCAGCTGCTTGGCCCAGAACAGGTACATCGGAATGACGACGACCTGTGGCGGCAGCATCATCATCGAGATGACGAGCATCAGCGACAGGTGCCGGCCGCGGAAGCGGAACTTGGCGAGCGCGTACGCCACGGGCAGCGAGGACACGACCGTGAGGACGGTGCCCAGACCCGCGTACAGCAGGGTGTTCTTCCACCAGGTCAGAAAGCCCGGAGTGTCGAACACCTCCTTGTAGTTGCCCCCCTCGAAGGGGTGCGGCCACAGGTCGCGGGTCAGCGCCTGCTGGTCGCTCATCAGCGAGGTGAGGAGGAGGAAGACGAACGGCAGCACGAAGAAGAGTGCGGCCGCGACGCCGAGCGAGTGCACGGCGATCCAGTGCAGCAGCGCCTTGCGGCGTGCGACCCGCGCGGCCGGGGTGACGGGGTCGTTCGCCGGGCCGGCGGCCTTCGGGGTGTCGAGTACCTGCGCCACGTCACTCACCTGCCTGGATCAGTCCGCTGCGGCGCCGCATCAGCAGTGCGGTGAACGCCATGGCGAGGACGAAGAGAACGAGCGCGACCACACAGGCGGAGCCGTAGTCGAAGCGCTGGAAACCGAGGTTGTAGACCAGCTGCGGAAGCGTCAGTGTCGACTTGTCGGGATAGCCGGGCTCGAACTGCTGCCCCGAGCCGCCCATGACACCGGACGCGACCTTCCCGGCCACGAGCGGCTGGGTGTAGTACTGCATCGTCTGGATGACGCCGGTGACCACGGCGAACATGATGATCGGCGAGATGTTCGGCAGCGTCACGAAGCGGAACCGCTGGTAAGGGTTCGCCCCGTCCAGTTCCGCCGCCTCGTACTGCTCCTTCGGTACGTCGAGGAGCGCGGCCATGAAGATCACCATCAGGTCGCCCACCCCCCACACCGCGAGGGCGGTCAGCGCCGGCTTGGACCAGGTGGCGTCGGTGAACCAGCCCGGGGTCCCCATCCCGAGATCGCCCAGGATCGAGTTCACCGGCCCCGTCCCCGGGTTGAGCAGGAAGACGAAGCCCAGGGTCGCGGCGACCGGCGGGGCCAGGTACGGCAGGTAGAAGAGCGTCCGGAAGACCCCGGTGCCCGTCTTGATCTTGGTGATCAGCAGGCCGACGCCGAGTCCGAAGACCACCCGGCAGGTCACCATGACCACGACCAGCCAGAGCGTGTTGCGCAGGGCGGGCCAGAACAACGGGTAGTCGTTGAAGACGAAGGACCAGTTCTTCAGCCCGCTGAACTCGGGGGCCGAGAAACCGTCGTAGCTGGTGAAGGAGAAGTAGAGCGTGGAGATCAGCGGGTAGGCGAAGAAGACGCAGAACCCGATCAGCCACGGCGACATGAAGGCCGCCGTCCGGAGCGCCGAGCGACGGCGCTTCGAACGGAGTGTGTACGTGGTCATCGCGGCGGCTCTACTTCGCCTGGTCGATCGCCGCGTCGATCTCCTTCGCGGTCTTCTCCAGGCCCGCCTTGATGTCCTTCTGGGTGCCCTTCTCGACCTCGAAGCCGAGGTTCTGCAGGGACGTCAGGTACGCGCCGCCGTTCACCGAGGGCGGGGTGGTGGTCGACTGCGGGTTGGCCGCGATGTCCAGGAAGGTCTTGAAGCGCGGGTCGTACTTCAGCTTCGGCGACTTCAGCGCCGCCAGCGTCGAGGGCACGTTGTGGATGGCGTTGGCGAAGTTCACCACCGCGTCGGTGTCGGTCGTCATGAACTTCACCAGCTCCCAGGCGGCGTTCTGCTTGCCGGAGGTGGCGGCGATCCCGGCGATGGTGCCGGTCAGATAGCCCTTGCCGTACGTGTCGGCCTCGTTGTCGGCGACGGGCATCGGGGCCACGCCGATCTCGAACTTCGGCTTGGTCTCCTCGGCCATGCCGAGCCGCCACTCGCCGTCCAGCTGCATGGCCACCTGCCCGGTGTGGAACGGGTGCTTCGCGCCCCACTCGTCACCGAAGCCGGTCCGGAACTTCTCCAGCTTCTGGTAGCCGCCGAGGGAATCCACCAGCTTCTTCTGGTTGGTGAGCATCGACGTGAACGCCGGGTCCTCGGCGATGTTCGACTTGCCGTCCGCGTCGAAGTACGTCGGGTTCCAGCTGCCGAGGTAGTGCTCGGTCGTCGACTCGTAGCCGTGGTAGTTCGGCATGAAGCCGAGCTGCTCGTACGAGTCGCCCTTGGTCTTCGTCAACTTCTTGGCGTCGGCGGCGAACTCGGACCAGGTCTTCGGCGGGCTGGTGATCCCGGCGGCCTCGAACGCGTCCTTGTTGTAGTACAGCCCGTACGCGTCGCCCAGCAGCGGCACCGTGCAGCGCACGCCGTCGAACTGCGTGTACTCGTTCATCGCCTTCGGGAAGGTCGCGTCCGCGTCGATCCCGTCCTTCTTCAGGAACGGGTTGAGATCGACGAACGCCTTCGACTTGCAGAACTTGCCCACGTTGTTCGTGGTGAACGACGAGACGACGTCCGGCGCCTTGGAACCGCCCGCGCGCAGCGCCTGGTTGATCTTGTCGTCGGTCATGTTGCCGACGATCTTCACGTGGATGTTCGGATGCGCCTTCTCGAAGGCGTCGACCGTGTCCTGAATGCCCTTGACCTCGCCCGGAGCACTCCAGCCGTGCCAGAAGGTGATGGTCGTCTCCTTGGACGCGTCATCACTGGCACCGGAGCCGCTCTGACCGGTACAGGCGGAGGCGAACAGGGCTATCGCGGCGGTCGCGGCGAGCGCGACGGCCGGCTTCCGGCGGTTTCCGGACATGGTGGTGTCTCCCGATGAAGGGTTGGGGCGGGGGAAGGAAGGTGTACGTGGAGGTGCGGGGTCAGCGCGAGGTGTCGAACACTTCGTCGCGGGTGGTGGCGAGCGCGCTCTCCAGCGCGCCGCGCAGGACGGGGCGGTGGGTCACCTCGCCGGTGATCAGCCTGGGGCGGGACGCCGCCAGCTCGGTGAGTTCGGCGGCCACCCGGGTGCGCAGCGGTTCGCCGCCGCGCGCGATCAGCTCGCCGGACAGCACGACGACCTCGGGGTCCAGGACGGCGACCATGGAGGCGAGACCGGTGGCCAGACCGGTGGCGAACCGGTCGAGGAGCCGGCCGTACGGGCCGCCCTCGCCCTGCTCCACGGCCTCGGCCGCCCGGCCCACCAGGCGGGCCGCGATCTCGTGATGGGTGCCCGGACCGCGTACCGCCTCGTCGTCGATGCCGAGCTCACGGGCCAGCCGGGCGAGCACCTGGGCGCCCGCCAGTTCCTGGAAGCCGCCCGCGTTCGCCTTGGTGACCTGGCGGACCAGCGGCGCGCCCGGTACCGGCAGGAAGCCGACCTCGCCGGCGCCGCCGGTGAAGCCGCGGTGCAGCCGGCCGTTGATGACGAGGGCGGCGCCCAGGCCCTCCTCGTTCCACAGCAGCACGAAGTCCTCGTGTCCCCGCGCCGCGCCCAGCCGCTGTTCGGCCACCGCGACGAGGTTCACGTCGTTCTCGTACTCCACCGGCATGGGCAGGAACGCCGCCAGCTCGTCCAGGAGGGTGGGGGAGTGCCAGCCGGGCAGGTGCGAGGCGTACCGCAGCCGGCCCGTGCCCGGGTCGAACGCGCCGGGCGTGCCGATGACGACCCGGTGCACATCGGACCGGGTCAGCCCGGCCTCCTTGACGGCCCCGTCCAGTGCGTCCGCGACCTGCCGGACCACGCTGTCGGCCCGCCGCCCGGGGGTCCGCAGTTCGAACTCCCCGACCGTCTCGCCCGTCACATCGGCGACGGCGGCGACGATCCGCTGGGCGTTCACATCGAGGCCGGCGACATGCGCGGCCGAAGCGTTGACGGCGTACAGCTGCGCGTTGGGCCCGGGCCGCCCGGCCGCGGTCCCGGTCGCGACGACCAGTCCGGCCGCCTCCAGCCGGGCCAGCAGCTGGGAGGCGGTGGGCTTGGAGAGCCCGGTCAGCTTCCCGATCCGGGTCCGGGACAGGGGCCCGTGCTCCAGGAGCAGATCGAGGGCGGCGCGGTCGTTCATGGCGCGCAGAACGCGGGGGGTACCCGGCGTGGTTCCGGCCATGGTCACTGCACCTGCCCTCTGTTAGGAAAGTTTCCTATTCGGTGAGAGGACCGTAGGGCGCGCCTCACCGGGGCGTCAATGGTCTGCACCGCGGTGGCAACCAAAGCGTTACCTGCACGGGGCCGGTGCGGCCCGGGGCGGCGCGGCGTCACGGAGGCGTGGATACCCAACGCCGTCCATGACGAACCGAGTTGGCCCGGAAACATGGATGAGGGGCACCCCGCGGACTTTGCGGGGTGCCCCTCGGCCGTGCGGCGTACGGCCGCGCGCTACTTCGTGATGTTCGGCGTCGCCGGAGGTATCGGGGTCGCCGCAAGGGACTGCGGAGAGGTGGCCGAGGCGTACGCCGAGGGGGCCGCCATCGCGGCGGTGGGGTCGGCGGCCGAGGGCTCGTCCGGCTGGGCCGGGATGCCGCCGACCATGCGGATGCCCGCCTCGTCGAAGGCGCGCTTGATGCGCCAGCGCAGCTCGCGCTCCACGCCCAGCGCCTTGCCCGGCATCGTCTTCGCGGTGACCCGGACCGTCATCGAGTCCAGCAGCACGCTGTCCAGGCCCAGGATCTCCACCGGACCCCACAGGCGCTCGGTCCACGGGTCGTCCTTGGTCATCAGCTGGGCCGCCTCGGTGATCACCGTACGGATCCGGTCCAGATCCTCCGTGGGGCGCACCTGTACGTCGACCCCGGCGGTGGACCAGCCCTGGCTGAGGTTGCCGATCCGCTTCACCTCGCCGTTGCGGACGTACCAGATCTCGCCGTTGTCACCGCGGAGCTTGGTGACCCGCAGGCCGACCTCGATGACCTCGCCGGAGGCCACGCCCGCGTCGATGGTGTCGCCGACGCCGTACTGGTCCTCAAGGATCATGAAGACACCGGACAGGAAGTCGGTGACCAGGTTGCGCGCACCGAAGCCGAGCGCCACACCGGCGACGCCCGCGGAGGCCAGCAGCGGGGCCAGATTGATCTCGAACGCGCCCAGGATCATCAGGGCGGCCGTGCCGAGGATCAGGAACGAGGCCACCGAACGGAGTACGGAACCGATCGCCTCCGAGCGCTGCCGGCGCCGCTCGGCGTTGACCAGCAGGCCGCCGAGCGCGGTGCCCTCCACTGCCTGGGCGCTGCGGTTCATGCGCTCGATGAGCTTGGTCAGCGTGCGGCGGACGGCGATGCGCAACGCGATCGCGATCGCGGCGATGAGCACGATCCGCAGACCGGTGTTCAGCCAGGTGGACCAGTTCTCCTCCACCCAGCTCGCGGCGTTGCCGGCCTGCTTCGCGGCTTCGTCCAGCGAGCCACCGGGCTCGGGTGACGGGGCTGCGGCCAACAGGGCGGACAGGGACACGGCGAAACCTCCAGTTGGGCGAGCGCTGAACAACCACACTAACGGGGCATCCGGAATGCTCCGTTGCCGTGATGGAGGGGAGAGACACGTCTCACCCGGGGATATGGAAGAGGTAAGGGACGTGTCCCGCGAGGCGGTGTGTGCGAGCGGCCTGTGGCCGATCGCACACCTGGCGCGCTCGCGGCGGGCAGGCCCCCGAAGCGCCTGTTCCGGCGCGTCCCGTCGTACGGGCGGCAGGGTCCGGGAAGAAAATCCTTCCGGCCCGTTACCCGCACGTGGTGGCGCTTCGACCAGGCAGGAGGGGAGACTGAGACCGGATCGTCCCGGCGCGAGCCACGCGCCGCCGGCGTACAAGGAGGCGTCCACGTGCCGCATGTCCTGGTTCTCAACGCGTCGTACGAGCCGCTCGGCGTCGTACCGCTCCGCCGCGCTCTCGTCCTCGTCCTCGAGAACAAGGCCATTTGTCTTGAGGAGTCCGGCGCCTTCATGCACAGCGCCACCCGTGCCGTTCCGGCCCCGAGCGTCGTCCGGCTGAAGCGGTTCGTACGCGTCCCCTACCGCGGGCCCGTCCCGCTGACCCGCCGGGCGCTCTTCGCCAGGGACGGCGGGCGCTGCATGTACTGCGGCGCCGCCGCGACCAGCGTCGACCACGTCATTCCGCGCAGCCGCGGCGGGCAGCACGCCTGGGACAACGTGGTGGCCGCCTGCCGCCGCTGCAACCACGTCAAGGCCGACCGCCATCTGCCCGAGCTCGGCTGGCGGCTGCACCAGCAACCCGCGCCGCCGACCGGACTGGCCTGGCGGATCATCGGCACGGGGCACCGCGACCCGCGCTGGCTGCCCTACTTGCAACCGTTCGGCGCGGACGACGCGATGGCCCGGATCGACGGCATCTCAGCCTGACGATCCGGGCTTCCGTGTCTGCGGGCTCCTGTGTGCCGTGCCTGCCGTGCGTGTCGTGCGTCAGGCGAACCGCAGCTCCGACGGGTGAGCCATGCGGCGCAGCAGCGGCAGCGAGGTCGCGGCGGCCAGCAGGCACGCGCCGTACACCGCCACGGGGACGAGCAGCGGCAGCACGGACGGCACCGTGCCGGGCGCGGCCACGGCGGTGTACGCGAGGTGGACCGCCATGCCGCCGATGGTCGCGAGCAGGACCGCGGGGGCCAGCGGGAGCGCGGTCTCCAGGAGCGTGGCCCGGGCCAGCACCGTGTGCGGTACCCCGGCCGCGGTCTGGGCGGCGAGGCCCCTGCGCCGGGTGGCGAGGGACTCCGCCGTGCCCACGGCGAGGCCGAAGAGGCTGATGGCGAGGGCCACCAGGATCGCGGCCCCGGCGAGGTCGATGCCGTTGGTGTAGAAAGCGAGGTCCGCCGCCCTGTGGACGCCCTTCCCGTGCAGGTCGGCGAGCACCACCTCTCGCACCCCCACGAAGCCGATCCCGACGACGGTCACCAGAAGCAGCGCGGCATGGGTGCGCGCGGCGGCCCACGGGTCGTCCCTGAGCCGGCCCGCGGCGATCATGGCCGCCGGGCTCTTCGCGCTCACGGCCAGCCGGCGGCCGATGTGGGCGGCCGACGCACCGGCCGCCCAGACCGCACCCCCGCCGGTGAGGAACACCAGGCCGAACACCAGCATCGGGAAGGACGCAGCGGCCGGACTGCTGCCCCGCACCACGAGGGCGTACGCCCCGACGGCGATCGGCAGCGCCGCGACGAAAAGGACCAGCAGCGTGCGGGACCCGCGCTCCGGCCGCACCCGGCGCACCTCGCCGAGCGGCGACGCGACCACCCGGCGCAGGGCCAGCACACTCACCAGCGCACCGGCCACCGGCACGCCGAGGACGACCACCACGAAGGCCACCCAGGCCGTTGCGGGCGGCGTATGGCCCTGCACGGCGAGAGTCACCGCGAGGACGCCGAGCCCGCCTGCCGACCCCGCCAGGCAGACCGGCGCGGACTCCAGCGCGCTGATGCGGCGCACCTGCGCGGGTGACGCCCCGGCGAGCCGCAGCCCGGCCATCCGCCGGTCGCGGTGCACGGCACCGATCCGGGCGCACTGGCCGAGGAGGCCGAGCACGGGGACGAGCAGGAGCAGCAGGGCGACCACCACGCCGGCCCGCTCGCCCGGCTGGTTCAGCAGGCCGTGCGCGAACGGGATGGACACCTGTCCCCGGACGGCGGCGACCGTGATCGCGGCGAGCGCGAACACCGTGGCCAGCAGGGCGCCCACCGCGGTGAGCGCGATCCGCCACCACTCACGGCGGTCCGATCCGCGGGCCAGGTTCCAGGCGATGCGCGCGTCAGCCCTCATGGTGGGCGGCCTCCTGGGCGAGGGCCTCGTGCGCGGCCTCCTGGACGACGAAGGGCGTGGCGCCCGAGTGGACGGCCCCGTCCCGCAGCCACACCTCCCGGTCCGCGTATGCCGCGATCTGGGCGTCGTGCGTGATGAGCAGCACCGCGGCGCCGGACTCGCGGGCGGCGTGCACCAGCGCGGTCATCACCTGCTCCCCGGCGAGCGAGTCCAGGGCCCCGGTCGGCTCGTCCGCGAAGACGGCCTTCGGACCCGTCACCCACGCCCGTGCCAGCGCCACCCGCTGACCCTGGCCGCCACTCAGCTCCCCGGGCCGCAGCGCGGCCTGTCCGCGCACACCGAAGCGCTCCAGCCACTCGTCCGCCCGGACCTGCGCCGCGGCGCGGGCGGTCCCCGCGAGGAGCAGCGGCAGCATCACGTTGTCGTGCACGGTGAGTTCGGGGATCAGCTGCCCGAACTGGAAGACCACCCCGAAATCGGTGCGCCGCAGCTCGCTGAGCCGGTTCTCCGACGCCCGGTCCAGCCGCTCCCTGCCGTACGACACCTCGCCCCCGTCGGGGCGGACGATGCCCGACAGGCAGTGCAGCAACGTCGACTTCCCGCTGCCGCTGGCCCCGGTGACGGCGAGAATCTCGCCCGCGCGGAGGGTGACCGAGGCACCGCGCAGGGCCTGCGACCTTCCGTACTGTTTCGTCAGACCGGTGGCTCTGATCATCGGTTCCGCTGCCCCGGAGGGCTTCACGGCCTGTGTGCTCATACTGCGTCGACCTCCGTGGTCAGGGTGGTGAGACGGGTGGCCGTCGTGGCCATCCACCGCACGTCGGCGTCCAGATGGGCCAAGGCGTAGTCGGCCGAGAGGACGGTGCTCAGGTCGGCGCCCGGTGTGGTCTTGAGGCCGGTCAGTTCGTGCATGCGCACCATGTGGGCGGCACGCTGGGCCTGGAGGTACGTGGCCGCCTCCGCCGTCCGGTCGCCGCCGTCGGCCCCCGCTACCAGGAGCGAGATGACGACCTTGGCGAAGATCTCGTTCGTGACGAAGGGAGCGGGCGGGGTGACTCCTTGGGTCCACGTGGCGAGTTCGTCCGCTCCCTGGTCCGTGGAGCGGTACAGGGTGCGCTCGGGACCGCCGTCGGAGTCGGTGCCTTCCACGGCGGCCAGATCGTCCCGCACCAGGCGTTGCAGGGTCGTGTAGACCTGCCCGTAAGCCAGCGGGCGGGCCTGGGGGAAGAGTTCGTCGTACCGCCGTTTGAGGTCGTAGCCATGGCTGGGACTTCCGGCAAGCAGGCCCAGAAGAATGTGACGGGTGCTCATGAGGCGTGACTATATACTCGGTATATGTACTGAGTGAATACTTCGGCGTACGTGAGGTCGGGAGGCAGTAGTGGGTGGTGGGCCCGGGCTTCCGGCTACTCCGCGACGGCGTACGCCTGGACCGACCAGAGCGAGTAGCCGTACTCGGTCGCCCGTCCGTCGCCCTGGACCCTGATGAAACGGGTGTCCTTCGCGTCCATCCGGACGGACTCGTGCCCGCCCCCGCCGTTGCGGACGGTGGCCGCCGTGCGCCAGGTGCGCCCGTCGGCGGAGACCTGTACGCGGTAGCGGGACGCGTACGCGTCCTGCCAGTCCAGCACCACCTGGCCGACCCGGGCCGGGGCCGGCAGTTCGGCCTGCCACCAGGCGCCGTCCTCGGGGGGCGAGGACCAGCGGGTCTTCAGGTCACCGTCCGAGGCGGCGGCCGCCGGGAAGTCCGGGGTCTCGTCCCCGGACGAGGAGGCGGTGGCCGTGCGCAGCAGATCGGGGCCCGCCGTGCGGGGGAAGGCCCGGACGGTCAGGGTGGTCTCCTCGGTGCCGAAGGAGAACGGCACCGCGTACTCACCCGCGGGCGTGTCCGCGGGGACGGTGATCTCCACGGGCACCTCGGTACGGGAGCCGCGCGGGACGGTCGTCTGCTTCGGCACCCGCACCTTGATGCCCTTGGGCGCCTTCGCGGTGAGCGCGCCGCGCACCTCGGCCGGGCGGCGCGCGGAGAGCCGGGCCTCGACCCGCAGCGGCTTGCCGCCGATCTCGGCGTCCGTCTCCCCGCGTGCGAGATCGAGCCGGGCGGCGGGCTCGTCGCCGAACCACGGCACCAGGGAGCGCACCCGGGGGGCCGTTCCGGCGGACGGGGCCGCGCCCGCGAGCGGTGGGATGATCAGGGGCGGTGCGCCGGTGAGTGCCGGGGTGGCGGTCGGCCAGCTGATCCGGACCGCGTCCGCCCGCACGCCCTGGCCCGGCGACTGGGTCCAGCCCCGCGCGGACAGGCCGCCCAGGCTCCGCCAGCCCTCGCCCGGCACATGGGCCTGGACCGTCGCGCCCGACACCGTCGATTCGTCGCCTGGCACCGTCATCGCCGTGACCGCCTCCAGCGGGCGCGCCCGGTCGAAGCTCAGGGTGTAGCTGCCCGGAACCTCGGTCACCGTGCCGTTGTCACGGTCCGAACCCGTCCAGGCGGCGGACTCCTTGCGTACCCGGTCGAGGAACGGACCGAGCACCCCCTTGCCGACCGTCGCGCCGCCCGTCTTCACGGCCTTGAGCGCCGGCTCCAGGGCCAGCGAGGCCTCCCAGGCGGCCGCCCCGTCGTCGCGCGCCTGCGCCCGGAGCAGATCGACGGCCAGTTCGCCCGCCCGGCCGTAGCGGGACAACTGCTCGCTCCACGGACGTACTTCGTCGTCGAGGCGCCCGTCGGCCAGCCCGGAAAGCCGCTGTGGAGTCTCGCGCATCACCGTGAACGCGGCCCGCAGCCGGCGCGCCGCCTCGTCGCGGGCCGAAGCGCCGTCCGCCGTGAGGGACTTCCAGAACGCGGCGAGCAGCGGCTGCAGATACGCCGATTCGTCACCGCCCAGCACGGACCCCGCGCTGTTGCCCGCCAGGGCGCGCAGCGCGTCCCGGCTGCGGGTGTCGCCGCCCGCGAGATCGTCCAGGGCCGCCTGCCAGGACTCCTGCGGCTGGTACCCCTTGGGGTTCCAGGCGAAGTCGGCGGCGGTGAACAGCGGGATCCGGGACGCGGACGGCTGCTCCATGGCGTTGGCCAGCAGCGCCGCCGAACCGATGGCGACCGCCGGGTCCCGGCCGGTGTACGGGCCCAGGAAGATCCGGTCCTGGGCGTAGTCGTTGACCGGGTAGTTGTCCATCGTGACCAGCGGGTGGCGGAACGTGGTGCGGGCACCGGCCAGTTCGCCGCCGGTGATGGTCCTCGGCACGACCCCGACGCCGGTCCAGGCGACCTGGACCCGCTCGTCGAGCTCCTTGGCCAGCGCGGTCCGGTAGTCCGTCGCCCCGTCCTGGTAGAACTCCGTCGGCATCATGGACAGCGGCTCCGAACCCGGGTGCCGCTCCGCGAGGTGCCGCGCCACCGCGCTCACAACCCGGGCCTGCGCCCTGGCCGCCGCCTCCGGGCCGCTGCCGAAGGTGTCGGAGTCGGCGGAGCAGTGCCACTCGCTGTAGCTGACGTCCTGGAACTGCACCTGGAAGACCCGCACGCCCAGGGCCCACATCGCGTCGATCTTCTTCGTCAGCGCCTTCACGTCGCGGTCCGACGACAGACACATGGACTGCCCCGGAGCCACGGCCCAGCCGAGCGTCACATGCTCGGCTGCGGCCCGTTCGGCCAGCTCGCGGAACTCGGCGCGCCGCTCGGCGGGGTACGGATCGCGCCAGCGGGCCTGCCGGTACGGGTCGTCGCCGGCCGCGTAGAGGTAGCGGTTCTGTTTGGTGCGCCCCATGAAGCCGAGCTGGGCGAGCCGTTCCTCCTGCGACCACGGCTGACCGTAGAAGCCCTCGGTCATCCCGCGCACGGCACCGGCCGGCCAGTCCCGGACGGTGACACCGGCGATCCGGCCGTCCGTGGCGAGCTGACGCAGCGTCTGCACCGCGTGGAACAGGCCGTCGTCGCCGACGCCGTCCACGGCGACGGTGTCCCGGCCCGCGACCCGGCCGACCGCGATCCGGTAGCCCCCGGACGGCAGATCGGCACGGTCGGGCGCGCGCAGCGTACGCAGCGCGTCCACGGCGCCGTCCCCGCCGAACCGGATGACGGGCCCGCCGCCGGGCAGCGCCTCGTGGACGGACCGCACGCCCGCGTCGCGCAGCGCCTGGCGGAGCGCCTCGACCGCGTACGGGTCGGCCCCGTCTCCGGCGACGAGCGTCACCTCGCCGGAGAGCGGCACCGAGGACCCGGACACCTTGATGCTCTGCGGCCGCGGCCACACGGCGGGCGGCGCGACGTAGTCGGTGCGGTCCGGCGTGGTGACGGGGTGGGTGCCGGGCGGGGAGGGGGCGGCGACGGCGGCCGGGGCCCCCGCGGAGAGCAGCCCGCCGAGCACGGCCACGGCGACGGCCGTCGCGTGCTTCCTGCGCCTGAGCTGCATGCCTGTCTCCCTACGCGCCCACCGGTGGGCTCCGAGCCCACCACCCGCGCGCGAGAGTGTCAATGCGCATGGTCGCCGTGGGGTAAATGCCCGATATGGTGGTCGCGGCGAAGGGTTCTCGACGCTCGGCGGCACACGCGAAGGACCACGCCGAATGGCCGAAACAAGCGGACGTTTTACGGAGAACCGGCCCCAGGGGAACGGAATGTGACCCGGAGCACGTTGAACTCGTTGTCATAACGCCTACGTCTGCGGCCGCGTCCGCTGGGTAGGCCTGCTGTGTCCTGTTCTCCACGGCCAGGAGGCCACCATGCCCGCCGCCGCGCAGCTTCTGCTCTCCGCCCTGTCCAAACAGGTACCGGGTCCCGCCCCGTACATCAGCGCGTCCCCGGCCACGCCCGGCCCGCTCACGAGCGAGGCGCCGCTGGCCGACGCCATACCCCTGACCAGCGAGCCTCCGCTCGCCGATGCCACACCTCTGACCAGCGAACCCCCGCTCGCCGTCCTCGCCCCGCTGACCAGCGAGCCGGCTTCTTCCGGCAGCGCTCGGGGCATGGAGTCCCCAGGAGTCTGAATGGGCTTGTCCCGGCTCGCCGCACTGCACGGCGTCGCCACCTCCTTCTCCCCGTCCGCCGATGTCACGGTGCCCGTCCCCGAGGGCACGATCGTCGCCGTGCTCGCCGCGCTCGGCGTCGACGCCGCCACGCCGGAAGCGGTACGGGAGGCGCTCGCCGCCGCCGAGTCCGCGGCCGGCTCCCGGCTGCTCCCGGCCACGGTGGTGGTCTGGTCCGGAGAGCCGCTGCCCCCGGCCCTGACCGCGCTGCCGCCCGGCACGGAGCTCACGGTCCGTCCGGAGGAGCCCGCCGAGGCACCGCCGGCCCCGATGCGCGTCCCCGCCCGGGGTGCGGTTCCGGCCGAATCCCGCCCGGCTGGCGCCGCGGTGGACCCCGCGGCGCCCGCCACGCATGAGGCCCCGCCCGGCTGGTGGTCCGAACCCCCGCCGGGGGTGCACCGGCTGGCCGTCCGGGTGCCGGGTGCGCCGGACCGGGCGAGCGGATCCGGCGGGCCGGTGACGGAGACCTGCACGCTCGTGGTCGCCCCGGCCGGCGTGCCTCAGCCGCCCGGGCGCAGCCACGGCTTCCTCGTCCAGCTCTACTCCCTGCTCTCCGCCCGCTCCTGGGGCATGGGCGACCTCGGTGACCTCGCCGATCTCGCCTCCTGGTCCGGGCGCTGCCTCGGAGCCGGCTTCGTCCAGGTCAACCCGCTGCACGCCGCGGTCCTCGGCAACCCCACCGACCCCTCGCCCTACCGCCCGTCCTCGCGGCGGTTCCCCGACCCCGTGCACCTGCACATCGAATCCGTCCCGGAGTACGGGCACGCGCCCGACCCCGCCGCCCTCGGCGACCTGCGCCGCCGGGCCGACGAACTCAGCGAGGCCGTGCTGAGCAAGGGCGCCCTGATCGACCGGGACGCCGTCTGGGAGCTCAAACGGCAGGCCCTCGACATCCTGGTCGCCGTTCCGCTCACGCCCGGCCGCCGCGCCGCCTACTGCGACTTCCTCGCCGAGCAGGGGCAGGCCCTGGAGGACCACGCCCTGTGGTGCGCCCTCGCCGAGGTGCACGGCTCCGACTGGCACACCTGGCCGGCCGGGCTGCGCGACCCCCGTTCCCGGGAGACCGCCCGCGCCCGCGCCGAACTGCTGGACCGGGTCGACTTCCACTGCCGGCTCGCCTGGCTGACCGACGCTCAGTTGGCCGCCGCCCAGTGCGTCGCGAAGGACGCGGGGATGGCCGTCGGGATCGTCCACGACCTCGCCGTGGGCGTGCACCCCGGTGGCGCCGACACCTGGGCCCAGCAGGACGCCTTCGCCCGCGGCATGTCCGTCGGCGCGCCCCCGGACGCCTTCAACGCCCGTGGCCAGGACTGGGGACTGCCGCCCTGGAGACCCGACGCCCTCGCCGCGTCCGGCTACGCCCCGTACAGGGGACTCCTGCGCGGCCTCCTCGCGCACGCCGGGGCCCTGCGCATCGACCACGTCATGGGTCTGTTCCGGCTCTGGTGGGTGCCCGAGGGGCGTCCGCCCACCGAGGGCACCTATGTCAGCCACGACGCGGAGGCGATGCTCGCCGTCCTCGTCCTGGAGGCCCACCGCGCCGGCACCGTCGTCATAGGGGAGGACCTCGGCACCGTGGAACCGGGCGTCCGCGAGGCGCTCGCCCGCCGCGGCGTCCTCGGCACCTCCGTGCTCTGGTTCGAGCGCGACTGGTCGGGCACCGGCCGCCCGCTCGCCCCGGAGGAATGGCGCGAGGACTGCCTGGCCACCGCCACCACCCACGACCTGCCGTCCACCGCCGCCCGGCTGACCGGCGACCATGTGACGCTGCGCCACCGCCTCGGCCTGCTCACCCGCCCGCTGGACGAGGAGCGCACCGAGGACGGCACCGACACCGCGGAGTGGCTCGGCCTCCTCTCCCGCCTCGGCCTGCTCCCCGAGGGCGGCGACGACGAGGAGGCCGCCGTCCGCGCCGTCCACCGCTTCCTGCTGCGCACCCCCGCCCGCATGGCCGGCGTCTGGCTCCCCGACACCATCGGTGACCGCCGCCCGCAGAACCTGCCGGGCACCTGGGACCAGTACCCCAACTGGCGGCTGCCCATCGCCGACGCCGAGGGCCGCCCGGTCACCCTGGAGGAACTCGCCGCCTCACCCCGGCTGCACCGGCTGATGGAAGTCCTCCGGCCCCGGCAGGAGCCTCCGAGGACCCGTACGGCACCCCCGGGCGCGCGGCCCTCGTAGGCGTTCGCTACGTTTGCACCGTGGACAAGAAGAACGCTATGCGCGCCGGCGCCGTCGCTGCCGGAACGACGCTGATGATGCTGCTGATGTCGTCCCCCGCGCTCGCGCTCACCCGCGACGACGGCGACGACCCGGGTCCGGGCCTGAGCGTGATCGACACGATCGGTCTGTTCGTCGTGGCGCCCATCGTCCTGTTCGCGGTCATCGCGGGCCTGGTCATGGTCCTCGACAAGTCCAAGAAGCAGGCCTAGGGCCTCTCGTCCGGATCATGCTGGGCTCGCGGGGTCTGCCTGATCCGAACGAAAGATCCCCGCACCTTTCGGCTGCGCCGCCGGTACGAGGTACCGGCGGCGCATTCGCATGTCAGGACCCGGACGCGGACCCGGCAGCGCCTCGCGCGCCCCGGTAGGTTGCGGCCATGATCGAGTGGGACGTCAAGAAGCTCCGGATCCTGCGCACCCTGCGCGACCGTGGCACCGTCACCGCGGCCGCCGATGCGCTGCTGATGACCCCGTCGGCCGTCTCCCAGCAGCTCTCCAACCTCTCCAGGCAGCTCGGCGTACCCCTGCTGGAGGCGCAGGGCCGGCGCGTGCGCCTGACCGACGCCGCCCACCTCGTACTCCGCCACGCCGAGGCGGTCTTCGCCCAACTGGAGCGCGCCGACGCCGAACTGACCGGGTATCTGCACGGCGAGGCGGGCGAGGTGCGGATCGCCGCCTTCGCCACCGCCGTCCCCGCCCTCGTCGTGCCGGCCGTGCAGGCGCTGCGTGACGAGGACCGGCCGGGGCCGGACGTAAGGGTCCGGGAGGCCGAGGCGGCGCAGGCCTACGAACTCCTCGTCGCGGGCGAGGCGGACCTGGCGCTCTCCCTGGCCGCCCACGCCCCGACCGCGCGCGACCCCCGCTTCGCCGTGCTGCCGCTGCTCGCGGACCCGCTGGACGTGGCGCTGCCGGCCGGCCACCGGCTCGCGGACGCACCCGGGCTGCGGCTGGCGGACCTGTCCGCCGAGCCGTGGATCTTCGGCGGCTCGGGCCCCTGGTCCGAGATCACCACGGCGGCGTGCGAGGCCGCGGGCTTCGTCCCGGAGCAGGCGCACAGCGCCTCCGGCTGGACCTCGATCCTCGCCATGGTCGAGGCGGGCATGGGCATCGCGCTGATCCCCCGCATGGCGTCGGCGGAGCGGCAGAGCCGGGACGGTGTGGTGATGCGGGTCCTCGAAGCGGACCGGCCCCGGCGCCATGTGGTGGCCGCGGTCCGGCAGGGGGCCGAGCAGGGCCCGGCGGTGGCGCGGGTGCTCGCGGCGCTGCGTGCGGCGGCGCAATCATTCAGTCACCCTTAACGATTCATGCGAAAACTTTCGATGGACCTAATGGCTTGGGTCGTACGACAGTGAACGCATGACCTTCGAACAGAATGAGAACCACCACGACGACCCCCACGCCAACGACGCGGCCCCGTACGGCGGTGGTGACCCGTACGCCGACTACCGCACCAACGACCTCCCCTTCACCGAGCTCGTCGACCTGGCCGACCGCCGTCTCGGCGCGGGCGTGATCGCCGCCAACGACGAGTTCTTCGCCCAGCGCGAGAACCTCCTGGTCCGCGAGCGCGCCGTCTTCGACCCCGAGCACTTCGGCCACAAGGGCAAGATCATGGACGGCTGGGAGACCCGCCGCCGACGCGGCGCGGACGCCGCCCACCCGTTCCCCGCCCCGGACGAGCACGACTGGGCCCTCATCCGGCTCGGCGCCCCCGGCATCATCCGCGGCATCGTCGTCGACACCGCCCACTTCCGCGGCAACTACCCGCAGCGCGTCTCGGTCCAGGCGACCTCCGTCGCCGGCTCGCCCGGCCCCGCCGAACTCCTCGCCGACGACGTGAAGTGGGAGGAGATCGTCCCGCCGACCCCCGTACGCGGCCACGCCGCCAACGGCTTCGAGATCACCGGTGGCCGCCGCTACACGCACCTGCGCCTGTGCCAGCACCCCGACGGCGGCATCGCCCGCCTCCGGGTGCACGGCGACGTGCTCCCCGACCCGTCCTGGCTCGCGACGCTCGGCACGTTCGACCTGATCTCGGTGGTGAACGGCGGCAGTTACGAGGACGCCTCGGACCGCTTCTACTCCTCGCCGACCCAGATCATCCTGCCCGGCACGTCGCGCAAGATGGACGACGGCTGGGAGAACCGCCGCCGCCGCGTCCGCGACACCAACGACTGGGTACGCTTCCGGCTGCCCGCCCAGGGCGCCGTCCGCGCGGTCGAGATCGACACGGCCTACCTCAAGGGCAACGCGGCCGGCTGGATCGCCCTTCAGGGCCGTAACGGCGAGACGGGCGAGTGGTTCGAGATCATCCCGCGCACCAGGCTCCAGCCCGACACCCTGCACCGCTTCCCGCTCCGCGCCCAGGCCGTCGTCACCCATGTACGCCTCGACGCCTTCCCCGACGGCGGAGTGGCCAGGATGCGCCTGCACGGCTCGCTGACGGAGTCCGGCGCGGCGGAACTGGCGCGCCGCTACGAGGAGTCGGGCGCGTAACAGGCGGGCCCTTCCGACTCCCGCCCGGTGGACGGCTGCGCTCCTCGCGCCTGCCCGCCGGGCGGGCTTCCACGCCCCGGGCGGCCGAGGGGGTGCCCGGGGAAGCGGGCCCCGGGGAACCGGCTACTGTGCCCACGGCCGGTTCCGCGACTTCGCGCCCATGGAGATGGCAGATGGCAGAGGCCGTGCTGTGCACCGGACTGGACCCGGACGATCCGGACTGCGTGACGCTCGTCGTGATCGTCGCCGAGGGAGGGGCCGTGGACGAGGACGCGGTCGCGAGGCTCGGACTGTACGGATACGAAGGCGACGGCTGCCTCTGCCTCGTGCAGACGGACGGCTGGGCCGAGCGGCGGCTGGACGGCGAACTGCTGACCGTGGACATCGTCGCTCACCCCACCGTGCTGAAGGGCCTCGAGGTTGCCGCGGACCGGTTCCCCGAACGGTCGGCGGCCGATCCGGAGGCGGTGCGGCTGCTGCGGGTGAGCGCACGGGTCGACCCCGGTACGTACGCTCGCGCAACGGACATCACCGCCGTGCTGACAGCGCCCGCAGGGACGCCGGCCGGACAGCTCGTGGCACAGGCCAGGTCGGGCGAGCACCAGCCGCTCGTCCTGGCGCCGCAGCCGGAGTGATCCGGTGACGGCCCGCACGCGAAGGGGCGCCCCCCGAAGGAGGCGCCCCTCATGTGTGCGGTGGTGCGGCGCCTACGCGGTGGCCGCCGCGGCGTCCGCGGCCCGGGCCTTCAGCGCCCGCTCCACACCCGACCGCGACTCCGACATCAGCCGGCGCAGCGCGGCACCCGGCTCAGCCGAGGCCAGCCAGGCGTCCGTGGCGTCCAGGGTCTCCTGCGAGACGTGGAGCGCCGGGTAGAGGCCGATGGCGACCTGCTGCGCCATCTCGTGGCTCCGCGAGTCCCAGACGTCCTTCACCGCGGCGAAGAACTTCTCGGTGTACGGGGCCAGCAGTTCGCGCTGGTCGGTCTGGACGAACCCGCCGATGACCGCCTCCTGGAGGGAGTTCGGCAGCTTGTCGGACTCGACGACCGAGGCCCACGCCTCCGCCTTCGCCTCCTGGGAGGGCCGCGCCGCACGGGCGGCCGCAGCGTGGCGTTCGCCCGCCGCGGTCCGGTCACGCGCGTACTCGGCGTCGATCTCCTCGTCGTCGAGCAGCCCGGTGGCGGCCAGCCGCTCCACGAAGGCCCAGCGCAGCTCGGTGTCGACGGCCAGGCCCTCGATCGCCTCGGTCCCGTCGAGCAGCGCCTGCAGCAGATCGAGCTGCTGCGGGTTGCGGGCCGTGGCGGCGAACGCGCGGGCCCACGCCAGCTGGTGGTCGCTGCCCGGCTCCGCCGCGCGCAGGTGCGCGAGCGTCGCCTCGGTCCACTGGGTCAGACCGGCCTCGCGCCACTCCGGCGCCGCGTACATGTCCAGCGCCATCTTCACCTGACGGTGCAGCGACTGGACGACGCCGATGTCCGACTCCTTGCCCACCCCGGACAGGACGAGCGAGAGGTAGTCGCGCGTCGCCAGCTCGCCGTCGCGCGTCATGTCCCACGCCGACGCCCAGCACAGGGCGCGCGGCAGCGACTCGGTGAAGTCGCCCAGGTGCTCGGTGACGACCCGCAGCGACTCCTCGTCGAGGCGGACCTTCGCGTACGAGAGGTCGTCGTCGTTGAGGAGGATGACGGCCGGGCGCGCCGTGCCGGCCGGGAACGGCACGGTGGTGCGCTCGCCGTCGACGTCCAGCTCGATCCGGTCCGTCCGGACCAGCTTGCCGGACGCGGCGTCGACGTCGTAGCAGCCGATCGCGATCCGGTGCGGCCGCAGCGTCGGCTCGCCCTTCGCGCCGGCGGGCAGCGCGGGTGCCTCCTGGAGGACGGTGAACGAGGCGACGTGACCGTCCGCGTCCGTCTCGATCTCCGGGCGCAGGATGTTGATCCCGGCCGTCTCCAGCCACGCCTTCGACCAGGTCTTCAGGTCGCGCCCGGAGGTCTCCTCCAGCGCGCCCAGCAGGTCGGACAGGCGCGTGTTGCCGAACGCGTGCGCCTTGAAGTACGCCTGGACGCCCTTGAAGAACGCGTCCATGCCGACGTACGCCACCAGCTGCTTGAGGACCGAGGCGCCCTTGGCGTACGTGATGCCGTCGAAGTTGACCAGGACGTCGTCCAGGTCACGGATGTCCGCCATGATCGGGTGCGTCGAGGGCAGCTGGTCCTGGCGGTACGCCCACGTCTTCATGGAGTTGGCGAACGTGGTCCAGGAGTGCGGCCACTGCGAACCGTCGGCGTACGCCAGGCAGGCGATCGACGTGTACGTGGCGAACGACTCGTTCAGCCACAGGTCGTTCCACCACTCCATGGTCACGAGGTCGCCGAACCACATGTGGGCCAGCTCGTGCAGGATCGTCTCGGCCCGCGTCTCGTACGCCGCGTCCGTCACCTTGGAACGGAAGACGTACTGGTCGCGGATGGTGACCGCGCCCGCGTTCTCCATCGCGCCCGCGTTGAACTCCGGGACGAAGAGCTGGTCGTACTTGGCGAAGGGGTACGCGTAGTCGAACTTCTCCTGGAACCAGTCGAAGCCCAGCCGCGTCACGTCGAAGATCGCGTCCGCGTCGAGGTACTCGGCGAGCGAGGGCCGGCAGTAGATGCCGAGCGGGACGGTCTGGCCGTCCTTCTCGTAACTGCTGTGCACCGAGTGGTACGGACCCACGATCAGGGCGGTGATGTACGTGGAGATGCGCGGCGTCGGCTCGAACGACCAGACGTCGTCCTTGGGCTCCGGCGTCGGCGAGTTGGAGATCACGGTCCAGCCGGAAGGGGCCTTCACGGTGAACCGGAAGGTCGCCTTCAGATCCGGCTGCTCGAAGCTCGCGAAGACGCGGCGCGCGTCCGGGACCTCGAACTGGGTGTACAGGTAGGCCTGCTCGTCGACCGGGTCGACGAAGCGGTGCAGGCCCTCGCCCGTGTTGGTGTACGAGCAGTCGGCGACGACCTTCAGCTCGTTGGAACCCGCCACCAGGTGCGGCAGCGTGATGCGTGAATCGCGGAACACGGCCGCGACGTCCAGCGCCTTGCCGTTCAGCTCGACCTCGTGGACCGCCGGGGCGACCAGGTCGATGAAGGTCTCCGCACCGGCTTCGGCGGAGTCGAAGCGCACGGTGGTGACGGACCGGTAGGTGCCACCCTCCTGCGCTCCGGAGAGGTCGAGATCGATCTCGTACGCGTCCACGGTCAGCAGGCGCGCCCGCTCCTGTGCCTCTTCGCGGGTCAGATTCGTGCCAGGCACGCGGTCATCTCCTTGATATGTGATGTTTCCGGTCATCCTTCCACGTGACCCGTACCCAGGGCGATGTCCATTTTCCGCCGGACCGCGCCGGTGGGGCGGGCCACTCTCGTCATATGACCAGTTACGAGGCACGCGCGATCGATCCGGCCGCGCTGAAGGAACTCCGGGACACCGACGACGCGGGACGCCCCTGCGTCCCGTACACCGCCACGGACGCGGGCGACCCGCTGCGCTGCTGTCTGCGGGGCAACGAGGCGGGGGAGAGGATCGCCCTCGTGTCGTACGCGCCGCTGCGGCGCTGGGCGGCGGCCACCTGGGCCCGCCCCGGGGCGTACGACGAGCAGGGCCCGGTCTTCATCCACGCCGAGGAGTGCGAGGGGCCGGCGGCGGACCGGCCCGGCTATCCGTTCTCCCGGGCGGGCGCGCTGCGCACGGTCCGGCGCTACAACGCGGACGGCGAGATCGTGGGCGGCCGGCTGATGGAGATCCCGGCGGACGAGGCGCGGGGGTACGACGAGGCCATCGCGGAGGCCTTCGCCGATCCGGAGGTGGCGCTGGTGCACGTCAGGGCGGTCGAGTACGGCTGCTGGCACTTCGAGGTGCGGCGGCCGGTCTCAAGCCCCTCCGGTGCCTTCAGCCCCTCCGGCGATTGAGGAGCGGGGGTCCGGGGGCGGAGCCCCCGGACCGCCCCGGCGTCAGCCGGCGAGCTCCGCCGCCACCAGCTCCGCGATCTGCACCGCGTTCAGCGCGGCGCCCTTGCGCAGGTTGTCGTTGGAGACGAACAGCGCGAGACCGTGCTCCACGGTCTCGTCGACCCGGATACGCCCCACGAAGGACGCGTCCTGCCCGGCCGCCTGGAGCGGGGTGGGGATCTCCGAGAGCTCGACGCCGGGCGCGTCCTTCAGCAGCTCGTACGCGCGCTCCACGCTGATCGGACGCGCGAAACGGGCGTTGACCTGGAGCGAGTGGCCGGAGAAGACCGGGACGCGGACGCAGGTGCCGGACACCTTCAGCTCCGGGATCTCCAGGATCTTGCGGGACTCGTTGCGGAGCTTCTGCTCCTCGTCCGTCTCGAAGGACCCGTCGTCGACGATGGAGCCGGCCAGCGGCAGCACGTTGAAGGCGATGGGGCGCTTGTAGACGCCCGGCTCGGGGAAGTCGACGGCGCCGCCGTCGTGGGTCAGCTTGTCGGCGTCGGCGACGACCTTGGACGCCTGGCCGTGCAGCTCGGCGACGCCGGCCACTCCGGAGCCGGAGACCGCCTGGTACGTGGCGACGGTCAGCGTCTGAAGACCGGCCTCGTCGTGCAGCGGGCGCAGTACGGGCATGGCGGCCATCGTGGTGCAGTTCGGGTTGGCGATGATGCCCTTGGGGCGGTTCGCGATCGCGTGCGCGTTCACCTCGGAGACGACCAGCGGAACCTCGGGGTCCTTGCGCCAGGCGGAGGAGTTGTCGATCACGACGGCGCCCTGCGAGGCCACCTTCTCGGCGAGCGCCTTCGACGTCGCGCCACCGGCCGAGAACAGCACGATGTCGAGGCCCGTGTAGTCGGCCGTGGAGGCGTCCTCGACGGTGATGTCGGTGCCCTCGTAGGCGATCGTGGAACCCGCGGAGCGGGCGGAGGCGAAGAGGCGCAGTTCGGCGACGGGGAACTTCCGCTCGGCCAGGATGCTGCGCATGACTGTGCCGACCTGACCGGTGGCGCCGACGATTCCGACCTTCACAGGGACTCCTTCAAACGTACGAACGGGCACGGTTGCCGCTTCATGATGCGTCTGTCCACGGCTTCCTTGTCCAATCCATTGTCCGACCTGCGGACAGGTGGCGCGCAGCACAGTGGGGCGGGCGCCCGTTGAGCGCCCGCCCCACTGTCGTACGGATCACATGGTCACCGCGATGCGGTTACGGCGTGACCTTCTCGATCACGACGCTGCCGGTGCCCGCGGCGGTGCCGCGGGAGTTCACCAGCTGGACCTCGCCGAAGAACTGCCGGCCCTCGGGGGCCGCCCCGGCGACCGCGACCTCGGCCCCGACCTGGGCGGACGCGCCGGAGGCCAGGTCGACGGCCTTCGACTCGTCGACGTTGATCGTGCCGAGCGACGGCGAGTAGTACACGTCGCGGTAGTCGTACTCGGTCGTGCCGGCCGGGACGTCGTAGCCCTGGATGACGACCGTGTACGTGCCCGCGGCGGGCTTCACCAGACTGACGGACTCCTCGGAACCGGCCGTGGTGGAGGCACCCATCTCGGTCGCGCCCTTGTAGACGTACAGGTCAAGGTCGGCGTTGGCGTCCGAGGTACCGCCGATGGCGACGTCCAGCTTCTCGACGCCCGCACCGATGGTCACCTCCTTGACGTACTCGTCACCCGTGGACATCGAGGGACGCTCGACGTCGGCCGAGCCCAGCGAGCCGCCCTTGAGCTTGCCCGCGAGGTCACCGGCGTTGTTGGTGACCGTCCAGTCCACCGAGGCCGGGGTGCCGATCTTCGCCTCGGCGATGGTCTGCACCGCCGGGTCGAAGGTCGCGCCGAGCAGCGAGACATCCAGCTTGTACGGGTTGTCCAGCAGCGGCGACGTACGCCGGGCCTCGACCTCGATCTCCCAGACACCGGCCTGCGGGTCGGCGTACGAGCGCACGTCGGGGCGGCAGGTGTTGGCCGGGTTCTCGTAGTTCGGGTAGCAGAACGGCGTTCCGCTGTCCTCCACCGCGACCCCGTACGGGTGGATGGAGATGAAGCGGGTCTGGCTGCCCGAGCGCAGGGCGCTCATGGCGACCTCAAGGGTCTTGGAGCCCTCCGGCACGGTCACGAAGTACGACGTGGTGCCGTTGCGCTGCACCGAGCCGGACGCCGTGAACGCGTAACCCGGCTTCACGAGCTCCTTGGAGACGACGACCGTGGCGAGGATCTGCTGGTCCACGCCCGAGGTCTTCGCGTCGTCGACCTGCAGGATCGCGCTGTGCACGCCCGCGCTGCCCGGCTTCGCCTGGACCTTGACCGTCACCGGCTTGCCGAGCGGCAGCGAGACGGTGCTCGGGCCGGTCAGCTTGAAGGTGCCGTCGTTGTACTTCCAGGACAGCTTGTGCCTGACGTCCTTGTCCGGGCCCGTGGTGCGGGTGACCGTGACGTCGTAGGACTTCTTCTGGCCGGTCTGCAGCCCGCCCTCGCGGTCGTACAGGCCGGTGCCGAAGCCCGGGGTCTTCAGCGCGAAGTCGATCGCGGTGTCGACCGGTGCCTTGACCGTGTACTCGTGCGCCGGGGCGCCCTGCTTCTGGATCTGCTTCCAGGCACCGATGATGTTGATCAGACCGGCACCCTGGGCGTGCGCGGGCACTCCCTTGATCTGGGTGGCGGTGCTGGTCAGCGCGGTGCGCAGATCGGCCGGGGGCAGCTCGATGTGCTTCTGCTTCGCGGCGGACAGCAGCAGCGCGGTCGCGCCGGCGGCCTGCGGGGAGGCCATCGACGTGCCCTGGAGCATGGAGTAGCCGGCCGGGAGGGAGTAGCCCGCCTCCTTGACCGGTCCGCCGGGCAGCCAGGTCTGCGTCGAGTTGATCGCCGCGCCGGGAGCCGTCAGGGTCGGCGTGAAGCCGCCGTCCTCACGCGGGCCGCGCGAGGAGAACGGCATCATGTCGTACTTCTTGGTGACGCCGGAGCCGTAGTTCGCGGCCCAGGTCTCCTTGGAGATGGACGCGCCGACCGAGATCACGTGGTCGGCGAGACCGGGGTCACCGATGGTGTTGACGCCGGGGCCGTCGTTGCCGGCCGAGATGACCAGCTGGACGCCGTAGATGTCGATGAGGCGCTTGTACAGCTCCGAGCGGGCGTTGTTGCCGTCGTTGAGCGGCGGCAGTCCGCCGATCGACATGTTGACGACGTCCACGCCGCGGTTCACGACGAGGTCGATCATGCCCTCGGTGAGCGCGATGTTGGTGCAGCCGCCGTCCCAGGTGCAGGCGCGCGAGGAGACGATCTTCGCGCCGGGCGCGGCACCGTTCATCTTGCCGCCGAACAGGCCGTTCGCCGCGGTGATGCCCGCGACGTGCGTGCCGTGCTCGGACTCGATGACACCGATGTTGACGAAGTCGGAGGTGTCGCCCGCCGCGTTGTACACGACGTCGCTGCGGGTCTCGACGACGAACGGGACGCGCTCGACGACATCGGTCCGCGGGTCGTCCGTACCGAAGTAGGAGACCTGGTGCTTCTCCTTGTACGGCTTCAGGACGGCGTCGTCGGAGAAGTCCGCGTTGCCGTTCAGGTCCACTCGGGTGGTGCCGGTGACCGGGTCGTACAGGACGCCCCACGTGTCGGTGGTGTCACCGTCGCGGTTGAGGTCGCCCGCCATGTCGCCACCCCTGGTGGCGGCCTCCTTGAACACCTTGATCCGGTACGAACCCGCCGGTGCCGAGTACGTACGGCCCCCGTAGGTGAACGTCGGGCCGGACACGGCGTCCGTCATCTGCAGCCAGGTGCCGTCGTCGTCACTGACCGGGTCGGTGGCCGTCACCCAGTCGGTGATCTTGCGCTCACCGGTGGTGGTCTTCTGCAGCGCGGGGTGGCCGAGGTCGACACCCGAGTCGAGGATGCCGATGGTCACGCCGCGGCCGTCGGCCTTCGGGTGCTGCTTGACGAAGTCGACCGCACCCGTCTCGAAGGACGGGTTGTACGGGTTCTTCGCCGGCGTCGTCTTCCCGGGCGCCGGGTAGGTGCCCGTCGACTTCACCGAGGCCCGGCTGCCGGTCGCCCGGTCGGCCGACGGCGTCGGGTCGTCCAGCACGATCTCCTGCTTGAGATCGATGCCGTGGACGGAGGACAGCTTCGAGGCCGCCTTGATGGTGGCCTCGGCGGCCGCGGTGGGCACGGTGGCCCGCACGTAGCCGAGCTTGTCGTAGGCCTGCCCGAGCACGGAGCCCTTGACGGCGTCCAGTTGCTCGGTGACCTGCTCGGTCGCACCGGGAGCGGTGGCGACCATCATCGTGATGTTCTTCTCGCCCTTGGCCTTCGCCTTGGTGAGAACGTCGGCGTCGGCCGTGCCGAGCTTGTCCGCCGAGCTGCCGCCGGCGGCGGTCTTGACGGGGGCGGGGGCCGGGTCGTCGGCCGCGAAGACGGGGGCGGCGCCGGTGGCGGCCAGAGCGGCCACCAGTCCGGCGGCGGCCGCGACGCGGGCCACGCGTCTCGCCCCGGGTATGGAGCTGGGGGATTCGGAGGTCATCAGCATCCCTGTATGTGAAAGAGAGAGTCCGGAAATCGGTACCGGATGACCGCTCACCCTTTCGTAAATGACAGGGGTTTGTGGAGAGTTGTGGGGGGCGAGTTGTGGACATGGCGCACTTCCGCCAGTGGGGCCGAAGCGTCACACGGGACGAAACAGTGCATACGCATCGAACGGAGCGGTCTCACCGGGGCAGCATCATCACGTACGCGGCCGGCTCACGGTCGGACGCCGCCATCAACGCCGTCCGCACCACGGTCGCCTGCTGCTCCCGTGCGTCCCGCAGCTTTCTCGGGCTGAGGTGGACGACGGTGACGCCCAGCCGCTCCAGGTGCTCGCGCCGCGCGGCGTACGCGGACCACTCGGCCTCGTGCTCCTGCCGGCGCTGGCCGTCGTCGAGCCGGCTGTGGCGCGGGGCCCTGGTGTCCAGCTCCACGGCGACCGCCTCCTCGGGCCAGTAGGCGTCGACGGCGCCCAGGTGCGGGCCGCCCGGCAGTCGCAGGTCGACGTTCCACAGGGGCTCCGGGAGACCGTGGGTCCGCACCATGTCGTACAGCCGCTCCTCGGCCAGCGCCCGGCCCTCTGCGAGCAGCGAGTCCACGGCGTTCACCACCTGGGGGCGGTCGAGTACCTTGGCGCGGTTCAACTCGCCGACCACGACGGCGGGTTCGCAGTGGCCGCCGCGGACCGCCTCGGTGAGCAGCCGGCGTACGGCGTAGGCGTCGCCGAGCCCGGCGACGGCGTCCGCGAGGGCGCGGGCCACCGGTGCCACCGGCAGGCCGTCCAGCTGCTCCGGCCGCGGCAGATCGGAACTGCGCACCAGGCGGACGTACCGGGCCGAGCGCAGCCGCCGGATTCGGGGCACCAGCACGTCGATGCGACTGCGGTCCACGGAGAGGGCGGGCGGCGCGGCGGCGAAGCCGTACAGCGAGAGCGCGGCCAGGCCGGTGATCATCGCCTCGCCGTAGCCGGGATCCGCGCCCGTGGTCCGCGCCGGGACGGTCCGCCGCCCGGAGGCCGGGGGCCGTCCCGCGTACAGCAGGGCCGACCGCAGCCGCTCATGGCCGCTCAGCGGCCCGGGGTGCAGGACGAAGACGCCGGGCAGCGGCTGCTGCCACGGCCCGCCGGCCCCGCAGTACTCTGCGGCCTGTGCGGGGGAGACCCCGTGAGCCTTCAACTGGGCTGCGGACAGCACCCGTTGGCGGGCGACGGAGGTGACGCGGTGGTGGCTGGGCGAGAGCGGAGCGTTCGAGTTCATGCTCCGGTGTATCCCGCTCGGGGCCGGGACCTTAACCCCTGTTACAGGCCCGTCGACATTCCAGGACAACGCCGTCCTAAAGTACGGACGTTCGACAGCCGAAAAGGGCGGACCCGCCGGGGATTATGAGCCGGTCACCGGGGGCGCACCCCGACAACCGGGCGCCGCACGCGCACGCCCCGCGAACCCGGCCGATCCGTCCCGCACCGCGACACTCAGCCCGTCCGGCGTTTGAGGACGGAGTCCTGGCTGAGGTGACCGGCACGTTGACGGGGGCGTCCCGTGGGGCGGCCCGAACCGCTGTCAGACGGGTCAGCCGTGACCCCGGAGCGTTGCCCGCGCACGCCCTCAGGGGCTCCGGTGGCCCCGGCGAACCCAGCCCGTCCGGCGTTTGAGGACGGAGCCCTCGCCGAGGTGACCTGCACCCCGACGAGGACGTCACACAGGACGGCCCGAACCGGCCTCAGACGGCTCCGCCGTCAGACGCTCCGCCGTCACACGCCTGGGCCCGCAGACCCCGCGCCAGGTCGTCCCGGGCCTCCAGCACCAGCCGCCGCAGCGCCGGCGCCGCATCCGCGTGCTCCGCCAGCCACGCGTCCGTCGCCGCCAGGGTGTCGGGGTCGTCCTGAAGGTCCGGGAACAGGCCCTTGACCACGGCCATCCCGATCTGGATGGACCGCTCGGCCCACACCCGCTCGATCACCTCGAAGTACCGGGCCGCGTACGGCGCCAGCAACTCCCGCTGCGAGGACTGCGAGAAGCCCAGGATCGTGGCCTCGACCAGCGCGTTGGACAGTGCGTCCGACTCCACGACGCCCGCCCACGCCTGGGCCTTCACCGCGGCCGACGGCCGCGAGGCCAGGCAGCGCACGTGGTGCCGTTTGCCGGACGCCGTGTCGTCGCGGGCCAGTTCGGCGTCGACGGCCGTCTCGTCGGCGACGCCGTGCGAGACCAGGGGGGACAGGAACGCCCACCGGAGCTCCTGGTCGACGTCGAGCCCGTCGATCCGGGCCGTGCCGTCGAGCAGCCCGGACAGCAGCTGGAAGTCCGTGTCCGATGAGGCGACCGCGGCGAAGAAGCGGGCCCAGGCCAGCTGGGGCTCACTGCCCGGCGCCGCGCGGCGCAGCTCACGCAGCGCGCCTTCGGCCAGCGCCCGGCCGCCCTCCTCGCGCCACGACGGGGCGGCGTAGTGCGTCAGCGCCGTCCGGGTCCAGGTGTGCAGCATCTGGAGGACGCCGATGTCGGTCTCCCGGCCGGAGAAGGCCAGGAACAGCGAGACGAAGTCGCGGGCCGGCATCAGCCCGTCCCGGGTGAGGCTCCACAGCGCGGACCAGCACAGGGCGCGCGCGAGCGGGTCCGTGATGTCGCCCAGGTGTTCCCGGAGCGTGGCCAGCGACACCTCGTCGAAGCGGACCTTGCAGTACGTCAGGTCGTCGTCGTTGACGAGGATCAGCTCGGGCCGCTCGGCCCCGGCCAGCTCCGTGATCACGGTGCGCGGACCCGCCACATCCGCCTCGGCCCGGGCGTAGCGCACCAGTTCACCCTCGGGCGTGCGCCGGTACAGCCCGACCGCGACCCGGTGCGGGCGCAGTTCGGGGTGCGACTCGGCCGCCTCCTGGAGGACGGCCAGCTCGGTGATCCGGCCCGCGGCGTCGTAGGTGGCCACCGGGGTCAGCGAGTTGACGCCCGCGGTCTGCAGCCAGGAGCGCGACCACGAGGTCATGTCGCGGCCGGACGTCTCGGCCAGCACCGACAGCAGGTCGCCCAGCTGCGTGTTGCCGTACGCGTGTTTCTTGAAGTAGCGGCGTGCGCCCTCCAGGAAGGCGTCCCGCCCCACGTACGCCACCAGCTGCTTGAGCACCGAGGCGCCCTTGGCGTACGTGATGCCGTCGAAGTTCAGCTTGGCGTCCTCCAGGTCACGGATGTCGGCCGTGATCGGGTGGGTGGACGGCAGCTGGTCGGCGCGGTAGGCCCAGGACTTGCGGTTGTTGGCGAAGGTGATCCAGCCGTCCTCGAACCGGGTGGACTCCACCATCGCGAAGACGCCCATGAAGTCGGCGAACGACTCCTTCAGCCACAGGTCGTCCCACCACTGCATGGTGACGAGGTCGCCGAACCACATGTGCGCCATCTCGTGCAGGATGACGTTGGCCCGGCTCTCGTACGCCGCCCGCGTCACCTTCCCGCGGAAGATGTACTCCTCGCGGAACGTGACACAGCCCGGGTTCTCCATCGCGCCGAGGTTGTACTCGGGCACGAAGGCCTGGTCGTACTTGCCGAACGGGTACGGGTAGTCGAAGTTGTCGTGGAAGAAGTCCAGGCCCTGCTTGGTGATCAGGAAGACGTCGTCCGCGTCGAAGTGCCGGGCGAGTCCCTTGCGGCACATCGCGCCGAGCGGGATGTCCAGCGTCGTGCCGTCATCGAACGTACGGCTGTAGGAGTCGGTCACGTAGTGGTACGGACCGGCGACGACAGCCGTGATGTACGTCGAGATCGGCTTCGTCTCGGCGAACCGCCACACCCCGCCGTCGCGGGACTCCTCGGCCCCGTTGCTCCAGACCGTCCACTCCTCGGGGGCCGTCACCCGGAAGCGGAAGGGGGCCTTGAGGTCGGGCTGCTCGAAGTTGGCGAAGACGCGCCGCGCGTCCGCCGGCTCGTACTGCGTATAGAGGTAGACCTCGCCGTCCTCCGGGTCGACGAAGCGGTGCATGCCCTCGCCGGTCCTGCTGTACGCGCACTGCGCGTCGACCACCAGGACGTGTTCGCCCTCCGACAGGTCCGCCAGGGCCACGCGGACCCCGTCGAAGACGGTGGCAGGGTCGAGCGCCGTGCCGTCCAGGGTCACCGCGTTCACGGACGGGGCGATCAGATCGGCGAACGTCGTCGCACCGGCACGTGCCGAGCGGAACCGGATCGTCGTCACCGAACGGAAGGTCCGCGGACCGGAGGTCTGCTCGCTCTCCCCGTCGGGCCCACCGACCGCGGAACGGACGTCGAGCACGACGTCGTAACCGTCGACGGTCAGCAGCTCGGCCCGCTCACGGGCCTCGTCGCGGGACAGGTTCTCACCGGGCACGAGCACTCCTTTGTGTCACGTTCGAATACTTTGATCCTCCCATGCCCCCTTCCGGCCCGGCATTCGGGAATGGCGGAAGCCTCCGGCGGTGTTCTCGGCCACAGGATGCGATCGGTCCTCATGAGGAGAGAGATGTCTGACAACAGCACGGTGACCGGCAAGACCCCCGCCGATTTCTGGTTCGACCCGCTCTGCCCCTGGGCCTGGATGACCTCCCGCTGGATGCTGGAGGTGGAGAAGGTCCGCGACGTCGAGGTCCGCTGGCACGTGATGAGCCTGGCGGTGCTCAACGAGAACCGGCTGGACGAGCTGCCCGACGAGTACCGCGACATGCTGGAGAACAAGGCCTGGGGCCCGGTCCGCGTGGTGATCGCCGCCCAGCAGAAGCACGGCGACGACATCGTCGGCCCGCTGTACACCGCGCTCGGCACGCGCTTCCACAACCAGGGCGAGGGCCCCACGCGTGAGGCGATCGAGGGTGCGCTGAAGGACGTCGGCCTGCCGGCCGAGCTCGCGGAGTACGCCGACTCCGACGCGTACGACACCGAGCTCCGCGCCTCCCACCAGGAGGGCATCGACAAGGTCGGCCAGGACGTCGGCACCCCGGTCATCGCGGTGCCCGGCGCGGACGGCGAGCAGATCGCCTTCTTCGGCCCCGTCGTCACCCCCGCCCCGAAGGGCGAGGACGCGGCGAAGCTCTGGGACGGCACGCTGCTGGTCGCCTCGATCCCCGGCTTCTACGAGATCAAGCGGACCCGCACGCAGGGCCCGGTCTTCGACTGACCGTGTGCGCTGCGGGGCCGGCCCCTCACCGGCCGGCCCCGCGGCCCGCGCCCCTCACCCGTACAGCGCGTCCAGCTCCGGAAGCCGCAGCGCCACCCGCTCCGCGTCGTCGAAGTCGAAGTCCCACTCCGGGTCCAGGTCGGGGTAGTCGATGGTGAACGCGTCCTGGGGCAGCTCCTCGCCCGTCGCCTCCCGGTACGCGTCCCACGCCACCCCGAGCACCGCCTCGCACTCCAGATCCACGCCCTCGGCCGCCGCCGCCCTGACCACCGGCAGTCCGGCCAGCGTGTCCGGCTCGGCCACCACCCGCTCGAACACCAGCCGGCCCTGGGCTATCAGCCAGCCCCGGAAGTAGTCGAAACCGTCGTCCGAACAGCCGCCGTTGATCGTGTACGCGGCGGCCCAGAGCGGGGCCCGGTAGGAAGCCGCCATCAGGTCCCACAGCAGCTGCTGCGCGACGATGATGTCGTCGGCCGGCCGCTCGGCGAGCAGCGCCGCCACCCGCTCGGCGACGGCCTCGGCGTCGGCCGGGTCGACGACCAGGGTGCGCGCGTCATCGATCAGCTTCCAGAAGTCCTTGGTGTCCATGGGACGAAGCATGCGGCAGAGGTCTGACATCGACCCGAGGGCGTAGGCGCGTTGTTATGATCACCCGCCTGGTGTCGGTGACCTGCCGGTGCAGCGGCCACCACCCTCCGGAGAGATCATGCGACGCCCCCTCATCCCTGTTGTGTTCGTCGCGGCACTCCTGTGCGGAGGATGTTCCGGCGGATCCGGTACGGCCGAGTCCAAGGCCACGGTCAAGCCTGCGGCAGCCGCCTCCCCGAAGGTCGTCGACCACGCGGCGGCGATACGCGCCGCGGTGGCGGCGGCGCAGAAGAGCAGCGCCCGGATCGACGAGGAGATCATGATGGGGGACGGCACCGACACCTTCGTCGTCTCCGTCAAGGGTGACTTCGACTGGGCGGGAAACCGCGGTCGTCTCGCTGTCGATCTCAGCAGTCCGGAGGACCCCGGCAAGAAGTCGCCCCGCTTGGACGAGATCTTCCACGGTGGCACGGTCTACATGGGCGGATTTCCCGAGTTGAAGGGTTCCTGGATGTCGGTCCGGCAGGACCGGGCCGAGGCCCACTACCTGCTGCGCGCCCCGGCCAACGACCCCCGGCACGTCCTGGAGCAGGTGGCGCAGATACGCGGGGTCTCGGATCGCGCCCATGTTCTGCTGAACGGTATCTATGCCTACCACTACCAGGGCACGCTCAGCTGGGAGACCCTCAAGCTGCGGATGACGAAGGACATGCGGGCCAAGATCGACAGCATGCCGGAGGAGATCGCACACATTCCCGTCCGTGCGCACGTCTGGGTCGCCGAGAGCGGCCGGCTTCTGCGTACCCAGCTCGACTGGCGTACGGGGGCCCCAGGGGCTGCCATGGCGACCATGACCCTGACGGACCACGGGAAGGCGGTCCGGGTGTCCGCGCCACCTGCGGAGGACGTCGTTCCCATGCCGTCCGTCGGCGGCCCGCTGACCGGCTGACCCGTACCGCTGCCCGCACGCAGAAGGCCCCCGCGAGTCACGTCCTCGCGGGGGCCTTCTTTTGTCCGCCTGCCCGGTGAAGGTTGAGAAGACGATCACGAGGCAGGACGTTCTCGGTGCGGGTTCAGGGCGCGAGCAGCAGGACGTCCGCGCGCTCCTTGGCGGCGGCGTAGCGCTTGGCGACGTCCTGCCAGTTGACGACGCGCCACATCGCCTCGATGAAGTCGACCTTCTGGTTCTTGTACTGGAGGTAGAAGGCGTGTTCCCAGGCGTCGAAGACCAGGACAGGGACCGAGCCCTGGCCCACGTTGCCCTGGTGGTCGTAGACCTGCTCGACGATCAGCCTGCCGCTGACGGGCTCGTACGCGAGGACGCCCCAGCCGGAGCCCTGCGTGGTGGCCGCGGCCTTCGTCAGCTGGGACCTGAAGCCCGCGAAGGAGCCGAACGAGTCGGTGATCGCGTCCGCGAGGTCGCCGACCCCGTCCGCGGCCAGGGGCTCGCCGCCGCCGTCGCCGGTCATGTTGTGCCAGTAGATCGAGTGGAGGATGTGGCCGGAGAGGTGGAACGCGAGGTTCTTCTGGAGCCCGTTGACCGCGCCCCACGCCTCCTTGTCCCGTGCCTCCGCCAGCTGCTCCAGGGTGTCGTTGGCGCCCTTGACGTACGCGGCGTGGTGCTTGTCGTGATGGAGCTCGATGATCTGCGGATTGATGACCGGTTCGAGCGCCGCGTAGTCGTACGGGAGTTCCGGGAGCGTGTACGTGGCCATGATCGAACCCTCCAGCTGCTGAACAGTTGTTATTGCAACCTATGTGCAAGAGCAGGCTAACAGCAGGAGTGGCTGAGGGCGCATCAGCCCTTCGGCGTAGGACCGCATGTCCGTGGGCGCACGAAAACGCCGGGCGGGCCCGAGTGATCGGGCCCGCCCGGCGTTCTTCGCGTACCGGGGCTACTGGTCCGCGGTGGTCGCGGCGCGGCGCTGCCGTACGACCCCGATCACGATCAGCACCGCCGTCAGCGCACCCGTCGCCAGCAGCTGGTCGCGGGTGTCGGGCTGGCGGAGCATCAGGAGGAAGATGCCGGCCATGGCGAGGAGCGCCACCACCGTCAGGCCCGGGAAGAGCCACATCCTCACCACCAGCTTCTCGGGCGCCTCGCGCTCCAGCCGGGCGCGCAGGATCAGCTGGGAGACCGCGATGAAGATCCAGACGACCAGGATCACCGCGCCGATCATGTTGAGCAGCCAGGGGAACACGTCGTCCGGGCGCCAGTAGCTCAGTAGCACGCACAGGAAGCCGAACACGGACGAGACCAGGACCGCCGTGCGCGGGACGCCGGAGGTGACCCGGCCGAGCCGCTTCGGGCCCTGGCCGCGGGCGACCAGCGAGCAGGCCATGCGGGAGGCGCCGTAGATGTTCGCGTTCATCGCCGAGAGCAGCGCCACCAGGATGACCACGTTCATGATCTCCGCCGCGCCGCCGATGCCGAGGTGGTCCAGGGCCGCGTAGAACGGGCCCACCTCCACGACCTTCGCGTCGTCCCACGGGACCAGCGTGACGATGACCGCCATCGAGCCGACGTAGAACAGCGCGATCCGCCACATCGCCGTCCGGACGGCCTTCGCGACACCCTGCACCGGGTTCTCGGACTCCGCCGCCGCGATGGTGACGGTCTCCAGTCCGCCGTACGCGAAGACGGAGGCCAGCAGCCCGATGACCAGGCCCTCGGAACCGTTCGGCATGAAGCCGCCCGCACCGCTGAGGTTGGCCGTGCCCGGGGCGTCCGTGCCCGGGAGCACGCCGAGGATCGCCAGTACGCCCAGCACCAGGAACAGCGTGATGGCGGCGACCTTGAGCGCCGCGAACCAGAACTCGAACTCGCCGAACTTCGTCACCGAGGCCAGGTTCGTCCCCAGGAACACCACCATGAACAGCGCCACCCAGGCCCACTCCGGGGTCCCGGGCAGCCAGCCGCCGATGATCTGCGCGGCGCCGATGCCCTCCAGGCCGACGGCGACACAGAGCAGCACCCAGAACGCCCAGCCGGCCGTGAACCCCGCCCACGGCCCGATCGCCCGCTCGGCGTGGACGGAGAACGAGCCGGAGGCCGGGTTGGCCGCCGACATCTCGCCGAGCATGCGCATCACGAGCATGACCAGCAGCCCGGAGACCGCGTAGGCGATGACGATCGAGGGCCCGGCGGCGGCGATGCCCGCGCCGGAGCCGACGAACAGTCCGGCACCGATGACACCGCCGAGGGCGATCATCGACAGATGACGCTGCTTGAGTCCGTGGGTGAGGGCCGAGTCGCTTCCGGTGCCGGAGGCGACGGCCGGGGAGCCTGTGGGGGGAGGCGCGGAGGTCCGAGGCATGGACGAGCTCTGTTCGGTCGGCGAATGGGGGGCGTGTACGACGTGTACACAGTCTGAACACGCGCCCCGGTCACGAGGAACAGCTGTCCGCTATACGGTCACCAGGCTCACACGCCGCGCACACCCGGCCGCGTGCAGCCTTGCTCGGCCATGAACCGTCGTTTTAGAGGGAATTCACAGTCCGCACGGAGAAAGCCTTCCCGGCGGGCCCTGGCCGCATCCGTTCCCACCTCCGTGACGAGCATCACGCCCCGACGTGATTGCATGCCGACCTTTGTGCGAACCCCACCAATCCCTCAACCATGCCTTTGTGGGCCGCTGATGGTGATCCAGCCATGCTCCGTCGGCTAACGTCAGCCCCAGTCTGTCCCCACCTGCCCTCACCCCGCGGAGTCCCGATGAGCACTGCTGCCGCCGCCCCCGTCCGTACCGGAGCGGTCCTCGCCGATCTGCTGCCCGCCGCCCGGCACCGCTACGCCGTGGACACCGCCCTGGTGCTCGGCGGCGCCGCGCTGACCGGCATAGCGGCCCAGATCGCCGTCCCGGTTCCGGGCTCCCCGGTCCCGGTCACCGGCCAGACCTTCGCCGCGCTCCTGGTCGGCACCGCGCTCGGCGCCCGCCGCGGCTTCCTCGCGCTCGCCGTGTACGCGCTCGTCGGCATGGCCGGCATGCCGTGGTTCTCCGCCGGCAGCTCCGGCGCGGGCGGTGCCTCCTTCGGCTACGTGCTCGGCATGCTGCTCGCCGCCACCGTGGTCGGCGGCCTGGCCCGCCGCGGCGGCGACCGGTCCGTGCTGCGCACCGCGGGCACGATGGTGCTCGGCTCGGCGATCATCTACGCGGTCGGCGTGCCCTACCTGGCGCTGTCGACCGGCATGTCGGCGAGCGCCGCGATCGCGGCCGGTCTGACGCCGTTCCTGCTCGGCGACGCGCTGAAGGCCGCGCTCGCGATGGGCGCGTTGCCGGCGTCCTGGAAGCTCATCGGCCGTCGCGGCTGATTGCGGCACTTCCTCCGAAGAGGCTCGCCGGGTCGTGACGCGACACCAGACCGGCGAGCCTCTCGCGTGTCCGGAGGTCGTGGAACCCCTCCGTACGGTCCCCGCCGCCGAAGGAGAAGTTCAGCGAACGGCCGACGACCAGCGGTCCCAGGACCGCGGCCACCTCCTCGTACAGGGCCCGGACCGACGCCACGTCCGTACCGTCGAGCGGTGACAGCAGCCGCAGGAGGTAGCCGGCGTCCCGGTACGGGACCGCGTTGCCGGGATCCGGGGCGGCGGCGAGGGCGCCGCCCAGATGGTTGAGCTGCACCACGGTCATCATCGGCGCCTTCCGCCCGGTCAGCTCCAGCACCCGCGCCGCGCGTTCGGGATCGATGCCGCTCAGCATCAGCCCGTCCCCGTAGTAGGCGTGCGGGAACGGTGGATCGTTGTGGATGGTGTGGCTGTCGGTGTACGGCATCTCCCGCAGCGAGTCCGCCAGTGCGGGGCCGATGCCCCGCAGCGGCGCGACGAGGCGTTCGCCCTCGGCCGCGGAGCCGGTGTACGCCACCCGCACCGAGATCGCGTACCGGCCGCGCAGCTCCCGCGGCACCTGCGGGAGGTCCGGGTACACGAGCGCGCCGGCCGAGGAGGTCAGCTGGACGGGAACGGTCCGGGTCCACTCCAGGTAGCGCCGGAGCACTCCCGCACCGGCCTCCCCGTCGCCGTCGAAGACGAGCGAGCCGCCGTACAGCCGGGCCACCGGGACCAGAGCGGTCTCCATCCCGGTCACCACGCCCAGCCGGTGCCCGCCGCCGCGCAGCCCCCAGAACAGTCCGGGCTCGTCCTCGGCGGTGACATGACGCAGCACCCCGTCCCCCGTCACCACGTCGAACGAGCGGACCAGGTCGGCGGCGTAGCCGAACTCCCGGGCCAGCACGCCCAGCCCGCCGCCGAGCGTGTACGAGACGGCGCCGACCCCGGGGGAGGAGCCGTTCAGCGGGGCGAGCCCGTGCGGGGCCGCGGCCTCGATCACCTGGCCCCAGGTGACACCCGCGCCGATGCGGGCGGTGCGGCGCACCGGGTCGACCAGGACCGAGTCCATGGCGCGGGTGACGATCAGGACGCCGCCCTCGACGGGTCCGGCCAGCCCGTGGCCGGTGGCGTGGACGCCCACCCGGAGCCCGTCCCGGGCGGCCCGGGTCACGGCGGTGCGTACGTCCTCGGCGCCGGCGGCCTCGACGACGAGGTCCGGACGGATCGCGAAACCGGTCTGGTATCCGGTGGGGACGGCAGTCATGGCGGAGGCTCTCCAGTCGCTCGCTCGATGCGCTACGACGGAGAGCCTCCCCGCGATACCTGACAACGTCCGTCAGGTATGAATGATCACTTCTCCGCGGTCACGGCCGGCTCGCCGCTCCGGCGCCTGCGCGCCTCACGGACCAGGGACACGGCCACCACCAGGACCGCGACCAGCAGCGACAGCAGCACCTGCTCGCGTCCCGCGTCGTCGGTCAGCATGTAGACCAGCACGAACGAGATCATCGCGATGGTCGCCCAGGTCAGGTACGGGAAGAGCCACATCCGTACGACCAGCTTCTCGGGCGACTCGCGCAGGATGATGCCCCGCATCCGCAGCTGGGTGAAGCAGATGACCAGCCAGACGAACAGTGCGACCGCGCCGGACGAGTTCAGCAGGAACGCGAAGACGGTGTCGGGCCACTGGTAGTTGAAGAAGACGGCCACGAACCCGAAGACGACGGAGGAGAGGATCGCCGCCTGCGGCACGCCCCGCTTGTTCGTCCGGGCGAACGCCTTGGGGGCGTCACCGCGGCCGCCGAGCGAGAAGGCCATCCGGGAGGCCGTGTAGAGGCCGGAGTTCAGACAGGACAGCACGGCCGTCAGCACGATGACGTCCATCACCTGGCCGGCGTGCGGGATGCCGATGACGTCGAGTGCGGCGACGTAGCTGCCCTTGTCGAGGATCGACGGGTCGTTCCACGGCAGCAGGGTCAGCACGACGAAGATCGAGCCGAGGTAGAAGACGGCGATCCGCCAGATGACGCTGTTGGTGGCCTTCTGGACGGCGCGCTGCGGGTTCTCCGACTCACCGGCCGCCAGGGTCACGATCTCGCTTCCCATGAAGGAGAAGACGACCATCAGCACTCCGGTGAGGATCGCGCCCGGGCCCTCGGGGAAGAAGCCGCCGGTGTCGGTGAGATGGGCCAGTCCGGATCCGGCGTGGTCCGTTCCGGGCAGCACCCCGAAGACGGCGAGCAGGCCGACGATCACGAACGCGCCGATCGCCACCACCTTGATCCCGGCGAACCAGAACTCGAACTCGCCGTACGAACCGACCGAGACCAGGTTCGTCGCCGTCAGCACCAGCATCACGATCAGGGCCCAGCCCCACTGCGGCACGCCCGGTACCCAGTTCTCCAGGATCTTGGCACCCGCCGTGGCCTCGACGGCGAGCACCACGACCCAGAAGAACCAGTACAGCCAGCCGATCGAGAACCCGGCCCAGCGGCCCAGCGCCTGGTCGGCGTAGGTGGAGAAGGAGCCCGAGGCGGGGCGGGCGGCCGCCATCTCGCCGAGCATCCGCATCACGAAGACGACCATCAGGCCGACCAGTGCGTACGACAGCAGGATCGCCGGTCCGGCGGCGGCGATGCCGGCCCCGGAGCCCACGAACAGGCCCGCGCCGATCACACCGCCGATCGCGATCATCGAGAGGTGACGGTTCTTGAGACCGGCCTGGAGCCCGTTCCCGGGCTCCGTCCGGTCGGAACGGTCCGGCCCGTCGGGCTGGTGGCCCGGCCCTGCCAGAGTCGTCTGCGACGTCATGGATCGAATCCTTACGTTTTCGGATCACTCGGTTGCGTGACTGGCCGTACCACGGTGGTGGAGCGGCAAGCGATGCATTGAAGCCCGGTGAACCCCGAAAGCGGAACCCCTCACTCCGATTCGTTGACCGGATCGTTGCCTCTGTGGCATCCCGCACACAGGGCCCGCACATCGGGGCCACACCGCACCCCGTCGTCGGTTACCCGGCGTCGCTCGTGCCACACTCCTCCCATGCGCGTGTACCTCGGATCCGACCATGCCGGTTACGAACTCAAGAACCACCTCGTCGAGTGGCTCAATACACAGGGCCACGAAGTCGTCGACTGCGGTCCTCACATCTATGACGCCCAGGACGACTACCCGCCGTTCTGCCTGCGCGCCGCCGAGAAGACGGCCGCGGACCCGGACAGCCTCGGCATCGTGATCGGTGGCTCCGGCAACGGCGAGCAGATGGCCGCGAACAAGGTCAAGGGCGTCCGCGCCGCACTCGCCTGGAGCGAGCAGACCGCCGCGCTGGGCCGCGAGCACAACAACGCCAACGTGATCTCCATCGGCGGCCGGATGCACACGGCCGAGGAGTCCACGAAGTTCGTCGAGATCTTCCTCTCCACCCCGTACTCGGGCGAGGAGCGGCACACCCGCCGCATCGAGATGCTCACTGCGTACGAGAACACCGGCGAGCTCCCCCCGATCCCGGCCCACCACCCGCAGCAGGGCTGACCACCCCATATCCTGAACCGTGCCGCCGGTACCCCCGGCGGCACAGCCATGTCCGCCCGCGCCTCAACGAGGAGAACCGCAGCCGTGCCCGAGGGACACACGATCCACCGCCTCGCGGCCGATCACCGGGACAGGTTCGCCGGACGGCCCGCGCGGGTGAGCAGCCCGCAGGGAAGGTTCTCCGCCGGCGCCGCCCTTCTCGACGGCCGGGTCCTGGAAGGCGCGGAAGCCCACGGCAAGCACCTCTTCCTCGGCTTCGAGGACTCCGGCTGGGTGCACATCCACCTCGGCCTGTTCGGCAAGCTCGGATTCGGTACGGTCCCGGCCCCGCCGCCCACCGACACGGTCCGGCTCCGCCTCCTGAACGACGCGCACCACGCGGACCTGCGCGGCCCCACCACCTGCGCCCTGATCACCGACGCCGAGAAGCGCGCGATACACGACCGGCTGGGCCCCGACCCGCTGCGCCCCGGCGATGACGGCGAGCGCGCCTGGCAGCGGATCTCCCGCAGCCGGATCACCGTCGCCGCCCTGCTGATGGACCAGAAGGTCGTCGCGGGCGTGGGCAACGTCTACCGCGCCGAGGTGCTGTTCCGGCACGGCATCGACCCGTACCGGGCCGGCAAGGACCTCACCCGTCGCGAGTGGGACGCGATCTGGGCGGACCTGGGCGCGCTGATGCGCGAGGGCGTACGGAACAACCGCATTGACACCGTGCGCCCCGAGCACCTGCCCGAGGCGATGGGCCGCCCGCCGCGCGTGGACGACCACGGCGGTGAGGTGTACGTCTACCGGCGCGCCCGGCAGGCCTGCCACATCTGCGGCACGGAGATCCGCACGGCGGACCTGGCGGCCCGGAACCTGTTCTGGTGCCCGGACTGCCAGAGGATCAGCCCGTCCGGCGATTGAGGACGAAGCCCGTCACCGGACGGACCCGCACCCCCCGGGCCCCGCGGCAGCCACCGGCCCCGTCTAGAACCCCCGCGGCAGCCACCGGCCCCGTCTAGAACCCCCGCGGCAGCCACGGCGCCACGTCGGACAGGAACGCCGACGACGCCTCCGCCACCGCCCCGGCCCGCAGCTCCCGGACCCGCCCGGCCAGGGCCAGTGAGCCCAGTGACTCGCCGCCCAGGTAGGCGGTGCCCAACTCCCGTACGGACAGGGCCAGATCGGCCGCGTCCTCGGTGCGCTTGCACGACGCGCCGCCCTTCGCGTCGGCGGTCAGCCGCCAACGTCCGGCGTTCCAGGGGCAGAACGCGTCCTCGACCTCGAACACGACGTCCAGCGGCCCCCGGTAGGTCCGCGCCTCCAGCGCGGCGCCCACGTCCACCAGTCGCAGATGGAGCGAGTCCCGCTGGCGGATGTCGCACCGCCGTACGTCCGACACCAGATGCAGCACCGCGTCGTCCGTCGGCCGGTTCCGCGCCTCGACCGTCGACGTCAGGTCGATCGCGAACAGGAACCGCCACAGCGCCGCGTAGGCCGCCGGGTCGAGCGCCGCCAGATCGCTCACCACGATGCGCCCCTTGGGGCCCGCATCGTTCCAGTCCGGCTTGATGTGGTAGTTCGTGTAGCCGACGAGTTCGCCGTCACGTTCCGCCAGCAGACACTGCAGCGCCGAGCCGCCCGCGCGGGAACTCTCCGGATCGATCAGCGACTTGCGCTCCCAGCCGGGGCCGTGGGCCGGGGTGCCCGGCCGGCCCGGGACGAGCCGCGCGTACACGCTCTCGCACGCCTCGACCGCCTCGTCCTCGCGCGCGTACCGCAACCGGACCTCGTCCGTGCCCTCGGGCACGCTCAGCCGCACCCGGTCCGTGTCGATCGCCAGGGACATCTGGCGGGTCGCCGCCCCGTACCCGAAGCGGCCGTAGATCTCCGGCTCCGACGCCGTCAGCACCGCGATCGGCTCACCCAGGGCCCGTACGTCGTCGAGCTGGCGGCGCATCATCGAGGTCAGCAGACCGCGCCTGCGGTGCGTGGAGGAGACGCTCACCATCGTGACTCCGGCCGCAGGAACCAGTGCTCCACCGGGCACGGCCAACCGGAACGTGAACGCACCCGCCGTCGCGACCACGTCGTCGCCGTCCCAGATCCCGAGGGACCGTTCGTACTCGGTCACGGACCGGTACTGCTCGCGCTGCTCGGCGGGCTCCTCGGACCCTCCGAACGCGAGCTCCAGGGACGAGAACCACTTGTTCCATTCGGAAGGCTGCAAAACACGGAGCTCAGTTGTCATATGCCATCCCTACCAGGGCTTTCACAGCGGGGCGAGTCGTTTTCGAACACATTGTCACAGGGGTCCCCCTGCACCGGAGCCCGTCGGGTGGATAAGGTCCCCGCAATGGCCCGACGCGCAGGAGCAGAGACATATCCGGCCCGATTGAGGAAATCGGCGCACCGGGTACGCACCACGCTGCGCCGCTCCGGGGTCGACTACTTCCGCGGGGACGGCTCGGACTGGATCGCTCTGGCCGCGCTGCTGCTGACCATTCCGGCGATCACCTGCGCGACCCTGCTGAACCCGGTGTGGTGCTCGCCGACCGTGCTCGTCCTGCCGATCGTCGCGGGCGGCCTGCTGCTGCGGCCCGCCAGCCTGCTCGGCCTGTACGCGACCGCCGCCGCGGCCCTGATCGTGGAATCCCTCTGGCTCGGCCCGTACGAGGACGGCCCGGCCCGGGTCACCCCCGGCACCGTGCTGACGGTCGCCGCCTGCGGGTTCCTGGGCCTGATCCTCGCCCAGTTCCGCGCCAGGGTCGGCGTGCCGTGGCGACGCGGTGGCACCATGCTCTTCGACCTGCGCGAACGCATCCGGATCCAGAGCGCCCTGCCCCGCCTCCCGCAGGGCTGGCACCGCGAGATGTCGCTGCGCCCGGCCGGCGGCCAGTCCTTCTCCGGGGACTTCGTCGTGGCGGCCCGCACCAACGGCGGCCGCACCCTGGAGGCCGTGCTCACCGACGTCTCCGGCAAGGGCATGGACGCCGGCTCCAGGGCGCTGCTGCTCTCCGGCGCCTTCGGCGGACTGCTCGGATCGCTGCCGCCGCACGGCTTCCTGCCCGCGGCCAACGGCTATCTGCTGCGCCAGGACTGGGACGAGGGCTTCGCCACCTCCATCCATCTGGTGCTGGACCTGGAGTCGGGCGACTACGAACTCCTCTCGGCGGGCCACCCGCCGGCCCTCCAGCTCCACGCCGGCAGCGGCCAGTGGGAGGAGATGGCGGCGGAGGGCCCGCTGCTCGGGGTGTACGACGGGGCGGAGTTCGACGCCGTGAAGGGCCATCTCGCGCCCGGCGACGTCCTGATGCTGTTCACCGACGGTCTGGTGGAGGCATCCGACCGGGACATCGCGGAAGGCATCGACCGGCTGACGGGCGAGGCCGACCGCTATGTCACCACGGGCTTCGAGGGTGCGGCCTGGCATCTCATCGAGGCCTGCGCCAAGGACGTCAACGACGACCGGGCGCTGCTGCTGCTGTCGCGCCGGTCCTGAATCCGGAACCGTACGGAACCGGCCCGAACCGGATGCACGTCAACACGGACAGGTCCATCACCGGATCGGGAGCGGAACCGCCTCGCGCCCGCCGGGCAGCAACCGGGCCAGCCAGTGCGAGCGCCCGGCGGCCAGGGGAGCCAGGACCGCGAGGACCAGCACATAGCCCGCGATGAACGGGGAGAGCCGTTCGTCCAGCCCCGCGCCCGCCGCCATCGTGGCGAGGATCAGCGCGAACTCGCCGCGCGCCACCAGGGTCGTGGAGATGTTCGCCGTGGCCTGCGCGCCGAACGCGTACACCTTGGCGGCGGCGAGTCCCGCGACGACGTTCATGGCGAGGGTCACCGCCACGGCGGCGAGCACCGGCCACAGCACGGTCGGCAGGTCGCCGGGGTTGATGGAGAGGCCGAACGCGAAGAAGAAGATCGCTCCGAAGGCGTCCCGCAGCGGATGCACCAGCTTGAGGATGCGTTCCCCCGAGGTGGTGCTGCCGAGCATCAGGCCCACCATGAAGGCGCCGATGGCGTCCGCGACCCCGAACCACTCGGAGATCCCGGCCACGAGGACGGCGGCGCCGAGGAAGGAGATGACGAGGAGTTCGTCGTCCCGGGTGTTGATGAGCTTGCCGATGACCTTGGTGCCGAACCGGGCGGCCAGCGCGAGGAGCAGCAGGAAGCCGAAGGCCTTGCCGCCGTCGACCGCGGCCGACGCGAGGCTGTCGGCGCCCGAGAGGATGGGCTGGAGGGCCGCCAGGTACAGGGCGAGGAACACGTCCTCGACGACGATGATGCCGAGGATCGGCTTGGTCTCCGGGTTGCCGATGCGGCCGAGGTCCACCAGGACCTTGGTGACGATGGCCGACGAGGAGATGCCGAGCACCCCGGCGAGGACCAGTGCCTCCGATGTGCCCCAGCCGAGCGCGAAGCCGAAGCCGAGTCCGGCACCGACGTTCAGGGCGAGATAGGCGCCGCCCGCGACCGCCATCTTGCGGCCGCCCGCTTTGAGGTCGTCGAGGTGGAACTCCAGGCCGAGGTAGAAGAGCAGCAGCACCAGGCCGAGTGCGGAGAGCATCTCCAGGTCGTGCGGGTCGGCGACGAGCACGATGCCGGGGGTGTGCGGGCCGAGGAGGATCCCGGCCAGGATGAACAGGGGGATGGTCGGCAGTCCGATGCGGCTGCCGACGCGGGCGAGCACTGCGGCGGCGAGGAAGGCGCCGCCCATGGCGATGAGCGTGTCTGCGTGTCCGATGAGCTTGATCCTTCGTCGGGTCGTCGGGTCGTCGGGTCAAGAGAGCGTCAAGAAATCGTCAGTAATTAGTTTACCGAACGATTGACGCTGCAACTATGACGGCCCCGACGGCCCCGACGGCCTCGACGGCCCCGACGGCCTCGACGGCCCCGACGGCCCCGACGACCCCGACGGCCTCGCGACGAAGGGCGGGCATCGGCGGTGCGACCCCTCCTAGGCTCGGGCCATGACCGCATCACGAGCACAGTTGACCCTGACCGAAGTCGAGGCGATCGCCCGCGAGGCCCATGCCGAACAGCGGGACAAGGCGGGCAGGCCGTACAGCGAGCACCTCGCGGCCGTTGCCGAGGGGGTACGGGCCCGGGGTGGCAGCGACGACCAGATTGCCGCGGCCTGGCTGCACGACGCCGTCGAGGACGACGCCCTGACGGAGCGGTGGCTGGCCGATGCCGCACTTCCGCCGCAGGTCAAGGACATGGTGCTGGCCGTCACCAAGCGGGACGGCGAGGATCTGACGGCGTACACCCGACGCATCCTGGCCACGCCCGGCGCCCTGCTGATCAAGGAGGCCGACCTCGCGCACAACGCCGACCCGGCCCGCCTCGCGGTGCTGGAACCGGCGACCCGTACCCGGCTGAGCGAGAAGTATGCGCTGGTACGGGGGCTGCTCGGGCTCACCGCACCGCAACCGCCCGCCGAGCAGCAGGATTGAGCCAACACGTCGGAGCCCGGCCCATGAGCGGGCCGGGCTCCGGTGTACGCGGATGTCCGCGGGTGCGATGTCCCGGTCTCAGAGCTTCGCCGACTCCCGCCGGAACGCCCAGTTCATGTCCGGCTCGGTCACACAGCGCAGGACGCGCCGCACCGGCGGAGTGCACAGCAGCGTCACCCCGGCCGCGGCGACGACGCTGACCAGTACCAGTCCGGTCGGGGAGATCAGCCACTCGTTCCGGTCGAAGACACCCGTATACGTGGCGCCCTTCACCATGAACCCGTGCAGCAGATAGCCGCAGATCGTGCCGGCCCCGAGCACGGTGAACCACATGTGGCGCCGGGGGACCAGGGACAGGAAGGCGGCGGTGAGCAGCGTCGCGCAGCCGAACAGCGCGAACGTCATCACCACGCCGGTCCACCACGGATTGCCCATGTCCTGGGCGGCCGAGTTGTGCAGGAACCAGCCCAGCTCCATCCGGGGCGCCGCCCAGTACGCGAAGACCAGCGCGACCGCGAACAGCGGCACGGCGATCATCCGCACCTCGCGGCGGCGGACCAACTGGAAATGCTCGGGCTTGAGTTGGAGCCCGAGCACGAAGTACGGCAGGAACTGCAGGACGCGCGGCAGGTCGAGATCGTTTCCGATGCTGGGGGCGAGCGAGGCAAGGGACGCGATGACGAGCGAGACCGCCATCGGGTGACGCAGGCTGCGCCACAGAGGTGTGGTGAGCCGCCAGATGAACAGGGCGGCCAGGAACCAGGTCAGGTACCAGGGCTCGGTCAGGGTGATCGGGGCGCCGGGGTCGTCCGCGTACCGCCGGAACAGCGAGTACGCCGTCTCGAACACCACGTACGGCACGGCGACTCCGGTGACCAGACGTTTCACCTTGGCCGGACTCATGTCGAACGAGCGTGAGAAATAACCGGAGATGATGATGAAGGCCGGCATGTGGAACGTGTACGTCACCATGTACAGCGCACGCGCGGCCCTGCTCCCGTCCATGACCGGCACCCACGAGTGGGCCACCGCGACCAGCACGATGGCCAGGTACTTGGCATTGTCGAAGTAGGCGTCACGCCTCTTCGCGCCGGCCGTCCGCTCGGCACCGGCCGGCTGCGCAGGCCGGGCGGGGGCCTGTGCGGGCCCGTTGTCCGTCGCCGTCGGTGCTTGGCGTCTGGGCTCCGACTCCCGGGTCGCCGGTGGGAGCGTGGCCCTCTGAAATACGTTCGGAGCTTGGAACATCTCAGGCACCCTAGACGTCTCGATTGCAATTCGTAAAACCGCCGTCGAATATCGCGCGTTCCCGTCTGATCAAATGCCAAACCATCGAAATCTGTCCGATATGGACGTGTTAATCCCGCTTAAATCGTGCATATCGGCAGGTAGTTGGGGTGGGTGAATTACGTCTCGCCTGGGTGCGGGTAATGCCTGTGAATAAACTGTGTGGGTACGGAAACGACCGCCGTTGCAATTGCTGCGCCGTCCGGGATTTTCCCTGCTGAGCGCTCCGGTGCCCTCCGCGCGGCTGCCCGGCCGCGGCTGCGCCCGGACCCGTCAAGCGACCGGCGCGCAGGGCGCACAGGGGGCGCAGGGGGCGCAAGTTGGCGCGATATCGCCAGGTCGATTCGTCACCTGGCAGCGACCACAGGGGAGTTGGTGGCACCATGGACGGCAACGGAGGAGTGCGTGGCCGTACACCTCCGGGCCGGCAAGGCGGACCGACCGAGGGTGTGAGCAGTCGTGGCCATTTCGCTGTCTGTGGTGCTTCTTTTCGCGATCATCCTGGTGGTCATGATCCGAGGCGGTTCCATCAAGGCCGGACCCGCGGTCGTCGCGGCGCTCTTCGGCTTCTTCCTGGCATCGACCGGCATGGCGCCGTCGATCCAGAGGTTCATGGAATCGATAGCGCAGAGCATCAACCAGATCAGCTTCTGAGGCCTCCGGCCCCGGGGCGGTGCGACCGCCCCGGGGCCGGGCCCCCGGGACATGCGAAGGGCCCGGTCCGGCGGACATCCCCGAGGGGATCCGCCGGGCCGGGCCCGAAGCATGGAGCGGGCGACGGGAATCGAACCCGCGTAGCTAGTTTGGAAGACTAGGGCTCTACCATTGAGCTACGCCCGCATGCAGCGCACCGCAGGTCACCGGGACCGCGGCACGAGAAGCATCGTAGCGGGTCGCAGGCGCTGCCCGCACACCCGATGGCGACGCGCGGCGCCGAGTCCGGCGAAGCCCGCGTAAAGCGTCCGATGCACCGCCTGTCTGCATGTACCCTACGTGTCGCACCGACGGGGTGTGGCGCAGCTTGGTAGCGCGTCCGCTTTGGGAGCGGAAGGTCGTCGGTTCGAATCCGGCCACCCCGACCACCGGCAAGATCGCATTGTGGGAGTTCTCCCCCTTGCCGTTACTATGCAAAATGCGTGCCCGTGTGTCTGATGTACCGGGCTCGGTCCGCGAAGCCGCCTCCTGTGCGGTGGAGCAGAACCCCAAGAAGTCAGCCACCAAGGAGACCGAACCGTGAAGAGCGCCGTGGAGACCCTGAACCCGACCCGGGTTCGGCTCAGCATTGAGGTGCCCTTCGAGGAGCTCAAGGACAGCCTCGACGCGGCGTACAAGAAGATCAACCAGCAGGTCACGGTGAAGGGGTTCCGCAAGGGCAAGATCCCCAACCGGGTCATCGACCAGCGGTTCGGCCGTGGCGCAGTGCTGGAGGAGGCCGTCAACGACGCGCTCCCGAAGTTCTACACCGAGGCCGTCAACGAGGGCGAGCTCAACGTCCTCGGCCAGCCGGAGGTCGACATCACGGAGCTGAAGGACGGCGAACTGCTGTCCTTCACCGCCGAGGTTGACGTACGCCCCGAGATCGAGATCCCGGACTACTCCGGCATCGAGGTCACCGTCGACGCCCTTGAGGTCAGCGACGAGGACGTCGAGAAGGCCGTGGAGCAGCTCCGTGAGCGCTTCGCCTCGACCAACCCGGTCGAGCGCGCCGCCGCCGAGGGTGACGTCGTCACGATCGACCTGCAGGCCAAGGTCGAGGGCGAGGTCCTCGAGGACGGCGTGGCCGAGGGTGTCTCGTACACCATCGGTTCCGGCGAGCTCCTCGAAGGCATCGACGACGCCGTCACCGGCCTGGAGGCGGGTGGCGAGGCCACCTTCACCTCCCAGCTGAAGGGCGGCTCCGCCGAGGGCAAGGACGCGGAGGTCACCGTCACGGTCACCGCCGTCGCCGCCCGTGAGCTCCCCGAGCTGGACGACGAGTTCGCCCAGATGGCCAGCGAGTTCGACACGCTGGAGGAGCTGAAGGCGGACAGCCGCAAGCGCCTGGAGGAGACCAAGCAGTACGAGCAGGCCACCCAGGCCCAGGAGCGCGTCCTCGAGGAGTTGCTGAAGCTCGCCGAGGTCCCGATCCCGGAGAAGCTGCTCGCGGACGAGGTCCAGACCCGCAAGCACAACCTGGAGCACCACCAGCTCGGCCAGATGGGTCTCGACCTCGAGAAGTACCTGGAGATCCAGGGCAAGACCCTCGAGGAGTTCGAGGCCGAGACGTCCGAGCAGGCCGTCAAGGGCATCAAGACCCAGTTCATCCTGGACGAGCTCGTCAACAAGGAGAAGCTGAACGTCAACCAGGAGGAGCTCACCGAGCACCTCCTGCGGCGCGCGCAGTCCTCCGGCATGAGCCCCGACCAGTTCGCCCAGGCCGTCGTCGAAGGCGGCCAGGTGCCGATGCTCGTCGGCGAGGTCGCCCGCGGCAAGGCGCTGGCCGTGGTCGTCGAGGCCGCCAAGGTCATCGACACCAACGGTGAGGTCGTCGAGCTGGAGGACGACGAGGAGACGACGGAGGAGGCAACCGAGGTGGTCGAGGCCGCCGAGGGCACCGCCGACGTCGCCGAGGAGAAGACCGAGGCCTGAGCCTCGCGCTGAACCCGCACGACGGGCTCCGGACGCCACCGCGTCCGGAGCCCGTCGTCGTATCGGCGGACGCCCCCCACAACCCTTGTGCGGACTGCGGAGCTTGCGCTCCCAGCGAACAGTTGCGGAAGCGGGATGGCGTTGTCCCACCTGCGCGTTAGGGTCCATGAAGAGGAAGGGTCGGGGAGTCCCGGCCCACCCGGTACGAAGACGCTGAGACGGCCGGAGCCGTCAGAGACGAGCAGGTGGATACGTGACGAATCTGATGCCCTACGCCGCCGGAGAGCCGTCCCTCGGTGGAGGCCTCGGTGACCAGGTCTACAGCCGACTGCTCGGCGAACGCATCATCTTCCTCGGTCAGCAGGTCGACGATGACATCGCCAACAAGATCACCGCGCAGCTCCTCCTCCTTGCCGCCGAGCCGGACAAGGACATCTACCTCTACATCAACAGCCCCGGTGGTTCGGTGACGGCCGGCATGGCGGTCTACGACACCATGCAGTACATCCCGAACGACGTCGTCACCATCGGTATGGGCATGGCGGCCTCCATGGGCCAGTTCCTGCTCACCGGCGGCGCCGCCGGCAAGCGCTTCGCGCTCCCGAACACCGACATCCTCATGCACCAGGGTTCGGCCGGTATCGGCGGTACCGCCTCGGACATCAAGATCCAGGCCCAGTACCTGCTGCGCACCAAGCAGCGGATGGCGGAGATCACCGCCCGCCACTCCGGCCAGACCGTGGAGACGATCATCCGCGACGGCGACCGTGACCGCTGGTACACCGCGGAGGAGGCCAAGGAGTACGGCCTCATCGACGAGATCATCACGGTCGCATCGGGCGTTCCGGGCGGCGGCGGCACCGGCGCCTGACCCGGTCAGTACCGGATCGCGTCGCACCGCACCGCTTTTCTCTCGTACGCCGAGACATCCAGCCACAGAACGCCACCAGGATGGTGAACACCCACATGAACAACTTCCCCGGCGCGTCCGCTAACGGCCTCTACACCGGCCCGCAGGTGGACAACCGCTACATCGTCCCGCGCTTCGTGGAGCGCACCTCGCAGGGCGTGCGCGAGTACGACCCGTACGCGAAGCTCTTCGAGGAGCGCGTGATCTTCCTCGGCGTGCAGATCGACGACGCGTCCGCCAACGACGTCATGGCGCAGCTGCTGTGCCTGGAGTCGATGGACCCGGACCGGGACATCTCGATCTACATCAACAGCCCCGGCGGCTCGTTCACCGCGCTCACCGCGATCTACGACACGATGCAGTTCGTGAAGCCGGACATCCAGACGGTCTGCATGGGCCAGGCGGCCTCCGCCGCCGCCGTGCTGCTCGCCGCGGGCACGCCGGGCAAGCGCCTGGCGCTGCCGAACGCGCGGGTCCTGATCCACCAGCCGTCCTCGCAGACCGGCCGTGAGCAGCTCTCCGACCTGGAGATCGCGGCCAACGAGATCCTGCGCATGCGGGCCCAGCTGGAGGAGCTGCTGGCCAAGCACTCCACCACGCCGATCGAGAAGATCCGTGACGACATCGAGCGCGACAAGATCCTGACCGCCGATGACGCCCTCGCCTACGGCCTGGTCGACCAGATCGTCGCGACCCGTAAGAGCGCGGCCGGAGCGGCCGCCTGACGTCGGCCTTTACCCCTTGGTACGGCAGGGTCACCCGGCCCCGGCCGTGTGAACCGTGCCAAGGGGGGCCCGAACGGGGGCCCAGGCAAGGTACCGTCGGATAGAGGCACCAGGAGCCGCTGAACCAGGCGTCTCCCAGGCGAAGGGGAAGCACCTCGTGGCACGCATCGGTGATGGCGGCGACCTGCTCAAGTGCTCGTTCTGCGGAAAGAGCCAGAAGCAGGTGAAGAAGCTCATCGCGGGACCCGGTGTGTACATCTGCGACGAGTGCATCGATCTCTGCAACGAGATCATCGAGGAGGAGCTCGCGGAGACGAGCGAGGTCCGCTGGGAGGAACTTCCCAAGCCCCGCGAGATCTACGAGTTCCTCGAGGGATACGTCGTCGGGCAGGAGCCCGCGAAGAAGGCCCTCTCGGTCGCTGTGTACAACCACTACAAGCGGGTCCAGGCCGGGGAGAACGGCGGCGGTGCGAACCGTGACGACGCGATCGAACTCGCCAAGTCCAACATCCTGCTGCTCGGCCCCACGGGCTCGGGCAAGACCCTCCTCGCGCAGACACTGGCCCGCATGCTCAACGTCCCGTTCGCCATCGCCGACGCGACGGCGCTGACGGAGGCCGGCTACGTCGGTGAGGACGTCGAGAACATCCTGCTGAAGCTGATTCAGGCCGCGGACTACGACGTCAAGAAGGCCGAGACCGGGATCATCTACATCGACGAGATCGACAAGGTCGCCCGTAAGAGCGAGAACCCGTCGATCACCCGCGATGTCTCCGGCGAGGGCGTTCAGCAGGCCCTGCTGAAGATCCTTGAGGGGACCACCGCCTCCGTACCGCCGCAGGGCGGCCGGAAGCACCCGCACCAGGAGTTCATCCAGATCGACACGACGAACGTGCTGTTCATCGTGGGCGGTGCCTTCTCCGGCCTGGAGAAGATCATCGAGTCCCGGGCCGGCGCCAAGGGCATCGGCTTCGGCGCCACGATCCGCTCCAAGCGGGAGATCCAGGCGAGCGACCAGTTCCAGGAGGTCATGCCGGAGGACCTGGTGAAGTTCGGGATGATCCCCGAGTTCATCGGCCGCCTCCCGGTCCTGACCTCGGTCCACAACCTGGACCGCGAGGCACTGCTCCAGATCCTCATCGAGCCGCGCAACGCCCTGGTGAAGCAGTACCAGCGGCTCTTCGAACTCGACGGTGTGGAGCTGGAGTTCGAGCGCGAGGCGCTGGAAGCCATCGCGGATCAGGCGATCCTGCGCCAGACCGGCGCGCGCGGCCTGCGCGCGATCATGGAGGAAGTCCTCCAGTCGGTGATGTACGAGGTGCCGTCCCGCAAGGACGTCGCCCGGGTCGTCATCACCGCGGACGTGGTCCGCAACAACGTCAACCCGACGCTGGTCCCGCGCGAGCCGCGGACGATCGGCAAGGGCGACGAGGGGCGGCACGAGAAGTCCGCGTAGCGGTGTCGTAGAGACCAACGCGAAGGGGCGCCCCGCCGGTTCGGCCGGCGGGGCGCCCCTTCGCGTTGCGTGGGTCAGATCTTGGTGCGGGAGGTGTTGTAGAGCTTGGCGGTCACGTCCGCCACCTCGTCCTGAGCCATTCCCTTGCCTGTCATGGAGAGGGCCACGTCGACCCCGATCACCGTGCCCACCGTGCTGTAGTCGGCCCAGACGCAGATCGGGATGGTGAATTCCTTCGGCCCCTTGGCGGCAGTGCCGTCGCCGTCCTTGTTCAGCACCTTCATGTCCTGGCACTTCATGAGGGCGCCCTTGAAGCCTGCCGGCGTCATGGCCTTGGGGCTGCCGACGCGCTCGAGCTCCATTCCTTCGGAGCCCTCCTTGAAGTCCGCCTCCGCGTTGTTGAAGGCGTTGTCGATGACCTTCGCAGGGTCGGTGACGTCGCCCCAGTACCCCGAGAGCGTGACCGTCTTGACCGCGAGCGGGTTGTCCTCGGTGCCCGTCTGATAATTGGCGCCCGCCTTCTGCGGGCTCTTGATGCCAAGATTTTCGAGCCTGGACTTCTCTTCACCGGTCGGCGCTCCCGACTCCCCGGAGCCGGCCTGCTTCTTGTACCCGTCCAGCGTCGCCGCCGGCGTCAGCTTGTACCCCTTGGTGGAGTCCGCGACGTCGCTGTTGCTGGCGCCGCCCGACGTCAGCATGTACACCCCGCCGCCGATGACCGCCAGCGCCACGATCACGCCGCCCACGATCAGGCCCGTCTTCTTCTTCGGCGGGGCGGCCGGCGGGAAGCCCGGCTGCTGGCCGTAGACCGGCTGGCCGCCGTACGGGGGAGTGGGGGGCTGCTGGCCGTACGGGCCGGGCTGCTGGGCCTGCGGGTACCCGTAGCCCGGCTGCGGGGGCTGCTGCTGGGGCGGGACGCCCTGGGGGGCCTGCTGCGGGTAGCCGTAGCCGGGCTGCCCCTGCGGCGGGCCCTGCGGCGGCTGACCGCCGTAGGGGCCCGGCTGCTGGCCGTACGGTCCGGGCTGGCCCTGCGGCGGCTGGCCACCGTACGGGCCCGGCTGGTTGTAGCTCATCTGCGGTGTCCCCTGTTCGTGATGCTTATGCGTTCCGAACATCCTGACGGACGGCCCGCGGGGATGGGGCACCGGGAGGCACACCGTTACTGAACAAACCGGTTTCAGTGCATGACTGTGACGGCCCTAAACTGTGGGGCGTGACCGAGAACGCAGCGCAGCAGCCAGCCAGCATCCCCGAACTGCCGACCCAGTACACGCCGGCCGAGGTAGAGGGGAAGCTGTACGAGCGCTGGGTAGAACGCGGTTACTTCGAGGCGGACGAGAACAGCGACAAGCCGCCGTACTCCATCGTCATCCCGCCCCCGAACGTCACCGGATCCCTGCACCTGGGACACGCCTTCGAGCACACGCTGATCGACGCCCTCGTCCGCCGCAAGCGGATGCAGGGATTCGAGGCGCTCTACCAGCCGGGCATGGACCACGCCGGCATCGCCACCCAGAACGTCGTCGAGCGCGAGCTCGGCAAGGAGGGCAAGTCCCGCCACGACCTGGGCCGCGAGGCCTTCGTCGAGCGCGTCTGGCAGTGGAAGAACGAGTCCGGCGGCCAGATCTCCGGCCAGATGCGCCGCCTGGGCGAGGGCGTCGCCTGGTCCCGTGAGCGCTTCACCATGGACGAGGGCCTGTCCAAGGCCGTCCAGACCGTCTTCAAGCAGATGTACGACGACGAGCTGATCTACCGCGCCGAGCGGATCATCAACTGGTGCCCGCGCTGCCTCACCGCGATCTCGGACATCGAGGTCGAGTACCAGGAGGACGACGGCGAGCTCGTCTCCATGCAGTACGGGGAGGGCGCCGAGACCATCGTCGTCGCCACCACCCGCGCCGAGACGATGCTCGGTGACACCGCCGTCGCCGTCCACCCCGACGACGAGCGCTACAAGCACCTGGTCGGCAAGCAGATCAAGCTGCCGCTGACCGACCGCACGATCCCGGTCGTCGCCGACCACCACGTCGACCCCGAGTTCGGCACCGGCGCCGTCAAGGTGACCCCCGCGCACGACCCGAACGACTTCGAGATCGGCAAGCGCCACGACCTGCCGTTCCTCACGGTCCTCGACGAGCGCGCCGTCATCACGGCCCCCGGCCCCTTCCAGGGCCTGGACCGCCTGGAGGCCCGTTCCGCCATCGTCGCCGCCCTGCGCGCCGAGGGCCGGATCGTCGCCGAGAAGCGGCCGTACGTCCACTCCGTCGGTCACTGCTCCCGCTGCAAGACCACCATCGAGCCGCGGCTCTCCCTCCAGTGGTGGGTCAAGGTCGCCCCGCTCGCCAAGGCCGCCGGTGACGCCGTCCGTGACGGCAAGGTCAAGATCCACCCGCAGGAGATGGAGAAGCGGTACTTCGACTGGGTCGACAACCTCCACGACTGGTGCATCTCGCGCCAGCTCTGGTGGGGCCACCGCATCCCCGTCTGGTACGGCCCGAACGGCGAGGTCGTCTGCGTCGGACCGGACGACGAGGCGCCCACCGGTGACGGCTGGACCCAGGACAGCGATGTCCTGGACACGTGGTTCTCGTCCGGCCTGTGGCCGTTCTCCACGCTCGGCTGGCCCGAACAGACCGACAGCCTCGCGAAGTTCTACCCGAACTCCATCCTGGTCACCGGCTACGACATCCTCTTCTTCTGGGTCGCCCGGATGATGATGTTCGGCCTGTACGTCAACGACGGCGTCCCGCCGTTCGGGACGATCGTCCTGCACGGCATGGTCCGCGACGAGCACGGCAAGAAGATGTCGAAGTCCTTCGGCAACGTGGTCAACCCGCTGGACTGGATGGACAAGTACGGCTCCGACGCGCTCCGCTTCACCCTCGCGCGCGGGGCCAACCCCGGCACCGACGTCCCGATCGGCGAGGAGTGGGTCCAGGGCTCCGCCAAGTTCTCCAACAAGATCTGGAACGCCACCCGCTTCGCCCTGATGAACGGCGCGACGATCGAGGGCGAACTGCCGTCCGCCGACGAGATGTCGGTGACCGACCGCTGGATCCTGTCCCGCCTCAACAAGACGGTCGCCGAAGTCGACGCGTACTACGACGACTACCAGTTCTCCAAGCTCAGCGAGGCGCTGCGGCACTTCGCCTGGGACGAGGTCTTCGACTGGTACGTCGAGCTGTCCAAGACCACGTTCTTCGGCGGCGGCCGCCCGGCCGAGGTCTCGGGCCGCGTCCTGGGCGAGGTCCTCGACGTGATGCTGCGCCTGCTGCACCCCGTCGTCCCGTTCGTCACGGAGACCCTCTGGACCGCGCTCACCGGCCGCGAGTCCGTCGTCATCGCCGAGTGGCCGGGGGACAGCGGCTTCCGTGACGACGCGGCCGAGAAGGAGATCGAGCTCGTCCAGCAGGTCGTCACCGAGGTCCGCCGCTTCCGCTCCGACCAGGGCCTGCAGCCCGGCCAGAAGGTTCCGGCCGAGCTCACCCTGACCGGGACCGCGCTCGCCGCGCACGAGGCGGCCATCCGCCAGCTGCTGCGTCTGCAGCCGGCCGGCGACGGCTTCCACGCCACCGCGTCGCTGCCGGTCGCCGGAGCCACCGTCGCCCTCGACCTGTCCGGCACGATCGACATCGGTGCCGAGCGCAAGCGCCTCACGAAGGACCTGGAGGCCGCGCAGAAGGAGAAGGCGCAGGCCACCGGAAAGCTCGGCAACGAGGCGTTCCTGGCCAAGGCCCCGGACAACGTGGTCGACAAGATCCGTGGCCGGCTCTCCAAGGCCGAGGCCGACATCGAGCGGATCACCGGCCAGCTGGCGGCCCTGCCGCAGGGCTGAGACCGTCACGAAGCCCCCGTACCCCTCCTGCGAGGGGTACGGGGGCTTCGCCGTACCCCGGCCGCCCGGGCGCTGCGCGCGATGTCCGTGCCGGTCCGTAGACTGGCCCCGTGAGTGAGCCCCGCCCTTCCGACCGGCACGACGCGTCCGACTCCGACGAGACCTTCGCGGAGATCGTCGACGAAGCGACCCAGCGCGACCCCGACCTGGCGGTGATCGAGGCCGGGAGCCGCACGCTGCGCGCGGCCTCCGGACCGCCCCAGGGCGACGAGGTCCCCGCCCGCCCCGCCGATCCGGAGGTGGACAAGGCGCTGCGCGCGGTGGAGCAGGAGCTCGCCGGGCGCTGGGGCGAGACCAAGCTGGAGCCGTCCGTGGCGCGCATCGCCGCGCTGATGGACGTGCTCGGCGACCCGCAGCGCGCCTACCCCTCCATCCACATCACGGGGACCAACGGCAAGACGAGCACCGCGCGCATGATCGAGGCCCTGCTCGGCGCCTTCGACCTGCGCACCGGCCGCTACACGTCGCCGCACGTCCAGTCGATCACCGAGCGGATCAGCCTGGACGGCTCCCCGATGGACCCCGAACGGTTCATCTCCACCTACGAGGACATCAAGCCGTACGTCGAGATGGTCGACGCACAGCAGCCCTACCGGCTCTCCTTCTTCGAGGTCCTCACCGGCATGGCGTACGCGGCCTTCGCCGACGCGCCGGTCGACGTCGCCGTCGTCGAGGTCGGCATGGGAGGCAGCTGGGACGCGACGAACGTGATCGACTCCACGGTCGCCGTCGTCACCCCCATCTCCCTGGACCACACCGACCGCCTGGGCTCCACACCGGGCGAGATCGCGGTGGAGAAGTCCGGGATCATCAAGCAGGGCGCGACGGTCATCCTCGCCCAGCAGCCCGTCGACGCCGCCCAGGTGATGCTGAAGAAGGCCGTCGAGGTCGACGCCACCGTGGCCCGCGAAGGCATGGAGTTCGGTGTCGTCTCCCGGGAGATCGCGGTCGGCGGCCAGCTCCTGACGCTGCGCGGTCTCGGCGGCGAGTACGAGAACATCTTCCTTCCGCTGTACGGCGCCCACCAGGCGCGCAACGCGGTGGTGGCGCTCTGCGCGGTCGAGGCGTTCTTCGGCATCGGTGCCGAGCAGACCGGATCGCTCGACGCCGACATCATCCGCAGGGCCTTCGCCTCGGTGATCTCCCCGGGCCGCCTCGAAGTGGTCCGCTCCAGCCCGACCGTCGTCCTGGACGCCGCGCACAACCCGGCAGGCGCCCTGGCCACCGCCGAGGGGCTCTCCGAGGCGTTCGGCTTCTCCCGGCTGATCGGTGTGGTCGGAGCCAGCGGCGACAAGGACGTGCGAGGGCTCCTGGAAGCCTTCGAGCCGATCTTCGCCGAGGTCGTCGTCACCCAGAACTCCAGCGCACGCGCGATGGACGCGGACGAGCTCGCGGCGGTCGCCGTCGAGGTCTTCGGCAACGACCGCGTCCAGGTCGAGCCCCGGCTGGACGACGCGCTGGAGGCGGCGATCACCCTCGCCGAGGAAGAGGACGAGTACGCGGGCGCCGGGGTACTGGTGACCGGATCCGTGATCACGGTCGGCGAGGCCCGGCTGCTTCTGGGAAGGCGCTGACCGACGTGCGTACGCTCTGTGCATCGACGCTGATCGGCGAGTTCTTCGTGATCGGGTTCGCCGGACTCGTCGCGATGAAGTCCGACGACCTGACGTCCGCCACGGTCTGGACGGTCTGCGGCATCGGCATGCTGCTCTCCGTGCTGCTCTGCGGGATGATCACCCGACCCGGCGGCATACAGCTCGGCTGGGCGCTCCAGATCGCGCTGGTCGCCAGTGGTTTCGTCGTCCCGATGATGTTCATCCTCGGCCTGGTCTTCGGCGGCCTGTGGTGGGCCTCCGTGCACTACGGCCGAAAGATCGACGAGGCGAAGGCCCGATGGGCCGCGCAGGAGGCCGCACAGGCGCCTGCCGGCACCTGAGGGAAGCGGCCGGGCGGGTCTGTGACCGGGCGGCCAAACCCGGCGGCCGGCCCGTCACCGTACCCCTGTAACCTCGCCTCACCGCACCCATATGCCTGCAAGGAGCCGCACATGACCCAGCGCACCCTCGTTCTTCTCAAGCCCGACGCCGTCCGTCGCGGTCTGGTCGGCGAAATCGTCGGCCGCATCGAGCGCAAGGCCGGCTGGAAGATCACGGCGCTGGAGCTCCGCACCCTCGACCGCGCCACGCTGGAACAGCACTACGCCGAGCACGTCGGCCGCCCGTTCTACGAGCCGCTCGTCGAGTTCATGCAGTCCGGCCCGATCGTCGCCCTGGTGGCCGAGGGCGAGCGGGTCATCGAGGGCGTCCGTGCCCTGGCCGGCCCCACCGACCCGATCGCCGCCGCGCCCGGATCGATCCGTGGTGACTTCGGCACCATCACCCGGGAGAACCTCATCCACGCCTCGGACTCCGAGGAGTCCGCAGAGCGAGAAATGAAGCTGTTCTTTCCGGGACTTTCCTGACTTCGGATCAGCCGAACAGCGCTGATGACCTGGGGCGACCGAAGTAATTCGGTCGCCCTTCGGCATAGGGTTCCGGATCGCGGGAACGCATCACTCCGACGTAACGTCACCATGAGTGGAACGGCCACCCGTTCTGCTCAGCATGGCGAAGGACCCTCGCGCTGTGTCGGCGTGTCCGGCACTACGATGGAAGCTTCCACGCCCGCAGCGCTCATCTCGCCTACCAAAACAAGCCATCACCGCTTTCGCTTGGGAAGGCCCGACGCATCCTCATGGGGAACAAGGGGAACTCAATGTCGTTCATCGGCCGTGACATGGCTATCGACCTCGGGACTGCCAACACGCTGGTGTACGTCAGGGGGCGCGGCATCGTTCTGAACGAGCCGTCCGTCGTGGCCATCAACACCAACACCGGCGGCATTCTCGCGGTCGGGTCCGAGGCCAAGAAGATGATCGGCCGTACGCCGGGCAACATCGTTGCCGTACGGCCCCTGAAGGACGGCGTGATCGCCGACTTCGAGATCACGGAGCGGATGCTCCGCTACTTCATCCTGAAGATCCACAAGCGCCGCTACCTGGCCCGCCCGCGGGTCGTCGTCTGCGTGCCCTCCGGTATCACCGGGGTCGAGCGACGCGCCGTGATCGAGGCGTCGACGCAGGCCGGCGCGCGCCAGGTGCACATCATCGAGGAGCCCATGGCGGCGGCCATCGGCTCCGGTCTGCCGGTCCACGAGGCCACCGGCAACATGGTCGTCGACATCGGTGGCGGCACCACCGAGGTCGCGGTCATCTCGCTCGGCGGAATCGTCACTGCCCAGTCGATCCGGGTCGCCGGTGACGAACTGGACAACGCGATCATCCAGCACATCAAGAAGGAGTACTCGCTCCTGCTCGGTGAGCGCACCGCCGAACAGATCAAGATCACCATCGGTTCGGCGTTCGACCTGGAGAAGGACGAGCACACCGAGATCCGGGGCCGCGACCTCGTCTCGGGTCTGCCCAAGACCGTGGTCATCTCCGCCGCCGAGGTCCGCAAGGCGATCGAGGAGCCGGTCAACGCGATCGTCGACGCGGTCAAGACGACGCTGGACAAGTGCCCGCCGGAGCTCTCCGGCGACGTCATGGACCGCGGCATCGTCCTCACCGGCGGCGGCGCGCTGCTGCGCGGCCTCGACGAGCGGCTGCGCCACGAGACGGGCATGCCGATCCACATCGCCGAGGACCCGCTGGACTCCGTGGCGCTCGGCTCCGGCAAGTGCGTCGAGGAGTTCGAGGCGCTCCAGCAGGTGCTGGACGCCCAGCCCCGACGGTAGAAACTCAACTGGCCCTCCGCGCGGACGCTGCCGCTCCGCGCGGAGGATCGTTGATATACAGGCACGAACATTCCTACGAGGAAGGCACGGCCGCCGCACGTGAGGGACACACGAGAGAGCCGGCTGCTCCTGGTGCTGCTGATCGCCATCGCATTCGCACTGATCACGGTGGACATCCGCGGCGGCGAGGAGTCACCGGTGGACGGCGCCCGGCAGGCCGCCGCCACCGTCTTCGGACCGGTGGAGAACGGCGTGGCGGCAGCGGTCGATCCGGTGGGCAACGCCATAGGGGCCGTACGCGCCTCCGGCACCCGCCACGACAAGATCACCGCGCTGGAGCAGGAGAACGCCGCGCTCAAGGTGAGGCTGGGCAGCGACGACCGCAACCGCAGCCGGGTCCGCGAGCTCGACAAGATGCTCAAGAAGTCGGACGCCGGCCAGTACGGCATCAAGGCCGCCGAGGTCATCGCCATAGGAGCGGCCCAGGGCTTCTCCTGGACGGTCACCATCGACGCCGGATCCAAGGACGGCCTCAAGCGCGACATGACCGTCCTCAACGGCGACGGACTCGTCGGCCGCGTCACCACCGTCGGTCCGGACACCGCCACGGTTCTCCTGGCCAACGACCCCGACTTCACCGTCGGCACCCGGATGGAGTCCACCGACGAACTCGGTTTCGCCACCGGCCAGGGCTCGCGCCCGCTGTCCGTCCAGTTCCTGAACGGCAAGGCCAAGGTCAAGAAGGGCGACCGCCTTGTCACGTTCGGCTCCAGCAAGGACAAGCCGTTCGTGCCCGGCGTCCCGGTCGGTGAGGTCGTCCGCGTCGACCCGTCCGGTGGCGATCTGACCCGTACCGTCTACGTCCGCCCGTTCGTCGGCTTCACCAAGCTCGACATCGTCGGCATCGTCGTCCAGGCACCGCGCGAGGACCCGCGCGACGCGGTCCTGCCGAAGAAGCCCGTCAAACCGGCCAAGCCGAAGCCCACCCCGACCGTCACCGTCACCATCTCGCCCAACGGCGACATCGTCGACACCAGCGGCAACGTGGTCGGGAACATCCACCAGAGCGCGAGTCCCAGCGGCAGCCCGGACCCGAACCCCAGCGGGAACGCCACACCGAACGCCGACAACGCGGTAAACGAACAGAGGTAGAGCTGATCCCCATGCGTGTCAACCGGACTCTGCTCTCCATCGTTCTGGTCGTGATCGCCCTCGTCGTCCAGGTATCCGTACTCGCCCGGCTCCAGCTTCCCGGAGCCGTACCCGATCTGCTGCTCATGGTCGTCCTCGGACTGGCCTTCGTGTACGGGCACGTCAGCGGGGCCCTCATCGGCTTCGGCGCGGGTCTCCTCGCCGACCTGGCACCCCCCGCCGACCACGCCGCCGGACGCTACGCCCTGGTCCTCTGCGTCATCGGCTACCTCGCCGGACTGGCCAGGCCCGAGAACGGCCAGCTCAAGTCTGCCTTCCTCCCGATGGCCGTGGTCGTCGCGGCGGCGATCGGATCGACGCTGCTCTACGCGGGCGTCGGCGCCCTCGTCGGCGACACGGCGGCCCGCCATGTGGGCCTGGGCAGCCTGCTGTTCACCGCGGCCGTCTACGACCTGCTCCTCGCGCCGTTCACCGTCCCACTGATCATGGCCATCGCCAGACGCACCGTGAACGACCCGCTGACCGAGTCCTCCTCCGGCCGCGGCGACGTCGCCGCCGGCTGGCTCGCCGCGGGCACCGGGCTGCGCATCGGCAGCCAGCGCGGCGGACTGCGCGTCAAGGCCGCCCGCAACCGCGCCGCACGCGCCGGACGGATCAAGGGAGTCAAGCGACTGTGAGGCCGCAATCCTCCGGGGGCAGCCCCCGTACCACCGGCCCGACCACCACCGGGGGCGCCCCGTGACCAACATCCCCGAGACGGGACGGACCCAGCGGGTCCAGATCCGCCTCATCGTCATCCAGGTCCTCGTCTTCTCCCTGCTGCTCACCCTCGGCGGCCGCCTCTGGTACCTCCAGATCCGCAACGGCCAGGAGTACTCCGACGAGGCGAAGAACAACCACGTCCAGCAGGTCGTCCAGCCCGCCGCCCGCGGCTCCATCCTCGACGCCCGCGGCGTGCCCCTCGCCGACAACGAGACCCGCCTCGTCGTCTCCGCCAGCCGCACCGAGCTGCTGAAGATGGACGACGACGGCGAAGGCGTCCTGACCCGGCTCGCCGGCGTCCTCGACATGAAGCCCAAGGACGTCATCGACAAGGTCCGGCTCTGCGACGCGAAGACCCCCCAGCCCTGCTGGAACGGCTCGCCCTACCAGCCGATCCCGGTCACCGACGAGGCCACCACCCAGCAGGCCCTCCAGATCCGTGAACGCGCGGAGGACTTCCCCGGCATCACCGCCGAGCCCACCGCCGTCCGCCGCTACGCCGCACCCGGCAAGGCCAACACCGCCCAGGTCCTCGGCTACCTCTCACCCGTCACCGACGAGGAGATCACCAAGGCCCAGGACAGCGACTCGCCCTACCTCCGCTCCGACCAGGTCGGCCGCTCCGGCCTGGAGCGCACGTACGACAAGGAACTGCGCGGCAAGGCGGGCGTCACCCGCTACGAGGTCGACAACCTCGGCCGGGTCATCGGCCAGGCCAAGAACGACGAGGCGGAGCCCGGCGCCAGCGTCGTCACCTCCATCGACGCCCGCGTCCAGGCCGTCGCCGAGTACGAGCTCAACCAGGCCATGAAGGTGGCCCGTACCGAGTTCGACACCAACACCGGCGAGAACTACAAGGCCGACTCCGGCGCCGTCGTCGTCATGGAGGCCAAGACCGGCCGCGTCGTCTCCATGGCCTCCCTGCCCAACTACGACCCCAACGCCTGGGTCGGCGGCATCTCCGCCAAGGACTACGCCAAGCTCACCGGCAAGAACTCCAACTTCCCGCTGCTGAACCGGGCCATCCAGGGCCAGGCCGCCCCCGGCTCCATCTTCAAGGTCATCTCCTCCACCGCCGCGGTCAACGCCGGTTACCCCTTCGACGGCAACTACCCCTGCCCCAGCTCGTACTCCATCGGCGGCCAGACCTTCAAGAACTTCGAGTCCCAGGGCTACGGCAGCATCACCATCGGCCGCGCCCTCGAAGTCTCCTGCGACACCGTGTACTACGGCCTCGCGCACAAGGAGTGGCAGAAGGACGGCGGGAACAACCCCAAGAAGAACGCCAACGACTGGTTCTACAAGACCGCCCATCAGTTCGGCCTCGGCAAGGAGACCGGCATCGACCTCCCCAACGAGGTCAGCGGCCGCGTCCCGGACCGCCAGTGGAAGAAGAACTTCGCCAAGGCCAACCACGACGCCTGGTGCAAGCAGGGCAAGAAGGGCGGCACGTACGTCGAGCAGATCGCGTACGAGAACTGCCTCGAAGGCGACAAGATGCGCGCCGGTGACTCCGTCAACTACTCGATCGGCCAGGGCGACACCCTCGTCACCCCGATCCAGATGGCCACCATCTACGCGGCCATCTCCAACGGCGGCACCCTCTACGACCCCACCGTCGGCAAGGCGATCGTCAGCGGCGACGGACAGACCGTCCAGGAGATCGAGCCGAAGTCGCACGGCAAGCTCCCCTTCACCAAGAAGACGCGCAACGAAATAGACGAAGCCCTCGCGGGTGTCGCGACCCGCGGCTCCGCCGCCTGGCGATTCGGCGGCTGGCCGCAGGACAAGATCCCGATGCACGCCAAGACGGGCACGGCCGAGGTCTACGGCAAGCAGACGACCTCCTGGTTCGCCACGTACACCAAGGACTACTCGATCGTCATGACGATCTCCCAGGGCGGTACGGGGTCCGGAGCATCCGGGCCCGCCGTCCGCAACATCTACAACGCCCTCTACGGCCTCGACGCCGCGGGCAAGCAGGACCTCAAGAAGGCCCTGCTGCCGACCCCGCAGAAGTCCCTGCCGAAGATCCAGACGGACGGCACCATCGACGCCCCCAGGATCAAGCCCTACGACCCCGCGTCGCAGAAGCCGGCCACCGAGCAGACGCTCGCCGCAGTGCTGGGGAGGCGTGACTGATGGCAGGCTTCTCCGTCCCGCGCTACGGCCCCGACCGGGGCGCCTGGGGCAGGCTCACCGCTCGTGACTCCGTCGTGCGCCGCCTCGACTGGCCGCTGCTCGGCTCGGCGATCGCACTCTCCTTCATCGGCTCGCTGCTCGTCTGGTCGGCGACCAGGGGACGTGACTCGCTCACCCACGGCGACCCGTACTACTTCCTCTTCCGCCACGCCCTCAACACCGGCATCGGCTTCGCCCTGATGATCGGCACGATCTGGCTCGGCCACCGCACCCTGCGCGGTGCGGTGCCGATCCTGTACGGGCTGTCCGTGATCCTCGTGATGGCGGTCCTCACCCCGCTCGGCGCCACCGTCAACGGCGCCCACGCCTGGATCCTGCTGCCCGGCGGCTTCTCCCTCCAGCCCTCCGAGTTCACCAAGATCACCATCATTCTCGGCATGGCGATGCTGCTCGCCGCCCGCGTCGACGCGGGCGACCAGCTGCACCCCGACCACCGGACCGTCGCCAAGGCCCTCGGCCTGGCCGCGCTCCCGATGGCCGTCGTCATGGGAATGCCGGACCTCGGCTCCGTGATGGTCATGGTCGTCATCGTGCTCGGCGTCCTCCTGGCCTCCGGGGCGTCGAACCGCTGGATCTTCGGCATCCTCGGCGCGGGCGCCGCCGGAGCCGTGGCCATCTGGCAGCTCGGGCTCCTCGACGACTACCAGATCGCCCGGTTCGCCGCCTTCGCCAACCCGGCCCTCGACCCGGCCGGCGTCGGCTACAACACCAACCAGGCCCGGATCGCGATCGGCTCCGGCGGCCTCTCCGGCACCGGCCTCTTCCAGGGCACCCAGACCACCGGCCAGTTCGTCCCCGAGCAGCAGACCGACTTCGTCTTCACCGTCGCCGGTGAGGAACTCGGCTTCCTCGGCGCCGGACTGATCCTGGTCCTGCTCGGCATCGTCCTGTGGCGCGCCTGCCGCATCGCCCGCGAGACCACCGAGCTCTACGGCACGATCGTCGCCGCGGGCATCATCGCCTGGTTCGCCTTCCAGGCCTTCGAGAACATCGGCATGACGCTCGGCATCATGCCGGTCGCCGGACTGCCCCTGCCGTTCGTCTCCTACGGAGGCTCCTCGATGTTCGCCGTCTGGGTGGCCATCGGGCTGCTCCAGTCGATCAGGGTCCAACGGCCGATAGCGGCCTGAGCCGTTGCGGGCCCACTGCCCATCCACGTACATCACGTCTAGATTCGATGCATGGCGGACTCGAAGCGCGAGATCGAGCGGAAGTACGAAGCCACTGGTGACGCCCGGCTGCCCGACCTGAGACGGGTGGCCGGAGTCGCCGCCGTGGACCACCGGGGCGTCATCGAACTCGACGCCGTCTACTACGACACCGAGGACCTCCGGCTCGCCGCCGACGGCATCACCCTGCGCCGCCGCACCGGCGGCGCCGACGCCGGCTGGCACCTCAAGTTCCCGGTCGCCTCCGGCATCCGCGACGAGATCGGGGCCCCGCTCTCCGACACCCTGCCCGCGGACCTGGCCGGTCTCGTCCGCTCCCGGGTCCGCGACACCGCCCTCGTCCCGGTGGCCCGGCTCCGGTCCGCCCGCGACGTGCACGTGCTGAACGGCCCGGACGGTGAACCGCTCGCCGAAATCGGCGTCGACGCGGTCCGGGCCCAGCGGCTGCACGGCGGCAACCGCGCCACCGCCTGGACCGAGATCGAGGTCGAACTCGCCGACGAGGGCGACCCCGCGTTCCTCGACGCCGTCGAGAAGCGATTGCGGAAGGCCGGCATCGCCCCCTCCGAGTCCTCCTCCAAACTGTCCCGCGCCCTGGCCGAGACCGCCCCGAAGAAGAAGCCGTCCCCGAAGAAGCGCCCACCGGAACCCGCCACGCCCCCGCGCACCGCGGGCGACCACGTCCTTGCCTACGTACGCGAACAGGTCACCGACATCGTCGCCCTCGACCCGGCCGTGCGCCGGGGCCTGCCCGACTCCGTGCACCGGATGCGGGTCGCCACCCGCAGGCTCCGCAGCACCTTCCGCACGTACCGCAAGGTCCTCGACCGCACGGTCACCGACCCCGTCGCCGCCGAGCTGAAGTGGCTCGCGGCGGAACTCGGCGTCGACCGCGACCAGGAGGTCCTCGACGCCCGGCTGCGCACCCGGCTCGACGCACTGCCCCGCACCCTGGTCCTCGGCCCGGTCCGCGCCCGGCTGAGGATCTGGTCCACGGCCCGCCGCAGCGGCTCCCGCCGCCGTACCGTCGCGGTGCTGGACGGCGCCCGCTACCTCGCGCTGCTGGAGACCCTGCACGCGCTCCTCGCCGGCCCGCCCCTGCTGCCCGCGGCCGCCGGCCCGCCCGGCAAGGCGCTCACCCGCGCCGCGCACAGGAACCACGAACGCCTTGCCACCCGCATCGCACACGCCCTGGAACACCCGCCGGGCCCGGACCGCGACCTCGCCCTGCACGACGCCCGCAAAGCGGCGAAGCGCGCACGGTACGCGGCCGAAGCGGCCCGCCCCGCGCTCGGGAAGCCGGCCCGGAAGTCCGCCAAGCGGCTGAAGGCCGTCCAGAGCGTCCTCGGCGACCACCAGGACAGCGTCGTCGCCCGCGACGCCCTGCGCACCCTCGCCGTCCAGGCCCATGCGGCGGGGGAGCCCTCGTTCACCTGGGGCCTGCTGTACGGACAGGAGGAGGCGACGGCCGCGGCACGCGAGCGGGAACTGCCCGGGGTGTGGGCCCGGGCCTCCCGGGCGGAAATCCGGACGGCGTCCGGAGGCTGAGCAGCGCGGTACGCTGGATGGTCACCCCTGCCAGCTCTCGAAAGTTCGCGATGTCTGTCGATTCGGTCTTCCCACAGCTCGAAGCTCTGCTCCCGCATGTGCAGAAGCCCATCCAGTACGTCGGCGGTGAGCTGAACTCCACCGTCAAACCGTGGGACGAATGCGACGTCCGCTGGGCCCTCATGTATCCGGACGCCTACGAGGTCGGGCTTCCCAACCAGGGCGTCATGATCCTGTACGAGGTACTCAACGAGCGCCAGGGCGTCCTCGCCGAGCGCACCTACAGCGTCTGGCCCGACCTCGAAGCGCTGATGCGCGAGCACAAGGTGCCGCAGTTCACCGTGGACGGCCACCGCCCGGTCAAGGCGTTCGACGTCTTCGGGCTGAGCTTCTCCACCGAGCTCGGCTACACCAACATGCTCACCGCCCTGGACCTGGCCGGCATCCCCCTGTCCGCCAAGGACCGCGGCCTCGACGACCCGATCGTGCTCGCGGGCGGCCACGCCGCCTTCAACCCCGAGCCGATCGCGGAGTTCATCGACTGCGCGGTCATCGGCGACGGCGAGCAGGCGGTCCTGGAGATCACCGAGATCATCCGCGCCTGGAAGGCCGAGGGCCGCCCCGGCGGCCGTGAGGAGGTGCTGTTCCGCCTCGCCAGGACCGGTGGCGTCTACGTCCCCGGCTTCTACGACGTCGAGTACCTCCCGGACGGCCGCATCGGCCGCGTCGTCCCGAACAAGTCGGGCGTGCCGTGGCGGGTGTCCAAGCACACCGTCATGGACCTCGACGAGTGGCCCTACCCCAAGCAGCCCCTCGTCCCGCTCGCCGAGACCGTCCACGAGCGGATGTCCGTGGAGATCTTCCGCGGCTGCACCCGCGGCTGCCGTTTCTGCCAGGCCGGCATGATCACGCGCCCCGTGCGGGAGCGAAGCATCACCGGCATCGGCGAGATGGTGGAGAAGGGCCTCAAGGCGACGGGCTTCGAGGAAGTGGGCCTGCTCTCGCTCTCCTCCGCGGACCACACCGAGATCGGCGAGATCGCCAAGGGCCTCGCGGACCGCTACACCGAGGACAAGATCGGCCTCTCGCTGCCCTCCACCCGCGTCGACGCGTTCAACGTGGACCTGGCCAACGAGCTGACCCGCAACGGCCGCCGTTCCGGTCTCACCTTCGCCCCCGAGGGCGGCTCCGAGCGCATGCGCAAGGTCATCAACAAGATGGTCTCGGAGGAGGACCTGATCCGTACGGTCTCCACCGCGTACGGCAACGGCTGGCGGCAGGTGAAGCTGTACTTCATGTGCGGCCTGCCCACCGAGACCGACGAGGACGTCCTCCAGATCGGCGACATGGCGGTCAAGGTGATCGCCAAGGGCCGTGAGGTGTCCGGGCAGAACGACATCCGCTGCACCGTCTCCATCGGCGGCTTCGTCCCCAAGCCGCACACCCCGTTCCAGTGGGCGCCGCAGCTCAGCGCCGAGGAGACCGACGCCCGGCTGACGAAGCTCCGCGACAAGATCCGCGGCGACAAGAAGTACGGCCGCTCGATCGGCTTCCGCTACCACGACGGCAAGCCCGGCATCGTCGAGGGCCTGCTCTCCCGCGGCGACCGCCGCGTCGGCTCCGTCATCCGCGCCGTCTACGAGGCCGGCGGCCGCTTCGACGGCTGGCGCGAGTACTTCAGCTACGACCTGTGGATGAAGAGCGCCGAGAAGGCCCTGCCCGACTTCGGTGTGGACGTCGACTGGTACACCACCCGCGAGCGGACGTACGAGGAGGTCCTGCCCTGGGACCACCTGGACTCCGGTCTCGACAAGGACTGGCTCTGGGAGGACTGGCAGGACTCGCTCGACGAGACCGAGGTCGAGGACTGCCGCTGGACGCCGTGCTTCGACTGCGGGGTCTGTCCTCAGATGGACACGAGCATCCAGATCGGTCCGACGGGCAAGAAGCTCCTGCCGCTGACGGTCGTGAAGTGAGCAGCCGTCAGTGAGGTGACACCGCCCGGCTTCTGACGGGTGACAGCTCGGTGACGAAGGCCCGGTCGGGGAAACCCCCGACCGGGCCTTCGCGTCATCAGGTGCATGGAATACGGAAAGCACCAGGCACCCGCGCGGTACGAGAGCGGTGACGGCTGCCTCACCACGCTCGTCAGGATTCCGGTGCGGATCGTCGTCCTCGTCCTCGTCCTGCCGGTGCGGATGGTCTGGGACGCCCTCGTCGCGGGCGCCCGTGCCTCGGACCGGATTCTGCTGCGCCCGCTGGGGCGCGCGCTGGCGTGGCTCTTCGAGGTGCTGGCCGTGATTCCGGCCCGCTGGCTGTACGCCCAGGTGCTGACCCCGGTCGGGCACGGGCTGCGGTGGCTGGCCATGGCGGTGTTCGTGTGGCCGTGGGTCGCGCTGTGGCGGTACGTGGTGGTGCCCGGGGTGCGGTACGGGTTCGTGGTGCCGGTCACCTGGCTGTACGCGCATGTGCTCACCCCGATCGGGCACGGGCTGCGATGGGTCCGGCGGACGCTGCTGAACCCGGCCGGACGGGGGGTCGCCACCGCGGTGAAGTGGCTGCTCACCGCCTTGCTCGTCATTCCGGTGGTCCTGCTGTGGCGCTACGTGATCAAGCCGCTGGGGCTGGCCGCCGCCTGGCTCGTGGAGCATCTGATCGTGCTGCCGCTGGCGTGGACGTACCGGGAACTGCTCACCCCGCTGGGCCACGGCATCGCATGGCTCCTCGATCAGCTGGTCCGCGGCATCGAGGCCGGCTGCAGAGGGCTGTGGGCGGGCGTCCGATGGCTGGTGACGGTGCTCCTCGTCACGCCGGTGGTCTGGGTGTACCGGCGGATCCTGACCCCGGTCGGCCGGGAGATCGCTGCGGCGTTCGGTGTCGCCTGGCGGGTCGCCGGGTTCGTCTCGCGGGCCTTCGGGCGGGCGCTCGCATGGCTGGCGTGGCACCTGGTCGGGGCGCCGGTGGCCTGGGCCTACCGCTCGGTGTGCACCCCGGTCGGGCACTTCCTGCGCGACGCCGTGTTCGTACCGGCCGGGCGGGCCGCCCGCGCGGTGGGCCGGACGGCCCGGCAGACGCTCCGCACGGCGCGCGAGACCGTCCGGCAGGCCAGGCGCGACGCATGGCGGGCGCTGGTCGGCGGGGCGCGCGAACCCGAGCCCCGGGAACCGGAAGGCCTGTCTGCGCGTACTCTGGGTAGTACAACGACTGTGCCCAGCGCGGCGCCCGAACCAGAGATCTCCCTGCGGAAAGAGAAATCCGTCCCGCAGGGGTGAGCCGGACCGGACGCCCCCGGGCCACCCGTATTTCGAGGGCGGCGTGCCACCGCGTCCGCTCCGCACCGAGGAGAAGAACCACTGGGCAAGCGACAGCCCGAAGGCCCGCCGCCCGCACCGGCAGTGCAGCGCATCCGACTGCGCTACACCAAGCGCGGCCGCCTCCGGTTCACCAGTCATCGAGACTTCCAGCGTGCCTTCGAGCGGGCGCTGCGCCGCTCCGAGGTGCCCATGGCCTACTCGGCGGGCTTCACCCCGCACCCCAAGGTGTCGTATGCCAACGCCGCACCCACCGGCACGGGCAGCGAGGCCGAGTTCCTGGAGATCGCCCTCACCGAGGCCCGTGATCCGGGCACGCTGCGCGAACTCCTCAACGACTCGCTGCCGGACGGACTCGACATCACCGATGCCGTGGAGGCCCGCACCTCGGGTCTCGCCGACCGGCTCACCGCCTCCGTCTGGGAGATGCGGCTGAACGGGGTCGCCGTGGAGGACGCCGAGAAGGCCGTCGCCGCGTTCAACGCGGCCGAGACCGTAGAGGTCGAGCGCCGCACGAAGAACGGCATCCGGAGCTTCGACGCCCGGTCCGCCGTCGTCGACCTGCAGGCCCTTGATCATCAGCCTGATAGGCCCGGGGACAAGGCCTGTGCGATACTGCGGCTGGTTGTTCGGCACGTGACACCTGCCGTTCGGCCTGACGACGTCCTGTCCGGTCTCCGCGTTGTGGCCGACCTGGCGCCGCCGGTCCCCGCAGCGGTGACCAGGCTGGCGCAGGGGCTCTTCGACGAGGAGTCCGGCACGGTGACCGACCCGCTCGCGCCCGACCGCGAGGCAGCCCCGGCCGTTCTACCCACGGCCACCGGGACCGCCGTCGCGACGGCGCCTGAAGGTGCAGGTTCCGCGTAAGGCGGTCGTTGTAGCGCAGCCCTCGGACTCGGGAGCCACCTGGGCCGGGCCGCGCGCTGACCCATAAGACTTTCGCCAGGCCGTGCGCACACCGCGTAGGGAACCGGCGAGCCAGACATTCAGCCCCCGTGCGGCGACCGCGCCCCGGACGGCGGTACCGCGTACCTCATGCGGACCGTGCCGGACCGGAATCAGACGCGGCGCCCGGGAGCCCGACGGGAGAACCGCCCGCATGCCTCAGCCCACCGAACCCGGCACGGCCGGGAACGCAGAAGACAGCAACACCCCCGGGGACAAGCTGCCGCCGCGCCGCAGGCGCCGCGCGGCATCCCGCCCGGCGGGCCCGCCGACCGCGGGCGCGCAGGCCGCAGCCGAGGCTTCGGCCATACCGGCCGTTGACGCCGGAGTGTCGGAGAACAGCACCGAGAGCGCCGCCGAGGCCGCGCCGCCCGTCCGTGCGCGCCGCCGCGCCGTCCGCAAGGCGACGGCCCCTGCCGGTGCGCCGCAGGCCGCCGAGACCGTGGAGGTCGTGGAGCCGGTTGTCGCGGCTGCCGAGCCGGTCGAGGAAGAGGTCGTGGAGCCGGTTGAGGCGCCGCGTGCGCGTCGTCGTGCGTCCCGCAAGGCGACGGCCCCTGCCGGTGCGCCGCAGGCCGCCGAGACCGTGGAGGTCGTGGAGCCGGTTGTCGCGGCTGCCGAGCCGGTCGAGGAAGAGGTCGTGGAGCCCGTTGAGGCGCCGCGTGCGCGTCGTCGTGCGTCCCGCAAGGCGACCGCCCCCGCCGGTGCGCCGCAGGCCGCCGAGGTGGCCGAGATCGTCGAGGAGGCCGTCGCGGCCGAGGCCGTCGAGCCCGCCGCGACCGAGCCCGCCGTGACCGAGGCGCCGCGTGGCCGTACCCGGCGCAGGGCCTCCGCCCCCGCCGGTGCGCCGCAGGCCGCCCGGACCGAAGCGGTCGTGGAGCCGGTCGTCGCGGCTGCCGAGCCGGTCGAGCCGGCCGAGGAGGAGCCCGCGGAGCCGGTCGAGGCCCCGCGTGGCCGCCGCCGTGCCTCCCGCAAGGCGACCTCTCCCGCGGGTGCCCCGCAGGTGACGGAAGCCGTCGAGGAGCGCGACGGGAACCAGACGGGCGAGAGCCTGCCCGAGGCAGCCGTTGAGGAGCTGGCCGCCGAGACCGCCGAGGTCGAGGAGGCCGCCCCGCGCGGCCGTCAGCGTCGCCGCGCCACCGCCGCCGCGGGCCGGCCCGAGTTCACCGGCAAGGTCGAGGAGCCCGCGCGCAGGAGCCGCCGGGCCGAGCGCCCCGCCGTCGCCGTGTTCCAGGCGCCGGTCTTCGCCGAGCCGATGTTCCAGACCCCGGAGACCGCTGCCGCCGCAGCCGCCGCCCAGCCCCCCGTCGCGCATGACGAGGAGTTCGAGGACGAGACCGTGACGGTGGAGGAGCAGGCCATCGCCCCCGCCGAGCCGGCCGCTCCCGCCGAGGCCGCGCCGCAGGGCGGTTCGCGTCGCCGTCGTCGTCGCCGCGGTGAGGCCGCCGAGGCCGAGCCCGTCGCCGCGCCCGCCCCGGCCGCTCCGGTCCAGGAGCAGGCCGAGGACGAGCAGGAGCCTTCGAACGAGAGCGACGCCGAGCAGGACGGGGAGGAGACCGACGAGTACGGCGACCGTCCGTCGCGCCGCCGTCGTCGCGGTGGCCGTCGCCGCCGCCGTGGCGAGTCCGCAGAGGACGACGCCGCCGAGCAGCACGCCGACGACTCCGCCGACCACTCCGAGGACGAGCACGAGCGTGCTCAGGAGTCCGAGGACGAGGGCGACGACGAGCAGGACGACAACGACTCCGGTGCCTCCGGATCGAGCAGCAGCCGCCGGCGCCGTCGCCGGCGCCGCCGCAGCGGTGACTCCGCGTCCGACGCCGAGAACGGCACGGACGACCCGGAGCGCACGGTCGTCAAGGTCCGTGAGCCCCGCAAGAAGGAGGCCGAGCGCGAGCCCGGCACCGGCTTCGACGAGGTCCAGTCCATCAAGGGCTCGACCCGCATGGAGGCGAAGAAGCAGCGCCGCCGTGAGGGACGCGAGCAGGGCCGCCGCCGGGTGCCGATCATCACCGAGGCGGAGTTCCTCGCCCGCCGCGAGGCCGTCGAGCGCGTCATGGTCGTCCGCCAGAACGGTGAGCGCACCCAGATCGGCGTCCTCGAGGACAATGTGCTCGTCGAGCACTACGTCAACAAGGAGCAGGCCACCAGCTACGTCGGCAACGTCTACCTGGGCAAGGTCCAGAACGTCCTGCCGTCGATGGAGGCCGCCTTCGTCGACATCGGCAAGGGCCGCAACGCCGTCCTGTACGCCGGTGAGGTCAACTTCGAGGCGCTCGGCATGGCCCACGGGCCGCGCCGTATCGAGACCGCGCTCAAGTCCGGCCAGTCAGTCCTCGTCCAGGTGACGAAGGACCCGATCGGCCACAAGGGCGCCCGCCTGACCAGCCAGGTCTCGCTGCCCGGCCGCTACCTGGTCTACGTGCCCGAGGGCTCGATGACGGGGATCAGCCGCAAGCTGCCCGACACCGAGCGCGCCCGGCTCAAGACCATCCTCAAGAAGATCGTTCCCGAGGACGCGGGCGTCATCGTCCGCACCGCCGCGGAGGGCGCGAGCGAGGACGAGCTGCGCCGTGACGTGGAGCGGCTGCAGCAGCAGTGGGAGGAGATCCAGAAGAAGTCGAAGAGCAGCGGCAGCTCCAACGCGCCGACGCTTCTCTACGGCGAGCCGGACATGACCGTCCGGGTCGTCCGCGACATCTTCAACGAGGACTTCTCCAAGGTCATCGTCAGCGGTGACGACGCGTGGGAGACCATCTACGGCTACGTCTCGCACGTGGCGCCCGACCTGACGGACCGGCTGTCGCGGTGGACCTCCGAGGTCGACATCTTCGCGACGTACCGGATCGACGAGCAGCTCATGAAGGCGCTGGATCGCAAGGTCTACCTGCCGAGTGGCGGCTCGCTGGTGATCGACAAGACCGAGGCGATGGTCGTCGTCGACGTCAACACCGGCAAGTTCACCGGTCAGGGCGGCAACCTCGAGGAGACCGTCACCAAGAACAACCTGGAGGCGGCCGAGGAGATCGTGCGCCAGCTGCGGCTGCGCGACCTCGGTGGCATCGTCGTCGTCGACTTCATCGACATGGTGCTGGAGTCCAACCGGGACCTGGTGCTGCGGCGTCTGCTGGAGTGCCTGGGACGCGACCGTACGAAGCACCAGGTCGCCGAGGTCACCTCGCTGGGCCTGGTCCAGATGACCCGTAAGCGGGTCGGCCAGGGTCTGCTGGAGTCCTTCTCCGAGACCTGTGTCCACTGCAACGGGCGCGGCGTGATCGTGCACATGGAGCAGCCCACCTCGATCGGTGGCGGCGGCAGCGGCAAGCGTTCCAAGAAGCGCCGCGGCGGCTCGGGCCAGGACCACGAGCACGACCACGAGCACGTCTCCGAGACGGACACCGACGTCGAGACCGAGGCGGAGGTGGCCGCGGAGATCGCCGCTCCGCTGGCGCTTCCCGAGCCGGAGTTCGTCCCGGACGAGGAGCTGTACAGCAGCCCGGCCGAGGCCGAGGCGGCAGCCGGGCGCGGCCGTGGCCGTCGCCGGGCCACGCGTAAGGCGACGGCCCCGGCCGGTGCCCCGAGGTCCGCGTCCGCCCCGGCCCCGGTGGCCGAGCCGGTCGTGGCGCCGGAGCCCGTCGTGGAGCCGGAGCCGGTCGTCGCACCGGAGCCGGTTGCCGAGGCCCCGGCCGAGGCGCCGCAGGGCCGTACGCGCCGTCGGGCGACCCGCAAGGCGACCGCCCCGGCGGGTTCGCCGGCCCCGGCGGCCGAGCCCGCCCCGGTCGTCGAGCCGGCCCCGGCGGCCGAGCCCGTCGCCGAGGAGCCGGTGTCCGACGCCGACCCGGTTGCCGCGGAGGACCCGGTCGTCGAGGCACCGCACGTCGAGGCCTCTGCCGAGGAGCCGGCGGCACCGCCGCGTGCCCGGCGCCGGGTGACCCGTAAGGTCACCGCACCCGCGGGTTCCCCCGCAGGTGCCGAGGAGGCCGCTGTCGTCGTGGTGACGGGCGCCGAGCCGGAGTCCGCCCCCGAGGCCGACGCCGAACCGGCACCGGCCAAGAAGGCGGCCCGCAAGACCGCGAAGAAGGCCACGGCCAAGAAGGCGGCCGTCAAGAAGACGGCGGCCAAGAAGACCGTCGCGAAGAAGACGACGGCCAAGAAGGCGGCGAAGAAGACGGTGGCGGCCGAGCAGTCGTCGTCCGCCGTCACCGCTTCGGCCGACGAGGCCTGACCCACCTGGGGCCTGTGCCTGACCGGCACGGGCCCCGGCACCGCGCGCGACGCAGTCGGGCCGGTCCCTCCACGGGGCCGGCCGGCTGCGTTCCGGCGCCCGGCCGGTCCCCGTAACCCCACACGGAAGCTCTTCCCACATGCGCAAGATCCAGAAGGCCGTCATACCTGCCGCCGGGCTCGGTACCCGGTTCCTGCCGGCGACGAAAGCCACTCCCAAGGAGATGCTTCCGGTCGTCGACAAGCCGGCGATCCAGTACGTCGTGGAGGAGGCCGCCGCCGCGGGGCTGAACGACGTGCTGATGATCACCGGGCGCAACAAGCGGGCCCTGGAGGACCACTTCGACCGGAACTACGAGCTGGAGTCGGCGCTGACCCGCAAGGGCGACGACGAACGGCTGGTCCGGGTCCAGGAGTCCAGTGAACTGGCGACCATGCACTACGTCCGGCAGGGCGACCCGAAGGGCCTCGGCCACGCCGTTCTGTGCGCGGAGCCGCACGTCGGTTCCGAGCCCTTCGCCGTCCTGCTCGGCGACGACCTGATCGACCCGCGCGATCCGCTGCTGGCCCGCATGACCGAGATCCAGGAGCGTGAGGGCGGCAGCGTCGTCGCGCTGATGGAGGTCGCTCCCGAACAGATCCATCTGTACGGATGCGCCGCCGTGGAGGCCACGCCCGAGGGCGACGTCGTCCGGGTCACCGGACTGGTCGAGAAGCCGGAAGCGGGCGACGCCCCCAGCAATCTCGCCGTCATCGGACGCTATGTCCTGGACCCGGCCGTCTTCGGCGTGCTGCGGGACACGGAGCCGGGCCGGGGCGGCGAGATCCAGCTGACCGACGCACTGCAGCAGCTGGCCGCCGACGAGAAGCTCGGCGGTCCGGTGCACGGTGTCGTCTTCCGGGGCCGCCGGTACGACACCGGTGACCGGGGCGACTACCTGCGGGCCATCGTCAGACTGGCCTGCGAGCGCGAGGACCTGGGGCCGGACTTCCGGACCTGGCTGCGCGACTTCGTGGCCACCGAGCTCTGAGCCGCGGCTGCCCCTCACACACTCCACCCGAGACACCCGCACCGCATCAAGGACCAAGGAGAACCCTCATGATCGGCATGATTCTGGCGGCCGGCGCAGGCCGTCGTCTGCGCCCCTACACCGACACGCTTCCCAAGGCCCTGGTGCCGGTCGGTCCCGAGGGGGACGAGGAGAGCCTGACCGTCGTCGACCTGACGCTCGGCAACTTCGCCGAGGTCGGCCTGACCGACGTCGCCATCATCGTGGGCTACCGCAAGGAGGCCCTGTACGAGCGCAAGGCCGCCCTTGAGGCGAAGTACGGCGTGACCCTCACGCTGATCGACAACGACAAGGCCGAGGAGTGGAACAACGCCTACTCCCTCTGGTGCGGCCGTGACGCCCTCAAGGACGGCGTGATCCTCGCCAACGGCGACACCGTGCACCCCGTCTCCGTCGAGAAGACGCTGCTCGCCGCCCGCGGCGAGGGCAAGAAGATCATCCTCGCCCTCGACACGGTGAAGCAGCTGGCGGACGAGGAGATGAAGGTCGTCGTCGACCCCGACAAGGGTGTGCAGCGGATCACGAAGCTGATGGACCCCGCCGAGGCCACCGGTGAGTACATCGGTGTCACCCTCATCGAGGGCGACGCGGCCGAGGAGCTGGCCGACGCGCTGAAGACCACGTTCGAGCGCGACCCGGACCTCTACTACGAGGACGGCTACCAGGAGCTCGTCAACCGCGGCTTCAAGGTCGACGTGGAGCCGATCGGCGACGTCAAGTGGGTCGAGATCGACAACCACGAGGACCTGGCCAAGGGCAGGACCATCGCGTGCCAGTACTGACCCGGCTGATCCCCGCACCGGTCGTCGTCGACATCCGGGCCGGTGCTCTGTCCGATCTGGCGGGTGTCCTCGCCGATCAGCGGATCTCCGGCTCGGGCAAACTGGCGATCGCGATCAGCGGGGGTTCCGGACGGGCGCTGCGGGAGCGGCTCTCGGACAGCCTGCCGGGTGCTTCCTGGTTCGAGGTGGGCGGCGGCACGCTGGATGACGCCGTCAAGCTCGCCGAGGCCATGAAGTCCGGCCGGTACGACGCCGTCGTCGGGCTCGGCGGCGGCAAGATCATCGACTGTGCGAAGTTCGCCGCGGCGCGCGTCGGGCTGCCGCTGGTCGCCGTGGCGACGAACCTGTCCCACGACGGTCTGTGCTCACCGGTGGCCACGCTGGACAACGACGCGGGCCGCGGCTCGTACGGTGTCCCGAACCCGATCGCCGTCGTCATCGACCTCGACATCATCCGTGAGGCACCGGTCCGTTTCGTGCGGTCCGGGATCGGTGACGCGCTCTCGAACATCTCCGCCGTCGCGGACTGGGAGCTCGCCCACCGGGTCAACGGCGAGGACATCGACGGACTGGCCGCCGCGATGGCCCGGCAGGCCGGCGAGGCCGTGCTGCGCCATCCCGGGGCCCTGGGTGACGACGCCTTCCTCCAGGTGCTGGCCGAGGGGCTGGTGCTGACCGGCATCTCGATGTCGGTGGCGGGGGACAGCCGTCCCGCGTCGGGCGCCTGCCACGAGATCAACCACGCCTTCGACCTGCTCTTCCCCAAGCGCGCCGCGAGCCACGGTGAGCAGTGCGGTCTGGGCGCGGCGTTCGCGATGCACCTGCGGGGCGCGTGCCAGGAGTCCGTACGGATGGCCGAGGCGCTGCGGCGTCACGGCCTGCCGGTCACGGCGGAGGAGATGGGGTTCAGCGCGGAGGAGTTCGTCCAGGTGGTCGGCTTCGCCCCCCGGACCAGGCCGGGCCGCTACACGATCCTGGAGCATCTGGACCTGTCCCCGGACGGGATCCGGGACGCCTACGCGGAGTACACCGGGGCCGTCGAAGCCTGAGGCCGGGCCCCGGAAAGGGGCCCGGTTTGACCGGGCTGTACAGGTCCCCGTAATCTTGACCGTCGGCGTTTGTTTCGCCACACCTCTGAGCACTGACCTCCCGCTCGTTCGGGAGAGGCCGCTCGTCCAATCCGGATCATCACGGGTCCCCGGACCCGTGTGGGCGGCTGGCTTCAGGGGTTTCGTCTTCGAGTGAGAGTGAGATCCGCGTGTACGCCATCGTGCGCAGCGGTGGTCGCCAGCACAAGGTTGCTGTCGGCGACATCGTTGAGGTTGACAAGATTCCCACCGCCAAGGTTGGCGACACGGTAGAGCTCTCTACCCTGCTCGTTGTCGACGGCGACGCCGTGACCAGCGACCCGTGGGTGCTTGACGGCATCAAGGTCCAGGCCGAGATTGTGGACCACCACAAGGGCGCGAAGATCGACATCCTTCGCTACAAGAACAAGACCGGCTACCGCCGTCGCCAGGGTCACCGCCAGCAGTACACGGCGATCAAGGTCACCGGTATCCCCGCGGCTGCGAAGTAAGGGACTGAGGAGACATGGCACACAAGAAGGGCGCATCGTCCACCCGGAACGGGCGCGATTCCAATGCTCAGCGGCTCGGCGTGAAGCGCTTCGGCGGTCAGGCCGTCAACGCCGGTGAGATCCTGGTCCGCCAGCGCGGCACCCACTTCCACCCGGGCACGGGCGTCGGCCGTGGCGGCGACGACACGCTGTTCGCCCTCGCCGCCGGTGCGGTCGAGTTCGGCACGCACCGTGGCCGCAAGGTCGTGAACATCGTTCCGATCGCCGGCTGATTTTCGGCGCTCGTCGAGCGGTATGACGTGGAGGCGGACCTCACTTCCTGATACGGGAAGTGGGTCCGCCTTTCGCGTGTTGCTCCTACAGGGGCGCACGAGCGAGACATTTCTGCATGTATGTAACTGGAGGTTCCACCCATGACCACCTTCGTGGACCGCGTCGAACTGCATGTCGCCGCGGGTAACGGAGGCCACGGCTGTGCCTCCGTTCACCGTGAGAAGTTCAAGCCGCTCGGCGGCCCGGACGGCGGCAACGGCGGCCGTGGCGGCGACGTGACCCTGATCGTCGATCAGGCGGTCACCACGCTCCTCGACTACCACCACCACCCCCACCGCAAGGCCACCAACGGCCAGCCCGGCGCCGGCGACAACCGCACCGGCAAGGAGGGCCAGGACCTGGTCCTGCCCGTGCCGGACGGCACCGTCGTCCTCGACAGCGCGGGCAACGTGCTGGCCGACCTCGTCGGCCAGGGCACGATGTTCATCGCCGGCCAGGGCGGCCGCGGCGGCCTCGGCAACGGCGCACTGGCCTCCGCCCGCCGCAAGGCCCCCGGCTTCGCGCTGCTCGGCGAGCCCGGTGAGGCCCGGGACGTCGTCCTGGAGCTGAAGACCGTCGCCGACGTGGCGCTCGTCGGCTACCCGAGCGCGGGCAAGTCCTCGCTGATCTCGGTCCTGTCGGCCGCCAAGCCGAAGATCGCCGACTATCCCTTCACGACCCTCGTCCCGAACCTGGGCGTGGTCACCGCGGGCAGCACCGTCTACACCATCGCCGACGTACCGGGCCTGATCCCGGGCGCCAGCCAGGGCAAGGGCCTCGGCCTGGAGTTCCTGCGGCACGTCGAGCGCTGCTCGGTACTCGTCCACGTACTGGACACGGCGACGCTGGAGTCCGACCGTGACCCGGTCTCCGACCTCGACATGATCGAGGAGGAGCTGAAGCTGTACGGGGGTCTGGAGGACCGGCCCCGTATCGTCGTGCTCAACAAGATCGACATCCCGGACGGCCAGGACCTCGCGGACATGATCCGTCCCGAGCTGGAAGCGCGCGGCTACCGCGTCTTCGAGGCGTCGGCGGTCGCCCGTACCGGCCTCAAGGAGCTCTCCTTCGCGCTGGCCAAGGTCATCGCCGAGGCGCGTGCCGCCAAGCCCGTGGAGGAGGCCACCCGCATCGTCATCCGGCCCAAGGCCGTGGACGACGCCGGGTTCACCGTGGTCCTGGAGGACGACGGCATCTACCGGGTGCGCGGCGAGAAGCCGGAGCGCTGGGTGCGCCAGACCGACTTCAACAACGACGAGGCCGTCGGCTACCTCGCGGACCGGCTGAACCGGCTGGGCGTCGAGGACGAGCTGCGCAAGGCCGGTGCCAGGGCCGGCGACGGTGTGGCCATCGGTGCCGAGGACAACGCCGTGGTCTTCGACTGGGAGCCGACGGTGACGGCCGGTGCGGAGATGCTCGGCCGCCGCGGTGAGGACCACCGACTGGAGGAGCCGCGTCCGGCAGCGCAGCGCCGTCGTGACCGCGAGGAAGAGCGCGACGACGTCAGCAAGGAGTACCAGGAGTTCGATCCGTTCGCGTAGGACGGATGTGTGAGGGGCGTGTCCCCGTGCCGGGAAGCCGGTACGGGGACACGCCCCTTTCGCTGGGCCGGGCGATTGGGCGGGTGAAAATAGACGGAGCGGGTGAAAAAGTGGATTCGGTACGGCATCGTCGTGTCCGTCCGCTCTGTTCAAGGCTCGATAAACTCTTACTCCGAACACAACCCTGTGCCCTTCCTGTCCGTCTTCCTTGTGCGAGGACAGGGCCTGCCCTCGCACATCCGAGGGGGTAGGGGAAACGTGAAGACGTTCGTCACGCGAGGCCGCCCGGGGTTTGCCGCGAGCCGCGGCCCAGCCGAAAGACGCAAGTGAAGATTTCATTTCTGGTGCGCGACCTCTGCCACATGGGCGGAGTGGTCAGTGCCACGCAGAACCTGGCGGGCGCGCTTGCGGCCCGGCACGAGGTGGAGATCATCGCCCTCCGCAAGGTGCGGGACGAGTCCTACTTCCCGCTCGACCCGCGGGTTTCCGTGCGCGCGCTGACCGATCTGCGCAAGCACTCGCCGACATCGGACCTGGACGACCCACTGACCGAGGTCTTCCCCAAGGTCTACCCCTGCGACCCGGCGGAGAAGAAGCCGGTGGTCAGCCGTCTGGCCGAGCTGCGGCTGCTCGAATTCCTCGCGACCACGGACGCCGACGTCGTGGTGAGCTCGAGTCCGCGGCTCACGATCATGCTCTCGTACGCCGAGGGTGACTACCTGCGGGTCACGCAGGAGCACTCGATGCCCTCGATCTACGCGAAGTACTACCAGGGCCGGCTGTTCAAGGCGTACCACTCGCTGGACGCGCTCACCGCGCTGACGCCCGAAGAGGTCGAGAGCATCGGCAAGTTGGTGCCGGGCGTACGCAACCGGCTGGCCGTCATGCCGAACTGCGTGCCCGCCGCCCCCGTGCAGTCCAAGAGCACCAACAAGGTCGTCATCGCGGCCGGTCTCCTCAAGGAGAACAAGAACTTCGCGGCGGTCATCGAGGCCTTCGCCACCGTCGTGGCCAAGCGCCCCGACTGGCGGCTGCGGATCTACGGCGGCGGCACCGAGAAGGCGAATCTGCGCAAGCAGATCGAGAGCCTCGGCCTGCACAACGCCGTGACGCTGATGGGCCCGGCCGCCCCGGTCGCACCGGAGTTCAGCAAGGGCTCGATCTTCGTACTCCCCTCCAAGCGGGAGGCGTTCGGCAATGTGATCGTCGAGGCGATGGCGGCCGGTCTGCCCGTCGTCAGCACCGACGCCCACCACGGCCCGCGCAACATCATCACCCACGGCGAGGACGGGCTCATCGTCCCGCGCGGCGACACCCCCGCCATGGCCGACGCCGTCCTCGAACTGGTCGAGGACGACGAGCGCCGCAGGCGCATGGGCGAGGCGGCGGTGCGCAACGCGGTGCGCTTCCACGAGCCGGCCAGCTGTGCGCGCTTCGAGGCGATCCTGCACGACGCGTTCGTCCGCCGGGCGCTGCCCACGACCGCCACCGCGCAGGTGGACGCGGTGGGCTCGGTCCACATCGACGTCGGCACGCTGCCGGCGGAGGCCCACGGTGCCGAGATCGCCTGCCGCCGGATCGGGCGGGAACCGGCCGAGGAACGCTTCGCGATCGAGCCCGATGGCAGCGCGGTGGTGCCCTGGCGCGGCGGACTGCCGGAAGGAATCTGGGAGTTGTCCGTCCGTACGGCCGCAGGACACGAGGTGCCGCTGACGGTGGACGGCTACGGGTGCGACGTACGTGAGCTGCTGAACGTGCCGCTGCCCCGCGGGAACGGGGGGCCCGCCATGGAGCTCCTGCTGCCGCACCGGGGGGAGGACGGCCGCCTCCGGATCCGGAGCGTGGTGCGCGACGCGCATGTGGAGGTGGACGCGCTGACCGTCGGTGGCGACGTCTTCGAGCTGCAGGCGGACTGCTGGGGTGCCGACCTCGGTCCGGGCGCTGTCCTGGAGGTCGTGAACCGCAGGGCGAAGGAGCGGGTGCTGACCGTCCCCGCGTCGGCCACGGAAGGCAACCGGTTCGTGTCCCGCGTCGACTTCGGCCTGTTGGTCGGGGAGCACACGGGGCCCGAACAGATCTGGGACGTGTGGCTGCGGCCCGGCGGAGACGTCGAGCGGATCGCCGTGGGCAAGCTGGCCACGGACGTGCTGGCGCCGATCGGTGTGTTCACCTACCCCCGTCCGGTGGTCACCGTCTCGACGCCGCCCAGGCCGAGCCTGCTGTCCAAGGTCAACCGCCGCGTGGCCAGGAAGCTGGGAATCGGACGCCCCACGCCGGCGCCTGCGCCGGTGAAGGTGGAGATCCGCCCCTACTTCACTGCCTTCTCGCAGTTCGCCTTCAAAACGGTCGACCTGTAGGACGGCCGCCTGACCGGCGGCGCGAACGAAGGACGAAACGGGGCTGCCCCGGCCGTAAGGCCGGGGCAGCCCCGTTTCGTCCTGTCATACCGGGCTTCAGTGCCCTTCGGCCGCCTGCTCCAGCATGCGGTCGATGACGCGCTGCGAGGCGTTGCCGTCGTCGAGGTCGCAGAACAGCTCGTGGAAGCGGTCGAACCGGTCCTTGTACTCCGCCGACAGCACGTCGATGTCACGGATGGAGCTGATCAGCTCCTCGGACGTGCGGACCAGCGGCCCGGGGGAGTCCTTCTCGAAGTCGAAGTAGAACCCGCGCAGGGTGTCGCGGTAGTGCTCCAGGTCGTACGTGAAGAAGAGCATCGGCCGCTTGAGGTGGGCGTAGTCGAACATCACCGACGAGTAGTCGGTGATCATGATGTCCGAGGCCAGGTAGAGATCCGCGATGTCCGGGTACTCGGAGACGTCCCACACGAATCCGTTGCCCGCGCCCGGTACCGCGTCCACCACGTTGGAATGGCGGCGGATCAGGAGGACGTGGTCGTCGCCGAGGCGCCGACGGGCGTCCTCCAGGTCGATCTGCAGGTCGAACTTGTACTGCCCCGCGCTGTGCGACTGGTCGTCGCGCCAGGTCGGCGCGTACAGCACGACCTTCTTGTCGGCCGGCAGCCCGATCCGCTCCTTGACCTCGGCGGCCCGCTGTTCCCGGTCGGGGGAGTAGAGGTAGTCGTTCCGCGGGTAGCCCGCTTCCAGGATCTCCCCGTCGTACGAGAACGCGCGCTTGAGGATCGGCGTGCTGAAGCGGTTCGAGGAGACGATCATGCTCCAGTTCTTCGCCTCCAGCGCCAGCCGGTTCTGGTACTCCTTGTCGAAGTGCAGCGTGTCGATGTCATGCCCGATCTTCTTGAGCATGGTGCCGTGCCAGGTCTGCACGATGACCTGACCGGGGCGCCGCTCGACCCACTCCGGGAGGTGTCCGTTGGTCACGATGTAGCGGGACGTGGCCAGGGCCTCGAACCACTCGCGGCCCCACATCCGGACGACGTCCGTGGTCTCCGGGACGATGACCTGGCCGTCCCGTACGGCCCACAGGTGCTTGAGGTCGCTCCCGCGGCGGACCAGTTCCTCGTGCATGGCGCGGGGGCTGTCCGAGTACTGCTTGCCGTTGTAGCTGAGGTAGAAGACCTGGTCGCGCAGCGGCTCGTTGCGCAGGGGCTCGTAGACCTCGCGGCGCTGCTGGAGCAGACGGTACGGGCCCCGCTCCAGGTCGCTCAGTTCGCTGCGGCAGTTGAGCTGGGGGAAGTCGATCCAGCGCGCCTCCAGCCAGTAACGCCGTCCGTTCAGCACGGTGTGCAGCGGGAAGTCGGGGGCGACGAGCCGGTCGATGCAGAACGGGACGTCGGGGCCCTCCTGGCCGGGACGGCGCAGGAAGAAGTTCCAACGCCCGGCCTTCAGCGGGACATTGCCCGTGCCGCCCATGGTGGAGGGGTCGAACTCGGCCTCGAAGGAGCCGTCGGACAGCCACCGGGCGGAGACGATCCGCTCGTCGAAGCGGTTCGCCGACTTCACCAGGAAGTCGGAGCCGGTCAGCTTCGCATGGCTGCGTCCGGAGATGACGAGGTGACCGTCCCGGAGGGCGATCTTCTCGATCACCGCGCGGCGGGCGCGGCCGGAGATCTTCAGGTAGCCGTTGTTCCCGCCCACCAGCGCGACCTCGTTGCGTGCCGCCTGGGCACCGAGTGACTCGGGAAGCTCGAACTCGATGTCGGGCAGGCCCTCCTCGAGGACCGTGCTGAAACGGCGCTCCTTCTCGGCGGCGTCGGTGGCGACGAGAACGGTGCTCCAGCTGCGCTTGCGGGGCTGGGCGTGCTCGTCGACCGTCTCCCGGGTGACCAGGGCCACGTCGGTGACCGGGACCCGCACGGTGAACGGTGTCAGTTCGCCGGAGCGGGGCTCCAGGGCGACCGGGTAGTGGTTGACCTCCCCGCCCCTGTCGTTGCTGATCCGCAGCTTGACCGTCTCGTCACTGCCCAGCGGGACGCGGATCACACCGGTGATCTCCAGGTGGTCGCCGTCCAGGCGGCGGCCGGTGATCAGGGCCCGGACCTTCTCGATGCGCAGCTTGAAGGCGCTGCGCTCGATGACCGGGACCATCCGGAAGTCCTTGTCGAGCCACTGGTACGGCGGGTAGTCGGCGGCCGAACCGCTGATGGTCTCCACGCCTGCCTTGCGGACGAGGCCCGAGGTGAAGATCCCGACGCCGATGTGCCAGGTGCCCTCCTCCCACTCGTTGTTCTTGCGGAGCTTCGAGGGGTCGAGAGTGAACTCCCAGCCGGACCAGTCGTAGTTGTAGCGCTTCTGCCCGGAGTCGGTGGTGCGCTCCGGACGGTAGGCGTTCTTGGCCGACATGATCAGACGGCGGCGCGAACCGCCCTTGCGCAGCTGGATCACCTTCTTGGAGCTGCGCCGGGTCGGCAGGCCGATCTTGTCTATCCAGGCGTCACCGGCGAGCACGAGCTTGCCCCCCACCCACTGGGCGGAGCGCAGCGAGGTCCGCAGCGTCAGGTCCTGGTCGATGCGCAGGGCCGACTTCGGCAGGTTGATGCCGCTCTTCTCCAACGCGCCGAAGGTGGCGTACTTGCGCAGGCCGCCGGAGACCTCGATGGGCTCCTTGCGGCGCTGGTCCGCGAGCAGGGCTATGAGTTCCGGAATGGCGTGCTTGCGTACCAGCAGCCACTGCACCCGGAGCGGGGCCGGCAGGTCCATCACGATCTGGGGATCGACCTGCGACAGGAAGCGGTTGGTCGCTTCCAGGAACGCCTCGTGGAACTCGGCGTCCGTGTCGGGCAGCACGTTCAGGAAGAGCCGCAGATCGTCCTGGAGCACCCGGGCGTCGTATTCGCGCTTGTACCGGGCGAACTCGGGGCCCGGCCGGCCGGCGAGGAACGTGCTGACCGACGAGACGGCGGTGACGCGGTCCCGGATCGCCTGCGGCTCCTTGCGGCGCTGGGTGATCGAGGGCGCGGCCTCGCCCTCGCGCAGCCGCCAGTAGTAGACGGGCTCACCGATGATGTCGATGGCTTCGGCGAGGTAGTGCGCGGGCAGCACGACGGGAATGTCCTCGTGGAGGATTCCCTCGGGGAACGTGAAGGCGTGCTTCTCCCAGAACGTGCGCCGGAACACCTTGTTGCAGGCGATGCGGTCGGCGACCAGCTTCGGCACCTTCGAGATGTGGGTGCGCTTGCGGGCCTCACCGGCGAGCATCTTCAACAGCGGCACCTGCCAGGACCGCCGGCCCTTGAGGTGGAAGACGTTGCCGGTGGCGAAGTCGGAGCCCGTCTCGTCGAGGCTCTTCAGCATCAGCCGGTAGGCATCCGGAGGAATGACGTCGTCGCTGTCGACGAACGTCAGGTACTCGGAATCCGGCGAGATGTTCTCTATGCCGGTGTTGCGGGCTGCGCCGAGACCGGCGTTCTCCTTGCGTACCAGGGTGAAGCGCGGGTCACGAGCGGCGTACGAGGCCGCGATGGCGGCCGAGTCGTCGGGGGAACCGTCGTCGACCATGATGACTTCGAGGTCCTGGAAGGTCTGTGCCTCCAGGGAGTCGAGACATGCGGCCAGGTAGTGCTCGACGTTGTAGATCGGGACGATGACGCTGAGCCGAGAGGCCATGGCGTTCCGGATTCCTTTCGGTTCAGACCCGCTCGACACGTGCGAGCGCCTGGGTAGGGGAAGGTGCCGGCGTTCGCTCGGCAAGCGGTGTGACGGGGAGTGGTTCCTCTTCGCGGAGGAACACGGTGCGCACGACGCGTTCGGCCGCACGGCCGTCGTCGAAGTCGCAGAAGCGCTTACGGAACGCGGCCCGGAAGGCCGCGGACCGCTCGCTCCGCCATTCGTCGGAGCGGAGGATATCGGTGAGCTGCTCCTGGCTGGTGGCCACGGCCCCGGGAGGCTCGGCCATCAGGTCGAAGTAGCTGCCCCGGACGACCTTGTACGTGTCCCAGTCGTCGGCGAAGATCACGATCGGCCGGTCGAGGTTGGCGTAGTCGAACATGGCCGACGAGTAGTCGGTGATCATGGCGTCGGCCGCGAGGTAGAGCTCCTCCACGCACGGGTGTGCGGAGACGTCGATCACCCGGCCGCTGGCCTGGAGCTCGGCGAGCTTGCCGGTGGGCTTGTAGAAGTAGTGGCCGCGCACCAGCAGGGTGACGTCCGGGCCCAGCTCCTCGGCCAGCTTCGCGAGGTCGATCCGCGGGGAGAACTCCTTCTGGTACTCGCGGTGGGTCGGCGTGTACAGGAAGACCTTGGAGCCGTCCGCCGCACCGAGCTCGCGGCGGGCCCGCGCGACCTCCTCGGCCCCGGCGTTGATCAGGACGTCGTTGCGCGGGTAGCCGGTCTCCAGCGAGGTGTAGGAGCACGGGTAGACCCGCTCCCACACGGTGGTGGAGTGGCGGTTGGACGTGAGGCTGTAGTCCCAGCGGTCGCAGCGCCGGAGCAGATCCGCCATGTCCATGTTCGTGGAGGCCGGGTAGTCGGCCTGGTCGAGGCCCATCGTCTTCAGCGGGGTGCCGTGATGGGTCTGCAGGTGGATCTGGCCCTCGCGCTTGACCAGCGAGTCCGGGAAGTTCACGTTGTTGATGAAGTACGTGCCGCGGGCCAGTGCCGTCCAGTACTCGCGGGAGCCGACCACGGCCACCTCGACGCCCTTGGGCACCCGGCTCACATGCTCGGCGCGCACGGTCCAGACCCGGCGGATGTGCGGAGCCAGCCGGGCCAGTTCGGCGTCGATGGCCGCGGGGTTGCACGCGTAGCCTCGGCCCCAGTAGGCGGAGAAGACCGCGAGGTTCTCGTCCAGCGGCAGCCGCAGCTGGGACTGGTAGAGCATCCGCATCGCGGCCCGTTTGGCCCGGCCGATGCGCTTGGTGTTGCGCGCCCGGGCCCGGGTGCGCACCTGGTTCGCCCGGGTGACGCCGGTCAGTGCCGGATAGGAGTCCCTGCCGAGCATCGCGTACTTGTAACCGCGGGCACCGCCCGGGCGTTCGAATCCCTCGGGCAGGCGGCGGTTGTAGTCGGCTGCCGCGCGGTGGAAGAATTCGGCCCGTGCATTCTTGGGGAGGCGGCCCGGCTTCTCCAGCACCGTGAGGTAATGGTCGACCATTTTACGGAAAAGGGCAGGGCGCCAGGAATCGAATTCCGGATGCTCGTCCAGATAGGTGAATACGCGGTCGTACTGGTCGAATACATCGAAATGGTTGCGGCTGACGGTACCGAGGATGTTTCCGCCCTCGCGCCGCTGCCGGTAGAGCACGCAGACGCGGTCGAGCAGCGCGATGCTTTCCGCCGTGACCAGGGTCGTGTACGTCCAGGGAGCGTCCTCGTAGTACCCGGACGGGAAGCGGAACCCGTGCGCCTCGACGAAATCGCGACGGTAGGCCTTGTTCCACACGATCTGCAGCAGATCGAGCAGCCCGGGCCGCTCCGACAGGGGGAACACCGCGGGCCCGTCGCCGCCGAGGAGATCCGCCCGCTGGTTGGGCAGCAGCCGGCCGTCCCAGAAGCTGCGCGCGTAGTCGTAGACCAGGATGTCGGGGTCGTCGGTCGCGTCGAGGCGTCCGGCGATGCCGCTCAGCGAGCCGGGCGCCAGGGTGTCGTCACTGTCGAGGAAGAGCAGATAGTCGCCGGTCGCCCGTTCCATCCCGGCGTTACGGGCGCGGCCCAGCCCCACGTTCTCGGCCAGGTGGAGCACACGCACCCGGGGGTCGCGCTCCGCGTACTCGTCGAGGATGGCGCCGGAGCTGTCCGGCGAGCAGTCGTCCACGGCGACGACCTCGAAGTCGGTGAAGTCCTGCTGCAGCACGGAGTCGAGGCACTCCCGAACATACCCCTGCACGTTGTACGCAGGCACGATGAGTGTCAGTCGAGGCATCCTTCACCAGTCCAGAGAGCTGTCTGCAGGGTCTGTGCGCAGGCACCGATTCGCACCGCGGAATCGTGGGGGAGGGCCTGAGCACCTGAACAGCGTAATTGATCGACATCCACCCGCCGTGGCCTTGTGTTTGCCCCGGCTTCATCCATGACTGCCCGGCTTCACCCGCGGTGTTCCCCGGGCGTCACCCCATGCACGGCTTCATGTCGCACGATAATACGGTTGAGGGTTATTTGTCTGATTCGATTTCGCGTGCACGTAAGGTGAACCTGTCGGTGGAGCGCGCACAGCAGCGGCACCACGTACAGAGGGAGAGACGCACAGAATGACCTGGATGGTTACGGGCGGGGCCGGATACATAGGTGCGCACGTCGTGCGGGCGATGCTCGCCGGCGGTCTGCGGGTGGTCGTGTACGACGACCTCTCCACGGGGAACGCCGCGAGCGTGCCCGACGGTGTCCCGCTGGTCACCGGCAGCGTGCTGGACCGGCAGGCCCTGGACGCCGCGATCCGTGACCACACCGTGACGGGTGTGGTGCATGTCGCAGGCAAGAAGCAGGTCGGCGAGTCCGTCGAGCGCCCCCTCTATTACTACCGGGAGAACGTGACCGGTCTGGAGGTGCTGCTGGAGAGCATGGTCGCGGCTGGAGTCGACCAGCTGGTGTTCTCCTCGTCGGCCGCCGTCTACGGCATGCCCGACGTGGACCTCGTCACGGAGGACACCCCCTGTGCGCCGATGAGCCCGTACGGCGAGACCAAGCTCGTCGGCGAATGGCTGATCCACGCCGCCGCCCGGGCCCACGGACTGCGCTGCGCGTCCCTGCGCTACTTCAACGTCGCCGGCGCGGCCTCGCCCGAGCTCGCCGACGCCGGGGTGTTCAACCTCATCCCGATGGTCTTCGAGCGCCTGGAGGCCGGCGAGGGCCCGCGGATCTTCGGCGACGACTACGCGACGCCCGACGGCACCTGCGTCCGCGACTACATCCATGTGGAGGACATCGCCTCCGCCCACCTCGCCGCCGCACGCCGGCTGGAGGGGGCCGAGCCCGGCACGGACCTCACGCTGAACATCGGCCGCGGCGAGGGCAGCTCGGTGCGCGAGATGGTCGATCGCATCCTCAAGGCGACGGACCACGGGGAGATCGCCCCCGAGGTGGCCCCCCGCCGCGCCGGTGACCCCGCTCGCGTGGTCGCGGGCGCGGACCGGATCCGTGCGGAGCTGGGCTGGTCGGCCCGGTACGGCGTCGACGAGATGATCGAGTCCGCCTGGCAGGGATGGCGCCTGCGCCACCCGTAGGGCCTTTGACCGACGGACAAGCGAAATACGGAGAATTCGATATCGAGTTCGACGTCACGTGCCGGTGCGACGCATTTCGTGATCCGGCGGGAGCGAAACGAAGCGGAATGGTTACGGGGGGCCGCCGCTTTTCCTCCGGACGAGTCGGTAAGCGGGTCGGCGGAGCTGTTTCGCCGCGGATGAGCGGGCGGACCTGACTAAGGTCACCCGGTAGGTCGCAGCTGCGACAGGACCGCCGACTCATCGTGGGGCAGATCAGTGAAGGCTCTCGTACTTTCCGGTGGGGCAGGCACCCGGCTTCGTCCCATCACTCATACCTCGGCCAAACAACTGGTCCCGGTGGCGAACAAACCGGTGCTGTTCTACGGGCTCGAAGCCATCGCGGAAGCGGGCATCACCGAAGTCGGCATCATCGTGGGCGACACCGAGGAGGAGATCCGCGCGGCGGTCGGCGACGGATCCCGGTTCGGCATCGACGTCACCTACATCCCGCAGTCCGAACCCCTCGGCCTCGCCCACGCGGTCCTGATCGCCCAGCGCTTCCTCGGCGACGACGACTTCGTCATGTACCTCGGCGACAACTTCATCGTCGGCGGGATCGCCGGACTGGTCGAGGGGTTCTGCGCGGACCGGCCCGACGCCCAGATCCTGCTGACCCGGGTGCCCGACCCGACCGCCTTCGGCGTCGCCGAGCTCGACGGGGACGGCAGGGTCGTGGCCCTTGAGGAGAAGCCCAAGGAGCCCAAGAGCGACATGGCGCTCGTCGGCGTCTACCTCTTCACCAAGGTCATCCACGAGGCCGTCCGCTCCATCCGCCCGTCCTGGCGCGGCGAGCTGGAGATCACCCACGCCATCCAGTGGCTGATCGACCAGGAACGCGACGTCCGCTCCACCACGATCCGCGGATACTGGAAGGACACCGGCAACGTCACCGACATGCTGGAGGTCAACCGCACCGTGCTGGAGACCGTCGAGCCCTGCACCCGTGGCGCCCACGTCGACGACGAGAGCGAGATCATCGGCCGGGTCCGGATCGAGCCGGGCGCCCGGGTCACCCGCAGCCGGATCGTCGGCCCCGCCATCATCGGCGCCCGCTCGGTGATCAGCGACGCCTACGTCGGACCGTTCACCTCGGTCGCCCACGACTGCCGGATCGAGGACAGCGAGATCGAGTACTCCATCGTCCTGCGGGGCGCCTCGATCGACGGTGTCCGCCGCGTCGAGGCCTCCCTCATCGGCCACGAGGTCGAGGTGACCCCCGCACCCCGGAGCCCCTCCGCCCACCGACTCGTCCTCGGCGACCACAGCAAGGTGCAGATCTCCTCATGACGACCCACCTCCTGGTGACCGGCGGCGCCGGCTTCATCGGCTCCCACTACGTCCGTACGCTGCTGGGCCCGGACGGCCCCGGCGACATCACCGTGACCGTGCTCGACAAGCTCACCTACGCGGGGAATCCCGCCAACCTCGACGCCGTGCGCGACCACCCCGGATTCTCGTTCGTCCAGGGCGACATCTGCGACGCCGAGCTGGTAGGCGGCCTCATGGCCGGGCACGACCAGGTGGTGCACTTCGCCGCCGAATCGCATGTGGACCGCTCCATCGACGGCGGCGCCGAGTTCGTGCGTACGAACGTCCTGGGCACCCACACCCTCGTCCACGCCGCGCATCTGGCGGGCGTCCGGACCTTCGTGCACATCTCCACCGACGAGGTCTACGGATCGATCGACGAGGGTTCCTGGACCGAGAGCGAGCCGCTCGCGCCCAACTCCCCGTACTCCGCCTCCAAGGCGTCGAGCGACCTGATCGCGCTGTCCTACCACCGCACCCACGGACTGGACGTGCGGGTGACCCGCTGCTCCAACAACTACGGGCACCACCACTTCCCCGAGAAGGTCATCCCGCTCTTCGTCACCAACCTCCTCGACGGCCGGCCGGTCCCGCTGTACGGCGACGGCGCCCACGTCCGCGACTGGCTGCACATCGACGACCACGTCCAGGGCATCGAACTCGTCCGCACCAAGGGCCGCGCGGGCGAGGTCTACAACATCGGCGGCGGCACAGAGCTCTCCAACAAGGAGCTCACCGGACTGCTCCTGGAGGCGTGCGACGCCGCATGGGACACCGCCGTCGTCCACGTCGAGGACCGCAAGGGCCACGACCGGCGCTACTCCGTCGACTGCACCAGAATCCGCGAGGAGCTCGGCTACGAGCCCCGCAAGGACTTCCGTACCGGGCTCGCCGAGACCGTGCGGTGGTACCGCGAGAACCGCTCCTGGTGGGAGCCGCTCAAGGAGAGGGCCGCGCTGTGAGCGCGGTCTGGCTGGTCACCGGGGCCGCCGGAATGCTCGGGCAGGACCTCATGGCCGCGCTCGCCCACGAGGACGTCACCGCCGTCGCCGCGGACCGCGCGGCCCTGGACATCGCCGACCCCGCCGGTGTCCGTGAGGCGTTCGCCGCCCACCGTCCCGCCGTCGTGGTCAACTGCGCGGCCTGGACCGCCGTCGACGACGCAGAAGCCCGGGAGGACGCCGCCCTGCGGATCAACGGCACCGGCCCCGCCGTCCTGGCGGCCGCCTGCCGCGAGCACGGCGCCGTCCTGCTCCACGTCTCCACCGACTACGTCTTCGCCGGGGATGCCGTCCTCCCGTACCCCGAGGACGCCCCCACCGCCCCGCGCAGCGCCTACGGCCGCACCAAACTCGCCGGCGAACGCGCCGTGCTGGAGACCCTCCCCGACACCGGCTACGTCGTGCGCACCGCCTGGCTCTACGGTGCGGGCGGCGCCAACTTCGTCCGCACGATGATCCGGCTGGAGGGCGTCAAGGACACCCTCGACGTGGTGGACGACCAGCGCGGACAGCCCACCTGGACCGTCGACCTGGCCGCGCGGCTGGTCCGGCTCGGACAGGCCGCGCTCGACTCCACCGCCCCGGCGGGCGTCTACCACGGCACCAGCGCCGGCGAGACGACCTGGTGCGGCTTCACCCGGGAGATCTTCCGGCTGCTCGGCGCGGACCCGGCCCGGGTCCGGCCCACCACCAGCGGCGCATACCCCCGCCCGGCCCCCCGGCCCGCGTACAGCGTGCTCGCTCACCACCGGTTCGCCGCCGCCGGTATCGAGCCCATCCGGGACTGGCGCGCCGCCCTGGACGAGGCGTTCCCGGCCCTGCTCGCCGCGGAACGCCCCCTGGTCAGCGGCCGGCCGGGCTGAGCGCGGGTTCCCCCGCCCGGAGCCGCGCGTAGTACGCCTCGCACTCCGCGTACGACGGAAGCAGCCCCAGCTGCCCCGCCTCAGCGAGCGACGGTGCCGCGGCGTCCTTTCCGGACAGCAGCGGCACGATGTCCGCGGGCCACTCGATGCCCAGCTCCGGATCGAGCGGATCGATGCCGCGCTCGCGCCCGGGCGCATAGCCCTCGGAACAGAGATAGAGGACGCCCGCGTCGTCCGTCAGCGCCATGAAGGCGTGACCGAGCCCCTCGGCGATGTAGACCGCCCGGTGATCGGTGTCGTCCAGACGGACCGCCTCCCACCGCCCGTACGTGCGCGAGCCGGCCCGGACGTCCACGATCACGTCGAGCACCGCGCCCCGTACGCACTTCACGTACTTCGCCTGACCCGGCGGCACATCGGCGAAGTGGATCCCCCGCAGCGTACCCCGGCGGGACGTGGAGAAGTTGGCCTGCGCGAGCCCCAGCCGATGGCCCGCGGCCTCCCCGAGATCCGAGGCCCTGAACCACTCGTGGAAGCTCCCGCGGGAGTCGGGGATGACCTCGGGCTCGTGCACCCAGGCCCCGGGGATGGAGAGCTGGCGCATGCGATCACGTCCTGTTCCTGGAATTCGCCGGGTCTTCGGCGGTGGAGCCGCCACCCCCTGCAACGAGTCGCGGTGCGGAACGGATACGGAACGGTACGGATGCGGACGAAACGGGGTCCACGGTGCGGAACGCGAAGGCGCCGCTTCCCGTGCTCGCGTAGATTGCGGGGTCCAGCGAGGCGAACCATGGGGGATGCACGTGTCAGGGGCCAGGCAGGGCGTCACGGAGGCCCGGAGGATCGTCGTCAAGGTCGGTTCCTCCTCCCTCACCACCGCCGCGGGAGGCCTCGACGCCGACCGGGTCGACGCACTCGTCGACGTCCTCGCCAAGGTGCGCAGCGGCGGCGAGCGCGAGGTCGTCCTCGTCTCCAGCGGCGCCATCGCGGCCGGACTCGCCCCCCTCGGACTGCACCGCAGGCCCAAGGACCTGGCCAGGCAGCAGGCCGCGGCCAGCGTCGGCCAGGGACTGCTCGTCGCCCGCTACACCGCCTCCTTCGCCCGCTACGGCGTCCGTGTCGGCCAGGTCCTTCTCACCAGCAACGACACCAGCCGCCGCGCCCACTACCGCAACGCCTACCGCACCCTGGACCAGCTCCTGGACATGGGCGCGCTGCCGATCGTCAACGAGAACGACACCGTCGCCACCGACGAGATCCGCTTCGGCGACAACGACCGGCTCGCCGCGCTCGTCGCGCACCTGGTCCGGGCCGACCTGCTGATCCTGCTCTCCGACGTGGACGGCCTCTACGACGGCGACCCGAGCATCCCCGGCACCACCCGCATCGCCGAGGTCACCGGCCCCGCCGATCTGGCCGGGGTCAGCATCGGGAGCGCAGGCAAGGCGGGCGTCGGGACCGGCGGCATGGTCACCAAGGTCGAGGCCGCCCGGATCGCCACCGCGGCCGGCGTCCCGGTCGTCCTGACCTCGGCGAGCCACGCGGCCGACGCCCTGGCCGGCCGCGACACGGGCACTTACTTCCACCGCACCGGACGCCGCTCGGCGGACCGGCTGCTGTGGCTCGCCCACGCCTCCACCCCGCAGGGTTCGCTGACCCTGGACGACGGGGCCGTGCAGGCGGTCGTGGAGCGCCACAGCTCGCTGCTGCCGGCCGGGATCGCCGCGGTCGAGGGCGAGTTCACCGCGGGGGACCCGGTGGAACTGCGCGATCTGCGGGGCCGGCCGGTCGCCCGCGGCCTCGTCAACTTCGACGCCAAGGAGATCCCGCAGCTCCTCGGACGCTCCACCCGTGATCTGGCCCGCGAACTCGGTCCCGCCTACGAACGCGAGGTCGTACACAGGGACGATCTTGTCGTTCTCGACGCCTGACGACCCCCTGAAACGGCTGAAAGTCCAGCCTTCGGGCAGAGACCTTCACGAAAACCGCCCCAAGCCGGGCCGCGGACTGGTCCACTTTGTAGCAGGGACACTGCGGGGTTCAGCACAGCAACACATTCACAGGAGGCCGCCGGTGAGACGAGCGCGCCCGGGGGCGCCGCCCCGAGGAACGGGTGGCCGCGCCCTGACCAGCGTCGGAGCAGGGGTCGGCTTCGACGGAAGCAGGTCCGCGGACCGGAGAGACGAACGGACCGGGCCGGAACCGGCGCCGGCCGGCCAGGAACGCCATGCCTCGAAGCTGTGGCACATCACGCTCTGCGTCTCCGGCACCGAGATTCCGCTGAAGGAGGTCAGACGCGGCCTCGAACAGCTCGCGCACGACCACCCCTTCCTGCTGACCAGCCGCTATGCCAACGACCACGCGGAAGTCCGCTACTGGGAAGAGGCCCGCGACCTGCACGACGCGGCGGCGGTGGCCCTGCGGCTGTGGGGTGAGCACCGCTCCAGCGCGGGACTGCCGCCCTGGGAGATCGTCGGTCTGGAGGTCATCGACCGCGAGACGTACCACCAGCGCGTCGCCGAGGGGTACGGGCCGCCCCCGGCCGCCCCGGTCGGCGTGCACCCGTACTGAACCGGCCGTCCCCCGGACGGCCGTCTCGCATCACGGGATACGTGACGGATGCCCGCAGCGTGCGCATTACCCTGCGGGCATGACCACGCTTTCGCCGTACGACAACATGTCCCCGGTCGCCCAGGCCGCCTACCGGGCCCGCTCCGCCGCCGCCGACATCGCGCCACTTCCGCGCGCGGCGAAGGACGACGCGCTGCTGGCGATCGCGGACGCGCTCGAAGTGCGGACCAGCGACATCCTCGCGGCCAACGCCGAGGACGTGGCGCGCGCCCGCGAGGCCGGGACCAGCGAGTCGGTCGTCGACCGGCTCACCCTCACCCCCGAGCGGATCCGCGCCATCGCGGCCGACGTGCGGGACGTGGCGGCGCTGCCCGACCCGGTCGGCGAGGTGGTGCGCGGTTCGACCCTGCCCAACGGCATCGATCTGCGCCAGGTCCGGGTGCCGCTCGGCGTCGTCGGGATCATCTACGAGGCGCGGCCCAACGTGACGGTGGACGCCGCGGCCCTCTGCCTGAAGTCGGGCAACGCCGTGCTGCTGCGCGGTTCGTCATCCGCCTACGCCTCCAACAGCGCACTCGTACGGGTGCTGCGTGACGCGGTCGGCGGCTCCGGTCTGCCGGCCGACGCGGTCCAGCTGGTGCCGGGCGAGAACCGTGATTCCGTCACCGAGCTCATGCGGGCCCGAGGCCTGGTCGACGTGCTCATCCCGCGCGGCGGCGCCTCGTTGATCCGCACCGTCGTCGAGGAGTCCACCGTCCCGGTGATCGAGACCGGAACCGGCAACTGCCATGTGTACGTGGACGCGCAGACCGACCTCGACATGGCCGTCGCCATCCTGGTCAACTCCAAGGCGCAGCGCCCGAGCGTCTGCAACGCCGCGGAGACGCTCCTGGTCCACAAGGACGTCGCCGACGCGTTCCTGCCGCGGGCCCTGGACGCTCTCGCCGAGGCCGGGGTGACCGTGCACGGCGACGAGCGGGTCCTGGAGTACGCCGGGGGAACCAAGGCCACCGTGGTGGCGGCGACGGCGGAGGACTGGGAGACCGAGTACCTCTCGTACGACATCGCGGCGGCCGTCGTGGAGTCGCTGGACGCGGCCGTGGCGCACATCCGGCTCTGGTCCTCCGGCCACACCGAGGCGATCGTGACGACCTCGCAGGCCGCGGCACGCCGTTTCACCCAGTTGGTGGATTCGACGACGGTGGCCGTGAACGCGTCGACGCGGTTCACGGACGGCGGCCAGTTCGGCTTCGGCGCGGAGATCGGAATCTCCACCCAGAAGCTGCACGCCAGGGGCCCGATGGGGCTTCCGGAGCTGACGTCCACGAAGTACATCGTGACCGGCGACGGCCATGTGAGGTGACCGGAGTGATGCGTCGAATGTGCCGTCTCCCTGCCCAAAACCACCCAGCGGGTCTAGGCTGAAGCTGTGCCGGACGACGTGGGGGGCAGGCCGCTCCCGAACGGCTGGGAGCCCGACGACGACCGCGGGGGCGCGGACGAGGACTTCGCCTCCGTGGTGTTCGACGAGGACTTCGTCCAGGCAGCCGAGTTCCACGAACCGACCGCGGTCGAGCGGCTGTTGGCCGCCGCCGAGGCACGCGCCGAGGCCGACGCGTTCCGGGCCCGGGCCGGCGGTGGCCCGCTGGAGGACGACCTCTACGACGACGGCTACGGGCCGGGCGGCACGTACGGGCCCGGCTACGACCCGCTCGACGAGGACGACGACTACGTCAGCGGCCCCTACGGACGTCACGGCGGCGCCCTGCGTCCCTACCGGGGAGCCGCCCGCTGGCACCGGCCGGTGGCCTGGCTGCTCGCGCTGCTGATGGGCGTCGGCATGATCGCCCTGGCCTTCAGCGCCGTCTTCCGCAACACCTCGGGCGACCGCCAGGACCAGGTCCCGCCACCGTCGAGGAGCGGCGTGGACAGCGCGCCCGGGCCCACATCGGCCCCGTCCGCCGCGGACGGCTACTCCCGCCCGATGGTCTCCGCCGTCCCGCGCACGCCCTGAGTCCGCCGAGCGTCCGCCGCACGCCCGGAGTCCGCCGAAGCGCCCCGGACGCCCTGAGCCCCCTGACGCCGCCGAAGCGTCCCCCGGGCCCGGCCTCCGCCACGCCCGCTCCCGCCGCTTCCAGGGCGGCTGACGCTTCCCGGGCCGCTGACGCTTCCCCCGCCCGGATCCGCCCGACCGGGGGAACCCCGCGGCAGTTCCCGCCCGTCACCGCGTTTACCTCCGCCGTAATCGACCTACCCTGAAGATATGACCCCTCACCCGTTCGAAGAGGGGGCTTCTCACTTGTCCGTGCATGCCCACGCATGACGGGCAGACCCCGTCCGGAGCCTTTCGGCTGGAAGGGGCGCACCGTTTCGGCCCCGGTCGGTGGCGTGGAGTCGGGAGAAGTCATGGCAGACCGCGGAGATCCACCCGAAGGCCCGTCGGAGAACGGTGCGAGCGGCAGCGAGGACGAGTACCGCTCACTCGTCTTCGACGAGTCGTTCGTCCGCGCTGCCCGGCTGCAGGAGTTCTCCGCCCAGGAGCGGATGGGGGAGCACGCCCGTGCCGTCCGGAGCCGGCCGGGCCGGTCCGTCCGCAACGGCTCACGGGCCGCGCTCGCCCTCGTCGTCCTGATCGCCCTGGCCTTCGGCGCCGCCGTCTTCATGGGCTTCCGCCACCCCTACCAGAACCCCGTCACCAGCCGGGCCGAGCCGATGCGGATGACCGTCGTCCCGCTGGCCCCGCGCGGTGCCGTGCCCGCCGGCACCCCGGCCGGCCTCTTCGCGAGCAGCCCCGCCGCCTCGTTCCCGAAGGGGGACGCGGGCATCAGCCTTCCGGTGACCCGGCGGACGGACAACTTCTCCGACAGCCAGGTGTACACCGCCCTGGCCACGGCCAAGGACTATCTGACGGCCTCCTCGCTCGACCTCGACGTCCTCGGCGGGAACGCGGTACGGCCCGTGGAGTCACTCCTCGATCCGGACCAGATGCAGCAGTTCGAACGGAGCATGGACACCCCGCAGGACGACGGTCAGCACGCGGCGACCGGCTGGCTGGTGCGGTTCGACCCGGCCGAGGTCACCCCCGATCCGGAGATCCGGGTCCGGGGCACCCTGCGGTACGCCGAGACGGGCGCCGACGCCCTGGAGGTGGTGTCGGACCACACCTTCGCCTATGTGCTCCACCCGGCCGTCTCCGGCCCCCGACGGGCGGGCGGCGCCTCGCTGTTCACCGTACGGCGGGAGATGCGCTTCCGGTTCGACCGGGACGATCTGCGGCTGCACCGGCTGGAGGTGCGGACCAGCTACGTCCAGGCCGGCCCGCAGTCCTGCCCGGACGACACCACCGGCGCCCTGCGACCGCTGCTCGCGGGCGAGCGGGCGGTGGCCCGCGGCCCGGCGGGCACCGACCCGTACGCGACGGGCCGGCCCACCGGGGCGCTGTGCGGGACCCTGGAGATCAGCTCCCGGCCGTCCCGGGACCGGACGGATCTTCAGGGTCCTCGGGCCTCCGGGACTCCTGCGAGCCGTCCGTAGCGCTGTCCCCGGCCGCCCCGGCACCCTTGCCGCCGCCGCCCGCGCCGGTGAACTTGTCACGGAGCTTGCCGCCCAGGTCACCGGCGCCGCCCGCTATGTCACCGACCAGCTTCATCAGCGGGTCCTTGCTGCTGCGCACCGAATCGGCGTAGTGCGAGGCGGACTCCTTGAACGCGTCCGTCACCGAGGTGTCCTTGTCCTCGTCGCGCCGCGGGTAGTGGCCGTCCATGATCCGCTGGTAGTCGCGGGTCTCGGACCACTTCTTCAGCTCGGCCGCGCGCACCGTCGTGAACGGGTGCGAACGGGGGAGCACGTTCAGGATCTTGAGGACGGAATCGCGCAGATCGCCTGCCTTCTCGTACTCGTCGGCCTGGGCGAGGAACGCGTCCACGTTCATCTCGTGGAGGTGGTTGCCGCCGGCGATCTTCATCAGCCCGCGCATCGAGGCCCGGAGGTCCTGGCCGACCAGCAGCCCGGCCCGGTCGGCGGACAGTTCGGACTTGCGGAACCACTCGCGCAGCGCAGTGACGATCGCCATGATCGCGACGTTGCCGAGGGGGATCCACGCCACCTTGAGGGCGAGGTTGGTGAGGAAGAGCAGGATCGTGCGGTACACGGCGTGACCGGACAGGGCGTGCCCCACCTCGTGGCCGACGACCGCCCGCATCTCCTCCTCGTCGAGCAGCTCGACCAGGCCCGTCGTCACCACGATGATCGGCTCGTCCAGACCGATGCACATGGCGTTCGGCTGCGGGTTCTGGCTGACGTACATCGGCGGGACCTTCTCCAGGTCCAGGATGTAACAGGCGTCCCGCAGCATGTCGTTGAGATGGCTGAACTGCGCGTCGCTCACCCGGACGGAGTCCGACAGGAAGAGCAGTCGCAGACTGCGCTCCGGCAGCAGCCCGCTCAGCGCCTTGAAGACGGTGTCGAAACCGCTCAGCTTGCGCAGCGCCACCAGGGCCGAGCGGTCCGCCGGGTGTTCGTACGCCCGGGAGGAGATCCCGGGGAATCGCCTGCGCTGCCTGCTCGGCACCTGGCCTTGGCTCTCGTGGCTGCCGTCGGTCATGAATGGGCCCCCTGTTCGTACGAGACGCTGCTCGCCCCCTGACAAATCCCAGCGTAGGTGCTGGGGCTACGGTGTGCGGGGGGCTGTGGACAACTGAGGAGACGCCCGACATGCCGCACACCGTTGCTCTGCTCGCTGCCGCAGCCGAGGACCAGGGGCCGGGCAACACGATCCGCATCGTGCTGATCGCCTCGCTCGTCGGAGCGGCCCTGCTCGCCTGGTTCCTGCTGCGCGGATACCGCAACGACGACAACAACGACTGAGTCGGCGTGAGCGTGCCCGGGGCACCCGCATACGATGTCCGCGACGTCTTCCCTCCGACTCCCGATCGATAGGTCCTGCCGAAGATGAGCCTCACGAGCACCGCACACCAGCTGGTCACCGTCGCCGCCGAGGGCGAGCACGGTGGCAACCACGAAAGTCTCAGCCCGCTCCTCACCGGTGGCGGTGCGTTTGTCGCGCTTCTCCTCCTTCTGTGGATCACCACGCGCTTCAACCGCGACCGCTGAGGCCGAGGCGTACAGCTGTGCCAGTAGGCTCTGCACGCATGGGAGAGCAGGAAGTGCCTACCGGCCGCGGAAAGCGCCGACTCGGCGTGATGGGCGGGACGTTTGACCCGATCCATCATGGACACCTGGTGGCGGCCAGTGAAGTGGCCGCCCAGTTCCACCTCGACGAGGTGATCTTCGTTCCGACCGGGCAGCCGTGGCAGAAGAGCCACAAGGAGGTCTCCCCGGCCGAGGACCGCTATCTGATGACCGTCATCGCGACGGCGTCCAACCCGCAGTTCTCGGTCAGCCGGAGCGACGTCGACCGCAAGGGCCCGACGTACACGATCGACACCCTGCGGGACCTGCGCGAGGTCCACGGCGACGCGGACCTCTTCTTCATCACGGGCGCCGACGCCCTCTCCCAGATCCTCACCTGGCGGGATGCCGACGAGCTCTTCTCGTTGTCCCACTTCATCGGTGTGACGCGGCCGGGGCACGTGCTCACGGACGACGGGCTGCCTGAGGGGGGCGTCTCCCTCGTGGAGGTTCCCGCACTGGCCATCTCCTCGACGGACTGCCGTGCGAGGGTCGCCCAGGGGGAGCCGGTCTGGTACCTGGTGCCGGACGGCGTGGTCCGCTACATCGACAAGCGCCAGCTGTACCGCGGCGAATGAGCCACGGAGAGGGGCACCGGTGAACGACCGACAGAATCCGTACGACCCGTACTACCAGCAGCCGCAGATCGTCGGCTACGACGAGTACGGGCAGCCGGTGTACCAGCAGCCCGGACAGCAGCCGTACGACCCGTACGCCCAGCAGCAGCCCCAGGCGCCGCACCAGGCACAGCAGCCCCAGCAGCAGGCGCCGCAGGCCGGTCAGGGGTACGGCTACGACCCGTACGCCCAGCAACAGCAGCCGGCCGCGCCCCCGCAGCAGTACGACCCGTACGGCACCCAGCACCACCCGCAGCCGCAGCAGCCTCCGCAGCAGGGTTACGGCTACGACGGTGGCTACGGTTACGACACGGGCCAGCAGCCCGCCGCGGTCGACACCACCCAGCAGTGGAGCATCCCGCAGCAGGCCCCGGCACCCGAAGCCGCGCCGGCCCCGCCGCAGCGGGGCCCGGAACCGGAGCAGGCCGCGCAGCCCGAGACGGGCGTCCCGGGGCCGCGCAGGGGAGACCGCGACTACCGCACGGAGCAGTTCTCCTTCATCGAGGAGCCCGACGAGGACTCCGAAGACGTCATCGACTGGCTGAAGTTCACCGAGAGCCGCAGCGAACGCCGCGAGGAAGCACGCCGTCGCGGTCACAACCGGATGGTCGCGCTGATCGTCGTCGCCGCCCTCGTCGTGGTCGGCGGCGTCGGCTACCTGTGGTCGGCGGACAAGCTTCCCGGAGTCTCCGCGTCGGACGAGAAGAGCACCACGGCGACCGGCCCGCAGCGGCGGGACGTCATCGTGGTCCACCTCCACAACACCAAGGCCGGCGGCACGTCCACGGCCCTGCTCGTCGACAACGTCACCACCAAGCAGGGCACCACCGTCCTGCTGCCCAACTCGCTGGCCGTCTCCGACGAGGACGGTGCCACCACCACGCTCGGCAAGTCGGTCGACGACGACGGGACGTCCGGAACACGTGAGTCCATCGACTCCCTGCTCGGCACCGAGATCAGCGGCACCTGGCGGCTCGACACCCCGTACCTGGAGAACCTCGTCGACCTGGTCGGCAACATCGAGGTCGACACGGACACGGCTGTTCCCGACGCCAAGAAGGGCGCCGCGCCGCTGGTGAAGAAGGGTGAGGCGCAGACCCTCAGCGGCCCGATGGCCGTCGCGTACGCCACGTACCGCGGTCCCGGCGAGGCCGAGGCCAAGCAGCTGATGCGGTTCGGGCAGGTCATGCGTGGCGTGCTGCGGAAGATCTCCGACGATCCGAAGGCCGCCACGGTCACCGTCCAGACGCTGGCCCAGATCCTCGACCCGTCCCTGCCCGAGCAGGACCTGGGCGCCTCGCTGGCCAAGCTCGCCGAGCACGCCAAGATCGGCGACTACAAGACCGCGCTGCTGCCCGTCCAGGACGACGGCACCCTCACCGAGGCCGCTACGGAGAGTGTGGTCAAGGACATCCTGGGCGGCTCGTTCAAGGCCCCGGCCGCGGACGCGGCGGTGCGGGTCGGCATCAAGAACGCCACGGGCAGCGACCGCGGTACGGAGTCCGCCCGGATCGAGCTGGTCAACGGCGGCTACACCTTCGTCAACAGCGGGAAGTCCGACGCCGTGACCTCCTCCGAGGTCGTCTACAAGGACGCGGCGGACAAGAAGAAGGCGGCCGAGGTCGCCGCGACCCTCGGACTGCCGGCGAGCGCGGTGAAGCAGGGCAAGGCGGCCGGCAACGCCGACGTGTCCGTCGTCATCGGCAAGGACTACAAGATCAAGTAGGCCGGCGGTACGGCCTGACCGGTGCACCGGTCAGGTTCGGGGCGGCTCCGGAATCCTTTCCGGGGCCGCCCCGAAGCCGTTCCCGGACCTGCTCCGGGGCGCCGCCCGACGGCTTCTGAACGGCTTCGAAAGATGACTGCGTGGGCTGTCGGCGGTCCGTGAGACCCTAGAGGTTGATCTGACCGCCGACGAAAGCCTGCATGTGACCGCCACGGACCGCTCCATCGAGCTCATCAACGCCGCCGCTCAGGCGGCCGCCGACCGGCTCGCGCACGACATCATTGCGTACGACGTCAGCGACGTGCTGTCGATCACGGACGCCTTCCTGCTGGCTTCGGCCCCCAACGACCGCCAGGTCAAGTCGATCGTCGACGAGATCGAGGAGCAGCTTCAGAAGAAGCTCGGCGCCAAGCCGGTCCGCCGTGAGGGCGACCGCGACGCCCGCTGGATCCTCCTCGACTACGTCGACATCGTCATCCACGTCCAGCACAGCGAGGAGCGCGTCTTCTACGCGCTGGAGCGCCTGTGGAAGGACTGCCCCGAGATCCCTCTTCCCGAGGACGCCGTGAAGACCCGCGGCAAGGCCGAGGAGCACGCACAGCTCACCGGCGGCACGGAAGGTGAACTGAGCTGACCGGCAGCGGAAGCGGCAGGGGCCGCAGGATCGTCCTCTGGCGACACGGCCAGACGGCGTGGAACCTGGAGCGCCGGTTCCAGGGCTCCACGGACATCGAGCTCACCGACGAGGGCGTCGAGCAGGCCCGGCGGGCCGCCCGGCTGCTCGCCGGGCTGAAGCCGGACGCGATCGTCGCATCCGATCTGCGGCGGGCCGCGGCCACGGCGGCCGAGCTCGCCGCGATCACCGGGCACGCCATCGCGCACGATCCGGGGCTGCGTGAGACCTATGCGGGCGCCTGGCAGGGCCTCACCCACGAGGAGATCGTGGGGCTGTACGGCGAGCAGTACGCCGCGTGGAAGCGCGGCGAGCCCGTACGGCGCGGCGGCGGTGAGCTGGAGACCGAGGTCGCCGACAGGGCTGCCCCCGTCGTGCTCGCGCATGCCGACAAGCTGCCCGACGACGGCACGCTCGTCGTCGTCAGCCACGGTGGCACCATCCGGACCACCATCGGCCGGCTGCTGGGTCTGGAAGCGCACCACTGGGAAGGGCTCGGCGGGCTCTCCAACTGCTGCTGGTCGGTGCTGGGCGAGGGTGCCCGCGGCTGGCGTCTGCTGGAGCACAACGCCGGCACGCTGCCCGAACCGGTGCTCGGCGACGACGCCTGACCGGGTGCCCGGGCGGCGTCCGCAGGGCGTCTTCGGGCAGCACCGGCCGGATTTCACTTTCTGGCTGGTCACAGGCTAAAGTTCTTCTTGTTCGCAGCGCGGAAACGCAGGGAAACACAGCGGACAGCGGGGCTATAGCTCAGTTGGTAGAGCGCCTGCATGGCATGCAGGAGGTCAGGAGTTCAATTCTCCTTAGCTCCACAATCAGGATCCCGTCCCCGTCAGGGGGCGGGATCCTTGCTTGTTCCGGGGTGTGGTCTCCGAGGATCTCCGGCGGGCTGCCCCTCTTGCGGGCTCATGGCAGAATCGGACCGCCGGAGGGGGAGACGGACCGAACGGGGAGGAGCGTGCGATGCCTGCGAGCCGCCACGATCTCCTGGACCTGCCCCCGGAGCCCGTCCGGATGCGTCCCCCGGTGATCCGAACGCCCGGTGGTCACACCGGAATCCTTCCCCTGTGCACGGCCCGCGGCCGCACCCGGAGCTGATCCATGGGTGCACACAGGAGGAAATGCGACTGGTGCGGCAGCGGTACGCCCATCGTCAGGGACATGGACCCGGTCAACGTGGACTACCAGTACTGGTGCGAGGAATGCGCGCGGGCGCTGGTCATAAAGGGCGACCCCATCGAGACCTACCGGGAGCTCGAGGGGGAGCCGATCTACGGACGGCTGCTGGAGGAGCACTGCACGCTGAAGCGGTTCTACTCCTTCGCCACCGCCTGAACCGCCCTCGGTGAACGGCTGGAGAGGGGCCGATCGGAAACGATTTGGTGGACGGCCGGGGTGACCGGTAATGTTCTCGATGTCGCCACGGGAGACCGGGCAGCACAGCACGGGGCTATAGCTCAGTTGGTAGAGCGCCTGCATGGCATGCAGGAGGTCAGGAGTTCAATTCTCCTTAGCTCCACAGTGAAGAACGACTGGCGGGCCATCCGATTCGGATGGCCCGCCAGTCGTTTGTGCCGGGTCAACTCCGGCCGCTGCCGAGGGCCTTACGGCCGGTGCCCGGAGGCAGGGCAGGCCGCTCGGGAGCCGGTTGCTCGATCCGGAGCGCCAGGGCGGGGCAGCGGCGTACGGCACGCTGTGCGCGTCCCCGCAGATGCATCGGTACCGCGGCGTCCGCGAGGGCCGGATAGCCGTCGGGGCCCAGCCTGATCAACTCCGGGACGATGTCGGCGCACAGGCCGTGGCCCCGGCAGAGCGTCCAGTCCACGGCCAGCTTCTCGCCGCTGGGAATGGACTCCTCCACATCCTGGTAACCGGGTGCGGGAAGCGGGAGGACGCCGAGCGTCTCGCGGCCGCAGCCGCCGTCCAGCACATGGGCGGCCAGATCGTCGGTGAAAGCGGAGAGCGTGGAGGACAGGAAGCGCGCCGAACCGTCCGGGTGCTTGCAGGCGCCCCGCCCCTTCACCGCCAGGGTCACCTCACGCAGTGCCTCCAGTGCGGCAGGGCCGCCCCCGTTCAGCACGTCGGAGAGCCCGCCCGCGGCGGCCGGCAGGCCGAGCCTGCACGGGCCGCACTGGCCCGCGGTCTCGGCGGCCAGCCAGTTCGCCACGCGCAGGGACTCGCCGAGTGGACAGGTCTCCGGCCCGATCGGCAGGATCGCGCCCGCTCCCAGCGCTCCGCCCACCGCGGCCAGCGACTGACGGGAGACGACGGCATCGTGCAGGGCGTTCGTACTGATCCAGCTGCCGTGATAGCCGCCCGTCAGCACGCCCTGCGGCAGTGGGGGCGCACCGGCCAGCTGGAGCACGTACCGCAGCGGCACCCCCGTGGGCACCTCGACGACCATCGGACGCGCGACCGCGCCGGAGAGCGTGAGGAGCACCGTTCCCGGCTCGTCGGGGAGCCCGGTGTTCCCGTAGCGACGGGCGCCCATGCGGGCGGCGACGGCGAGTTGCGCGTACGTCTCCGCGTTCGACAGCAGGGTCGGGGCGCCCCCGACCCCCGACTCGGCGGCCCGTTCGCGGCGCCCGGGCGGCAGGGCGGGGCCACCGGACGCGGCCCGGATGACGGCCGAGGCCTCCCCGGAGACCATGCGTTCCGGCGTACGCACCACCCGGGCCCGCAAGGGCTGCCCACGCCGGTCGGACAGACCCCGTTCGGCGAGGGCGGAGCGCACCGAGATCTCCGTGGAGTTACGGGTGACGGCGACGATCAGGGTGCGGGCGCCGAGCGCCTCCGCGGCCAGCAGGGCGCCGTCCAGGATGAGGTGCGGAGCGCGGTTGAGGAGCACCGTGTCCTTGCGGCAGGCGGGCTCGCCCTCGCTGCCGTTGATCACGACGACCGGCCGCACCCCTCGCCGGATCGACGCCTTGGCGACGGCCCGCAGCTTTCTGCCGAAGGGGAATCCGGCGCCGCCGCGGCCGTTCAGCGAGATGGCCTCGGCGAGCTCCGCCAGACGTTCGCCGGTCATCGGCTCCAGCGGTCCGTGCACCTTCAGGTGCATACCGAGGTCGAGCCGCTCCACCAGGTCGAAGCCGCTGGTCAGTTGGGGGAGGCCGACGACGCGCACTTCCGGTACGTCGGGGAGGGGGATGTTCACGGTCGGTCTCCTGCGGGTGCGGTCCAGGGCTCTCCGGCCGGGGGCGGGTAGAACGGCCCCGGAAGCGGTGCGGTGTCGCCGACGGCGGGCAGCGGGGCGGTCGCGGCTCCGGAGACGCGCGGAGGCTCCTGGGCGGGGGCGTAGGGCGTGGGCGGCTCGTACGCGGTGTACGGAGGGTCCGCCGCCGCGGCGGGCGCGGGCGGCGGCCGCAGCGCCTGGGCCGGCGGAGCGGGCGACGGCGCCGGCCAGCGGCCGGACGGTTCTCGTCGTGTGGCCGTTCCGGCGGTCGGTGAGACCGCGCGGTACCCGGCGGCGATCCCCGGCCCGGGCCCCGTGAGGCCGCCGGGCCGGCCCGGGGGCGGGCCGCCCAGGCGGTCGGAGCTGCGGGGCGGGGCCTCGTACAGCGGCGGGGCGGGTGCCCGGAGTGTGGTCCGGGGGTGCTCGAAGGACGAGGGCAGCGGGGTGCCGCGCGGCTGACTGCCGACGCCGCTCCGACCGGTGCCGGTGCTGACCGCGTCCGGCCCGTACGTCCCCGGCAGGGTCGTGGTGTCCGCACCGGGCAGCGGCGCCTCGCGGGCCACCGGGTCCGGATCGGCGGGCAGGGCGTCCGGCTTGACCAGAGCGGTGATCAGTCCGGCGATCCGACGCTTCACCGGCGGTGGCAGCACGCGCAGGCACAGCACGGCCGCCACCGCGACGAGACACAGGCTGTACATCACGACGACCCAGACGGCGGGCGGCCGGCCCGCGTACAGACCGTGCACCAGCGCGGCGCACCAGGCCGGGTAGGACAGCGCGTGCAGCGCACGCCAGCGCCCGGCGACCTTGCTGGGGCTGGCGAAGGCGCTGCGCAGCGCGCCCGTGGCGGCGGCCACCACCATCAGCAGTCCGGCCAGCGCGCCGAAACCGATGAGCCCCGCCGTACCCCCGACACCGAGACCGAAGGGGATGACGGCGCCGAGCAGCGCCACGTGCCCCAGCGAGACCTTCACCGTGACATGGAGCAGCAGGAAGCCCAGCGAGGCGGCAGCGGCGGTGCGGTGGACGGCCTGGCCGATCAGCCGCTGACGCGAGGAGAGGAACAGCCGGTCGGTCGCGAGGAGGCCCCAGCCCACCGCGGCGGTGAGCGAGACCAGCGAGAGGACACCGGTCGTGAAGTCGAGCGTGGCGCGCACACCGTCACTGCCCGCCACGGCGAGCAGCGGCAGGAGAACCAGCACAGCGACGGTCAGCCCGCCCTGTACCTGACGGCTCGGCCCCTGGAGAGGGGCGGCCGATGAGCGGATCTTGCGATGAGGGTTCATGGGGGGCGACTCCGAATGGCTCGGCAAAGCGGTCCCGTTGCCGCATGCTAAGTCGCTCCATACCGGCCGGTACGAGGTTTGGATGGTTGCCCCGATAGAGGGCATTACGCGGAGTAACCCCCGCTTCCCGGACGTTCTGACGCGTGGCCCACCGCCCCCCGTGTCCACGGATCGGCGGTGCCCGGAAGAGAGCCGGGCCTGTGCGGTACCCTGACGCCATGCGTGCCGTACGCCTTCTGCTTAGCGAGCCGCGCTGATCAGTCCCGACCGGTGAGAATGCCTGGTCGGCATCAGCGCGGCGTCCCCTCCTGTGCGAGGGGCTTTTTCGTTTCCGTAGACGCGTGTCCGTAGACGTGGGCGCCGGCAGATGACGATCGATGGAGCTTTGAGGATCATGAGCGAGACGAATTCCGCAGCCGACGTTGCTGCGCCGCACCGCTATACGGCAGCGATGGCCGCCGACATCGAGGCACGCTGGCAGGACTTCTGGGACGCCGAGGGCACCTACGAGGCGCCGAACCCGACCGGTGACCTGGCGGGCGACCCGGAGCTGGCCGCCAAGCCGAAGAAGTTCATCATGGACATGTTCCCGTACCCCTCGGGTGCGGGGCTGCACGTGGGCCACCCGCTGGGCTACATCGCCACCGACGTCTTCGCCCGTCACCAGCGGATGACCGGCCACAACGTCCTGCACACCCTGGGCTTCGACGCCTTCGGCCTGCCCGCGGAGCAGTACGCCGTACAGACCGGCACGCACCCGCGGATCTCGACCGAGGCCAACATCGAGAACATGACGGCGCAGCTGCGCCGGCTGGGCCTGGGCCACGACAAGCGCCGCTCGTTCGCCACGATCGAGTCCGAGTACTACAAGTGGACCCAGTGGATCTTCCTGCAGATCTTCAACTCCTGGTACGACACCGACGCGGACCGCGCCCGGCCCATCGCCGAACTGGTCGCCCAGTTCGAGAGCGGCGAGCGCCCGACCCCGGACGGCCGTGACTGGAGCGCGCTGAGCGCCGCCGAGCGCGCCGACGTCCTGAGCGACCACCGGCTGGCCTACGCCTCCGACGCACCCGTCAACTGGTCGCCCGGCCTGGGCACCGTCCTGGCCAACGAGGAGGTCACCGCCGACGGCCGCTCCGAGCGCGGCAACTTCCCCGTCTTCAAGGCCAAGCTGCGTCAGTGGAACATGCGCATCACGGCCTACGCCGACCGCCTGCTGAACGACCTGGACGGGCTGGACTGGCCCGAGGCCATCAAGCTGCAGCAGCGCAACTGGATCGGCCGCTCCGAGGGCGCGCGCGTCGACTTCCCCGTCGACGGGGCCGGCAGCATCACCGTCTTCACCACCCGCCAGGACACCCTGTTCGGCGCCACCTACATGGTGCTGGCGCCGGAGCACGAGCTGGTCGAGCGGATCACTCCCGCCGCCTGGCCCGACGGCACCCACGCCGTCTGGACCGGCGGCCACGCCACCCCGGCCGAGGCCGTCACCGCGTACCGCAAGCAGGCCGCCGCCAAGTCCGACGTGGAGCGGCAGGCCGAGGCCAAGGACAAGACGGGCGTCTTCACCGGTGCGTACGCGACCAACCCGGTCAGCGGCGAGCAGGTACCCGTCTTCATCGCCGACTACGTCCTGATGGGCTACGGCACCGGCGCGATCATGGCCGTACCGGCGCACGACGCGCGCGACTTCGCCTTCGCGCGCGCCTTCGAGCTGCCGATGCGCTGTGTCGTCGAGCCGTCGGACGACCGCGGCACGGACGCCTCCACGTGGGAGGACGCCTTCGGCTCGTACGACGCCAAGCTGGTCAACTCCGCGAACGACGAGATCTCGCTGGACGGCCTGGGCGTCGTGGACGCCAAGATCCGGATCACCGAGTGGCTGAAGGAGCACGGGGTCGGCGAGGGCACCGTCAACTTCCGGCTGCGCGACTGGCTGTTCAGCCGCCAGCGCTACTGGGGCGAGCCCTTCCCGATCGTGTACGACGAGGAGGGCATCGCCCACCCGCTGCCCGAGTCGATGCTGCCGCTGGAACTGCCGGAGGTCGACGACTACTCGCCGCGCACCTTCGACCCGGACGACGCCGACACCCAGCCCGAGACCCCGCTGTCGCGCAACGCCGACTGGGTCAACGTCACGCTGGACCTGGGCGACGGCAACGGCCCCAGGAAGTACCGCCGCGAGACCAACACCATGCCCAACTGGGCCGGTTCCTGCTGGTACGAGCTGCGCTACCTGGACCCGAACAACAGCGAGAAGCTGGTCGACCCGGCGATCGAGCAGTACTGGATGGGCCCGCGCGAGGGGCAGCCGACCGGCGGCGTCGACCTGTACGTGGGCGGTGCCGAGCACGCGGTGCTGCACCTGCTGTACGCCCGCTTCTGGTCCAAGGTGCTGCACGACCTGGGCCACGTCTCCTCCGCCGAGCCGTTCCACAAGCTGTACAACCAGGGCATGATCCAGGCCTTCGTCTACCGGGACAGCCGCGGCATCGCGGTCCCGGCGGCCGAGGTCGAGGAGCGCGACGGGGCGTACTACTACGAGGGAGAGAAGGTCTCCCGCGTCCTGGGCAAGATGGGCAAGTCCCTGAAGAACGCCGTGACGCCCGACGAGATCTGCGGCGAGTACGGCGCCGACACGCTGCGCCTGTACGAGATGGCCATGGGTCCCCTGGACGTGTCGCGCCCCTGGGACACGCGCGCGGTCGTCGGCCAGTACCGCCTGCTGCAGCGCCTGTGGCGCAACATCGTCGACGAGGAGAGCGGCGAGGTCACCGTCGTCGACACCGAGCCCGGCGAGGACACGCTGCGCGCGCTGCACAAGGCGATCGACGGCGTCGGCGGCGACATGGCCGGGATGCGCTTCAACACGGCCATCGCCAAGGTCACAGAGCTGAACAACCACCTGACCAAGGCCGGTGGCCCGCTGCCGCGTCCCGTCGCCGAGGCACTGGTGCTGCTGGTGGCGCCGCTGGCGCCGCACATCGCCGAGGAGCTGTGGCGCCGACTGGGCCACACCGAGTCGGTCGTGCACCAGGACTTCCCGGTCGCCGACCCGGCGTACGTCGTGGACGAGACCGTGACCTGCGTCGTCCAGATCAAGGGCAAGGTCAAGGCGCGCCTGGAGATCTCCCCGTCGATCACGGACGCCGAGCTGGAGGCCCTGGCCCTGGCCGACCCGGCCGTCGTCGCGGCACTGGACGGGGCGGGCATCCGCAAGGTGATCGTCCGGGCACCGAAGCTGGTGAACATCGTTCCGGCCTAGCCGACGGTCGTGGCGCCCGTCCTCATGACGGTGTGAGGGCTTTCCCCTACGGGCAGGTTGGGGGTTCCGATGGAACCCTCCGCCTGCCCGTTCCGTTTACGGTGGAGGGGCGGGTGAAACCGTGCCGCAAGCCGTCACACCATCCGAGGGGCGCTCATGGAAGCCGTCATCCTGATTCTGGGGCTGCTCGTCGTCGCCTTCATGGCCCTGGGCGTCTACGCGACCGTCAAGGTCGTCGGGGCGGCCAAGCGCGGCGTGGACCGCACCATCACGCAGGCCCGCCGCACGGTGGAGGACACCACGCTGCGGGCCAAGAGCTACGGACAACTGGGCGTCGGCGGCGAGCTGGCACAGCTCCGCCTCTCGCTGCGCACCTCGATGCGGGCCACTCAGGAGGCGCTGCAGTCGGGCGCGGTCGAGGACGCCTCGCTCTCGGAGTCGCTGGGCCTGTTCCAGCGTCTCGGGGTGCACGGCCGCGAGCTGGACGAGGACCTGAAGCGGCTGGAACGCGAGCCCGACAAGGCGACGGTCGCCTCGCTGCTGCCGGACCTGAAGAAGCGCACCGAGCGGATCACGCGCGCCGCGGAGTCCCTGCGTTGGGCCGCCAGGGACCGGGCCCGGCAGTTCGCCGACGACGATCTGGAGGCGCTGAACGTGCAGATCGACGTGGAGGCCGGAGCGCTGCGGCACTGGACGACGGAGGAGCCGGCTGCGGAGGCCCGGACGGCGGCGTCTCCGGAGGCTCCGGCGGCCCGCGGCCAGGAGCAGTCCGGGACGGGCCCGGCAGGCGCTGAAGGGGCCCCGCAGGCCATCACGGCCCCGGACCCCCGGCTGCGGACGGAATATCCGTGGCAGAAGGCGGCACGGCCGGAGACCACGAACTGACGGCGTTCGCGGAAGCGGATCCTTTCGGCGCGGATGCGGGCGAGGCGCGGGCACGGCGCGGGCGAGGCGCGGCCGAGGGCGCGACGCGGGCGCGGATGCGAGCGAGGGCAGGGCGGTGGTTGTGGCCAGGACCGGCCGTTATGATCGTGTGGCCGGCGTCGGCGTCGGCGGTCGTGGCCGGGGGCGGCGGTTGCGGTCAAGCGCCTGTCGTCGTGGCCAGGGGCGGCGGTTGCGGTCAAGCGCCTGCCGCCGTGGGTCGTGGCCACGGTTGGCAGGAGGGCTGTGGCGGCCGGGCAGCAGGTGAACGGGGATGGCGGGATGCGGCCCGAAGCGACCGGAACTGATCATTCGGTCGGGGTCGGACTGCCGAGCCCCCTCCCCGGCAGGTAACCTCCCGCTCATGTCCCGCCATGTCGCGATCGTCACCGATTCCACGGCCTACCTGCCGCCCCAGGCGATGGAACGGCATGGCATCACCGCAGTGCCGCTGACCGTCGTTCTCGGCGACCAGGCGCTGGAGGAGGGTACCGAGATCTCGGCCCGCTCCCTCGCCCTGGCCCTGCAGAAGCGCCGTTCCGTGACGACGTCACGGCCCAGCCCCGAGGTCTTCGCCGCCGCCTACCGCGCGGCTGCCGACGCGGGGGCGAGCGCCATCGTCTCGCTGCACCTGTCGGCGGAGTTCTCCGGCACGTACGACGCCGCCCTGCTCGCGGCGAAGGACGCCCCGGTGCCGGTGCGCGTGGTGGACACCGGCATGGTCGCCATGGCCCTCGGATTCTGCGCCCTGGCCGCGGCGGAGACGGCCGAGGCCGGCGGCAGCCAGGACGATGCGGTGGCCGCCGCCGAGAAGAGGGCGGCGGGCACGTCGGCCTACTTCTACGTCGACACCCTGGACTATCTGCGCCGCGGCGGCCGGATCGGCGCCGCGCAGGCCCTGTTCGGTTCGGCCCTTGCCGTGAAGCCGCTCCTTCAGCTGGACGGCGGCCGGATCGAACTGCTGGAGAAGGTACGGACAGCCTCGAAGGCCATCGCCCGGCTGGAGGAGATCGTCGCGGAGCGGGCGGGAAGCGGACCGGTGGACATCGCGGTGCACCACCTCGCGGCCCCGGAGCGGGCTGAGCGCCTGGCCGAGCGGCTGCGTGAGCGGATTCCCGGCCTGGCCGATCTGCATGTCAGTGAGGTGGGTGCGGTGATCGGCGCACACACCGGTCCGGGGCTGCTGGGAGCAGTGATTTCGCCTCGCTGACGTCACTTTCCGGGGTGGCGCGGTTATCCACAAAGGGCCGGTTTTCCACCGGAATTGGGTGTGCTCAGCGAGATCCTGCGGATGTGCCTAGCGTCTGCGGCATGGCTTCCCGATCACACAGTGCAACCAGTCGTGCAACCAGTTCTGCAAGCAGTCGTGCCAGTAGCCGTGCGAGCAGGCGTGCAACCAGTCGAGCAAGCAATCGTGCTGACCGTGGTGTAGGTGTAGCCGTCGGCGTTGGACGCGTGGGACGTGTCGGGCGGGTCAGCGTCCTCAGTCGATTCGCCGGGTCGGGGTCCGGGTCCGGGCCCGGAGTCTCCGGGGCGGGCAGCGGGCCGGGCCGTGTCCGGGGAGGGGCGGGGACCGGGCCGGGCCGGATGCGGGTGCCGGGGCGGGTGCGGGGGCGTACCGCCGCGGCTGCCGCCTCGCGCAGCCGTGCGGACGCGCTGATGGCGGGCGGTTACGGGGGGCGGGTCGCGCGGCCGGTGGTGGGGGTGGGTACGGATGCCGCGTCGGCTGGGCGTACGTCGTTGTCTGCGTGTCCGTCCCCGGACCTGCCTACCGCTGTGACAGCTCCTCGTCCGCCGGCGTCGAACGGTCGTGCGGGGATGGCCTCCTTCTCTGAAGTGGCGACCGTCTCCCGCCCTGTGACGACTGCTCCGCCCCCGTCCGGGGCGTCCCCGCAAGGGACTTCACCCCCAGGCCCTTCCCCAGGCCCGTCCCCAGGCCCTTCGGCAGGCACTTTGCCGGGCCCTTTGCCGGGTCCGCCGGTGCGGTCTTCGCCGGGTCGGGTATCTGCGGACGGCCGGGGGCGGGCTGTTCCCGCATTGCGGGAGCGGATTCCGGTGTGGCTCCAGCTCAGGTGCGGACTGGAACCGAGGACCCTGGCCGCGCTCAGTGTCGTTCTGGTCGCGGCAGCCGTGTTCGCCGCGACGCACTTCTGGTCCGCGCGTCCCGGTTCCGTACCCGCTCCGGAGCGGGTCGGCGAGGCCGTGCACATGCCCGTGGCGGAGACGGACGCGAACGGTGACGCGCAGGCGGCCACGGGCGGCGGGGCCGGGACGCCTGAGCCCTCGCCCGGCACGCCACCCGCCGCCGGGCCGGGCGGGCAGGTCGTGGTGGACGTGAGCGGGAAGGTGAGGCGGCCCGGGATCCATCGACTGCCGTACGGAGCCAGGGTCGCCGACGCGCTGCGCGTGGCGGGAGGGGCAAGGCCGGGCGTGAGCCTCGACAGCCTCAACCGGGCCCGCGTCCTCATCGACGGAGAGCAGATCATCGTGGGCGCCCCACCGGGCCCGACTGCCGCAGGTGGTGCGGGAGGAGCCGTCGGCGGCCCCACGGCGGCGGCCGGGCAGGGCGGTGCGGCCGGCCCGGTGGGCCTCAACACCGCGACGGTGGAACAGCTCGACACCCTGCCCGGCGTCGGCCCCGTCCTCGCCCAGCACATCGTCGACTACCGCACGCGGCACGGCGGATTCCGGTCCGTCAACGAGCTCCGCGAGGTCAACGGAATCGGTGACCGCCGGTTCGCCGAACTCCGCCCACTGGTACGTCCATGAACGTCCAGGACGTCCACACGGCATCGGGCAGGCGACTGGGGGCCTCCGACCCCCGGCAGGAGGGCCCCGTCGATCTGCGGCTGGTTCCGCCGGCCCTGGCGGCCTGGGCCGGTGCCGCGGCAGCCCTGGACGTTCCCGGCCACTGGGCGACCGCAGGGGTGGGGCTCTGCCTCGGCGCAGCCATGCTCCTCCTCGCCCTGCCCGGCTCACGGCCCTTCCGCACGGCACACCCGTCAGGAACGGGTCGTGAGGGGAGCGGCGCGGGGAGGCGAGGCCGGTCGCCCTCCAGGCTGCACACCACGGCTGCCGCGGCGGCGCTGCTGTGCGCGGCGGCCGGGGCGGCCTCAGCAGGGCTGCACAGGGCCGATGCGCGGCAGGGTCCCGTGCCCGGGCTGGCCGTGCAGTTCGCCGGCATCGACGCGGAGATCATCCTGACCTCCGACGCCCGCCGCACGGCTCCCCGGGTGCGTGGCGACCACAGCACCCCCGCTTCCCTGCTCCTGGACGCCGAGATCGTCCGGCTGGCGAGGCCCGGCGGAGCGGCCGTCGGACTGCGCACGCCTGTCCTGGTCATCGTCACACCCGGGACCGCGGCGGCGCAGTGGCAGCGACTGCTTCCGTCCACCCGGCTGCGCGTCAGCGGCAGGCTGGCACCGCCGCTGCACGGCGGGGAGCGCGCCACCGCCGTGCTGCGCGCCGAGGGAAAGGGCCTGCCCCGCGTCATCGGCCGGCCCACCCGGCTCCAGCGCACCGCGGGCGGGCTGCGCGCAGGCCTGCGCACGGCGACGGACGGCCTCGGCCCCGATGCGCGGGCGCTTCTGCCCGGACTGGTGGTCGGCGACACCACGCGGGTCACGCCGGAACTGCACGAGGCCTTCCGGGCGACCGACCTCACTCACCTCATGGCGGTGTCGGGTGCCAATCTGGCGATCCTGCTCGTGCTGCTCATCGGGCCGCCCGGACGTGCCCTGCGTGTCGAGCGCCGCGGTCTGGCACCCGTGTTGGGGATCTCGCTGCGCGGCACCGCTCTGCTCGGCGGCGGGCTCACCCTCGCCTTCGTGCTCGTCTGCCGGCCGGAACCGAGCGTGCTGCGGGCCGCGGCCTGCGGTCTGATCACGCTGCTGGCCATCGGCACCGGGCGGCGCAGAACACTGATCCCGGCGCTGGCCGCCGCCGTTCTGCTGCTGGTGCTCTACGACCCGTGGCTGGCACGCAGTTACGGCTTCGTCCTGTCGGTGCTGGCCACCGGAGCCCTCCTCACTCTGGCCCCTCGGTGGAGCGAAGCGCTGCAACGGCGGCGCGTACCACCGCGGTTGGCGGAGGCGCTGGCTGCCGCCGCAGCGGCGCAAGCGGTGTGCTCGCCCGTCGTGGTGCTGCTCGCCTCGCGCGTGAGTCTGGTGGGCATCCCGTGCAATCTGCTGGCCGAGTTCGCGGTGGCGCCCGCCACGGTGCTGGGATTCGCCGTGCTGGCCATGGCCCCGGTGACCATGCCGGTGGCCGAGCTGCTCGCCCGGGTGGCGGGTTGGCCGGCGGGGTGGATCGCGGCCGTGGCCCGAACCGGGGCAGCGCTCCCCGGGGCGGAGATCGACTGGCCCGACGGCCGCCCGGGGGCGCTGCTGCTGGCCGCGCTGACGGTGCTGCTGGTGCTGTTCGCCCGGCGCGTCGGACCCCGCCCGTGGATCTGTTCGGCCGCCGCGCTCCTGCTGGTGCTCGCGGTGCTCCGGCCGGTGCCGCTGACCCGGGTGCTGACGGGATGGCCGCCGCCGGGCTGGGCGTTCGCGATGTGCGATGTCGGTCAGGGGGACGCCCTGGTGCTCGCGGCCGGACCCGGGACAGGTGTGGTCGTCGATGCCGGACCCGATCCCCGGCTGGTCGACCGGTGCCTGCGCGACCTGGCCGTCACCCGCGTCCCGCTGCTCCTGCTCACCCACTTCCACGCGGACCACGTGCGTGGCCTGACCGGGGTGCTGCGGGGCAGAGCGGTGGGAGCGATTCAGACGACGAGCCTGGACGAGCCCCCGGAACAGGCCGCGTTCGTCAGGAGAACCGCCGCCGCGGCCGGCATCCCCCTGGTGCGCACCGCCCCCGGGGAGCGGCGCAGGACCGGCGCGCTCGCATGGCAGGTCCTGTGGCCGCCCGACGGCGCGACGGCGGCGGCGGGTTCGGCCGCCGGTCCCGTGCCCCAGGAGCCGAACGACGCGAGCGTCACCCTGCTCGTACGGACCGGCGGGCTCACGCTGCTGCTCCTCGGCGACCTCGAACCCCCGGCTCAGCAGGGTCTGTTGCGCAGCCACCCGACGCTGCCGCGGGTGGATGTCCTCAAGGTCGCCCACCACGGTTCCGCGCATCAGGACGCTGCTCTGGTGCGCAGCACGCGTCCGAGGTTCGCGCTGGTGAGCGTGGGGCGGGACAACCCGTACGGGCACCCTGCCGCGCGGACGGTCGAGGCGCTCAGGTCCGGGGGAGCGGTGGTGCTCAGAACGGACCGGGACGGCGCGATCGCGGTGACGGGCGCCGGGGCGGGACTGCGGGCGGTGGGCCGGTCATGAACCCACCCCTCCGCCCTCGGCCCCGGTGTCCGCAGGGCCGGGGCGTGTTCGCGAAGTCTCGTCCGGACCACGACCCCGGTGTATTGATCACGGGTGCGCGACGTGGTGCCGTCCGTCGGGACAGACTGCCCTCATGGACCCACGACTGCCGCAGACCACCGACGCCTACCTGGAGCGCATCGGCGCCGACCGGCCCGCCCGGCCCGACGCGGCGGCGCTGCGCGAGTTGCAAGGGCGCCACCTCACCACCGTGCCCTTCGAGAACCTGTCGATCCACCTCGGCGAGGACATCGTGCTGGAGGAGGAGTTGCTCCTCGACAAGATCGTGGCGGACCGCCGCGGCGGCTTCTGCTACGAACTCAACGGCGCCTTCGCGGTGTTGCTGCGGGCCCTCGGCTTCCGCGTCACGCTGCTCCAGGCACGGGTCTACGGTGAGGCGGGGCGGCTCGGTATCCCGTACGACCACATGGCGCTGCGGGTGGAGACGGACGACGGCACGGGGCCGTGGCTCGCCGATGTCGGTTTCGGTGACCATGCCGAGGGTCCGCTCGCGCTCGGTGACCGCGCGGACCAGCGGGACCCGCGCGGCACCTTCCGGATCGCGCAGGCCTCCGCCGAGGGCATCGACGGGGCTTCCCCTGGCGCCGGGGTTCCCTGCGGCTACGGGGACCTCGATCTGCTGCGGGACGGCGCGCCCGAGTTCCGTCTGGACCTGCGGCCCCGGGAGCTTGACGACTTCAGGGGCGGATCCTGGTACCACCGGACCTCGCCCGAATCCGGCTTCACCCGGTCACCGGTCTGCTCGCGCTTCACCGCCACCGGGCGGATCACGCTCAAGGGCCACAAGCTCCTCACGACGGTGGGGACGGAGCGCCACGAGACGGAACTGGGGAGCGACGAGGAAGTTCTCGCCGCCTACCGCGAACACTTCGGAGTGCGCCTCGACCGGCTTCCTCCCGAGGGAGGGGTGGGCGTTTCTGCGTCGAATGGGTGACACACACAACCGGAACGATCAATTCGGACCTTCGGTAACACCTCCCCCCAAGCCCTCGCGAGCGCCTCTGTTTGCCTCGAACGCCGCATTGGTGATCGAATGCATGCTCGTCGGCGGGCCGCTGTTCCGACAATGACGTCCAGTCCTTCGGCCCGAGGTGAAACCGCCCCCGGGAGTGCGCGAAAGATGTTCGGCCGTTGGCTCGGAAACAAAGGAGCGACGGGTGCCGTACGCGGTAACGCCCTCGCCGGACTCGCCATACCGGACTCCGCGGGTGTCCTCAGCTGCCGGGTGCTCGACCCGGTCAACGAGGTGGTGCGGCAGGCCGCGTTCGTCGTCACGGACGCCGCGGGACGCAAGGTCGTCAGCGGGGAGACGGACCCGTTCGGCAGTGTGCTCGCCACGGTGCCGGCGGGGGAGTACCGACTCGCTCTCACGGCGGAGGGGTTCACCCCGTTCCACGGCGCGGCCGTGGTCACCGAGGGTGCTCACACGGGCCTGGGCGATGTCACCCTGCAGGTTTCCGTGCCTCCGCAGCTTCCCGAGCCGGGCGAGTGGGAGATCGAGCCGATGCACTCCCAGATCGGATTCACGGCCCGGCACATCGGGATGGCTCGTATCCGCGGCCGGTTCAACACCTTCGCCGGTGCGGTCCGGATCGCCGACCGCATGGAGGACTCGGCCATGCACGTGATCATCGATGCCGCGTCGATCGACACGAACGTCCAGATGCGCGACGACCACCTGCGCTCGGGCGACTTCCTCGACGTCGGCCGCTTTCCGACGCTGGAGTTCTACAGCGAGCGCTTCGTCCACCGGGGCGGCAGCCGCTGGGGTGTGAGCGGCGCGCTCACCCTGCACGGGGTGAGCCGTACGGTGACGCTGGACACCCAGTACCTCGGCCTCGGCAACGGGCTGGAGGGCGAGACGCGCGCCGCCTGCCGCGCCACCACCGAACTGCACCGTGAGGACTTCACCCTCACCTGGCAGACGATGCTGGCCCGTGGCATTGCCGTGGTCGGCCCCAGCATCGAGATCGACATGGACATCCAGATCGTCCCGAAGGGCTGACGGGCCCGCGCAGGGCGGCCGCTACGGCGCCTCCAGCCAGCCGTCGTACTCCGCGGCGAAGGCGTCGAGCGCCTCGGAGTCCAGGCGCCGGTCGGGGTCCTCGACGACCAGGAGCCACTGGGCGTCCTCGGCGTCGTCCTCGCCGGCCAGCGCGTCGCGTACGAGCTGCGGCTCCTCCGCGACCCCGAACCGGTCGGCCAGCTCTCCTGCCGCCTCCTCCGCGGCATCGCGGTCGGGCAGCACCAGTACATGTCTCACATCGCTCACCCGCCCATTCTCGGGTACGTGCCGAAGTGCCCCGGTCGCAGCCGGGCTGTCAGTGGCCCGTGGGATGCTGGACGGCGATGGCCACCAGAAGGAATTCCACCGACGACCCGCTCGCCCCCCTCACGCTCGCCGTGGGGCAGGAGGACCTGCTCCTTGACCGTGCCGTGCAGCAGGTGGTGGCGGCGGCCCGCGCCTCCGACGCCGACACGGACGTCCGGGACCTCGCCTCCGACCAGCTCCAGCCGGGCACACTCGCCGAGCTGACGAGCCCCTCGCTCTTCGCCGAGCGCAAGGTGGTGATCGTGCGCAACGCGCAGGATCTCTCCGCCGACACGATCAAGGACGTCAAGAAGTATCTGGACGATCCGGTCGAGGAGATCACCCTCATGCTGCTCCACGCGGGCGGCGCCAAGGGCAAGGGGCTGCTCGACGCGGCGCGCAAGGCCGGGGCGCGGGAGGTCGCGTGTCCGAAGACCACCAAGCCCGCCGAGCGCCTCTCCTTCGTACGGGGCGAGTTCCGGACGCTGGGCCGCTCGGCCACCCCCGAGGCGTGCCAGGCGCTGGTCGACTCCATCGGCAGCGATCTGCGTGAGCTGGCCAGCGCGGTCTCGCAGCTCGTCGCGGACGTCGAGGGCACGATCGACGAGTCCGTCGTCGGGCGCTATTACACGGGCCGTGCGGAGGCGTCGAGCTTCACCGTCGCCGACCGGGCGGTCGAGGGACGGGCTGCGGAGGCCCTGGAGGCGCTGCGCTGGTCCCTGTCGACGGGGGTCGCCCCCGTCCTGATCACCAGCGCGCTCGCGCAGGGCGTACGGGCGATCGGCAAGCTCTCGTCGGCGCGGGGCGGCCGGCCGGCCGATCTCGCCCGGGAACTGGGCATGCCGCCCTGGAAGATCGACCGGGTGCGTCAGCAGATGCGGGGCTGGACGCCGGACGGGGTGGCGGTGGCGCTCCGGGCGGTCGCGGACGCGGACGCGGGGGTCAAGGGCGGCGGGGACGACCCGGAGTACGCGCTGGAGAAGGCCGTGGTCGCGGTGGCGCGGGCGGCGCGGACGGGGCGGTAGCGGGGCCCGTGCGGGGCGGTGGCCTCGGGTTCCGGTCCGTCCGCCTGACCGCCCTGCCTCATCGTTGGACAGGCTTGCACTGACTGCCCTGTCCTCGATCGCCGGACGGGCTCGGGCATGACGAAGGCCCCCGCTGCTTCCCTGGGGAGGGGAGCAGCGGGGGCCTTCGACATGCGCTTGGTGCGCCGCACCCGCGTGGCGAACGCAGGTTCGGTGTGCGGCGCGGGGTGCCGGTCAGGAGCGGGAGAGAGGGCCCGCTGGATCCGTACCGGCGATCACATCAGAATGCTCAGCCCTGGAGGGTGGCAACCTTGGTGGCCAGCGCCGACTTCTTGTTGGCGGCGGCGTTCTTGTGGATGACACCCTTCGAGACAGCCTTGTCGAGGGCACGCGAAGCGTCGCGAACGGCCACGGTGGCCTTCTCGACGTCGCCCGCCACGACGGCCTCGCGGGCCTTGCGGATCGAGGTCTTGAGCGACGACTTGACGGCCTTGTTGCGCAGGCGCGCCTTCTCGTTCGTCTTGTTCCGCTTGATCTGGGACTTGATGTTCGCCACGAAAGAGCCTTTTCAGGTTCGTTGGATCTTCGATGTGTGTCCTTGCGGCCCGAGAGCCACGAGGCACAGCTGTCCACGGTACCAGTCGCACTCCGACCGGCCCAAACCGGTCTTCGCCCCGCAGGCGTGGGACGATGGAGGCTACGTACAGATCCGACCGACCCGACATCGACCCGAGACACGGCGTTCGGCGTCTCAAGAATCAGGACCCTGCGTGCCCGCGACTCCTCTCCACGTGCCCGAGCCGAGCCGTACCGACCCGGCGCTGATCCGCAACTTCTGCATCATCGCGCACATCGACCACGGCAAGTCGACCCTTGCCGACCGGATGCTCCAGCTGACCGGTGTGGTCGATGTGCGGCAGATGCGCGCTCAGTACCTCGACCGGATGGACATCGAGCGCGAGCGTGGCATCACCATCAAGTCCCAGGCGGTGCGACTGCCCTGGGCGCCCACGACCGGTGAGGGCCAGGGCAGCACCCACGTCCTCAACATGATCGACACCCCGGGACACGTCGACTTCACCTACGAGGTCTCCCGGTCGCTGGCCGCCTGTGAGGGGACGGTCCTGCTGGTCGACGCCGCGCAGGGCATCGAGGCCCAGACGCTGGCCAACCTCTATCTGGCGATGGAGAACGACCTCACCATCGTCCCGGTGCTCAACAAGATCGACCTGCCGGCCGCCCAGCCCGAGAAGTTCTCCGAGGAGCTGGCCAACCTCATCGGCTGCCAGCCCGAGGACGTCCTCAAGGTCTCCGCGAAGACCGGTGTGGGCGTGGACGCGCTGCTCGACCGGGTGGTCCGGGACGTCCCGGCGCCCGTCGGCAAGGCGGACGCACCCGCCCGCGCGATGATCTTCGACTCGGTCTACGACGCGTACCGCGGTGTCGTCACGTACGTCCGAGTCGTCGACGGCCAGCTGAACAAGCGCGAGCGCATCCGGATGATGTCGACCGGAGCCACCCACGAGCTCCTGGAGATCGGTGTCTCCTCCCCGGAGATGACCCCGTCCGACGGCATCGGCGTCGGTGAGGTCGGCTACATCATCACCGGCGTGAAGGACGTCCGGCAGTCCAAGGTCGGTGACACGATCACCTCCCTGAGCAACGGGGCGACCGAGGCGCTGGGCGGCTACAAGGACCCCAAGCCGATGGTCTTCTCGGGTCTGTACCCGCTGGACGGGTCGGACTACCCGGACCTGCGCGAGGCCCTGGACAAGCTCCAGCTCAACGATGCCGCCCTGGTGTACGAGCCGGAGACGTCCGCCGCGCTCGGCTTCGGCTTCCGCGTCGGCTTCCTCGGTCTGCTCCACCTCGACGTGGTCCGCGAGCGGCTGGAGCGCGAGTTCGGTCTCGACCTCATCGCCACCGCCCCCAACGTGGTCTACCGCGTCGAGATGGAGGACGGCAGCGAGCACGTCGTCACCAACCCGAGTGAATTCCCCGAGGGCAAGATCGACAAGGTGCACGAGCCGGTCGTCCGGGCCACGGTCCTGGCGCCCAGTGAGTTCATCGGCGCGATCATGGAGCTCTGCCAGCAGCGCCGCGGCACGCTCCTCGGCATGGACTACCTCTCCGAGGACCGGGTCGAGATCCGCTACACCCTGCCGCTCGCCGAGATCGTCTTCGACTTCTTCGACCAGCTGAAGTCCAAGACGCGGGGCTACGCCTCCCTCGACTACGAGCCCACCGGCGAGCAGTCCGCCCAGCTCGTCAAGGTCGACATCCTGCTGCACGGCGACAAGGTCGACGCGTTCTCCGCGGTCACGCACAAGGACAAGGCCTACGCGTACGGCGTACGGCTCGTCGCCAAGCTGCAGAAGCTCATCCCGCGGCAGAACTTCGAGGTGCCGATCCAGGCGGCCATCGGCTCCCGGGTCATCGCCCGTGAGACCGTCCGCGCCATCCGCAAGGACGTCCTCGCCAAGTGCTACGGCGGTGACATCTCCCGTAAGCGGAAGCTGCTGGAGAAGCAGAAGGAAGGCAAGAAGCGGATGAAGATGGTCGGCAACGTGGAGGTGCCGCAGGACGCGTTCATCTCCGTGCTGTCGACCGACGAGTCCGCCGGGGAGACCAAGGCCAAGAAGTAGCACGCAGATGTGGAGCGAGCAGCGGCGGCACGCAGCCCCGCCCCTCGCTTCTACTGGCCGGTAGACGAACGGGTCCCCGCATCGCAGAACGCTGCGCCGCGGGGGCCCGTTCGTTATGAAGCGGGGTCCCGTTGCCTCTTACGCGGGGCGCGCGGGCGCTTTACTCTGATCACGGCTTCGTAGTTACTCGCCAGTTAAACAAGCATCATCAAGCACGTAGAAGCAAGCGGAGAGCACACCCCAACCAGCAGCCCGTCGTGAAGCACTGCCGCAGGCCCGGAGGATGTCGTGAGCGACACACAGACCATGATCGAGAACCGTCCGCCCTCCGTGGCGACCCTCTTCATCGACAGGGTGGCGGCCACCCCGGACGGGGAGGCCTACCGCTACCCCGTCCCCGCGGCCACCGGCCAGGGTCCCGATGAGTGGAAGTCCCTCAGCTGGGCGCAGGCAGCCGAGCGGGTCTACGCCATGGCGGCCGGGCTGATCGCCCTGGGCGTGCAGCCGGAGGAGCGCGTCGCGCTCGCCGCGAGCACCCGGGTCGAATGGATCCTGGCCGACCTCGGGGTGATGTGCGCGGGCGCCGCGACCACCACGATCTACCCCTCCACGAACACCGAGGAGTCGGCGTTCATCCTCTCCGACTCCGACAGCCGGGTCCTGATCGCCGAGGACGCCGCGCAGCTGGCCAAGGCCCGTGAGTCCCGGGCCGACCTGCCGCACCTCGCGCACGTCGTCGTCATCGACGCCGAGGGCCTCGTACCGGACGAGGGCGACCCCGAGGGCTGGGTGCTCTCGCTGGCCGACCTGGAGGCCCTGGGCGCCGAGCACCTGGCCAAGAACCCGGCCGCGATCACCGAGCGGGTCGACGCGATCACCCCCGGGCAGCTCGCGACCCTCATCTACACCTCGGGCACCACCGGCCGCCCCAAGGGCGTGAGGCTGCCGCACGACAACTGGTCGTACATGGCCAAGGCCACCGTCTCCACCGGCCTGATCACCAAGGACGACGTCCAGTACCTGTGGCTGCCGCTCGCTCACGTCTTCGGCAAGGTGCTCACGTCCGGACAGATCGAGGTCGGGCACGTCACCGCGGTCGACGGCCGGGTCGACAAGATCATCGAGAACCTGCCGATCGTCCAGCCGACGTACATGGCCGCCGTCCCCCGGATCTTCGAGAAGGTCTACAACGGCGTCGCGGCCAAGGCCCGCGCCGGTGGCGGGGCCAAGTACAAGATCTTCCTCTGGGCGGCCGGGGTCGCCCGCGAGTACGCGAAGGTCTCCCAGGACAACTTCCGGCGCACCGGCACCGCCTCCGTGCCCTTCGCGCTCGGCGCCAAGCACAAGGTCGCCGACACCCTCGTCTTCGCCAAGATCCGTGAGGCGTTCGGCGGCCGGCTCCGCGCCTGCGTCTCCGGCTCCGCCGCGCTCGCCCCCGAGATCGGCTTCTTCTTCGCCGGCGCCGGCATCCACATCCTGGAGGGCTACGGCCTCACCGAGTCGAGCGCCGCCTCGTTCGTCAACCCGGGCGAGGCCTACCGCACCGGCACCGTCGGCAAGCCGCTCCCCGGCACCGAGGTCCGCATCGCCGACGACGGCGAGATCCTCCTGCGCGGCCCCGGCCTGATGGAGGGCTACCAGGGACTCCCGGACAAGACGGCCGAGGTGCTGGAGGCCGACGGCTGGTTCCACACCGGCGACATCGGTGAACTGTCCGTGGACGGCTATCTGCGGATCACCGACCGCAAGAAGGACCTGATCAAGACGTCCGGCGGCAAGTACATCGCACCGGCCGAGGTCGAGGGCCAGTTCAAGGCGGTCTGCCCGTTCGTCTCCAACATCCTGGTGCACGGCGCGGACCGTAACTTCTGCACCGCGCTCATCGCCCTCGACGAGCCGACCATCCTCGGCTGGGCCGCCGACAACGGCATGGCGGGCAAGTCCTACGCGGACGTCGTGGCGTCGCCGCAGACCGTCGAGCTCATCGACGGCTACGTCAAGCGCCTCAACGAGGGACTTCAGCGCTGGCAGACCATCAAGAAGTTCCGGCTGCTCCCGCGTGACCTCGACATCGAGCACGGCGAGGTCACGCCCAGCCTCAAACTGAAGCGGCCGGTCGTCGAGCGCACCTACAAGGACCTGATCGACGACATGTACGCGGGCTCCCGCGAGGCGTGACAGCCGCCTGAGGCCCCGGCCCCCCGCGCACCGCGCAGGGGGCCGGGGCTCTGTTTCTCCAGGCACTTCGGTAACTCGACGCGTATGCGGGGGGCCGATCTGTCACTCTGTCCGTGTCGTCAGCGGCGCTGGGCCGGTCGGTCCAAGAGGGTTCGTCCCAACGGAGAACAGGCAGAGCGAGAACAGGTCAGGAGCCGCCCTGTGGGGTCCATTCCCTTGCAGCGGGACATCGTGCAACGTCCCGGAACCAATGGCGCGTCCACGGGCGCACAGCCCGTCGCCCGGACGAGCCTGCCCGGCAACCTGCTGGCGCCCGCCGCGGGCCGGCGGTTCGTCGCGGCGGCGCTCGCCGAGTGGAGCGGGCTCGGGCTTCCCGCGGCAGTCGGCTTCAGCGAGCGGCTGGCCGACGACGCGGCGGTCGTCGTCAGCGAACTCGTCACCAACGCCGTCGTGCACGCCGGGACCAACGTCGAACTTCTCTTCCGGCTGGAGGAGGCCACCGAGGACGAGGCCGCCGCGCTCGTCCTGGAGATCTCCGACCACCACCCGGCCCGTGCCGTACGCAGCGACGGCTCCGAGGGCGGCTTCGCGGGCGCGGCCGGCCCCGGGGAGCCCGCCGAGTACGGGCGCGGCCTGGAACTCGTCGCCACCCTCTCCGAACGCTGGGGCATCACCTACCGCACCGGCCTCAAGACCGTCTGGGCCCGGCTCCCCGTCGATGACTGGAACCCCTTCCCCGACGCCCGCCCCGAGCCCGGATTCCAGCAGGGGCTGCGCGCCGCCGAACTGCTCGCCCCCACCGCACGCCGCGCCCTGCGCGACGACGCCGACTGGGCGGGCCGCGGCGCACTGTCGTTCCTCGCCGAGGCCTCGGACCTGCTGGCCGGTCAGCTCGACGAGGACATCGTGGCCGCGCTCGCCGGACAGTTACTCGTGCCCCGGCTCGCCGACTGGTGCGCGATCTGGCTGGAGCCCGAAACCCCGGGCCGCGCGGCCGTCCCCCGCCTCGCCAAGGTCTGGCACGTCGACGAGACCCGCATCCAGCCGCTGCGCACCCTGCTGGAGGGCGACCCGCTCCGCCTCCCCGAACGGGTCGGCACCGGACCCGTGTCGATGCCGTGGCCCGGCAACGCGGAGGACGGCGGGCAGCCGGACGGGCTCGAAGGCGTCGTGCTCGCCTACCGGATCACCTCGGGCGGCCGCACCCTCGGAGCCGTACTCCTGGGCCGCGAAGGCATCGCCCGCGTCCCCGACGAGGTCACCGCGCTCATCGAGGACTTCGTACGCAGGGTCGGCCTCGCCGTCGGCGCGGCCCGCGCCTACACCCGGCAGGCCACCATCAGCCGCATCCTGCAGCGCGGACTGCTGCCCAGCAAGGTCGCCGACATACCGGGCGTCGCCAGCTCCCTCGTCTACGAGCCCAGCGACGACGGGGTGGTCGGAGGTGACTTCTACGACATCTTCCCGTGCCCCGGCGACCGCTGGTGCTTCGTCCTCGGCGACGTCCAGGGCAGCGGCCCCGAGGCCGCCGTCGTCACCGGGCTCGCCCGCCCCTGGCTGCGGCTGCTGGCCCGCGAGGGCTTCCAGGCGGACGAGGTCCTGGTCCGCCTCAACCGGCTGCTCCTCGACGACGCGATGGAGGCCGCCGAGGCGGCCGCGCTCATGGTCGCCGCCGCCGGCGGCCAGCACTCGGCGGACAGCGGACAGTCCCGGTTCCTCTCCCTGCTGTACGGGGAGCTCGTACCGCTGCCCGGCGGCGGAGCCCGTTGCACCCTGGTCAGCGCCGGACACCCGCTGCCGCTGCTGCTGCGCCCCGACGGAACCGTGCGGCCCGCCGCCGAACCGCAGCTGCTCCTCGGGGTCATGGACGACGCCGTCTACGAGACCCAGAGCTTCGACCTGGCCCCCGGCGACAGCCTGCTCTGCGTCACCGACGGGGTGACGGAGCGGCGTTCCGGGCCGCTGATGTTCGACGACGAGGACGGGCTGGCACAGGCGCTCTCCGGGTGCGCCGGGCTGAGCGCGGAAGGGATCGCGGACCGCATCAAGCACGCCGTGCACGCCTTCGCGGAGCGCCCGCCGGACGACGACCTGGCGCTGCTGGTCCTCCAGGCCGAGTAACGACCTGGTGCACGATAGCGAGCGGGCTCCCGACGCGCACCAGGTCGTAAGCACGCACGGGTGTGGCGTCCGGCTGCCGGGCGGCGCGCGACAATGGACGGTATGCCTTCCGTACTGCCCGATGGTGAGCCCGTGCCCGACGACGGGGCGCTGCCCCGCCATGCCCTGGAAGGCGCCGCAGAACGCCCGCTCGGCTTCTACCTCCACGTGCCGTACTGCGCGACGCGCTGCGGCTACTGCGACTTCAACACCTACACCGCGACCGAGCTGCGCGGCTCCGGCGGTGCGCTGGCCTCCCGCGACAACTACGCCTCGCACCTCATCGGCGAGGTCCGCCAGGCCCGCAAGGTCCTCGGCGACGACCCCCGCCAGGTCCGTACGGTCTTCGTCGGAGGCGGCACGCCGACGCTGCTGGCCGCCGCCGACCTCGTCCGGATGCTGGGCGCGATCCGGGAGGAGTTCGGCCTCGCGGACGACGCCGAGATCACCACCGAGGCCAACCCCGAGTCGGTCGGCCCGGAGTACCTGGCCGAGCTGCGCGAGGGCGGCTTCAACCGGATCTCCTTCGGGATGCAGAGCGCCCGGCAACACGTCCTGAAGATCCTCGACCGCACCCACACCCCCGGCCGGCCCGAGGCCTGTGTCGCCGAGGCGAGGGCGGCCGGCTTCGACCACGTCAACCTCGACCTGATCTACGGCACGCCCGGCGAGTCCGACGACGACTGGCGCGCCTCCCTCGACGCGGCGATCGGCGCCGGGCCCGACCATGTGTCTGCGTACGCCCTGATCGTCGAGGAGGGTACCCAGCTGGCCCGCCGGATCAAGCGCGGCGAGATCCCGATGACGGACGACGACGCACACGCCGACCGGTATCTCATCGCGGACGAGGCGATGGCCGCGGCCGGCTTCTCCTGGTACGAGGTGTCGAACTGGGCCCGGACACCGGAGGGCCGCTGCCTGCACAACGAGCTGTACTGGCGCGGGGCCGACTGGTGGGGCGCCGGACCCGGCGCGCACAGCCACGTCGGCGGCGTGCGCTGGTGGAACGTGAAGCACCCGGGGGCGTACGCGCAGGCGCTGGCCGAGGGGCGCTCGCCCGGGGCGGGCCGCGAGATCCTCTCCGCGGAGGACCGGCGCGTCGAGCGGATCCTGCTGGAGCTGCGGCTGGTCGACGGCTGCCCGCTGTCGCTGCTCGCCCCGGCGGGGCTTGCGGCGGCGGGGCGAGCGGTGGACGACGGACTGCTGGAGCCGGGCCCCTACGGGGAGGGCCGGGCGGTGCTGACCCTGCGGGGGCGGTTGCTGGCGGATGCGGTGGTGCGGGACCTGGTGGACTGAGGGGGTGCGGGGCGCGAGGCGCGGGGCGCGGGCTGCGGGGTGTGGGGTGTGGGCCGCGTGGAGGGCGTCGGGGCGCCTGCGGCGGGCTGTTCCCCTCCCCGCCCCTTCCCTGAACCGGGGCTCTGCCCCGGACCCCGCTCCTCAATCGCCGGAGGGGCTGGGAGTGGGGGGCTCTGCCCCGGGCCCCGCTCCCCTCAATCGCGGGGAGGGGCTGGAGGTCGCCGGGAAGGGCTGGGAGTTGGGGCTCCGGCCCGGGGCCCGTTGCTCAGGGTGCGGGGGGTGCCGTCACGAAGTCGATCAGTTCCTCCACCCGGCCCAGCAGCTCCGGCTCCAGGTCCCGGTAGGAGCGGACCGTGGACAGGATCCGCTGCCACGCCGCACCCGTGTTCTCCGGCCATCCCAGCGACCGGCACACACCCGTCTTCCAGTCCTGGCCGCGCGGCACCACCGGCCAGCCGGGGATCCCGACGGACGACGGTTTCACGGCCTCCCACACGTCGATGTACGGGTGGCCGACCACCAGGACGTTCCCGTCCGAGATCTGTGCCGCGATCCGGGACTCCTTGGAACCCGGTACGAGATGGTCGACCAGCACCCCGAGCCGTGCGTCCGGACCCGGTGAGAACTCGCGCACGATCGCGGGCAGGTCGTCGATGCCCTCCAGGTACTCCACGACCACGCCCTCGATGCGCAGGTCGTCGCCCCAGACCCGCTCCACCAGTTCGGCGTCGTGGCGGCCCTCCACGTAGATGCGTCCGGCCCGCGCCACCCTGGCCCGCGCGCCGGGGACGGCCACCGAGCCGGAGGCCGTCCGTGCGGGCCGGGCCGGGCCGCCCGCCGAAGGGCGCACCAGCGTGACGACCCGGCCCTCCAGCAGGAAGCCGCGCGGCGTCATCGGGAACACCCGGTGCTTGCCGAAGCGGTCCTCCAGCGTCACCGTCGGGCCCTCGGCCGTCTTCTCGCACCGGATCACCGCACCGCAGAAGCCCGTGACGGCCTCCTCGACGACCAGATCGGGATCGGCGGGCACCTCGGGAGCGGGGGCGGACTTCTTCCACGGCGGGGTCAGGTCCGGCTGGTAGCTGCGCATCGGATGACGATAAGGCGGGAGCGGCTCACGACACGCCGAACCGGGCAGCCAGCTGATCGCGCTGGGCCCGTACGAACGCGGCGTCCACCACGGCCCCGTGCCCCGGCACGTACAGCGCGTCCTCACCGCCCAGCTCCAGCAGCCGGTCCAGCGCCGCCGGCCAGCGTGCCGGGAACGCGTCCGGGCCCGCCTGCGGTTCACCGGACTCCTCGACCAGGTCGCCGCAGAGCACGACCGCGGGCGAGCCGGAGAGGCCGGGTACCAGCACCGCGAGATCGTGGCCGCTGTGCCCCGGACCCGCGTTCACGAGCAGCACCTCACGCCCGCCGCCCAGGTCGAGCGTCCATTCGGCGCGCACCTCGTGGTGCGGCGCCACCAGCACGTCGGCGGACTCGGCCGCGTCGTGCTCGGGCAGACCGTGCCGCACCGCGTCGGCGTGCAGTTCGTCCGCCCCGTGGCGCAGCAGTTCCGTCATTCCCCCCGCGCCGAAGACCTGCGTCCCGGCGAAGGCCGCCGTGCCCAGCACATGATCGAAATGGGGGTGGCTGAGTGCGATATGCGTCACCCTCCGGCCCAGCAGGGCCTGCGCCTGACCACGCAGTTCGGCGGCTTCGCGGAGTGACGGCCCGGTGTCGCAGAGCAGCACGCCGTCGGTCCCCGCCACCAGGGCGACCGTTGCATCCCACACCGGAAGGCGTCGCCGGCCCACTCCGTGTCCGAGTCGCTCCCAGCCGAACTCTTCCCAAGAGGCGTCCATGCAGCGACGCTATCGGCAACGACCTGCGCAGTCTCGCGGTAGCGTGGCCGGTCGCCCTTGCTAGGGGGCTACCCCGGCGCCGTACACTGGCCGGGGGATTGCTGGCACTCGTACGCCCAGAGTGCCAGGGACAGACCCGGGAACGGCCCGAGAACCACCGAGGTACACAGCTGGAGGTGTGCGCGATGCTCAGCGAACGCAGACTCGAAGTGCTGCGCGCCATCGTCCAGGACTATGTCGGCACCGAGGAGCCCGTCGGCTCCAAGGCGCTCACGGAGCGGCACAAGCTGGGGGTCTCCCCGGCCACCGTCCGCAACGACATGGCGGTGCTGGAGGACGAGGGCTTCATCGCCCAGCCGCACACCAGCGCGGGACGTATCCCGACGGACAAGGGGTACCGGCTCTTCGTCGACAAGCTCGCGGGCGTCAAGCCCCTGTCGTCGCCGGAGCGCCGTGCCATTCAGAATTTCCTCGACGGCGCGGTCGACCTCGACGATGTCGTGGGACGTACCGTACGGCTGCTCGCGCAGCTGACCCGGCAGGTCGCCGTCGTGCAGTACCCCTCGCTGACCCGCTCGACGGTGCGGCACGTGGAACTGCTGTCCCTGGCCCCCGCCCGGCTGATGCTCGTGCTGATCACGGACACCGGCCGGGTCGAACAGCGGCTGGTCGACTGCCCCGCGCCGTTCGGTGAGACCTCTCTCGCCGATCTGCGGGCGCGGCTCAACAGCCGGGTCGTGGGACGCCGTTTCGCGGACGTTCCGCAGCTGGTGCAGGACCTGCCGGAATCCTTCGAGAGCGAGGACCGGGGAACCGTGTCCACCGTGCTCTCGATCCTCCTCGAATGCCTCGTCGAGGAGACGGAGGAGCGGCTGATGATCGGCGGCACCTCCAACCTCACCCGTTTCGGGCACGACTTCCCTGTGATGATCCGGCCGGTGCTGGAGGCATTGGAGGAGCAGGTCGTGCTGCTGAAGCTGCTCGGTGAGGCCAAGGACTCGGGCATGACCGTACGTATCGGGCACGAGAACGCCCACGAGGGGCTCAACTCCACGTCCGTCGTCGCGGTCGGCTACGGTTCGGGCGACGAGGCAGTCGCCAAACTCGGCGTGGTCGGACCGACCCGCATGGACTACCCCGGAACGATGGGAGCGGTACGCGCAGTGGCACGTTACGTCGGACAGATCCTGGCGGAGTCGTAAGTGGCCACGGACTACTACGCCGTACTCGGCGTGCGCCGCGACGCTTCGCAGGACGAGATCAAGAAGGCCTTCCGGAGGCTCGCCCGCGAGCTGCACCCGGACGTGAACCCCGATCCGAAGACCCAGGAGCGGTTCAAGGAGATCAACGCCGCGTACGAGGTGTTGTCGGACGCTCAGAAGAAGCAGGTCTACGACCTCGGCGGCGACCCGCTGTCCGCCTCCGGAGGCGGTGGCGCGGGCGGATTCGGACAGGGCGGCTTCGGCAACTTCTCCGACATCATGGACGCGTTCTTCGGCACGCAGTCGCAGCGCGGACCCCGTTCGCGCACCCGTCGCGGCCAGGACGCCATGATCCGGCTGGAGATCGACCTCTCCGAGTCGGCCTTCGGCACGACCAAGGACATCCAGGTCGACACGGCCGTCGTCTGTACGACCTGTAGTGGCGAGGGTGCCGCGCCCGGCACCTCCGCCCAGACCTGTGACATGTGCCGTGGCCGTGGCGAGGTCTCCCAGGTCACCCGGTCGTTCCTCGGCCAGGTCATGACCTCGCGGCCCTGCCCCCAGTGCCAGGGCTTCGGTACGGTCGTGCCGACGCCGTGCCCGGAGTGCGCCGGTGACGGCCGCATCCGCTCACGGCGCACGCTCACCGTGAAGATCCCCGCCGGTGTCGACAACGGCACCCGCATCCAGCTCGCGGGCGAGGGAGAGGTCGGCCCCGGCGGCGGCCCGGCCGGCGATCTCTACGTCGAGATCCACGAGCTGCCGCACGCCGTGTTCCAGCGGCGCGGCGACGATCTGCACTGCACGGTCACCATCCCCATGACGGCGGCGGCCCTCGGCACCAAGGTGCCGCTGGAGACGCTCGACGGCCTGGAGGAGGTCGACATCCGGCCGGGCACCCAGTCCGGCCAGTCCGTCCCGCTGCACGGGCGCGGCATCACGCACCTGCGCGGCGGCGGTCGCGGCGACCTCATCGTGCACGTCGAGGTGATGACGCCGACCAAGATGGACCCGGAGCAGGAGCGCCTGCTGCGCGAACTGTCGAAGCTGCGCGGCGAGGAGCGGCCCACCGGGCAGTTCCAGCCCGGACAGCAGGGCCTGTTCTCCCGGCTGAAGGACGCGTTCAACGGCCGCTAGATCCACGCAACGATGTCGTACGGGCCCGGTTTCCGGGCCCGTACCGCATTGCGGACAAAACGTTGCAGCGGGGTGCGCATCGCGGGGCAGGGGCGACATGACACGATGCGGTCATGTCATCCGCGTTGACCGATCTCTGCCGGTTTCCGATCGTGCAGGCCCCGATGGCGGGCGGAGCCTCCTGTCCGCAGCTCGTCGCGGCCGTCGCCGAGGCCGGCGGGCTCGGCTTCCTGGCCGCCGGGTACAAGACCGCGGACGGCATGTACAACGAGATCAAGCAGGTGCGCGGGCTCACCGGCCAGCCGTTCGGCGTCAACCTCTTCATGCCGCAGCCGAACCTCGCCGACCCGGCGGCCGTCGAGGTGTACCGGCACCAGCTCGCGGGCGAGACCTCCTGGTACGAGACCCCGCTCGGTGACACGGACGCCTGCGGCGACGACGGCTACGAGGCCAAGCTCGCCATCCTGCTGGAGGACCCGGTCCCGGTCGTCTCCTTCACCTTCGGCTGCCCCTCCCGCGACACCCTCGACGCGTTCGCCGCGGCGGGTACGTACACCGTCGTCACGGTCACCTCGCCCGAGGAGGCCCAGGCCGCCCAGTGGGCGGGCGCCGACGCCGTCTGCGCCCAGGGCGTCGAGGCGGGCGGCCACCAGTCCACGTTCCGCGACGACCCGCAGGCCGACGGCACCGGCACCGGGCTGCTCTGCCTGGTGGCCCAGGTCCGCGAGACCGTGCAGATACCGGTCATCGCCGCGGGCGGCCTGATGCGCGGCTCCCAGATCGCCGCGGTGCTGGCGGCGGGCGCCGATGCCGCGCAGCTCGGCACCGCCTTCCTGGTCTCCCCCGAATCGGGCGCCCATCTGCTGCACAAGCAGGCCCTGACCAACCCGCTGTTCGTCCGCACCACCCTGACCCGGGCCTTCTCGGGCCGCCCGGCCCGCGGCCTGGTCAACCGCTTCGTGCGCGAGCACGGACCGTACGCCCCCGCCGCCTATCCGCAGGTGCACCATCTGACGTCCGCGCTGCGCAAGGCGGCGGCCAAGGCCGGGGACGCGCAGGGCATGGCACTGTGGGCGGGGCAGGGGCACCGGATGGCACGCGAACTGCCCGCGGGCCGGCTGGTCAGGCTGCTCGCCGAGGAACTGGACGCCGCACGGACGGCACTGAGCACGAGGAGTACACAGTGACGGCACCCGTCTTCGTCGTCGACCGGATGCCACAGGGGCCCGGGTTCGTCCTGGAGGGCCCCGAGGGCCGGCACGCCGTCTCGGTGAAACGCCTGCGCGCCGGTGAGGACGTCGTCCTGACGGACGGTCAGGGGTACTGGGCGGAGGGCGTCGTGATGGCCGCCGAGGGCAAGGACCGGTTGGTGATCACCGATCTGGAGTCCGTCCACGAGGAGCCCCGCCCGGACGTCCGCATCACCGTCGTGCAGGCGCTGCCCAAGGGAGACCGTGGCGAGCTCGCCGTCGAGACGATGACGGAGACGGGCGTCGACGCGATCGTGCCGTGGCAGGCCGCGCGCTGCATCACGCAGTGGAAGGGCGACCGCGGCCTCAAGTCCCTGGCGAAGTGGCGCAGTACGGTCCGCGAGGCCGGCAAGCAGTCGCGCCGGGTCCGCTTCCCGGACGTGGCGGGTGCGATGACGACCAAACAGGTTTCCGCACTTCTGGCCACCGCCGACTTCGCGGCCGTGCTGCACGAGGACCAGGACTACGACAGCGAGCCGCTGGCCACCGTCGAACTGCCCGAGGAGGGCGAGATCGTGCTGGTCGTGGGCCCCGAAGGGGGCGTGTCGCCCGACGAGTTGGCCGTCTTCGCCGCCGCCGGTGCCCGCACCTGCCGGCTCGGTCCGACCGTACTGCGCACCTCGACGGCCGGCACCGCTGCGACAGCGCTGCTGCTGGGGCGCACGGGCCGCTGGTCGTAGGGCCGTCACTCCGGGGCAGTTGTGGCCACAAGCGGTCTACCGCTGCGAGAGCAGCGGTGGGAAGCTGCCCTTATGGGGACATCAAGGGCATGGGGTCGCCGGGCGACCCGTCGCTTTCCGGCCGCGGTCTGCCTCGCGGTGACCGCCGTCGCGGGCCTGACCGCCTGCGAACCCGCGGACGGGCTGAACACCGCGTCCATCGCCGTGACCACGGACCTCACCGCCACCCGTGCCCTGGAACACGAAGGCGTCCACGTGCAGTGGCTGACCTGCACGGCGAACGTCGGCGGAGACGGCGCGAAGTCGTCGTCCGCACGGGCCGGTTCGGCCACCGCCTCCACGCGCCGTGTCGCCGACGTCGACTGCAGCGGCCGGACGAAGGACGGCCGGGACATCACGGTCGCCGGCGAGGTCCGGCAGGCGGTCGACGGCCGGTGCGTGCGGGGCGACCTGACCGCGAAGGCCGACGGCCGCACGGTCTTCCGGGCCAGCCTGCTCGGCAACTGCGACGCGCCGCCCTCCACGCCCGCCCCGGACAGCGGCAAGAACGGGGGAGGGGTCCGGCCGACGGTCACGGTGACCGTCACCGTCACCGAACAGCCCCGCGGCAAGTGAGCGAACGGCCCGGCGATCCGGCGGACCCGTCACGCACTTGACGGACCCTTTGCATGTGCCGGTCACGTACCGTACGGCGGACTCCGGCCAACTTCGTTCCGCAGGCCACAGCCGCGGCCTAGGCTGATCGATGTGACACAGCCTTCCTACCTCCGGTACCCCCATGTCCAGGGCGACTCGATCGCCTTCACCGCCGAGGACGACGTCTGGCTCGCGCCGCTCGACGGCGGTCGAGCCTGGCGTGTCAGCGCCGACAACCGTCCCGTCACCCAGCCCCGGATATCTCCCGACGGCACCCTCGTCGCCTGGACGTCCACCCGGGACGGGGCACCCGAGGTGCATCTCGCCCCCGCCGACGGAGGCCCCTCCCGGCGGCTGACCCACTGGGGCGACGCGCGGACCGCCGTACGGGGCTGGACTCCCGACGGCGAGGTGCTGGTCACCAGCACCCAGGGCCAGGTCTCGCTCCGGCGCTCATGGGCCCGTGCCGTCCCGGTCGACGGCGGTCCCGCACGGACCCTGCCGTACGGACCGGTCGGCTCCCTCGCGTACGGTCCCGGCGGCCGGGTCCTGCTGCTCTCGGCCACCATGGGGCGCGAGGCCGCCACCTGGAAGCGCTACCGGGGCGGCACGGCCGGCAAGCTCTGGATCGCGGCCGAGGGCGACCCGGCGGAGTTCGTACGCGTCCACGAGGAGCTCGACGGGAACATCGAGTGCCCGATGTGGGTCGGTGACCGCATCGCCTTCCTCTCCGACCACGAAGGCGTCGGCGCGCTGTACTCCTCGCTCCCCGACGGCACCGAGCTGCGCCGGCACACCGGCGTCGAAGGCTTCTACGCCCGGCACGCCAGCACCGACGGCACCCGCGTCGCCTACGCGTCCGCCGGTGAACTGTTGCTCCTGGACAGCCTGGAGAGCGACGCACCCCGCCGCCTCGACATCCGGCTCGGCGGCCAGCGCGCCGACCTCCAGCCGCACCCCGTGCACGCCGGCAGCCACCTGCACACCGCGTCGCCCGACCGCACCGGCCGCGGCAGCGCCGTCGGGTCCCGGGGCGCCGTCCACTGGGTTACCCACCGCGAGGGCCCCGCCCGCGCGCTGGCCGTCGAACCCGGCGTACGGGCCAGGCTGCCGCACACCTTCCAGGCCGACGGCGAGCAGCACGTCGTCTGGGTCACCGACGCCGAGGGCGAGGACGCACTGGAGTGCGCACCCGCCACCGGGACCAGCCCCGGCGCCGTACCGCGCCGCCTCGCCGTGGGCCGCCTCGGCCGGGTCCTCGACCTGGTCCCCGCGCCCGACGGCAGCCGGTTCGCCGTCGCCGCGCACGACGGGCGCGTCCTGATCGTCGAGCGGGAGAGCGGCGAGATCCACGAGGTCGACCGCAGCGAGCACGGCGACGCCTCCGGCCTCGTCTTCTCGCCCGACTCCGCCTGGCTCGCCTGGTCGCACCCCGGCCCCGAACCGCTCAGCCAGCTCAAGCTCGCACACCTCGCCGACCTTTCGGTGTCCGAGGCCACCCCGCTGCGCTTCCGGGACTTCGCACCCGCCTTCACCACCGACGGAAAGCACCTGGCCTTCCTCTCCGAGCGGGCCTTCGACCCGATCTACGACACCCACGTCTTCGACATGGCGTTCATCGGCGCCTGCCGGCCGCACCTGCTGACGCTCGCCGCGACCACCCCCTCCCCGTTCGGACCGCAGCTCCACGGCCGCCCGACCGAGAAGGAGAAGGGCGGCGACGGCGAGGACAACCCCACGGCGCTCCCCGTCACCCGCATCGACCTGGACGGCCTCGCCGACCGGATCGTGCCGCTGCCCGTCGAGGCCGCCAGCTACTCCTCGCTGCGGGCCGCGAAGGACGGGCTGCTGTGGCTGCGCCACCCGGTGACCGGAGTGCTCGGCACGAGCGCCGCCACCCCCGACGCCCACGGCCCCGAGACCGCCCTGGAGCGGTACGACCTGGAAAAACTCCGCTGCGAGGAACTCGCCTCCGACGTCAGCCGGTTCGCGGTCAGCGGCGACGGCAAGCGCCTGGTCCTGCACAGCCACGGCAAACTGCGCGTCGTCCCGTCCGACAGCCGCGTGTCCGGCGGCGACGACGACAGCGACGACGGCAACGTCACCGTCGACCTCTCCCGCGTCCGCCGTACCCTCGACCCGGCCGCCGAATGGCGCCAGATGTACGACGAGGCCGGCCGCATCATGCGGGACAACTTCTGGCGGCCCGACATGGCCGGCATCGACTGGGACGGCGTCCTGGACCGCTACCGGCCCGTCCTGGAGCGCGTCGCCACCCACGACGACCTCATCGACCTCCTGTGGGAGGTCCAGGGCGAACTGGGCACCTCGCACGCCTACGTGACCCCCGCCGGCGGCTGGCGCGACGACTCCGCCCGGCAGGGCCTGCTCGGCGCCGACCTCTCCCGCGCGGACGACGGGAGGTGGCGCATCGACCGCATCCTGCCGTCCGAGACCTCCGACCCCGCCGCCCGGGCGCCGCTCGCCGCGCCCGGTGTCGCCGTCCGGCCGGGTGACGCGATCGTGGCCGTCGACGGACACCCCGTCGACCCGCTCACCGGCCCCGCGCCGCTGCTCACCGGCTCGGCCGGCAAACCCGTCGAGCTGACCGTCTCGCCGGTCGACGGCGGTGACCCGCGCCACGTCGTCGTCGTGCCGATCGCCGACGAGGAGGCGCTGCGCTACCACGCGTGGGTCGCCGGCCGGCGCGCCCATGTGCACGAGCAGTCCGGCGGCCGCCTCGGCTATCTCCATGTGCCCGACATGGTCGGCTCCGGCTGGGCGCAGATCCACCGCGACCTGCGTACCGAGGTCGCCCGCGAGGGCCTGGTCGTGGACGTACGGGAGAACCGCGGCGGCCACACCTCGCAGCTGGTGGTGGAGAAACTGGCCCGCCGCATCGTCGGCTGGGACCAGCCCCGCGGCATGCGGCCCTCCAGCTACCCGGGCGACGCCCCGCGCGGCCCGGTCGTGGCCGTCGCGAACGAGTTCTCCGGCTCGGACGGCGACATCGTGAGCGCGGCGATCAAGGCGCTGAACATCGGCCCCGTGGTCGGCGTACGCACCTGGGGCGGCGTGGTGGGCATCGACAGCCGGTACCGGCTCGTCGACGGCACGCTGGTCACCCAGCCCAAGTACGCCTTCTGGCTGGAGGGGTACGGGTGGGGCGTCGAGAACCACGGCGTCGACCCCGACGTCGAGGTCGTCATGGCGCCGCAGGATCATGCGGCGGGCCGGGACCCGCAGTTGGACGAGGCGATCCGGATCGCGCTGGAGTCGCTGACGCGGACACCGGCGAAGACGGCGCCGGAGCTGCCCGGGACGGAGTGAGGCCGGGGGGTGGGGTCGGTGCGGGTGCGGGTGCCGGTGCCGGTGCGGGTGCTGCGGTGGCGCCTGCGGCGGGCCTGTTCCCCTACCCGCCCCTTCCCGCAACCGGGGCTCCGCCCCGGGCCCTGCGCCTCAAGCGCCGGCGGGGCTGGGAGTGGGGCTCCGCCCCGGACCCCGCGCCTCAAGCGCCGGCGGGGCTGGAAGTGGGGCTCCGCCCCGGGCCCTGCGCTTCAAGCGTCGGCGGGGCTGGGGTGGGGCTCCGCCCCGGACCCCGCGCCTCAAGCGTCGCGGGGCTGGGAGTGGGGCTCCGCCCCGGGCCCTGCGCCTCAAGCGCCGGCGGGGCTGGGAGTGGGGTTCCGTTCCGGACCCCGCGCCTCAAGCGTCGGCGGGGCTGGAAGTGGGGCTCCGCCCCCGAATGCGCCCCGCACCGGCGGCCCGGCCCGCCCGCTAGGCTGCCCCGTAACGGATCACCGAGACAGAGGAGCGCACCCCATGGCAGGAGAACCGCAGCCCGACTGCCTGTTCTGCAAGATCGTCTCGGGTGAGATCCCGGCCACCATCGTCCGGGAGACCGACACCACCGTCGCCTTCCGCGACATCAACCCCCAGGCCCCCACCCACGTCCTGGTCATCCCCCGCGTCCACCACCCCGACGCCGCGTCCCTCGCCACCGCCGAGCCGCAGATCCTCGCCGACGTGCTGCGGGAGGCCGGACAGGTCGCCGCCGACGAGAAGGTGGACGGGACCGGGTACCGGGTCGTGTTCAACACCGGCGCCGGAGCCGGGCAGACGGTCTTCCACGCCCACGCCCACGTCCTGGCCGGCCGCGGCCTCCAGTGGCCCCCCGGCTAGGGGCCCGGTCGTGTCCGTACGCGAACTCGTCGTCCTCGGAACCGCCAGCCAGGTCCCGACCCGGCACCGCAACCACAACGGCTACCTGCTTCGCTGGGACGGCGAGGGCATCCTCTTCGACCCCGGTGAGGGCACCCAGCGCCAGATGTTGCGGGCCGGCGTGGCCGCGCACGACATCGACCGGATCTGCGTCACGCACTTCCACGGCGACCACTCGCTCGGCCTGGCCGGGGTGATCCAGCGGATCAACCTCGACCAGGTCCCGCACCCCGTCACCGCCCACTACCCGGCGAGCGGACAGCACTTCTTCGAACGGCTCCGGTACGCCACCGCCTACCGCGAGTCCGTCGAGCTGACCGAGGCCCCGGTCGCCGCCGACGGGCCGCTGGCCACCACGGACACGTACACCCTCAGCAGCCACAAGCTCTCGCACCCCGTCGAGTCGTACGGCTACCGGCTGGTCGAGCCCGACGGGCGGCGCATGCTGCCCGCGAGGCTCGCCGAGCACGGCATCGCCGGACCGGACGTCGGCCGGCTCCAGCGCGAGGGCACCCTCGGCGGCGTCACCCTCGACGACGTCTCCGAGCGCAGGCGCGGACAGCGGTTCGCGTTCATCATGGACACCAGGCTGTGCGACGGCGTGTACGCACTCGCCGAGGGGTGCGACATGCTGGTCATCGAGTCGACCTTCCTCGACGAGGACGAGAAACTGGCCACCGACCACGGCCACCTGACCGCCGGCCAGGCGGCCCGGGCCGCGCGGGAGGCAGGCGTACGGCACCTCGTGCTCACGCACTTCTCCCAGCGCTACCCGGACCCGGAGGCCTTCGGGGCCCAGGCCCGGGCGGCCGGATTCGACGGCGAACTGACCGTCGCCCAGGACCTGATGAGGGTCCCGGTACCGAGCCGTCACCCGTAACACCCGACAACAGCACCACCTGCGTAAGTGAGAAACCCGTGCACCTCCCCAAGGCCGAACTCCACCTCCACATCGAAGGAACCCTCGAACCCGAGCTGGCCTTCGCACTCGCCGCGCGCAACGGCGTGCGACTGCCCTACGCGGACACCGAGGAACTGCGCACCGCCTACCTCTTCGACGATCTGCAGAGCTTCCTGAACCTGTACTACGCGCTGATGGCGGTGCTGCGGACCGAGGACGACTTCACCGACCTCGCCGACGCCTACCTCGCGCGCGCCGCCGCCCAGGGCGTGCGCCACGCGGAGATCTTCTTCGACCCGCAGGCGCACACGGCCCGGGGCGTTGCCATCGGCACCGTCGTCGAGGGACTCGGCCGGGCGCTGGAACGCAGCGAGGAGAAGCACGGCATCTCCACCCAGCTGATCATGTGCTTCCTGCGCGACCAGTCCGCCGAATCGGCGCTGGAGACCCTGGAGGCAGCCAAGCCGCACCTGCACCGGATCAGCGCCGTCGGCCTGGACTCCGCCGAGGTCGGCCACCCGCCCGCCAAGTTCCGCGAGGTGTACGCGGCCGCAGAGGCGCTCGGACTGCGCAAGGTCGCCCACGCCGGCGAGGAGGGCCCGCCCGCGTACATCACCGAGGCGCTCGACGTGCTCGGCGTGGAGCGCATCGACCACGGGCTGCGCTGCATGGAGGACCCGGAGCTGGTGAAGCGGCTGGTCGCCGACCGGGTGCCGCTCACCCTCTGCCCGCTGTCCAACGTACGGCTGCGCGCCATCGACACCCTGGAGGAGCACCCGCTGCGGGCCATGATGGACGCCGGGCTGCTCTGCACGGTGAACTCCGACGACCCCGCCTACTTCGGCGGGTACGTCGGGGACACCTTCCACGCCGTCCACGAGGCGCTCGGCCTGGAGCGCGAGCAGCTGCGCACCCTGGCGCGCAACTCCTTCGAGGCGGCCTTCCTCGACCACGACGAGGAGCGCAGGGCGCGCTACCTGTCGGAGGTCGAGGCGTACGCGTTCGACTGACCGCCGCCCGACGGGCCGGCCGTCCGGAAGGCGCTCCTGACCAGGCGCCTGCGGCGCAGCGCGGGCAGGCTGATCTCCGTGACGGCCTGCTCGGGCGCGCCCAGCTTCGGCACCGCCCCGGGCACCGCACCGGTGGTGACCGCGAGCAGGGCCGCCGGAGCGCCGCCCCTGCGGCGCACCGAGCCCGGCACCAGCGGACGGCCACCGGTGTGTAGGGCCACCGCCGTCACCGGAACCGCGACGAGCAGGGTCACGGCGCCCAGGATCATCCCCATGACCGGGAAGCCGGCCCCCTCGGACAGCACACTGCCGAGCACCGGACCGCAGGCCACGCCGACCGACGAGGCCGAGCCCGCCAGGACCGCCCAGCGGCCGCGCACGTCCAGGGACGCGGCCAGGCCGATCAGATACGACAGGACCACCGGATACACGGTGTTCCACAGGATCTCGCCGGTCGCGAACGAACCGAGGTCCCCGGCCGACGAACTGAGCACGATGCTCGCCGCGATGATCACGGTGCCCAGGCCGATCGGCACCGCCCGCCCGAGCCGGGCCCCCAGCACCCCGGCGCCCATGACGCCGAGCAGCCCGGCGCCCAGCGCGGCGGCGAACACCGCCCCGATGGTGACCTCGGAGAGGCCGACCTGGTCCACGCCGATGCGGCTGCTGACGCCCCACAGCGCGTTCTGCGCCATCGACCAGACGAGCATGCCGCCCGCCAGCACCAGGCCCGAACGGCGGTGCGGCAGCCGCCCCGACGCGGGGACGGCCGGACCGGCCGGGACGGGGTTGCCGAGCCGGGAGGTGGCCGGCCAGACGAGCAGCGCGACCAGGGCGATCGACGCGAACGGCAGCCGGTGGCCGCCGCCCAGGTGCGGGATCGTCAGATACAGGGCGCCCGCGGTCGCCGAGACGCTCAGCAGCCCCAGGGACGACGTCCGGTGCGGATCGCGCTGGGCGGCGATGCCCGCCGCGGCCACCGCGGTCGCCGTACCGGAACCGAAGCCGCCGACCACGGCACCCAGGACCACCAGCGGCACGGAACCCGCCAGCGCGGCGCAGCCGTACCCCAGCACGGCCAGCACCAGCCCGATCCGTGCCGGTCTGCGCGGCCCGTACGTCTCCACGCGGCCCGCCAGGCAGAAGCCGGCCGAGGCCGAACTCAGCAGCAGGGCGCTGCCGACCAGACCGGCCTCGGCCGTGCTGAGACCCAGATAGACGGAGAGCCGTCCCACGATGGTGGGGAGCAGATAGGCGGCGAGGTAACCGGCGGTGAACACGGCAACCAGAGGCCACGCGGCGCGAGGGCGCGAGGACATGGGCGTTCCTGAAGACATGCCAGAGGAGGCGGAGAGAAAGGCAGAGGGGGCAATGCGGGAATGCGAGAAATGCGGGGAATCGGCACACTCGTCGGTCATGTCGCCAACGGTGGTCGCGGGCCAATTTGTATCAAGTGCTCCGGGCCGACGGAAAGTCGCCCCGCTGTGATCTGAGTCACTTATGCGTTTGCCGTGTTTCTATGCGGGTAACAGCGCATGTTTATGCAGGTCAGCGTCCGTCTACGCAGGCTTCGGCGCGGGCCCCGCACCCACGGGCGGGAATCGGGCACACTGGCCGCAACCGCCACGACCGGGGAGTGCAAGGTGAGCGCTGACATGCCGGACATCGACCCGCTGGACGGGCTGCGCGCCCCGCAGGACCCCGACTGCGACGTCTTCCTCACCGGCACGGTCTTCCTCGACATCATCTTCACCGGCCTGGACAGCGCCCCGGTGCGCGGCACCGAGTCCTGGGCCCGCGGCATGGGATCCAGCCCCGGCGGGGTCGCCAACATGGCCACCGCGCTCGCCCGCCTCGGCCTCCACACCTCACTCGCCGCGGCGTTCGGCGACGACCACTACGGCGAGTACTGCTGGGACGCCCTCGAACAGGGCGAGGGCATCGACCTGTCCCTCTCGCACACCGTGCGCGGCTGGCACTCCCCGGTGACCGTCTCGATGGCGTACGAAGGCGAGCGGACGATGGTCTCGCACGGCCACGAGGCCCCGCCCCCGCCCGCGTTCGCACCCCCCGGGGCCCCCGCCGCCTCACCCAGGTGCCCGCCCCGGTCCCGCGCCGCCATCGCCTCGCTCGCGCCCGGCCGCAGCGAACCCTGGGTCGCCACGGCGGCCCACCGGGGCGCCCTGGTCTTCGCCGATGTCGGCTGGGACGAGACCGGCCGCTGGGACCTCGACGGCCTGACCGACCTGGAGCACTGCCAGGCCTTCCTCCCCAACGCCGAGGAGGCCATGCGCTACACCCGCACGGACTGCCCCCGCGCCGCCGCACACGCGCTCGCCGAACGGGTCCCGCTCGCCGTCGTCACCCTCGGCGCCGAGGGTGCGTACGCGGTCGACGCGGCCACCGGGACCACCGCCGAGGTCCCCGCGATCGCCGTCGAGGCGCTGGACCCGACCGGTGCGGGCGACGTCTTCGTCGCCGGCTTCGTCACCGGAACCCTCGCCAACTGGCCCCTCGCCGACCGCCTCGCCTTCGCCGGCCTCACCGCCGCCCTCTCCGTCCAGGAGTTCGGCGGCTCGCTCTCGGCCCCCGGCTGGGCGGAGATCGCCGCCTGGTGGCAGCGGATCCGCACCCTCAGCGGTCAGGACCCGGCCGCACTCCAGCGGTACGCCTTCCTCCAGGACCTGCTCCCCGCCTCCGCCCGCCCCTGGCCGCTGCGCCGGGCCGTCCCGACGATCGGTTTCCGTCCGTAGCCGGGCGGCTGCTCCCGGCAGGTAAAACCCCTGGTGTTGTCAGTACGGAGTCGTAGGCTGGGTACACCTGAGGTTTTCGAGCAGCGAGAACCCTGCAACGGGAGGTATGTGCAGGCCCGAGGGCCGGCCCATGACTCAGACACCCACACAGCCGCAGGCGCGAGCCCACATCAGCATTCCGGCCGCTCACCCGATGGTGATGCTGCTGGGAGCGGGCGACTCGCTGCTGCGCGTGATCGAAGCGGCGTTCCCGGCGGCCGATATCCACGTCCGGGGCAATGACATAAACGCGACGGGCGACACGGCGGACATCGCCCTGATCCAGCGCCTGTTCGACGAGATGGTGCTGGTGCTCCGCACCGGTCAGCCGATGACGGAGGACGCCGTGGAACGGTCGATCGCGATGCTCAAGGCCACCGAGAACGGCAAGGCGGACGGCACCGAGACGCCGGCCGAGGTGCTCACGCAGAACATCCTCTCCAGCCGCGGCCGCACGATCCGCCCCAAGACGCTCAACCAGAAGCGGTACGTCGACGCGATCGACAAGCACACGATCGTCTTCGGCATCGGCCCCGCCGGTACCGGCAAGACGTACCTCGCCATGGCCAAGGCGGTCCAGGCCCTGCAGTCCAAGCAGGTCAGCCGGATCATCCTGACCCGCCCCGCGGTCGAGGCCGGTGAGCGGCTCGGCTTCCTGCCCGGCACGCTCTTCGACAAGATCGACCCGTATCTGCGCCCGCTCTACGACGCCCTGCACGACATGCTCGACCCGGACTCGATCCCGCGGCTGATGGCGGCGGGCACGATCGAGGTGGCGCCGCTGGCGTACATGCGTGGACGGACGCTGAACGACGCGTTCATCATCCTGGACGAGGCGCAGAACACCAGCGCCGAGCAGATGAAGATGTTCCTGACCCGGCTCGGCTTCGACTCGAAGATCGTCGTGACCGGTGACGTCACCCAGGTCGACCTCCCGAACGGCACCAAGAGCGGTCTGCGTCAGGTGCAGGACATCCTCGACGGCATCGACGACGTGCACTTCTCCCGGCTCACGTCCCAGGATGTCGTCCGGCACAAGCTGGTCGGCCGTATCGTCGACGCGTACGAGAAGTACGACAGCCAGGGCGACCAGGACGGCCAGGCCGGCAAGGGTCATGGCCGACGCAACGGGAAGCAGTAGCAGCGCACCATGTCGATCGACGTCAACAACGAGTCCGGAACCGAGGTCGACGAGCAGGCGATCCTCGATATCGCCCGCTACGCACTCGCGCGGATGAGGATCCACCCGCTCTCCGAACTCTCGGTGATCGTGGTGGACACCGCCGCCATGGAACAGCTCCACATCCAGTGGATGGACCTGCCGGGCCCGACGGACGTCATGTCCTTCCCGATGGACGAACTGCGTCCGCCGGCCAAGGACGACGAGGAGCCCCCGCAGGGGCTCCTCGGTGACATCGTGCTCTGCCCCGAGGTCGCCAAGAAGCAGGGCGAGGACGCCGAGACGCAGCACTCCATGGACGAGGAGCTCCAGCTCCTCACCGTCCACGGGGTGCTGCACCTGCTCGGTTACGACCACGAGGAGCCCGACGAGAAGGCCGAGATGTTCGGTCTCCAGGCGGCGATCGTGGACGGCTGGCGCGGCGAGCACGGGCTCACCGGTCCGTCCCCCGCACCCACCGTCTCGTGAGCCTGCCTCTCGTCTTCGGGGTCGTCCTGCTGGTCGTCGTCGGCTGGCTGGCGGCCTGCGCCGAGGCCGGGATCGCGCGTACGTCGAGCTTCCGGGCGGCCGAGGCGGTCCGCTCGGGGCGGCGCGGCAGCGACAAGCTGGAACAGGTCGCGGCCGATCCGACGCGCTATCTCAACGTCGCCCTGCTGGTGCGGGTCGCCTGCGAGATGGCGGCCGGGGTGCTCGTCACGTACGCCTGCCTCAAGGAGTTCCCCGAGACCTGGGAGGCACTGGCCGTCGCCATGGGTGTGATGGTCCTCGTCTCCTACGTCGCCATCGGTGTCTCGCCCCGCACCATCGGCCGCCAGCACCCGCTGAACACGGCCACGGCGGCGGCGTACGTGCTGCTGCCGCTGGCCAGGATCATGGGGCCGATCCCGCAGCTGCTGATCCTCATCGGCAACGCGCTGACACCCGGCAAGGGGTTCCGCAAGGGACCGTTCGCCAGCGAGGCCGAACTGCGGGCGATGGTCGACCTCGCCGAACAGGAGTCGTTGATCGAGGACGAGGAGCGCCGCATGGTGCACTCCGTCTTCGAGCTCGGCGACACGCTCGTGCGCGAGGTGATGGTGCCGCGGACCGACCTGGTCTGCATCGAGCGCTACAAGACGATCCGGCAGGCGCTGACCCTGGCGCTGCGTTCCGGTTTCTCGCGGATCCCCGTCACCGGGGAGAACGAGGACGACATCGTCGGGATCGTCTACCTCAAGGACCTGGTCCGCAAGACGCACATCAACCGGGACTCGGAGGCCGATCTGGTCTCCACGGCGATGCGCCCGGCGGCGTTCGTGCCCGACACGAAGAACGCCGGTGACCTGCTGAGGGAGATGCAGCAGGACCGCAGCCACGTCGCCGTCGTCATCGACGAGTACGGCGGCACGGCGGGCATCGTCACCATCGAGGACATCCTGGAGGAGATCGTCGGCGAGATCACCGACGAGTACGACCGGGAGCTCCCGCCGGTCGAGCCACTGGTCGACGGCTGCTTCCGGGTGACCGCCCGGCTGGACATCGGCGACCTCGGCGAGCTGTTCGGCCTCGACGAGTTCGACGACGAGGACGTGGAGACCGTCGGCGGGCTGCTCGCGAAGGCCCTGGGGCGGGTACCGATCGCGGGCGCCTCGTCCGAGGTCGAGCTCCCGGACGGGCGCCGGCTGCGGCTGACCGCGGAGTCCCCCGCGGGCCGGCGGAACAAGATCGTCACGGTGCTGGTGGAGCCGGTGGCTCCCGAGGAGGAGGCGACGGTATGACACCGGAGCGGCTCAGGGCGTTCTGTCTGGGGTTCAACGCGAGCGTGGAGGAGTTCCCGTTCGGGCCGGAGACGTCCGTCTTCAAGGTGCTCGGCAAGATGTTCGCGCTGACCGCGCTGGACGGGCAGCCGCTGACGGTGAACCTCAAGTGCGACCCCGACGACGCGGTGCGGCTCCGGGAGGAGTACGAGGCCGTGGCGCCGGGGTGGCACATGAACAAGCGGCACTGGAACACCGTGACGGTCGCCGGTCTGCCGGACGCGAAGCTGCGTGAGCTGATCGAGGACAGCTACGACCTCGTGGTGGCGAAGCTGCCGCGGGCGGAGCGGCTGCGGCTCGACCGGGCGTAGGTCACTTCCGCCAGAACAGGTGGTGCACCACGTCGCTGCTCGGGCTCGGGACCTTCTCCAGGTGGAAGCGGTCGGTCAGCTCCTCGGGGCTCTCCCACAGCCGTTCGCCGGCGCCGATGTCGAGCGGTGCGACGGCGACGTGCAGCGAGTCGATGAGGTCGGCGGCGAGGAACTCCCGGACCGTGGCGACACCGCCGCCGATGCGTACGTCCTTGCCCTCGGCGGCCTCGAAGGCGCGGTCGAGTGCCTCCTTCGGGGAGGCGTCGAGGAAGTGGAACGTGGTCTCGCCCTTGGTGAGCGAGGGCCGTTCGTGGTGGGTGAGGACGAACACCGGGGTGTGGAAGGGGGGCTCCTCGCCCCACCAGCCCTCCCAGTCGAGGTTCTCCCACGGGCCGCGCTGCGGGCCGAACTTGTTGCGGCCCATGATCTCGGCGCCGATGTTGTTGGAGAAGTCGCGGGTGAAGTAGTCGTCCAGGCCGAGGCTGCCCCCGGGGTCGGTCCGGTTGGGCCAGTGGGCGGTGGCGCCGGCCCAGGAGATGAGCGCGCCGGGATCGGCGCTGCCGAACGGGCGGTCGAGGGTCTGGCCCTCCCCGGCGCCGTAGCCGTCGCGGGAGACACAGAAGTTCTGGACGCGGACCAGCTGTTTCATCGGAGCCCCTTCCGGTTGCGATCTGCAACCGGTCGTCAAGCTATCTAGACTGCTCCCATGTTGCAACCAGTTCCCGTCGAGAAGCTGCCCGTGTCGCGGGGCCGGTCCGGCTGCCCGATCAACATGACGGTCGAGCTCCTCGGGGACCGCTGGAGCCTCATCGTGCTCCGCGACATCATGTTCGGCGGCCTCACCCACTTCCGGGAGCTGCTCAACGCCTCCATGGAAGGCATCGCGTCGAACATCCTGGCCAACCGGCTGGCGAAACTCGTCGAGGCGGGGCTGCTCACCCGTGACGACGACCCGAGCCACCGCCAGAAGGTCGCGTACCACCTCACCGAGGCGGCCGTGCAGCTCGTCCCGGTGATGGCCCAGCTCGGCGCCTGGGGTGCCCGCTGGCTGGACACGGCGCCGGAGCTCACGGTGCGGGCCGAACTGCTGGCCGCCGGAGGCCCTCCGATGTGGGAGCGGTTCATGGCCGAGCTCCGGGCGACCCACCTGACCGGGGCGCCTGCCCGCACGGACGGCGTACTGGCGGAACTGACGGCCGCCTACGAGGCAGCGGCCGCCCGGGAGACCCGTACCCCGTAGGCCCGCGGCGGCCCCGTACCTCGTAGGCCCGCGGCGGCCCCGCGTGTCCTTCAGGCCCGCCGCAGCCCCGCGCCCACCATGCCGGCGGCGACGACCAGCAGCCCCGCGGCCACCGCGACCACGGTCCGCACGCCGTCGAACAGGGAGTCCTGGGTCGTCGCCAGCACGCCCAGCAGCGGGATCCCGATCGTGAGCCCGACCTGCTGGGTCGTGGTGACCAGACCCGTCGCCAGCCCCTGCTCCGCGTTCGGCACCCCCGACGTGACGGTCAGGCCGTACGCGATGATCGCGCCGAGGTGGCACATGCTGGCGAGCGAGACCGCGACCGTGGCCAACCAGACGCCCGAACCCGTACCGAGTCCCAGCAGGGCCGCGATGAACAGCCCCTGGCCCAGCAGGGAGACGGCCAGGGTGCGCCGGGCACCGAACCGGCCGATGACCTTCGGCGCGTACACACCCGCCACCACCGAGGCGACACCCTGTACGCCGAAGACCAGCCCGGTCCCGAAGGCCGACAGGTCCAGGACTTCCTGCAGGTACAGGGTCAGGACGAAGACGATGGTGCTCATCATCGAGAAGGTGAGCAGGCCGCCCAGATTGCCGAAGGCGACCGTGCGCCGGCGGAGCATCGGCAGCGAGACCAGCGGGGCGGACGCACGCGACTCGACGACCACGAAGGCGGCGAGCAGGACGGCCCCGGTGGCCAGCGAGGCCTGTACGTCCACCCGGCGGAAGCCGTGTTCGGCGGCGGTGGACAGGGCGTAGATCAGAGCCAGCAGCCCACCGGTGACGGTCACGGCGCCGGGCACGTCCAGTCGTGGCCGGTCGGGCGTACGGGACTCGGTGAGCAGCGCGGGCGCCGCCGCGAGGACGGCCACCGCGGCCAGGGTCAGCAGCCCCATCGTGGAGCGCCAGCCGAGGGTGTCGGTAAGGGTGCCGCCGGCCACCATGCCGACGGTGAAGCCGAGGGAGAGCAGGGTGCCGCTGATGCCCAGTGCCCGGTCCCGAAGCGGCCCTTCCGGGAACGTGGTGGTGAGCAGGGACATCCCGGTCGGCACGATGGCCGCGGCGCCGAGCCCCTGGAGCGCCCGCCCGGTGAGGAAGACGGCGGGGTTCCAGGCGAGCGTGGCGAGCAGCGAGGCCGCGCCGAAGACCACGAGTCCGGTGAGGAACAGCCGGCGGCGGCCGTAGAGGTCCGCGATCCGGCCGAAGAGCAGCAGGAAGCCGCCGGACGGCAGGGCGAACGCGGTGATCGCCCACTGGAGGCCTGACCGGCTCAGGCCGAGGTCGTCGCCGAGGACGGGCAGCGCCACGTTCAGTACGGAGAAGTCGAGCGACACCATGAACTGCGCGGCGCACAGGACGAGGAGCACCAGCCGGGCCCGGCCGGAGAGCCGGTCCGGGGCGGGAGGTGCGGGGACGGGAGCGGTGACAGCCGCGGGGGAGGGGGATTCGATCGCCATGGGCCCGAGCCTGCGGCCGCCGGAATATCCGTGGGGAGACGGAACTTATCCTGTTGGCCGCACCACCAGGCAGGCGCGGGCCCGGACACCAGGGGGAGTTACGTGGGCACACCGGCCCGGACCGCGGCGGACGCCGGCAAGACGCACCGCCTCGGCGAGCTGCGGGAGTTCCTGATGAGCAGGCGGGCGAGGGTCAGCCCGGCCGAGGCGGGGCTCCCGGACGGCGGGGCCCGGCGGCGCACCCCGGGGCTGCGGCGCGAGGAGGTCGCCGTCCTCGCGGGAGTGGGCGTCTCCTGGTACCAGTGGCTGGAGCAGGGCCGCGACATCACCGTGTCGCCCCAGGTGCTGGACTCCGTGGCCCGGGTCCTGCGGCTCAGCAGCGCCGAACGCCGGCACCTCTACGTACTGGCGGGGCTCAACCCGCCCGCACCCGAGGTCGATCCGGCCCATACGGACATGTGCGCGGGGCTGCAGCGGCTGCTCGACGGCTGGATGCCGTTCCCGGCGTACATCATGGACGCGTACTGGAACGTCATCGTCTACAACGACGCGGCCTCGATGGTGATGGGGCTGCGGCCGGGCCGGCCGCAGAACTGTGTGATCGCCTTCTTCACCGACCCCGTCCACCGGGGCGGGGACAAGGAGTGGTGGGAGACCGCCGCCCGGGTCGTCGCCCAGTTCCGGGCCGCGTGCGCCGAGTGCCCCGACGACGAGGGCTTCCGGGCGATTGTGGCCGAAGCGGCCGAGCGCAGCCCCGAGTTCGCCGAGCTGTGGGCGCGGCGGGACGTCGCGCCGGGCGGGCAGATGCGCAAGGAGCTGTCGCACCCCGCGGTGGGCACGCTGGTCATGGAGGCGACCCAGTTGCGCATTCCGGCCCGCCCGGATCTGGTGGTCGTGATGCACAACCCGTGGCCGGACACCGGCACGGAGGAGAAGCTGCGGTGGCTGGCCTCGCCGGAGGGCCGGCGTGGCTCGATGCACCAGGTACGGGCGTGAGCGGTCCGGGCGCCCGCGTGCCGCTCCCGTCGCCGCACTTCGTATGCTCGGCACATGACCGATAGCACCGACCTCGGCGCCGAGGACCGCAAGATCGTCACGCTGGCGCGCAGCGCCCGCGCCCGCAACGGTGTGCCGGAGGGCGCGGCCGTGCGGGACGAGACCGGACGTACGTATGTGGCGGGCACGGTGGAGCTGGAGTCGCTGCGCCTCAGCGCGCTCCGGACGGCCGTCGCGATGGCCGTGGCCAGCGGGGCCACGTCCCTGGAGGCGGCCGCGGTCGTCTCCGAGTCGCAGACCCCGTCCGACGAGGACCGGGCCGCGGTACGGGACCTGGGCGGGGCCGACACGCCCGTGCTGCTCGCCGGGCCCGACGGGGTGCTGCGGCTCACCGTGACGGCGGGCTGAACCTCCGCCGGACCACCCTCGTGTGTACGAACGCCCCGCGCCCACCGGCGCGGGGCGTTCGTACAGGATGTGCGGGAACCATGGATCTTGACACCATCTGATGGCCCATCAGTCAGCGCGTTTCGATCCCATTGACTTCTTCTCGACCGACGTCATCAATGGCTCCCTGCCGACGCGGAAGAGCCGCCGCGCCGGATCCCGCAGGAGGGGGCTCCATGCGCCAAGCCATTCGAAGATCCGACAGCCGAAGATCCCGCCGCCCGGGCCGACCGGACCGCGGCCGCCGCTGGGCCGCCGCGCTCGGTGTCGGCGCGCTCGTCGTCACCGGGGGAGGGCTGCTCGCCGGACCCGCACAGGCCAGTGCGACGGCATCGGTCGCGGTGGACTTCCCGACCCACTGCATCCCGCCCGCCATCGCCGGCATCCCGCCGATCGACGGAACGACGTCGGCCGAGATCACCGTCGACAACGCCGCGCCGAAGGTCGGCGACACGGTCACGGTGACCTACACCGTCATCAAACCGGCCGCGAGCAACCCGGTCGACCTGGCGCTGCCCGCCGACATCATGACGCCGACCGGCAAGGTCACCGTCGGCGGAGCGCAGTCCGCCGACGTCACGGTGGCGGGCCCGAAGAAGAACGAACCGGTGCCCGGCAAGGGCGACTTCCCGTCGTTCTCCATGACCGGCACCTTCACCGTCACCGCGCCCGGTGAGATCACCCTCTCGCCCGGCGACTACAACATCCACACCAGCTACATCATGGAGCTGGACACGCCCTGCACGGTCACCGATCCGCCCGCCCCCGTCTCCCAGACGATCATCGCCACGGACGGCGGCGGCCAGGTCAACGAACGGGCCATCCAGCTCGGAACGGCCTCCGGCGCGGCGGGCGACCAGGTCACCGTGACCGGGTCGAAGTTCACCGCGGGCGCGTCCGTCACGCTCGCCGGCCGGGCCGGGGACGCCCAGACCGGTGACACCGCGACGGCCACGGCGGACGGCTCGGGCGGCTTCACCGGGCAGCTCACCGTCACGGATCCGGCCACCACCGGCATCGTCGCGTTCGAAGGAGCGAGCTGGGATCCGGCCAAGGGTGCGGGCCCCCAGGCCTACACCGTCACCACAGGCGGCGGCGAGATCCCGGACGGCAGCCAGAAGCTGACGTCCACCGTCAAGCCGGGAACGCTCACCATGACCCAGGCCGGGGACTCCGTCGCCCTGTCGGCGGTCGAGTTCGGGCAGGGCGGCGCCTCCACCGGCGCCCTGCAGACCGTGACGGTCCAGGACTTCCGCGGCGGACCCGCGGGCTGGTCCCTGACCGGCAAGGTCACCGACTTCACGGGTCCGGGAGGGGCGACGATCGGCGCCTCCGCGCTCGGCTGGAGCCCGGCCTGTGCGACGAAGTCCGGCAGCCCGAGCACCTGCGCGGCCGGGTCCGAGGGAACCGTCGGCAGCGCGGGGGCCACCCTGGCGTCCACGCCGGACGGCGCGTTCACCGGAGGCGAGTTCACCGTCGACGCCCAGCTGTCGCTGGACGTACCGGCGTTCACCGCCGCCGGCGCGTACACCGGGGTCCTCACGCTCACCCTCACGTGAGCGGCAGTAACTGATCAACCGTTGGACCGGGCGCGCACCCGCCCGGCCCACCCCGCCCGAGCGTGCACCTGGGAGCCCGCACCGTGCGCAAACTCTCCGTACTCCTGTCGACCCTGCTGGCCGGAGTCCTCCTCCCGCTCGGCGCGCCCACGGCCGGCGCCGCCGACAACGGCAGCTGGTCGGTCTTCCCCGCCACCGCCGACGCGGGCACGCGGCCGTACTTCTACCTCTCCGCCGACCCCGGCGCCACCCTGAAGGACAGGGTCACCGTCACCAACAAGACCGGTGAACCGCTGACCTTCCGGCTGTACGCCGCCGACGCGTACAACACCGCACGCGACGGCGGATTCGCTGTCCGGGCACAGAACGAGAAGCAGCGCTCCGTCGGGGCCTGGGCGAAGGCCGACCGCGACCGGGTCACCGTGAAACCGCACGGTTCGGTCACCGTGCCCGTCACCATCAAGGTGCCCGAGGGCGCCGAACCGGGCGACCACCCCGGCGCGCTCGTCGCCCTCGACGAGCGCATCGACCCCGCCGACGAGGGCGCCGTCGCCGTAGGCATCCAGAAGGCCGTCGGCGCCCGGATCTACCTCCGGGTCAACGGCCCGACGATGCCCGCGCTCTCCGTCGAGGACGTCGAGGTCGAGCACACGGCGCCTCTGGTCCCGGGCACGGGCAAGTCCCGGGCCGTCATCTCGTACACGCTCCACAACCGGGGCAACGTCACCCTCAGCCCCAAGGTCGCCCTCAAGGCCGAGGGTCTCTTCGGCCGCACCCTGCTGGCCCGCGACCTCAAGCGCATCCCCTCCGAGCTGCTGCCCCGCCAGGAGGTCCGGCTCACCGAGGAATGGGCGGGCGCGCCGCAGGTGGAGTGGGGCGAGATCAAGCTGACGGCGAGCGCCCGCGACACGCGTGAGTCCGCGTCCGTGTCGTACTTCGCCCTGCCCTGGCTGGTCGCCGGAGTGCTGCTGACGGCGCTCGCCGGGGGTGCGGCGCTGTGGATCCGGTCACGCCGGAACCGCCGCCGCCCGGCCTGAGAAGCGGGTCCGGCGGCCGCGGCGGGCGACTTGGTGCCCCGCGGCCGCCGGGATCGGGGACAATGGGCGCCATGAGCGCTCGACCTAACCCAGAAGCTGCTGCGCAGCAGGCTGAGAACACCGCCCCCCACCGGGCCGGTTTCGCCTGCTTCGTGGGCCGTCCCAACGCGGGCAAGTCCACCCTTACGAACGCTCTGGTCGGCCAGAAGGTGGCGATCACGTCCAACCGGCCCCAGACGACCCGGCACACCGTGCGCGGCATCGTGCACCGGCCGGACGCACAGCTGATCCTGGTCGACACCCCCGGCCTCCACAAGCCGCGCACCCTGCTGGGCGAGCGTCTCAACGACGTCGTACGCACCACCTGGGCCGAGGTCGACGTCATCGGCTTCTGCCTGCCCGCCGACCAGAAGCTCGGCCCCGGCGACAAGTACATCGTCAAGGAACTCGCGGGCATCAAGAAGACGCCCAAGATCGCGATCATCACCAAGTCCGACCTGGTCGAGTCCAAGCAGCTCGCCGAACAGCTGCTGGCCGTCTCCCGCCTCGGCGAGGAGCTCGGTTTCGAGTGGGCGGAGATCATCCCGGTCTCGGCGGTCAAGGACGACCAGGTCGGCCTGCTGGCCGACCTGATCGCCCCGCTGCTCCCGGAGAGCCCGCCGCTCTACCCGGAGGGCGACCTCACCGACGAGCCCGAGATGGTCATGGTCGCGGAGCTGATCCGGGAGGCCGCGCTCGAAGGCGTACGGGACGAGCTGCCGCACTCCATCGCGGTCGTCGTCGAGGAGATGCTGCCGCGCGAGGACCGTCCGGCGGACAAGCCGCTGCTCGACATCCACGCCAACGTCTACATCGAACGGCCCAGCCAGAAGGGCATCATCATCGGCCCGAAGGGCAAGCGGCTGAAGGAAGTCGGCACGAAATCGCGCAAGCACATCGAGGCCCTGCTGGGCACCCCGGTCTTCCTCGACCTGCATGTGAAGGTTGCCAAGGACTGGCAGCGCGACCCGAAGCAGCTGCGCAAGCTGGGGTTCTGAGCGGGACCGTGTCCCGGCGGCCGGAGGCCGGCGCAGCCGTGCGAAGCCGCTGAGGCCCCCTGGGGCCGAGGGGTGTGAGTGGGGCGTGGGGGTGGTGCCCGAAGCAGCTGCGCAAGCTGGGGTTCTGAGCGGGACCGCGTCCCGGCGGCCGGAGGCCGGCGCAGCTGTGCGAAGCCGCTGAGGCCCGTTCTGGCCGGGCCACGTCCCGGGGCCCGGTCCGAGGACCGGGGTCACCCTCCGGGCCCGTCAGACGTACGCCACCGGCCTCACGCGCCCTCCTTCAGGACGCGTGAGACCAGGGCGCGCTGGGCGTCGGTCAGCCGCGGGTCCGCGCAGTGCACCGTGTGGCCGTCGACCGTGATCCGGTAGCTGAAGCCGTCCGGGACGCCCGTCGCAGGGTCCTCCCGGCCGCCGGTGAGCGCCGATGCGGCCAGGGCCTCCCACTCGTGGGCGTCGGCCCGTCCCGAGGTGTCGATCTCGCGACGGCGCGCGATCCCGGCGAAGCCGCCGGTCCTGCTCACCTGGATCCGCATGCGGTGTCCCCTCCTCGACGGGCCCGGTCGGCTACGCGGTCGGCACACCCACTTCCGACCAGGCCTTGAGGACCGCCTCGACCTCGTCGCCCTCGCCGAAGCGGCTGCGGGCCGCTGCCACGGTGAGCCGGGCGAAGGACGCGAAGTCCGCGTCCACCGCCAGTTCACCACCGGTGAGCACATCGAACCAGAGCTGGCCCGCCCGCTCCCAGGAACTGCCGCCGAGCGCGGTGGCCAGCAGGTAGAACGCGCGGTTCGGGATGCCGGAGTTGAGGTGCACCCCGCCGTTGTCCTCGCCCGTGTGGATGTAGTCGTCCATCGAGGCGGGCTGCGGGTCCTTGCCGAGCACGTCGTCGTCGTACGCCGTACCGGGCGCCTTCATCGAGCGCAGCGCCACGCCCTGGACGCGGGGTGCCAGCAGCCCCGCGCCGATCAGCCAGTCGGCCTGCCCGGCGGTCTGGCCGAGCGAGTACTGCTTGACCAGGGAGCCGAACACGTCGGACACGGACTCGTTGAGCGCGCCGGACTGGCCGTAGTAGTTCAGGTTGGCCGTGTACTGGGTCAGCCCGTGCGCCAGCTCGTGCGCGATGACGTCGATGGCGACGGTGAAGTCGAGGAAGATCTCGCCGTCCCCGTCGCCGAAGACCATCTGCTCGCCGTCGAAGAAGGCGTTGTTGTACTTCTCGTCGTAGTGCACGGAGCCGATGAGCGGCAGCCCGTTGCCGTCGATCGAACGGCGTCCGTAGGCGCTGAGCAGCAGTTCGAAGGTGGCGCCGAGGCCCGCGTAGGCGCGGTTGACGCTGGCGTCGGACGTGGGGTCCTCGCCCTCGGCGCGGACCTTCGTACCGGGCAGATCCGTGCCGTGACGGCAGTCGTAGAGCGTGCGGTCGGGTTTGCCGGAGCGGTCGTCATCCGGCGCCGGATCGATGGTGGGCCGGACGACGGTGGTGACCTGGCGCCGGGTGCGCCGGGCGGCGTCGGCCTCCAGGGTGCGGCGGGCGGGACCCGCGAGGACGGGGTCGTCGGACTGCGACAGCTTGTCGAGGACGTGGGGCGGCACGATGGTGCAGAAGACAGGACGGAGTTCGTGCTGAGATCGAGGCTGCATACACACGACTGTGGCAGCGCGTGATCGTCATGTCACTGGTTGCCACCAGGATTGACGAAATAGAGTGATCCCTCACTGTTCACCCGTTACCGGTGCCCGGTCCCGCATACTGATACGGCACGGACGTCTCGGGCGCCCCTCGGTTAGTCTCTCCGCATCATGCGTTTCGGGCTGCTTCTTCTTAGCTGCCGCGGCGAGGGCCTGTAGTCGTAGGCCGACCCCCTCCCCGCGGAGTCTGGTGTTGCAGCAGCACAGTCGGCCGTCCCCTTGCAGGACACCCGAGGAGCCCTACGCCATGACCGCAGTGAACCCCGCGCAGACCCCCGCCGAGAACGCCGTGGGCCGCCCCACGCCGATCACCAACGCCACGGGCCTGCAGAAGCCGTCCGGGATGCCGGTCCACAAGTACGGCCGGTACGAGGCCGTCGAGATCCCCGACCGCACCTGGCCCGAGAAGCGGGTCACCAAGGCGCCCCGCTGGCTCTCCACCGACCTGCGTGACGGCAACCAGGCCCTGATCGACCCGATGTCGCCGGCCCGCAAGCGCGAGATGTTCGACCTGCTGGTGCGCATGGGTTACAAGGAGATCGAGGTCGGCTTCCCGTCCTCCGGCGAGACCGACTTCGCCTTCGTCCGCTCCATCATCGAAGAGGGTGCGATCCCCGAGGACGTGACGATCTCCGTCCTGACCCAGGCCCGCGAGGAACTGATCGAGCGGACCGTCGAATCCCTGCGCGGCGCCCACCGCGCCACCGTGCACCTGTACAACGCGACCGCCCCCACCTTCCGCCGCGTGGTCTTCCGCGGCTCCAGGGAGCAGGTCAAGCAGATCGCCGTGGACGGCACCCGGCTGGTCATGGAGTACGCCGAGAAGATCCTGGGCGACGAGACGATCTTCGGCTACCAGTACAGCCCCGAGATCTTCACCGACACCGAGCTGGACTTCGCCCTGGAGGTCTGCGAGGCGGTCTGTGACGTGTGGCAGCCCGAGGAGGGCCGCGAGATCATCCTCAACCTGCCCGCCACCGTGGAGCGTTCGACGCCGTCCACGCACGCGGACCGGTTCGAGTGGATGTCGCGCAACCTGTCGCGCCGTGAGTTCGTCTGCCTGTCCGTCCACCCGCACAACGACCGCGGCACCGCCGTCGCCGCCGCCGAACTGGCCCTGATGGCCGGTGCGGACCGGATCGAGGGCTGCCTGTTCGGTCAGGGCGAGCGCACCGGCAACGTCGACCTGGTGACGCTGGGCATGAACCTGTTCTCGCAGGGCGTGGACCCGCAGATCGACTTCTCGCAGATCGACGAGATCCGCCGCACCAGCGAGTACTGCAACCAGATGGAGGTCCACCCGCGCCACCCCTACGCGGGCGACCTGGTCTACACCGCCTTCTCCGGCTCCCACCAGGACGCCATCAAGAAGGGCTTCGACGCCATGGAGGCCGACGCGGCCGCCCAGGGCAAGACCGTCGACGACATCGAGTGGGCGGTCCCGTACCTGCCGATCGACCCGAAGGACGTCGGCCGTTCCTACGAGGCCGTCATCCGCGTCAACTCGCAGTCCGGCAAGGGCGGAATCGCCTACGTCCTGAAGAACGACCACAAGCTGGACCTGCCGCGCCGGATGCAGATCGAGTTCTCCCGGATCATTCAGGCCAAGACCGACGCCGAGGGCGGCGAGGTCACGCCGACGCAGATCTGGACCACGTTCCAGGACGAGTACCTGCCCAACCCCGAGAACGCGTGGGGGCGCGTGCAGATCCGCTCCGGCCAGACCACGACCGGCTCGGACGGCCAGGACACGATCACCGTCGAGGCGAACGTGGACGGCACGGACACCGTGCTCACCGGCACCGGCAACGGCCCGATCTCCGCGTTCTTCGAAGCGCTGCAGGCCATCGGTATCGACGCGCGGCTGCTGGACTACACCGAGCACACGATGAGCGAGGGCGCGAGCGCGCAGGCCGCCTCGTACATCGAGTGCGCCATCGACGGAAAGGTCCTGTGGGGCATCGGCATCGACGCCAACACCACGCGGGCCTCCCTGAAGGCGGTCGTCTCCGCGGTCAACCGCGCCACCCGCTGACCCCGCGCCCGAAAGGGCACGAAGTCGCACGGTCCGTGAACCCCGCCCACCCGCACCCGGGGGGCGGGGTTGTGCACTACTGGCACAAGCCGCTGACCACCCCGCACCGGAAGATGTCCCGTCACGATGCCGCTGGAATCGCGATCGGGCGACGCGCCCTCGGACACCCGATCCGGCGTCGGACGGCACCGTCCCCACACGACCGGAGCGATCGTGTAGGGCATCGGACCGTCCAGGCCGCACCAGGTGCACGAGAGCGTGAGGGAACCCGCCCCCGCATTCCCGGACCACGGACACGATCCGAGCCACCGGACGCGGCGAGAACGCGGGCGACCAGGACACCCAAAACCGTTCGGGATGTCCGCAGCGACCAGGCATGGGTCCAAGACTCACTCCTGCTCACTGAATAGGAACGGTTCGGCCATCTCCGGACGGTTGTGACGAGCAAGATGCTGACGCCGCTTCACGGATGTGGTTAACATCACGTCCAACACGGCAATGTTGCCGGAGCGTTACGGAGGTGTTCGACGTGCGGTCAGCCCTGGGACAACGCGCCACAAAGCTGCGCATCTGCGGCACCCGCACCCTGTGGGACACCGTCGGTGACGGCGAGTTCTTCTGCCCCGGCTGCGGCGGCGACCGCAACTACCGCCGCCTCACGGGGCGTCGCCGGTTCGCCGTCCTCGGCGTACCGCTGCTGCGACGCGGCATCGTGGGACCGGTCGTCGAATGCGCCGCCTGCCACGCCCACTTCGACCCCGAGGCGCTCGACCACCCCACCACCACACGGTTCTCCGCGATGCTCAGGGACGCCGTCCACACCGTGACCCTCGGGGTCCTCGCGGCCGGCGGCAGTACCTCCCGTACGGTCCTGGAGACGGCCGTCGAGACCGTGCGCGGCGCCGGCTTCGACGACTGCACCCAGGAACAGCTGGCCACCGTCGTCGAGATCCTCGCCGCCGACATCGGCCACGGCTCCGCGTTCGACCCCGCGGCCGAGGCCTGCGGCGCGGCGCTCGCCATCGAGCTCCACGAGGCGCTGGAACCCCTCGCCCCGCATCTCGCCCCCGCAGGACGCGAATCGATTCTGCTCCAGGGCGCCCGGATCGCCCTCGCCGACGGCCCGTACAGCCCCGCCGAGCGCGAGGTGCTGGCCACGGTCGGCGGCGCGCTGCGGCTGCGCGACGAGGACACCGCACGCCTTCTCGCGGCGGCGGCCCGTACGCCTTCCTGAGCCCCGCTCTCCACCGGCCGGGTACTCCCGCGGGAGTACCCGGGCCGCCGCACCCTCCCCGGCAGTAGCCGGGAAGTCGGCCCCCGGTGCGACGTATCGCCCCCCGCCCGACGGGAGTCTGGACTTGACCGGACACCCGTACGGAAGGGGGGCCTCCCATGAGGGCCGCAGCACAGGACGAGGACGAGCGGACACGGCCACGCAGCAGGTGGCGGATGCTGCCCTGGGCGATCGTCGCGCTCTGGGTCGCCGTGATCGCGATCGCCGGACCGCTGGCCGGCAAGCTCGGGGACGTACAGGTCAACCGCGCCGTCGACTATCTTCCGGCGAGTGCCGACTCCACCCAGGTGGCGGAGATCCAGGACACGCTGCCCGGCGGCGAGTCGACCGACCTCGTTCTCGTCTACCACCGCGACGGCGGACTGACCGCCGCCGACCGGGCCACGGCCGCCCGGCAGACCGCCGGGGTCGCGGGCGCCCACACCCTCACCGCACCGCCGCGAGCCGTGCCCTCCGAGGACGGCACGACCCTGATGTACCCGGTCTCGACGACCGAGCCCGGCCAGGACGACGAGGCACGGACCGCGTTCGTCGACGACGTGCGCGAGAGAGTGAAGGGCGACGGCGGACTGGACGTCGAGGTCGGCGGGCCCGGAGCGCTGAACGTCGACGCACAGAAGGTGTACGGCTCGCTCGGCGGACCGCTGCTCTACACGACCGTCGCCGTCGTCGCGATCCTGCTGATCCTCATCTACCGCAGCCCGCTGCTGTGGCTGGTGCCGCTCGTCGTCGCGGGCGTCGCCGACGCCCTGTCGATGGCGGTCGTCTACGGCCTCAACCGGGGCTTCGACGTCACCGTCACCGGCCAGAGCTCCGCGGTGATGACCATCCTCGTCTTCGGCGCGGGCACCGACTACGCCTTGCTGCTGGTCTCCCGCTACCGCGAGGAACTCACCCGCGTCGCCCGGCCGCACGAGGCCATGGCGGCGGCGCTGCGCGGCTGCGGACCCGCCGTCGTCGCCTCCTCCGCCACCGTCGCGGCGGGCCTCCTGTGCCTCCTGGCGGCCGATCTCACCAGCAGCCGCGGTATGGGCCCCATCGCCGCCGTCGGGGTGCTGTGCGCGCTCCTGGCGATGCTGACGCTGCTTCCCGCCGTCCTCGTGCTCCTGGGCCGACGGGTGTTCTGGCCGCTCGTTCCCGTGTACGGCTCCGAGCCGAAGAAGCGCCGCTCCCTCTTCGCCGCCATGGGCGGCTCCGCCGGGCGCCGGCCCGTCGCGGTCCTCGTGACCGGAGGGGTACTGCTCGGCGCCCTGTCGCTCGGTGCGTTCAACCTGCCCGGCGACCTCAAGCAGGAGGACTCCTTCACCAGCAAGCCGGATTCCGTCACCGCCATGGCGACCCTCGCAGACGCCTACCCCGGCCGCTCCAGCCAGCCGATCACCGTGCTCGCCCCCACCGACCGGGCCGGCGCCGCGCTGGCGAAGGCTCGTACGACCGACGGCGTCGCCTCCGCCGAACGCGGCCGCAGTGGCGGCGGCTGGACCGAGCTGTCCGTCGTCGCCGAGGCCCGGCCCGAGTCCGCGGGGGAGCGGGACACCATCCGTGCCCTGCGCGACGGCCTGGACGGCAGCCATGTCGGCGGGCCCGGCGCCCAGCAGATGGACCTGGAGACGGCCAGCTCCCGGGACCTGGGGATCGTCGTCCCGCTCGTCCTGCTCTCCGTCCTGCTGATCCTGATCGTCCTGCTCCGCAGCCTCGTCGCCCCGCTGCTGCTCGTCGCCGCCGTCGTCGCGGTCTGGGGCGCCGCGCTCGGCATCGGCGGACTGCTCTTCGAACCGGTCCTCGGGCTCAAGGGCACCGACCCCGGGCTGCCCCTGCTCACCTTCGTCTTCCTGGTGGCCCTCGGCGTCGACTACGGCATCTTCCTGATGCACCGGGTCCGCGAGGAGGCCCGGCGCGGCGCCGAACCCACCGAGGCCGCGCTCACCGCCCTGCGCACCACCGGCGGCGTGATCGCCTCGGCGGGACTGGTCCTCGCCGCCACCTTCGCGGTCCTGACGAACATGCCGCTGACCTCCCTGGTCGAGATGGGCTTCGTCATCGCCGTGGGCGTCCTGCTCGACACCTTCCTCGTCCGCACCTACCTGGTGACCTCGGCGAGCGTGGCCCTGCAACGGAAGATGTGGTGGCCCGGCGCGCTCGGCCGGACCCCCGCCGCACCGGCCATGCGCGAACCGGAACTCGTCGGGACGCCCTGACAGTGCCCCGCCCCGTACCGGAGGATGGCGGCGTGTCCACCACCGCACGCCGCCGCGACCGCATCCTGGCCGTCGTCAACCGCGACCCGATGCACGCACCGCACAAGACGCGCACCGACGCCCTCGTAGCCGTGGGCGCCGGTGCGCTCTCCGCCGCTCTCGCCCTGTTCGCCGACGACGCCGTCGCGCCCGACGCACTCGGCTGGCTCCTGCTGATGGGCAGCGCCGCACCACTCGTGTGGCGGCGGCGGAACCCCGTCCTGGTCCTGCTCGCCATGGTCCCGCTGCTGATGCTCTACCACGGCCTCGACAACGCCCATACGGCTCCGATGCCGCAGACCTGGATCGCGCTCTACACGGTGGCCGTGACCGGCCGCCCGCTGCGCACCCTGCTCACCGGCATCGGCGTCACGTCCGTGATGGTGACGGTGGTGCTGAGCATCGACGCCCATCAGGGGCTCGAACTGCTGCGCATCTCCGGGTGGGTCATCGCCATCCTGTTCTGCGGGGTCGACGTACGCATCTACCGCCAGTACGTCGCCTCGATGCTGGAGCGCGCCGAACGTGCCGAACGGACCCGCGAGGAGGAGGCCCGGCGCCGGGTCGCCGAGGAACGGCTGCGGATCGCCCGCGACCTGCACGACCTGCTGGCCCACAGCATCACCCTCATCGGTGTGCAGACCTCGGTCGCCTCGCACATCCTGACCGTCGACCCGGACCGGCTGGACCGCCAGGCGATCGCCGCCTCGCTGGACGACATCGCGGACACCTGCCGCGAAGCCAGGGCGGAACTCCGCACCACCCTCCAGGTGCTCCGCGACAACGGCCAGGGCGACGGGCAGGGCGACCGGCACGACGCAGACGGCCCGCTGCCCGATCTGGCCGCCCTGCCCGGCCTCGTACGGGCCGCCGAGGCGGCCGGGGCCCGGGTCGACCTCCGGGTGCGGGTACCCGACGGCCGCCTCGCCCCGGCGACCGGAGCGGCCGCGTACCGCATCGTGCAGGAGTCCCTGACGAACGCGGTACGGCACGCGGGCCCCGGCGTCCGCATCGTCGTCGGCGTCGCGCCCGCCGGCACGGGCGCCCTGCGGGTCACGGTCACCGACGACGGCACCGGCCCCGTGGACGACGGCTCCGCGCCCGGCTTCGGCATCCTGGGGATGCGGGAGAGGGCCCGCAGCACGGGCGGCACGCTGGACGCCGGACCCCGCCCCGGCGGCGGCTTCGAGGTCTCCGCGCTGCTGCCGTTCCAGGCACCGGCACAGGTTCCGGGGCGAGCGGATGGCCAGGAACAGGCACAGGTTCAAGCACCGGCACAGGTTCCGGGGCCAGCGCACAGCCCGGAACAGGCACAGACATCGGAGACCGCGTCATGATCCGCGTACTGCTCGCCGACGACCAGACCCTCGTCAGGGCGGCGTTCGCGATGCTCGTCGGCTCCGACCCGGACATGGAGGTCGTCGGAGAGGCCGCCACCGGCCTCGAAGCCGTCGCGCTCGCCCGCTCCGCCCGTGCCGACCTCGTCGTGATGGACATCCGGATGCCCGAACTCGACGGCATCGAGGCCACCCGCCGCATCGCCGCCGACGAGGACCTGGCCGGAGTGAAGGTCCTGGTCCTGACCACGTACGACACCGACGACCACATCGTCGACGCGTTGCGCGCCGGCGCCTCCGGCTTCCTGGTCAAGGACACCCGGCCCGCCGATCTGCTCGCCGCGATCAGGACGGTGGCCGCGGGCGAGGCCCTGCTCTCGCCCGGCCCGACCGCCCGGCTGATCGCCCGGGTCCTCAGCGCCCCGCAGCCCCCGGCGGCCACCGGGACCGGACCCGCGATGCTCTCCGACCGGGAACGCCAGGTCCTCGCCCTCGTCGCACGTGGCCTCAACAACACCGAGATCGCCGAGGCCCTCGGCCTCAGCCCGCTCACCGCCAAGACCCACGTCAGCCGGATCATGGGCAAACTGGCCGCCCGTGACCGCGCCCAGCTGGTGATCGTCGCCTACGAATCCGGGCTCGTCGTGCCCGCGGGCGGCGGCGCGGAGGTGAACTGACCGGACCGGGTCGCGGGGCCGGGCCCGCCGGGCCGCCCGCGTACCGGACAATGGAGCCATGAGCTTGTTCCGGGACGACGGCGTGGTGCTCCGCACGCAGAAGCTGGGCGAGGCCGACCGGATCATCACGATCCTGACCCGCGGCCACGGCCGGGTCCGGGCCGTCGCGCGCGGCGTCCGGCGCACGAAGTCGAAGTTCGGGGCCCGGCTGGAGCCGTTCTCCCACGTGGACGTGCAGTTCTTCGCCCGCGGCAGCGAACTGGTCGGGCGCGGACTGCCGCTCTGCACCCAGAGCGAGACCATCGCCCCGTACGGCGGCGGCATCGTCACCGACTACGGGCGCTACACCGCCGGCACCGCGATGCTGGAGACCGCCGAACGCTTCACGGACCACGAGGGCGAGCCCGCGGTCCAGCAGTACCTGCTGCTGGTGGGCGGCCTGCGCACCCTGTCCCGCGGGGAGCACGAGCCGAACCTCATCCTCGACGCCTTCCTGCTGCGCTCCCTCGCGGTCAACGGCTACGCCCCCAGCTTCGTCGACTGCGCCCGGTGCGGAATGCCCGGTCCGAACCGGTTCTTCTCCGTCGCGGCGGGCGGTGTCATCTGCGGCGACTGCCGGGTACCCGGCAGCGTCGTACCCTCGGCGGAGGCCGTCACCCTGCTGAGCGCACTGCTCTCCGGCGACTGGGAGACGGCGGACGCGTGCGAGGCGCGTCATGTCAGGGAGGGGAGCGGGCTGGTGTCCGCCTATCTGCACTGGCATCTGGAGCGCGGTCTGCGTTCGCTGCGGTACGTGGAAAAGTAGACACAGGGAGACGGAAAAGCTCATGGCAGTACGCGGAATCCTCGGCGGCCGAAACCGGCGGGACTACAAGACCCCGGAGCCGCACCCGTCCGGTGCCGTGCCCCCGAGGATCCCCGGCGAGCTGGTGCCCAAGCACGTCGCCGTCGTGATGGACGGCAACGGCCGCTGGGCCAAGGAGCGGGGCCTGCCGCGCACCGAGGGCCACAAGGTCGGCGAGGGCGTCGTCATGGACGTACTCAAGGGCTGCATCGAGATGGGCGTCAAGAACCTCTCGCTGTACGCCTTCTCCACCGAGAACTGGAAGCGGTCTCCGGAGGAGGTGAAGTTCCTCATGAACTTCAACCGGGACGTCATCCGCCGCCGCCGTGACGAGATGGACGAGCTCGGCATCCGGATCCGCTGGGTCGGCCGCATGCCGAAGCTGTGGAAGTCCGTCGTCCAGGAGCTCCAGGTCGCCCAGGAGCAGACCAAGGACAACGACAAAATGACGCTGTACTTCTGCGTCAACTACGGCGGCCGGGCCGAGATCGCGGACGCCGCGCAGCGGATCGCCCAGGACGTGGCGGCCGGGAAGCTCGACCCGTCGAAGGTCAACGAGAAGACGTTCGCGAAGTACATCTACTACCCGGACATGCCGGACGTCGACCTCTTCGTCCGCCCCAGCGGCGAACAGCGCACGTCCAACTACCTGATCTGGCAGAGCGCGTACGCCGAGATGGTCTTCCAGGACGTGCTGTGGCCGGACTTCGACCGCCGCGACCTGTGGCGCGCCTGTCTGGAATTCGCCCAGCGGGACCGGCGCTTCGGTGGTGCGGTGGAGGCGGCGCAGAAGGCGGAACCCACGGCCTGAGCCGTTGTCGGTACCATCACGGCTCTTCACACTTCAGGGGGGGCCATGAGTGAGCAGCAGGAGGCCGCGCACGGTGCGGTCGAGCTGAGCTACGACCCGGAGCTGCGGGACTACACGACGGCGCTCCGCGTGCGCAACCGGGTCGGCGTGGCGGGCCGACGGCAGCGGAATCTGGTGGTGGCCGCGACGGGGTGTCTCGTCGTGGCCACCTTGCTGTCCCTGGCGAGAGGCGCCGACGTGCCGGCACCGCTGCCGGTGGCGTTGCTGCTCTGCGGTTCGGTGCTGTTCCTGAGCCCTTGGCTGGCGGCGCGCCAGTTGTTCCGGTTCGTGCGGCGGCAGGGCGAGTTCCGGGTGCGGGTCGACGAGTCCGGCGTCGGCGTCGACACACGCAACTCCAGCACGGTCATCCGGTGGCAGGCACAGCCGCGGTACGTGGAGACGGCGGATCTCTTCGTGATGCTCAGCGACGACAAGAACGCCACTGCGCTGACCGTGATAGCCAAGCGTGGCGCCCGGGCCGGGTCCGACGTGGACCGCCTGCGCGAGATCTTCGACCGGCACCTGACAAAGCTCTGACGGCCCGGAGACCGTCACGTTCCGGCCGCTCCGGCGAGGGGCGGAGTCGGGGCGTCACCCCTCGGCGTTCGCGCACTCCGCGCACGTACCGAAGACCTCGACCGTGTGTGCCACGTTCACGAAGCCGTGCTGCGCCGCGATGGTCTCGGCCCATGTCTCCACTGCCGGGCCCTCGACCTCGACGGCCTTGCCGCACATCCGGCACACCAGATGGTGGTGGTGGTCGCCGGTCGAGCAGCGGCGGTAGACGGACTCGCCCTCGGTGGTGCGCAGCACGTCGACCTCGCCCGCGTCCGCGAGGGACTGCAGGGTGCGGTAGACCGTGGTCAGCCCGACCGAGTCACCGCGGTGCTTGAGCACGTCGTGCAGGTCCTGGGCGCTGCGGAACTCGTCCACCTCGTCGAGCGCGGCGGCCACCGCCGCCCGCTGCCGGGTCGACCGGCCGCGTACCGGTGCAGCGTTCGTTCCACTGATCGGCGCCGTCGCCACAGGAGCCTCCTCGTGTCGCCCGTACGTGTGTCGGGCCATTGTGCCAGTCCGCACCGGCGGCGGGGTCAGGCCGACCGCACAGGTGCGTCGTCCGCGGCCGGACGGGTGGCCGGTACTTCCAGGGTGCACCGCTCGTCCGCCGTTTCGCGCCGTCGGGCACGGATCCGGGCCAGCGGCGCGGCGAGCAGGGTCAGGGCGATGAACACCCCGATGGCCAGCAGCACGATCGTCGCGCCGGGCGGGACGTCCTGGTAGTACGACGTGATGGTGCCGGCCAGCGTCACCGCGACCCCGGTGACGACGGCGAGCACGAACGTCACCTTGAACGAGCGGGTGATCTGCTGCGCGGCGGCGACCGGGACCACCATCAGGGCGCTGACCAGCAGCAGCCCGACGACCCGCATCGCGACGGTGACGGTGACGGCGGCGGTGACCGCGATCAGCAGGTTCAGCACGCGCACCGGGAGGCCGGTGACCCGGGCGAACTCCTCGTCCTGGCTGACGGCGAACAGCTGCCGCCGCAGCCCCACCGTCACCAGCAGTACGAACGCCGCCAGCACGGCGATCGCGGTGATGTCCTCGGAGGAGACCGTGGACAGCGAGCCGAAGAGGTACGAGGTGAGGTTGGCGTTGGAGCCGGTGTCGGAGAGGTTGATCAGCAGGACACCGCCCGCCATGCCGCCGTAGAAGAGCATCGCCAGGGCGATGTCGCCGCGGGTGCGTCCGTACCAGCGGATGAGTTCCATCGTGACCGCGCCCACGACGGCGACGGCCGTGGCCATCCAGACGGGGCTGGTGGAGAGCAGGAAGCCGAGGCCGACGCCGGTCATCGCGATGTGGCCGATGCCGTCGCCCATCAGGGCCTGCCGGCGCTGCACCAGGTAGATGCCGACGGCGGGGGCGATGACGCCGACCAGTACGGCGGCGATCAGGGCCCGCTGCATGAAGGGAGGGGTGAGGAATTCCATGATCAGCTCAGCAGTCCCGTCCGGACGGGCTCGGAGGCCGCGTGGGGGTGTACGTGGTCGTGGCCGGGCAGGGCGTGCTGCCCGAGGGCCTTCGGGGGCGGGCCGTCGTGCATCACGCAGCCGTCGCGCAGGACGACCGCCCGGTCGATCAGGGGCTCCAGCGGGCCGAGCTCGTGCAGGACGAGCAGCACGGTGGTGCCGACCGCGACCTGCTCGCGCAGGGTCTCGGCGAGGATCTCCTGGCTGGCCAGGTCGACGCCGGCCATCGGCTCGTCCATGATCAGCAGTTCGGGTTCGGAGGCGAGCGCGCGGGCGATCAGGACGCGCTGGTGCTGACCGCCGGAGAGGGCGTCCACCGAGTCCTTGGCGCGGTCGGCCAGGCCGACGAGCTCGATGGCGCGGTCGACGGCCGCCCGGTCGGCCTTGCGCGGCAGCCCCAGCCGGGTGCGCGACAGCCGCCCGGAGGAGACGACCTCGCGGATCGTGGCGGGCACCCCGCCGGCCGCCGTGGTGCGCTGCGGTACGTAACCGACCCGGGCCCAGTCGCGGAAACGGCGCAGCGGGGTGCCGAAGAGCTCGACGGTGCCGCCGGTGAGCGGGACCTGGCCGATGACGGAGCGTACGGCGGTCGACTTGCCGGAACCGTTGGCACCGAGCAGGGCGACGACCTCGCCGCGGCGCACCGTCAGGTCGACGCCGCGCAGGACCGGGCGTGCGCCGAGGGTCGCCGTGGCGTCGCGCACGACGATCACGGGGGCGGGCGTGGTGCTCGCTGTGGTGCTCTGGAGCTCGGGCATGAGCGCCTCCGGTGCTGCTGTGCGGTTCGGGCCGGCCGGGCCGGGTGTGTCTGCGGGGCCGGTGGGGTCGCTCACTTCGCGCCGAGTGCCTTCTGCAGGGCGGCGAGGTTGGACTCCATGACCTTGATGTAGTCATCGCCCTTGGACTTGCCGGTAATTCCCTCCAGCGGGTCCAGGACGTCCGTCTTCAGGCCGGTGTCCCGGGCTACGGTCTTCGCCGTCTTGTCACTGGCGAGCGTTTCGAAGAAGACGGTGGTGACCTTCTTCTCCTGGGCGATCGCGTGCAGGGCGCTGATCCGGGCGGGGCTGGGCTCGGCCTCGGGGTCGATGCCGGCGATGCCCTCCTGGGTGAGGCCGTAGCGCTCGGCCAGGTAACCGAAGGCGGAGTGGGTGGTGATGAACGTCTTGGTGGTGGTGTTCCTCAGCCCGTTCTCGTACGCGGTGTCGAGTGCGTCGAGCTTGGTGACCAGGGCGTCGGTGTTCTTGCGGTAGTCCGCGGCGTGGTCGGGGTCGGTCTTCTCCAGGGACGCGCCCACTCCCTTGGCGACCTGGGCGTACTTCACCGGGTCCAGCCAGATGTGCGGGTCGGCGCCGGCCTCCTCGCCCTCGTGCTCGTGGGCGTGCTCCTCGCCGCCGACCTCGGCGCCGTGGTCCTCCAGCGTGGTGAGTTCCGCCGCGTCCACGCTGTTTTTGGCCCCGGACTGCTTGATCGCCTCGTCGACGGCGGGCTGGAGGCCCTTGAGGTAGAGGATGTAGTCCGCGTCGCTGAGGCCGCCGACCTCGCGCGGGCTGAGCTCCAGGTCGTGCGGCTCCACGCCCGGCTTGGTCAGGGTGGAGACGGAGACGTGGTCACCGCCGATCTGCTCGGCCAGGAACTGCATGGGGTAGAAGGACGCCACCACGTTCAGTTTGTCACCGCTCCCGCGGTCGGCGGCGTCGGAGGACGAGCAGGCGGAGAGGGCGGTGAGGCCGAGCGCGACTGCTCCGGCGACGACGGTCGTGGGTATGAGGCGGCGTACGTTCATGACAGTCATTTTCAACAAAAGTGGAAACGATTGTCAACAAGGCTGATGAGATGCCCCCGCGACGGGCCGCTGGGCGGACCGGTCCGATACCGATTTGATCGAAGGGGCGTGCCCGCCGGTAATCTGAGGCATCCGCGCACCCGTCTCCCGACCCACCCCCACCGAGGCGCTTCGCGTCAGCCCTGTCCAGTTCCGTCGTCGTAATGAAGAGAGCACCGTGGCCGCCGACAAGATCGACTCCATCGTCAGCCTGAGCAAGCGCCGTGGCTTCGTCTACCCCTGCAGTGAGATCTACGGCGGTCAGCGTGCCGCCTGGGACTACGGGCCGCTGGGCGTCGAGCTCAAGGAGAACCTGAAGCGTCAGTGGTGGCGCTACATGGTCACCTCGCGCGAGGACGTGGTCGGTCTCGACTCGTCGGTCATCCTGGCCCCCGAGGTATGGGTGGCCTCCGGTCACGTCGCCACGTTCTCCGACCCGCTGACCGAGTGCACCTCCTGCCACAAGCGCTACCGCGCGGACCACCTGGAGGAGGCGTACGAGGAGAAGCACGGCAAGCCGCCGGTCAACGGCCTCGCCGACCTCAACTGCCCCAACTGCGGCAACAAGGGCACCTTCACCGAGCCCAAGGCGTTCTCCGGCCTGCTCTCCACGCACCTCGGCCCGACCCAGGACTCCGGCTCGGTCGCCTATCTGCGCCCCGAGACCGCCCAGGGCATCTTCACCAACTTCGGCCAGGTGCTGCAGACTTCCCGCAAGAAGCCGCCGTTCGGCATCGCGCAGATGGGCAAGTCCTTCCGGAACGAGATCACTCCGGGCAACTTCATCTTCCGTACGCGCGAGTTCGAGCAGATGGAGATGGAGTTCTTCGTCAAGCCGGGCGAGGACGAGCAGTGGCAGGAGTACTGGATGGAGCAGCGCTGGAACTGGTACACCGGCCTCGGCATGCGCGAGGAGAACATGCGGTGGTTCGAGCACCCGGCGGAGAAGCTCTCGCACTACTCCAAGCGCACCGCTGACATCGAGTACCGCTTCCGCTTCGGCGGCAGCGAGTGGGGCGAGCTGGAGGGTGTCGCCAACCGCACGGACTACGACCTCAAGGCGCACTCCAAGGCGTCCGGCACCGACCTCCAGTTCTTCGACCAGGAGGCCGGCGAGCGCTGGACCCCCTACGTCATCGAGCCCGCAGCCGGTGTCGGCCGTTCGATGCTGGCGTTCCTGCTGGATGCCTACATCGAGGACGAGGCGCCCAACGCCAAGGGCGTCATGGAGAAGCGCACCGTGATGCGCCTCGACCCGCGCCTGGCGCCGGTCAAGGTCGCGGTCCTGCCGCTGTCCCGCAACCCGCAGCTCTCGCCGAAGGCCAAGGGCCTCGCGGCCGACCTGCGGCAGAACTGGAACATCGAGTTCGACGACGCGGGCGCCATCGGCCGCCGCTACCGTCGCCAGGACGAGATCGGCACGCCGTTCTGCGTCACCGTCGACTTCGACACCCTCGACGACAACGCGGTGACTGTGCGCGAGCGCGACACCATGAAGCAGGAGCGCGTCTCGCTGGACCAGATCCAGGCGTACCTCGGCGCCCGTCTGCTCGGCTGCTGACACCTCGCACCTGTCTGTACCCGCTGCACCCGTTGTACGAAGCCCCCGGTTCCGCGTACGGAACCGGGGGCTTCGTGCACACTGGGCACACTCGCCCTCAGGAGGCTCGGATGCCGTCCATGACCACGAGCAAGGTCAGCAGATGGGACCAGCACGGCCGTGAACACGTCGTTCACGTGCGGAAGTCGGGGGTTCAGCGGCAGCTGAGCTGCGACACCTGCGACTGGCGCAGAACGGTGCAGTTCCTGCCCTGGCTCAAGGCCGAGGAACACCTCGCCGAGGCCCACCAGGCGACGGTCGACCCGACGGCGACGTAGCGGACCGCACCCGGCGGGAAGAAAAGGCGGTGCCGCGGCCGATGGGGCCGGGGTACCTTTGCCGCATGTCTTCGTTCTTCCAGATCTACGAGTGAGAGTGCGGCGGGTCCGACCACCCGCCGCCCACCGGACCGATCCAGGGTCTTCTCAGACCTCACTTTCACCACGAATGGGAGAACCCCGTGGCCAAGAGCCGTAACAACCTTCTCGGCGTCGGCGGACAGCGCAAGAAGGTGTCCCGCGCCGAGCAGCAGGGCGCAGGCCCCCAGCGCAACGCCGACCGGAAGTCGGCGGCCGAGCAGAAGGCGGAGCTGCTGCGCAAGATGCGTGAGCGTGCCGCAGGCACCGAGGCCGAGCCGTCGGACGCCGCCGTCCCCGCCGGGCAGGACGCCCCGGAGCAGGAAGCGCCCGCCCAGAGCTGACGCCTCCTCGCGGAGAACTCGCGGAGGGCCGTTCGCGCCACCGTACGACCGTGGGCCCGGAGCACCTCAGGTGCTCCGGGCCCACACCCGTTCCGGCGCTCGCTCTCAGGCCACCGTGCGCGGCAGCCGCAGGCTCAGCAGCGCCGTCAGGGCGACCGCCGCCAGCTGGACCAGCAGTGTCACGATCAGCGCGTCCCGCATGCCCGAGCCCGGCGCCAGTGCCAGGAACAGCGAACCGAGCGTCGCCACGCCCAGCGCCAGCGCCGCCTGCTGGGTCGTCGTCATGACGCCGCCGCCCACCCCGGCCCGCTCCGGCGGCACGTCCGACAGGACGATGCGGAACAGGACGGGCAGCTGGAGGCCCTGGCCGAAGCCGGCGATCGCCAGCCCCGGCATCAGGCCGAGCAGCCCGAGGCCCGACCAGTCGCGCCACACCGTGAGGGCGAGCACGACGACGCCGGCCGCCTGGATCAGCCCGCCGGCCGTCACCACGCGGCTGCCGTAGCGCCGTACCAGCCGCGGACCGGCCAGCGAGGCACCGAAGAAGGCCACCGCCATCGGGGCCATCGACAGGCCCGACTCCGCCGGACCCAGCCGCAGCCCCTGCTGGAGTGCGACGGCGATGACGAACATGAAGCCGCCGAAGCCGATCGAGAACGGCACCACCAGCGCCAGCCCGCGCCGCAGCGATTCGAGCCGCAACAGGCTCGGCGGGACCAGCGGTACCAGTCCGCGCCGGTCCGCCCGCCGCTCCACCCGGTAGAAGGCGACCGCGGCGAACGGGAACAGCGCCAACGAGACCCAGGTCCACAGCGGCCAGCCCGCGGCCCGCCCCTCGGTGAGCGGGGCCAGCAGCGTCATCAGTGACACGGCGAGCAGCAGCGTGCCCGGTACATCGATGGGCGCCGGCCGCTCCGAACGGGTCTCCGGTACCGCGCGTGCCGCCAGAATCAGCCCGACGGCCGCCACCGGGACGTTGACCAGGAACACCGAGCGCCAGCCCGCGCTCTCGCCGAACACCGACGACAGCGGCGCGGCGGCGACGAGCACCCCGCCCAGGATCTGGCCCGCGACCATGGAGAGCCCGGCCGTGGCCCCGTACAGGCTCATCGCCCGGGCCCGCCGGTGGCCCGAGGTGGCCGCCTGGATGGTGGCGAGCACCTGCGGCAGCATCAGCGCAGCCGCGGCGCCCTGGGCCACCCGCGCCCCGACCAGCGTCCAGGCGTTCGGCGTCAGTCCGCAGGCCAGTGAGGTGAGCCCGAACGCGGCCATGCCCAGCAGGAACAGCCGGCGCCGGCCGGCCATGTCGCCGAGCCGGCCGCCGAGGACGAGCAGGACGGCGTACGAGAGCCCGTACCCGGCTACCACCAGTTCCAGCAGCGCGGGACCCGCGGCGAGGTCGTGGTCGATGGTGGGCAGGGCGACGTTGACGATGAAGAAGTCGATCAAGGGAAGGGCCGCACCCAGCAGCACGGTGAACAGCCCCAACGCGCCGAGCACCGGGGCGGGGTGGTCGTGCCGCACCACGGAGGCGGCGGCGGTGTCTGTCTTCGGCAGTACAGCGGATTTACTCACGACATCGACGATCGCTCTTCCCGGAGCCTGGTACCAGAGTGTCTTTATCCTGGTACCGGAAGCACCTGTCACGGCTTCGGCCGATCCCGCATGCTGGAGGAATGACGACGATGGTGACGGCAGCCCGGAGGGACCCGGAAGCACCGCGGAATCCGGCGGACGGTGTCCCCGACGCGTCCGGGACCGAGATCCGGCGGCACGAGCTCGCGGACTTCCTGCGCAGCCGCCGGGAGCGGATCACCCCGGAACAGGTGGGACTTCCCCGGGGCAGCCGCAGGCGCACCCCGGGGCTGCGCCGCGAGGAGGTCGCCCAGCTCTCCGCCGTCGGCGTCACCTGGTACACCTGGCTCGAACAGGCGCGCGACATCCAGGTGTCGCCCCAGGTCCTCGACGCGCTCGCCCGCGCCCTGCTGCTGGACCACAGTGAGCGGACCCATCTGTTCTCCCTGGCGGGGGCCATCGACCCGGCTCCCGGCACGGAGTGCCCGAGCATCACCCCGGCGCTGCGCACCCTGCTGCGGCAGCTGGAACCGATCCCCGCCTGTGTGCAGAACAGCCGGTACGACATCCTCGCCCACAACCGCACCTACGGCCGGATGCTCTGCGACATGGACGCCGTCCCGGTCGCGGACCGCAACGTCATGCTGCTGGCCTTCACGAACGAGGAGTGGCGGACCTCCGTCATGGACGTGGCCGCGGTGACCCGTCTGATGACCGCGAAATTCCGTGCGTCGATGGCCGGACACCTCGCCGAACCCGCCTGGAAGGCCCTGCTCAAGCGGCTGGAGGCGGCATCCCCCGAATTCCGGGAGGCCTGGGCGCGGCACGAGGTCCTCGGCCCCGGACCCCGGTCCAAGATCTTCCGCAACGCCCACGTGGGGCTGCTGCGCCTGGAGACCACCGACCTCTGGCTCGGCCCGTCGTCCGGACCGAGGCTCGTCACCTACGCACCCCGTGACGAGGAGACCCGCGAGCGGCTGGAGCGCCTTCAGGCGTTCGTGTCCGAGGCCGAGGGCCGGCCCGCGGGGGTATGAGTGAGGGGGAGCGGCTTCAGGTCGTGGTGGCCGAGGCCGAGGGCCGGCCCGCGGGCGTGTGAGTGAGGGGGCGGCTTCAGGTCCGGGTGCTCGGCGCCGAGGACCGACCCGAGGGCGCACCGGACGGGGCCGCGACCGTGGGCTCCTCCAGCCGCTCCGCGGTCCGGCGGGCGGTGCCCCGGGCCCAGCGCCCGCTGCTCACCGTGCCGACCAGCAGGACGGACACCCCGCAGCCGGTGATGATCCACCAGGCGGCCCTGCTCGCCGCGACGAAGTCGCCCGCCGCCCCGGTGCCGTACGAGGAACCGGCGCCGGCCACCCCCGCCGCGAGAACCGCGCCGATCACGGCGACGCCCAGCGTCTGGCCGATCTGGCGGCTGGTCGAGGCGACCGCGGCGGCGACGCCCGCCTGGGAGCGGGGCATGCCGGAGACGGCGGTGTTGGTGATGGGCGCGTTCACCGCGCCGAAGCCCAGGCCGAACAGCACGTACGCGGTGAACATCGAGGCCGTCGACGTCTCCGCGTCGAACGCCGCGAACATCAGCCCGCTCGTCGCGATCGCGACGCCCGCGACCAGTAGCGGGATGCGCGGTCCGCGACTGGCGACGACCCGGCCCGAGAACGGTGACAGAACGCAGACCACGGCCGCCATCGGCAGCATGTAGAGACCGGCGTCGAGTGCGCTGAGCCCTCGTACGTCCTGCAGATAGAGGGTGTTGAGGAAGAGGAAGCCGCCGAGAGCGGCGAAGGCGCTGACCGCGATGACGGTGGCCCCGCTGAAGGGGACGCTGCGGAAGAAGCGCAGATCGATCAGCGGGTCGGTGCGCCGGGCCTCGTACAGCAGCAGGCCGGCCAGGGAGGCCGCCGCGACTGCGGCGAAGATCAGGATCTCCGCCGAGGTCCAGCCCTTCTGCGGCGCCTCGATGATCGCGTACGTCAGCGAGCCCAGCAGCGTGATCACCAGCAGCTGGCCCACCGGATCCGGGCGGCGCGCCTTCGGGGCGCGGGACTCGGAGACGTACCGCCAGGTCAGCAGCAGTGCGGCGATACCGATCGGCAGGTTGATCCAGAAGATCGACCGCCAGCCGACCGAATCGACCAGAAGACCGCCGACCACCGGTCCCGCCGCCATGGAGATGCCGACGACGGCGCCCCAGACGCCGATCGCCCGGGCTCGCTCGCGTGGGTCGGTGAAGGTGTTGGTGATGATCGACATCGCCACCGGGTTGAGCATGGAGCCACCGACGGCCTGCACCATCCGGAACGCGATGAGCGTCTCCAGACTCGGTGCCAGCGAGCAGAGCGCCGAGCCCACGGTGAACAGGACGAGTCCGGCCATGAAGACCTTGCGTCTGCCGATCCGGTCGGCGGTGGAACCCGCGAGCATCAGCAGGGAGGCAAGGACGAGCGTGTACGCGTCGATCGTCCACTGCATCCCCGCGACGCTCGCGTCCAGGTCATGGCGCATGGCGGGCAGGGCGACGTTCAGGACGGTGTTGTCGAGGCTGACGATCAGGAGGCTCATGCAGCAGATCGCCAGTACGAGCATCCGCCGCCGGTGGCTGAGCTCAGGCATGCATGGATAGTACGGCTAACTAACGACTTCCGCTGCCAATACCTCGGCCGCGCGGGCCACCAGCGGATGGTCCCCGGCCGCCCCCGCGTCCCCGTCCGGCTTGGTCGTCAGCACGGCCAGCACCACCGGGGTCCCGTCCGGTGTCCATGCGATGCCCACGTCGTTGCAACTGCCGTACGAGCCTCCGCCGGTCTTGTCCGCCACCGTCCACTCCGGCGGCAGGCCGGCCCGGAAACGCGTCCCGCTCGTCCGGCAGTTCAGCAGCCAGCCGGTCAGCCGCTCGCGGTCGCGGGGTTCCAGCACGTCCCCGAGCACGAGCCGGGCGTAGTCGCGCGCGATGGCGGCCGGGGTGGTGCTGTCCGTGCGCCGCCGGGGTTCGGCCGAATTGAGCTCGGGCTCCCAGCGGTCGAGCCGCGTCACCCGGTCACCGATCGAGCGGCTGAAACGGGTGACCGCACGCGGGCCGCCGAGCTCGCGCAGCAGCAGGTTGGCCGCGGTGTTGTCGCTGTCGCAGACCGCCGCCTCGCAGAGCCGCTCGATGGTCAGCCCGCTCGCGAGGCACTCCGGGGTGTCGGTGATCCGGGAGTCCGGGACGCAGTCCTCCTTCGTGTAGCGGACGAGCCGGCCGAGCACCTCGCCGTCCCGGTCCAGATCCCTCAGCACGGCCGCCGCGGCGAGCGTCTTGAAGGTGGAGAGCACGGGGAACCGCTCGTCGGCCCGGTGGCGGACGGCGGCCCCGGTGGCGAGGTTGTACGCGAACGCGCCGACCCGGGCACCGTGGACGCGCTCCAGTTCGCGCAGCCTGGCGCCGGCGGAGCCGGGCCCCCGGGTCCGCGCGGCGGCCCGGGAGGGTCCGGCGGCGACGAGCAGCGCGGCGGCCGCGCCCGCGGTGCCCAGCGAGAGCAGGGCGCGGCGGGTGGGGGCCGCTCCGGCCGCCCCGGCCGTGGACGCGGTCGGGCCTAAGCGACGGGTGGGGTTCATGGTCATCGTGTCCCTCGTTCACTGGTTTCGTAACGACCCCTTCACGCTACGTGTCCGCACTGACAGCGGGCCGGCGCCACCCGGCCGCCCGGGCCGCCGGAGCAGTTCCCGGCGTACGCGACAATGGGGGAATGACCACGCTCGCCCCCTCGCCCCAGCTGCTCCGCATCGGCCCGCACACCGTGCAGCCGCCGGTGGTCCTGGCCCCCATGGCCGGCATCACCAACGCCCCCTTCCGCACCCTGTGCCGGGAGTTCTCGGGCGGCAAGGGGCTGTTCGTCAGCGAGATGATCACGACGCGGGCGCTGGTCGAGCGCAACGAGAAGACCATGCAGCTCATCCGCTTCGACGCGACCGAGACCCCGCGCTCGATCCAGCTGTACGGAGTGGACCCGGTCACGGTCGGCAAGGCCGTCCGCATGATCGTCGACGAGGACCTCGCCGACCACATCGACCTGAACTTCGGCTGCCCGGTCCCCAAGGTGACCCGCAAGGGCGGCGGCTCGGCGCTCCCGTACAAGAGGCCGCTGCTGCGCGCGATCCTCAACCAGGCCGTCTCCAACGCGGGCGAGCTGCCGGTCACCATCAAGATGCGCAAGGGCATCGACGACGACCACATCACCTTCCTCGACGCCGGCCGGATCGCCGTCGAGGAGGGCGTCACGGCTGTCGCCCTGCACGGCAGGACGGCCGCCCAGCACTACGGCGGCACCGCCGACTGGGACGCCATCGCCCGGCTCAAGGAGCACGTCCCCGAGATCCCCGTCCTCGGCAACGGCGACATCTGGTGCGCGGACGACGCGCTGCGGATGATGCGCGAGACCGGCTGCGACGGCGTGGTCGTGGGCCGCGGCTGCCTGGGCCGCCCCTGGCTCTTCGGCGACCTGGTGAGCGCCTTCGAGGGTACGGAGACGCGGCAGGCGCCCACCCTTCGCACGGTCGCGGACGTCATGCTGCGGCACGCGACGCTGCTGGGGGAGTGGATCGGCGACGAGACCCGCGGCGTGATCGACTTCCGCAAGCACGTGGCCTGGTACCTGAAGGGCTTCGCGGTCGGCTCCGAGATGCGCAAGAAGCTGGCGATCACGTCGTCCCTGGAGGAGCTCGGGTCGCAGCTGCACGAACTGGAGCTGGACCAGCCGTGGCCGGACGGCGCCGACGGCCCGCGGGGGCGTACCTCGGGCAACAACCGGGTCGTGCTCCCGGACGGCTGGCTGAAGGACCCGTACGACTGCTCCGGCGTCAGCGCGGAGGCGGAACTGGACACGTCGGGCGGCTGAGATCGGCCTGCGGGCGGAGTGACACCCCGTGGGGGTGGTGGGGCACCGGGTGCCCCACCACCCCCACTGCTCATTTGAGCGTTGGATCCGGCGAGAATCGAAGAGATCCGGCCTGATCCGTCGGTCGGCGGTGTCTCATGGGTCACTTTCGCGCCACCCGTGTGGCGTCGAGTGATCGCAAGGTCACCCAGGGCTGCCTGGGAGGCGTCCGTATGGTGACATCTGAGCGCCACTCTCGACGTGATCCTCGCCACGCCTGATGGATGCATTGCTCAGATGAGCGCCTTTGTGAGGGTTGCACTTCTCAAATGGTGGCACTGGGTGCCAGGGGGCATTACTTTGATCGATCGACGCTTCTCTCACGCACCGTGGCGGAGGGGGGTTGAATCGGTTGCCGTTCGTGGTCATTCATTCAAGAAGTGAACGGATTCGCTCGACCGGGCTAGAGGGCGCTTCACTTTCGATCTGCTGGCGGACGGGTGGTTGAAGCCGCACGACGCGCAAGCGCACATACCCAGACACCTTCGATCTGGGTATGTTCCTCGCCGTCAGGGCAGCCACCGCGTCGTCGAGGAGTCGAGACCCGTGTCGGAAAACGAAGACCTTCAGAAGTTCGTCTACGACTTCACCGAGGGCAACAAGGAACTGAAGGACCTTCTCGGCGGGAAGGGTGCGAACCTCGCCGAGATGACCAACCTCGGGCTTCCGGTTCCTCCGGGTTTCACCATCACCACCGAGGCCTGCAAGGTCTACCTGGACAGCGGCGACGAGCCGGCCGCGCTGCGCGACGAGGTGAGTGCGCACCTCGACGCCCTTGAGGCGCGGATGGGCAAGAAGCTCGGCCAGGCCGACGACCCGCTGCTGGTGTCCGTCCGCTCCGGTGCCAAGTTCTCGATGCCCGGCATGATGGACACGGTCCTCAACATCGGCCTCTCCGACGCCTCCGTCGTGGGCCTCGTCGCCCAGTCCGGCGACGAGCGGTTCGCGTGGGACTCCTACCGCCGCCTGATCCAGATGTTCGGCAAGACCGTCCTCGGGGTCGACGGCGACCTCTTCGAGGAGGCGCTGGAGGCCGCCAAGGAGGCCAAGGGCGTCACCGTCGACGTGGACCTCGACGCGGGCGACCTGAAGAAGCTGGTCAAGCAGTTCAAGAAGATCGTCACGCGCGACGCCGGACGTGACTTCCCGCAGGACCCGCGCGAGCAGATGGACCTGGCCATAAAGGCGGTCTTCGACTCGTGGAACACCGACCGGGCCAAGCTCTACCGCCGCCAGGAGCGCATCCCCGGCGACCTCGGCACCGCGGTCAACGTCTGCTCCATGGTCTTCGGCAACCTCGGCCCGGACTCCGGTACCGGTGTCGCCTTCACCCGTGACCCCGCCAGCGGCCACCAGGGCGTGTACGGCGACTACCTGCAGAACGCGCAGGGCGAGGACGTCGTCGCGGGCATCCGCAACACCGTGCCGCTCGCCGAGCTGGAGTCCATCGACAAGAAGTCGTACGACCAGCTGATGCAGATCATGGAGACGCTGGAGACCCACTACAAGGACCTCTGCGACATCGAGTTCACCATCGAGCGCGGCCAGCTGTGGATGCTCCAGACCCGCGTCGGCAAGCGCACCGCCGGTGCCGCCTTCCGGATCGCCACCCAGCTCGTCGACCAGGGGCTCATCGACGAGGCCGAGGCGCTCCAGCGCGTCAACGGGGCGCAGCTGGCGCAGCTGATGTTCCCGCGCTTCGATGACGACGCGAAGACCGAGCGGCTGGGCCGCGGCATCGCCGCGTCGCCGGGCGCCGCGGTCGGCAAGGCCGTCTTCGACTCGTACACCGCGGTCAAGTGGTCCCGCTCCGGCGAGAAGGTCATCCTCATCCGCCGTGAGACGAACCCGGACGACCTCGACGGCATGATCGCCGCCGAGGGCATCCTGACCTCGCGCGGCGGCAAGACCTCGCACGCGGCCGTCGTCGCGCGCGGCATGGGCAAGACCTGTGTCTGCGGCGCCGAGGACCTTGAGGTCGACACCAAGCGCCGCCGGATGACGGTGGGCGGGCGGGTCATCGAGGAGGGCGACGTCGTCTCCATCGACGGCTCGACCGGCAAGGTGTACCTCGGTGAGGTACCCGTCGTACCGTCGCCCGTCGTCGAGTACTTCGAGGGCCGGATGCACGCGGGCGCCGACGACGCGGACGAGCTGGTCGCCGCCGTGCACCGGATCATGGCGTACGCGGACCGGGTGCGCCGACTGCGGGTGCGGGCCAACGCGGACAACGCGGAGGACGCCCTGCGGGCCCGCCGCTTCGGCGCCCAGGGCATCGGGCTGTGCCGGACCGAGCACATGTTCCTCGGCGAGCGCCGCGAGATGGTCGAGAAGCTGATCCTGGCCGACACCGACCAGGAGCGCGAGACGGCCCTGGAGCAGCTGCTGCCGCTCCAGAAGGCCGACTTCATCGAGCTCTTCGAGGCGATGGACGGACTGCCCGTCACCGTACGGCTGCTGGACCCGCCGCTGCACGAGTTCCTGCCCGACATCACCGAGCTCTCGGTCCGGGTGGCACTCGCCGAGTCCCGCAAGGACGCCAACGAGAACGACCTGCGGCTGCTGCAGGCCGTGCACAAGCTGCACGAGCAGAACCCGATGCTCGGTCTGCGCGGGGTCCGGCTCGGCCTGGTCATCCCCGGTCTGTTCGCCATGCAGGTGCGGGCGATCGCCGAGGCCGCCGCCGAGCGCAAGAACGCCAAGGGCGACCCGCGCGCGGAGATCATGATCCCGCTCGTCGGTACGGTCCAGGAGCTGGAGATCGTCCGCGAGGAGGCCGACCGGGTCATCGCCGAGGTCCAGGCCGCCACGGGCACGAACCTGAAGCTGAAGATCGGCACGATGATCGAGCTGCCGCGTGCCGCGCTGACCGCAGGTCAGATCGCCGAGGCCGCGGAGTTCTTCTCCTTCGGTACCAACGACCTGACGCAGACGGTGTGGGGCTTCTCCCGCGACGACGTGGAGGCCTCGTTCTTCACCGCGTACCTGGAGAAGGGCATCTTCGGGGTGTCGCCGTTCGAGACGATCGACAAGGACGGCGTGGGATCGCTGGTGCGCAGCGCGGTCGCGGCCGGCAAGGCCACCCGCCCCGACCTGAAGCTCGGCGTCTGCGGTGAGCACGGCGGCGACCCCGAGTCGGTGCACTTCTTCCACGAGGTGGGCCTGGACTACGTCTCCTGCTCCCCCTTCCGCATTCCCGTGGCCCGCCTGGAGGCGGGCCGGGCGGCTGCGGAGTCGCGGGGCAGCGACAGCCGCTGAGGCGGCAGAGCCACTGATTCCGCGGGCTGCCGCAGGACCGGACGACCCTCATCGGTCCGGCGGCGGCTGCGGAATTCCCTGAGGCGGCGGCACCCTGTGCGGGGGTGCCGCCGCCTTGTGCATCACCTGCATGGTTACGTCAAATCACGCCCTGACCTGCGAAAACAGCCCCAGTCCCGCCCGATTGGGGCTGAACAAGCCCGGTCACGCTGTGCCCCCGTTGTGCCCTGTCGGCGCGGCGGGGGCATTGTCACGCTCCGCGTCGGCGGGCCTCTGGGGGAGCTGGTCGGTCTCGTGGGTGAGCCAGCGCAGGAAGTCCCGGATGACTGCTCCGCGGTTCCGCGCGCCTACGGCCTGGCCGGCCTTGTCCCAGAGTTCTCTCTCGACCCTGATCGTCTGGCGCGGGGTCTTCTCTACGTTCGGCATGTCCTGAGGTTAGCTCTTGCGGTGTCATGACACCAGGGTCTACGGTGGGTGTCATGACACCGGGAAGCCCCGGAACGTCAACGGCCCTACCCCGGTGTATCAGCACCCGGGCAGGGCCTAGATCCGAACCCCTCGTCATCAGGGAGTCGCACCATGCAGAACACCGTACCCGCCACGTTCAAGACCTCTGGCGCCCCCGTCACCCCGCCCGCCACGCCGGACCCGCTGGAGTCCGCCCTCCGGTCCGCGTTCGACCAGGGCGAGCCCTGCGACGCCGACGGCAACCCGGTCGCCGAGGACCGCAGCATCACCTACCAGCTGCGCCACGGCGGCGTGCTCGTCGAGGAGTGCCCCACCTGGTGCGTCCTCGACCACGCCGACGACATCGCCAAGCCCATCTACGCCGAAGACCTGGTCCACGAGGGCGAGGAGATCGAGCTCAGCATCACCACGGTCGAGGGCGACAAGGACAGCATCCTCGCGGCCCGTATCCAGCAGTGGCCCTACGCCACCGACGGGAACGGCTCCGACGTCCCGTACATGGCGTACCGGGCGAACGCGAACTACGGCGAGTCGATGGGCTACTCGACGCCCACGGACGTTGAGGCGGAGATCCGGCGGACCGAAGCCCACCTGTACGCGCTGCGGCAGCTGAACGAGCGGCTGGCCGAGGCGCGGGCCGACTTCCTCGACAAGCGGGGGCCGGCTGCCGCGGATCTGACCGTCGCGGACGTGCGGACGCTGCCGGTGCCGGTGCTGCTGAAGGCGTTCGGTCTGGCGGTCGTCGAGGTCGAGTCGATCCCCTACGGCATTCAGGGGGTTTTGGACCGTACCGGGGACGTGCCGGTCGTCGTCCTGCTGCGGTCGCTGCCGCAGGCCGGCCGTGAGTCCCTGGTCCGTCAGCTGCTCGTGTCGATGGTCGAGGGCCAGGCGTGAGCACGGACCGGCCGGTCGTGGCCCCGCAGCCGCGGCGGAACGCGGACGGTACGACGACCGTCACCACCCTCGACGCGGGCGACGTGCGCCTGGTGTGCCCGGACTGGTGCATCGTCCAGCACGGCTATCGGTACCCCCCGGCCAGGGCGGAGATCACGCACTGCGGGGACCCCGAGTGGGCGCTCGTCGACACCCCGGAGTCCGGGCCGACGAGCCTCGTCGAGGTGGGCTTGGTGCAGTGGCCGTTCAGTACCCGTTCGCAGGTGCTCCTTGAGGTGCAGACGGACGACGGGCGTAAGGAGGTCGGCCCGACCGGTGCCCGCCGGTTCGCCGCCGCGCTCCGCAAGCACGCCGACCACATCGACACCATGGCCGCCAAGCTCGAAGCGATCCGGGCCGGTGAAGGCCGGTGAGCCTGGCCCTGGTTCGTCGGCCGACCGAGGACGCCGCGGTTAATGCCGCGTCCCGGTTGGTCCGGGCGCTTCCCCCGATTCAAGTCATCCTCGCCGACCTGATCACCGCCAATCGACTGGGCGACAGGCACGGCGTCAATCTCTGCGCGCACAAGGCTGCGCGCGCTGGCCTCGGAGAGGTAGGCGAATGATGAAGCCCACCAACGCCGTACAGGGCCTGGCGTCCGGCGCTGCGGCCGTGACCATGGCCCTGACCGCAACAGCGTTCTGGCTGTCCTACGAGCACCTGCACGACGTCGCCGCCGACAACGGCCTGGCGGGCGCCCGCGCTTGGGCGTGGCCTGGCACAGTTGACATGTTCATCGTTGCCGGTGAGCTCCTGATCCTGCGGGCTGCGTTGCGTGGACGGTTCGACGGGTTCGCCTACCTGCTTGCGGGGGTCGGATCGCTCGGCTCGATCGCACTGAACGTCGCCGGTGTCGGCTGGGGGGCTTCTCCGCTTGAATACGTGGTCGCCGCCGTGCCGCCCGTGGCTGCGCTGTTGGCATTCGCTGCGGTCATGCGGCAGGTGCACGAGCGGCTGGCCGGTCATGCTGAGCGGCCGGAGGTGACCACGGCGGCGACCATCGAGCGGGCCGATGCCGTGTCTGCCATGGCAGACGTCGAGCCGCTTGGAGTGGCCACTCCTGCGGTCATCGAGCTGCCCGCAGCGTCACCGCTGTGGGACGAGTTCCTGACCACCGACATGGCCAACAAGGTGACCGCTGCTGTACCCGCTGAGACGCCCCGGCAGGTGGTCACCGAGGTGGTGACCCGCACCCCGGCTGATCTGCGCAGGGACGCCCGAAAGCTGCACAAGCAGGTGGTCACCTTGGGCGGGCGTGGCGTGACCATCGACCAGCTGCGGGATGCATTCGACCTGTCCCGCCGGGAAGCCACCGAGTTGCGCCGTGAAGTGGTGGGCGGGGTGCGGTCATGAGCGACCTGAACAAGGCGTCGCAGGACGCCATCGACGCGGCAGCGAACAGTGAGCAGGTCGCCCTGGTCCTCGCCGTCCTGCAAGCCCAGCAGATCACCCAGGCGCAGCACACACACCCGGCCCCGCCGGCGGCCGCACCCCGGCCGTCCGGGTCCGTGGCGCAGTGGCTCGCGATCGGGGTGGGAGGGTCCGCGCTCCTCCTCGCCGTGGCCGTGTCCGCGGTCGCCATCGCGATCTCCGCCGTCGCCCTGACCGTCTGCGTCCTGGTCCTGCGGTCCGTGTGGCAGGACGTCCGCAAGAAGGCCTGACGGCTGCCCGCGGCGCCCGGCCCCCACCGGGCGCCAAGGGGAACCGGAACAGCCCGGCCCACCACCGAGAGGACACCCCATGTTCGTGTACACCCCGGCCGAGAAGCGCACCCGCCGCAAGCTGGTCCGCGAGGGCTCCCGCATGGCGCTGGCCGGCCTGAACCCCGAGGCCTCGAAGGAGCGCCGCATCGACCGCATCGACGCCGCCGCCGAGGAGCGCGGCCGGCGCGAGCTCGGTGCCCTGCACGCGGTGCGGGAGACGGACCGGCAGGCCGTCGCCACCGCCAAGGCGGCGATGCGCACCGCGCCGCGGGAGGACCGGGCCGCCGCACGGCAGCGCGTCCGTGACGCCGAGCAGGCGCTCAAGCGGTCGGAGCGGGCCGTCGACAAGGCCGAACGCCAGTAGAGCCGCCACGGGGCGGCCGCAATCCGCCAAGACACCGGCCGCCCCGTGCCCCTGACCAGCCAACAGACCAGCAGGAGGCTCCATCATGACCGACGTCACCGCCCGACCGCTCAACGGGCACACCCTCACCAAGCTCCACCCCATCCCGCCCGAGACGCTCGACCCGTCGCCGGCGCCCGACGCCGAGGTGGACGTCGTCGAGGCGGTCGACCGCCCGGACAACCCGCTCGCCGACTGGCTGACCGTGCCCGACGCCCCCGTCCTCCCCGTCTGGGCCCGCTCGGCCGCCTCGATCCGGGCCAACGTGACGGCGTTCGTGCGCCTGTCGTGGTGGCAGGCCCGCTACCACGGCATCCGCACCCCGAAGTACCTGGTCAAGACGCTGCTGCTGGCCGCCCGCGGGTTCTTCCGTGCCACCGTTGGCCTGTGGCCGACCCTGTCCGCACAGGACCACACCGCCGCCGTGAAGGCCCTGCGCGCCCAGTCCAAGGCCAAGCCCGAGGATGTGGACCTGGCCGCCCGGCTGCAGCTGGCCCACTTCGAGCGGACCCGCACCCGGCGTTGGAGGTTCGGCGCGGCCGCGGTCGGAGTTGCCGCAGCCACCATCGGCATCATGCTCGCCGACCCGATGCTGCAAGCCGGTGTCGCCGGTGCGGTCGTCACCCCGCTCGCCTACCTCGGCCGCGGGAAAGACACCCACCTCCTCGACCAGGGCGCCCCGCCGCTGCGCGTCGACATGTCCGCGCAGCAGCTCAACGACGCACTGCGCGCCGCCGGCCTCCTGAAAAGCGGCCGGGGCGACGAGGAAGGCCCCCGGGTTACGTGCACGATGGGCCCGGTTCGTGACGGCCGCGGCTGGGCTGTGATCTTCGACCTGCCCCGAGGCGGCGGCAAAACCGCCTCCGACGTGCTCGCCAAGCGGGAAGTCATCGCCCAGGAGCTCGGAGTCGACGAGATTCAGGTCATCATGTCCCGCGTCCGCGCGGCCAAGGGCGGCAACGCCGGCCGGGTCTCCATGTGGGTCGCCGACGACGACCCCTACCTCGGCCTGCCGAACCCGTCGCCGCTGGCCAAGGCCGAGACGTTCTCCATCTGGGACCCGATCCCGTTCGGGCAGGACGCCCGCGGCAACCGCATCGAAGTCCCCGTCATGTGGCAGTCGATGTTCTTCGGCGGCCTGCCCCGACGCGGGAAAACGTTCACGCAGCGCCTCATGACCGCCGCGGGGCTGCTGGACGCCTACGTGCGCCACTACGTCGCCGACGGGAAGGGCGGCGCCGACTGGATGCCCATGCGGGCCGTCGCCCACCGCCTCGTCATGGGCGCCGAGGACGACGCGATCGAGGCGCTCAAAGCGATGCTGCAGGAGCTCCTCGTCGAGATGGAACGCCGCTTCGCGATCCTGCGGGAACTCCCCACCAGCATCTGCCCCGAGGGCAAGTTGACCCCGGAGCTCGTCACGCTGAAGAACCTGCCGGTCATCTTCGTCACCATCGATGAGCTGCAGGAATACTTCACCGCGATGGAGCGCGAAGACCGCGAGCAGGTCATCAACGACCTGTGCCGCATCGCCCGCCGCGGCCCGGCCGCAGGGTTCGTTTCCAACTTCGCATCCCAGCGCCCCGACGCCGACAGCGTCCCCACCAAGCTGCGGGAGATCATCACCCTTCGGTACTCCACGCAGGTCGTTGACCGGGCCAGCTCCGACATGGTCCTGGGCAAGGGCAAGGCCGCCCAAGGCGCCGACGCGTCCGTCCTGTCCGAAGACCACGTCGGTACCGGTGTGCTGGTCACTGGGCCCGCGTCCTACGTCACTGTGCGGGCCGACTACCTCGACGGCCCCGGCTTTGCCCTGCTGTGCGCAAAGGGCCGGACGCTGCGGCAGGCTGCCGGCCAGCTCACCGGTGACGCCGTCCAGGACGTCACCGCGGCCGCCGACGCCGCCGGGCTCAAGCTGGCCCCGATCCTGTCCGACGTCCTCGAAGTGATGCGGCACAGCCCGCGGATGTTCACCACCGAACTCCTCGCCGGGCTGGTGAACCTCGACGAGGACGTCTACGGCGACTTCAACGCCGAGCGCCTGGCCGCCGAACTCGAAGCGGCCGGCGTGAAGCGCACCAGCAAGCAGGTCAAGATCAGCGGCACCAACGCGGCGGGGTATCAGCGGCGTGACATCGAGAGCGCCGTACCCACCGAGATCCTCCTCGACCCCAACCCCCGGTAGAGGGGCCTCCCACTACCCGCACCCTCAAAGGGCCCCCGCTACCAACGCCTTCAGTGCCCCACTGAGGGGCTAGGAAGTAACGGGGGCCCTTTACCCCGGTCATGGGGGTGGTAGCGGCTACTGACCTGCAAGGTAAGGGCGGTAGAGGGGGTGGGGGGCGCCCGCCTGGCGCCCCGGCTGCGGGAGAGTTTCAGCGCCCACCCAATCCGATCAAGCGGTGTGACGCACCGCACACGAGGAGTAGCGTTGCCCCACCACGACGGCACGACCGGAGGAGAACCGGTGAAGCCCAACCGCAAAGAAGCCGCAGACATCGTCCGCGGCACACGAGACTCATCCAAGGCGGGGTGGTGGCGGGCTGCGCCTGCCGAGTCCCTGTCTGAACACATCGACCGGCTCGGCCGCTTAGAGAGTGCCGCGGACACGATCCAGTCGTACCAGCCGCTCATGATCCCCGGCATGCTGCAGACGTTTCAGTACGCTGCGGCAGCCATCAAGGCCACCACGCCAGCCCTGCCGCCCGAAGAGGTGTCAGACCGTGCGGACCGGCGACTCAAGCGCATCGACAGCCTCGGCTACGACGCGGACCGCCGCGCCTGGTTCGTCATGTCCGAGGAGACGCTGCGGCGCCCCGTCGGCGGGAAAGCCGTTCTCATTGAGCAGCTGGAACACCTGCTCAACGTGGCCGCGCTCCGGCCGTCCGTGACGCTGCAGGTGATGCCGGAGGCGAGCGAGGGACACCCGGGCCTCGGGGGCGGCTTCACGATGTACCGCATCGGTGGCCGGCGCGTCGTCTTCACCGAGACGCTGGCGGGCTCCGTCATCACGACGCGGCCGGAGGACATCGCAGTGTTCGGCTCGGCATACGATCACGTGACGGCTGAGGCGCTGCCGCCAGCAGCGTCCTTGGAGTTGATCGACACGGCGAGGAGAACTCTGTGTCAGGAGTACAGCAGGGAAGCCTGGTCTGGGTGAAGTCGACGTACACCGACACGGGTAACTGTGTCGAGTGGGCCCGCCCCGACAGTGGTGTTCTGGTCCGGGACTCGAAGCGCCCTACGGGTGCTCGGATACCGCTCCGGCCGGCCGCCTGGTCGTCGCTCGTCGACTGGGCCAAGACGCACCAGGTGTGACCGACCAAGTTGGATAACATCCAACTTGAACGCAGGAAGCCCCCGCCGCAGGAGAATTGCGGCGGGGGCTTCCGTATGTTCGCATCTCGCGTCAGACCCACCAGGCAGGATGATTCTATGAAGCTTCTTACCGCCACCAGCCGTACTCAGGGCAACCGGGACAACGACTTCACTTTCTGCGTCGAAGGCGAACTCGTCATGATCACGGGCTTCGTGTGCGAGACCGACAGGCTCGACCCGGACGGGGGCTGCGGATGCGGCCGATCCTTCGCCGGCCTCAACAGCGGCAAGGCAACCACCACCGCCCTGGTATCGGACCTCGACTTCACTCCGGAGGACGCAGCGGAAGCGATACGCTCCGCCCTCCTTCGCTCCAAGCTCTTCGACGCCGCCGATATCCCGGGCATCACGGAGGAACTGCTCGACCTGGCCGACGACTTCCCTGTCGGAACAGTCGTTGAGCACCGCCTCGGTGAGATCCGAGCCCGTGACTAGTTCGTCTTGATGCGTCGGCCGCGACGCTCCGACGGGACGTCGGACTGAGACCCCTTCGGGGCGTCGCCGACCGCCGGGAGCAGTCCCGTGTACGGGATCGAGTCTGGCAACGGTCGCTCCGGTGGCAGCAGCACCGGGCGGCCGTCTAGCCATGCATCCTTAGCGGCCTGCCAGTCGCCAAGCGCGAGATACCACTCGACATACGACGGATCGGGATGGTCGGCCGGGGCCGGCGGACGCCATTCCCGCCAGTCGAACCGGACGAGGGATACGGGCATATGGGCGGCAGACGGTCGTCTGCGTCGGCTCACGACGGCCACCTCGCCTCGGAGGTTCCGAACGTATCCCGCACCCACGCCACTGGCGGCCAAGGCGTCCCGAACCGGTCGCGGCCGTCAACGCGACGCCGCACACCATGGCCCCGCAGCCACTCCCTCCGCTCCGCCAGGAACGCCCGCCACACCGCCATCGCAGCCCAGAACGTGTCATCCGGATGCCGCTTCAGGTGGGCCGCCGCCACGTCCCGATACCGGGCCGGCTGCATCTCCAGGACATGCCGCGGAATTCCCGCGGTCCCGGGGTGCCGCCGCACCCGGCTCACGACGCATCACCCCGGAACGCCTGGCGGTAGTCGTCCAGCACCGAAGGAGGCGACGACCAGCGCTGGCGGTCCGGCTCCGCCCGGTCCCCGTGCCACCGCGCCATCGCCGCCGACCGGCCCCGCTGCGACGGCGTCGACCGCTCCCCACTCTCCTCGCCCGGCCTGGTAGCCCCCAACTGCCGCAAAATCCGCGACAAGGCCAGCCGGTGACCCCGGATCTCCCGGATCAACGGGTTCGCCACCGGCTGGCCACGCGACCCCTTCGACAACAGCTCACCCGCAGCGAGCGCGGCGCCCATCGTGTCGATCTCGTCCGCCAGGCGACCCGCTTCCTGCAGCAGCAGCAGCTCGTCCGGGTCGAGTTCCAGCTCTTCGAGGGTGTCGTTCCACAGCTTCAACCCCCGCTCTCCGAGCCCCGCGGGGGCCGGCGGAGGGGTGTAGTCGTCGTCTGCCACTGTCGGCCTCCCTGGTAAATCCAACGTTTCTGCGTCGCATCGACGGTCAGGTGCTATACCGTCCCGATCTCCTGAAGATCGCCTAGGGGGATCATGGCCCTGGGTGATCTATGTGCTTTTGTGCGGTCCGGCCGACCTGGAGCCGGCCGGACCGCGGTGTCGGCGCTGGTGATCGTCATGGTGGTAGACCCGTTCACCATGGGTCCGCAGCAGGATTCGTCGTACTGCTGCGGTGCCGTTGACGCCGACGCTCATGGGGTCACGCAGCCCTGAGAGCCTGCTCGACTCCGCGTTGTGCTGCCTGACCTGACAGACCAGTCGACATGACTACCTCGATGGCCTTGTGCCATCGGTCGATGGTTGCCTGCCTCTGTGTGACCTCACCTGGTGTGGCGAGGGTGAGTTCGAGGTGTGGTGAGCGAGCGAGGTACAGCCAGCGGCTGACCGGCTGGTGCCGCAGGTCTCGCCACTCGCGGAGTGCCGGCCCGACGTCGTCGCGCAGCTTGTGGGCGAACACGTCCGCAGTGCTGGGCTCCTCGATCCTGGCAACGGCGAACAGCTCTGCGTCCTTGCCAAGGTCGCTCCCTGTCGCACGGGCGATGATCTGCCGGTCGGACACCAGTTGGTCGAGCTGGATCGCTGCTGCTTCTGCCGCTTGCCAGGGTGCGCTGATCGCAGGGTCTCGCATGTCGAGGCGTCGGGCGTCGAGGAGGGTGGGCAGCTTCTTCTCCTGCTTGGTGAGCACCTTGACCAGGGCGAGGAAGTCGGGCTGCAGGCCGCGGATCCAGCCGGGGGCGTGGTCGCGGACGAGCTGGTTGTAGCGGCGGGCGACGGGTTCGCGGTAGTCGCCGGCGATGGCCCGGTGGGCTTCGGCGATGCGGTGCTGGTGTGCCCGCTCCTCGATGAGCGCGGCGAGTTCTGCCGCGGTTTCGGGTACGTCGTCGCGGCCGGGCTTGGTGTCGACACGCTTGTGCGATGCGTCCATGATGACGTCCCACATGGCGGCCGTGTCGTAGATGGTCTGGGGTACGGGGAGCTTGCGGCGTTCGGCTGCGGTGACTGCGGCCTGCGCCGTGCTGGTGTCGTGGTCGAAGTCGATCACGCTGCCTCCGGTCCGTCGTTGCCGTGCACGGTCAGGTCGCTGTCGGCGAGCATGGCGACCTGGTGGGGGCTGAGGCGTCCGAGCTCGGACGGGACGGCCGGTGCCATGTAGGTGGTGTCGCCGTATCCGCCGGGCTCCTGCAGGCTGCGGAACTCGGCGAGGTTGGCGTCGTAGCCGGGGGTGGCTGCGGAGTGCGCGTCGAGGACGGACGCCCATGCGGCACCGAAGAGGGGGACCGCGGCCTGGTCGGCTGCGTGCGAGGCGATGGCCCGGGCGTAGTCGCGGTCGCCGTCGCGCAGGGCCCGGCTGTAGGCGGCCTGGGCTTCCTGCGGGTCGGTGAGGTTGGCTGCCATCTCGCGGGCCTGGCGCCGGTTGATCGCCTCGGTGCCAGTGACGTTGGTGTCGCTGCCGAAGAGTCGCTTCTCCAGCTGGGCGCGGCGGGTTTCGTACTTCTGTCGGTCGGCCTGCTGTGCGGCTTCGAGCTTGGCCGCGGTGTCGCGGTGTGCGCGGGCCATGGCGACCTGCCGGGCCTGCGGGGTGATGTCTTCGCGGGCGCGGATCTTCTCGACCTGGCGGTCGTGGGCTTCGCGGATCTGTTCGGGCTTGGCCCGGCTGGCGTCCATGGCCTTCTGGAAGTCGGTGGTGTGGTCTGCGGCGGATCGGTTGAACATGTTCTTGAAGTCGGTGGGGCTGGTCATGACGGCTCTCCTTAACTGAACGTGTCTGCTTTGAGGGTGGCCAGGAAGTTCCGGCTCTCTGATGGGCCCGAGTGCGTACCCCCACCGAAAGGGGGTGTTGAACTGTCCTTGACCTGCGGGTTTGCAAGATCGTCAGGGGGTACGCAGGGGTGCGTACCCCCTGACTGGGGACCCGAGGGGGTACGCACGGCTGCGTACCCCTTCCGCACACGCCCTGACCTGCACCGATCCCGCCACGGGCGGGGGGTACGCACTTGGGGTGAAGTGAGGGAGTGTTCTTCTGCGGCTCGGGTCGACATGTCACTCTCCGTCTTCGGCGTCTGTAGCGAAGACGTCCGGATTGAAGACGTACATGCGGACCTTGGAGCCGTTGAGCTTCCGGCCGAGGAGGTACGGGGGCCGGTAGGACGGGCTCTCGACGAGTACGCCGCTCTCCCGCCAACTCGGGATGACGGAGTCCAGTTCGTACTTGGACCTCATCAGGACTTCCTTCATCCGCTCCGGGAGGAGAGCGATCGTCGACCGGTCGTCGACCGTGATCTCCCTGCCGATCCAGCCACCAAACGGCGGGTCGTTCAGGGTGTGGGGGCTCCACAGCTCCCGGCGGTGGGAGGCGACGTATTCCCGGATGACGTCGAGGGCCATCTCGCCCCGGTTGTCGGTCTGGTCGGCCGTGGCAAACAGGCGCCGCCACACGGCCATCTCCGGGGCGGGGAACGGCACGATGCCCCACTGGTGGGAGAGTTCGGCCGCAAGTGCCAGGCAGGCCACGAACGGTGCCCGGCGGGCCGACATGTCGCTCTCGTACCGGTGGGCTTCCGTCAGCTCCTTGTGGCGGGCGACGATCGTGCGCTTACCGCTGTCGGCCAGGACGTCGAGCAGCTTCTCGACGTACCGGGGGCCGGCCGTTCCGTAGTTCTCCGCCGTGCCGTCGCGTACCTCGATGGCTGCCGACGCCGACTCCGCCCCGTCCGTGCCGAACGGGGCTTCCTTGACGCTGAGCACGCGCGCCCCGGCGCCCTGGTCGGTGGTGAACGTGAGTACCGACTGTTCGCCGGTGGACACGACGACGGTCCGCCAGGGGAGCCCGGACGGCCACCCCCCGCCGCGCGCCGCCCCGTGGTTCTTCGGGATGGCGTACAGCAGGCCGTGGACCATCTCGGGGTTCTGTACGAGCTTGGTTTCGTCGAAGACGACCGGCAGGCCGTTGACGAGGTTGAGCCGCTTCTCCGCGGCCAGCATGGTGGTCCGCCACGAGTAGAGGCCGTCAGCCTTTTCGCTCGGATCGGCCCACGCGCTCATCCCGCCGGCCGCTGCTGTCGTCTTGCCCCGGGTCGACCGACCGCAGATGTCGACCGCGAACGAGTTCACGCCGACGATCTGCAACAGCGGTGCGGCCAGGCAGGCGTAAAGCGCCATCTGTGCGGCCGGGTAGGACTCCATGCGCTTGATGGCTGCCTGCCAACCGGCGAACGTTCCCGCCGGCTGATGTGCGGCCAGGGCAGGCTTCTGCTCGTCGAACTTCACCTCCACCTTGTGAGGGGTGTCCTGCGCTGTGACGAACGTTCCGTCTGCCTGCCAGCCCAGCTGACGGGCCAGATGGACGCGCGGGATCTTGCCCTGGTTGATGGACTCGAACGCGGCGAGATAGCGCTCGACGAGACGGGCGTCGCCCTCGATGACGGGCAGGCCCGCGTCTCCCAGCGTGGCCACTAGGACCCGGCCCCGACGGACGACGTTGCGGGGCACGATGCGGGTGACGACGCGGCCGCGGTCGACCCACGCCAACTCGACGGCTTGGTCGCCGATCGGGTCGACGTACACCGAGCTGACGACCAAAGGCGCCCATGCGACCCGCAGGTCGACGAACGTGTCCTTGGCGATCTGCTTTTCGACCCACACCCCGCCATAGCTGATCTTGTAGCCCGTCGGCATGCGGACGCCCTCGGGAACGAGACGGTGGTCGCTCCACTCCTCGGTCGCCGTCTCCTGGCCCGCGTCTTCGCCGTCGGGGACGGCCGTGTCGCTGTCGTTCACGCCGTCACCCCCGCTCGCCGGGCAGACGCCACGGTCCGCATGGCTTCACCCGCGGTGAGTCCCTGCCGGGTGGCCGCCTCGACGAGCGCAGCCTCGACCTCTGCGGCGCCCATATGCCCGTCATCTACGTGAGCCCACGCCTTAGCCGCAGCCCAGTACAGGCGGTCGTTACGCGTACCTTCGGGCGCGTTCAGGACGACCCGCACCAGGCCGTCAAGAGCCTTGCTTGCCGTCACGGGGGACGGGTCGGCCCGGGGGATCCGACGAGTCGCGGGCTTGGGCAGCATCAGCTTGAGCAGCTGCGCGGGGGTGGGCTGGACGTCGACTTCGCCGAGCTTGGGGTGCAGGGTGTATTCGCCGGCCTTGCCGGTGCTGCCGGGGCCGACCAGGTACCCGCCGGTTCCCCGCACGTCGATGCCGAGTCCGAGACGACCGGCCGAGTTCGGGACGGTCACCCCGTCCGGGATGGACAGCCACAGGTGGAAGCCTCCGGACGGGGTGCAGATCGTCATGGTCTGCGGGAGCTGGAACCCGTGCTTGGCCGCCAACTGGTTGACGGTCTCGACGCCGTTGACGCCGTTCTTCCGGTCGAGGTCGAGGCCGACCATCCGGCCACCGCACGCGATGCCGTACCCGGTTGCTCGGGGCGACAGGTCGAAGAGATGACGGGCATATGCGGGGTCGGTCGTCGCGTCGTGGACGCCGTGGCCGGGCTTGCCGCACTGCCCCCTGCAGCTGTGTCCCTTGTCGTGGGGGGAGCGGACGGAAGGGGTCTTGTTGATGGACAGTGGAAACGCCTTGTAGCCCTGCTCGATGGCGTACAGGGCGCTGCGGAGCGCCTTCTCCCACGGGGTCATGCGATCACCGCCGGGACTCGGAGCTGCACCACGTAGACGGCGCCGCAGGGGGCGTTCTTGAGGACGGAGCGGACGAGCGGGAGCGGGGCCCGGTGAAGGTGGGGGTGCCCACATCCGGGGCACTTCTCGACCTTGACCTGTCGGTGCCACTTGCGGGACCGGGACCGGTAGGTGTCGAGCCGGCCGGGTACCCGCAGGGGGTCGCCCTGTGGCATGGTGGACGCAGACGCGCCGCCCACAGCGGAGTCTTCCTGAGAAGGGCTACTGCCGAGGTAGCCCTTCTTTGCGTTCTGGTTCATGCGGCGTTCCGCCCTCCGGCCTGGTCGGCGTCGTAGGCGTCGATGTCGTCCCAGCGGGCGCGGAGGTGCTTGCCCACCCGGAACATGAGCGGCCCGACGCAGGTCTGCGTCTGATGCCAGTAGCGAACGGTCTTCACCGGAACCCCGTAGTGCTCGGCGAGGTCAGGCGTGGTGGCGAGGGGGCGCCTGTCGGCGCCAGCGGACTGGGGGAGCGTGACGCGGGGAAGGGTGACCCGTCCCATGTTTCTCCTCTAGGTGAAGTGACTACACCTTTAAGTGCAGTCAGGCGTCAAGTTGCGCCCAATCGTGCACCACTGTTGCCGGTGACGCAAGTGCCCTTTAAGGTGTATTCAAATCACCTATGAGTGGAGTGGGCTTGTCCGACCAAGGAATCGACCCGATGCGGACGGTGGCCCTCAGGGTCTCTGAGCTGCGCAAGCGTAAGGGGCTCACAGCGGCGGAGGTGGGTCAGAAAATGAAGGATGAAGGCTTCAAGTGGGACCGGTTCACGGTCTCGAACCTGGAGAAGGGGAAGCGTCAGAACGTCACCCTCACTGAGTGGTTGGCACTGGCCTACGTCTTGGACGTGTCCCCTCTGCACCTTCTCGTACCGCTCACAGAGGTTGAGTACAACGTCACTCCGGATCGGGCGCTGCCGACCGCTCGGGTTCGGTCCTGGGTGCGAGGTGAAGTGCCTCTTCCTGGGACTGATCAGCGGATTTTCCGTACCGAGGCGCCGGAAGCCGAGTGGAGCGACCCTGACCTACCGGAGCAGGCGCAAGGGGAGAACGAGGCGTCCCGGCACCTCATGGCGGGCGTGGCGGCGGCCCGCCATGCCGAACTCTCCGAAGATCAGGTGGTCGATTGGATCCGGCGGGCCTGGCGCTTGTCGGACGCGTTGGAGGGTGGCCCCGATGGCGAAGGTGTATGACCGGTGGCATCTGTCTCGTCCGCCGGCTGACGCTGAGCGGTGCGAGGAGCACAGCACCAAGACGGCTGATGTGTACCCGGGGGCGGATCATGGTCAGGGGAAGCGCTGGCAGGTCCGCTACCGAGACCTGTCGGGCAAGCAGTGCAAGGAGAACTTCGACAAGCGCACGGCCGCGGACTCTCGCGCCGCGAAGGTGAAGGCCGAACTCGATGGCGGCACGTTCGTCAACCGGGAGCTCGGCAAGCAGACCTTCAGGGCTATTGCGGAGCGCTGGCAGGGAACGGCTGTGCACCGGGAGCGGACCGAGACGAACGTCGAGCGGGCGCTGCGGCTGCACATCTTCCCGACGTTCGGGAACCGGCGGATTGGCAGCATCCAGAGCGCGGACGGTCGGGCATGGATCAAGGATCGGTCGGCGGCCATCTCCCCATCAACGTTCGCCACCCCCTGGAACGTGTGCACCAGCATCCTGAAGATGGCGCACCAGGAAGGGATCATCCCGAAGTACCCGTGGGAGGGACTCAAGCCACCAGAGGTGTTCTATCCGGAGATCCACCCACTTCACCCGGATGCGGTGAAGGCGCTGATCGTCACGGCGAACCCGCGGTACCGGGCGTTGGTGCGCCAGGCCGCGTCGACGGGGCTCCGTCAGGGGGAGCTGTTCGGGCTGGAGGACGCGGAGCCGGCGGCGACGGTGACCGTAGAGCAGCAGCTGATCGGCCCCGACAAGGGTGTGCCGTACTTGGGTGAGCCGAAGACCAAGCAGAGCTACCGGGCGGTTCCTCAGGGGGCGTCTGTCGTCGACGAGATCAAGCGGCACCGCGCGGAGTTCCCCCCACAGGTGGTTCACATCGAGGACCGGACGAACCCCCGGAAGCCCGTATGGCGCCATGCCCGACTGCTGTACACCAGCGAGACCAACGGGGCCATTCGGCGCGGGAGTTGGGCCAAGGTGTGGGCAACCAACGTCCGTCGGGCGAATGCCTACTTGGAGAAGTCGGGCAGCAAGGTGCGCGTTCCAAAGGATACGACCCTGCATGACCTGAGGCACTTCTATGCGTCGGTGCTCATCAAGAACGGGGCAACTCCGAAGCAGGTGCAGATGCGGCTTGGTCACGCTAAGCCATCGATCACCCTGAACGTCTACACGCATTTGTGGGAGGCGGAGGAGGACCGCACTGCCGACATGATGGAAGCGGCCCTGGCGGATGTGCCCTGACGGTGCCCTGGCGGCATGAAAAATGGCCCGCGTCCCAGGTCAGGACGCTGGCCATACACCCTGTGCGGGGGTGCCGCCGCCTTGTCATGCGTGGGCTCAGGGCTGTCCCGCAATGCCTGGCGGGCGCGCGACGCCGGCTACGGCACCTCGCCGCGTTGACGAAACGCCCGAATACATCCAGTATGCGGGCGCCTCTCCGCCTTGCGATGCACCGCATCTGACGCCGCGCGCTGATCCACCAGGAATTGCGGGACAGCCCTTCGGCCAGGGCTCCCATGGAATGCGAGCGCTTTCTGTAATGCCCGCGTCACTTCATTGCTTCGTTTAATGCGCAAAGAGATGGGCCGGAACGGGACCGGGGTGCGGTCCATGGATCCCCATCCACGGACCGCACCCGGCTTACCCCCGTCGAGTACGGAGCCGCACCGTCGCCAACCGCCGCCGAACGAGCAAAACCCCCCACGGCCTTCACTCGCTCTTCCGGTGGCTTCGGAATCGCACCCGACGTCGTACAGCCTTTCGGGTGACGGTGGGTCGGGGCGAGACGTTTCACCTCTGGCCGAAACCCCGTGGTGACGTGTAGTAACTCTTCGCATACTCTGACGTGGGGGCAATTGCAGATGCAAGGGGTGGGGTTCGGTGTTGCGTATCCATGTCTCCGGGTGGGACCTTTCCAAGGTGCGGATGGCCACCGGGCCGGACGCATTATGGGAGACCATTCTCAGCTTTCACCGGCTGAGGGACCGGCGGGCTTCCACGGTGTTCGGGAAATGGCGCGCGGAAGCGCGACCGCGGTTGAATGGTGAAGTACGTCTGCTGTCTGCCGTGGTTCCACCGCGCGGCTATTTCCCGGACTTCCTGACGCCTTCTCGGGAAGGCGCCGAACCGATGGACTTCACCACGGGAATGGAGGCCCTGCGCGACACCCCGCCCGAGCGGCTGCGGGCCGAACTGGCGGTGCTCGGCGCCCAGGCGGCGGCCGGCGGCCGCGGTGCGGCCCGGCAGGCGGTCCGGCCCGTGGCGCTGGACGCGCTGGGCGAGGGCCGGGCGGAGCCCCTGGGCCGGCTCATCGGCGTGCTGCGCGCCTACCACCGGGCCGCCGTCGAGCCGTACTGGCCGCACATCCAGGCCAGCGTCGAGGCCGACCGTGCCCTCCGAGGCCGCGCACTCCTGGACGGCGGCGCCGAAGAGCTGCTCGCCTCGCTCCCGCCGGTGATCCGCTGGCGGGCACCCGTACTGGAGGCGGACTACCCGGTCGACCGGGAGCTCCACCTGGACGGCCGCGGCCTGCTCCTCCAGCCGTCGTTCTTCTGCCGCGGCACCCCGGTCGTCTACCGCGACCCGCTGCTCCCTCCGGTGCTCGTCTACCCCGTCACCCATGCCGCCGCCCCGGTCTTCGCCGAACCGGGTCCCTGGCTCGGCCGGCTGCTCGGGAACACCCGCTCGACGGTCCTGCGGGTCATAGGCGACGGCTGCACGACCAGTGAACTCGCCCGCCGGGCCGGCGTGTCCCTCGCCTCGGCCAGCCAGCACGCATGTGTGCTGCGCGAGGCGGGCCTGGTCCACACCCTGCGCCACGGCAGCTCGGTCCTGCACACGCTCACCCCGCTGGGCGGCTCGCTGCTGCGGGGCGGTGCACCGGTCACCGTGTCCTGAGCCGCTCCCGCCTCCGGCCCTGGTGCGGCGGGTGAGGTTTTCCGTCCGGTGCCGTGCGGAAAGGATTTTTCGTCCGGCGCCGATGAGTTCCCGGCGGGCCCGGCGTCTACCTGTCATCACGCGTTCGAGCAACGCACCGGGACACCACCGAGAGAGCGAGACGGCCATGCCTCAGATGATCTTCGTGAACCTGCCGGTCAAGGACCTGGAGACGACCAAGGGCTTCTTCGGCAAGCTGGGTTACTCCTTCAACCCCCAGTTCAGCGACGAGCACACCGCCTGTCTCGTCATCAGTGACACGATCTTCGCCATGCTCCTGGAGGAGCCGCGCTTCAAGGACTTCACCAAGAAGGAGATCACGGACGCCTCGACACACACCGAGGTGATCCTGGCGCTGAGCGCCGAGAGCCGCGAGAAGGTGGACGAGCTGGTGGACACCGCGCTCGCCTCCGGCGGATCGCCCGCCAACGAGACCCAGGACCTCGGCTTCATGTACGGCCGCTCCTTCCAGGACCCGGACCACCACATCTGGGAGGTCATCTGGATGGACCCGGCGGCCGTCGAGGCCGGCGGCCAGCCGGCCTGATGGCGGGGGCGGCAGCCGCGCGGCGCCGGTGAGGGCGCCACGCGGCCGGGGTCCCGCTCAGCCGCGGAACGGCCCCGTGACCTCGTACGTGATGCCGCCGGAGGAGCTTCCGCTCGTCCCGCGCTGCGAGGAGAAGTAGAGCCGGGTGCCGTCCGGGGAGAACGCCGGTCCGGTGATCTCCGAGCCGGACTGGCCGCTGATCCGCAGGAACGGGGCGACGGTGTCGTCCGGGGTGATCAGACAGATCTCCATGTTTCCGCCGTCCTCGGCGACGTACAGGTCACCCGACGCGGACCGGGTGACGTTGTCGACGCCCGTGAGCGGGGCGCTGCCACCGGTGACCAGGGAGTCGTCGTAGGCGAGCGAGATGCTGGACGCGTTCGCGTCGTACGCCCACACCCGGTTGTCGCCCTTCGTGGTGAACCAGCAGGTGCCCGCCGCGTAGAAGCAGCCCTCGCCGCCGTTGAACACCTTGGCGCCGGAGACCTGGTAGCGGGTCAGGGTGGGCGAGCCGTCAGGGTCGGGGACCGTTGCCCAGGTCACCGGGCCCGAGGTGCCGGTGCCCGCCACCAGGACCTGGAGGGTGCCGGAGGACAGGTTGCCCCAGGTGGTGGGGCGGAAGCGGTAGAAGCGGCCGTCCGTCTCGTCCTCGGTGAGGTAGACGTACCCGTGGTCCGGGTCGGCCGCCGCGGCCTCGTGCTTGAAGCGGCCCAGCGCCGGGCGCTGCACGGCGGCGTTCACGCCCCACGGGTCCGTCTCGTAGACGAATCCGCGGCTGACCTCCTCGCAGGACAGCCAGGTGTTCCACGGGGTGCGGCCGCCCGCGCAGTTGTTGTTGGTGCCGGACAGGATCCGGTAGGCGGAGGTGACGGTTCCGGAGGAGTTGAAGCGCACCGCGCTCGCCCCGCCGCCGCTGCCCGATGAGACCTCGGCGTTGGAGACGTAGATCCAGCCGCTGCCGTCGGCGAACGTGGCGCCCCCGTCGGGCGCGCTGTGCCAGGCGTACGAGGTGCCGGCGACGGTCTGCCCCGAGCGGGCGATGATTCTGCTGGTGAAGCCGCTCGGCAGCAGGATGCCGTTGCCGTTGGCGGCCTGCAGCGCGCCGTACGGGCCGGTGGCCGGCTGGGCGGGGCCGGCGAAGGCGGCACCCCGCCACAGGGTGCCGCCGAAGGCCGCCGCCGAGCCGCCGACAACCGCTGTGCGCAAGAAGGTCCGACGTTCCACGATCACTCCACGGGTGACGTGAGGGCCCGCCGGTCCGGTCGTCCCGGCGGGTCGAACGTCAGGACAGTAGAGGGACGCAGTTGACGGAGCGTCAACGCACGGTGAACGGGCCGCGATCAGTCCGCGCGGACTGCGAAGACCGGCACCGAGACCTCGTCGTCGTCCAGGCAGGCACCCGTCGCCAGGTCGAAGCGCTGCTTCAGGAGCGGCGAGGCGACGAACGGTTGCCCGCCCTCCGAACCGACCAGCCCGCGCGACAGGACGTACGCACCGGTGAACGGGTCGCGGTTGTCGATCGCGTACGTGCGTCCCGCCCGGTCCACGAACAGCGCGACCTGCCGGCCGTCCGGGAGGAGCGCGGCGACTCCGCGGCCGGGCGTCAGCAGCGAGCGGTCGCAGACCGTGAACCAGTCGTCCCCGGCGGCGAGCCGGATGACCCCGGTGTCCTGCGCGGCTTCCATCGTCCCGTTCATCGTCTGGGTCGTCATCAGGAGGCGGTCCCTTCAAGAGTGCGGATGGCGAGAACCGGGCCCGCGAGGATGTCCAGGTCGGGCTTGACCTGGTCGCGTTCCGGGACGAACTTCACCGACGGGTCGGGTGCGTCGGGTGCGTTGACGAAGGTGACGAAGCGGCGCAGCCGCTCCGGGTCGTTGATGGTCTCGGCCCACTCGTCGCGGTAGCCGCGGACGTGGTCGGCCATCAGCCGCTCCAGCTCGTCGCAGAGCCCCAGCGAGTCGTGGACGACGACGTCCCGTACGTGCTCCAGGCCGCCCTCGATCCGGTCCAGCCAGGTCGAGGTGCGCTCCAGCCGGTCCGCGGTGCGGATGTAGAACATCAGGAACCGGTCGATGAGGCGGACCAGTTCGGCGTCGGACATGTCCTGGGCGAGCAGGTCCGCGTGGCGCGGGGTGGCGCCGCCGTTGCCGCCCACGTACAGGTTCCAGCCGCCCGCCGTGGCGATGATCCCGAAGTCCTTGCCGCGCGCCTCGGCGCATTCGCGGGCGCATCCGGAGACCGCCGACTTCAGCTTGTGCGGGGAGCGCAGGCCCCGGTAGCGCAGCTCCAGGTCGATCGCCATCTTCACGGAGTCCTGCACGCCGTAGCGGCACCAGGTCTGCCCCACACAGGACTTGACCGTCCGCAGCGACTTCCCGTACGCGTGCCCCGACTCGAAGCCCGCGTCGACCAGCCGGGTCCAGATCAGCGGCAGCTGGTCGACGCGGGCGCCGAACAGGTCGATCCGCTGACCACCGGTGATCTTGGTGTAGAGGCCGAAGTCCCGGGCCACCTCACCGATCACGATCAGCTTCTCCGGAGTGATCTCACCGCCGGGGATGCGCGGCACGATCGAGTACGAACCGTTGCGCTGGAGGTTGGCCAGGAAGTGGTCGTTGGTGTCCTGGAGGGCGGCCTGCTCACCGTCCAGGACATAGCCGCTCGCGCCGACCGTCGGCGCCAGCGAGGCGATGATCGAGCCGACCGTGGGCTTGCAGACCTCGCAGCCCTCACCCCCGCGCGCCGCCTCACGGCCGTGCGAGTCGAGCAGCTCGGCGTACGACGTGATCTCCAGGGTGCGGACGATCTCGTACAGCTCGCTGCGGGTGTACGAGAAGCACCCGCACAGGCCCCGGTCCTGGCTCTGCGGGAGCAGCTGGCCGATGACCTTGACGCAACTGCCGCAGCCGGTACCGGCCTTGGTGCACTTCTTCACCTCGGGCAGCGTGGTGTGCTCGCAGATCGCGCCCTTGGTGACGTTGTGGCAGGAGCAGATCACGGCCTCGTCGGGCAGCGAGGAGGGGCCGAGGGTCACCGGGCCGCCCGCGCCGGCCGGAAGCACCAGCTGCTCGGGGGCGACCGGCAGGACCGTGCCCGTCATCGGGCGCAGCGTGCCGTACTGGTCGGCGTCCCCGACGAGCACCCCGCCGAGCAGCGTGCCGTCCTGGCCGATCACCAGCTTCTTGTAGACGCCGGAGCGGGAGTCCGCGTACACGACGTCCAGGCAGCCCTCGGAGGTGCCGTGGGCGTCACCGAAGGACGCCACGTCCACACCGAGCAGCTTCAGCTTCGTCGACAGGTCGGCGCCGGTGAACGACGCCTCCTTGCCCGCGATCACCTCGGCGGCCGTCTGCGCCATCTCGTAGCCGGGCGCCACCAGGCCGTACACCCGGCCGTCGGAGGCGAGCGCGCACTCGCCGATCGCGAAGACCGCCGGGTCGGAGGTGCGGCACTCCTCGTCGACGATGATGCCGCCGCGCTGCCCGACCGCGAGACCGCAGTCCCGGGCCAGCTGGTCGCGGGGCCTGACACCGGCCGAGAAGACCACCAGGTCCGTGGCGAGCGAGGAGCCGTCGGAGAGCGACATCCCGTTCACGGAGCCGTCCTCGCCGGCGGTGACCTCCTGGGTGCCGACGCCCGTGTGGACGGTCAGGCCCATGTTCTCGATGGTGCGCAGCAGCGCCGCGCCGCCGCCCTCGTCGACCTGGACGGGCATCAGCCGGGGCGCGAACTCCACCACGTGGGTGTCGAGTCCGAGGCCCTTCAGCGCGCCCGCCGCCTCCAGTCCGAGGAGCCCGCCGCCGACGACCGCGCCGGTCGTCGCCGTCCTCGCGTACTCCTCGATCGCGAGGAGGTCCTCGATCGTGCGGTAGACGAAACAGCCCTCGGTGTCCTTGCCCGGGACGGGCGGGACGAACGGGTAGGAGCCGGTGGCCAGCACCAGGGTGTCGTAACGGAAGGTCTCGCCGGAGCGGCCGGTGACCGTGCGCGCCTCGCGGTCCAGCGACTCGGCGGGGTCACCGATCCGCAGCTCGAAGCCGTGCCGCTCCATGAAGCCCTGCTCGACCAGCGACAGGTCCTCGGGCGTCTTCCCCGAGAAGTACGAGGTCAGCTGCACCCGGTCGTAGGCGGGGCGGGGCTCCTCGCACAGGACGACGACGCGGGCGGTGCCGGCGGTGGCCGTCAGCCCGCGGTCGGCGAGGGCCTCCAGGAACCGCTGGCCGACCATTCCGTGCCCGACGACCACGATGGTCGGCACGGCTGCTGCGGTGGAGGTGTGGGCGGTCGGGAAAGTGGACACCGGCATCTCAGAAGCCTCCGTCGTTGGTGAGCAGGTGGAGCAGGGACGTTTCGGCGGGGAGCGGTGCGTCGTCCTGCCAGGTGCGGGCCAGGGTGCCGACCGCGGCGAGATCGCCGAGCAGCACACCGCCGGCCAGCCGGTCGCCGCGGACGACGACGGTGCGGTACGCGCCCCGGGTGGCGTCCGCCAGCCGGATCACGTCGTCGCCGGGCAGCGGCCGGGAGTCGCCGAAGGCGGCGAGGTCGAGCGATGCCGTACCGGGATCGGCCGGGCCGTTGAGCGTCAGCCGGGTCAGGGCCCGGGTGCCTTCGTAACGCGCCGGCCGGCCCGCCAGGACCTCGGCGAGCACATCGGCCTGCTCCAGCGCCGGGCCCGCGAGCCCGTACACGGTGGAGCGGTGCTCGGCGCAGTCGCCCACGGCGTGGACGTACGGGTCGGAGGTCCGCAGCTCGTCATCGACGACGACGCCCTTGCGGACCTCCAGACCGGCCGCCTGCGCGAGGCCCGTCCGGGGACGCACCCCGCAGGCCAGCACGGTGATCTCGGCCGCCAGCTCGTAACCGTCGGCCAGTTCCACGGCCCGGACCGCACCATCGGCGCAGCGCAGCCCGCGGACCCGGCACTCGGTGTGCACCTCGACGCCGAGGGACTCCAGGTGGCTTCGCAGCAACCCGGCCGACTCCGCGTCCAGCTGCCGCTCCATGAGGTGCTCGCCCTGCTGGGCCAGCACCACCTGGGCTCCGCACTCGGCCAGCGCCCGGGCCGCCGACACGCCCAGGAGGCCGCCGCCGATGACGACCGCGCTCACCCCCGGCCGCACCGAGGCGCGCAGCGCCATGCAGTCGTCGAGGGTGCGGAAGGCGTGCACCCCGTCCGGCATCGTGTTGCCGAGCCCGCGCAGCGGCGGCAGTACCGGATTGGATCCGGTCGCCAGCACCAGCCGCCCGTAGTGCACGACGCTTCCGTCGTTGCAGTGCACCAGCCGGTCGTCCCGGTCGATCCGCACCACCCGCACCCCGCGCCTGACCTCGGCCGGGGGAAGGGCGATCACGTCCGCCGGATAACGCCCGGCCAGCACCTCGGCCAGCAGCACCCGGTTGTAGGGGGCGTGCGACTCCTCGCCGATGACGGTGACATCGGGCACCCGGGCGGCCAGGCGTGCGCCCGCCATCCCGGCGCCGATCACCACCACCCGCGCCGTGTTCTCCGTCCGTGTCCTCATGACAGGAAGCGTGACCGGGGGGTGTTACCCGTCCGGATCCCCTCTGTTTCCCGGGAGGAACCTTGCGCTCAGCGTCCGCGGAACGTGCCTGTGAGGGCCGCTGACGGCCCCGAGCTCAGAATTGGCTCAAGAATTCCGGGATGGTTGGACGGGACACGTACCGTTTCCCTAGGGTCGCGATCATGCCTGACATCACCCTGACCACCCTCGTCGTGCTCTGCCTCGCCGCAGCCGCGGCCGGCTGGATCGACGCCGTGGTCGGGGGCGGCGGACTCCTGCTGCTGCCCGCGCTGCTGCTCGGACTGCCGCACGTCCCGGCCGCCCAGATCCTCGGCACGAACAAGGCCGTCGCGATCGTCGGCACCTCGGGCGCCGCCGTCACCTATGTGCGCAAGGCGCCCGTGAGGGTCGGCACGGCGCTGCGGATCGGTCTTGCGGCGCTCGCCGGATCGATGACCGGTGCCTTCTTCGCCGCCGGGATCAGCAGCGAGGTGCTGCGCCCGGTGATCATGGTGGTGCTGGTGGCCGTCGCCGCGTTCGTGATGCTGCGGCCCCAGTTCGGCCGGTCCGCCGAGGACGGCACGGCGCCCCGGGTGACCCGGGCCCGCACCGTCACCGCGATCGTCCTGGTGGGCGGCGGCATCGGCCTGTACGACGGGCTGTTCGGACCGGGCACCGGCACCTTCCTCGTGCTGGCGCTCACGGCGGTGCTCCACCTCGACCTGGTGACGGCCTCCGCCACCGCCAAGATCGTCAACGTCTGCACCAACGGCGGGGCCCTGGCGATGTTTGCGTACCAGGGCAACGTGATGTGGCAGCTGGCCGCGCTGATGGCGGTGTTCAACCTGGCGGGCGGCCTGTTCGGGGCGCGGATGGCGCTGCGCAAGGGCAGCGAGTTCGTCCGCGGGGTGCTGCTGGTGGTGGTCTTCTCGCTGGTCGCGAAGCTCGCCTTCGACCAGTGGCAGGCCTGAGCGCGGCAGGGCTTCTCAGCGCACCCCGGTGAGATGGGCGTACGCCACCACGTTGCCCTCGTAGCCGGTCGACGGCGAGTACCCGCCGCCGCAGGTGATCAGGCGCAGCGAGGCGTGCTCCGAGGCCCCGTACACCCGCCGGTCGGGGAAGTCCTCGTTCTCGTACACCTCGATCGCGTCGACCGAGAAGACGGCGGTGCGGCCGTCCTGGCGGAGCACCTCGACGGTGCTGCCCTTCTTCATCGACCCCAGGTCGTAGAAGACGGACGGGCCCTCGGCGTTGTCGACGTGACCGGCGACGATCGCGGTGCCCTTGGCGCCGGGCGGCGGGCCGCCCTCGTACCAGCCGACGATGTCGGTGTTCCCGGCCGGAGGTACGTCGAGGCTGCCGTCCGCTCGGAGTCCGAGCCGCATCATCGGGGCGTCGACCCGGATGCCCGGAATCGTGATGCGGACGGGCGCGGAGGGCCGCAGCGGGTCGGCGACCGGTGATCCGGGCAGCAGTCCGGGACCGGCGGCGAAGGCGTCGGCGGAGGCCGGGGCCGGTGGGGTCAGCCGGGTGTCGGCGCCGTTCCGGATCAGCCAGAGGCCGGCCAGCGCCGCCACGACGAGCAGCCAGCCCTTGGCCTTCCTGGTCACGGTCGTCCTCCGGGGGAGAGGGAAGGGTTCCGTCCCGGTGGCGCGGGGCCACCGGGACGGAAACCTGGCGGTACGGAGAGGTGGAAGTCTCCGTCAGCTGCCGTCCTGCGTGCCGCTCGCCCGGCGACGCAGGAGCCAGGCTCCGCCTACGGCGGTCGCGGCGAGTACGCCGGCTCCCGCCGCGATCTGGGTGGTGTCCGGCCCGACGCTGCCGCCGACACCGGTCTTCACATGCCCCGTGGGGGCGGTGGGCGCGGCCGAGGTGCGGTGGCCGGAGGGGGTCTCGTATCCGCCGCTCTCGTGTCCCGAGGGGGTCGGGCGCGGGGTCGGGCGCGCGGTGGGCGTGGAGCGTCCGGGGAGTGCGGGGGCGTCCGGCACGAGGGCCGCTCCGGAGGCCTCGGCCTCGTCGAGCCCGGTGGTGTCGTACTCCTCGGAGTCGTACAGGTCGGAGGGCAGACCGGCACCGGCGGGGGAGTCCTCCTCGGAGGACACCGCGGCACCCTCCTTGCCCGCGGTGCCCGCGGCCTTCACCTCGATCTCCCCGGTGGCCCGCTTGCCGTTCTCGCAGGCCACGTCGATGCTGTACGGCCCAGGCTCGATCGTGCCCGGCACCTGGAACGAACCGGCCAGGACCTCCTTGAGGGTGGCCGGTGCCAGCGCGAACTCGGAGGCGTCCAGGGCGCTGGCGTCACCGGTGGCGCCGGTGTCGCTGCCGCAGGCGGTGGTGTTCACGGTGACCGTGGACCCCGGGGCGGCACTCGCCGGCGTGATCTCCAATGGCCCGAGCTCATCCCCGTACGCGGACGGGGCGGCGGCGCTGAGGCCGAGCGCGGCAGCGGCGAGGGCCGCGGCGGCGGTGCCGGTCACGAGGCGAGCAGGACTGCGCATGGGGGGTTCCTCCGAGCGGGGACGGCGCGGGCTGGTGTGTCCTGGGTCCGAGCTAACGGCCCTCCCGCCATCCATGCCTGCTGACACCGAGTCAGCATTCACCCGTCCGGACCGGCACCGCCTCCTTGCCACCGCCCATGCGCGCAGGTCACAGCGGTGATGGTGGGGCGGGGAGTCCGTCCTTCGGTGCCCGGTGCCGATCGGGTGATGCCCGCCGATGCGAAAGTGGCGTACGTCACATGCATGACCCGGGTGTCCGCGGGCACACGCTGCACACCCCCCACGGGACGGTTGCGCACGACCGCCCCGGCCACCGCCTTCACCGGGCCCACCCCCCCTGGGCCCGGTGGGGGCGGTTTCCTGTGCGGTCGGGCGCCCCTCGGCCGGGTGCGGCGGCGGGCACCCTCAGCCGGGCGCGGTGGCGGACCAGGTGATGACGGGCGGCCGGACCCTCGCGCAGAGCGGCTGCCCCTGGGCGTCGGACAGCGGCAGCCGTGCGGTGAGGTGCCCGGAGCGCACGGCCGCTTCGAGGGTGTCCCCGTCGATGTCGGCGAACATCAGCTTGGCCCGCCGGAACATGGAGAACAGCCCGTCGCCGTCGACCGTGCCCCACGACAGGTAGACGAACCGCCCGCCGAGCCGGTTCTGCACGTACGGCCCGCTCACCTCGATGCCGACCGGGCCGGTGGCGGTGGTGCAGTCCAGGGTCCAGTGGGCGGCGGGGGCGTCGCCGGGGTGCAGCCCGAGGAGTTCATCGGGCCGGTCCTTGCGCTGGACGCCCACGTGGATGTTCTCGCGGCCGGCGAAGTCGCCGCCGGGCTCGCAGTCGCGGCCGGGCAGGCGGGAGCCCTCGATGTGGATCTGCATGCGGGACGGAGGCCCTTCGGTCGGGTGCTGTGCGGGTTCCATGGTTCATTCTCGCGGCCGGACCGCCTGGGTTCCGTGGGTCAGAGGGTGTCCCGGGGGGCGGCCTCGTACGCTGCCGCCAGCCGCTTCATCAGCTCCTCGTCGACCGTGAACTCGGTGTCGTCGATCCGGGCCACCGGTGCCATGCCCTGCGAGTTGGTGACGAACGCCGACCGGTAGGCACCCAGTCCGTTCAGGTTCACCGGCCGGTGCAGTGACGGCACGCCCGCGCCGGGCAACTCCTGTTCCAGCAACGCCATGGTGATGCCCAGCAGGGCGGGCGCCTGCGGCCAGACGACCGAAGTTCCGTCCCAGAAGCCGATGTTGGTGATCGCGCCCTCGGTCACCGCACCGTCCGGCAGGGTCAGCAGGGCGTCGTCGAAGCCGCTCCTGCGGGCGAGCTCCCCGTAGTACGTCTGGCCGAACTCGCCGGGGCGCTTGAGGTGCGGCGCGGTGCGCGCGTACGGAACGGACTTCAGGCCGACCGGGCCCGGGTCCATCCGGGCAGGCCCGCGCACCGTGACCATGACGGTCGTCGTGGCCGCGCCCGGCGGCCGCAGTCCCTGCACCCGCACCGAGGCGTCGGAGGTCCCCGCACTCCGCAGCGCGTGCCGGATCAGTTCCCGTACCGGGCCGCCGTCCAGGGGGAGTTCGAACAGCTCCCGGTTCGCGGAGTCCAGCCGCTCCAGATGCAGCCCCAGGCCCCGCACCCGGCCGTCCCTGACCTGCATGGCCGTGAAATGGCCGTAGCCGAAGAAGGCGGCCGTGCGCAGGTCGTCCTCGGTGGCCGGATGCCCGTCGAACTCGGCGTAGGGGAGGGGTGCGGCCGCTGGAGTCGTCATGCCCTCCACCGTATGCCGACACGTGCGGCGGACGGGCCGGCAGCGACCGCTTGACCTCAACCATGGTTGACGTACGAACCTCTTGGCATGGACCTCACCACAGCCGGAAACACGGCCACCGCTCCGCCCGAGACCGCCCCTCTGAAGGTCGCCGTCATCCTCGCCAGCAACCGCGAGGGCCGCTTCGCGCCCGTCGTCGCCGGCTGGTTCCGCTCCCGCACCGACGGCCACCCGGGCATCGAGACCGACCTGCTCGACGTCGCCGCACTCGACCTTCCGACCGCCCTCTCCCGTCGTCCCGGCCCGGAGGACCGGGCCGTACTGGCCGAGGTCGCCGGCCGGCTGGCCGCCGCCGACGCCTTCGTCGTCATCACGCCGGAGTACAACCACTCCTACCCCGCCCCGCTCAAGAACCTCATCGACTGGCACTTCACCGAATGGCAGGCCAAACCCGTCGCCTTCGTCTCCTACGGCGGGGTCTCCGGCGGTCTGCGCGCGGTCGAGCACCTGCGTCAGGTCTTCGCCGAACTGCACGCCGTCTCCATCCGCGACACCGTCTCCTTCCACAACGCCGGCGCACTCTTCGACGACGAGGGCAGGCACCGCGACCCGGTCGGCCCCGACGCGGCGGCGAAGTCCCTCCTGGACCAACTGGTCTGGTGGGGACGGGCGCTGAGGGGCGCCAGGGCCGCCCATCCGTACGGCGGCTGACTGCGAGGCGCCCTCAACCGGCCGACAATCGGGAGCAGGACCCCGCTGCCGACCCGAGGAGACCGAACGTGACACCGCCCGCATGGCTGACCGTGCTGACCACGACGGACAGCGAGGAGAAGGCCCAGCTCCTGGCGCAGGGCGCGGTGGAAGCCAGGCTCGCCGCCTGCGTCCAGATCTCCGCGCCCGTCACCTCCGTCTACCGGTGGCAGAACGCCATCGAGTCGACCGAGGAGTGGCAGCTCTTCTTCAAGACGACCGCCGAACGGTACGACGAACTGGAGGCGTACCTCCAGGAGGCGCACGACTACGACACCCCGGAGATCATCGCCCTGCCGGTGCTCCGGGGCAGCGCCCGCTACCTGGGCTGGGTGTCGGCGGAGACGGCGCCGGTGACCTCGCTCTGAGGGGCAGCACCCGCCTCCACCCGCACCGCGCACACCTTGAACTCCGGCATCTTCGACACCGGGTCCAGGGCGGGGTTGGTCAGCGTGTTGGCCCGGCCCTCACCGGCCCAGTGGAACGGCATGAACACGGTGTCCGCCCGGATCGCCACGGTGATCCGGGCGGGTGCCACCGCCCGCCCGCGCCGTGACGTGACCGCGACCGGCTCGCCCTCGGCCACCCCGATCCGCTCGGCGAGGCGCGGATGCAGCTCCACGAACGGGCCAGGGGCCGCGGCGTTCAGTTCCGCCACCCGGCGGGTCTGCGCCCCCGACTGGTACTGGGCGACGACCCGGCCCGTGGTCAGCACCACCGGATACTCCGCGTCCGTCTCCTCGGCGGACGGCCGGTGCGTGACCGGCACGAACCGGGCCCGCCCGTCGTCCGTCGCGAACCGGTCCAGGAACAGCCGCGGCGTACCGGGGTGCTCCGTGTCCGGGCACGGCCAGAAGACCCCGTCCTCGGCCGCGATCCGCTCGTACGTGATGCCCGCGTAGTCCGCCGGGCCGCCCGCCGAAGCCCGGCGCAGCTCGTCGAACACCTCCGCCGGGTCGGCCGGAAACCCCTTGCCGTGCCCGAGGAGACCGGCCAGCCCGTGCAGCACGTCCAGATCGCTGCGGACACCCTCGGGCGCGGAGACCGCACGCCGGCGCAGCAGCACCCTGCCCTCCAGGTTCGTGGTGGTCCCCGTCTCCTCGGCCCACTGCGTCACCGGCAGCACCACATCGGCCAGCGCGGCCGTCTCCGACAGCACCACATCGGCGACCGCGAGGAAGTCCAGCGACCGCAGCCGCTCCTCCACGTGCCCCGCGTGCGGCGCGGACACCACCGGGTTCGACCCCATCACCAGCAGCGACCGAACCTCGGTACCCAGCGCGTCCAGCAGCTCGTACGCACTGCGCCCCGGCCCCGGCAGCGAGTCGGGATCGACCCCCCACACCCCCGCGACATGACGGCGCGCCGCCGGGTCGGTGAGCTTGCGGTAGCCGGGCAACTGGTCGGCCTTCTGGCCGTGTTCACGACCGCCCTGTCCGTTGCCCTGGCCGGTCAGGCATCCGTAGCCGGACAGCGGCCGGCCCGCACGCCCGGTGGCCAGCGCGAAGTTGATCCAGGCGCCGACGGTGTCCGTACCCTTCGACTGCTGCTCGGGCCCGCGCGCGGTGAGCACCATGCCGCTGTCCGCCTCGCAGAACATCTCGACGGCCGCGCGCAGTTGCGGCACCGGAACCCCGGTCAGCCGCTCCACCAGCTCGGGCCAGTGGGCCATCACCCCGGCCCGCGCCTCGTCCCAGCCGCTCGTGCGCTCCCGTACGAAGTCCTCGTCCACCCGCCCCTGCGCCACCACCAGGTGCGACATGCCGAGCGCGAGCGCCAGATCGGTGCCGGGCCGGGGGGACAGATGGAGGTCCGCCTGCTCGGCGGTCCTGGTGCGGCGCGGATCGATGACGATCAGCCGGCCGCCGTTCTCCCGCAGTTCGGTCAGATAGCGCAGCGCGGGCGGCATCGTCTCCGCGAGGTTCGACCCCACGAGGATCACGCACCCGGTGCGCGGGATGTCCTCCAGCGGGAACGGCAGCCCGCGGTCGAGCCCGAAGGCCCGCTGGTGCGCGGCGGCCGCCGACGACATGCAGAACCGCCCGTTGTAGTCGATCTGCGAGGTGCCGAGCACCACCCGGGCGAACTTCCCGAGCGCGTACGCCTTCTCGTTGGTGAGCCCGCCGCCGCCGAAGACCCCCACGGCATCGGCCCCGTGCTCCGCGCGCGTCCCCCGAAGCCCCTCGGCGACACGGGCCAGCGCCTCGTCCCAGCCGGCCGGCTCCAGCTGCCCGCTCGCCGGATCGCGTACGAGCGGCCCGGTCAGCCGCACCGCGGAGGAGAGCACGGCGGGCGCCGACCGGCCCTTGCCGCACAGCGCGCCCCGGTTCACGGGGAAGTCGGTGCGCTCCTCCACCTCGACGGCCGTGTCACCGGCCACCGGGCGCAGATTCATGCCGCACTGCAGCGCGCAGTACGGGCAGTGGGTCGCGGTGGCGGCAGTCGCGGTGCTGGTCATGCCCCCAGACTGGGAGCCGGGTGTTACACGGGCGCCCGCTCCCGGTTACACCGCCGGTACGCCCACCTCAGCACGCCCGGCACCCGGCGGTGAGGTGGGGACGCGGTCACCGTGCGTCCGCAGCGAGGGCCTTGGTCACGCCCGGTTCCCTGGGCCCCAGGAAGTGCGGATCCGGCTCGAACAGGGCGTCCAGGGCGGCCTTTCCCGCCGCGAACACCTCCCGTGTGCCGCCGTAGTACCAGGTCGCATCGTGTACGGCTTCGACCCCGACGCCGTACACGTCGATGCCCGCCGCCCGGCACAGCGCGATCGCCCGCCGGATGTGGAACCCCTGGCTCACCAGCACGGCCCGCTCGACCCCGAAGATCTTCCTGGCCCGCACGCACGAGTCCCAGGTGTCGAAGCCGGCGAAGTCGCTCACGATCCTGCTGTCCGGCACCCCGTGCGCGACCAGGAACGTACGCATCGCGTCCGGCTCGTCGTACTCCACCCGGCTGTTGTCACCGGTCACCAGCACGACCTTCACCTTCTTGTCGCGGTACAGCCCGGCCGCGGTCCGCAGCCGGTTCGCGAGATACGGGGACGGCTTGCCGTCCCACAACCCCGCGCCGAACACCACCGCGACCTGCTGCGCGGGCACGTCCGCCGCCGTTCTGACCCGGGCGTCGGCGACCGTGTGCATCCAGGTGGCCGGGGCCAGCGCCAGCACACAGACGGCCATCACCCCCTGCACGGCCAGCCGCCGCCCCCGCCGGGTCCGCGGCAGCCGGGGCCGCAACCGGGCGGCGGTCCTGCGCAGCGCTCCCCAAGGCTTCCTCCGCATTGCCGCCCCCACCTGTCTCGTGCCGTCGTCTCACGCCCGTCCCTCTCCCGCTTGACGAGCGGACAGCCGAAACGGTTCTCCGTGAGCACCTGTCGGCAGCACCGGGTCTCCCGTGAGCACCCGTCGGTAGCATCGGCCGATGTTGCTTCCACGGCTGATCGCCTCAGATCTCGACGGCACCCTGCTCCGTAACGACGGCACCCTGTCACCCCGCACCCTGCACGCCCTGCGCACGGCCGAGGACGCCGGTACGGAGTTCGTCATCGTCACCGCCCGGCCGCCCAGGTTCGTCGACCGGCTCGCCGAGTCCACCGGCCTCGTGGGCACGGCGGTCTGCAGCAACGGGGCGCTCGTGTACGACATCGGGACCCGCACCGTCGTCTCCTCCCGCGTCCTGCCCCTGACCACCGCGCAGCGGGTCGCCACCGCACTCGCCGCCGCGGTGCCCGAGGTGGGCTTCGCCCTGGAGACCGGCAACCAGGTGCTGTACGAACCGGCCTACCGGCTCCGCATGTCCGAGGACGTCGGCGCCGAACTCCCCGTACCGACCCTCGCCGACCTCTGGCGGACCGAGGCCCCCGTCACCAAACTGCTCGTCTGGTCGGACCGGCTCGACGCCGACACCCTGATGGCCGTCGCCCGCCCGGGCGCGGGCGACGAGGTGCAGCTCACCCACTCGGGCGGGCGCGGACTGCTGGAGATCAGCGCGCCCGGTGTCACGAAGGCCGGAACCCTGGAGGTGCTCTGCGCCGCACGGGGCATCGACGCCACCGAGGTCATCGCCTTCGGCGACATGCCCAACGACCTCACCGTCCTCACCTGGGCGGGTACCGGCTACGCCATGGCCAACGCGCATCCGGCCGTACTGGCCGCCGTGGCGACGCACACCGCCACCAACGAGGAGGACGGGGTCGCCGACGTCATCGAGCGGCTGTTCGCCGGGCAGGTCCGGGCCGCGGCTGCCGTCTGACAGCGGACAGGGGCCGTCGGTGAGGTGGCGGCAAACGGCTGTCACCGGCGCGCAACGAGGCGGCAACCTGCGCCCGGCACCATCGGTCCATGACGGAGCCGGCACCGGAACGTCCCCAGGAGTCCCCGCCCCTCGACAGTACGGCGCAACTGCTGACCCGTATCACCGCACAACTGGGCACCCAGCTCAGCCTCGTCTCCCTGAACGGAACCCGACGGCCCATGCACCGCACCCCGCAGCAGCCCCCGCACAGCAACGTGAGCCCGCTGATCCCCGCAGCCCCCGCCCTGGTCGCCGTCGCGCACGGCAGCCGGGACCCGCGGGCGCTGCGGACGGTGACGGAACTCCTGCACCGGGTGCGGGAGCTGCGGCCGGGGCTCGACGTCCGGCTGGGCCACATCGAGCTCAACGAACCCCTCCTCCCGCGGACCCTGGACGACCTCGGCGCCGGTGAGGCGGTCCTCGTGCCGCTGCTGCTGGGCCGCGGCCACCACGTCAAGCAGGACATCCCGGAGGCCGTCGCCGGCGCCGCCGCCCTGCGCACCCGCACCGCCGGCCCCCTCGGCCCGCACCCGCTGCTGGTCGAGGCGCTCCACGGCCGGCTGACCGAGGCGGGCTGGCGCCCCTCGGACGACGGGAACCGCGACAGCGCCGTGGTGCTGGCCGCCGCCGGCTCGCGCGACCCCGAGTCGGCCGCCGGTACCCGTCGCACCGCGCAGCTGCTCAGCGAACGGCTCGGCGGGGTGCCCGTCCTGCCCGCGTACGCCTCCGCGGCGACGCCCACCGTCCCGGCCGCCCTGCGCGCGCTGGCCGCCCGGGGCCGCCGGAGGGTCGCCGTCGCCTCGTACTTCACCGCCCCCGGACGCTTCGCCTCGGCCGCGGCGGCGGAGGCCACCTGGATCGCCGCCGCCCCGCTCGGAGCCCACCCGGCCATGGCACGGCTGCTGCTCCACCGCTACGACCAGGCACGGACCGCCGGCGCGCCGGCGCACGAAACCCCGATGAACACACGTTTCCTGGCCTCCGCCTGAGCCCTCCTGTCGGTGCGGCCGATTACTGTCGTTCCCATGAACGGCACGGGCGGCACCGACGGTACGTACGGCACGGACAACGCGCACAGCACGGACGCGCACGGCACGGACACCGCGTACGGTACCCAGGACCCCGGCACGGCCCCCTACGCCGCCGCCGACGCCGAGCGCTGGGACACCGAGCCGGACAAACGGCCCGGCCGCACCGCCTTCCAGCGCGACCGCGCCCGGGTCCTGCACTCCGCGGCCCTGCGCAGGCTCGCCGGGAAGACCCAGGTCGTCACCCCGGGCACCCGCAGTCACGTCTGGGACGCCAGCCCCCGGACCCGGCTCACGCACTCGCTGGAGTGCGCGCAGGTCGGCCGGGAACTCGGCGCCGCGCTCGGCTGCGACCCCGACCTCGTCGAGACGGCCTGCCTCTCCCACGACATGGGCCACCCGCCCTTCGGGCACAACGGCGAACAGGCGCTCAACGACTTCGCCTCCGACTGCGGCGGCTTCGAGGGAAACGCCCAGTCCCTGAGGCTGCTGACCCGCCTCGAACCCAAACGGTTCGTGCCCGACACCCGCACCGGCGAACTGGTCAGCGTGGGCCTCAACCTCACCCGCGCCGCCCTCGACGCCGCCACCAAGTACCCCTGGCCCCGAGGCGCCCACCCCACCGACCCCGCCTCCCCGAAATTCGGGGTGTACGAGGACGACCTGCCGGTCTTCCACTGGTTCCGCAAGGGCGCCCCGCAAGGCCGCAAGTGCTTCGAGGCCCAGGTCATGGACTGGTCCGACGACGTGGCGTACTCGGTCCACGACTTCGAGGACGGGCTGCACGCCGGGCACATCGACCCCAACTGCCTCGACGCCGAGCCGGAGCGGCGCGAGATCTGGGCCGTCGCCATCGGACGCTACGTCCCCGCGGACACCGACCCGCAGGAGCTGTCCGACGCCCTCGACCGGCTCATCGGCCAGGACTGGTGGCCGCACGGCTACGACGGATCGGCCGTCGCCCAGGCCCGGCTCAAGGACGCCACGAGCCAGCTGATCGGCCGGTTCTGCCTGGCCGCCGAGAGCGGCACCCGGCAGGCGTACGGCACCGGACGCCTCGGCAGATACGGCGCCGAACTCGTCGTTCCCCGTGAGGCGCGCCATGAGTGCGCGGTCCTCAAGGCCGTCGCCGACCGCTACGTCATGCAGCGCGCCGAGCAGGAGGAGATCCGCGCCGGCCAGCGGATCGTCATCGCCGAACTGGCCGCCGCGCTGACCGCCCGCGCCCCCGAGGGGCTGGAGCCGCAGCTGCGGGCGCTGTACGAGGCGGCCCCCGACGACCGCGCCCGCAAGCGGGTCCTGGTCGACCAGATCGCCGCCCTGACCGACGCCTCGGCCCGCTCCCTGCACCACTCGCTCACCGCACGGCGGGCCTGAACGGGGCCCGCCCCATGACCACTGGGCGTGACCTGATCGGGTCACACCCCCTTTCGCCATCACGCTGCGTGCGGGACGCTCGCAGTTGGCGCCGCGCAGCAAGCACCGAGGAGGCATCAAGTGGTCGACGCACATCGGACGTTCGTCATTGTCGGCGGAGGACTGGCCGGAGCGAAGGCAGCGGAGACGCTCCGGGCGGAGGGTTTCAGCGGCCGGGTCATCCTGATCGGCGATGAGCGCGACCATCCGTACGAACGCCCACCGCTCTCCAAGGGCTACCTGGGCGGGAAGGAGGACCGCGACAGCGTCTTCGTCCACGAGACGGCCTGGTACGCGGGGGCCGACATCGAGCTCCACCTCGGCCAGCCCGTCACCACGCTCAACCGCGAAGCCCGCTCCGTGGAGCTCGGCGACGGCACCGTCATCCACTACGACAAGCTGCTCCTGGCCACCGGCGCCGAACCGCGCCGCCTCGACATCCCCGGCACGGACCTGGCGGGCGTCCACCACCTTCGCCGCCTCGCCCACGCCGACCGGCTGCGCAACGTGCTGGCCGCGCTCGGCCGCGACAACGGCCATCTGGTGATCGCCGGGGCCGGCTGGATCGGCCTGGAGGTCGCCGCGGCGGCCCGTGGATACGGCGCCGAGGTCACCGTCGTCGAACCGGAGGCGACCCCGCTGCTCAAGGTCATCGGACCCGAGCTCGGCCAGATCTTCACCGACCTGCACAGCGACCACGGCGTCCGCTTCCACTTCGGCGGCCGTCTCACCGAGATCGTCGGCCAGGACGGCATGGTGCTCGCCGTCCGCACCGACGACGGCGAGGAGCACCCCGCCCACGACGTCCTCGCCGCGATCGGCGCCGCCCCGCGCGCCGCCCTCGCCGAGGCCGCCGGCCTGGAGATCGCCCCGCGCGAGCAGGGCGGCGGCATCGCCGTGGACGCCTCGCTGCGCACCAGCGACCCGCACATCTTCGCTGCCGGGGACGTGGCCAACGTGGCCCATCCGCTGCTCGGCACACGACTGCGGGTGGAGCACTGGGCCAACGCGCTGAACAGCGGGCCGGCCGCCGCCCGCGCCATGCTCGGCCAGGACGTCGCCTACGACCGCGTGCCGTACTTCTTCTCCGACCAGTACGACCTCGGCCTCGAGTACTCGGGCTGGGCGCCGCCCGGCAGCTACGACCAGGTCGTGATCCGCGGCGACGCGGGCAAGCGCGAGTTCATCGCGTTCTGGCTGAAGGACCACAAGGTCCTCGCCGGGATGAACGTGAACGTGTGGGACGTCACGGAGACCGTTCAGGAACTGATCAGGGCCGACCAGCCGGTCGACCCGGACGCGCTGGCCGACCCGTCGGTGCGGCTGGAGTCCCTGATCTGACCGGTTGCCCCGGTCCGGGGCGGGGGGTTCCGTCCTCAAGCGCCGGACGGGCTTGTTGGTGCGGGTGCCCCGCGGGGTGCGCCTTGACCCCCGGGTGGGGGTCCGGTGCCCCTCCGGGGCGTCTCCTCAGACGACGAACGTTTCCAGTCCCACGCAGCGGACCCCGGTATTTGTTCGTCGTCCTGCGGGGACTCCCCTGCACGGCCCCGGACCGGCCGCCCTGCGTCTGCGGCAGCAGTCCCACCGGTGTGCAGACGCAGGCGATGCCGGGTGGGGGCGTGCAGGGGAGTCCCCGCAGAAAATGGCGTACGACCCGGGTGCCTGTTCGTCGTCGGGTGCACACGCCATTTTTGAGGAGTCTCCCCGGAGGGACCCCACCCCCACCCACCGCACACAGGCGCACCCCGCGGCGGGGCCGCAGAAAAGCCCGTCCGGCGATTGAGGACGGAACCCCCCGCCCCGGACCCGGGCAGGCATAGGTTGTCGTAGCTCACCCGTAGACTTCACTCGTGGCAGGCAGGATCAATGACGACGACGTGAAGGCGGTCCGGGACGCGGTCCCGATCGACGCCGTCGTTTCCGAGTACCTCCAGCTGCGCAACGCGGGCGGTGGAAACCTCAAGGGCCTGTGCCCCTTCCACGACGAGAAGTCGCCCTCCTTCCAGGTCAGTCCGAGCAAGGGCCTCTTCCACTGCTTCGGGTGCCAGGAGGGCGGCGACACGATCGCCTTCGTCCAGAAGATCGACCACCTGACGTTCGCGGAGGTCGTCGAGCGGCTCGCCGCCAAGGCCGGCATCACCCTGCGGTACGAGGAGGGCGGGTACAACCCCTCCCACCAGCGTGGCGAGCGGATCAGGCTGGTCGAGGCCCACAAGGTGGCCGCCCAGTTCTACGTCGAGCAGCTGGACGGACCCGAGGCCGAGATCGGCCGCAAGTTCCTCGCCGAGCGCGGTTTCGATCAGGCGGCGGCCGAGCACTTCGGCGTCGGATACAGCCCCGCGGGCTGGGACCACCTCACCCGCTATCTGCGCGGCAAGGGCTTCAGCGACAAGGAACTGATCACCTCCGGCCTCTCCCAGGACGGCAGGCGCGGTCCCATCGACCGCTTCCGCGGCCGGCTGATGTGGCCGATCAGCGACACCTCGGGCGACATCGTCGGCTTCGGCGCCCGCAAGCTGCGGGACGACGACAACGGGCCGAAGTACCTGAACACCCCCGAGACGCCGATCTACAAGAAGTCGCAGGTGCTGTACGGCATCGACCTGGCCAAGAAGGACATCGCGAAGTCCAGCCGGGCCGTCGTCGTCGAGGGCTACACGGACGTGATGGCCTGCCATCTCGCCGGGGTCACCACCGCCATCGCCACCTGCGGCACGGCGTTCGGCGGCGACCACATCAAGATCCTGCGCCGCCTCCTGATGGACAACGGCAGCGCCCGGGTGATCTTCACCTTCGACGGTGACGCGGCCGGCCAGAAGGCCGCCCTGCGCGCCTTCGAGGACGACCAGAAGTTCGCCGCCGAGACCTACATCGCGATCGCCCCGGACAACATGGACCCGTGCGATCTGCGCCTGGCCAAGGGTGACGAGTCCGTTCGCGACCTGGTCGAACCCCGCACCCCGCTCTTCGAGTTCGCGCTCCGCCAGATCGTCGCCCGCTACGACCTGGAGACCCCGGCGGGCCGCGCCGCCGCGCTCGACGAGGCCGCCCAGGTCGTCGCCAAGATCAAGACGGGCAGCGTGCAGCGCGAGGTCGCCGTCCAGCTGGCCGGCTTCGTCGGCATCCTGGACCAGGAGTACGTCGTCCACCGGGTCAACCAGCTCGCCCAGTGGGCCAGGGGCCGGGGCGGCGACCGGGGACCCGCCCCGTCGGGCGCGCGCGGCGGCTCACGGCGCCAGGAGATCCAGGCGCCCGCCGCCCCCTCGGGCCCCGCGCTCAACCTCCGCAGCCCGGCCCACCGCACCGAGCGCGAGCTGCTCAAGCTCGCCCTCCAGAAGCCCGCCCTGGTCTCCCCGGCGTTCGACGCCTACGGGGTGGACGAGTTCACCGCCCCGCCGTACGCCGCGGTCCGCCAGTGCATCGCGGAGGCGGGCGGCGCGGAGCTCGGCGTCGCCGAGACCCGCGAATACCTCGTCCGGGTGCTCGACGCGACGCCCAACGACACGGTGCGCAAGCTCGTCACGGAGCTCGCGGTCGAGGTCTTCCACGGCAAGTCCATCGACGAGGCGTACGCGGGCGAGCATCTGGTCAAGGTCCGTCTGCGCGCCGTCGACCGCCGGATCAACGACGTCCAGGGCAGCCTCACCCGCCTCGGCAGCAACGTCGCCCCGGACCACCTGGCCGCCGCGCAGAACGAGGTCTGGGTCCTCCAGCAGTACGCCCAGTCCCTGCGCAACAACGGCGCCGACGCGCTCTGACGGCGCCGCACCGGACCCCGCACGGGTAACCGCCCGGTCACGGAACGAACTCAGAAAGTCCCCGCACGCCCCTCGTGGCGGCTGTGTGTCGTACCCCACACTGGGTGGCGGTGCCTGAGTCATCGGAGCGCGGTCCCCACCGAACGGTGGTCCTCCATCCCCGCGATCCGGCAGCGATCACCTGGAGGTCGCCCCCGTGCAGACCCGGACCGTGACCGAAACCGAGCGTGTCCCGGCCATCCCCGCGCAAACCCGGGCCGTGCATCACCCCGAGGCCGCGGCGGACCCGCCGACACCCCTGCCTGCCGCGCAGAACCCGCCCGAAGCGCCACCGGACCCGCCCGAGGCCGTCATGGAGGAGTCGGAGCTCCCCGAACCACCCGAGCCGCGCAGCCGCCCGGAGACCGGCGGACCGTCGTCCGACCTCTTCCGGCAGTATCTGCGCGAGATCGGCCGCATCCCGCTCCTCACCGCCGCCGACGAGGTGGAACTCGCCCGCCGCGTCGAAGCCGGCCTGTTCGCCGAGGAACGCCTGGCCCGCACCCCGGACCCCGACACCCGCCTGGCCGTCGACCTGGACCGGCTGGTCGTCATGGGGCGGATGGCCAAACGCCGCCTGATCGAGGCCAATCTCCGCCTCGTCGTCTCCGTGGCCAAGCGCTACATCGGCCGCGGGCTGACGATGCTGGACCTGGTCCAGGAGGGGAACCTCGGCCTGATCCGGGCGGTGGAGAAGTTCGACTACGCCCGGGGCTACAAGTTCTCGACGTACGCGACCTGGTGGATCCGTCAGGCCATGTCCCGCGCGCTCGCCGACCAGGCGCGGACCATAAGGGTCCCGGTCCATGTCGTCGAACTCATCAACCGCGTCGTCCGGGTCCAGCGCCGGATGCTCCAGGAGCGCGGCTACGAGCCGACGCCCGAGGAGGTCGCAGCCCAGCTCGACCTGACGCCGGAACGCGTCGGTGAGGTCCTGCGCCTCGCCCAGGAACCCGTGTCCCTGCACGCCCCGGTGGGCGAGGAGGACGACGTCTCGCTCGGCGACCTGATCGAGGACGGGGACGCCGCGTCCCCGGTGGAGTCCGCGGCCTTCCTGCTGCTGCGCGAACACCTGGAGGCGGTGCTCTCCACCCTCAACGAGCGCGAACGCAAGGTGGTCCAGCTGCGCTACGGGCTGGCCGACGGACGCCCGCGCACCCTTGAGGAGATAGGGCGGATCTTCGGCGTGACCCGCGAGCGCATCCGGCAGATCGAGTCCAAGACCCTCAACAAGCTGCGGGACCACGCCTTCGCCGACCAGCTCCGCGGCTATTTGGACTGACGCGCACGCGCGCCGGCCCGGGCAGCCGCGGAACCTCGCAGGGTCCTGGGGCGTGTTCCGGACGTCCCGCCGAGCCCGCCCTCCGGGCGGACGGCGCTACGTCCGGAACACGCTCTAGTCGACCTCGGCGACCGCCTGCGCGAACTGCGCCGCGTACAGCCGGGCGTAAGCGCCGTGCGCCTCCAGCAGCTCGTCGTGCGTGCCCTGCTCGACGATCGACCCGTTCTCCATCACCAGGATGACGTCGGCGTCCCGGATGGTGGAGAGCCGGTGCGCGATCACGAAGCTCGTACGACCGTGCGCGAGGCCGGCCATCGCCTTCTGGATCAGCACCTCGGTGCGGGTGTCGACGGAGCTGGTCGCCTCGTCGAGCACCAGTATCACCGGGTCGGACAGGAACGCCCGCGCGATGGTGATCAGCTGCTTCTCGCCGGCGCTGACACCGGAGCCCTCGTCGTCGATCACCGTGTCGTAACCGTCGGGCAGGGTGCGGATGAAGCGGTCGGCGTGGGCCGCCCGTGCCGCCTCCTCGATCTGCTCCCGGGTGACGTCGCCCGAGGCCCCGTAGGCGATGTTCTCCGCGATGGTCCCGCCGAACAGCCAGGTGTCCTGGAGGACCATGCCGATGCCCGAACGCAGGTCGTCGCGCGACATCTTCGCGATGTCGACCCCGTCGAGAGCGATCCGGCCCTCGGTCACCTCGTAGAACCGCATCAGGAGATTGACCAGCGTCGTCTTTCCGGCGCCGGTCGGGCCGACGATCGCGACCGTGTGACCCGGCTCGACGTTCAGCGAGAGGTCCTCGATGAGCGGCTTGTCCGGGTCGTAGCGGAACGACACGTTTTCCAGGGACACGCTGCCGCGCAGCTCGCCCGGGAACTCGCCCTCGCCCTTCGACGGGTCGGCGTCCTGCTCCTCGGCGTCCAGCAGCTCGAAGATCCGCTCCGCCGAGGCGATCCCGGACTGCACCAGGTTCGCCATCGAGGCGACCTGGGTCAGCGGCATGGAGAACTGCCGCGAGTACTGGATGAAGGCCTGCACATCACCGATCGACAGCGCGCCCGAAGCGACGCGCAGCCCGCCGACGACGGCGATCAGCACATAGTTCAGGTTCGACACGAACATCATCAGCGGCTGCATGATCCCGCTGTTGAACTGCGCCTTGAACCCGGCCTCGTACAGCGCCTCGTTCTGCTCGGCGAAGTCCCGCGCCGACTCGTCCTGCCGCCCGAAGACCTTCACCAGGGTGTGCCCGGTGTACATCTCCTCGATGTGGGCGTTGAGCTTGCCCGTCACCTTCCACTGCTGGACGAACTGCGGCTGCGAGCGCTTGCCGACCTTCGCCGCCACGACCACCGACAGCGGCACCGTCACCAGCGCGACCAGCGCCAGCAGCGGCGAGATCCAGAACATCATCACGAGCACGCCGATGATGGTCAGCAGCGAGTTGATCAGCTGCCCCATCGTCTGCTGCATCGTCTGCGAGATGTTGTCGATGTCGTTCGTCGCCCGGCTCAGCACCTCGCCGCGCTTGGCCCGGTCGAAGTACGACAGCGGCAGCCGCGACAGCTTCGTCTGGATGTCCTCACGCAGTTGGAACACGACCCGGTTGATCACCCGGATCGACAGCCGCGTCGACACCAGCATCAGCAGCCCCGCGCCGACGTACACGGCCAGCGCCACGAGCAGCACCCGGCCGATCGCGTCGAAGTCCATGCCCTGCCCCGGGGTGAAGTCCACCTTGGAGAGCATGTCGGCCAGACCGCTGTTGCTCTTGCGCAGGCCCTCGACGGCCTGCTCCTTCGTCGTCCCCGCGTCCATCCCCCGGCCGACGACACCCGCGAACACCAGGTCGGTGGCCTTGCCGAGGATCTTCGGGCCGACCACGGACAGCGCCACGCTCAGCGCGACGGCCACCATCATCACGTACAGGGTGGCCTTCTCCGCCGCGAAGCGCTTCAGCAGCCGCTTCGACGAGCACTTGAAGTCCATGGACCGGTCGGTCGGAGCGCCGCCCGCCATCATGCGTCCACCAGGCCCGGCCATTACGCGGCCTCCGCTTCCGTCAGCTGGGAGAGAACGATCTCCCGGTATGTCTCATTGCCTTCCATCAGCTCGTGGTGGCTGCCGGAACCGACGACGCGGCCCTCGTCCAGCACCAGGATCCGGTCGGCGTCGCGGATGGTGGACACCCGCTGCGCGACGATCACCACCGTCGCTCCCCGGGTCTCCCGCAGCAGCGCCGCACGCAGCGCCGCGTCCGTGGCGTAGTCCAGAGCGGAGAAGGAGTCGTCGAAGAGGTAGATCTCCGGCCGCTGCACCAGCGTCCGGGCGATCGAGAGCCGCTGTCGCTGCCCGCCGGAGACATTGGTGCCGCCCTGTGCGATCGGTGCGTCGAGCCCGTGCTCCAGCGCCTCGACGAACTCCTTGGCCTGCGCGATCTCCAGCGCGTGCCACAGCTCCTCGTCGGTCGCGTCCGGATTCCCGTACCGCAGATTCGTCGCGACCGTCCCGGAGAACAGGTACGGCTTCTGCGGGACCAGGCTCACGGTCTTCGCCAGCAGAACCGGATCCAGCGTCCGCACGTCCGTCCCGTCGACCAGCACCTGGCCGTCCGTCACATCGAACAGCCGCGGTACGAGACCGAGCAGCGTCGACTTCCCGCTGCCCGTCGACCCGATGATCGCGGTCGTCTCGCCGGCCCGCGCCACCAGGTCCACCGAGCGCAGCACCGGCTCCTCGGCGCCGGGGTAGCGGAAGTCCGCACCGCGTACCTCCAGATGCCCGTGGACCGTGAGCTCCCGCACCGGGTTCACCGGCGGCACCACGGAGGAGTCCGTCTCCAGGACCTCCTGGATGCGCTCGGCGCACACCTCGGCGCGCGGCACCATCATGAACATGAAGGTGGCCATCATCACCGACATGACGATCTGCATCAGATAGGAGAGGAACGCGGTCAGCGCGCCGATCTCCATCCCGCCGCTGTCGATCCGGTGCGCACCGAACCAGACGACGGCGATCGACGACACGTTCACGACCGTCATCACGGTCGGGAACATCAGCGCCATCAGCCGGCCCGTGGACAGTGCCACGTCGGTGAGCTCGGTGTTGGCGCCCCGGAAGCGCTCCTCCTCGTAGTCGTCGCGCACGAAGGCGCGGATGACCCGGTTGCCGGTGATCTGCTCGCGCAGCACCCGGTTCACCGTGTCGAGCCGCTCCTGCATCGTCCGGAACAGCGGACGCATCTTCCGTACGATCAGGCTCACCGCGATGCCGAGGACGGGCACCACCGCGAGCAGCACCGCGGACAGCGGGACGTCCTGGCCGAGCGCCATGATGATGCCGCCGACACACATGATCGGCGCCGACACCATCAGCGTGAACGTCATCAGGGCCAGCATCTGGACCTGCTGCACGTCATTGGTCGTACGGGTGATCAGCGAGGGAGCGCCGAACCGGCCGAGCTCGCGCGCGGAGAACGACTGCACCCGGTCGAAGACCGAGGCCCGTACGTCGCGGCCCAGGGCGGACGCGGTGCGGGCGCCGATGTAGACGGCCCCGATGTTGCAGACCACCTGGGCGATGCTGACGACGATCATGACGCCGCCGTACTGGACGATGTAGCCCGTGTCGCCCTGGACGACACCGTTGTCGATGATGTCCGCGTTCAGGGTGGGCAGATAGAGAGTGGCGCAGGTCTGCAGCAGCTGGAAGACGACCAGCAGCGCGATCGGTTTCTTGTACGGGCCGAGATAGGCCCGCAGGAGTTTTATGAGCACGCGTGTCTCTCGGAGTCGGCGAGGGCGGGAGTCGACCCATTTTCGGGTACCGCCCACCGGGACAGCGAACGTTTTTATTCAAGTCCAGGTCAAAAAACAGACCGGGTCCATAATTTCTTGGTCCGGACCATGCCGGGGGCCCGGACGCGTCACCGAGAGCACTCGCCTCAACGCACGGCGTCGAACGCCCCCGGGTGGATCTGGTCCCGCGTCGCCACGTACTGCTGGCGCACCGCCTGTCCGACCGGAAGCTCCTCGCCGGGCTCCAGCACCTGCGCCGCCGCGCCCTGCCAGGCCGGGGGCGTGCGCCCGTCCAGCGTCCCCTGCGAGACGCCCAGGGCCCAGGCCGCCTGCCGGGCCGCCCCCAGCGCCGCGTACTGCGCGGGCTGCGGCACGACCACCTGGGTGCCCAGGAGCGCGGGCGCGAGCCCCTGTACGGCCGGCAGCTCGGCGGCGGCGCCCAGCAGGAACACCCGCCGCACCTCCACCCCGCGGCCGCGCAGCACGTCCAGCGCGTCGGCCAGCGAGCAGAGCATGCCCTCGAACGCGGCCCGCGCCAGATGCTCCGGCTTCATCGACTCACGCCGCAGTCCGCTCAGCGTCCCGGCGGTGTGCGGCAGATCCGGGGTGCGCTCACCCTCCAGATACGGCAGGAGTACGAGCCCCGAGGCGCCCGGCGTCGACTTCAGCGCCAGCGCCGACAGCTCCTCCAGCCCGTCCAGCCCCAGCATCTCGGCCGTGCCGCGCAGCGCGCGTACCGCGTTCGACGTGTGGACCACCGGCAGATGCATCCCGGTGGCATCGGCGAAGGACGTGATCATTCCGGTCGGGTCCGCCAGCGCCTCGTGGTGCACCGCCATCACGGAACCCGACGCCCCCAGCGACACCACCGCGTCACCGACCGCCACCCCGAGCCCGAACGCCGCCGCCATCGTCTCGCCCGTACCCGCCGAGATCAGCAGCCCCTCGGGCGTCGTCCCCGCCGCGTCGGACGGACCGAGCACCTCCGGCAGCGCCGCCTGGTGCCCCAGCGCGAGCTCCACCAGATCCGGCCGGTACGACTCGCTGCCCGCCGACCAGTAGCCCGTACCCGACGCGGCCCCCCGGTCGGTGGTCCGCCGGGCCGGCCGGCCCAGCAGCTGCCACACCAGCCAGTCGTGCGGCTGGAGCACGGCGGCCACCCGCTGCGCCAGGTCCGGCTCGGTCCGCGCCAGCCACCGCAGCTTCGACACGGGCTGCGCCGCCTGCGGCACCGCCCCGACCGCCTCGGCCCAGGCCTGCCGCCCGCCCAGCCCGTCGATCAGATCGGCCGCGGCGACCTGCGCCCGGCGGTCGTTGCCGAGCAGCGCCGGGCGTACGAGATTGCCCTGGTGGTCCAACGGCACGAGCCCGTGCTGCTGCGCCGACACCCCGATGGCCTGCACCCCTTCGAGCAGGCCGCCGGCGGCGGCCTCACCGAGGGAGAGCAGCCACGCCTGAGGGTCGACCTCGGTGGCCTTGGCGTCGACGGGATGTGCGGCGTATCCCTGACGCAGTACGGCACCCGTGTCCGTATCGCAGACCACGATGTGCGTGAAGGCGGATGAACTGTCCAAGCCGGCGACTATGCCCATACATGGATTCTGCCGCACCCCCGGCGGTTTCCCGACCGGTGGTGCGGCAGACGTGGGGACGGGGGACTCAGGTGTTCGTCGTTCCCCAGTCGTCCTCACCGTTCGCCCCGCGCCCGCGCAGCGACCGCACGCGGTCCGCCACCGACGCCGGCACCTTGTCGCCGACCTTCTCCTCGACCGCGTGGTACGCCTTCCCCGCGAACTGGCGGCCGCTCTGGGCCGCCGTCTCGCAGGTGTTGCGCACGGCCGGGTTCTGGGCGAACTGGCGTGCGGACTTCTTCAGCTGCTCGTAACGCTCGCGCCCGGCACGCGTGCCGAGTACGTAACCGAGGGCCACTCCGGCGATGAACGTGAGCCGGTACCGCATGGCTGCCACCCTTCCTTCGCTCCGTGCGACGTGTGCTGCTCGCCTACCCGCAGGCGCCCGAGATCACCCCGGGCGATACCGATTGGCAAAGCACCCCCCTGCTTGCGCTAATGTATGTGTCGCAGCGAACGCGCGCCGCCCGGCAGTAGCCAGGCAGGTACGTTCGAGGCAACGCAGCAATCCCCTGTAGCTCAATTGGCAGAGCAGCCGGCTGTTAACCGGCAGGTTACTGGTTCGAGTCCAGTCGGGGGAGCGCGATCCCCTGTAGCTCAATTGGCAGAGCATTCGGCTGTTAACCGGAGGGTTACTGGTTCGAGTCCAGTCGGGGGAGCGGAACGGAAGAGGGCCCTGCGGGGTCCTTTTTCGTGTGTCCGGGGCCGGTCCGCGAGGGGTCCGGTGCGGAGGCGTCCACGGGGCCCGTGTGACACTTTCGCGTCAAGTTGTCGTCACCCGGAACCGGACAGCGAGCAGCGCGGTCTTCATGGTCACGAGCAGCCGGGCACCCGGGGCAAGAGATCGTATGACCGGCTATGCTGCGGCAGACGGCGCGCACACATGTACGCGCCACGCCGAAACGGGGCGGTAGCTCAGCCGGTTAGAGCAGCGGACTCATAATCCGTCGGCCGTGGGTTCGAGTCCCACCCGCCCCACCAAGATCCCCAGGCAGAAACGTTCTGACCTGGGGAAACGCGTTTTTCGGGGGCGGTTTCCGTGCAGCGGACGCTGCACGGAGGTGCAGCGAACGTGGCGGCTTGGGGCATGCAGGACGAGCGCTGCACGGCTGTGACCTGGGCTTTTTTATGGTTGCCGTGTCCGTGGGGTTATGAATGCTCCCACGGCCGCTTGAACGGCGATATATCCTCGCTCACGCCTTTTTCCGTCTCCGTCGTTGCCCGTGATGGTGAGGCGGGTATCTCCGGCGCGGTCGTTGCCGCTGAGGTACTGGCGCTTGCCAGGGCAGCCTGCCGACACGCAGCGGAGCTGTAGGGGCAGTGCCCGTGTGATGGCTCGTGAAGTCGAGCTCCCCAGTTCTGCGGTGCCCGGGCAAGGCCCTGAGTGAGGTTCCCGGTTGAGCCGGGAGCGGCGGGGGCCGACGGCTCCTTCTGCGAGTGAGCGGCGGTCGGTTCTGGGCGCACAAGGCGTCTGGCGGTGAGTGATGGTGACGGCGGAGTCCCACGTGAGCGGGCAGGGGCGCTATCCGGGAGTGTGTGACGCAACATCACAGACGGTGCCTGAGGTGAGAGTTGCGCTCGTCTCACCGTGTGTGTCGTCGACGGCGCCCCCGACAAAGCCCTGGCCCAGGCCCGGGCAGCAGCCGACGGCCGGGACGTCCCCCTCGGTGGGGGCGCGCTGCACGTAGCGGTCCCCCCTGGAGCTCGGCTCGGGCACCAGGCTCTGGCAGTCCCCGGACGAGCTCGATGTCCGATTCCATCACGACCTCGTCCCCAGCCCCAGCGGGGTGGTCCACCACCTACTCTGGAGACGTTGACCGACCGATCGCGCTGCTCGACGGCTCCACCGAACTGCGTCCCGCTGATCGATCCGGTTGTGGCACGCTCAGCGTGCGCCCGATAGTCACCAGAGCGTGACCAGTACGGGATTTCCTCGCGAGACGCAGCTCGTGGAGTGCGTCCGGCCGAATCCTTGCCGGGGGTATGCAGGCAAGTCGGGTTGGTCGCCTCCCGGACGAGCGGCTCGTGCCGCTAGCCTGTAGCACATGGAGTTGATCAGGGCAGCTTCGGCAGAGTTCGAACGAGTTGTGCGCCAATTGCCCGCGGACTCGTCGGAGCAACCGACGCCGTCGGGAATCTCGGTACGCGAATTGATTGAGCACGTGGTGGTGGGGAACCGCTTCACCGCACTTCTGCTGGCAGGCGTTGGTCGCGACGAGGCCCGCGCCATGCTCGCAGCCAAGCAGGTCGGCGATGACCCAGTCGCTGACGTGAGTGAGTCCGCACAGCGCCAAGCACAGGCATTCTTCGCGACATCGCCCGAGCAACAGGTCGCGGGCCCGAACGGAAATGTTCCCGTCGCTGCCTACTTGCGATTCCGTCTCGTCGACCTGGTAGTCCACGCGTGGGACCTCCTGCGTGCTGCGCGTCTCGACGAGACCCTAGATCCGCAGACTGTTGTCGGCGTACTGAACACGGTCGAGCCGCACCTGGACGAAATGCTTGCCTTCGGAGCGTATGGCGCCGGTCCGAGCGGAACGCTGCCTGCTGACGCGTCACCACAGATCCGGCTGCTCGACTCGTTCGGGCGACGACCATAGGCGACATCTCCGATCGTGCGGATGACAATCCTGCTCTGGTGACTGACGCCTTCCGGTCATTTGGTCCGCTGAAGGACCCTCGGCCGAGCCGAGCCCCGACGGCCTTCGGACGCTCTCGTGCAAGGCGATGGGGCGCGCCGGTCGCGGATGTCATTCAGTGCGCGCGGGTGCGCTGTCCGCGGACTGTCCGGGGGCTCATGCCGAGTTCTTGGCTCATGGCCCGTCGAAGTGCCGTCGGGTCGCTGTACCCGACGGCATGGGCGACTCCGGTGACAGCGAGGTCGGTGTTGTGTAGAAGCTCGACAGCTCGCTCGACACGCAGGCGTCGTAGGAATCGAGCAGGTGACATACCTGTGGCTTCGCTGATTCTGCGGGTGAAGGTGCGCGGACTGAGGTGTGCGGCGGCGGCCAAGTCCCTCACTCCTATGCTTGTGTCGAGGTGCTGGAGCGCCCATGACCGCGCGATTGCGACATCGCTGGCGGCGCCCTCGATCGTCTCGGGCATCACGTAAGGAGACTGCGACTGACGACGGTCAACCGCGAGGTACCTGGCGCACTCCCGGGCGAGCGCCTCCCCAGCGTGACGCCCTACGAGCGTCAGCATCAGGTCCAGGTGCGCCAAGGCTGCCCCTGCGGTTGTCACCGGGCCGTCGGTGACGACGAGATCAGCAGGTGTCAACCGAACTGCGGGGTACCTGCTGGCGAACAGCGGAGCCAGCCACCAGGTAGTAGTCGCACGTCGCTGATCGAGGATGCCGGCTTCGGCGAGGAGGAACACTCCGGCGCACGAGGCTGCGATCTCGCTACCTGCTGCGGCGGCTTCCTTCAAGTAGCGCGCCGCCGCTCTGGCATCGGGCGCTGCGAGTCGGCTCCGAACCTCTTGGGTGTTTCTCATCCCGAGGCCAGGGACGACCACGAGATCCACCGGATCCGTGGCGTCTCCATAGCCGTTAGCGACCCAGGGCTGGACGTCGAACTGATCGGCCCGTCCCGATCGGAGGGCCAGCCGGTTCGCGGTGTCGAGGACATCAACCGTGATGGCCACGGAGGTGGCCATCGCTCCCTCGAGATCCAGGACGCGGACCGAGGTCATGTCTCGAACCGCTCGAAATGTGGCCGGTCTCGCTCTCTCAAGGACTTCATCGTGATCCATCGTAGTCACCAGATCGGCCGCACTCCGCGACGATCCATCGCAGGGGGATCTCCATGACGGATCACGACGTGACCCAAGACGACGACCTCGCCGACTTCACCGTCCGGTCCGTCTCGCTCCTCGGTCAGGTGCGTCGCGTGTATGTCAGCGGTGACGGTCCCGGCGTGATCGTGATGCACGAGATGCCCGGCATCAGCCCACACGTCGCTCGTTTCGCCCGATGGGTCCGCGATCGTGGCATGACGGTCTACCTGCCTTCCCTCTTCGGCACCGACGGCGCCCTCGGCGACGCCGACAGCGGGGCACAGGTGTTTCGTCGTCTCTGCGTAGCGAAGGAGTTCCGCGCTCTCGGCGGTGGCGAGTCGAGCCACATCACGACGTGGTTGATGGCCCTCGCTCGCTCGGCGCACCGTGAGTGCGGGGGAACAGGTGTGGGCGCGGTCGGGATGTGCTTCACCGGCAACTTCGCCATCACCATGATGCTCGAGAGCGCCGTCGTCGCGCCGGTGGCCTGCCAGCCGTCCCTGCCGTTGGATGAGCCGGGCGCCCTGGAGATCAGCGACGCCGAGCTCACCGCCGTGAAGGAACGTCTCGACCGTGACGGTCTCACCGTCCTGGCCTACCGATTCGAGGGCGACAAGGTCTGCACCAGGGCACGCTTCGATGCCTACGCGCAAGCCCTGGGTGACTCCTTCGTCAGCCGCGAGCTCCCCGACACTGCCGCGAATCGTGATGCACCGCCTTTCTTCGCCGTTCACGTCCCCTATCCCCACAGCGTGGTCACCGTTCACCTCGTCGATCGCGAGGGCGAACCGACCGCCACGGCACGCGACGAGATCCTCGACTTCCTTGTCCACCGGCTTCACGGCCACGCCAACTCAGACCGCTCGACTGACGCTCACGCGAACCGACGCTCTCCAGATAGGAGCCCTCTGTGACTGCCTACGCCATCGCCCACCTGCGCGACGCCGAGCCGCACCCGGACATCGCCGAGTACATGGAGCGGATCGCCGGCACGTTCGAGCCCTTCGGGGGCCGCTTCCTGGTGCACGGCACGCCACCGGAGGTGAAGGAGGGCGCGTGGGCCGGACACGTCGTGGTGATCGGCTTTCCCGGGATCAACGAGGCCAGGGACTGGTGGGACTCTCCCGCCTACCGGGAGATCGCACCCCTCCGCTCCCGGCACATCCAGGGCGACATCATCCTCGTCGGCGGCGTTCCCCAGGACTACGACCCGAGCGCCACCGCGCAGGCCATCCGAAACGCCCAGGCGTCGCGGTGAGGTCGTCGACTCTGCAAGGACGGGGACGTCGACACATGCGCCGGAGCACCGTGCCGCCGACGCGCCCCTACACCCGTGGCCCGTGGTCGTACTTGGCGTGGCTCGTGTCTCGGCAGCGCGGCCGGGTGACGCTCGGAGCGGTGCTCGGCAGCGCCTGGATGGTGGGGCTCGCCCTACCGCCGTACGTGCTGTCCCGTGCGATCGACAGCCTCGCGGAGGGCCAGCGGAACGTGGTGCTGGGGTGGACGGCTGTCCTGCTCCTGGTCGGGGGCGTCCTGGCGGGCCTGAGCATCTGGCGGCATCGCACCATGACCCGGGTGCGCATGGATGCGGCGCTGCGGACGGTGTCAGAGGTGAACGCCCACGGCATCCGTCTGGGAGACACGATGGCGCGTCGCGCGCTCACCGGGGAGGTCGTGGCCATCGGAGGTGGGGACGCGTGGACGATCGGGCGCAGTCTCACCGCGACCGGGCCGGGAGTCGGTGCGGTGCTCGCCTACGTGGTGATCGCGGTGCTGCTGTTGCGGATCTCGGTGCCACTGGCTGTGGTCGTGCTGGCGGGGGTTCCGGTCCTGGCCCTGGTCGTGGGTCCGGCGACGCGCCGGCTCCGGACGGTCGGTACGCCGTATCGCGAGCAGCAGGGCCGAGTGACGGGTCGGATGGTGGACATCGTCGCGGGGCTGGGCGTCCTGAACGGCTTGGGCGGCAAAGCGGTCTACGCCGACCGTTTCCGCGCCGAGTCGCAGCGGCTGCTGCAGCACGGCTATCGGGTCGGCCGCGTCACGAGCGTGATCCAGGCAGCCGGTCTGGGGCTGCCGACACTGTTCTCCGCAGCGGTGGTGTGGCTGGCCGCCCGGCTCGCGGTCGAGGGCAGCATCACGGTGGGCGAACTGGTCGCGGTCGCCGGCTACGCCGCGGTGCTGGCGGTGCCGGTGGCCTCCTTCATCGAGGGCGCGCTCGATCTCAGCCAGGCTCTCGTGGCCGCACGTCGGGTGACCGACTTCCTGGACGTGCGCCCCGACAGCACCGGCACGGCGGTGCCCCCGGGGCGGGGAGACCTGATCGACGAGGCCTCCGGGTTGCGGATCACACCGGGGACGTTCGCTGCGGTCGCCACCGCCCAGCACTCCGACGCCGTGGCCCTCGTCGACCGGCTCGGCGGCTTCCGCCCAGGTGCCACCTGGGCCGGGCAGCCGACCTCCGAGCTCGATCCCGCCCAGCTGCACGAGCAGGCGCTGGTGGCCGACAACGACGCCGCCCTGTTCGCCGGGTCCCTGGCCCAGGTGGTGGCCGGTCGCCTCGACGTCGCCGAACTCGGTGAGGCTGCGATCCTGGACGCGCTGTACACCGCCGCCGCCGACGACGTGGTCCGGGGCCTGCCCGAGGGCCTGGGGTCGAGGATCGACTCCGGGGGACGGAACCTCTCCGGCGGTCAACGCCAACGCGTCCGGCTCGCTCGGGCGACGATCGCCGACCCGACCGTCCTGCTCGCGGTGGACCCGACCTCGGCGCTCGACGCCGCCACGGAGGCCACCATCGTCGACCGCCTCACCCACCACCGTCGCGGCAAGACCACATTGGTCACCTCGACTTCCGCGCTCGTGCTGCAAGGAGCCGACGAGGTGCACCTGCTCGCCGACGGCCGGGTGGTCGCAAGCGGCACCCACACCGCCTTGCTGGCCAACCCCGCCTACGCCGCTCTGGTCCACCGCGGAGGACCGGCCACCAGCGCCCACGACCCCGAGATCCAGGCATGAGCGCGCAGCCGTTGCCGGTGGCAGAGCCCGGCGAGGTCCGCCGTGCTGCGTGGCGGCTCATCCGCTCCGACCGCGCAGCATTCATCGTCGTGCTGCTCGCCAACTGCGCGGCGGCGGGCGCAGGTCTGGTCGGGCCGTGGCTGCTCGGGCAGATCGTCAACGAGGTGCAGGCCGGGGCTGGGGTCGCGACCATCGACCGGTTGGGCCTCCTCGTGGTGCTTGCCGCGGCCGCGCAGCTCCTGATCGGGCACCAGGCCCGCCGCCTGGGCTACCGGTTCGGCGAACAGACCGCCGCCCGACTGCGCGAGCAGCTGGCCGACCGGCTCATGCGGATCCCTGCACGAGTTGTCGAAAGGGCCGGCACCGGCGACCTGACCTCACGTGCCACGACCGACGCCGGCCTGGTGTCGTTCGCTCTGCGCGACGCCGCGCCAGAGATGGTGTTCGCCCTTGCCCAGGCGCTGATCATCATCGTCGCCGTCGTCCTGCTCTCCCCCGGGCTGGGCGCCGTCGGACTGGTCGCACTCGTCGCCATCCCCGTGGTCCTGCGCTGGTACCTGCGCCGCGCCCGGTCGGCTTATCTGGCCCAGGCAGCCGCGCATGCCGAGGTCGCCGACGTCCTGGCCGGCACCGCCGCCGGCGCCCGGACGGTGGAAGCGCTCGGCCTGCAGGAGCGGCGGGCCGCCGACTGCTCGTCCGCGATCGCTGCCGCGACAGCCGCCCAGCTGCGCACCCTTCGCCTGCGGAGCGTGTTCTTCCCGACCATCGACGCCTCCACCGCCCTTGCCGTCGGTGCGGCGTTCGGCGTGGGCGGCCTGCTCTACCTCGACCACCAGCTCAGCCTCGGCACCGTCGTCGCGGTCGTCCTCTACCTGCGCCAGCTCACCACCCCGATCGATACGATCCTGATCTGGGTGGAGACGTTGCAGAGCAGCGCTGCCTCGTTCGCCCGCATCGAGGGCCTCGCCTCGTCAGCGGAACCGCCACGACGCAGCGCCGAGGGCGTCACGGCCGTCCCCACCGACCAGGACATCGTCGTCACCGACGTCCGCTACGCCTACGACGGGGCCGACGTCCTCCACGGTGTAGACCTCGACGTCCGGGCCGGCGAGTATCTCGCCGTCGTGGGGACGTCGGGAGCAGGCAAGACCACCCTGGGTCGCCTCATTGCCGGCATCGACCGTCCCCGATCAGGAAGGGTCACCGTGGGCGGTGCGGACGTCGCCGACCTCGCACCCGAGCAGCTTCGCCAGCACGTCGTCCTGGTGACCCAGGAGCACCACGTGTTCGCCGACCCGCTGCGCGACAACCTCACCATCGCGGCACCTCACGCCACCGACGACGAGCTGCTCGAGGCCCTCGACGTCCTCGGCGCAGACTGGTTCGACGACCTCCCCGACGGGCTCGACACCGACCTCGGCACCCATCGGCTCGGCGGCGCCCAGGCCCAGCACGTCGCGCTCGCCCGAGTCCTGCTCGCCAATCCCCACACCCTCGTCCTCGACGAGGCCACCGCCCTGCTGGACCCGACGACCGCTCGCCGCACCGAACAAGCCCTCGCCGCCACCATCCAGGGCCGCACCATCATCGCCGTGGCCCACCGACTCCAGACTGCCCGAGACGCTGACCGCATCGCCATCATGGAAGGGGGCCGCATCACCGAGCTCGGCCACCACGACCACCTCGTCACCACCGCGACCTCCTACGCAGCCCTCTGGGAAACCTGGAGTGCAGAGACCAGCCACGACAGGACTGACAACCATGAGTGACAGACGAAGCCGACCCGCGGGACCCGTGCCACCGGCAGTCCGTCCGCTCACGATCGTCACCGGCGGGGCGCGAGGGATCGGCGCCGCCACCGTCGCGCACCTGGCGCGTGCAGGACACGACCTGATCGTCGGCTACCGCGACGACCGCGCCTCCGCCAAGAGGGCAGCCGCGGCAGCACAGGACCACGGCGTGAGAGCCGTCGCCGTGGCCGGCGACGTGACCGACGAAGATGACGTTGCCGAGCTGTTCGCCGCTGCCGCGGACCTGGGCGCCGTCACCGGACTGGTGAACAACGCCGGACTGACCGCACACCTTGGAGACTTGGCGGACACCCCGGTCGCGGTGCTGCGCCGGGTCGTCGACGTGAACCTCGTCGGCGCGCTGCTGTGTGCGCGTGAGGCGGTCCGGGCAATGTCCACCACCCGCGGCGGACACGGTGGGGCAATTGTCAATGTCTCCTCGGCAGCAGCCACGCTGGGCTCGGCCCACGACTACGTCCACTACGCCGCAGCCAAGGCCGGGGTCGAAGCGATGACCGTGGGACTCGCCAAGGAGGTCGCCAACCAAGGGATCCGGGTCAATGCCGTGGCGCCGGGCACGGTGCACACGAGGATCCACGCCGATGCCGGGGATCCGGACCGCGCCGGGCGCGCTGCCACACGCATCCCGTTGGGCCGAGCCGGAGAGCCCGACGAGATCGCTCCGGCCATTGTCTGGCTGCTCGGCACCGAGGCCAGCTATGTCACCGGAGCCAGCATCCGAGCGGCTGGTGGACTGTGACCCGCTCGGCCGCTGACGATCGCGAAGGTCGGCGACGTCGAGCCTGCAGCACCAGCGTAGGACGCGCATTTTGGCGAGAGGATGATTCAGTGCCCCACAGTGATGACAGGCCGTCGACGTCCGCCCGATCGCGGGAGCTCCGCGAGCTGTACGAGGCGTTCAACGCCCGCGAGATCGATCGGATCCTCGCAGCCATGACCGCCGATGTCCAGTGGCCCAACGGCTGGGAAGGCGGGCACCTCGAAGGACGGGCGTCGGTCCGCGACTACTGGATTCGCCAGTGGGCTCAGCTTCGGCTGTCTCTCACACCTGTGCAGTTTCGGGAACGGGGCGACGGCCGGATCGAAGTCGCGGTCAGACTGGTGGCTCGCGACCCGGGCGGTTCCGTCCTTGCTCGAGAGGAGGTCCGTCATGTGTACGAGTTCGAGGGTCGTCTGGTCCGTCGCATGCAGGTTGAGCAGTAGTCGACGATCGCCCGAATCGGGTCACGGTCTCAGAGGGCGGTATGCGAGTCGTTGTCTGATATCTGACTCTGTCATGGGATTGGCGTGCAGGTCTGGGCTGGTGACGATCGCCGGTTGCATGGCGAGGGCGAAAAAGTCAGCGGGCTGTCCCAGCCTGGGCTCTGCGACATACTGCGCTCATGAGCGGAGAGGAATCTGCGCGGCTGGCGAAAGCCCTCATCGAGTTCCGTGAGGCCGAAGGCATCTCGGAACGTGAACTCGCACGCCGTGGGTGGCTGAGTGAGGCGACCTTCAGGACCTTCGAAGGCGACCGTGGGGACCTGCCCGCCCCGATTGTTGCCCGAAACTTCGAGGAAGTCCTTGGCTGGGCTCCGGGCAGCATCAAGGCCACGCCGTCCGAGGCGATGGGCCGTGAGCCATCGGCGGACTCGGCCATAGACCTCGAGTAGGCGCGCTGGGCAGGGCTGAAATACGAACGCAAGGGCGATCACTTCCTGGCCTTCACCAGCATCGCCTGCACACTCATCTGCTACCGCAGACTCGCCAAATGGGATGACTTTTCAGTCCATCGGATAGAAGTCAGGCTCCGGAAAAGGCCTCGCGATCGAGAACGGCTCGAAATCGGGATCGGTCAGCACTCGGCAGACGAACTCGGAAGTGGACATGTTCACTTCGTGCCAGGGATACGGATCTCCCTGTGTGACAATGGGCCAGCTCGCCGGATCCTTATCCGCGGACGCCAGCCAGAAGTAGCTGCACTTCATCTCACCGAACGCCCAGGGAATGAGGCCGCGCTGACCTGGCCGGTACATCCGGTAGGGCTTGAAGGCGGGATCTGGGCCGCTCTCCGGGCCGCCCTCGAGATACTTCTTCCAGATCCTGACCAGGTCGAACTGCCTCGTGGCATCGACGGTGAAAACACGCAAGAACTCCGAGAATTCGCCCTTGCCGAACGTCTCGGCAAGCTTCTTGTAATCTTCGGGCAGTTGAGTACCAAGATCTTCCTCGATGCTGTTCCAGGGAATATCGAGCCGAAGCGGCTCCCGGTGCGTAGCCTCAGCGATTCGCTCGATCCACATTCTCTTCACATTCCGATCGAAGGCTTGGGCCGGGGGCGTATCAGATATACGACACACCCCCGGTCTCACTCTATGGGGTGTTGTAGACCGGCACCGAACAGTTGGCGCCGCTCGAACTGTTCCCGGTTATGTCGAACTGTTCCTGTGGCACAGGAAAACGTGGTGAGGGCTTGCACTGCTAACTGTCGCCCGAAGCAGAGTGGGTGTGGCGCGGATGTGGCGATCCATTCGCCACGGCCGGACCTCTTGAACGACCCTTTCCCCTCTGTTGGTCTGACCGCAGAGCCTCCCCGCCCGGCGGCGAGACCTTCCCCTTCCGCGCCCGGCCTTGATGCCGTGCGCCCACGACCGGCTCACATACGGGAACTCGCTGAAGGTCCCCGTCATGAACCTCACGTGACCCGAGTGCGCGCCGGATGACCATCGCTGAGACAGAGGGCTATCGCCTGGCCCAGATGAGAATGGCAGCAAGGTGGAGTGCAGCCAGGTAGACAATGGCCAGTTTGTCCGTTCTCATTGCGAGACCACGCCACTGCTTGAGCCGGGCGATGCATCGCTCGACAGCATTGCGCTGCTTGTACGCCTCGGCGTCGAAGGCGGGAGGCCGGCCTCCCACATGACCGCGTCGCCGTCGGTGACCTACCTGGTCGGACGGTTGGGAAATGACGGCACGGATCCCGCGCCGACGGAGATGGCTCCGGATCGCACGGGACGAATACGCGCGGTCCGCCAGAACAGCGTTCGGCCGGACTCTCGGTCGTCCCGGCCCAAGCCGCGGGACACGAATGCCTGCCAGCACCGCTTCGAACGACGGCGCATCGCCCGCCTGGCCTGCGGTCACGTGGAACGGGAACGGGAACGGACGAGCGTGGCTGTCGCTGGCAAGATGCACCTTGTGCTCAGGCCGCCGCGGGAACGTCCGAGCCCGTGATCGTCAGGCTCAGCCCGATCTGGCGCCCCCTTTTCCTTGCTCCCGCTGTGTGCTGGTGGGCCCGGCGGACGGTGGAGTCCACAGATACCGTCCAGCCGATGTCCTTGCCCTCGTCGGCGGCTGCAAGGACCGCAGTGAGGATTCCCTCCCACGTTCCGTCCACGGCCCAGGCGTCGTCCGGCTCTACGTCTTCGTCACTGTCCTGCTGCTCTGGGTCTTCCATGGGCACCAGCATTCCCTGTCCCACCGACACCGGCCCCGCATTTTTTCGGGCCGCCTGCTTGGGGCCGCACGCCGTTGGCCACCGCCGTGCCGACGATGTCAGCCTCGGTGCCGACACCGGGCGGAGGGATCAGGGGAGTGGGTCCCGCACCTACGCCAGTATCCCGTGGAAGGGGCCGGGTCGGACTCGTCTCGACGGTGAAGGTTTTGATCACCTACAGTCACGCGGGGTGTCGAGTAGCCTCCTTTTCTTGGATGCCTCGCCAGCGTGGCGGTCACCAGCGGAGCCCCACACCGTGTCGATCGAGAAGCGCGTGATCGGATGTGCTTGACGCGGCTTCTTGTGCCTCTCGTACCGGTGCAGCGAACGCTGCACCGGATCCGCTGGAGCCGGATCGAGGGGGATTCAGCAGGATGGAAACAGGACGATATATCCGTGTCTCTGAGAAAACCGCAGGTGAGACGCGTCACCGTTTTGGGTTCGAGTCCCACCCGCCCCACCCATATCCCCAGGCAGAATCGTTCTGACCTGGGGAAACGTGTTTTCCGGGGGCGTCTTCCGTGCAGCGTTCGCTGCATAGAGGTGCAGCGAACGCTGCGTTGAGGGCGTGCAGACCAGCTCTGCATGGCTGTGACCTGGGCCTTTGTGGTGCCGTCTCCGTGGGAGGGGTATGAACGGTCCCACGGCCGCCCGGGAATGCGATGAGTCGCTCTCGCTTCGTCCGGCGCGGAGTAACTCGTGCGTGAGCGAGCGTTTTCGGAGTGGCCACTGATGGGGTGACGGTGGCGAGGCTGCAACGCACGAGGCACCCGTGCCGTTGAGGGAGATGTTCGACGTCTCAACTCATCAGCGCAGGTGTCTCGTTGGTTCCCTGTCCTGCCGCACTCGACCTGCCCCATGTGCTGGTCGAGTGGGTCACCATGCGCATCGTTTACCGCGAGGGTGACCGCCGCTGCAAACTTCCGCCGCACCAACGTGCACTCGTCGCTCTGGTGTACCTGCACAAGCACGACACCTTGGCCCAGATCTCTGCCGGCTGCGGGATGTCGGTCGGCACCGCCCACGCCTTACCACCGCGGTCATCGACCTCCTGGCCTCCCGGACACCGGGCCTCCTGAAGGTCCTGCGCGAGACCGACCCGGAGTACGTTCTGCCCGACGGGACGCTCGCCGAGTGCGACCGGGTCGGCGACTGCCGGACCGACTACTCCCACAAGCACCGCCGCCACGGCGTGAACGTGCAGGTCGTGACTGACCCGGTCGGGCAGATTCTGTGGATTTCACCGGCCCTGTCGGGCCGGTGTCACGATCTGACCGCGGCCCGCACCCACCGGATCATCCGGATCTGCGAGCGCCAGGGCGTCCCCGTCCTGGTCGGCCGCGCCTACGCGGGTGCCGGACCCTGGGTCACCACCGGACGCAGACGCCCACCCGGCGGGCAGTCAACCCCGACGGAACGGACGATCAACCAGGCACTGGCCGCGTCCCGGGCACCCGTCGAACGCGGCGTGGCACGACTTGAGTCCTGGAGGATCATCCGAAGATCGCGATGCAGCCCCAATCGAATGACGTCAATCACCAAGGGCATCCTCACCCTGGAGAGGCAACGCTGAAAACGCTCACTGGATGTGAGACAGAGTGAACGTCTTACGGTCCCCCGGCGGGTTTCAGTCCTCAGTCGGAGGGGTGTTCGCCCTGGGCGACCTCGATGCCTCGGTGCAGCCGGACGGCGCCGGTCAGTGAGGAGGCCCCGGCTGTCGTGCAGACGAGCGCCATGGCCAGCAGTGCGGGAACCACGCACCGTACGGGCGCCCGGGTGAGCAGCGCCTTGACGCGGGCCGGGACTGGGCCGGTGGCCACGCCGGGGGCCAGGGCGGGCGTGTCGGCCGCACGCCGGTCGCGGCCGGCGACCAGTGCCGCGCGTCCCACGGACCGGGCCGCGAGAGTGCGGTCGCCGCAGTGGCGGGCAGCGGCTTCGTCGGCCACCCGCTCGGCGGCGAAGGACACGTGGGTGGCGACCGCCGCCAGCGCGGGATGGCACCAGCCGGCGAACTGGGCGGTGGCCAGGAAGAGGTGGTGCTTGCCGGAGAGGTGAGCCCTCTCGTGCGCGAACAGAACCTCGCGCTCGACGGGCCCCAGGGCGCGCAGCATGCCGGTGGTCACCACGATCCGGTCCGCCCGGTGCGCGCCGCCCGGCAGCGCGAAGGCGTCAGGGCGCGGATCGTTCAGGACGCAGAGCCCTCCGGCGCTCGGGAGGCCCGCGACGCGGGCGCGCGCGGCACGCAGACGCACCCGCTCCGACGCCCCCTTGAGCAGTACGCGGGAGGTGGCGAGCGCGAGCCCTCCGGCTGCCAGCGCCGAGACGCCGAGCACCAGTAGTTCCGGCCCCGCCCTGAGCGGGTGGATCAGATCCGCGAGCGCGGAGACGGGCGGGAGCGCGAGGGCGATGGGCAGCAGGAGGGCGCCCAGGCTTGCCACAACTCCGACGGCCAGTGCGGCCGTCGCGCAGGTGACCCCCCACAGTGCGATCCCAGGCCGTACCAGGCCTACCGTGCGCCGCGCCAGCGGCAGGAGGGCCCAGGGCATGACGAGCGGGATCAGCAGCAGGGTGATCACTGGACGTCTCCCTCCAGCAGGCGTTTGAGCTCTGCCTCGTCGGCGGGGCTGAGCTCTGCGACGAACCTGGCCAGCACCGTGCTGCGGTCATCGTCCTGGTCCAGCTCCCGGTGCATGCGCCGTGCGGTCAGCCCGTGGGAGTCCTGCACCGCGAAGTACAGGAAGCCGCGCCGGCCCGGTGCGCGTCCGACTGTCCCCTTCTCGTGCAGGCGTGCGAGGAGCGTCGCCACCGTGGTACGGGCCAGCTCCTGAGGTATCGCCGCTCTCACCTCCGCCGCCGACTGTGGCCCGCCTGCCGCGCACAGAGCGGCCAGCACGCTGGCTTCCAACTCGCCCGCGGGCCTGCGCTCACCCGTCGCCTCCGTCATGGAGCCATCATCCCCGCCGCGTCGTCTACAGTAAAGTAGACCGACTACTACGTTGTAGACGTAAGGTGCTCAGCCACCGGCGCGGCCCCGTAGCACCCCCGGTCTCCCCGTGGCCGTACATCCGACAGCCCATCACCGAAGGGGTAAGCGCCTATGACGCTCGCGCTCCATGCCGCACCGTCGCTCCAACTCGCTGTGAACGTCCTGGACGCGCAGTCGCTGCTGGCCACCTTCGGTACGGTCGGCATCGCCGCCGTCCTGTTCGCCGAGACCGGCCTTCTGCTCGGGTTCTTCCTCCCCGGCGACTCACTGCTGTTCACCGCCGGCCTCCTGTGCGCCGGAGGCTCGTCCTCCGCACCAGGCCATCTGTCCCTTCCGTGGGTCCTCGTCGCCGCCGCCGGAGGCGCACTGGCCGGGGCTCAGACCGGCTACCTGCTCGGCCGCCGCGCAGGCCCGGCGCTGCTGAGCCGCACGAAGTCCCGCAAGCTCAGCGAAGGCGCGGACCGTGCCGCGGACATCCTCCAGCGATACGGGCACGCCAAGGCGATCGTGCTGGCCCGCTTCCTGCCGCTCGTACGGACCGTCCTGAACCCGCTCGCCGGTGCCCTCGGCGTCCCCGCGCGCACCTTCACCCTCTGGCAGGTCCTGGGCGGGCTGGTGTGGACCGCGGGCCTGGTGCTCGCCGGCTACGGCCTGGGCGCGTCGGTCCCCGACATCGACCGCTACCTCCTGCCGATCATCGCCGTCATCGTCGTCATCTCGCTCATCCCCGTCGGGCTGGAGATCCTGCGTTCGCGACGCGCGCACCACACGGACGGGGGAGCCTGATGCACATCACGGCTGTCGCCGCACAGGCGCATGACGGTTCGGGCATCGACGGAGCCGCGTATCTGGACGTGGTCGACACCGCGCACCACGCCCCGACCTGGCTGGACAACCTGATCTCCGGCTACTCCACCTACGGGCTCGCCCTGTTCGCGGTCATGATGCTGGCCGGGTGGTGGCAGGCCCGCCGGCAGAACGCACCACAGGCGGTGAAGGCCCTGGCGGTGCCCGTCCTGACCGTGATCGCGTTCGCCGCCAGCACCGTACTGAAACAAGCGGTGCGCGAGAGCCGCCCCTGCCAGACGCTGCACGTGATCACGCTGGAGGCGTGCCCCGCGCCCGGTGACTGGTCCTTTCCCAGCAACCACGCCACCCTGGCCGCCGCCGCGGCGGTCGCGCTGTGGTCCGTCTCGGCGCGCCTGGGCGTGATCGCGACCATCGGCGCAACGGCCATGGCGGTCTCCCGCGTGTGGGTCGGTGCCCACTACCCGCACGACATCATCGCCGGGCTCGCCGTGGGCGGGCTCGTTGCCGCGATCCTGGCGCTGCTGCTGTCCAGGCACGCACCTGCCCTGGCCGACTTGCTCGGGCGAGGACCTCTGCGCCCGCTGGTCGCCGCGTGAACCTCGCCGGCGCACCCCGAACACCGACTGCCGCCCGCAGCCCGCGGGTTCACCTGGTGTGCTGGTGTGTTCTCGCCGCTGCTGCTTTCACGGCCCTCTCGGCGGCGGTGCTCGCCGCAGGCGGGGGGCTGATCCCGGGCGACGCGGGCATACGCCGCTGGGCCCTGGGCAGTCGGCCGCCCCCGGTCGTTGCCACGCTGCGCGCCGTGACGGCCACCGGCACCGGCATCACCCCCTACCTCGTGGCTCTGGCCGCCGGCCTCATCGCCGCACCGGCCCTCGACGCCGGCCACGGGCGGCGCCCCATGGCCCGCTTTGCCTTGCCCGTCGCGGCGTTCGCCGTATGGCTGGCGTTGGGGCAGGCGCTGCGCTTCGCCCTCCTGACGGTGATCGCGCGCCCGCGGCCCCCGCGTGAGGACTGGCTCACGCACGCTTCGCGCTGGTCCTTTCCCTCCGGGCACACCACCACCACGTCGATGGCCGCGGGGCTGCTCGTCCTCGCTCTCCTCGCCCGCAGGCCGCCCGCGTACAGGTGGTGTGTGGCCATGGCCGTGCTCTGGGTCGCAGTGATGGGAGTGAGCCGGGTGTGGCCGGGGGTGCACTGGGCCAGTGACGTCGTGGGCGGATGGTTCCTCGCCGCGGCCTAAACGCTCCTCGCGACGGTGGTCGCGATGGTGATCCGTGCCCGGGAGCCCGGTCATGACGGGTCGATCGGGATCTAGGCGCTGGAAGGAGGACGAAGCTTCCACTGCTGGCCTGCCGTCGTTCGACGAGATGCCGATACTGCGTGCGAAACGCCCCGGCTCCGACTGCTTGGGGACGCATGGCGCTATCTCGCTGAGGGTGACGCTCTGCCTTCCTGTGTCGAGAGCGGTCAGCTGGATGTGCGTACCGTGGTCGTCGGGTCGGGGGGTCTATTTTCTGTGTCGACCACGTCAGTCCGGGGCCGAGTCAGGTTCGGCTGAATCGGTTGCAAAGCATTGGGGAAGCGGTGCAGCGAACGCTGCACCGTCGGCCGGTGGAGCGGGATCGAGCGGGATGCAGGCGGACGGAAACAGGGGGATTCCCTTGGTTCGTCAAAGAAGCCGCAGGTGAGAGGCGTCGCGCTTATGGGTTCGAGTCCCACCCGCCCCACCAGCTTCACTCTGCGGAAACGTTCTGACCTGCGAGAACGTTGATTTCGCGGCTGTTTTCCGTGCGGTATCGGCCGCACGCCGTGCAGTACTGAACCGCTGTCGCGCTGTGACAGCGGTTCATTTGTGTCCGACCGGGCCCTTGTGGCCGATCGGCTGAAGGGCCTTGTGCGGCGGTCCCACGACTGTGGGGGAGACGCTCGGGCTCACCGCTGTCTCGTCGCAGGCTGTGCCGCTCGCAGCTCGGCAGCCGGGCGGTCCGGGCGACGTGCCGGCCGTCGGCTGCGAGGTGCAGCCGACGGCCGGCAGCGCCACCACCATGGCGCATGCACACCGCAGGGTCAGAACGTGCCGGCGGAGTTGCACTTGGCCCTCTGGGTGATGCAGTCCTTCACGCGGTGCCCGAGACCGTCGTTGTCCCAGGCGTTGAAGAAGTCGCCGTGGATGGACGATGCCATGCCCGAGGCCAGCCGGAAGCCCGCGGAGCTGCCGCTGGTCGGATAGCTGACGACGAAGGAGAGGTTGGGGATGGCGACGGGGTAGGCGCCGCTGCACTTGCCGTCGTAGGTGGCCGCCACGTGCGACTTGTGGTCGGGACTGTCGAGGTTCTTGCCGTCCCAGCAGTCGGGGAAGACGAGTTGGTGGGTGAGATGGGCCGTCGGGGCGCAGCGCGGCCAGTTGCCGTCGGCGCTGCGGCCGATCTCACCGCCCTCGCCGGCGCACCAGTACTGGCCCGGCGAGCCCGCCGGGGTGGGCGTCTGGGTCTTGGCGTTGCCCGCGATCATGCGGAACCCCTGCGGGAAGGGCACGGTCGCCGAGGGGTCGACGAGCCGGGAACCGTAGTACACGATCATGCCCTCGGCTTCGACGGCCTTGTCGCCTTCGTACAGGGTCGGGATCCAGTACGCCGAGAGGTCGTTGGCAGGGGTGCAACTGGTGGGTGTGCTGGTCAGCAGCGACTGGGTCGTGGAGAACGCGTCGGTGCTCCTGTTGCCGAAGAAGCTGTGCATGTGGGACGCACCGGGCAGGCCCGGCAGGACGATGGGGTCGTCCGGCTTGGAGTGGCTGTAGGAGCAGGTGGCGTTGAACTCCGGGACCCGGACGATACCGGCGGGCACGGCGGCGGGCGTCATCGCACGGAACTGCGCCAGCTGGGCGTCCCACTTGGCCTGGTCGATGGGGACCCATCCGGCCGCGGGGGTGTCGCCCGCGCCGACGAAGGAGAACCAGTTGATGTTGACGAAGTCGCCGGCCTCCGTGCTGCGCAGCACGGCGAACACCGTCTGTGAGCCGGTGGGATGGGTGGTGACGTCGGTGGCCCGGGTCGCCCAGGTCTGCCAACCGCCGGTCGGGGAGACCGGTATGACGGCGAGCAGTGGTCCGGTCAGGCTGCCGGTCCGGAATTCCACCGTGCCCGAGCCGACGGCGGACGCGATCCGGGCCGACACCGTCATCCGGCCGGCCGCGCCGAGGTCGACGTTGTCGAAGCGCATCCAGTCGCCGTTGGCGAGGTACGCGGCGTTCTGCCCGCCCCCGGTGTCCCCGGTCGCCTCCGACACGACACCCGACTGGGCTGCGTAGGACTCGGCCTGGACGGTGACCGTCGCGGCCTGGGCATGCTGGGTCGACACGGTCAGGTTCAGGGCGGCGGCCAGCACGACCACCAGAGCGCTCACCAACAGTGTGTACAGATGGGCGGGATATCTGCGCATTTCACTTCCTCACGGGCATCAGGGGGGACGGGTCTGCTCGCCGAAGTGCGGCGATGGGAGAGCGGGAGGCGGACAGCGGCGTCCGCCCGCAGGGGGATTCGGGTGTCTCGGACCGCCGCCCGCAGGGGGTGGGCGGAGCCGCCCGGGACCTTCGCGGTCACCGGGCGGCCAGGGGTCACTGATAGACCCGCACGTGGTCGACGAGCATTTTGGCGGGGAAGGGAGTGCCGGCGTCCGTCGGGCCCGGCCAGTCACCCCCGACCGCCAGGTTGAGGATCAGGTAGTGAGGGTGGTCGAAGATCCACGGTCCCCGTGTCTGCTCCACCTGCTCCTTGTCGAGAGTCAGAACGGTCCGGCCGTCCAGGCTGTAGGTGATGCCCTTGCTGTTCCAGTCGGCGACCCAGGTGTGGAAGTCGTCGGAGAAGTCGGCGTTCCCGGGCAGTGTGTACGGCGCGCCGATTCCACCCCCGCCGTTGTAGGCGGGCGCGTGGACGGTCGAGTAGGCGGTCTTCACGTCCTTGCCGAGGATCTCCATGATGTCGACCTCGCCGTTGTACGGCCACGGCCGGCCCGTCAGGAAGTCGCCGCCCATCATCCAGAACGCGGGCCACAGACCGTTGCCCTTGGGCACCTTGATGCGTGCTTCGACGCGGCCGTAGGTGAACTGGAACGTCGCGCCGGTGTTCATCCGCGCCGAGGTGTACTGACACGTGGTGCTGCCGCTCAGCGGGTCACGCGGGCACGACGATCCGGCGGTGGCCTCCTTGCGGGCTTCCATCACCAGGTGTCCCGCACCGTCCAGCGCGGCGTTGCGGTGGTCGGTGTAGTACTCCAGCTCGTTGTTCGGCCCGGTGCCCGGGTCGGCCCTCCACTTCGAGGAGTCGGGCCTGCCGCCTGCGGCGCCGTCGAAATCGTCGCTCCACACCAGCCGCGGCGGGTTCGCGGGGTCACTCGGCAGCGGCGGAGCCGGTATCGGAGCGCCGCCGGTGCCGTACACCTGGAACTCCCACAGCGAGTAGCCGTAAGGGGTGGCGCGCTGTGTCCCGTACATGCGTACGTAGCGGCCCGTTCCGGAGACGGCCAGCGTCTGCTTGAAGCCCGTGCCGGACGTCGTCGAATAGATCGGTGTCCAGTCGGCTCCATTCGAGGAGACCTGGATCTGGAAGGACTTGGCGTACGCGGGATCCCACTGCAGGACGACCTTGTCGATCTGCGCCGTCGCCCCGAGATCGACGGAGATCCAGCCCGGATCGGTCCATCCCGTGGTGGAGCTCGTGGACCAGCGAGAGGCCGGATCCCGGTCGAAGGCCCTGGCCGGCGTGCATTCCCAGCAGTTCTGGTCACTCTGGGAAGAGGAAGCGGCGCCCGGCCGGCCGTAGGAGAGCAGCCTGGCGGTGTCACCGCCGGGACCGCCGGTGCCGTACACCTGGAACTCCCACAGTGAGTAGCCGTAAGCGGTGGCGCGTTGCGTCCCGTACATGCGTACGTAGCGGCCGGTGCCGGAGACGGCCAGGTTCTGGGTGCCACCCGTGCCCGCCGCTGTCTGGTGGACGACGGTCCAGCTCTCCGCGTCGCTCGACACCTCGATCCTGAACGCCGTGCCGTACGCGGCTTCCCAGTTGAGGACGACCCGGCTGATCCCGGCACTCGCCCCGAGGTCGATCTGAATCCACTGCGGGTCGGTGAAGGCGCTGGACCAGCGCGTCCCGGGGTCGCCGTCGACGGCGCTACCGGCGCCGAAGTTTCCCTCGGTACTCGACGAGGTGGCGGGCTTTCCCTGAGAGAGCAGCACCTCCGCCGCCTGCGCGGAAGGTGTGGGGAGAGCGACGAAAGCGAGCAGTGCGGCCGCAAGGGCCAAAAATAAGCTGAAGCGACGCAGTGGCGCTTGCATGGGCGACTCCTCAAGTGGGGGGAGTTCAGGGAGCGCTCCCTGGAAGGGAGGATGGAGGGGCTGGTAAAGGCTGTCAATAGCTCCTTCACCTCGAAAAAACAGCGACGTAACGCCTGTGACGCATTGAGGGAGCGGTCTCTCACGACTCATGCGGTCCGCCGACGGCCACGGGGGTGGCGCTGAGGGATACGCCCTTCCGGGCATGCTCATGTCGCCCCGGCCTGCGGATACGCTGCTCGCATCGTCATGACGCAGAGCCGGAGGTTGCCCTGATGAGAAATCCCGCCCCGCGCGCGAACCAGGGCGGCGGCACAGGGGACGGAGAGGTATGAAACGCCCCACTCTCGATGTGGTGGCCGCCCGAGCGGGCGTGTCCAAATCGAGCGTCTCCCGGGTCATCAACGGCGAGACGACGGTCGCCCCGCAGATCCGGGACGTCGTCATGCGCGCCGTGAACGAATTGGGCTACGTGCCCAACGGTGCGGCACGCAATCTCGTCACCCGCCGCACGGACACCCTCGCCGTGGTGGTGTCCGACCCGCCCCAAGGAGTCGTCTCCGACGACCCCCTCTTCTCCGCCGTGGTCCGCGCCGTCAGCAGAGAGCTCGAGACGGCGGGCAAGCGGCTCGTGCTCATGCTCGCGGAATCGGACCGGAGCCGGACCAGGGTCGTGCAGTACATCGCCGGCGGGCACGTGGACGGCGTGCTCCTGGTCGCCCTGCACGGTACGGATCCGCTGCCGGCCGCACTGGCCCGGCAGGGCCTGCCTGTCGTGTCCTTCAACCGCACCTCCGCACAGGACGTCCCGTACGTCGCACTGGACAACGCCGGCGGAGCGGCGCTGGCCGTGCGTCATCTCCTGGAGCGCGGTCGGCGGCGGATCGCCACCATCACGGGGCCGCTCGAACTGTACGAAGCGCGTGAGCGCCTCGACGGCTACCGGCAGGCGCTGCGTGACACCGGCCGCCGCTCCATCGTGGCACTGGGCGACTTCACCCGAGCCTCCGGCGCCGAAGCCATGCGGCAGCTCCTGGAGGACGATCCCGACCTCGATGCGGTGTTCGCGGCCAACGACCTGATGGCGATCGGAGCCCTGCGCACCCTCCACCAAGCGGGCCGGCGCGTCCCCGAGGACGTGGCGGTCATCGGCTTCGACGACATAGAAGCCGCGTCCTACACCAGTCCCGCGCTCACCTCGGTGCGCAGCCCGATGGCCGACCAGGCGACCGCCGCCGTCCATCTGCTCCTCGGCCTGATCGACGGCGGCCCCACGGGGCCGGTGATCATGCCGAACGAACTCGTCGTGCGCGAGTCGACCTGATCTCCCGTCGGCCCGCCTCACCCCGCGAGCGGAGCGCCCGCGCCTGGGCGGAATCGTTTGGGCCGGGGGGACGTCTTCTTCGGGGTCGTTTCCGCGCGCTGTTGGCCGCGCGGAAGACCGGAGGCGCGTGCGGACGCGGCTCGGCGGCGTTCGGCGGTCCGATTCCGGTTCGTACCCACTGCCCGCCCTGCCCGGGGCGGGCAGTGGGTATTTTGACATAGATATCAAGGCATACCTATATTGGTGGAATGCCCGAGCACAACGCGTCCGCCCAGGACATCGACCACGTGGCGGCACGCCTCGTGGCGTGCCTGCCGGAGCTGACTCGGGCCCTCGACCGTCAGGTCGCGCGGGACTTCGCGCACCCCAAGCCTCCTGAGGCACAGCTCGCGCTCCTTCGTCATGTCGAGGACAACGACGGCGTCACCGTGCGCGCCGCGGCCGAGGCGCTGCTGATGAAGCCGAACAACGTGAGCGCGATGGTCACCCAGCTGACCGAGCAGGGGCTGCTGGAGCGCCGGCAGGACCTGGCCGACAAGCGGGTCGCGCACCTGCACCTCACTCCGGTCGCCAGGCAGCAGGTCGCCGACGTCGAGCGACTGCTGAGTACCCATCTCGGCCACGCCTTGCGTGCGCTGACGGACGGTGAGATGGACGCCATCGGCTCCGCTCTGGGCGCCCTCGCGGCACTCACCCAGCACGTGCAAGCTCGCCACTGATCACGCGCTCCCGGTCCTTCGGGGCCCGGAGGGCGTGAGGCGAACTCACCCGCACCCACGCGCGCGCCGCGCCGGCTCTCCGTGTGCCGGTTCACCGGCGTCGTACCCCCGCGACCGTGTCCGCACCGGTCCGCGCCCTTTCCACGCACTCCTGAAGGAACAGGCACAGTCATGCCCTCCGCCACCACCGACTCCCCGGTTCCGCCGACCCAAGCACCACCCCTGGACAGGCCCCAGGGCCTGCGGGCCAAACCGTGGCTGACCCTGATCGCGGTCGCCTTCGGCCTCTTCATGGTCGGCCTGGACGGTTCGGTCGTCTCGATCGCCAATCCCGAGATCGGCCGGGACCTGGGAGCCTCCACGTCCGACCTGCAGTGGGTCACCAACTCCTATCTGCTCGCCCTCGCCGCCGCGCTGATCCTCGGCGGCAAGCTCGGCGACCGCTTCGGCCGCCGTACCGTCTACCTGATCGGTGTCGCGGGCTTCACCGCCGCGTCCGTCGCCATCGGGCTCTGCGGATCCATCGAAGGCGTCATCACCTTCCGCGCGGTGCAGGGCTTCTTCGGGGCCCTGCTGATGCCCAACACCCTCGGCATGCTGCGGGCGGTCTTCCCGCCGAGGAAGTTCGGCATGGCGGTCGGCATCTGGGCCATGGTGTCGTCGGTCTCCACCGCCCTCGGGCCCATCGTCGGCGGCCTGCTCGTCCAGCACGTGAACTGGGAGTCGGTCTTCTACATCAACGCCCCCATCGGCGTCATCGCGCTGGTCTTCAGCATGATCGTGCTGCCGCAGACCAGGAACAGCGCTGCCGCGGACGAGAAGTTCGACATTCTCGGTGTCGTCCTGCTGGCAGTGGGGCTGCTCGCCCTCGTGTTCGGGGTCGTCAAGGGCGAGACGTGGGGCTGGACCTCCGGTGGCACCCTGGGTGCCATGGGAGCCGGTGCGGTGCTTCTGGTCGCCTTCGGGCTCCACGAGAACCGGGCCGCTTCCCCCCTGCTGCCCATGCGGCTGTTCCGTAACCGGGCGCTGACCATCGGCACGGTCGTCACGGCGCTGAACTTCTTCGTGCTGCTCGGCGTGATCTTCTTCGTGATGCTGTACCTGCAGAGCGTGCGCGGGTTCACTCCGGTGGAAGCCGGTGTGCGCACGCTGCCGCTGAGCCTCGCCTCGGTCGTCGCTTCCCCGCTCGGGGCGGCGCTGACGGGCAGGTTCGGGCCGCGGCTCACCATGCCGCTCGGCATGGCCCTGCAGGCGGTCGCCTGTTTCGCCATGCTCGGCTGGAGCGCCGACTCCTCCTACACCGCGATGTGGCCCCCGTTCATCGCGCTCGGCCTGGGCGTCGGCATGGTGATGGCGTCCTCCTCCGATGCCATCGTCGGCAACGCGCCGGTCAGGGACGGCGGCGTGGCGGGCGGTCTGCAGGCGACCGCCTTGCAGATGGGCGGCGCGCTCGGCACGTCCGTGCTGGTCTCGCTCATCAGCAGCCGGGTCGGCTCCACCCTCACCGGTGAACTGACCGCCGCCGGCGTCCCCGCGGACGCGGCCGCCCGGCTGAACGAGGCGAAGGACGCGGTGGCCATGGGCGTTGCTCCCGTCTCCGGCGAGATGCCGGACCGGCTCAGGAGCGCCGTCGTCGAGGGGAGCCATCAGGCGTTCATGAACGGCGTGCACACTTCCGTGCTCGTCGCCGGCTCCCTGTGCGTCGTCGGCGCACTCGTCGCCTTGGCCGGCGTACGACGCGCCCCCGAGCAGCCCGTCACCTGACGGCGACCGGCGGAGCCCTCCATCGGCCTGGGTCCCGTGGCCGAGCGATGCCACCCGGGGCCCACGCCGTTGTGGTGTCGTCGGCCCGGGACGGATTCACCGGCATCGCGTACGGGCCGCTGCTCCGGCCTCGACGGGCCCATGGCTGCGGAAGGACCGGTGATCCCTCCGTTTCTGGCGGTAGGTCCTGGCATGCGCCGGCTGCCGATGCCGGACGTCCGAGGAAGCCTGCTGGGGCGCTGCCCCTGGGGCCGTCGGCACGGGCCGGTCGGGCGGATCAGACGGCACGGGCTCGCCGTGCTGTCCGCCGTCGTGAGCCGGGGCACAACAACGCCGACTCGGGCTGGTCTCCCTCGCCCCCGCGGGCGCCGCCGACACCACGTCCACGGTCTTCCGCAACACCATGCTCCAGGCCGCCGTGCCGACGAGACGGCCTCCGGCAGCCCGGTCAGGGCGTCCGCGGACAGCAGCTTGTCACGTGTGGCCGGATCCGTATACGACCGGTCAGGAGACGTCCTCGATCTCGGGCATGTCGCCCCCGGTCGTCGTTCCGTCGATCAGCGAGAACGCGGCGCCCTGCGGGTCGGTCAGCGCGGCGAACCGGCCGAACGGCATGGTCATCGGGCCGAACCGGAGTTCCGCCCCGAGCGACTTCGCCTTCTCCACCGCGGCGTCGCAGTCGGCGACGGTGAAGTACACGTTCAGATGCGACGGCACCTCGGGCGGGAACTCCTCGGTCATCTTCATCCGGCCGAGCACGGGGTCCGAGCCCAGGTCGTACAGCGTGAAGTCGACCGCGTCGTCGACCATGCGCTTCACCCCGTAGCCGAACACCGCCGGGAAGAAGGCGTCCGCCTTCGACGGCTCCCGGGTGAAGATCTCGGCCCAGGCGTACGCACCCGGCACCGTCCGCGCCTCGAAGCCCTCGTGGGTGCCCGCCTGCCACACGCCGAAGGCCGCGCCGCCCGGGTCGCTCGCCAGCACCATCGTCCCGAACTCACCGACCTGCATCGGCTCCACCAGGACCGTGCCGCCGTTCTCGCGGACCTTGGCGGCGGTGGCCGCCGCGTCCGGCGAGGCGAGGTACAGACACCAGGCGGGCGGCGCGTCCTGGCCGGGCATGGGCGGGGACAGGGCGGCGACCGCCTTTCCGTCCACGTAGGCCTGCGTGTAGTTGCCGTACTCGGGCAGCGACTCGCCGTACGTCCAGCCCAGCACCTCACCGTAGAAGCGCTTAGCGCCTTCCAGGTCGCTGAACGACGCGTCCGCCCAGCACGGTGTGCCCTGTGGTTCTGCGGCCATGACCGGTCATCTCCTCACATGGGAACGGGCCCCTCTGCCACGCTAGCCATCCTTCGCCCCTCCTGCGCGCCGGAGACGGCTCACCGGCCCGGCGCGTCCCGTCGTACGACCGAGTGGGCGACGCCGAGGTCCACCAGGTCCTGCGGGCGCAGCCGCAACTGGTCGGCCGTGGCGTGTACCTGGTCCGGGGAGCGCTTGAGGATCGCCGCGGCGAGCTCCGGGGCGATGACGGAGAAGTAGCTGTCCGCGGTGACGTGGGTGTTGCCCGGCGCCGCGAGGGCCAGCGCCCCGCCCGAGCCGCCCTCGCCGATCACCAGCGTCGTGACGGGGACCCGTGCCGCCGCTATCGCCGCGAAGGCGTCGGCGATGGCCGCGCCCGCACCGGCCCGCTCCGCCGCCGCGTCGTTGGCCGCGCCCGGTGTGTCGACCAGGGTGAGGACCGGGACCCCGAGCCGGTCGGCCAGCCGGATCACCCGGGCCGCGGTGCGGTAACCGGCCGGACGGGTCGCGGTACCGCACTGCGCCACGTACGCGACCGGCTCCCCGTCGTGCAGCCCGAACCCGCACAGCAGCCCCGGATCCGTGCCCCCGCAGCGGTCGCCGCTCAGCGGGAGCCGCACGGTGAAGTAGGCGTCCAGATACGCCTCGGCGCGCGGCCGGGACGCGGACCGGGCGCGGACCACCGCGTCCCAGCCGGTCCGGGGGAGCCCGGCCGAGGAGAGCGCCTCCGGGACCGGGGCGGGGGCGGGCGGGGTGTCGCGGTGGGCGAGCAGCCGGAGCCAGTGGCCCACCGTGGCCCGCAGCTCGCCGGGCGGGACGACCGCGTCGGTCTGGCCGGCCGCCAGCTGGCCCTCGGCGGTGTAGGCGCCCGGGTCCGCGTCCGGCGGCCGCACCCGGGAGCCGGCGAACCCGACCTGGGCGCCCGGGAGCGCCAGGATCACGTCGGCGCCCGCCCCCAGGGTCGCCCAGCCGCCGCCGGTCGTCGGGTCGCGCAGGACCGCGAGCTGCGCGGGTCCGGCCGCGCGCAGCCGGGCCGAGGCGCGGGCCACCCGGTGCAGCTGGGTGAGCGCGATCATGCCCTCCTGCATCCGGCTGCCGCCCGTCGCGATGAGCGAGACGAGGGGCAGCCGCCGGTTCATGGCCTCCTCGTACGCCGCCTCCAGCCGGTCGCCGGTGCGCTGTCCCAGCGAGCCGCCGAGGAAGCCGAACTCGAAGGAGATCAGCACGCAGGGCCGGCCGCCGACCGTGGCGGTGCCGTGGACGACGGACTCCTGCTCGCCGGTGCGGGCGGTGGCCCGGGCCCGGGACCCGGCGTACCCGGACCAGTCGAGCGGTCCGTCGCCCGCGGTGTCCCCGGCGGGTGCGGTGGACTCGGTGAAGTCGGCGGTGAGGGCGGCGATCGCCTCGCGGGCCGTCGCGCGGTCAGCCATGGAGGGACCGCTTCATGATCTTCCCCAGGTCGTTGCGCGGCAGCGCGTCCAGGTAGCGGACCGTGCGCGGGCGCTTGTGCGGGGACAGCTGGGCCGCGACATGGTCCGCCAGCTCGGCGGCCGAGGGCGGGGCGGCAGGGTCGGCCGGCACCACCCAGGCGACGACGCGTTCGCCCAGGTCCGGGTCCGGTTCACCCGTGACGGCCGCCTCCCGGACGCCCGGGTGGTCCAGCAGCGCGTTCTCGATCTCGCCGGCGCCGATCTTGTAGCCGCCGCTCTTGATCAGGTCGGTGGCCTTGCGGCCCACGATCCGTACGTACCCGTCCGGGTCGAGCGTGGCCATGTCGCCGGTGCGGAACCAGCCGTCGGCGGTGAGGGCCGCGGCCGTGGCGTCGGGGCGGTTCAGGTACTCGGTGAACAGGTTCGGGCCGCGCACCTGGATCTCGCCGATGGACGCGGGGTCGGCGAGCGGGGTGCCGTCCTCCTCCACCAGGCGGAGCTCGACGCCGCGCAGGGGCGCGCCGACCGTGCCGGGACGGGGTTCGCCGTCCGCCCGGACGCCCGTGTTCATCAGCGTCTCCGTCATGCCGTACCGCTCGATGACCCGGCGGCCGGTCGCGGCCGCGATCCGTTCGTGGTCGTGGACGGGCAGCGCGGCCGACCCGGAGACCAGCAGCCGTGCGCCCGCGAGTGCCTTCGTGAGGCCGTCCGACGCCGAGGGGTCCGCAAGCGCTTCCGCGAGCCGGTGGTACATCGTCGGCACGCCGAACAGCATCGTGCCGCCGGAGCTGAGCTCCCGGGCCACGCCCTCGGTGGAGAACCGGCCGAGGTGGCGTACGGAACCGCCTCGGCGCAGCGGGCCGAGGACGCCCAGGATCAGACCGTGCACATGGAACAGGGGCAGGGCGTGGACGAGGACGTCGTCCCCGGTCCACTGCCAGGCGTCCTCCAGCGCGTCCAGCGAGGAGGCGATCGCCCGGCGCGGCAGGACGGCGCCCTTGGGCGGGCCGGTGGTGCCGGAGGTGTACACGACCAGGGCGGGGGACTCGGGGGAGGGCTCGGGGAACTCCGTGTCCGCGCGGGCCGGGGCCGCCACGGACACGTCCAGCCGTCGCAGCCCGGCCAGCGCGGGCGGCAGTACGTCACCGGCCGAGGCCAGCACGGTCGAGGGCGCGCTGTCGGCGACGATGTGCGCCAGTTCCCGTTCGCCCGTCTTCGGGTTCAGCGGTACGGCGGGCACGCCCGCCCGTAGTGCGGCGACCACCGCGACCACGGTCTGCGCGGTGGGCGTGGCCCAGACCGCGACCCGGTCCGCGCCGGCGATCCGGGCCGCGAGCGAATCCGCGGCGGCGGCCAACTGTGCGTAGGACAGGGAGAGGTCGTCGAACCGGACGGCTTCGCGGGCGGCCGCAGGGGCGGCCGCGTCCTGGAGTGCAGGCAGAAGTGGCATCACCCTGCGACCCTAAGGCGATCCCGGTCCGCGCTCAGGCGTCTCGGCACCCTGACGCGATTCCGTTCCGGCTCAGGAGTCCCGCTGGATGTTCCGCATCCGCCCGTACGCGTACACACAGCCCGCCAGCGCCAGGTCGGACAGCAGCATGAAGCCGATCGAGTACGAGTCCTTCGCGCTGTAGATCGCGCCCATCACCAGTGGTGGCACGAAGCCGCCGAGGCCGCCCATCGCGCCGACGATGCCGGTGACACTGCCCACCTTCGCCTGCGGCGTCACCTGCGAGACCAGGGCGAAGACGCTGCCGCTCGCGGTGCCCAGGCCGGCCGCCATGCAGAGCAGCGCGATCGTGCCGCCGGGCGCCAGCTCGGGGTCGAAGGCCTGGACGATCGCCATCAGCGCGGCGAGACCGAGCGCGAACGACGTGACGACCGCCGGGTGCATCCGGTCCGAGAGCCAGCCGCCGATCGGCCGGAAGATGACCGTGACCAGGGCGAAACCGGCCGCCTTCGTGCCGGCGTCGGTCGGCGAGAGCTCGTACCAGGTCTTCAGGTACGTCGGCAGGTAGACCCCGAACGCGACGATGCCGCCGAAGCCGATCGCGTACAGCGCGGACAGCTCCCAGGTGACCCGCAGCCGGCCCGCCGCACCCAGCCGGTGGGCCAGCGTGTCGGTCGGCACCTGGCGGCCCGGGCGGTCGTTGACCAGCACCGCCGCCAGCGCCGCGTACACCACGAGTGCGCCGGCGACCACGAGGAAGGGCAGGTTGTCACCGTGCTTGGCGATCCGCGGGGTGAAGTAGCCGGACAGGGCGACGCCGCCCATGCCCATGCCGAACACACCGAGCGCGAGGCCGCGGTCGGCGGGCGGGAACCACGAGTTGACCAGGGGGATGCCGATCGCGAACGTCGTCCCGCCCAGCCCCAGCAGAAAGCCGACGGCCAGCATCGCGCCGTAGGAGTCCTTGGCCGGGATCAGCAGCAGCACCGGCACGACGGTGAGCGCCGAGATCAGCGGGAACATCAGCCGCGCACCGTACTTGTCGGTGAGCGCGCCCACCGGGATGCGGCCCAGCGAGCCGACGAGCACCGGCACGGCCACCAGCAGGGACTGCTGGAACGAACTCAGGCCGAGCCGGTCCTTGTAGTCCGCGGACATGGGTGCGATCAGGTTCCAGGCCCAGAAGGTGAGTGCGAAGCCGATCGTGGCCATCACGAGGTTGCGGTAGGCGGCGCCGGAGGGCTTCTCGGCGGCCGGGGCCGGTGACTGCTTGGCTGCGGTATCCACACAGTCAGTCAAGGGCGCGAGCGGGCCGCGGGCCCGTCGGGTTACTCCGAACGGGACCCCCTCCGGCCGGGCCCGCACGGGGTGACCGCCGTCTCCGCAGTCGCGATCGCCCCGAAGCTGGGACAATCGCTGCATGGACCGTCTGGACAGAGAAATCCTCGGCGTCCTCCAGGAGGACGCGCGGATCTCGTACCGGGATCTGGGGACACGGGTCGGGCTCAGCGCCAACGCGGCCGCCGACCGGGTGCGCCGGCTGCGCAAGGACGGCGTCATCCGCGGCTTCACCGTGATCATCGACCCCGCCGCCGACACCCGTACCGGGCTCGTCGTCTTCATCGACGTGTCCCTGCGCTCGGACACCACCAACGAGGTGTTCGAGCGTGCGGTGCTGACCCTGCCCGGAATCACCGAAGTGGTGCATGTGACGGGCGCGCACGACTACCTCGTACGGGCCACGGCCGCCGACACGGCGGCGCTGGACGGCCTGCTGCGCAGGCTCAAGCGCGAGGCGGGCGTCGCCCACTCCAGCACCAGGATCGCGCTCAGAGCGGCGCCTGCCAGATGACGGTCGGCGCGCGCGAGCCGTCCGGTTCGCGCCCGTCGTCGGCGACCGCCAGCCGGACCCCGGACCTGCCGTCGGGCAGCACGGCCGTCGCGTCCACCTCCACCTCGATCGCCGAGACCCCGGCCCGCCGGTGCGCGGCCGCGAGCGCACCGCGCAGCGCGGCGAGCAGCTGCCCGTCCACGGGATCCCGCACCAGCGCGTCCACCGCACCGGCGAAATGCACCGAGGGCTGGAAGCCGAGCACCGCGGCGGCGCCACTGGTCTCCCGCAGCACCCGGCCGCGGAAGGTGGTGGGCGCCTCGGCCGGCGGCTGCTGGAGGGCGAAGATGGCGGTCCGCACCTCCTGGATCGTGGAGTCCAGCTCGTCGACGGCCCGGCCGAGCAGTGCGTCCGTGTCCGCGGCACCGGCCCGGCGGCGGGTCGACTCCAGCATCATCTCGGTGGCGAACAGCCGTTGGACGACGAGATCGTGCAGGTCACGGGCGATCCGGTCACGGTCCTCGTACACCGCGAGCTGTTCGCGGTCGTGCTGGGAGTCCGCCAGGACCAGGGCGAGCGCGGCCTGCGAGGCGAACTGGGACGCCAGCAGCCGGTCCACGTCGGTGTAGGGGCGGGCGCCGCGCCGCCGGGGCAGGGCGAGGGTGCCGATGAGCCGCCCGCCGCTCTGCAGGGGCAGCATCATGCTCGGGCCGAAGCGGGAGCGCACCGGGGTGGTCATCCGCGGGTCGGTCGCCGAGTCGTCGACGAAGACGGCCTCGCCGCCCAGCAGCTGGACGAGGACGGGGGAGCCGGGGGCGATCGCCGTGCCCACCAGACCGGCCGGGTCCTCCAGGGTGGACGCGACGACGATCTCCATCCCGCCCTCCTCGTTGGGCTGGAGGATCACCCCCGCCGACGCGTCGCTGAGGATCCTGGCCCGTTCGGCCACGGTCATCAGGGCGTCGGAGGCGTTCTCGCCGGTCAGCAGTCTGTTGGTGACCGCGGCCGCGCCCTCGATCCAGCGCTCGCGCTGCCGGGCGCTCTCGTACAGCCGGGCGTTGCCGATCGCGATGCCGGCCTGCGCGGCGAGGACGCGGAGCAGCGTCATGTCGGTGTCGGTGAAGTGCCCGGTCTCCTTCTCCGCGAGGTAGATGTTCCCGAACACCTTGCGGTGGACGCGGATCGGGGCGCCGAGGAACGAGTGCATCACGGGGTGGCCGGGCGGCACACCGCAGGAGCGCGGGTCGTCGGTCAGGTCGTCGCGACGCAGCGGCTCCGCCTGTTCGATGAGCGCGCCGAGCAGGCCCGTGTGCCCGTCGGGGAGGTCGCCGATGGCCGCCTGCTCGCTCTCGCTCAGTCCGGTGACGAACAGCTCGCTGATCGTGCCGGTCCCGGCGTCCAGGACCCCGAGCGCGCCGTAGCGGGCCTCGGTGAGCGCGGTCGCGGTGTCGATGATCTGCTGCAGGGTGGACCGCAGTTCGAGGTCGGTGCCGACGCGCAGCACCGCCTCCAGCAGGATCGGCAGCCGCGGCGACCGGGGGACTCCGCGGCTGGGCGCCTGTTCGCTCGGCTCGTCGGTCATCCGCCGTGCCCGCGGTACTCAGCCGGCGAGCGGGTCGAGGACCATGGGGCTGATCTTCCCGTCCAGCATGGCGCCGAGCCCGAGGACGGAGCAGACGTCGGGCCGCTCCGCGATGTGCACCGGCATGCCCGTGGCGTCGCGCAGCATCTGGTCGAGACCGGGCAGCAGCGCGCTGCCGCCGACCATCATGATCCCGCAGTCGGCGAGGTCGGCGACGAGGTCGGGCGGGCAGTCCCGCAGGATCTTGCCGAGCCCGTCGAGGACCGCGGTCAGCGGGGTGTGGATCGCCTGCCGGACGGCCGCGGTGTCGACCTGGACGGAGCGAGCAAGACCGGTTGCCACGTCCCGCCCGTGGATCTCGGTCACGGAGGGCCCGCGCGAGGTCAGTCCGGCACCGCTGAGGGCCAGTTGGAGCGGGCGCACGGACTGGCTGGGCAGCACCAGCTCGTGGTGCTGGCGCAGATGCTGGATCACCGCGTGGTCGATGGCGTCGCCGCCGATCGGGATGCGTACGGCGGTCACGATCGAGCCGAGCGAGAGCACCGCGATCTGGGTGGTCGCGGCCCCGCACACCATGATCATGGTGGCGGTCGGCTGTTCGACCGGCAGTCCGCAGCCGACGGCCGCCGCGATCAGGGTGTCGACGAGCTCGACGCGGCGTGCCCCGAGTCCGACCAGGGTCTCGACGGCGGCGCGCTGGGCCAGCGGATCGCTCTCGTGCGGGATGCAGGCGGCGGCGCGCAGGCGCGGCTTGCGGCGAAGCTGGCGGCGGAGCTTCTCGCCGAGCAGATGGCGCAGCATGCGCTGGGCCATCTCGATGTCGACGACGGTCCCGCCGGAGACGGGGCGGACCACCCGGATGTAGTCGGGGGTGCGGCCCGTCATCTGTTCGGCGAGCGCGCCGACGGCGATGAGCGAGCCCGTACGGGTATTGACGGCGGCGACGCTGGGCTCGTCCACGACGAGCCCGAGCCCCTTGATGTACACCCGGGTCCGGGCGGCCCCGAGGTCGACGGCGACATGGCAACGGCGCAACTGCTCAAGGCTGACGGTCACGGCAGGTTCTCCCGAGAGCGCTGATGGCGGGGACCGACGGGCAGCCGGTTCTCTTCGCATCGTGCGCCGTTCGGGGGTGTGGCGCCCGCTGGGATACGCCGTAGGGGGTACGGAGCTGACGCCTCGTCGGCGCGGGCCTCAGGCGCCCGGCGGACCGGGGAGCAGCCGCTGGAACAGCCCCCAGGTGAACTCGGCGACGTACGGGGTGGCGGTGGCCGCGTCCGTGATCGCGAGTGCCCAGCGGGTCGGCGCGCTGCCCTCCATCGGACGGGCCGGCGGGAAGGCCCGGGCCACCTCGTTCACGGTGCACGACCAGGGACGCAGTTCCCCGGCCGGTCCGAGCTCGGGGGCGGTCGCGCCTGGCGCCCGGACCAGCCACTCGTTCCACACCGCGCCGCCCGGCGCCACCATCACCTCGAACCGCAGGTCGGGCCAGAGCGGGACCGGCCAGAACAGCGCGTCGCACTCCAGATCGCCGACCGTGCGGCGCACGGACGACTCGGGCTCCCCGAGCACGGACCGGTAGCGGCGCAGCGCCCCCCGTCCGCGCGGCGCCCGCGTCATGGCCTGCCAGCGGCGGTTGGCCTCACGCATCTCGGCGAGGGTGGCACTCAGCTCGTGCCGGGCGTCCTCGACGAGGCCGGGCTGGTGGTCGGCCATCCGGCGCAGCAGGACGAGCTGGAACTCACGGGGGCCGAAAGGGGTGGCAGCGGTCATGAACCAACGGTTCCACACAGGATCCTCACCTGAGCGGCTTTCTCCGTTGTCCGGCGGGCATCTAACCTGCGGGCGCCATGGACTACTGCCACCCCTGTCAGCGGCATCTGAACGGCGCCCTGGCCTGTGCCGGATGCGGAACTCCTGCTGAAGCACTGGGCCCCTACGCCGCGTCCCCGCTCCCCGGCCACGAACCGGAAGCGCGGGACGAACAGGCCGCGCCGCCCCTGTCCGGGGGACATCGCCGCCGGGAGCGCGATGCTGCCCGGACGCCGAGGGGCGGGACGCACGGCGGAGGCGGTCCGGGCCGTCGGCGTACGACACCCGCCGAGCGGCCGCGCCGGGGCCGCCGCGGCCGCAGCCGCCGGGGCCGTACGGTGCTGCTGGCGCTGCTCGGCGTGGTCCTCGCGGGCGGTGCGCTGAGCCTGGCGGAGCTCGCGACCGAACCGGACGGTGGCGACGGCGCCTCGGACTACGTACGCGAATCGACGTCCGCCACCACCGCTCCCGCCCCGGAGCCGACGGTGAGCGACACGGCCGAACCGCCCGGGCCGGTGAGGAGTCCCTCGGGCAGTCCGTCGGCCGTCCCGGCCACCGTGACCCGCTCCCCGGGCGCCACCCGGTCCTCCCGGGCCACGGACGAGGCGCGTCCGGGTGGAGCCACCTCCGCGCCGTCGGCCCCGGCTCCGGTCTCCTCCGTGCCGCCGTCGCCGGCCGTGTCGCCCACCACCGGCGGCCCGTCGGAGCCGGGCGGTACGGGTGATGCTCCGTCGCCGTCCGCGACCCTGCCGAGGCCCACCCCCACGCCGACACCCACACCGTCGCCGACCCCTTCGGACGACGACTGCTGGTTCCCCTGGTTCTGCTGAGGAGCCGGCGCCTTCAGGACCGGCCGACTGTCAGGACCGGCCGATCGTCAGGACAGACCACCGTCAGGACAGACCGGCCGGGTCCATTCCCAGCATCCGGCGCAGCAGGTCCCGCAGCACCGAGCGGTCCGTATCGGAGAGACCGGCCAGGGGCTCGCGGGCGAAGTCGAGGGATGCGCGGAGCTCGCGGGCCGTGCGTGCCCCCTTCTCCGTGGGGGCGGCCAGCTTCACCCGGCGGTCGGCCGGGTCGGGCCGCCGCTCCACCAGGCCGCGCGCCTCCAGGCGGTCGACTATGCCGGTCACGTTGGACGGCTCGCACTTCAGCTTCTGGGCGATCCGGCGCATCGGCAGCGGGTCCAGGGAGAGCAGGCCGAGGACCCGGGCCTGGGCACCGGTGAGGCTGTGGGCGGCCGCGGCCTGCTCGTACTCCTCGTAATAGCGCGCCACGACCGCGCCGATCAGCTCGACGACTTCGAGGGTCAGTGGGTCCGTACGAGTGGTGGCCATGGGGCTCAGGATAGCCGGTTACTTGACAAGGTGAAATATCCAGGCGCATGGTTGTTTCATGTGGTGAAGCTTTTTCGCTCAGGACGATCCGTTCGAACGGCTTCCGCACCACCCTTCCCGCACCCCCTAGGCATAGAGGAGATCCGAGCCCATGTCTGCAGCTCTTCCCACGTCCGGCCGTGAATGGCACCTCGTAGCCCGTCCGCACGGCTGGCCGAAGGCAGAGGACTTCGCGCTGCGTGAGGCTCCGGTCAGTGCTCCCGCCGAGGGCCGGGTCCTCGTCCGCAACCTGCACTTCTCGGTCGATCCGTACATGCGCGGCCGTATGAACGACGTGAAGTCGTACACCCCGCCGTTCAAGCTCGACCACCCCATGGAGGGTGGCGCGGTCGGCGAGGTCGTCGCGTCCAACGCCGAGGGCTTCGCGGTCGGTGACCACGTGCTGCACGGCCTCGGCTGGCGAGAGTACGCCGACGTCCCCGCCAAGCACGCGGTGAAGGTCGACGCCTCGCTCGCCCCGCTCTCCGCCTACCTCGGCGTGCTGGGCATGACCGGACTCACCGCCTACGCGGGCCTGTTCGACGTGGCCTCCTTCAAGGAGGGCGACGCGGTCTTCGTGTCCGGAGCCGCCGGTGCCGTCGGCAGCCAGGTCGGCCAGATGGCCAGGCTCAAGGGCGCCTCGCGCGTCATCGGCTCCGCGGGCTCCGACGAGAAGGTCAAGCTGCTCGTCGAGGAGTACGGCTTCGACGCCGCCTTCAACTACAAGAACGGCCCCGTGGCGCAGCAGCTGCGCGAGGCCGCCCCCGACGGCATCGACGTCTACTTCGACAACGTCGGCGGCGAGCACCTCGAAGCCGCGATCTCCTCGTTCAACGTGCACGGCCGCGCGACGATCTGCGGCATGATCGCCCAGTACAACGCGACCGAGCCGACCCCCGGCCCGCGCAACCTCGCCCTGGTCATCGGCAAGCGGCTGCGCCTGCAGGGCATGCTCGTCGGCGATCACGCCGATCTCCAGGGGCAGTTCGTCCAGGAGGTGGCCGGCTGGCTGGCCTCGGGTGAGCTGAAGTACAACGAGACGGTCGTCGAGGGCATCGAGAACGGCTTCGAGGCGTTCCTCGGCCTGCTCCGCGGTGAGAACACCGGGAAGATGGTCGTCTCCCTCGGCTGAACCGCCCGTCGGGGCACCCGCTAGGCTCGTCCCAGGCCGTCGCGATCGTGGGCGCGAGTCGCGGCGCATCAGCAGGAGGAATCCTCAAGCATGACCATTCAGGACATAGCCGTCGCATACACCGCCGTCGCCACCGCCGAGAACGGCCGTGACGGCCGGGTCGCCTCGGACGACGGAAAGCTGGACGTAGTCGTCAACCCGCCGAAGGAGATGGGCGGCAGCGGCGCCGGCACCAACCCGGAGCAGCTCTTCGCCGCCGGTTACAGTGCCTGCTTCCAGGGCGCGCTGGGCGTCGTGGCGCGCCAGGAGAAGGCGGACATCTCCGGATCCACGGTCACCGCCGCGGTCTCCATCGGCAAGACCGAGGCCGGTGGCTTCGGTCTGGAGGTCGCGATCACCGCGACCGTCCCGAACGTCGACACGGCGACCGCGCAGGCGCTCATCGAGAAGGCCCACCAGGTCTGCCCGTACTCGAACGCCACGCGCGGCAACATCAAGGTGGCGCTCTCGGTCGCCTGACCGTCCGCACCGCCCGTACGCAGCCGAGGGCCGCACTCCGTGGGAGTGCGGCCCTCGGCCGTTTCACCGTCCCGTCCGGTCATGCATGTTCGACATTCCGAACATTGTTCGGAATTCTTGCGCGACCCATTGACGCGCAAGCGCTTCGATTTTACGGTCCGTTCGAAGTTACGGGCAGCATTCGATATGTCGAACAGTGAGGGCGGGCATGGGACGACCTGGCCTGAATCGCAGGCAACTGATCACGGGGCTGGGCGGCGCGGCCGTCGCTGGCAGCTTCGGTTTCGCAGCGCTGGGAAGCGGTGCGGACGCCCTCGCGTCGAGCGCGGCCACCCGCGTCCGATACTGGAACCTCTTCAGCGGCGGCGACGGCTACAACATGATCGCCATGCTGGACGCGTTCCGTGAGGAGCACCCCGACATCGACGTGAAGGACTCCACCCTCCAGTGGGGCAGCCCCTTCTACACCAAGCTCGCCATGGCGGCGGCGGGCAACCGCGCACCCGACCTCGGCGTCATGCACCTGGGCCGCGTCACCGGGTTCTCGCCCGGCCGCCTGCTGGACCCCTGGGACATCGGCCTGCTCGCCAAGTACGGCGTGAAGGAAGCCGACTTCAACCCCGCGTTGTGGAAGCGCGCCGTCATCGACGGCAAGCTGTACGCCCTCCCGCTCGACATCCACGTCCAGCTCTGCTTCTACCGCAAGGACGTCCTGGGCAAGGCCGGACTGCTCGGCGACGACGGGCGGATCGTGCCGGTCACGTCCGCCGACGAGTGGTTCGACGTGCTCAAGGAGGCGAAGAAGGCCACGAAGAAGGGGCTGCAGACCATCGGCCTGTGGGCCAACGACCAGAACTTCCAGTGGTGGTTCTTCGTCGCCTTCTACACCCAGCTCGGCGGCACCTGGTTCGACGCCGCCAACTCCGACGTCACCTTCGACACCGACAAGGCCACCCAGGTCCTGGAGTTCATGCGCCGGCACATCACCGACGGCTACTCCAACCCGGACTTCGCCGGCGGCGCCGGGGCCGAACAGTTCCTCAACGGCTCCCCGTTCTGCTGGGAGGGCAACTGGTCGGTGCCGGTGTTCTCCGGGGCGAAGGTCGAGTACGGCGCGTCCCCGCTGCCGCCCGTCTTCGGCAAGCAGGCCACCCACGCCGAATCGCACTCCTTCGTCCTGCCGCACCAGTCCGGCCGCGGCGGCGACGCCAACGAGGCCGCCCACGAACTCGCCGCCTACGTCGTCAAGCACGCACAGCAGTGGGCCGCCGGCGGGCACATCCCCGCCTACACGCCGACGCTGTCCACGGCCGCGTACCAGCGGCTCGAACCGCAGAACGAGTACGCCGGCGCGATGGACCACCAGGCCACCGAGCCGAAGGTCTGGTTCGCGGGCTCCACCGGCATCCTCGCCCAGCGCGTCGGGCCGATCGCCGCGTCCTCGATGCTGGGCTCCGCCAAGCCGGAGGCCGCTGCCCGCCGCATGAGGAGCACACTCGCCGAGCTCCTCGCCATGAAGAACCCCATGGACGGCCGGACCGCAGCGCAGGCAGGTGCGGCAGCATGACGACGACCACCCCGCAGACCGTCCTCGCACCCGCCCGCGCGAGGGCCGCCGCCGACACCGCCACGGCCCGCCGCAAGCAGGGCCTCCAGCACGGGGGCTGGTTCGTCGCCCCGTTCCTCGTCCTGTTCGCCCTCTTCGTGATCTGGCCGCTGCTGCGCGGCATCTACCTCAGCTTCACGGACGCCAACATCTCCGGCGACGGCGCGGCCTTCATCGGCCTCGACAACTACCGCGAGGCCCTGCACGACCAGCTGATGTGGGACGCGCTCGGCCACAGCGCCTACTTCACGCTGCTCGTCGTGCCCTGCATCACGGTCCTCGCCTTCCTCCTCGCGATGCTCGCCCACCACATCCGGCGTGCCCAGTGGCTGTGGCGGCTGTGCTTCTTCATCCCGTTCCTGCTGCCGTCGACCGTCGCGGGCAATCTGTGGCAGTGGCTGTTCAACCCCGGTACGGGCATGGTGAATTACGTCTTCGGCCTCGATACGCCGTGGCTCACCGACAAGTCGTACGCGATGCTCGCCGTCGTCCTCACCACCCTGTGGTGGACGGTCGGCTTCAGCTTCCTGCTCTACCTCGCCGCGCTCCAGGGCATCCCCGCGCACCTCTACGAGGCCGCGAAGCTGGACGGCGCGAACGCCTGGCACCGCATGGTCCACATCACCCTTCCCCTGCTGCGCAACATCACGGGCCTCGTGATCGCCTTGCAGATCCTCGCCTCGCTCCAGGTCTTCGACCAGGCCGTCGTGATGCAGGACTTCGGCCCGGGGCCGGAGGGATCGACCCGCACCTTCGTGCAGTACACGCTCGAACAGGGCTTCACCAGCTACCGCGTGGGCTACGCCTCCGCCATCTCCATCATCTTCTTCGTGATCATCGCGGCCGTCGCCCTCGCGCGGATGTGGCTGCTGCGCAACCGTGAGGAGGGCGGCCGATGACCACCGACGCCGCGCAGACACCTATCAAGCCCCGTGCCCGTACGCCCTGGACCCCGAGTCAGATCGTGCTCACCCTCATCGGCGTCGCCGTCTCCGCCGTCTTCCTGGCACCGCTCGCCTGGGCCCTGTTCACCTCCCTCAAGTCGGAGACCGAGGCCGTAGAGGTGCCGACGCACTGGCTGCCGGAGGACTGGACGGGCCAGGCGTGGAAGGCCCTCTTCGAGACCGGCAACATCACCAACTGGTTCGTGAACTCGCTCGTCGTCTCGGTCTGCGTCACAGCCGTCGTACTGCTCGTGAGCGCGCTCGCCGGATACGGCTTCGCCCGCACCGAGTTCAAGGGCAAGGCCGTCCTGATGGGCGTGGTGATGGCGGGCCTGATGGTCTCGCCCGCCGTCCTCGGCGTCCCCCTGTTCACCACCGTCCAGCAGATGGGCATGGTCGACACCTACTGGGGCATGATCCTGCCGCAGTGCGCGCCCGCCGCGATGGTCTACATCCTCTACAAGTTCTTCCAGAGCATCCCGAAGGAGCTGGAGGAGGCCGCGTACATCGACGGCGCCGGCCGCTGGCGGGTGTTCTTCACGATCATCGTGCCGCTGTCCCGCCCCTCCCTGTCCGCGGTCGGCATCTTCACCTTCATCGCGTCCTGGAACAACTTCCTGTGGCCGTACATGGTGACCAACAATCCCGACCTGATGACCATGCCGAACGGCATCGCGACCGTCATGAACTCCTACGGTATCCAGTGGGCCCAGCTCATGGCCGGAGGGCTGATGGCGGGGCTGCCGCTGATCATCGTCTTCGTCTTCTTCCAGCGCCAGATCGTCAGCGGCGTCGCCCACACCGGCCTCGCAGGCCAGTGACCCGTACCGAGACACGTACCGACACCACCCCGAAGGAAGCCATGACCCGCACCGCCCGCTTCACCCTCGACCCGGCCTTCACCGTCGGCGATGTCGACCCCCGCCTCTTCGGCTCGTTCGTGGAACACCTCGGCCGCTGCGTCTACGACGGCATATACGAACCCGGCCACCCCTCGGCCGACGAAGCCGGCCTGCGGACCGACGTCCTGGACCTGATCCGCGAACTCGGCGTCACTGCCATCCGCTATCCCGGCGGCAACTTCGTCTCCGGCTACCGCTGGGAGGACAGCGTCGGCCCCGCCGACGAGCGCCCCCGCCGCCTCGACCTCGCCTGGCGCTCCACCGAGACGAACCGCTTCGGGCTCTCCGAGTTCATCGCCTTCTGCAAGAAGATCGGCCCGCAGGCCGAGCCCATGATGGCCGTGAACCTCGGCACCCGCGGCGTCCAGGAAGCCATCGAGCTCCAGGAGTACGCCAACCACCCGGCCGGCACCGAACTCTCCGAACGCCGCATCTCCCACGGCGACAAGGACCCCTTCGGCATCAAGCTGTGGTGCCTGGGCAACGAGATGGACGGCCCCTGGCAGACCGGCCACAAGACAGCCGAGGAGTACGGCCGGATCGCCGCCGAGACGGCCCGCGCGATGCGGCAGATCGACCCGTCCGTCGAACTCGTCGCCTGTGGGTCCTCGGGCCGGTCCATGTCCACGTTCGCCGCCTGGGAGGCGACCGTCCTCGCCGAGACGTACGACCTCGTGGACTACGTCTCGCTGCACGCCTACTACGAGGAACTCGAAGGCGACCGCGACTCGTTCCTGGCCTCCGCCGTCGACATGGAGTCCTTCATCGAGGACGTCGTCGCCACCTGCGACCACGTCGGGGCGCGGCTGAAGTCCACGAAGAAGATCAACCTCTCCTTCGACGAGTGGAACGTCTGGTACATGGCCCGCAGCCAGCAGGAGGCCGAGGCCAACCCCCTCGACTGGCCCGAGGCGCCCCGCCTGCTGGAGGACAACTACTCCGTCACCGACGCCGTCGTCCTCGGCACCCTGCTCATCGCCCTCCTGCGCCACGCCGACCGGGTCACCGTGGCCTGCCTGGCCCAGCTGGTCAACGTGATCGCCCCGATCATGACCGAACCCGGCGGACCCGCCTGGCGGCAGACCACCTTCTTCCCGTTCGCCCAGGCCGCACGGCACGGCCGGGGCCAGGTCCTGGACGTACGGGTGGACTCGCCCACGTACGGCACCGCCAGGTACGGCGAGACGGACCTGCTGCACGCCACCGCCGTCCGCGACCCGGAGACCGGCGCGGTCACCGTCTTCGCGGTCAACCGCGGCCAGGACACGGCTCTCCCGCTCGAAGTCGCCCTGCACGGCCTCGACCTGACGGGCATCGCCGAGCACCAGGTCCTCGCCGACGCGGACCCGGACGCCCGCAACACCCTCACCGAACCCGGCCGGGTCGCCCCGCACGCGGCCGAGGGCACGGTGCTCGACGGGGGAGTGCTGCGGGCCACGCTGGAGCCGATGTCCTGGAACATGATCCGCCTCGTCTGACCTCCGCACAGGGGCCCGCCCCCGGTCCCGTTACGCTGACGCCATGCGTGATCTCGGGGCGGGCCTCGGCCATCTGATCAAGGGACAGCGCTGGGTCGTCTGGCACGGCAGATGGTTCGGCCTCGGGCTGCTGCCCGGCCTGATCACCCTCGTGCTGTACGCGGGCGCCCTCGTCGGCCTCGGCTACGGGGCCGACGACCTGGCGGACTGGGCGACCCCGTTCGCCGACGACTGGTCCTCGCCCTGGCTCGGCCTGCTCCGCAACACCCTGACCGTGCTGGTCTTCGCCTTCGGCCTCTTCCTCGCCGTCATCACGTTCACGGCGGTGACCCTGCTTGTCGGGCAGCCCTTCTACGAGTCGCTCTCCGAGGAGGTGGACCGCGCCGAGGGAGGCAAGGCCCCTGAGTCCGGGCTGCCGCTGTGGCAGGAGCTGTGGATCTCCGCCCGTGACAGCGTGCGCATCCTGGTGCGCGTCGCGCTGTACGCCGTCCTGCTCTTCGCCCTCGGATTCGTTCCGGTCGCGGGGCAGACCGTCGTCCCGATCCTTGGGTTCTGTGTCACGGGGTACTTCCTCGCCGAGGAACTCACCGCCGTCGCGCTCCAGCGCCGCGGCATGGTGCTGAAGGACCGGCTCGTCCTGCTGCGCGGCCGCCGGCTGCTGATCCTCGGCTTCGGCGTCCCGCTCGGGCTCGCGTTCCTGGTCCCGTTCGTCGCCGTGTTCCTGATGCCGGGGGCCGTCGCGGGGGCGACGCTGCTGGCGCGCGACCTGGTGGGGGAGGAGAGCGTGGGGACGGAGCCGCCGCCCCCGCGCCCCTGAGCGGTCAGCTTCCGTGCACCTCCAGCGCGGTGCGTACGGCGGACTCCAACGCCCCCTCGATCCAGGCGGGCTTGACGGACGTGTGGCAGCCCGCGAAGTGCAACGGTCCCTCGACCGACCGCACATCGGCGAGCAGTTCGGTGTGCTGGCCGGGCAGCAGGACGGACGCCTCGCCGTACGCGTACGGGTCGCGCATCCACGACTGCGTGGCACCGGCTCCCGTGTAGAAGACCTCGATGCGCTGCCCGTACACGTCCTGGACCCCGCCCAGGGCGTGCGGGTAGCGCTCGTCGTCGTCCAGGGAGTCCCACTTCAGTGCGTCGTCGGCCCAGCTGTACGAGGCGAGCAGGACCCCGCCCCTGCTGCCCTCGACCGGGTGGGAGGGCTGGTACATGAAGCGGTTGGCGTTGTCGGTGACCGATCCGCCGCCGATGACATGGGCCGCCTCGGGCTGGTTGCGGGAGGTCGCGCGGTACGCCGCGTAGTGCACGCGCTGGTTGGGCGGAATGTGTCCGGACGGTACGGAGGGGTGCGCGCCCAGCAGTGAGCCGTCGGCCGGCGCCTTGCCGAGCCGGTAAGCGTCGTACAGTCCGGGCCGGACCTTCTCCAGCTCCCGCTTCCAGTCCTTCTCCTCGAACTCCCACCAGCGGCGGCTGAATTCGAGCAGCACCTTGGTGGCGGTGTCGTAGTGGACCTCGGTGATCGCCCGCCGCTTGCCGTACGAGAGCGGCGGTGTGACCGGGACGTGCCGCAGGCCGGAGAACGGCACGGTGATGATCGCCCGGTCCCCGGTGAAGGTCTCCCGGACGACCTTGCCGTCACGGCCCTCCGACACCGTCTCGACCCGGACGCCGTCCTTCCCGTGGCTGATCCTGGCGGCCCGGCGGTCCAGCCGCACCAGGTCCTTCACCCGCGCGTACATGGCGTCGGCCAGCGTCGCCGTGCCGTCGGGCAGTTCGTAGAACGCGGTGTCCGGGCTGATCAGGGAAGCCCCGATGAAGCTGTGCACGAAGGCGAGCGGGAGCCGCGAGGTGAGGTTCTCGACCGTGCCGATGAGGTCGATGGTGCGCTCGTCCAGCTTGGCCGCCTCGGTCAGGAAGCGGAACATCGACCAGTGGCCGTACCGCTCGATGACCCGGGCCCAGCCCTGGACGAGCTCGGAACCCTCCTTGCCCTCGAACTCCTTGCGTACGGGGGCGAAGGCCTCCCGCACGATGGCCGAGGCGGTCTTGTCCTCGAAGGCGGCCGGAACCCCGAAGGACCGGTTGACCGCCTGCGGCTTCTGCGCGTAGTCCGCCTTGCGGACCCGGATGCCGTTGACGTGGATCCAGGTGTGGTTGACGGGCTTGCCCGCGGCGTCGACGTCGACGAGGTGGAAGCGGCGGCGCTTCAGCTCGAAGCCGTCCATGAGCCCGGTGACGAGCGGGTGGCTGTCGGGGATCCGCATCGCCCCGGCCTCGGCGTACTGCTTGGGGTCGGCGAAGGGCGACTTCGCGTTCTCGTGGCCGCCGTTGCGGAAGGTCTTGATCCGGCCGCCGACGCGGTTGCCGTTGGCCTCGATCACGGTGACGGTGTGCCCGGCCTCGCGGAGCAGATGGGCGGCGGTGAGCCCGGCCGGGCCCGCGCCGACGATCAGCACCTTCTTCGGGGCCTTGCGGCTGCGCGGCAGCCCCTTGGAGAGCAGGACGTCACGGTAGTGCGGTACCAGCGGCTTGTCCTGCTCGTCGTGGACGAGGATGGCGCGGGCGACGGTCAGGCAGGCGTCCCAGTCGGAGCCGGGGGCGGCAGCCGGGGCCGTGAGGGAGCCCGGTGAGGCGGCGTCGGCCGTGGTCACGGCGGTGGTGGCAAGAGCGGCGGCACCTGCGGCGGCACCCGCGATGAGGGTGCGCCTGGAGGGCAGGCCGGAGGTCGGTTCGGCAGGCTTGGAAGTCATGCGGTCACCCTGGGGGGCGCGGGACGGGGCGCATTACGCGGACGCGCGTAGATCATCCGGAATCACCCGCAGGTGGTGCTTAACGATCTTGTAATATCGGCGTTCCCGCAGGTCAGCCAAGCTCTGCCGATGCCGCCTCAGCGCACCGAGAAGCCGTACACCGTCGTCGAGACGAACTCCTCGCCCGGCCGCAGCACCGTGCTCGGGAACTCCGGCCGGTTCGGCGAGTCCGGGAAGTGCTGGGTCTCCAGGGCGATCCCGGCGCACGGGACGAACGGCCGTCCCCCGAAGTGGTCCGCCGTGTACAGCTGCAGGCCCGGCTCCGTCGTCGTGACGGTCAGGACCCGCCCCGACACCTCGTCGTACAGCTCGGCGACCGGGCCCGTCACGTCCTCGTCCAGCACGAAGTTGTGGTCGTACTCCTTGGAGACCGGCCGCGGCTCCCGGAAGTCGAACCGCGTCCCGTCCACCGGCAGGAACTCGCCCGTCGGCAGGGACTCCGCGTCGGCCGGGGTGATCCGCCCGGCCGCGATCCGCAGCCGCTGGCCGAGCGCACTGCCGGATTCGGCGCCCGCCAGGTTCCAGTACGTGTGGTTGGTCAGGTTCAGCACGGTCGGCGCGTCCGTCGTCGCCCGGTACGCGATCCGCAGCGCCCCGTCCTCGTCCAGGGTGTACGCCACCGAGACCTCCAGCCGCCCCGGGAAGCCCTCCTCGCCGTCCGCCGCGACCAGGGACAGCTCCACCCCGCCGGCGATCTCGCGGGCGTCCCACACCCGCTTGTCGAAGCCGGTGGTCCCGCCGTGCACATGGTTGCGGCCCTCGTTGCGCGTGACCTGATACGTCCGCCCGTCGAGCACGAACGCCGCCCCGCCGATCCGGTTCGCGTACCGCCCGACCAGCGCCCCGAAGTACGGCCCGGTGTACCGCTGGTACGAGGCGAGATCCGGCAGCCCGAGCGCCACCCCGGCCCGTGCGCCGTCCCGGTCGGGCACCTCGACCGACTGCACGACGGCGCCGTACGTCAGCAACCGGACCCGCGTGCCACCGCGTTCCAGCGTCCAGCGGTCAACGGCTGTGCCGTCCCCGAGGGTGCCGAAGTGTTCCGTACGCATCACCGTGTTCGAACCCGTGTCCATGATCGCGAACTTTAGCCCGGAGGCCGTGCCGCCGTGACATTGCGGTAGGCGATCTCGGCGAGCCGGGCCTGCCCGTTGCGCCCCGGATGGAACCAGTCCCACTGGCTGAGCTGCTTGCCGGTGAACCGGTAGTCGAACACCGCCCCGCCGTCGTAACGGCAGCGCCGGTCCTTCGCGCACACCTCGCGCAGGACCTCGTTGTACGCGACGACACGGTCCTGCACCGCCGTGCGCCGGGCCACCGCGGAGGCCCCCATGTTGTCCGCGTCACCCAGCATCGACTTGCAGATGCCCAGCTTCCAGATCTGCTTGCCCAGCTGATTGACCCGGCCCGTCGACCAGAGCCGCTTGAGGTCCGGCACGCTCGACACGTACACCTGTGTCTTCGGCGCCGCGCTGCGCAGCTGACGCAGCGACGCCTCGAACGACGCCCGGAAGTCCGCCACCGGAGTCATGGTCCGCACGGAGTCCCGGCAGGCGTCGTTCGCACCGATCATCACCGTCACCAGATCAGGGTCCTCCTGCGCGGCCAGCGCCATCTGCTCCGGCAGCTGGGCGATCCTGGCGCCCGTCTCGGCGTGGTTCCAGCTGCGGTCGGCGGCGCCCGACGCGCCGAGGAGACGTACCGCCAGGCTGCGCACCGAGCTGTCCGTGCCGGTCGCCCAAGAGGCCTCGGGACAGTCGGCCAGTACCGAACAGGCGTCGAAGCCGCGAGTGATGGAGTCCCCGACAGCGGCGACCGATTCCGGACTGCGGTCCCAGAGCGGTGCGGCGGCCGGTTTCCGGCCCGCGTCCGCCTTCGCGCCCTTCGTCGTCCCGTCGGGCCCGGAGTCACAGCCCGTCAGGACGGCCGTGCCGAGGAACGTCACGGCGGCCAGTGCGGCCAGTGCGGTGCGCGAACGGTGCCGTACGGAGCGATCCGGCATTGCCCTCGTCCCCTCCTGTTCCTGTCCCATGCCTCCGGCACACCCGTGCGGCACCGGTCGGCGGGCCCGCGTGCTCCGCAGGGTGAATGCTGAGCGAATCATGGGCCCGGGACCGACGGTACGTCACACCTCGGACGCCGCCGCACGGTAGCTTTTCCCCGTCGAACCAGTGGTTCCTTCGGCTGCCCGGCTCCACTCGGGTGGCCCTCGAACTTCACATCACGTCACATACCCTCCCTTCTCCGGACATTAACTCCCGATACTGTTTACTGATGACAGCTTCGGGAAGTCGGCCGAAAAGAGGCAGTACGGGCGCGAGGCCGCTGGGGAAGGCGAACCTCGTCCCACACTGGAGGTCCCGGTGACGACACGTGGAGTCCTGTACGTCCACTCAGCCCCGCGCGCGCTCTGCCCCCACGTCGAATGGGCGGTGGGGGGCGTACTCGGCGTGCGGGTCCAGCTCGACTGGATCAGACAGCCGGCCGCACCCGGCACCTGGCGCTCCGAATTCTCCTGGCAGGCCAGCCCGGGCACGGCGTCGAAACTGGCCTCCGCGCTGCGCGGCTGGGATCTGCTGCGCTTCGAGGTGACGGCGGAACCCTCGCCGACCGCGGAGGGCGAGCGCTACAGCTCCACGCCCGGACTCGGCATCTTCCACGCCGTCACCGGCATGCACGGCGACATCCTGGTCCCCGAGGACCGGCTGAGGGCCGCGCTGGCACGGTCGTTGAGCGGCGAGAGCGACCTGGAGGGCGAGATCGCCAAGCTCCTGGGCAAGCCGTGGGACGACGAGCTGGAATCCTTCCGCCACGCGGGCGAGGGCGCGCCGGTGCGGTGGCTGCACCAGGTGGTGTGACGTTGCCGGGGCTCTCCTGGCGTGGCTGAATACGGCCTTCCAAGAGGAGATCAGCCCAAATCAAGCCCCTCCGGCGATTGAGGAGCGGGGGTCCGGGGGCGGAGCCCCCGAAAAGGCCCGCGCCAAGCGTGAAGCCCGCCTCTCCTCACGGGAGAGACGGGCTTCACGCGTACAGGCGCGAAAGATCACACGCTACGGAACGCCAGCACCACGTTGTGCCCGCCGAACCCGAACGAGTTGTTGATCGCCGCGATCGGACCCTCCGGCAGCGGACGGGGATCGTCGCGCACGATGTCCGCCTCGACCGCCTCGTCGAGGTGCTCGACGTTGATGGTCGGCGGAGCCATCCGGTGGTGCAGGGCCAGCACGGTCGCCACGGTCTCGATACCGCCCGCGCCACCGAGCAGGTGCCCCGTCATCGACTTCGTCGCCGAGATCGCGACGTGGTCCAGATCATCGCCCAGGACCTTGCGCAGTGCCTTCAGCTCCGCGATGTCACCCTGCGGCGTGGACGTGGCGTGCGCGTTGAGGTGCACGACCTCGGACGGCTTGAGGTCCGTCTGGTCCAGCAGGTTCTGCATCGCCGTGGCGATGCCGCGCCCGGTCGGTTCGGGCTGGGCGATGTGGTGGGCGTCCGCGGACAGCCCCTGGCCCAGGACCTCGCAGTAGACCCGGGCGCCACGCGCGGCGGCGTGCTCCGCGGACTCCAGGACGACGACACCGGCGCCCTCGCCGAGGACGAAGCCGTCCCGGCCCGTGTCGTACGGGCGCGAGGCCTTCTCGGGCTCGTCGTTGCTCTTGGACATCGCCATCATGTTGGCGAACGCGGCGATCGGCAGCGGGTGGATCGCCGCCTCGGTGCCACCGGCGAGGACCACGTCGGCACGGCCGGTACGGATCATCTCGACGGCGTAGCCGATGGCCTCGGCACCCGACGCGCAGGCGGACACCGGGGTGTGGACGCCCGCCTGGGCGTTCACCTCGATACCCACGTTGGCGGCCGGGCCGTTGGGCATGAGCATGGGCACGGTGTGCGGGGAGACGCGGCGTACGCCCTTCTCCTTCAGCACGTCGTACTGGTCGAGCAGGGTGATCACGCCGCCGATACCGGAGGCGATGACCGAACCCAGCCGCTCGGGGCGGATCTTCTCGTCCTCACCGGCAGGGCCGGTGAAGCCCGCGTCCGCCCACGCCTCACGGGACGCGATCAGCGCGAACTGCGCCGAGCGGTCCAGCTTGCGGGCGAGCGGGCGGGGCAGGACGTCGCCCGGGTCGACGGCCGCGAGGGCCGCGATCCGGACAGGCAGTTCGGCGAAACGTTCGCCCTCAAGAGGCTTGACGCCGGAACGGCCGGCCATCAGACCTTCCCAGGTCGATGCGGAATCGCCACCCAGCGGAGTGGTTGCGCCGATACCGGTGACGACCACGGTGCGATTGGTCGAGCTCACTGGAAAATCTTCTCCACGTGTAGAGGGTCGTGAATCAGCGGCGCCACCGCCGGGTGGCGACACAGCTCGGCTGGGATCAGCCCTGGTGCTTGAGGATGTAGTCGGCGGCGTCGCCGACCGTCTTGAGGTTCTTGACGTCCTCGTCGGGGATCTTGACGTCGAAGCGCTCCTCGGCGGCGACGACGACCTCGACCATGGACAGCGAGTCGACGTCCAGGTCGTCGGTGAAGGACTTGTCCAGCTGGACGTCCTCGACCGGGATACCGGCGATCTCGTTGACGATCTCGGCGAGACCGGTGACGATCTCTTCCTGCGTGGCGGCCATGTTGGCGCTCCTTCGGTGATATCTGCTGGGTTCGGGCGACCGGGCGAAAAGACCCGGTGTGCCTAGGGGAGGGTAACGACCGTCGCGGCGTAGACGAGACCCGCCCCGAAGCCGATGACGAGCGCGGTGTCGCCGCTCTTCGCCTGACCGGTCGCCAGGAGCCGCTCCATTGCGAGCGGAATCGAGGCGGCGGAGGTGTTGCCGGTGGTTTCCACGTCACGGGCGACCGTGACGTGCTCCGGCAGCTTCAGTGTCTTCACCATCGAGTCGATGATCCGCATGTTGGCCTGGTGCGGAATGAAGACGTCCAGGTCTGCCGGGGCGATCCCGGCCGCGTCCAGCGCCTGCTGGGCGACCTTCGCCATCTCGAAGACGGCCCAGCGGAAGACCGCCTGGCCCTCCTGCGTGATGGCCGGGAACTTCTCCGGACGGTCGGCGTGGAAGGTGTCCCACGCCACGGTCTGCTTGATCGTCTCGGACTTGTCGCCCTCGGAGCCCCAGACCGTCGGGCCTATGGCGGGCACCTGGGAGGGGCCGACGATGACCGCACCGGCGCCGTCGCCGAACAGGAACGCCGTCGCGCGGTCGCTCAGGTCGGTGAGGTCGCTCAGCCGCTCCACGCCGATGACGAGTACGTACTCGGCCGAGCCCTCGACGATCATGCCCTTGGCGAGCGTCAGGCCGTAGCCGAAGCCCGCGCAGCCGGCCGAGATGTCGAAGGCGGCGGGCTTGCCCGCACCGATCTTGTGGGCGATCTCGGTCGCGATGGCCGGGGTCTGCTTGAAGTGCGAGACGGTGGAGACGATGACCGCGCCGATCTGCTCCGGCGTGATCCCGGCGTCGGCGATGGCCTTGCCGGACGCCTCGACGGACATCGCGGCCACGGTCTCCTCGTCGGAGGCCCAGTGGCGGGTGGCGATGCCGGACCGGGAGCGGATCCACTCGTCGGACGAGTCGATCGTCTCGAGGATCACCTCGTTGGGCACGACACGGGTCGGGCGGTAGCCGCCCACACCCATGATCCGCGCGTACGGGGCGCCCTGGCTGGGCTTGATCTTCGACATGCTCTCGGGCTCCTTAGGCGCCTGCGTGCTCAGCGATGAGCGCGCGGGCCGCGTCGAGGTCGTCGGGGGTCTTGAGCGCGAGGGTCTGCACGCCGGGCAGTGCGCGCTTGGCCAGACCGGTCAGCGTGCCGCCGGGGCAGGCCTCGACGATCGCGGTGACGCCCAGCGCCTTGAACGTCTCCATGCACAGGTCCCAGCGGACCGGGTTGGCGACCTGGCCGACCAGCCGGGAGATGACCTCCGCGCCGGTGGCGACGGTCTGCCCGTCGGCGTTCGAGACATATGTCACGGCCGGGTCGGAGATCTCCAGGGCCGCGGCGGCCTCACGGAGACGCTCGACCGCGGGAGCCATGTGATGCGTGTGGAACGCGCCGGCGACCTTGAGCGGGACGACCCGGCGCACACCCTCGGGCTTGTCCTCGGCGAGCGCGGCGATCTGCGCGGCCGTGCCGGCGGCGACGATCTGGCCGCCCCCGTTGACGTTCGCGGGCGTCAGACCGAGCTTCTCCAGGTGCGGGACGGTGACCTCGGGGTCACCGCCGAGCAGCGCAGCCATGCCGGTCTCGGTGACCGCGGCGGCCTCGGCCATGCCGAGCCCACGGGTACGGACGAAACGCAGCGCCGCCTCGTCGCCGATGACCCCGGCGAGAGCGGCCGCGGTGATTTCACCCACGCTGTGACCTGCGACGACGGCCGGAGAAGCATCCAGCGCGGCAGCGGACAGCAGACCCGCGGCGACCAGCAGCGGCTGAGCCACCGCGGTGTCGCGGATCTCGTCCGCGTCAGCCTTGGTGCCGTAGTGGGCAAGGTCGAGCCCGATGGCGTCGGACCAGGCCGCGATGCGGTCGGTGGCACCGGGGAGGTCGAGCCAGGGAGTCAGGAAGCCGGGCGTCTGAGCGCCTTGGCCGGGAGCGACGAGTACGAGCACCCTCACACTCTCTCTTGTGAACGGTACGGAACGCCCGTGGGGACAGGGACGAAGAACCGTAGGGGGAATTGTTGATGTCCGACAAAAGTCTAGGACTGGAGATCCCTGTCGGCCAGACGCCCCAGAATCAGGGCGATCCGCAGAGTGAACGCCGAGCGGACGTCGGACGGGGACCAGCCGGTGACGTCTGTCACACGTCGGAGCCGGTAGCGCACGGTGTTGGGGTGGACGAAGAGCATCCTGGCGGCGCCTTCGAGACTGCTCGCCTGTTCCAGATACACACTCAGCGTCTCCAGGAGGGCAGAACCTGCTTCTTCGAGCGGTCTGTAGATCTCCTCCACCAACTGATCCCGTGCGGCCGGGTCGCCCGCCATCGCGCGCTCCGGCAGAAGATCGTCCGCGAGGACCGGCCGCGGGGCGTCCTGCCAGGCACCGCACGCCTTGAGCCCGGCAGCCGCCGCCTGCGCGGACCGGGTCGCGGCCAGCAGGTCGGGCACCACGGGCCCGGCGACGACCGGACCCGCCGCGTACGGGCCGATCAGCGCCTTCGCGACCTGGAGCGGGTTGTCGCTGCCGCCGGCGATCACGACCAGGCGGTTGCCCAGCACCCCGGTCAGGACCTGGAGCTTGGCGTGCCGGGCGGCTCGGCGGATCGCCTCCACCGTCAGCTCGCTGTCCCCGTCGGGGGCGGTGCCCAGGAGCACGCACACATGCTCGGGCGAGTTCCAGCCGAGCGCGGCGGCCCGGGACACGGCGCCCTCGTCGGCCTCGCCGGACAGCACCGCGTTGACCACGAGCGATTCCAGCCGGGCGTCCCACGCGCCACGGGCCTCGGCGGCCTGCGCGTACACCTGGGCGGTCGCGAAGGCGATCTCCCGCGCGTAGACGAGCAGCGCCTCACGCAGCACCGACTCGTCGCCGGGCGCGGCGACTTCGTCGATCGCCGCCTCCATGACCTCGATGGTCGTCCGCACCATCTCGACGGTCTGCCGCAGCGTGATCGCCCGGGTCAGCTCGCGCGGAGCCGTACCGAAGACATCGGTCGAGATGGCCTGCGGGGTCTCCGGATGCCGGAACCACTCGGTGAACGCGGCGATACCGGCCTGGGCCACCAGACCGATCCAGGACCGGTTCTCCGGTGGCATCGCCCGGTACCAGGGCAGCGACTCGTCCATGCGGGCGATCGCGTTCGCGGCCAGCCGGCCGGAGGACTGCTCCAGCCGTTTCAGGGTCGCGGCATGGAGATGGGCGGCGTTCGCAGCGGGCTGCTCAGGATCGGGTCGGGGCACGGGGACAAGACTGCCCTATCCGGACGCGTGCCCGAAGGGGCGGGGCGGGTGGCGGGTCGTACCGCCGGGTAGCCGACGGGAGCCCGGGGGCCCGCCCCGCCCGGCCGGGCTACCGTGGGGCGGGTGATTTCCGTACGTCGCTCGGGCGACCGCTTCAGGGGTGGGGACGGGGCGGCCGGCATCGAGTCCCGGCACTCCTTCTCCTTCGGCACGTTCTACGACCCCGACAACCTCCGCTTCGGCCCGGTCCTGGCCTGCAACGAGGAACGCCTCGCCCCCGGCGCCGGGTTCGAGGAGCACCCGCACAGCCACACCGAGATCGTCACCTGGGTCGTGGAGGGCGAGCTGACCCACCGGGACTCGGCCGGTCACGCCACCGTCGTACGGCCCGGGGACGTCCAGCACCTCAGCGCGGCCTCCGGCGTCCGCCACGTCGAACGCAACGACGGTGAAGGGACGTTGACGTTCCTCCAGATGTGGCTCGCGCCCCTGGAGCCGGGCGGCGAGCCCTCGTACACGACGGTCCACGGGATCGCCGACTCCACCCCGTACGCGCTGCCGGAGTCCGGCGCGATGCTCCACGTGCGCCGGCTGGCCGAGGGTGAGCGCGCGGCGGTGCCGGACGCGCCGCGGGTGTACGTGCACGTGGTGCGGGGGGTCGTGCGGATCGGTGACGCGGAGCTGACGGGGGGCGACGCGGCGCGGATCGCGGAGGAGACGGGCCTTGAGCTGGTCGCGGGTGGGACGTCCGAGGTGCTGATCTGGGAGCTCCCCGGCTGACGCCACCGGATGACCTATCTGCGCCACATCGACCACATCGGCGGACCGGCCCGGAACGTCATCTCCTCGTGCACGGCGAAACCGTGCCGCTCGTAGAACGTCAGATTGCGGGAGTTGCTCGACTCCAGGAACACCGGCCGCCCGTCCGCGTCGGCCTGCTCCAGCAGCCCGCTCAGCACTTGCGAGCCACGCCCCGTGCCGCGCGCGTCCGCGTGGGTGCCGATGTACTCGACGTACCAGTGGGCCGGCCCGGCCGGGTGGCGGTGCTCCAGGGCGAGCAACCGCAACCCCGTCCGTGGCAGTTGGGCCCGCCCGGCTCGTAGCAGCGTGCCCGCGTTGCGCAGCAGGTAGCTCACCGGGAGCTTCCACTGCCCGGGCTCCGCCCACACCGCCGCGACCGTGCGGTTCTCGTCCGTCCACACCCGGCCCGCCGGGACCTGCTGGGCGAGGTGCGCGGTGAACAGGAGCCGCAGCCGCCGGTCCCGGTCGTGCGGCATCAGCCAGGACCAGACGGGGTCCTCGGCGTACGCGCTGGCGAGGACGGCGGCGAGCGCCGGGACGTCGGAGGCGGTCGCGCGGACTGTGTGGGCCATGGCCGGGGAGCGTAGCGGTCATCGGTGATCACCGACCAGTGGCGCGGCATGGTGGATCAACAAGCCAACGGGGCGCGAGTTTCGGCTATCACCGTGCAGCATCTCGACCCGGCGCCGAGGGCCGTGGAAATCTTCCGGTGCCTCAGGAATACGTCCCTGGTTCGCCCGCCGTTCTCTCCGGCGGCCTAGTTTTCGCAGGCACGCGCCGACGTTCCTCCCCCTCGAATCACTCCCCCCAGAGGTGGCCCCTGATGATCCTCCACACCGCCGAGTCCCCGAGTCCCGACACCGAGAACAGCGCCACCGGCGAGCACACCGGCGAATTCCGCATCACGCGGCGCCGGATGCTGCAGACGGCCGCCGTCACCCTCGGTGCGATCGCCGCAGGCCCGGTCGCCGAGGCGGTCGCCGGGGCGCAGGCCAGTGCGGCCGACTACGTCCTGCCCAAGGGCTACAACGGCGACATATCCGATCTGAAGCACGTGGTGATCCTGATGCAGGAGAACCGGTCCTTCGACCACTACCTCGGTCAGCTGCGCGGCGTACGCGGACACGACGACAAGCAGGTCCTGAGATTCCAGGACGGCACGAACGTCTTCCAGCAACGCGACGCCACCGGCGCCATCGTGACGCCCGCCGTGTCGACCGCCACCTGGAGCGACAAGCACAACTTCTACGGGGCCAACGGCGGGCGGTGGGACACCTGGGTGAAGGACAAGGGCGACCACTGCATGTGGTACTACACGCCCGACTACATGCCGTGGATGTACTCGCTGGCCTCCCACTACACCGTCTGCGACATGAACTTCTGCTCCATGCACGGGCCGACCATCCCCAACCGCTACTACCTGATGACCGGTTCGGGCGGCGGCGAGACCACCAACGCCAAGCAGAACAACTACAGCCGCACCTGGACCACGGTCCCCGAACAGCTCCAGCAGGCCGGCATCGACTGGCGGGTCTACTCCGACAACAGCGGCAACGGCGTCGGCGGCAGCCTCCAGAACGGCTTCATCGGCGAGTACGGCTGCAACGTCACCAACAGCTTCGCCGCCTTCGACCCCCGCACGGCGGACGCGGCCGACCTCGAACCGGGCACCGGCAAGATCTGGAAGGCCAACTCCTTCGTCTACGAGGGCGCCACCACGCCCAACGACGACTCCGAGGCGAACCTCGACGCCGTCCTCCGCGACCTGATCGCCGCCTGCGAACCGGGGGCCGAGCACCCCCTGCCCGAGGTCTCCTGGGTGGTGATGCCCGCCGCGTGGAGTGAGCACCCGGGCTTCGACACGGTGCACGGCGAGCGCTACATGAACAAGATCCTCAAGACGCTCCAGAGCAACCAGGACATCTGGAACCACACCCTGGTGATCATCACCTACGACGAGAACGACGGAAAGTTCGACCACGTCCTGCCCCCGCGCCCGGAGGAGGGCACGCCCGGCGAGTACTCCGGTACCACTCCGTACGGGTTCGGCCCCCGGGTACCGATGCTGCTGGTCTCGCCGTGGACCCGGGGCGGCTATGTCGCCTCGGAGGTGTTCGACCACACCTCGACGGTGAAGTTCCTGGAGACCTGGGCCGCCCACCTGGGCAAGCCGTTCACCTGCCCGAACATCACCGACTGGCGCCGGTCGATCGCCGGCGACCTGACCAGCGCGATCGACTTCGCACACCCGCGCCCGGGCCCGGTCGTCATCGCCGACCCGGTCACCGGCACCCCGCCGAAGCCGCCGCGTGACCGGATGGAGTCGCGCGGCCTCTCCTTCCACCCGCACGCCACCTTCACCGAGGACCGTGCCGCCGGCACGGTGACCGCCTCCATGTCGCTGTCCGGGGGCCCGGAGGGCAAGGCGGTGAGCCTCCAGGTCTTCCCCGACCGGTACCTCCCGTTCGCCAACACCCCGTACACGGTGAGCGCGGCGAACCCGCGTACGTACACCTGGGACACGAACGCGACCGACGGCAAGTACGCCTTCTCCGTCTACGGCCCCGACGGCTTCCTGCGCTCCTTCGCAGGGCAGGTGATTCCCGAGGGCGGGAGCACTGATCGCGACGGCCATCCGCGCGTGGAGGCGGAGTTGGTCAAGGGCAGGCGCGCCGTGGTCAGGCTGCGCCTGCACAACGACGGCAGGCACCCCGTCCGTTACACGCTGAAGGCCAACGACTACGTCGGCGGCACCCGGAAGATCACCGTGCCCGGCGGCCGCTCCACCGTCGTGAACTGGCCCACCGAGCACGGCTACTACGACGTGGTGCTCACCGCCGACAAGGGCACCGGCTGGACGCAGCGGTACGCGGGGCGGGTGGCGACGGTCTGAACGACGGAGCGGTGACGGCCCGCTGCTAGCCGGCGAACTGCGGGTCCTCCTTCTGGTTGTAGATCTCCTTGCCGGATGCGTCGTACGCGTGGACGTAGGGGTTCGGGCCCGTGAAGTGCGGGTCGGAGGTGTCGGCGGACAGGGCTGCCGAATAGACGAACGCGCCGCCCGCCATGACCGCCGGGTACTGCTTCGGGTCGTCGCCGTAGCTGATGGCGACCTTGGAAACGTTGGACGCGTAGTGTCCGGCGCCCAGCATGAGGTACTTCCCCTTGCCGGCGACCGTGCCGAGGGAGTCGAAGTACGCGATCGTGTGACCGGTGCCCCACAGGCGGTTGTTGATGAACGTGGGCGGGGAGTCCGGGCTGTTGCCCTTGTTGCCCTTCGACTCGCACTGCACGTACTGGCCGGCGGAGTCCACGGCGACGACCACGCCGTCCCAGTCCTTCGAGGCGAGGGGAGTGCGGACGGCGACCACCGAGTGGTACCGCGACGCGTCCGCGCCCAGGCAGGAGGAGAGGATCTTGGTGACGGTCCCCGCGTCGATCGGGGTCGTCTTCCCGCTGGTGACGGTGAAGGCGTCCGGAGCGGTGGTCACGGGGGCCTTGTCGGTTCCGCCCGATGTGGAGCCGGACGTGGTGCCCGTACTCGGTGACGCAGTGGCGCCCGTAGGGTTTCCGGCGGGGCCGGCGAGAACCGGCTCGGCGTCCCCCGCCCCGCCGAAGGCGGCCACGGCCGCGACGCTCACCGCCGCGACCCCGGCGGCTACGGCCAGCGGCACGCCCCACCTGCGGTGCAGCGAAGCACGGTTGTCCTCGGGATCGATCTTCATCAGTAGCTCCTCACGAGTCCGCCGGTGATTCGGCAGATCACGATCGGAAGGAGCCGCAGGAATGCCCTGCGCGTCATTCATCGTGCGACCTCCTTCGCGTGGACGGGGGTACTGGAACTGAATGACGCCGTCACCGTCGCTCCGTCGAGGAGGTCGGCCCCCAGCCTCCGCCGGGCCCGGTGCAGTCGGGACTTCACGGTCCCGACCGCCACCCCCAGCGCTGCTGCGGCTGCCTGCTGATCCAGGCCCGTCCACACGCAGAGCTCGACCACCTCGCGTTCGTGGCGCGGCAGCCGCGCCAGCGCCCGGTGGATCTCCGACATCCGACGCTCGTCGTCGACCATGACGACGACGTGGTCGGCGTGGTCGCCCACGGACTCGTCATGCGAGACGAGCCGACGCAGCAGCGCCTCCGCCCGCCTCAGCCGCCGCCTGGTGTTCGACAGCAGGTGGTCGGCGATGCCCAGCAACCAGGGCAAGGCGGAGTCGCGGTCCAGCACCGTCTCGGACCGTCGCCGCCAGGCGTGCAGGAAAACGGTCGACGTGAGGTCTTCGGCCTCGGACCAGTCGGCCGTCCGTCGGAACACATGGTTGTAGACGGTCTTCCCATGACGGTCGAAGATCCGGCCGAACGCCTCCCGGTCGCCGTCGACAGCCCTCGCCCACAGCTCCCGGTCGGATATCCCTCCGACCGGTACGGCGGAATCAGCGTCTTTCGGTTCCATGCCCTGTACGTGTCCGGCAACGGGCCGAAGGTTCCCGCTGGACCGGATCTTCGCGTCGTCGGACTGATTCGGCCCTGCCGCGAAGGATCTTCGAGTCGATATGGCATGACTTGATCTCATGTTGGTGCTTGCCCTGCCCGAAGCGCGACCTCTCGTTCGGCAGTGAGGTGAGGTGAGGTGAGGTGAGGTGACGGGGACTGGGGCGGGGACGGCTGCGGTCAGTCGGCGGCGGTCAGTTCACGGGCGAAGCGGCGGACGGCGTCGGTGAAGGCCTCCGGGTCGTCGAAGTTCGCAAGATGCCTCGCTCGCGGGATCAATTCGACACGGGCCTGCGGATGGGCCCGGGCGAAGGCCGCTTCACCTGACCGGAAGACCGTGTCTTTCTCGCCGTTCAGAATGAGCACGGGAGCCGCGACATGACGCATCGCGTTCGCGTCGAACCGCCCCAGCACCTCGCCCCAGGCGGCCGGCAGCGTATGGAAGGCGTAACCGGAACGAATGGTCGCCTCCACCACATCAGCCGGGTAGAGCCGCCGCAGCAGCCGGTCGTTCATCCGTGCCAGCCGGTCCGCCGGTACGCGGGGCACCAGCCCGGCGGCCCACCGGTACGGCGTCGACCACGCCCCGCGCGTCGAGGCGCTGGCCCCCGCGAGAACCAGGCCCCGCAGCCGTCCGGGGCAGCGCCGCGCGAACTCCAGCGCGGCGTACCCGCCGAGCGAGTGCCCGACGACGAGGGCCGGTCCGCTGTCCAGTGAGTCCACGGCGGACGCGATGATCTCGGTGGCCGACGTCAGACTCCAGGGCTGACCGGAACGGGCTCCGTGCCCCGGCAGGTCGACGGCTGTGACCTGGTATTCGCCTCGGAGCGCGGCGAGTTGTGAACTCCACTGCCCCGCGCTGAACCGCGTTCCGTGGACGAAAACGATGGGTGGTGCAACCGCTGCCGTCATGAGCCCCCCAGAGCACGCCTGTTCGGGCCGAGCTTACCGATGAGCCCGCCCTCGTTGCCGCTGGGAATCGGGGCGTCGCGTGACATCCCCGATGGCTCGAAGAGAGGCGAGGCATGTCGTGAGCTCGACGGACAGCGCGAGAGCGTCCAGAGCGGATGTCGCCGACCGGCCGGACCGGACGACCCGCGCCCTCACGCAGCATGGTCATGTCGACGGCGACTGAGGACCAGGCACAGGCCCCGGAAGAAGCGGCGGTGGCGGGCGCGGCAGCCGTAATCGGGCCAACCTGCCAGTAGCCTCGTTCTCGTCTCCGCAGGCACCCCTTGGACCACACCGCCAGGAGGAATTGGTGTCATATCCGCAACTGCTCACCCCCGAGGAGAAGCTCGCCGACGCGAAGAGGCTGTTGAGCCTCCCGGGTATCGTCGTGATCTGCGGCTCCACCCGCTTCATGGCCGAGATGAACGAGGCCGATCTGCGGGAGACCGAAGCCGGAAGGATCGTCGTCAAACCGGGCTGCGACCTGAAGTCGCCGCACGCACTCTGGTCCGATCCTGTCGAGGCCCAGGCGCTGAAGGTTCGACTCGACGATCTGCACCGGGCGAAGATCCGCCTCGCCGATGAGGTACTGGTAGTGGGCGACTACATCGGGGACAGCACCCGAGCCGAAATCGCCTACGCCCGGTCGCTGGGCAAGCCCGTGCGGTTCTCACACCCCGAAGTCGACCCTGACGCCTGAGGCCCAGGCCGGTGGTTCAGGGTGGCAGTCAGGCCACGCGCCGAAGCGGCGACAACGCCTCGTGCAGATCTGCGAACCGGCGGTAGTGGACGGCGGTCATCCCGGCTTCGCGGGCCGCTGCGACATTGGCCTCGGTGTCGTCGATGAACAGGCAGCGGTCGACCGCCGCCTCCAGGCGCTCGGCAGCGGTGCCGTAGACACGAAGATCCGGTTTCGCGACGCCGATGCGCGCGGTGTTCACGACGGCATGGGCGAGGTCGGCGAGTCCTTGGCGTTCCAGGTCCCGCTCCAGCCGTGTGGTTGCGTTGGAGACCAGGGCTACGGACGCGACCGCGCGTACCTCCTTGAGCAGCGCGACGACTTCTTGATCGACGGCGGGCAGGAGGGCGGACCAGGCCCCCACCGCAGCGTCCGCTCGCTCCTTTGATCCGTGGCGGGCCGCGAGTTCGACGGCGACCGCAGATCGCCACTGCTCGTCGGTGATCTGCCCGGTGATGGCCGGGTGCAGGCGTACGGGGGCGAATGCCGCGGCTGCGAGCGCGCCGATGGGAAGCCCGTGCTCTCGCTCCAACTCGTCCGCAGCCGGCCAGTGGCGGATCACGCCGTCGATGTCGCAGAGCACGGCGTCGTAGGGCAGAAGGGGCGTCACTCCCCGCGAAGCCCTTCCACGAAGCCGCGCCATGCGCCGGCTCCGACCACGATGACGGGGCCGTCGTGGACCTTGCTGTCGCGGACGGGGACGGAGCCGCAGGTGCCGGCAGCGACCTCGACGCAGTCGCCGCCGTTGGTTCCGCTGTACGACGACTTACGCCAGGCCGCGCCGCCGGTCACGGTGCACTCGACGCACTCGCCGCCGTTGGTTCCGCTGTACGACGACTTGCGCCAGCGCGCTCCTGCCAACTCATGACTGGTTTCCATAGCGTTCCTCCATCACGCGAGCGATCAGCAATGCCGAGTCCTCGGGGGAGAGGGCTGTAGCTTGCAGCCGAGCGTAGCCGACCGAACGCTCCTTGATTACTGATGGGTTGGCGGTCATATGGCCTTGATCGTAGCTCTCCACGTAGAAGAGGTCAGGGTCGTCCTCGAAACGCAGCAAGGTGAACGACCCCATCATTCCCGTGTGTTGCCCGACGTCGAATGGCAGCACCTGAACCTGTACCCAGGGGTCGTTCCGGAGACCCAACAGCCGCCCAAGTTGCTCTCGCATGACGTCACGCCCGCCGACCTCCTGGAGCAGTGCGGCCTCGCTCATGACGATCCACAGCGCGGGGGGATTCTCGCGCCCTAGAATCCGCTGCCGGTCCAGCCGCGCGGCCGCCATTTCGTCGATTCTGTCCGGGTAGTCGACCCCGAGGAGGGCCCGCGCATACCCCTCCGTCTGCAACAGCCCGTAGACCAACTGCGCCTGGTACGTCGAGATGTAGGCGGCCTTCGCCTCCATCTCCGCGTACGGCTGGAACCACGTTGGCAGCTGGCTCCGCAGGACCAGGCCCATCAGCCGGGAGAACGTCCCGTCCGTACCCAGCGCGGCGTCGACGCGTTCGGAGAAGTCGCGGGTGGGTAGCTTCCTCGTGGTCTCGATCTGGCCGATCAGTGAGCCCGTACAGAAGATGATCTCGCCCAACTGGCCCTGGTTCAGGCCGGCGGCCTCGCGCAGGCGGCGCAACTCCCAGCCGTAGTAGTCCAGTGGAGAGGCGCTGGGATCGAGCGACTGGACGTTGGCCACGGCAGGACCTCCGGTGTGCAACGCCTCGCGGCGTTCGTTTCGGTACGTAGCCGAGCGTAGTCACCTGGTCGCACGATGGTGACATGAATCACGTAATTGCTCACCGGACCGAGTCCGAAGAGCCCGTCTACCGGGCCGACTTCGCCATGGGCGAGCACTCCGCCCGGCACCTGCGGCGCATCCTGCGGCTCTACCTCACCGGATGGGGCATGGCGGACCTCGCCGACGCTGCCGAGCTCGCGCTCACCGAGCTGATCGCCAATGTGGTCCGGCACGTGCCCGGCCGCCGCTGCCAGACCTTCGTCTTCCGGCTCCCGGACGGCGAGGGCGTGCGTGTCGAAGTGGCGGACGACTGCCCGCAGATCCCTGTCGTGGTCGAGGGCGATGTGCTCGACGAGGGCGGAAGGGGGCTGCACCTCGTCGGCGCCGTCGCCGACAAGTGGGGCGTCGAGGCGCGTCGCGACGGCGGCGGCAAGGCGGTGTGGTTCGAGTGCCTGACCGCCGCCGGGCCGCCGGTTACGCCCGCAGTTCCGCCAGCACCGAGTCCGTGAACGGCGGCCACACCTCGGCCGCCCACGGGCCGAAAGCCCGGTCGGTCAGCGCCACGCACGCCGCGCCCGCCGCCGGGTCGATCCACAGGAACGTGCCGGACTGCCCGAAGTGACCGAAGGTCGCGGGGGAGGAGGAGGTGCCGGTCCAGTGCGGCGACTTGTGGTCCCGGATCTCGAAGCCGAGGCCCCAGTCGTTGGGGTTCTGGTGGCCGTAGCCGGGCAGGACGCCCTTCAGGCCGGGGTGGACGACGCTCTGCGCCTCCAGCACCGTGCGCGGGTCGAGCAGGCGCGGGGCCTGGACCTCGGCGGCGAACCGGGTGAGGTCCTCGACCGTCGAGACGCCGTCGCGCGCGGGGGAGCCGTCCAGCGTGGTCGCCGTCATGCCCAGAGGCTCCAGCACCGCCTGGCGCAGGTACTCGGGGAACGGGATGTCGGTGGCCTTCGCGATGTGATCGCCGAGCACCTCGAAGCCGGCGTTCGAGTAGAGCCGCCGGGTGCCGGGCGGGGCCGTCACCCGGTGCTCGTCGAACGCGAGACCGCTGGTGTGGGCGAGCAGATGCCGGACCGTGGATCCGTCGGGGCCCGCCGGTTCGTCGAGTTCGACCGCGCCCTCCTCGTACGCCACCAGCGCCGCGTAGGCCGCGAGCGGCTTGGTGACGGAGGCGAGCGGGAAGCGGTGCGCGGTGGGCCCGTGCGTACCGGCGACCGTCCCGTCTGCTCGTACGACGGCCGCTGCCGCGGTGGGGACGGGCCAGTTCTCGATCATCGCCAGGCTTTGCATACCTACGAGACTAACGACCTGGTGTGCGAGGCAAGCGGATCAGTGAGAGGCACAGGACCTCGGGGGCCTGCTGGGGGCCACTCACTGTCGCGCACCAGCCGGCAGACCTGTCGTCGTAAGCCGGCAGACCTGTCCCCGTAACTGGACGACGCCCCCAGAGCTGATCCTGGTCGAACCGTGTCAGTGGCCGGTGACGGGAACCGGGGGTGCTGATCAATGGGTACGACGACGGCTCGCTTGCTCCGGGGGAACCACTGCTGGACCGGCCGGGTCTCTGGTGGAACTACTTGCTGGCGGCGTGCGGCGATGGGGCGAGTGCCGCGCGCCCTGCTCCGGAGTGGTTCGGCGATGACGGCACTGATGCCGACGCCTTGGCCGAGGTCCGACATCGCGACCGATCTTTCACGGACCTCAGCCCGGCGGGTCGCGGAAGATGTCAGCCAGGGAAATCTTTTGGGCGCGAGCGGTATGGGGGCATCTCGCCGAAGGGATTGCGGAGTGTTGATTCGGCCCGTCCGCGCCGGAGCCGTCCGCCACGTTCGCCAGAAATCTCCGGTTGACGTCGATCAGGTGATCAAGTGCTTCCCTGGCGGCGGCCAGGCTGTCAATGGTGGATGAAAGGCGGGTTCGCTCCTCATTCATTGCCGTCAAGGCGTTCCGGGCTCTGTCCGGGGTGGGCAGCGTCATGCAGGGGACCAATTGGGCGATGGTTCTGCTGGACATTCCGGCGGCCAGAAAGACCTGAATCAGCGCCACTCGCTGGATGTGTGCGTCGTCGTAGCACCGCTGGCCGCTGGGGGACCTCGTGCTGACCAGCAAACCCTGCTGCTCGTAGTAGCGCAGCGATCGACGGCTTGCTCCTGTCCGGGTGGACAGTTCACCGATCCGCATCCGAACCCCTCCCGTGTGTGCTGAGTCAGAGCGGCTTGCCCATGACATCGATGTGAGCGTTTAGGTTAACTCCATGGCCCGCGATCTGCTGTCGAGGTATCCGGCCGCGGGCTCCTCGTATGCCTGAGAGCACGAAAGGGAAAAGCTCGTGATCAAGTTCGTTTTCATGATCAATCGTGTCGCCGGAATGACCTTCGGGGAGTTCGTCGCGCATCACCGGGACCGCCACGCCCCGTTGTTCACGTCAATTCCGGAAGCGCGGCAGTACGTGAAGAAGTACACCGTCTCGCATCCGGTACCCGCAGGGGGGTACCCGAGTCCGTCCTACGACGGTCTCACCGAGATCTGGTTCGAGAGTTGGGCGGATCACGATGCCTTCTTTGCGTCCAAGAATTACAAGGAGTTGGTGAATCCGGACGAGAGCAGGTTCATCGACAGACATTCGGTGGCGGTGATGGTCACTGAAGAAAGGGTTGTTATCCAAGGGGCGACCCGCCAGGAAATGCGGGAAAGCTCCTAGTACTCCAGTGTGGCTTCGTGATGCACCCGCTGGCTGCGTGGATGAGCCCTCGTCGGCACAGACCGCGGTGGGCTTCGGCACGACGGCGCGGGCTGCGACGGACCCGAAGAGGTCCACCAGGGCATCAGCGACGAGGAGTGCGTGGCCGCGCTCAAGGTGCTGCGCAGGATGGTGGCCAATGTCGACGGCGACGGGGCTCCTGGTAATCCGTTCTGATTGCGCGATCTCGTGAAGGGCCCGGCTGGGAACGGGAGCAGCCACCGCGTGATCATCGGTTGGTGTGGGGACAAACGAAGATCGTTCGGTGGCCGCGGGCCATGACGTGGATCCTGCCCTCTGGCGGAAGATGTTCGACCAGGTCATGGCCCGGATCGCGGGCCGCTTCGGTCGAGTTGAGCCGAGGGCGAGTGCCCGCGCCTATCTGCTCCGGCTCGGCGGCGGGTCTCGATCCGGGAGAACCTGGAGGCTGTCCGGCCGGGCCGCTTGTCGGTCGCTGCCTGCCGGCGGTCGGACCGTACCTGTGACCCACGGCCACCGCTTGATCATCTGAAGTCGGCACAACGGACGAGCGTGGTGTTCCTCATGTCGGCTCGTAAGGACAAGGGTTCGCTTTCGCTCGCCCGCTCGGACTTCCTCTTCGCTTGTGGCGTGATGATGGCCCATCGTGCCCCTGAGCTTGACCACCTCGGCTCAGCACCCCCGCGTCACCACGGCGCACCCGAGGCTGGGGACCGGCCATCGGTCACAGGCCGGGGCAGTCGGCTCCTCTCGTTGCAACTACCACTGCATGACAGCGGCTTCACGTCGCGCTGAAAGCCCGAGGCCAAGTGGTCGGCTCCGAAGGCCCCTGCGGGTTGATCACGCCATGCGCGCGGCGGAGGATTGCCGCGGCCGGTCGGTAGGCGGGCGTTCCCTGCCTCCCAGGGCTGTGCGGGCCGGTGCGGCGGCCCTCGAAGGCCCGGCCCGGGAGCGAGGGACCGGTGCCGACGGCCCGATGCTGAACCACCCCTGAATCGCATGACGCGTGACCGACAGAGGAGCACACTCGTGACAGAGGCGATGTCCTTCCTGCTCGAACGTCTCCACGGGGCCGGCCTGACCGACGTCGTCGCCGTCGAGCCGGCCACCGGAGGCCTCGCCGCGACCGCGGGGCTCGCACGCCGCGGCGACGGCACGACGGTGTTCGTCAAGGCGTTCGACGATCCGCCGTCGGACGACGCGTTCGCGGCGGAGGCCGAGGGACTCACCGTGCTGCGCGAGGCGGGCGGCGTCGCCACGCCCGGGACCGTCCTCGTGGACCGCGACCTGCTCGTCCTGTCCGTACTGCGGCCCCGGACGGACACCGAGGACTTCTGGGAACAGCTCGCGCACGCCCTCGCCCGCCTGCACACCACCACGCGGGCCTCCCGGTTCGGATGGCACCGGGACAACTGGCTGGGCCGCCGCCGGCAGGTCAACACCTGGGAGGACGACGGATTCGCGTTCTTCGCCCAGCACCGGCTGCTGCGCTGGCTCGGCGAGCGACGCGTCCAGGAGGCCCTCGACGCCGCGGACCGGGCGGCGCTGGAGCGTCTGTGCGACCGGCTGCCCGAACTGCTGCCGGTCAGGCCCCCGTGCCTGACGCACGGCGACCTGTGGGCGCAGAACGTCATGGCCACCCACGACGGGCGCCCCGCGCTGATCGACCCGGCCGTGTCGTACACCTGGGCCGAGGTCGACCTGGCCCATCTGTGGACGACGGCGCCGCCGCCCGAGGCGCACGTGTTCTTCGAGCGGTACGCCGAGCTCACCGGACTCGACCGCGACTGGCGCGCACGCATGCCGATCCTCCAGCTGCGCCAGCACCTGGCCGTGATCGCCCAGTTCGAGCCCGACTGGGGCGCCGCGGATCTCGTGCGCGCCACGCTCGCCCCGTTCCGCCGGCGGTCCTGAACGCAGCCGGGCTGACTGCCCGGAGCCGGAGCCGGAGCCGGAGCCGGAGCCGGAGCCGGAGCGACGGCGGCGGACAGGGCCTTCTGCGCCTCGTCGCGCCGCTTGCCGACGCCCGGAGGCTGTCGGGAGCCGGACGGCTGGAGAGCACCCCGAGAGACGTGCGTGGTGCGGGCCGGGGCGGCCTCAGGACGGTTCGAGTGCGGCCTCGCGGGCGGGTTCCGCGGACTCCGGGGGATCGGGGGCGTCGGCCGGGGCGGCGCCGCGCAGTGCTGCCTCGACCCGGCGGTTGCTCGTCATGGTCGCCGTGACGGCGGTCATGGTGAGGAGCAGGCCGGCGGCGGCGTAGAGCGGGGTGCGGATGTCGTACGCGGTGGCCAGCCAGCCGCCGAGGAAGGCGCCGAACGGGGCGGCGCACATGGCGAGCATGCGGGACGTGGAGGCGACCCTGCCCATCAGGTGGGCCGGGACGATCGTCTGCCGGAGGGAGGGGCCGAGCACCATCGTGGCGCCCATGCCCGCGCCGCAGACGGCGAGCGCGAGCCCGGCCGCGTAAGGGTTCGGGGCGGAGGCGAGTCCCAGGATGGCAAGCCCCTCGACCGCTGCCGTGCAGGTCAGCGCGGTGCCGGTGCCGAGTTTCCGGCCGAGGAAGGAGGCGATGCCCGCGCCGAGCAGGCCGCCGGTGGCCTCCGCGGTGAGCAGCAGGCCGAAGCCGAAGGTGTGGATGCCGAGACGGTCGTGCGCGAAGAGGGCGAGCACCGTCTCCACGGCGAGGAAGGCGACGTTGCCGACGGCCGGACGGAGAGCGAGCCCGAGCAGCAGACGGTCCCGGAAGACGTACGAGGCCCCGGCCCGCGCCTGCCGGAGCAGCGACTCGCGGGCCTCGGGCACGGGCAGGGGCGCGGCGGGCAGCGACCGTACGAGCAGGGCGGAGAGCGCGAACGACACCGCGTCGGCGAGCAGGGGGACCGCCCGTCCGAGCGCGAGCAGCGCACTGCCCAGGGGCGGCCCCGCGAAGCCGGACGTTGCGGTCTGGGCGCCGCGCAGGCGGGAGTTGGCGCGTTCCAGGAGTGCGGGGTCGCGGCCGAGGAGATCCGGCAGATAGGCCGTGGCGGCCGTGTCGAAGAAGAGTCCGCCGAGGCCGAGCAGGAAGGCGACGGCCGCGAGCAGCGGAATGCTCAGCACGTCGAGTGCGGCGGCTGTCGCCGGTATCGCCAGCAGCAACGCGCGCGCCGCGTCTGCCACCCACATCGTGCGCCGGCGGTCCCAGCGGTCCACCAGCGCACCGCCGAGCACTCCGAAGAGCAGCCACGGCAGGGTCCCGGCGGCCGTGACGACGGCGAGTGCCATCGGGTCCCGCGTCAGCATCAGGGCGAGCAGCGGCAGCGCGGCGTGCGTCACCCCGTCACCGAGCGACGACACCGTCTGCGCCGTCCACAGCCGGCCGAACCCGGACGGCAACTTCTTCTCGTCCACTCTCACTCGGATCCCTCCTCGACCTGCTCGGGCGGAGCCGGGCGGAACAGTGCGAAAACGAGTGACACGTCGGGCAGTGAGGGATCGGACAGCTTCTGGTACTCGTCCGCCAGGGCGCCCAGCCGCGCCCCCAGTTCCGTGAACTGTTCGTCGGTGAGCCGCAGATGCGCCATCCGCACATGCCGCTCGCTCTCCGCGGGTGCGGCTTCCAGGTCCGCCACCGCGTGCCGCATCAGCGGGTCGGGCTGCCCCGCCCCGGGGTCCGGCATCGCGATGGACTGCGCGGCCATCGCGTAGTACCGCTCGGTGACCCCCCGGACCTTGCGGGTCCGGACCACCTTCACGAGGCCGGCCCGTTCCAGTAGGCGCACGTGATAGCTGGAACTTCCCTTCGCGAGGCCGACCCGCGCGGCGATCTGCGTGATCGTCGCCGGCTCGAAGCGGAGCACGGCCATGATCCGGTGGCGCGTGAGATTGGAGACGGCGCGCAGCTGTTCGTCCGTGGTCACGTGAAACGTCTCGGAGGGGTCATCGGTAGGCATGCGCTCAATGGTCAACGTTTCTTGACCATTGGGCAAGGGGTTGGCGCGAGGTTGGGCCACATTGCTCCGCCCGGCGCGAAAGGCCCGCGGTGTCACGGGGCTTCGGGCCCGGGGTGGTGGATCGTCGAGCCCGGTGCGGTTGTGTCCGAAACTCGTATCCGGCAACGCTTGCTTAGAGTGCACTCAAGGGTTCTAGCGTGGAGGCATGACGGTGAGGGAGACTGAGATCACTTCGGCAGGGGTGGATGCCTGCGCATCGGCCCCCCGGCCCCACCCGCGGCCCGAGGGCCAGGACCGGTACACCATCAGTGAGGTGGCCGCCTTCACCGGGCTGAGCGCCCACACGCTGCGCTGGTACGAGCGGATCGGGCTGATGTCGCTCGTCGACCGGTCGCACACGGGGCAGCGACGCTTCACCAACGCCGACCTGGACTGGCTCGCCTTCGTCGGCAAGCTGCGGCTGACCGGAATGCCGGTCGCCGACATGGTCCGGTACGCGGAGCTGGTCCGCGAGGGCGACCACACCTTCGAGGAGCGCAAGGAACTGCTGGAGGCGACCCGCCGCGACGTGAGGACGCGGATCGCGGAGCTCCAGGACACCCTCGCCGTCCTCGACTACAAGATCGAGTTCTACGCAGGCGCCTGACAGGCGCCGGAAAGGCCCAGTGCCTGATGACTGACAACAAGATCGCCACCGCGGAGCTCGGCACCGGCGGCCCGCAGGTCGGTGTCCAGGGGCTCGGCTGCATGGGCATGAGCGAGTTCTACGGCGACACCGACGAGGCCGCCGCCCGCGAGACCCTGGAGACGGCCCTCGCCGCGGGCGTCACGCTCTTCGACACCGCCGATGTCTACGGCCTCGGCGCCAACGAGACGTTCATCGCCCCCTTCGTCGGCGCGCACCGGGACGAGATCACCCTCGCCACGAAGTTCGCCATCGAACGACGCGAGGACGACCAGCACTACCGGGGCGTGCGCAACGACCCCGCGTACATCCGGCAGGCCGTCGAGAACAGCCTGCGACGGCTGAACACCGACGTCATCGACCTCTACTACATGCACCGCCGGGACCCGGCCGTCCCGCTCGCCGAGTCCGTCGGCGCGATGGCCGAGCTGGTGGAGCAGGGCAAGGTCAAGCAGCTCGGGCTGAGCGAGGTGACCGGTGCGGAGCTGCGCGAGGCGCACGCCGTGCACCCGATCGCCGCCCTCCAGTCCGAGTGGTCGCTCTTCAGCCGGGACGTCGAGCGCAGCGCCGTACCCGCCGCCGTGGAGCTGGGCGTGACCCTCGTGCCGTACTCGCCGCTCGGCCGGGGCTTCCTGACCGGGGCGTTCGCGGACGCGGGCAAGGACCTCGCGAAGAACGACTTCCGGCAGTTCCAGCCTCGCTTCACCGGCGACAACGCGAAGACGAACGCCGCGCTGCTGGAGCCCGTCCACAAGATCGCCGCCGCGCACGGGGCCACCGCCGCCCAGGTGGCGCTCGCCTGGGTGCAGCAGCGGGCCCAGGTGCACGGGCTGGCCGTGGTGCCGATCCCCGGCACCCGTAAGAGCAGCCGGCTGCTGGAGAACGTCGGCGCGACCCGGCTCACGCTGTCGGCCGAGGAGCTGGCGCTGCTGGAGCCGATCGCCGGCCAGGTGGCGGGGGACCGCTACCCGGACATGAGCAACACGGCCACGGCCCGCGAGTAGCACGGTGCGCCCGTCCGGCGCGGCGACGGCCGCACCGGACGGGCGCGTGAGCGGGCAGCCGTCGGGCCCGGCGTTCGTGTCCTCACGCCAGCCCCAGCGCGAACACCGCGAACCCCGCCGCGAGCACCCCAGCCATCGCGCGGCGGGCGTTCGCGGCCCGGGTCCCCGCCTTCCACGGCGCCTCGAACCTCCGCGCGTACCGGGCGATCAGCACCAGCAGCCCCGCGAACACCGGCATCCAGGCCAGCCGGGCCAGGACCCAGCCGAGCGTGTCCGGGCCGGTCGTCAGCCCGGGCACCGCCCCCGCGAAGGACGCCGGGACCGCCGCCGCGAGCATCGCCGTCTGGTGCCAGCACAGGATCGTCATCGCCGAAAGGTTGACGACGACGACCGGCGCCCACACCAGCGGCCTGCGCAGCAGCCGGCCGATCCGGCCGTGCAGGAGAATCGCCGCACCGCTCTGTGCGGCGCCCAGCGCGAGGACCAGCAGCGACGGCGGATGCGAGTTGGTACGCGCCTCGCCCGGCACCCCGACCATCGACACCGGGTAGTGGAAGAGCAACAGCAGGGCGGCGAAGAGCACGACACCGCCGACGAGCAGCAACCGGGCGCCCCGCTTCCCGATCCGGCCCTCGGCCCAGGAGACACCGAGCTGGTACGCGAAGAGCCAGCCGGGAAGGATGTTGAGCATGCTCAGCCAGGAGGGCATGGCGTCACCGAGCGGCCCGTAACGCAGCAGGTCGACGACGGCGACCGCACCGAGCAACGGGGCCGCGGCCCAGCCGCCGAGCCTCTTCGCCATCCGGATACAGAACGGCGTCAGCGCGGTCACCACCGCGTACACGCCGACGAACCAGAGCGGCTGGATCACCAGCGTCGACCCGGTCCGCAGCGTGTCGCCGGGCACTCCGAGCGCGTGCAGCACCGGGATCATCACCGCCCACACGGCCGTCACCCCGAGCACCGGCCGGCCGAGACGGGCCATCCGCCCGCGCAGCCAGGCGCCCGTCGTCGACTTCCTCCGGCGGTAGGAGAGGACCGAGGCGTACCCGCCGACGAGGAAGAAGACGCCCAGCATCTGGAGCACCCAGCTGATCGGGGCGAGTGCGCCGAAGGCCGAGAGCGGACTGGCGTTGTGCAGGGCCCCGCCGCCGTCCAGCCGGAATCCGCCGAGCAGCCAGTGCCCGGTCGGGACGGCGAGCAGCGCCAGGGCGCGCAGACCGTCGAGCGCACGGTCGCGGTGGGTGGGGGTACGGGCCTCGATACGGGAGGCGAGGGCGTGCAGGCTCATCACAGCTCCCCGTCCGCGATCGCGGCGAAGGCCTGGAGGGACTCGGTGCCGGGGGCGAAGTATCCGGTGTGGCCATGGGCGTCACCGGCGGGCACCCGGCGGGCGCCGAACTCCGGGGAGGCCGGGTCGGCACCGTGGCCGAGCCCGGCGAACTCGACGTGGGGCACGTTGTCGATCCAGTCGTCGGGATCCTTGGCGGCCCACACCCGGGCTTCGGTGTGCAGATCGCCGACGTCGTCCGCGCGCATCCCGGGCGAGCCGAGGACGACCAGGTCGCCGGCGCGCAGCCGGGGCGCGGCGAGGCCGCAGACGACGGAGCCGTAGCTGTGGCAGAACACGGTGGGCTCGGGCACGCCGGTGGCGGCGAGCCCGTCCGTGAAACGGGTCAGGCGGTCCGCCCCGGCCTCGGCGAGCGAGCCGGTCGCGGCGTCCACGCCGACGCCGACGGGCGTGGTGTACCCGGCCCAGGCGATCACCGCACTGCCCGGACCGGTCTCGGCGTACAGCGACCTGGCCATGCCGGCCGGCGTCCCGTACACATCGCTCGTACGGTCGAAGGTCCCGGCGTCGATGTCCGAACCCGGCACGACGACCGAGACCCGGTCCGCCGTGGTCAGGTCCCCGAAGACCTCGGCGACCTGGCCGCGGCCACGCGGATCGAACGCGAGGATCCGGCGGTGCGGGTCCGCGGCCAGACTTGCGTACCGGGGATCGGGATCGGCCTTCAGGGCCAGGGCGTTGGCCCGGTAGCGGAGTCCGACCGGTGCGCCGTCGAGGTTTCCGACGACGAGCGGATGCCGTGCGACCAGGGACTGCCGGTCCCGCTCGCTCAACCCTGCGAAGAACCGCGCCACTTCGGCGGGCGTGTCCCGCGCCGGATCGGGCAGCTCCCGCCCCAGTACGTGATCCGACCGCCAGGCGGCGGTGCCGGGAGGCGGCCCCGTCAGTGCCTGCTGGGCGTTCCCCGACGCCCAGCCGGCGGTCCCTGACACGACGGTGGTCGCCAGGGCGACCGCGACCAAGGTCCTCGCATAGCGGCGCATCCGACCCTCCCTCTCCGGCTGTACCGGCTCCCGCACGCCGTTCGGCGCGTCGGAGAGGAAGGTAGGAAGAGGGTGGGTGAGGGGGCGTCACACCGGGGGGCCAAGTGCGGGGTGATACCGGAGTAGGGGGTGTACGGGGCGGCCCGGCGGGCTGCTTCGTACTCAGTCGCCGGGCGGGCCGATGGATGTGCTCAGCTGCCGGGCGGGCCGATGGATGTGCTCAGTCGCCGGGCGGGCCGAAAGACGTCCTCAACTGCCGGACGGGCCGGGTGTGCCCGGCACCACCAGCCCCGCCTCGTACGCGAAGATCACCGCCTGGGCGCGGTCGCGCAGGTCCAGCTTGGCCAGCACCCGGCCGATGTGGGTCTTCACGGTCTGCTCCGCAAGCACCAGATGCCCCGCGATCTCCTGGTTCGACAGCCCCCGCGCGATCAGCTCCAGCACCTCCGTCTCGCGCGGGGTCAGCCCGTTCAGCCGCAGCGCCGGCCCGCCGCGGGAGGCCCCGGACGGCCGCTGCCGGGCGAAGTCCGCGATCAGGCGCCGCGTCACGGACGGCGCCAGCAGCGCGTCCCCGGCCGCCACCACCCGGACCGCCGAGATCAGGTCCGCCGGCGGGGCGTCCTTCAACAGGAACCCGGACGCACCGGCGCGCAGCGCCTCGTACACGTAGTCGTCCACGTCGAAAGTGGTGAGCATCAGCACCTTCGGCACGTGCACCACGCCCACCGGCGGGTTCAACAGCTCACGGGCCGCCGCCAGGCCGTCCATCTCGGGCATCCGCACATCCATCAGGACCACGTCCGGATGGGTGTGGCGGCTGACGTCGACACCCTGGCGGCCGTCCGGCGCCTCACCGACCACGTCGATGTCGGACTGCGCCGCCAGCAGCGCCGCGAATCCTGCCCGCACCATGGCCTGGTCGTCGACGATGATCACACGGATGGTCACGAGTCCTCCGGAGTCGGGGGCGGGGCGGAAGAGGAAGCAGGCGCCGACGCGGGTGGCAGGGGGAGCCGTGCGGCCACCCGGAAGCCGCCGTCCGGAAGCGGCCCGGTGTCCAGAGTTCCACCGGTCAACCGTACGCGTTCGCGCATGCCGACCAGCCCGTGTCCCGTCCCCGTCGTCTCCACAGGAGTACGCGGGGCGAGCGACGAACCCGTCTGCGGCGGCGGGTCGTTGACGACCAGCACCGTCAGATGTTCACCGTCGGAGCTGACCGACACCCGGGTCCGGGCACCCGGCGCGTGCCGGACCACGTTCGCCAGGGCCTCCTGCACGATCCGGTACGCGGACAGGTCCACCGCCTGCGGTACGCCTTTCAGCCCGGCGGGCAGCGACAGCTCGGCCGGCAGCCCGGCCCGTACCGTTGCCTCCACCAGCTGCTGCACCCGGTCGAGCCCCGGCTGGGGCGCCCGCTCACCCTCCGTACCCTCGCTGCGCAGCACCACCAGCAGCCGCCGCATCTCCGTGAGGGACTCCCGCGCACTCGCGGCAATGGTGGCGAACTCCTCGCGTGCCTCGTCGGACAGCCCTTGCAGCCGGTACGGGGCGGAGTCGGCCTGGACCGTGATCACCGACATGTGGTGGGCGACCACGTCGTGCAGCTCGCGGGCGATCCTGGTCCGTTCCTCCAGCAGCGTCCGCTGCGCCCGCTCGGCCTCGCTGATCGTCTCCTGCTCGGCGAGCCGGCGCTGGGCGTCACCCCGTTCCCGTACCGTCGCGCCGACCACCAGCACCACGGCGCCGAGGATGACCATCAGGAGCGAGTTGTCGGTGCCGCGGTGCGCGGAGACCAGATACAGGACGAGACCCGCCGCCCCGGTCGCCAGCCAGACGCCGACCAGGGCCCGCCGCCGTTCGCGCAGACCCAGCGCCAGGAGCAGGAAGAGGTATCCGACGAGGCCGGGAGGGGTCCACGGCCAGGGATGGTCCTGCCCGCCGTCCTGCCCGATCAGCACGACCGCACCCAGGACCTGCGCCGGGAAGATGATCCACCAGGCCTGCAGCGGGCGGTGCGCCAGCATCAGGAGCGGCGCCGCCTGCGCGACGGCGAGCGCTGCCGCGACGCCACCGCTCAGTCCGTACTGGTGGCTCAGGACGTTGATCGTGACCGGGACGAAGATGGCGGCGAGCGCGAGGACGGCGGCGTACGGCAGCAGCCGCTGCCACTGCTTCGGCGCACCGGCCAGGAGCGGTGTCGGGGGGTGGGAGGGGTGGGACAGCGCGTGGCCGGTCTCGCGCAGATTGCGGCGGGCGGCGCTCAGCAGCCCGTCCGCCGGCGGGTGCGGGGGAGCGGGCGGCGGCGATGACGGCGGGGGCGGGGAGGAAGTGGGCATGGCCTGATCAGGGTAGGCAGCGAAGCCGCCCGCCGGCGTCATACCGGGGTTCCGATCCGCCGCCGCCGTTCTCGTACGGGGGTATGACCGCCGGTCCTCGCTACAGCTCGGCGAGCAGCTGGGCCTTCTTCGCGCTGAACTCGTCGTCCGTCACCAGACCCGCCTGATGCAGCTCGCCGAGATGGCGGATCCGCTCCGCGATGTCCGCCGGGTCCCGGTGTCCCGCGCTCGTCAATGCGGCCGCGACCGGCGTGGACTGCTTCCTGCGGACGGATTCCAGAACGGCCGCGGCGAAGGGCAGCGACTCGTGCACCGGTCCGTATCCGAGGCCGAAGATCACCGCGGCCGGGTCCTGATCGGCCCGGGTCGGACGCCCCGCCATCGGCTCGGCGCTGGGGGCGGCGCTCGTCAGCAGGCCGGCACCCGGGCCGGTGACCGCCGGGCCGGCGGCCGGAGCCACGGACGCCGGTCCCCGCGGCACGAGCCGCAGATAGCCCTCGAAGGCCTCGGGCGAACGCCACTCGACCCCGCTCAGCTCCGTGACCGGGAACGTCTGGTCGCCCGCCTTCCACTTCTCCGAGGAGGCACCCGTCCAGAACCACCGGAACGAGATCCGGTCGCCGTCGAAACTGGCCCTGCCGTCGTACGCCTTGAAGCGCATCGGCGCCTCGGGGGCCGCGACCAGGAACCGGTCGGCTGGTTCGTGCGCCTCGGGGCCCAGCCGGGCGCGCAGCTCGTCCGCGTAGTACTCGGCGAGCGTCTCCCGTTCGGCGGGGAGCACCAGGCGGTACGGATCGCAGCCGTCCTTGAGCTGCCCGGCCGCCGCCTCCAGCAGCGGATCGGCACCGGGTCTCGGGACCGCACGCAGCACCACCGTGCCCCGCTTGCCCGGGGTGAGCGTCACCGACGCCAGCGCCGCGTGCGGGACGCGGCGCTCGCGGAGGCTCTGGAAGAGCCTCGGCGTGCGGATACCCCGTTCGAAGCGGATGAGCACGGAGTCGGTGTCGAACTCCCAGGTGGCATGAATTCCGGCCAGCACATCACCCATGTGCCTCATCGTATGCGGCACTTGCCCGCTCGTCCCCCCTCGGAGGCCCTCACAATTCCTGGCCGGTCGCGGTTCTCTACGCGCGTCAGACCCGTGTGCACGGTTCTTTGTGCGCGTCAGGCCGGTGTGTGGCCGGAAATCTGTTCGTGGCAGCCGCTGTCGGACGGCGCGCAGGTAACGGACGCGTAGGCGCCCGCGCCGATCGCGGCGAAGTTGCCGAGGCTCTCGGTCCCCGGCTCGAAGTAGCCGCTGTGACCGACCGCGCCGCCCGCCGAAGCGATCCGCGCGCCGAAGTCCGGATCCACCGGGTCGGCCCCGTGGCCCAGGCCTCCGACCTCCAGGTTCGGCACGTCCTCGATCCAGTCGTCATGGTCCCGCATCGCCCAGACATTGGCCCGGGTGTGCAACTGGCCGGCGTTGTCGGCCCGCATGCCGGGGCTCCCCGCGACCGCGATGTCCGTCACCCGGCCGGGCAGTTCGTCCGCGGCGACGCCGCACAGGACGGAGCCGTAGCTGTGGCAGAACAGCGAGACGGGAGCGGCTCCCGGGAGCGACTTCACGAGTGCGCCGAGCCGGACGGCCCCGCGCTCGGCGAGGTTGCCCAGGGCAGCGTCCATGCCGATGCCGGCCGGTGCGGTGTAGTCGGCCCAGGCGATCACCGCGGTCCGCACGCCGGGATGCGCGGAGTGCTCGGCCGCGTACAGGGACTTGGCCATGCCGACGGGGGCGGCGTTCGTCTTGTCCCCGGTGCGCTCCAGCGTCAGCAGGTTCGTGTCGACGCCCGGAACGACCACCGAGACCCGCTCGGCCCGGTCCAGATCGCCGAACACCTCGGCGGCGTGGCCCCGGCCCGACGGGTCGAACGCGAGGAAGTGGCGGCCCTCGGCCAGCATCGACCGGAAGCGGTCCACCCGGTGCTGCGCGTCGGCGCGGCCGTCGGGGGAGAGCCTGGAGTCGTGCACCCGGGTCTGCTCGGCCGTGCGCGCCTGTTCCAGCGCCAGCCGGTTCGCCTGGTAGCGCAGGGTGACCGGGGCGCCGTTCAGATTCCCCACCACGAGGGGGTACTTGCGGGCCAGCCCGGCCTGCTGCGCGTCCGTGAGAGCGGCGAAGAAGTGCGCCAGCTTGTACGGAGGCGCATCCGCCGCGGGCAGCGCGCGCCCCGCTATCGACCCCTTGGCCCAGGAAGCGAGTGCGACGGTGCGTGGCGCGTCGGAGTGCTGATGACGCACGGCGGTCCAACCGGTGGTCGCCAGCATCACGAACACGACCGCGACGGCGAGAAGAGCGCGCCAGGCGGTGAGCGTGGGGGAGGAGTCGAAGGAAGTCACTTCGCCACACATTAGGAGACGCGCGTAAGGAGTCGTTAAGCGGGTGACGCACATCACCCGGGTGTGGGGAATGAAGCCCCGTTCTCCTCACGCTGTGTACGGCCTTGCGCGACGCTGCGCCGCGCCGGACGCCGTCGGAGTGCCCCATCGGGGCGTCGCGGCCCGCCTGTTGTGAGGTCGGTCATGTCCGGGTCTGAGGCATGCGGCACACCACCTCAGTCGAGGTGCGCCGCTCCGGCGGGGTGCGCACGCCAGTCTCCGGCGAGGGCCGGGCCCAGCTGGTCCAGGTAGGCCTCGGTGAGCGTCCGCAGTGACTCCATGCTGCCGTCGCAGCCCCGGCCCCACAACTGCCCGGTCACCCGCATCACGCCGGAGAACGCGGCGACGGCCACGCGCGGACGTGGGTCCCGCGTCATGTCCAGGCCCTCGCGCTCGGCGATCAGTGCGGCGATCTGCTCCTCCAGGGCGACGCTGCGCCGCATGTGGGCGGCGATCAGGGAGGGTGTCGATTCGATCATCCGGTACGCCCGCATGTGGAGTTCGACCGGGATGATGGCCTCGATCGCCTCTCCGATACTGTTCCAGGCGCACAGGACCGCGCGGCGCATGGCCTCGAAAGGGGCTTCGTTGGCGGGACGTTGACGCAGTTCGAGGATGAAGCGTGACTCCACCATCTCCTGGACCGCGAAGACGACGGACTCCTTGCCCGCGAAGTAGCGGAAGAAGGTGCGCTGGGAGACCTCGACGGCGTCGGCGATCTCGTCGACGGTGGTCTCCTCGTACCCCTGAGTGGTGAAGAGGTCGAGGGCGGCACGGAGCAGGGCGTCCCGGGTGCGTTGCTTCTTGCGTTCGCGCAGCCCGGCCGGAAGGCCTGCGGTTCGCTGCCCGTCGGTCACTGAAGTCATCCTCTTTTCCCTGCTTTGTCCAGCTCAGACTACTCGCGGGCTACGTGTGAGCTACGTGACAGTTACCGACTTGTGAATTGGTTTGTCAACTGTCAGCGACTGACACTAACCTCCGGGTATGACTAGTCAGACCACCGTCGAGAAGGCGTCGCGGGAACCCCAGGACTCTCTCGGCACCCCACCAGTCAAGGGCCTGCGCGGCCACCCCTGGCTGACGCTCTTCTCCGTGGCCATCGGCGTGATGATGGTCGCGCTCGACGGCACGATCGTCGCGATCGCCAACCCCGCGATCCAGCAGGACCTCGGCGCCTCGCTCGCCGACGTCCAGTGGATCACCAACGGCTACATGCTCGCCCTCGCCGTGTCCCTGATCACCGCGGGCAAGCTCGGTGACCGGTTCGGCCACCGCCAGACCTTCCTGATCGGCATCGCCGGCTTCGCCGCGGCTTCGGCGGCCATCGGGTTCTCCAGCAGCGTGGCCCTGGTCATCGTGTTCCGGGTGCTTCAGGGGCTCTTCGGCGCCTTGCTGATGCCTGCCGCGCTCGGCCTGCTGCGCGCCACCTTCCCGGCCGAGAAGCTGAACATGGCGATCGGTATCTGGGGCATGGTGATCGGCGCCTCGACCGCGGGCGGTCCGATCCTGGGCGGCGTGCTCGTCGAGCACGTCAGCTGGCAGTCCGTCTTCTTCATCAACGTGCCGGTCGGTGTGATCGCCCTCGTCATGGGCGTGATGATCCTGAAGGACCACCGCGCGGAGAACGCGCCGCGCTCCTTCGACATCGCGGGCATCGTGCTGCTGTCGGCGGCGATGTTCTGCCTGATCTGGGCGCTCATCAAGGGCGCGGAGTGGGGCTGGGGCGACACCAAGACGGTCGGCTTCCTGGTCGCCGCCGTCGCCCTGTTCGTCGGGTTCGCCCTCGTCCAGCAGCGCGTCAGGGAACCGCTGATCCCGCTGGCGATGTTCCGCTCCGTACCGCTGTCCGCGGGCACGGTCCTGATGGTGCTGATGGCCTTCGGCTTCATGGGCGGCCTGTTCTTCGTCACCTTCTATCTCCAGAACGTGCACGGTCTGAGCCCGGTCGACAGCGGTCTGCACCTGCTGCCGCTGACCGGGATGATGATCGTCGCCTCGCCGCTCGCGGGCGCCATGATCACCAAGTTCGGCCCGCGGGTCCCGCTCGTCGGCGGCATGGTGAGCACCGCGATCGCCATGTTCGGCATGTCCCAGCTGACCGTCGACACCAGCACCCTGACCATGTCGATCTGGTTCGCCCTGCTCGGTCTCGGCCTCGCGCCGGTCATGGTCGGCGCCACCGAGGTCATCGTGGGCAACGCCCCGATGGAGCTCTCCGGTGTCGCCGGCGGTCTCCAGCAGGCCGCCATGCAGGTCGGTGGCAGTCTCGGTACGGCGGTGCTGGGCGCGATCATGGCAGCCGGCGTCGACTCCGAGCTGCCCGGCAACTGGAAGGAAGCGCAGCTTCCGCCGCTGTCGCCCGAGCAGCTCGACCAGGCGTCCTCCGCGATCAAGGTCGGCATGCCGCCGGTCGCCGAGGGGACCCCGCCGGAGGTCGCGGGCAAGATCGTCAACGTCGCCCACGACACCTTCGTCTCGGGCATGAGCACGGCGTTCATGGTCGCCGGCATCGTCGCGGTCATCGCCGCACTGGTCGCCACCCTGACCAAGCGGGGCGAGAACGCCGAGGCGGGCATGGGCGCCGGTCACATCTGACCCGCCCCCGTGGGCGCCCCACAGCGTCAACACAGCGCGTCCAACAGCCCCGCCGGAACGTTCCGGCGGGGCTGTCGCCTATCAGGGTGGTCCCGGCCTCCGGCCCCTTCCCGTACCGCTGCCGCGCAGCTCAGGGTGGGGTGGGAAAGATCCACATCAGCACGGGGGTTGATTCGTATGCGTACGACCGTTGTCGCGGCCGCCCTGGCCGCCACCGCCCTGATCCCACAGGCCCCGGTCCAGGCCGTGTCCGGCCGGCTCGGGGACTGCCGGGCCGGCCAGCTCTGCCTCTGGGCCAAGCCCGACTTCACCGGCACCCGACAGGTCCACGAGCTGTCCACCATCGACATCGAGAGCTGCGTACCGCTGAAGCCGGGTGCCACCGTCCAGTCGCTGGCCAACCGCACCGGCAGGCCGGTCACCACCTACCAGTCGGCGGAGTGCGAGGAGACCGGCGAGTTCGAGACCTATCCGGGCGGAGGCACCTGGACCCCGCGCACCCCGTATCAGGTACGGGCCTTCAAGATCTGGGAGAACTGACCCGCACAGCACACCGCACACAGCACCGCGGGGCGGCCGGACCACTCCAGGTCCTGCCGCCCCGCGTCGTGCGTCGCTTCCCTACGCGTCGCCGCCGGCCGCACCGGGGTCGGCCGCGGTCACGTCCAGGAGGTCGTAACGGTCGACCGCGGTCTTCAGCGCCGAACGGTCGATCTTCCCCTCCTTCGCGAGCTCCGTGAGCACCGCCAGGACGATCGACTGCGCGTCGATGTGGAAGAACCGGCGAGCGGCGCCGCGCGTGTCCGCGAAACCGAACCCGTCCGCACCCAGCGACTGGTACGCACCGGGCACCCAGCGCGCGATCTGGTCCGGCACGGACCGCATCCAGTCCGAGACCGCCACGAACGGCCCCTGCGCGCCGGAGAGCTTGCGCGTCACGTAAGGAACGCGCTGCTCCTCCTCCGGGTGCAGCAGGTTGTACCGCTCCACGTCCACGGCCTCGCGCCGCAGCTCGTTCCAGGAGGTCGCCGACCAGACGTCCGCCTTCACGTTCCACTCGTCGGCGAGGATGCGCTGCGCCTCGACCGCCCAGGGGACCGCCACGCCGGACGCCATGATCTGGGCCGGGATCGCGCCCCTCTCGCCGCTGCTGTAGCGGTAGACGCCCTTCAGGATGCCGTCGACGTCCACGTCGGCGGGCTCGGCCGGGTGCTGGATCGGCTCGTTGTAGACGGTGAGGTAGTAGAAGACGTCCTCGTTCTCCTCGGGCGTCCCGCCGTACATCCTGCGCAGACCGTCCTGGACGATGTGCGCGATCTCGAACCCGAACGCCGGGTCGTACGCGACACAGCCCGGGTTGGTCGAGGCGAGCAGCTGCGAGTGGCCGTCCGCGTGCTGGAGGCCCTCGCCCGTCAGCGTCGTACGGCCGGCGGTCGCGCCCAGCACGAAGCCGCGCGCGAGCTGGTCGGCCATCTGCCAGAACTGGTCACCCGTGCGCTGGAAACCGAACATCGAGTAGAAGACGTACACCGGGATCAGCGGCTCGCCGTGCGTGGCGTACGCCGAACCCGCGGCGATCAGCGAGGCCGTGCAGCCCGCCTCGGAGATGCCGTCGTGCAGCATCTGCCCGGTCGGCGACTCCTTGTACGCGAGCAGCAGATCGCGGTCCACCGACTCGTACTGCTGGCCGAGCGGGTTGTAGATCTTCGCGCTCGGGAAGAACGCGTCCATGCCGAAGGTGCGGTACTCGTCGGGCGCGATCAGCACGAAACGCTTGCCGATCTCCTTGTCCCGCATGAGTTCCTTCAGGATGCGGACGAACGCCATGGTGGTGGCGATCGACTGCTGACCCGAACCCTTCTTCGCGGTCGCGTACGTCTTGTCCCCGGGCAGGGCCAGCGGCTTCGCCCGCACCACACGCGTCGGGACGTAACCGCCCAGACCCTTGCGGCGGTCGTGCATGTACTGGATCTCCTCCGAGTCGCGGCCCGGGTGGTAGTACGGCGGGTTGCCGTCCTCCAGATCCTTGTCCGCGATCGGGATGTGCAGCCGGTCCCGGAAACGCTTGAGGTCCTCGGCCGTGAGCTTCTTCATCTGGTGGGTCGCGTTGCGGCCCTCGAAGTTCGGCCCCAGCGTCCAGCCCTTGACCGTCTGCGCCAGGATCACGGTGGGCTGACCCTTGTGGGCCTTGGCCGCCGCGTACGCCGCGTAGACCTTCTTGTGGTCGTGCCCGCCACGCCCGAGGTGCAGGATCTGCTGGTCGGACATGTCCTTGACCATGTCGCGCAGCCGCGGGTCGTCACCGAAGAAGTGCTCACGGATGTACGCACCCGTCTCGGTCGCGTACGTCTGGAACTGGCCGTCCGGCGTCGTGTTCAGCTTGTTGACCAGGATGCCCGTGCGGTCCTGCGCGAGCAGCGGGTCCCAGGAGCGGTCCCAGACCAGCTTGATGACGTTCCATCCGGCACCGCGGAACTGCGACTCCAGCTCCTGGATGACCTTGCCGTTGCCCCGCACCGGCCCGTCGAGGCGCTGCAGGTTGCAGTTGACGACGAACGTCAGGTTGTCCAGGCCCTCGCGGGCGGCGATGGAGAGCTGGCCGAGCGACTCCGGCTCGTCCATCTCGCCGTCACCGAGGTACGCCCACACATGCGAATCGGAGGTGTCGGCGATGCCGCGCGCCTCCATGTAGCGGTTCATCCGCGCCTGGTAGATCGCGCCGAGCGGGCCGAGACCCATCGACACGGTCGGGAACTCCCAGAAGTCCGGCATCAGCCGCGGGTGCGGGTAGCTGGACAGCCCGTTCGGCGCCTTCGACTTCTCCTGGCGGAACGCGTCGAGCTGCGCCTCGCTCAGCCGGTCCAGCAGGAAGGCGCGGGCGTAGATCCCGGGGGAGGCGTGCCCCTGGAAGAAGATCTGGTCGCCGCCCCGGCCGTCGTCCTTGCCGCGGAAGAAGTGGTTGAAACCGACGTCGTACAGCGAGGCGGAGGAAGCGAACGTGGCGATGTGACCGCCCACGCCGATCCCCGGACGCTGCGCCCTCGACACCATCACGGCCGCGTTCCAGCGGGTCGCGTTGAGGACCTTGCGCTCGATCTCCTCGTCGCCGGGGAAGAACGGCTCGTCCTTCGTGGCGATCGTGTTGACGTAGTCCGTACTGCGCATCTCCGGCACGGCGACACGCTTCTCGCGCGCGCGCTCGATGAGCCGGAGCATGAGGTAGCGGGCCCGCTCACGGCCTCGCTCGTCGACGGCGGCGTCGAGGGAGTCGAGCCATTCCTGGGTCTCTTCGGGATCGAAATCCGGGACCTGACTCGGAAGGCCGCCAATGATGATCGGGTTGCGATCGGATCCGGAAGCCACGCTGTTCCTTCGCTGTTCGGTGCTGCTCTACGGGGCCTGGTCACGGAGGCGTCCCCCCGCTGTGTCTGCGCGTACGCCATCCCATCGTGTACCGCGAGGACGCAAACGTCATCTCTACCGGGAGGTAACCGCAAGCGTCGCGAAATCCGTCTCCCGGACGGGTGCACGGGCCGCGCCGGAGCGGGTATACGGCCGGTCGGGAGCCATCGGGCAGGATGGGTCGGGCCAAACCGCAACCATACGCCCAAGGGGTCCCAACGTTCCCGAATGCTGTTCGACTCCGTTTGCCGGACCGATACGGCATAAGCTGTTCAAGGACGTAAAGGGTGTGGACGGAAGCGTTGGCTCCCGCGAAGGGCCCGCCGACAGTGCGGCGACGTGGCAGGGAACGTCACCGTTTAGGCGGTCTCGTGCGCTGGGTACTTGCGCGATCCGCCGCTCCCGTGTGGACTACGGCCAACGCCCCGCGCACGCGCGTGGCTGAAGCATTTTCCGAAACATGATCAGGAGGCAACCCGTGAGCGCGACCGCGGACCACGCGGAGGAGCGGACCAACCCGGCAGCACGCCTGGGGTTCGAGCCCGGACAGGTGGTCCAGGAGATCGGCTACGACGACGACGTCGAGCTGGAGCTCCGTGAGGGCATTGAGGCCACTACCGGCCAGGATCTCGTCGATGAGGAGTACGACGACGTCGCAGACGTCGTCCTGCTCTGGTTCCGCGACGAGGACGGCGACCTTACGGACGCGCTGGTGGATGCCATTGGTCTGCTCGAGGACGGCGGTACGGTCTGGCTGATGACGCCGAAGACCGGCCGTGACGGATACGTCGAGCCGAGCGACATCAACGAGGCTGCCCAGACAGCCGGTCTCGCCCAGACCAAGAGCATCAGTGCGGGCAAGGACTGGACGGGCAGCCGTCTGGTCACGCCGAAGGCGGCCAAGGCCAAGCGCTGAACCGCACTCGCCCCTGAAGGCCCCGCACGGCGTCACGCCGTCCGGGGCCTTCGTACATCCCCCGTACGTCCGTTCCCCGCACGTTCCCCGCATGTTCCCCGCACGTCCGCGGGAAGCTTTGCCGGGTGCCGCACGGCCGCGCGGCGGCTCTGCGTAGGGTGGGAGTCACCCGGACAGCCCAGCCCGGTGACGTAGCGAAGGGACGCGTTTTCATGGCGATCGAGGTCGGCACCAAGGCCCCGGATTTCGAGCTGAAGGACAACCACGGCCGGACCGTGAAGCTCTCCGACTTCCGTGGCGAGAAGAACGTGGTGCTGCTGTTCTACCCGTTCGCCTTCACCGGCGTGTGCACGGGCGAGCTCTGCGCGCTCCGTGACGAGCTGCCCACCTTCGAGAACGACGACACGCAGCTGATCGCCGTCTCCAACGACTCCATCCACACGCTGCGCGTCTTCGCCGAGCAGGAGGGCCTCGAGTACCCGCTCGTCTCCGACTTCTGGCCGCACGGCGAGACCTCGCGCGCGTACGGCGTCTTCGACGAGGACAAGGGCTGTGCGGTGCGCGGCACCTTCATCATCGACAAGGAGGGCGTGGTGCGCTGGACGGTCGTCAACGGCCTGCCCGACGCGCGCGACCTCAACGAGTACATCAAGGCGCTCGGCGCCCTCTGATCCGAGATCCGGTGGATCTCGCGGCGACCCCCGGCCAAAAGCCTGTTTTGGCCGGGAACCGGTCACTAGGATCCACTCGTTGATCGGATGCCAACACGACGTGGAGGCGCCGGCACCGGCCGGCCCCCAAAGAAACCAATGGGAGGACTCGTGGGAGTCAGCCTCAGCAAGGGCGGCAACGTCTCGCTGACCAAGGCCGCGCCCAACCTGACCGCGGTCATCGTGGGTCTGGGCTGGGACGCTCGTACCACCACCGGCGGAGACTTCGACCTCGACGCCAGCGCCCTGCTGACGAACGCCGAGGGCAAGGTCGGCAACGACGGCAACTTCGTCTTCTTCAACAACCTCAAGAGCCCCGACGGCTCCGTCGAGCACACCGGTGACAACCTCACCGGTGAGGGCGAGGGCGACGACGAGGTCATCAAGGTGAACCTGGCCGGAGTCCCGGCCGACGTCGACAAGATCGTCTTCCCGGTCTCGATCTACGAGGCCGAGTCCCGCCAGCAGAGCTTCGGCCAGGTCCGCAACGCGTACATCCGCGTGGTCAACCAGGCCGACAACACCGAGCTCGCGCGCTACGACCTCAGCGAGGACGCCTCGACGGAGACCGCCATGGTCTTCGGCGAGCTGTACCGCAACGGTGCGGAGTGGAAGTTCCGCGCCATCGGCCAGGGCTACGCCTCGGGCCTGCGCGGCATCGCGCAGGACTTCGGCGTCAACGTCTGAGCCCTTCGTTTGGATGAGGCAGTCCGGGGCGGTGGCCCCGGACACGGCTTCAGCACTCCCGTCCGGCGCCGCACCCTGTGCGGCGCCGGACGCGCTCAACAGACGGATTCACCGGTTCATCACCGGTTCATCGACTCGGGGAGGACACACCATGGGCGTCACGCTCGCCAAGGGAGGCAATGTCTCCCTCTCCAAGGCCGCACCCAATCTCACCCAGGTGCTCATCGGACTCGGCTGGGACGCACGATCCACGACGGGGGCGGACTTCGACCTCGACGCCAGCGCACTGCTGTGCCAGTCGGGCCGGGTGCTCGGCGACGAATGGTTCGTGTTCTACAACAACCTCACGAGCCCCGATGGTTCCGTCGAGCACACCGGCGACAACCTCACGGGTGAGGGCGAGGGCGACGACGAGTCGGTCATCGTGAATCTCAACGAGGTGCCGGCCCACTGCGACAAGATCGTTTTTCCGGTCTCCATCCATGAGGCCGACAATCGCGGGCAGACGTTCGGCCAGGTCAGCAATGCGTTCATCCGCGTGGTCAACCAGGCCGACGGCCAGGAACTCGCGCGTTACGACCTCAGTGAAGACGCTTCCACGGAGACCGCGATGATCTTCGGCGAGCTGTACCGCTACAACGGTGAGTGGAAGTTCCGTGCAGTAGGACAGGGGTACGCGTCGGGTCTGCGGGGCATCGCTCTAGACTTCGGGGTCAACGTTTCGTAAAGCCGCGCACGGCGCGGGGGAGCCCCGTGCTCTTCGGGGGAGACCCGTTACATACATGATGGGGTAGCCAGTGGTTCTGAAAACCTTCGGCTGGTCGTTCGCGATTACCGCGATCGGTCTGGTCGCAGCGTGGTTCTACGGGGGGTGGGAAGCCTTCGGAGTGGTGGCGATCCTTTCCGTCCTGGAGATCTCGCTGTCCTTCGACAATGCGGTGATCAACGCCGGAATCCTGAAGAAGATGAGTGCCTTCTGGCAGAAGATCTTCCTCACGATCGGTGTGCTCATCGCGGTCTTCGGTATGCGGCTGGTATTCCCCGTCGTGATCGTGGCCGTCACCGCCAAGCTGGGACCGATCGAGGCCATCGATCTCTCCTTCAACGACCCGGACCAATACAAGGAACTGGTCACCGACGCCCACCCGGCTATCGCCGCGTTCGGTGGCATGTTCCTGCTCATGATCTTCCTCGACTTCATCTTCGAGGACCGTGACATCCAGTGGCTGCGCTGGATCGAGCGCCCGCTCGCCAAGCTCGGCAAGGTCGACATGCTGTCGGTCTGCATCGCGCTGATCGTCCTGCTGATCTCGGCCATGACCTTCGCGACCCACGCGCACCAGCACGGCGGTGGACACGCGGACAAGGCCGAGACGGTCATGCTCGCGGGCATCGCGGGCCTGATCACGTACCTCATCGTCGGCGGACTCTCCGGCTTCTTCGAGAACAAGCTCGAGGAGGAGGAGGAACGCGAGCATGAGGCGGAGGAAGAGGCCAAGCGGTCGGGCAAGAAGATCTCCGCGATCGCGCTCTCCGGCAAGGCCGCGTTCTTCATGTTCCTCTACCTGGAAGTGCTCGACGCGTCCTTCTCGTTCGACGGTGTCATCGGCGCCTTCGCCATCACCAACGAGATCGTGCTGATGGCCCTGGGCCTCGGTATCGGTGCCATGTACGTCCGTTCGCTCACGGTCTACCTGGTCCGCCAGGGCACCCTGGACGACTACGTCTACCTGGAGCACGGCGCGCACTACGCGATCGGCGCCCTGGCCGTCATCCTGCTCGTCACGATCCAGTACGAGATCAACGAGCTCATCACCGGTTCGGTCGGCGTCATCCTGATCGGCTGGTCCTTCTGGTCCTCGGTCCGGCGCAACAAGGCGATCGAGGCCTCTGGAGGCGAAGAGAGTACGGAAGTCTCCGCCGGGGTGTGACCCGGTAGGGAATGAGGAACGCTCTCTGCGGGGCGGCTCGTGCGGCAACGGTTCCGGGAACACCCGGATCCGGCCCGGAGCCGCCCCGCAGCGGTGCGTGCGTCGCACGTGCCGCGTGCGACCGGTGGGCCGACATGTGTGGGGGTTGGGGATGGCGTTCTGGGACAGTCTGTGGCCGGGGCGGGAGACGCAGTTCGAGTCGGGCAACGCGGCCACCAACTCCATCGTGCTCTCGCGGCGGCACCCCACGGTCTCGCTGACGAAACAGGGCGCGCTGACCGGCAACCTCCGGGTCAACCTCTCCTGGCAGATGCGTTCGTCCGACATCGAGGGCCGGTCACGGCAGAGCGGCCGGCTGCTGCGGCCGCTGAAGCTCTTCCAGCCCGATGTGGTCCAGGCGCACACGCAGGGTGTGGTCAACGTGGACCTGGACCTGGGCTGTATGTACGAACTGGCGGACGGCACCAAGGGCGTGGTGCAGCCGCTCGGCAATCTGCTCGGTGATCTGAATGCGCCGCCGTACATCAAGCTCAGTGGCGACGACCGTTTCGGATCGGCCTCCGGGGAGACCGTCTACGTCAACCTCGACCAGCGTGACCAGATCAAGCGGATGCTGTGCTTCGTCTACATCTACGACCAGACGCCGGCCTTCGAGCGTACGCACGCGAAGGTGACGCTCTACCCGGGCAACGGTCCGCGCATCGAGATCGAGTTGGAGGAACGGGCCCCGCAGGCCCGCTCGTGTGCCGTGTTCACGATGGAGAACGTCAAGGGCGAGCTGATCGTGCGGCGCGAGGTGAAGTTCGTGTACGGCTTCCAGTCGGAGCTGGACCGGCTGTACGGGTACGGCATGCAGTGGGGACGCGGCTACAAGACCCGGGCGTAGGCCGCGCGTCGTCGATTGGCGCCGGTTGCGCCGGTCAGGGCCGTATGAACTGCGGCCCCTGTGGTGGCAGGACGAAGGTCGGGTCCGGCGCGTGCGCTGCCGCCGCCGCGGGCTGTGGGTAGCCGTAGGCGGGCTGTGAGGACGCCGGCTGCGGGTAGCCGTAGGCAGGGCCGGGGGCGGGTGCCGCGGGGGCCACAGCGGGCTGCGGGTAGCCGTACGCGGGCTGCTGGTGCTGGACCGTGACCTGTGCGTCGGGTCCGGGCGCCGGCGGGAAGGCGGGGGCGGGCGGTGCGGGGTCGGGCCCGGCAGCGGCCTCCGACTCGTCCACAGAGATACCGAAGGCGGTCGCGAGACCGATGAGGCCGGTCGGGTACCCCTGTCCCACGGCCCGGAATTTCCAGCCATCGCCGCGCCGGTACAGCTCGCCGCAGATGATCGCGGTTTCCGCGCCCGTCTCCGGCCGCACGTCGAAGACGGCGAGCGGCTCGCCGCCCGACGCCGCGGCGTCGTAGAGCAGGATGCGCAGATCGCGCACGTGCTCGAAGGCGGCCCCGTCGGAGGACGCGGCGATGACGACCTGGTCGACCGAGGGGTCGAGCGCGTTCAGGTCGGCCTCGATGGTGTCCGTCAGCCCTTCGGGCAGACTCCGCTTGGGCAGCCTTCGTACCAGGCCGGAGGGGTGACGGGGCTGGTTGTAGAAGACGAAGTCCTCGTCGGAGCGCACGCGGCCGCCGGAACCGAGCAGCAGGGCCGAGGCGTCCACATCGGGGACCCCGGTGCCCGGGGTCCAGCGCAGCACGGCCCGTACGGCCATGGCGTCGAGGGGGACGTTCGAGCCTTTCACCATCGCGTGCGTCATGCCGGTCATCCTGCCTGCTGGCTGCCCGTGCGGACAACGCGGGGGTCGCAAGCCGTGTCGTGCGGGACTGCCGGAACGAGCCGGTCCGCGCCCTGGGGAACCGTCGCTAAATGGACGAGTTACCCGGAATTCATGTGAGCCGGGAACTGCCGACACCCGTCCGTACGTACTATTACCGGCCACACGTTGTCCGGCCGGTCAGGTAGTACGGGGGGAATCACATGCGTCATTTCGGGCATATCGCGCCTGCTGCGAGGGGCGATCTGTTCTTCCGTGAGCCGTGCGACTTCGACGCCGGCTCCCCGGCCCCGGTCCTCGCCGCGGCCCTGGGGGCCACGCTCTACAGCCCCGCCACCCGTCCCCGGCTCGCCGACGACGTCATCAAGCAGGCCCGCCGGGGAGTCGTCTCCATGGTGCTGTGCCTGGAGGATTCGATCGACGACTCCGAGGTGCCGGGCGCCGAGGAGAACCTGGTCAGGCAGTTCGCCGACCTTGCGGAGCGCGGCGGCGAGCTCCCGCTGCTGTTCATCCGCGTCCGCGAACCGCACCAGATCACGGACCTCGCGCGCCGGCTCGGCGCATCCGTCCGATTGTTGTCCGGTTTTGTACTTCCCAAGTTCACGCAAGAGCGTGGCGTCCCGTTCATGGAAGCGCTCAACAAGGCCGAGTCCGCAGCTGGGCAACGGCTCTTCGCGATGCCCGTGCTCGAATCCCCGGAGCTGCTGCACCTGGAGACCCGCCGGGAGTCCCTCCGGAAGGTCGCCGCCACCGTCGACACCTACCGTGACCGGGTGCTCGCGCTGCGCCTCGGCGTCACCGACTTCTGCTCGGCGTACGGACTGCGCCGCGCGCCCGACATGACGGCGTACGACGTCCGGATCGTCGGCGACGTCATCGCCGACGTCGTCAACGTGCTGGGCCGGGCGGACGGGACGGGCTTCACCATCACCGGCCCCGTCTGGGAGTACTTCCGGCTCCAGGAGCGCATGTTCAAGCCACAGCTGCGCCGCAGCCCCTTCCTGGAGGGCCGGGCGGAGGAACTTCGTACGGCCCTGATCGAGCACGACCTGGACGGACTGCTGCGGGAGATCGAGCTGGACCGGGCGAACGGCCTGCTCGGCAAGACCTGCATCCACCCGTCGCACGTCGCGCCCGTGCACGCACTGTCCGTGGTCAGTCACGAGGAGTTCAGCGACGCCCAGGACATCCTGCGGCCGGAGCGCGACGGGGGCGGGGTGCTGCGCTCGTCGTACACGAACAAGATGAACGAGGTGAGGCCGCACCGGGCCTGGGCCGAGCGCACGCTGCGGCGGGCCGAGGTCTTCGGCGTGGCGAAGGCGGACGTCGGCTTCGTGGAACTGCTGGCGGCGAGTCTCACGGAATGAGCGGTGCGGGTGCGCGGGTGATGCTTGACGGACGGGTCCGGGCAAGCGGGCGCGTGTGACGGACACGGCGGGCCCGGGTGAATGGGGCGCGTGTACAGGCGGCGGGCCCGGGTGAGTGGGGCGCGCGTGACAGGTCGACGGAAGGAAACGGCGAACGTGGTGTGGTCGGGTAGCTGGGTCGCGGAACGACTGGGCGTCGAGCTGGTGGGCGACGGGGAGCTCCGTGAGCTGCTGGGCCTCGCCCTGCGGCGCAACCCCAAGCGGGCACACCTGCTCGTGTCCAACGTGCTCGGCAAGCACGTGCCGCAGCGCCCCTCGGTCGTGTACGGCGCAGGCGTCGAGCTCGGCCGCCGGGTGCGCGAACTGCTCGGCGAGGACGGCGCACGGCACGCGGTCGTGCTGGGCTACGCGGAGACGGCCACCGGTCTCGGTCACGCCGTCGCCGACGGGCTCGGACTGGCGCCCTACCTCCACTCGACGCGACGCCCCGTCGAAGGAGTGGCGCGGGCGGGCGGCTTCGAGGAGTCGCACTCGCACGCCACCTCGCACCTGCTGCTGCCGGAGGACCCGGACCTGCTGGCAGCCGGACGGGGCGGCGGGGCGGACGCGACCCTCGTCCTCGTCGACGACGAGTTCTCCACCGGCAACACCGTCCTCAACACCATCCGCGCCCTGCACGAGCGCTACCCCCGCAAGCGGTACGTCATCGTGGCCCTGGTCGACATGCGCTCACCGGCGGACCGGGGCCGGCTCGCCGAGTTCGCCGAGGAGATCGGAGCCCGCGTCGACCTGGTGGCGAGGAACACCGGCACGGTCCGCCTTCCGGAAGGCGTCCTGGAGAAGGGGCAGGCCCTGGTCGCCGAGCAGGAAGCGGCCCAGGCGGCGGCGCAGCCCCGCGTGGGGTGGTCCGGGAAAAGGCCCGAGCCGCTGTGCACCGTTCCCCGCCCCCACACCCGGATCGACCTCCAGTGGCCCGCCGGAGTGCCCGACGGCGGCCGGCACGGCTTCACCCCCGCACACCGCGCCCTTCTGGAGCCCGCCCTCCCCGCCATGGCGGACCGCATCGCGGACGCCCTGGGCGAGCACCCCCGCAAGGTCCTGGTCCTCGGTTTCGAGGAGCTGATGTACGCGCCGCTGCGCCTGGGCACCGCCCTGGAGGAGCGCACCGGCGCCGAGGTCCGCTACTCGACCACGACCCGCTCCCCGGTCCTCGCCGTGGACGACCCCGGATATGCGATACGCACCCGGCTGGTCTTCCCCGCCCACGACGACCCGGCCGACGGCCCGGGCGACCGCTACGCGTACAACGTCGCAGGCGGCGGCTTCGACGCCGTGGTCCTCGTCGTCGACTCCACCGCCGACACCCACGCACTGCACGGCCCCCGCGGCCTGATGCAGCAGCTCACCCCGCACGCCGCCCACGTCCTGCTGGCGGTCGTCCCCTCGTACGTACCGCCCGGGGCGTCGGCCGCCGAGCAGGCCCCGTCAAACGCCCCCCATCGGCCCCATCGGCCCCATTGGCAGGAAGAACCCTCCATGCTGCCCGAGCCCCTCCGCGGCCCCGCCTTCTCCTCCTACGCGCCGGACGAGGTCGGCTGGCTGCTCCAGGACCTGTCGGACGCCGAACTGGAGGCGCCCACCGAGGAGCGCGAGGAGGCGATACAGAGCGGTGGCGCGCACTACGCCGAGTCCCTGCCGGTCGAGTACCAGCCGTCCGAGGAGTACCAGGACCTGTTCAAGGCGGCCCTGGAGCTGTCGGCCGCCCGCATCGCCCGCGCCGTCGGCACGGTGACCGAAACGGTCATGGCCGAGCGCGGCCCGCGCCCCGTGCTCGTCTCGCTCGCCCGGGCCGGCACCCCCGTCGGCGTACTGATGCGCCGCTGGGCCCGACTGCGGCACGGCGTCGAGCTGCCGCACTACGCCGTCTCGATCGTGCGCGGCCGGGGCATCGACGCCAACGCCCTGCGCTGGCTGGCCGCCCATCACAACCCGGCCGACGTCGTCTTCGTCGACGGCTGGACCGGCAAGGGTGCCATCACCCGCGAACTGGCTGCGGCGATCGCCGCGTTCGAGGAGTCGGACGGGACCGAGGGCTTCAACCCGGAGATCGCGGTCCTGGCAGACCCGGGTGGCTGTGTCCGTACGTACGGCACCCGGGAGGACTTCCTGATCCCCTCGGCCTGCCTCAACTCCACGGTGTCCGGACTGATCTCCCGTACGGTCCTGCGCTCCGACCTCGTCGGGCCCGACGACTTCCACGGCGCCAAGTTCTACCGGGAACTCGCCGGATCCGATGTCTCCGGCCACTTCCTCGACACCGTCACCGACCGGTTCGGCGAGGTCGCCGACGCCGTGGACGCCGAGGTCAAGGACCTGCTCGCCGCCGACCGCGCCCCGACCTGGGAGGGCTGGGCCGCGGTGGAACGGATCAGCGAGGAGCAGGGCATCCACGACGTGAACCTGGTCAAGCCGGGCGTCGGCGAGACCACCCGCGTCCTGCTGCGCCGCGTCCCATGGAAGATCCTCGCCAAGCGCGGCGCGGGCGCGGACCTGGAACACATCAGGCTGCTCGCACAGCAGCGCGGCGTCCCGGTCGAGGAGGTCGGCGAACTCCCGTACACCTGCGTCGGGTTGATCCACCCGAAGTACACGCGTGGGGCGACCGGTGCCGACGGCAAGGCGGTGGACTCCCAGTGACTTCGGCCCTGACGCTGGTCGCCAGCGACCTCGACCGCACCCTGATCTACTCCGCGGCGGCCCTCAACCTCGCGATGCCGGACGCCGACGCCCCCCGTCTCCTCTGCGTCGAGGTGTACGACAAGAAGCCCCTCTCGTACGTCACGGAGACGGCGGCGGCCCTGCTCGACGAGCTGACCCGCTCCCCGGCCACGGTCTTCGTGCCGACGACGACCCGCACCCGCGAGCAGTACCACCGCATCCATCTCCCGGGCACCGCGGCCGAGTTCGCGATCTGCGCCAACGGGGGACACATCCTGGTGAACGGCGTCTCCGACCGCGACTGGCAGCGCACCGTGGCCGGCCGGCTGGCCGAGGAATGCGCCTCGCTCGACGAGGTCCGCGCCCATCTCGTCTCCGCGGCCGACCCCGCCTGGTTGCTCAAGGAACGGGTCGCCGAGGACCTCTTCGCCTACCTCGTCGTCGACCGGGCCCTCCTGCCCGCGGAGTGGACGAAGGAACTCGCCGCGTGGGCGGAACCGCGCGGCTGGACCGTCTCGCTGCAGGGCCGCAAGATCTACGTCGTACCGCGTCCGCTCACCAAGAGCGCGGCGATGCGCGAGGTCGCCCGCCGCACGGGCACCACGCTCACCCTGGCCGCGGGCGACTCCCTCCTCGACGCCGACCTGCTGCTCGCCGCCGACCGAGGCTGGCGCCCCGGCCACGGCGAACTGGCCGACGCGGGCTGGAGCGCCCCGCATGTGGAGGCGACGGCCGAGAACGGGGTGGCCGCGGGCGAGGAGATCCTGCGACGTTTCCTCGACGCGTCGGGCGGGCGCAGGGCGGCGTGAGGCGGGGTGCCCGGGACGGGGCGGCTGGGACGGTCGGTCCGGGACGGGCCCTTCCGGGAACAGGCGGCCTGAGAAGAGCGGCCAGAGACGAGCGGCCAGAGAAGAGCGTCCAGATACGGGGCGTCATGCGGGGCGTCAACTTTCCGGCGCGCGCCCACCGAAATCTGCGCGAACCGCAGAGGCTCGACGACTACAGTCGCCGCGTTCCCGCCCTTCGGCGGAGCACTCGGGCGAGCGGGGAGTGGTGCGATGACCAAGGGCAACGAAACCAAGATCACGGACGAGCTGTACGCGTACATGCTCGCCCACAACCCGCCGCTGGACGCGGTGCAGCGCGAGCTCGTGGAGACCACGTACGCCCGGCTGCCCGACTACGCGGGCATGCAGTCGGCCGAGGAACAGGGTCCGCTGCTCGCCTTCCTCGTACGGCTGACCGGGGCCCGGCACATCGTCGAGGTAGGGACCTTCACCGGGTTCTCGGCCCTGGCGATGGCCCAGGCGCTGCCCGCAGGCGGCCGGCTGATCGCGTGCGACGTCTCCGAGGAGTGGACCGCCTACGGCCGTGAGGCCTGGGCGAAAGCAGGCGTCGCCGACCGCATCGAGCTGCGGATCGCCCCGGCCCTGGACACCCTGCGGGCGATGCCCGCAGAGCCGCACATCGACTTCGCCTACCTGGACGCGGACAAGGGCAACTACATCGCGTACTGGGAGGAACTGGTGCCCCGGATGCGCCAGGGCGGCGTCATCACCACGGACAACGTGCTCTTCCACGGCGGCGTGACGGACCCGCGGGCGACCGGGGGAGCGGCGGCCATCCAGGAGTTCAACAACCACGTGTCCGCCGACCCGCGGATGGACAGCGTGATGCTCACGGTGTCGGACGGACTCACGCTGTCGCGCAAGCGGTAGCGGAGCTGTCGGCTGCTGGGCCGTTGGTGCCGTGACGGCGGCTCAGCCGCAGCAGCCCCCACCGCAGCAACCTCCGCCACCGCCGCCACCTGCTGCGGGCGCAGAACCCGCGGAACCTCCCACGGCGACGGCCGAGAGGAGCTTGACGGTGTCCTCGTGCCCGGCGGGGCAGGAAGCGGGAGCCGAGGACTCGGCCATCGGGCGGCTGAGCTCGAAGGTGTCTCCGCAGGAGCGGCAGCGGTACTCGTAACGAGGCATGCCCCCAGGCTATCGGCCGGGACGGGACAACGGGCAGCTCCCCGACTGCGGCTATCGGCCGGGTCGGCTGACGGGCATCTCCGAGATCGCCCGCCGTCGTGCGAGCCGCTGCTCGCGCTCGGCCTCCTCCGGGTGGCGGGCCCGCCAGTACGGGTTGTCATGGGGGAGCCCGCCGCTGACGCGTCCGTACATCCCGAACATCATCAGCATCAGGCCGACCACGAAGCTGAAGATCACGTTCTGCATCTCGAAGGCGAGGAAGTTGAGCCCGGTGTCCAGCAGGGCGAGATTGACGAAGCCGCTGAGAACGAAGGCGATGCCCAGCACCATGTTGAGCGTCGAGGCGAAGTTGCCCCCGATGATCATCCCGGTGAAGAGCAGCAGCCCGACGCAGATCGACAGCACGCTGAGCGCGCCATTGGTGCTCAGGCCTGCGACGGTGTCGCCGCCGGTGTCGAAGAAGCCGACCTTGTCGATCAGACCGAGGATGCCGAAGGCGAGCAGCACCAGCCCCATCAGCCCGGCACCGATCCGGTAGACGCGACTCAGCCGGTGGTCCACCGGCAGGTGCTCGTCGAGACGGGTGGCCTTGCGGTGGGCGGCGGGCCGCCGTGCCGGGCGCAGTACATGCGTGGCCATGGGCCCTCCTTCACGTACTCCTTCACGTACTCCTTCACGTACCTACCAGGATCCCGCCGGGACGGACCCCCCGCACGTCAGGGCGGGCGCGGGCGCGTGGGACGCGTACGCGAGCGACCACATTCTCGTCCCCGCCCCGCCCACCCTCGCTCCCGTCCGTCAGGCGCCGGCGCCGGCGCCGCGCTCCTCGCGGATCTCGGAGACGACGCGCGCGGCGGTCTGCCGTACGCCCTCCGTCACGGTCAGGAAGTGCCAGTAATCGGGGTGGCGCCCATCGAGGGCGGTGACGGCCTGATCGAGCCGGGCCACCGCGTCGTCGAGCGGCCGGGCGTGGCGCGGCTCGGGGGTGTGACGCCCGGCCATGGCGAGGCGCTGGGCATCCCGGATCGCGAACCGGGTCCGCTGGATCTCCTGCTGCGGATCCTTGGCGACGGCGTCGAGCCGCTGGAGCCGGTCACCGGCCGCGGACACGGCTTCGTCCGTGGCGTTGAGCAGGGCCCGTACCGTACTAAGCCGCGACGTGGCATCCGCCCAGCGCTGCTCGTCGCGCGCCTTCGCGGCCTCCTTGAGCTTCTCCTCGGCCTGGCGCACATTGACGGCCGCCTGCTCCGGAACCGGTTGGAGATCCTGCCAGCAGGCCGCCGAGAACCGCCGCCGCAGCTCGCTGAGCACGGGCTCGACGGAGGCCGACCGGGTGGTCAGCGCCTGGGCCCGCGTACGCAGCGTCACCAGCCGCTTGTCGATCTCGGCGGCCCGCTCGGGCAGCTGCGACGCCTCGGCGCGTACGGCTTCGGCATCGCGCAGCACCTGATCGGCGCGCTGGAGGGTCTCGGGCACACCGTGGCGGCCGGCGCCCTGGTTCAGCTTGGTCAGCTCGGGGGCGAGAGCGGCGAGCCGCGCGGCGAGATCGTCCGCCCGCAGTCCGGACGCCCGCACCGCGTCGAGAGCATTGCTCGCGGCGAGGAGCGCCTGTCGCGCCCGCTCCACGGCGGGGGCGAGCCGGGCGAGCTGGGTCTCGGCGGTCCCCAGCAGCGGACCGAGCCCGGCGGCGAACCGGTCGAGCTCACCCTTGACGCGTACGAGCTCGTCCTTGGCGGCGGACAGTTCGCTCCGGGCACGGGAGGCGACCGAAGGCTCCAGATCATCCCGATCGAGATCGTGCGCGTCGACGGCCGTGATGTAGGTATGGCTGGCCTCGTCGATGCGCCGCCCCAGCGCGGCGAAGTCGTCGACGGCCTTGCGGGCGGCCGGTGAACTGTCCACGGCCGTGATGGTCTCGATGGAGATCTGCAGATCGCGCTGGGCGGTGTCGAGCTCGTAGAAGGCCTCGGCAGCGGCATCCTTCGCGGCCTGAGCCTCGGCCCGCTGCCCCTCCCCGCGCCCACCGAACCAACGCCGCGTGCCGCCGCCGGCGAAAGCGGCGGGCAGGGCTGCGGCGAGCAAGGGCACGGGCAGCAACATCAACAGCAGCGCATCACGAACACCGCGACCGCGGCCGTACCGGCTGACAGGAACACTCGGGACATCACTCAGGACATCACTGGGGACACCCTCGACGGCGGAACTCGCACCCGCTCTCGCCTGCGGCTTCGCGTGTGTCGCCGTCACATCCCTCTCCCGTGCTGTTTCGCCCTGCCCGGTACATTCTCCCACCAGGTAAGGACGAACACACGGGCCTGTTAGTTCGCGGTTCGCACCGTGACTTCGCCGTTGTCGCTGTGCGCCTTCACCGCATGCGGGCTGTCGTCACTGCGGGGCACGGCCACGGAGACGTCCCCGTTGTCGGCCGACGCGGACACGGCGTACCGGTTCTTGCCCGCAGGCAGGTCGATGGTGATGCTCCCGTTGTCACTGACGGTGTCGACGAGATCCGGAACCCGGCTGAAGCCGAGATTCACGGAACCGTTGTCCGAACGCGCCACCACGGAAGCCCCCGAGAGCCGCTCGCCCCGCACGGAGCCGTTGTCGCTCTTCAGCTCCAGCGGCCCGGTGACATCCCGCACGACGACCCCGCCGTTGTCGGAGTACAGCTTGAGCGGCGTACCGAACCCGGACGCGGTGACCTTCCCGTTGTCCGCGTCGACGGTCAGGTCGAGCCCACGAGGCACCTTCACCTGATGACGCGCGCCGCAGTCACTGATCAGCGCGTCGCACTCCACCCGAAGCGTCAGCGTGTCGCCCTCCAGCTTCCACACGGGATCCGGCCCACTCCCGAGCACCACCCACCCGTCGACCTTGCGCGTCACCTCGATCTGCTCCACATCGGCGGGCACGACCTCAACGGTGGAGTTCTCCGCATCGATGGTCAGCGCCTTCCCGCCGTACGCGAACGACTTGTGCTCGGCCGGGGCGTCCTCCACGTCCGTACTCCCGCACCCACTGAGCACACCGACGAGCAGAACGGCGCCCCCGGAGACCACGAGGGCGTTGGTACGGGCACGGGCACGGGTGCGGTTACTGGTACGGATGGTCATGGCGATGGAGTCCCCCTGGCTGGTGCTGCCGATGTGCCTCCACCGTATGCAGCGCCCGCCGCCGGAACGATCCGGACGGCTACCGTCTCGGGGGTGGGGATATCCCCCGTACGGCCTTGGGGGCGGGCTGCCCGGGGGCGGGCAACCGATTGTCGAGGGGGGCCGTGGGGCATGTAATCTGTTCCTTCATCCACGGGTGCGTAGCTCAGGGGTAGAGCGCTGCTCTTACAAAGCAGATGTCGGCGGTTCGAAACCGTCCGCGCCCACCAGCCAGAACGCCCCCGCAGCGAGCCGCTGCGGGGGCGTTGACGGTAGTAGGTGACGGCAGTCCCCAGGCCTGGCGTGTGATTGCGGGACCAGTGAGTGGAAACGCTTCCCCCGGGTTCCGGGCGCCTCGTAGGGGCGGTGCGTGCCCCGGCCGGGGACTGCAGCTGTTGGCCTGGCTCACCGACGGTGCGGCACCGGCGCCCAGGAGTGCTTCCGTCGCAAGGTCCCTGCTGTTGCGTGGTGATTAACCTGCGAGGGATGTGCGCTGAGTCGATTGCGCAGGGCATATACGTTCAGCCACTGTCGAGAGCCGCGTCGACCCCCTAGTCTCGAACGCACAATCGATTACCGTGCGGCAGCTGCTCTGGATCGCCCCTGTCTGGGTCCTTCACGTGACGAACAGCCCTGAGTCAGGGGGTCCCGGTGATTGGATGGGGTGTCTGGCCCGATGTGGGGTTGTCGTTGCACACAGTTGCGAACAGTCCGTGCGGTGCAAGAAGGGGAGGTAGCCGATGAGCGATCGCAGCAGCATCGAGTGGACCGAAGCCACGTGGAATCCCACCACCGGATGTGATCGGGTTTCCTCGGGGTGCGACAACTGCTATGCCCTAGCGCTTGCCAAGCGGCTGAAGGCTATGGGTTCGGACAAATACCAAAGCGACGGGGACCCACGGACGTCGGGCCCGGGGTTCGGTATCGCCCTGCACCCGGACGCTCTACAAGTCCCCTACCAGTGGCGCAGTCCGCGCACGGTATTCGTCAACTCCATGTCTGACCTGTTTCACGCTCGTGTACCGCTTGACTACGTACGCCGCGTGTTCCAGGTCATGTCCGACACCCCCCAGCACACGTATCAAGTTCTCACCAAGCGGGCCCGACGCCTGCGTCAGGTTGCAGACAGCCTGGACTGGCCGCCCAACTTGTGGATGGGTGTGTCGGTAGAGACGAGCCGAGAGCTGCCGAGGGTCGATGACCTACGTCTGGTGCCTGCCGCAGTGCGCTTCTTGTCGTGTGAACCCCTCCTCGGCCCTCTACACAACTTGGATCTGGAGGGCATCCATTGGGTCATCGCTGGAGGTGAGTCTGGACCTCGCCACCGGCCCATGGAAGAGGCCTGGGCAGCATCCATCCGAGACACGTGCCAAGACAGCGGTGTGGCGTTCTTCTTCAAGCAGTGGGGCGGGCGCACCCCCAAAGCCAACGGCCGCCTGCTCCAAGGCCGTACGTGGGACGAGTTGCCTGCCCCCGTTACCGCCTGAGCGCCGTACATGAGCTGAGCAACTCGACAAAGTGATCACTGCAAGGTGGATGCGCCTGCGCGCGACCCGCCCCAAAATGTCATATGCAACTGCATCCAAGACAGAGGGGGCGGGATCTTGGTCGAGCAAGAGCACGTAGAGGACGAGGAACTCCTACTCAGTGGCGAAGAGGCTGGCGAGGAAGTCAGCGAAGCTACACGTCAGTTCTTCGTGAGCAAGAAGGCGGCCGCCGTCTTGAAGCACGAAATCCTTCAGCAATACGTCAAGCCGTTCGCGGCGAAGGTAGGTAAGTGGGCGCCAGGAGGCCGCGTCGTCTACCTGGACGGCTACGCAGGCCCTGGCCGCTACGAGGACGGAACGCCCGGGTCACCGGCCTTGATTCTGGACTCTGCGGCCGACGTGGCGAGCATCCGTCAACTCGATTGCTACTTCATCGAGCGTCGCCCTGCCGACTTCAAACGTCTCGACCAGTTGGTCACGGAAGCACGCGAGCGCGGCCTGACCACGGAAGCGCTCAAGGGCAAAGTCGAGAAGCACTTGGGATACGTTTTGGAGCAAGCGAAAGGGTCGCCGCTCCTTGCGTTCATCGACCCCTTCGGCCTGGGGCTTAGCTTCGAGGCATTGACCACCCAACTTTTTGGGTCACGTGAGCCGGCTGGATCCACCGGCCGTGACGCAACCGAGGTGTTGCTGAACTTCAATGCCAACGCAGTACGTCGCATCGGTGGGTTGTTGGTCAGCTCCAAGGAGCCGAAGGGGAAGCAAGCGACGCTGAAGGCTATGGACGCCGCCTGCGGAGGGGACTGGTGGCGCGAGGAGTACCTGGACTCGGCCGACAATCGTGAGGCAGTCCAGCGCATAGCGAACGGCTTCGCCAAACGAGTCGGGGCCGCTGTGAAGGCTCACTCTTGGACGATCCCGGTACGCAACCGGGAGCATCATCAACCGGCCTACCACCTGGTGCTTTTCAGTCGTCACACAGCTGGACTTTGGCTCTTCGGTGAGGCCATCAGTCACGCCCAGGCGCAGTGGCGCCGTGAGATCCTTCCGCCGCCAGCGGACGGCACGCTGTTTGACGACGACGCCATGTTCGAACAAGAGGAGAAGCAACGAGCGCGCGGCTGGGTCGAAGAGATCAAGAAGAACATTCTTCGCCTGCTACAGGAACACGCTGCCGTAAGCGTGGATCGCTATCACGCCGAGATCATGGGGAGTGCTCTCGGGGAGGCACGGCAGATGCACATCCGAGCTGCCATCAAAGATTTGCATCGAGAGAGCAAGACCGCGTGTACGGGCAAGGGGGACATACCGAGCATGCAGATCACTCGGCCGTGAGACGGCAGAACACGCCAAAGGGACCACAGCACGCCCGAGTTGCGGCCCCGCAGTGTTGGATGAACGCATTGCGAAGCTGACGTCGGCGGTTCCCGACCGGCTGCGCTGAGCAGTCGGAACGCCCCCGCAGCGGCTCGCTGCGGGGGCGTTGCCGGCAGAAGCTCACTCGGGTCGGCGTCGTCGCAACAGCCGGTCCATGTGCCCCATAGCCTCTCGCCGATTGTCGTCGGATACGTGGGTGTAGATGTTCATCGTGACGGCGATCTGCGAGTGCCCCAGGATCTCCATCACGACACGCGCCGGCACGCCAGCGGCGAACAGGAGTGTGGCGCATCCATGTCGAGCGTCGTGGAGGCGGATGCGGCGCAGCCCGGCGTCCTCCGTGATGCGCTCGAACGACCGGCTGATGTTTCTCGGCTCGATCGTTCGCCCTGTCCTGGTAGTGAACACGTAGTCGCTGTCATGCCAGGCCCGCCCCGCGTCGTGGCGCTGCGCGGCTTGACGGAGACGCTGCCAGCGCAGCGGCGCCACGCACATGAGTGGTACGGGGATGGCGCGCGTCCGGCGATTTTTCGTGGAGTCCGCGTACAACTCCTTCTGCACCCGCTGGATCTGGTTCCGTACGGTGAGCGTGCGGCGCTCCAGGTCGATGTCCGACCAGCGGAGTCCGAGGACCTCTCCTCGCCGCAGCCCCAAAGCCACGGCGAGCACGAACGCCGCGTACAGCGGATCCTTCCTCGCAGCCTCCAGGAACGTCGTTGTCTCTTCCAGGTCCCACGGTTTCAGCTCTCGTGACTGCACCCGGGGGGCCGGAACGAGCTTGACCGCGTTTCTGGTGATCAGCTCCTCGCGGCATGCGGCCGTAAGAGCGCTGCGGAGAACGCGGTGAGACTCCTTGGCTGTCGCAGCCGACGCCTGTGCCGTCACGGCTGTGAGCATGCGGCGCACGTCGGCGGCCCCAAGGGTCTCCAGGCGTTTGGAGCCGATGTGCGGGATCAGGTACCGGCGTACGTGCGTCTCGTACTTGGCGTACGTCGTCTTCTTGCGGTCGTCCCTGACGAACTCCTCCAGCCAGTAGGGCAGCCATTCGGAGAGCTTGGCGGAACGAGTGGGCGTGGGGACGCCTTGCCGGTCGCGCAGGACCAATTCCTGGCGCTTGGTGTCGCATTCGTCCCAGGTGCTGCCGTAGACGGTCTTGCGTTTGCGTGTGCCGTCGGGCTGAGGGACGTAGACGCGGGCTTCGTACCGGCCGTCTTTGCGCTGCCAGATGCTGCCGGCGCCGTTCGGGTTCCTCTTCTTCGGTGCCATCAGGCGGCTTCCTCCAGCTTGGTTTCCATGAAGGTTCGGAGAGATTCGGCGGGGATGCGGCGGGCTCGGCCGATGGTGATGCTCGGGAGCTCCCGCGAGCGGATGAGGTTGTAGACCGTGAAACGGCTGAGTCCGAGCGCTTCCATGACTTGGGGGACGGTGAGTGCTCTGTGCGTGGTGGGCAGAGGGGTGGTCACCAAGGGCTCCTCGGCTGTCCGGGTGGGCGGCGGGCCGATTTCCCGTGACAGAACTGACAGAAATCACTGGCACTGCGTCTGACCTGCTGGTTTGCCCGCTGGGGGCCCTGTGACAGAAATCGCGGAAAATCTGACAGAAATAGCTGGGGAGGCTTTCTGTCACGCCACCCCACCGGACCGGCGAGGCGCGGGCTTGATTTCTGTCGGACTTCTTTTGATTTCTGTCACAGGGCCAGAAGTGGCCGTCTGCGCAGGTCAGGGGCTGTTTCGCTGATTTTTGTCAGTTCTGTCAGCGGTCCAGGGGTTTCTGTCAGCCGCTGGTGAGCGGCGGGGTGACGCTGGGGTGGGTGTCGAAGCGGGGCGACGGCGGCCGGCCGCGCCCGGTGCGGGACGGCTGAGGGTGCTGTCGGACCCAGCCGTGTTCTTCGAGGAGGACCAGGGCGGGGTCGAGGTCGGTCATGGCGGGGAAGTCGCCGCGTGCCAGGCCCCGGAACAGTTCGCGCTTGGTGAAGCCGGACAGGCGCTGTTCCTTGAGGTGAGTGAGGAGTTGGTGGGCGGCTTCCTGGGCGGGGTCGGCGCCCATGGCGTCGAAGACTTCGAGAGCGTGGGCGGTGAAGTAGTCCCCGATCTCGGTGGCGGCGGCCATGGTGGCCGCTTCGATCGGGACCATCCAGCCGTTGTCGGGATGGGTGGCGAGGTGGAGGAGTCCGGCGATGCGGGCCACGGCCCCGTCCCGCTTGGAGGCCCACTTGATGATCGGGTGGAGGCTGCGGCCCTTCCCGATACGGGACTCGGTCACCCGCTGGTAGGCGAGGAGTACGGCGTCGGCCTCGGGAGTGAGGGTGAGGACGGCGGGGTCGGTCCAGTCCGCGAGCGCCATGGTGAGGCCGCCCAGGCGCTGGGCGTAGGCGGCGGCGGTCTCCTCCGGGAGCAGGGCCGGTGTGAGGTTGCGGCTGCCTACGAGTGAGACGGGCTTGGCGTAGAGGAAGCGTGCGAGCAGGCCGCGTCCGTCGGCGCCTTTGACGCGTCCGAGGGCGTCCAGGACTTCGGGCTGGATAGCGAGGCCCATGGTGATGGCGGGGGCTTCGACGTGCTGGGCGTCGCGGCCCTGCCGGTTGACGCGGGCCATGTCGCCGGCGTGGCCCTTGAGGAAAATGCCCATGTTGGGGGTGCCGGAGTAGCGGCCCGCGATGATGTCGAAGATCTCCCCTTCGGCGGACATGACGCTCATCCGCCCGTCCTGCTCGGCAACCAGGGAGGCCAGGCTTTCCGGGGTGACGTCGTCAGCGACCAACTGCGGCTTGGCGGGGACGGCCATCTCGTCGGCCTGCTGGGCGAGGTGGACGGCTTCGGCGGTGAGCTGGTCCCGCAGCCCGGGTTCGGCGGCTGCGGCCTTCTGGGCGGCCTTGTCGGCTGCCGATCGGGCCAGACGGGCGGTGGTCTCGGCTTCGGCCCGGCGCGGCCCGGACAGCTCCACCAATGTCTTCTCGACGGCGAGGAGCGGGCCCGTCATGAGTCCGAACACCGCGCTCTTGCGGTTGCCGGGCGGCAGCGCGACGGCGGTGTACAGGTTCACGGGCTCGCGCCAGTGGCCCCGGACGCTGACCACGGCACGGCCGCCGGCGGCGGTGGCGAGGACGGCCAGAGCCAGGCACCCCGCGAGGTCCACCGGAGTCTGTGTCTCCTCGGCGACCCCGGCCACCATGCCGCCCAGCCACTCGGGCAGGGCGTGCACGGGGAACACCGGGAGTTCCCGGCGGGGGTTAAGGGGTACCGGCTCGTCCCAGACGGGGCCGGTGATGGTCTCGGGGTCCAGGGCGTCGAAGCCCTCCCACAGATCGGCGCTCATGCGGCCTTGCTCCCTTCGAGGTTGAGCAGCGGGCAGTGTTCGGGATGGGCGGTGTGGGCTTCGACCAGGGCCAGGACGCCGGCCCGGCCCTTGGCGGTGCGGTTGTATCCGCACCTGCACCAGGACCGGGCGGACACGATCGCGCTGAAGGAGGGCGGAGCGATGATGTGCAGCCACCGCACCGCCTGCCGGGGGCCGGTGCTGGTGGCCGGGTGCGGGTCAGGGCGGACAAGATGAAGCGGACGGCCTGCGGCCGACGACTTTCGCCCAACAGCCGCGTGCGCGGTGCCGGGCCGGAGCTGTGGAGCGTCCGGCAGGCCCGTGAAACCCAACTGCTCGCCTACCGGGGCGGGCTGGGCGGCGGCGCTCATGCGGCACCTGCCAGGCCGTTGGTGACGGCCCTGGACGCATACGCCTCGGGGACCCCCACAGAGACAGCCGTGGTGACGATCTGCGCTCCCAGGAGTTCCAGGCCGCACGGGCCCGGGCAGGTGGCGTGCTGTCCGGCGAGGAACTGAGCGACACCGAACGCCAGCGATCCGGCGCCGCATTCGGTGCGGGCCCGCACGAGAGCGAGCCCGCGTTCCAGTCCGGTGCGTACGTAACGCTCGGTGTGGCGACATCCGGTGGCGACGCTGCGGCCCCACTCGGCGCGGCCGGGGACCGAAGAGACCACCTCCCCCCGGGCGGGGGTGGTCTCTTCCCTCTCCATCAGGACGCGGACAGCATCCGGCAGACGGGTCATGGTGCCGGTTCCTGGTCCGAGCCACCGGGCGTACTGCATCTCCGACTTGATGTCCACGCCGGACCTGACCGCGTTCGCGGAACGCATGGTGCCCAGATAGATCCAGTGCTCGCCGCGCGTGGTCGGGACCGTCCTGGTCGCGGGCAGAGTTTCGCGGGCCCAGGCGACGGCCTGGGGATCGTCCAGGTCGACGACAGTGAGTCCGGCGCCGCCGGGGTGGTAGGCCACTGCTTGCGTCTGCTCCCACACGGGCGCCCACGGGCGTCCGGTGAGAACGGCGGGGTCGGCGGTCGCGGCGGCCCAGGCGTGGCAGACACGCGGGCAGTCGCAGGGCCCGGGCACCTTCATGTTCGGCCGGCCACCGCAGACGTTGCCCCGGCAGGCCCGGCAGTTCCCGAACGGCACCTTCCCCGCACGCAGCGGCAGCACCGGCACACCCCGCCTGGCGAGGTCCAGGGCAGTGGTCAGGTGGGTGTTCATGCGGCCACCGCCGTGGCGCGGAGGCGGTGGCGGGCGTGGGTGCCGAGCCACTGGGTGTAGGCCGGGGGAATGGCCTCGGTCAGTTCCTCGCGGACCTCGGTCCAGGTGATGCCCATCGCAGTCTGCATCTCGGGGATGGTGGCCTTGCCGCCACCGGCCCCGTACGCGGCGACGTAGGGGCCGTCGCGGTAGATGCCGTGGCGGTAGCCGCGTACGTACCCCCGGTGGCGCGGGTGTGCGGGCTGAGGGACGGTCCAGCGCCCGAGTTCGAAGACGCGGTGGCGCAGTACCCCGAGACCGAACATCTCCCCGCACAGCCGCACGTCGGCCCGCACGGGGGCCTTTCCGTTGGGCTGCTCGATCACGTAGGGCAGGCCGGTGGTGTCGAGCAGGGTTCGGAGTTCGGGGATGAGCTGGACGTGATCCCGGCCCCAGCCGCGTGAGGCGTTGGTGCCGACGGTGAGGGCGCATCCGGCCTGGCACGGCGGGGAGGCGTGCACGGCCGCGTACTGGCCGATCTCCCCGGACGCGATGAGCGCGGCGAGGTATTCGAGGGCGTCGGCGCGGTGGAAGGCGAAGGGGTAGTTCGGGCGGTCGACGATGTCGACGCCGGTCACCTTGAACCCTGCCCGGTGGTAGCCCATGGCCGCACCGCCGGCGCAGGAGAAGAGATCCAGTAAGGCGGGCCGGTGGTCGGCTGCTCGCCGGATCGGGACGTGTTGGGTCATGCTGGGTGTCTCCAGTTCTCGTGAGTTGAGCGGGAGACCAGGGCGGCCCCGGACTTTGCCGAGACGGGGGCCGCCCTAGCCGTGTCTAGGCGGGGGTGAAGGTGACGCTCATGGCGTCACGGCCGGGCTCGGGGATGCGCTTGCCGGCGGCCTCGTGGACGGCCTCGTGCGCCCGGTCGAAAACGGCGTCGCAGACGAGACGTCCGTCCGGGGCCATGGTCCAGCCGACGGTGTCGTCGCCCCACGCAGTGGCATTTCCGATGGCCTCGATCGGGCTGTCGAGGTGCGGGACGCTCCCTTCCTCGGTGGCGCTGCCGCCGCAGACGTCGCAAACGGCGATCCAGCACAGGACGTGGGTTACAGCCATGCGGTTCTCCTCGTGAGTCACGTGAAGCGGGCGGTCAGACCGTGCGGGAGGCGGCCCGGATGAGGGCGATGACCTCGCCCTGTGTGCGGTCGGGCATGTCGTTCCAGCGGTGGTAGGGCAGGGTGCAGCCGTGAGCGCGCAGGACGGACTGCATGCGCTGGCCGGCACGGGCGACGGTGGTCTCGTCGCCGATGCCGAGGCGATAGAGCACGGCCTGCGCGCCGAGGATGCAGCGGCGCCCGGAGCGGGTGCGGTGCGTGCTCTGGGCCCAGCCGTACCGCTCGATCACCAGAGCGGTGAGCTCCAGGTGCTCCGCGACGGTCACCGCCCGGGCGGTGGTGTGGCGGCGCCGTACGGCCGGGAAGCGCAGCACCCAGTCCGGCAGGACCCGCAGCACCCGGCCGGGCAACTCCAGCGCCGGGGAGGTGGCTGGCGCGCTGGTGCCGAGAGCTTCAGCGACAAGCTCCTGGGTGGTCTTGGTGACCAGCGGGTGCGCGGTCCTGGGGCCGCGGGCGGCGAGGTACTGCTCGATATCGCGTACGAGCTGGGCGGCGTCGAAGTCGGCCAGCGGCGCCGGAACCGGGGCAGGCTGCGGGGTGGTTGTGGGCTGCCGTGCGGGCCGGTGAAGGGTGGTTGCGGGGAGCATGCGGAATCCCGTCCTCTGCTGGGTCAGGGAGGCAGAAGCACCCCCATCGGGAGGCGCGTGGAGAGGGGTTCAGGGGTGCTGAGCTGCGGCGACTCCCTGCCTCCCTGAACATCATTTGCGCAGGTCAGGTACAGGGAGGCGGGTCAGGGAGGCGGGCAGGGAGTTCTCCCTGCCTCCCTGACCCGCCCCGGGTGCGCCTCCCTCTACTGGGCGGCGGAAGCGGAACCGTCGGTGTCGCGGTTGGCGAGGGCGCGGGCGATGCGCTCGCGGCCGACGACCATGCGCCCGTCCGACTTGTAGGGCTCGGCGGCCGTGCCGTCCAGCACGCGCTTGAGGTCGGCGTGCGTCCAGCTCCCGTAGCTGTCGGCGGACAGCACCGCGAGCCGCTGCAGCACGTCCTGGGTCAGCACTCGGTTCGTGTCCCCGATGACCGTGGCGATGTCCGCGAGCGGGTCCCGCGTCTCGTCGCGGTCGATGACGTGGAGGGTGGTGACGCCGTCACGCAGGGCCCGGGCGCGGGCGGTGATCTGCGCGGCCGTCTCGTTGTCGATGTAGTGCGTGCGCACCGTGATGGATGCCTGGCCAGCCGGGATCGCGATGCCGTCCGACGCGACGACCAACGTCCCCTTGTCCAGGCCGGGACGGAGAAGGTTCGGCGCGGCGCCGCCGTCAACCGCCTTGTCACCCAACGCCATGCGGGCCTGGGACTCGGTGCCCAGAGCGAGGGAGGCGCGGGTGTGGGCACCCTCGCGGACCAGCTTGGGAAGGTTCTGATCCGTCGGGTCCTGCGTCCCCTGCCACAGCGTCACGTTGACCGCCCGGCCCTGGTTGTGAATCTTCCGCGCGGCCATGAAGTACCGGGACGTGGCCTTGGACCCGCCGTAGGGCCGCTTCTTCTCATCCACCTCCGGGCACATGAACGCCACCTGCGCTTCGTCGACCAGGAGCACGAGCGGGGGGAACACGGTTCCGGGCGGGGCCTGGAGGCGGCGCTCCATCTCGGCAACGCCGTCTTCGAGCATCTCGGTCGTGTCGACGACGTGGTCGTCGGTCGGCCCCTGGATCAGCACCGTGGCCAGGCCGTCGAACATCGCCCAGTCCCCGGCACCCTTCAGGTCCGCGATTCGGAACTCCACCGAGCGGTCCAGGGCCAGCCACAGCGCGAGCGCGCGGAGTGCTGCGGTCTTGCCCTGGTTCGACAGCCCAGTGATGAGCAGGTGGCGCTGGTAGAGGCTGATCGCGGCCGCGTCGCCGCGCAGGTCCTGACCCCACGGGGCGCGGCCCTTGGCGTAATCGGCGGTCAGGGTGTCGTCCGTGGTCAGCGGCGACGGGCCGATCGGCTCGTCCAGGGCGCCGCTGTCCGCGACCCACAGCCGGACCGTGCGCGCGGCCTGGGGGATGGTGATGAACACTTCGTGCTCATGCCTGCTGAGGTTCTCGGCGAGCTTGCGCCGCCGGTTCTGCACCTCGTTGGTGGACACCCCGGACGGCAGCGTGACGTCGACTTCGACGCCGCATCCGGCGATCCGGATCGGGCCCAGCATCGAGGCGCCGGCGTCGCCCATGTCCTTGATGGCGTTGCGCAGCGGGGCGATACCCAGGTTGCGCAGGGCCAGCACGACGATGGACGGAGTGACCGGCTCACCCTCGCTGGAACGCACGTTGGCGGGCAGCGCCCACTGAGGTGCGGCCTGCTGGTTCTTGCCCACCGCCCACAGACCGAACAGCACCGCCCACGGGCCCAGGGTCATCAAAGGTCCCCAGGTCACGGTGATGATGAAGATGACCCACCGGACCAGTTCGACCAGCGCCATGGTCGGCGCGGCGATGTCGCTGAAGTCCTTGTTCGCAACGGCCAGCATGATGCCCAGCAGCAGCAGCCCACCGGCCCCGATGGCGGCGCCGGCCGCGATGCCCCGGGCGGCGTCCATGGGGGCGGTGAGCAGGTCCATGCGGCGGCGGTGGCGCTCCTGACGGAAGCGCTGCCCGCGCTCCTCCCACTCGGCCGCCGCGTCCATGTTCCCCGCGGCTTCCGCCGCCCGGAGCAGCCGCTCATAGCGGGAGGCGGTACGGCCCTCCCACGTGCGACGGGCCACGATCCGCGTCCCTCCCACGACGTACAGACCGTGGCGGGCGGCGGCGCGGCAGGCGGTCTTGGTGTGGTCGTGGGTGGCCACCGTGCGGATACCCCGCGCGGAGCGCACCCACAGCGGCACAGACGGCCTTTCGGCGCCCGACGCTGCTACAGCAGCCGCCGGGGCCGGTGAGGGCGTCTCGGGGGCGGTGGTGGGGTCCTTGAAGAGATTGATGACGTTCTCGGACATGCTGATGTCTCCCGTCAACTGCCCCTGGGTCAGAGGCGGTAGGGGTGGAGTGGTGGGGTGGGTCAGGCTGCTGCGGCGGAGGGGACGACGCGCTTGGCGAGGTACTCGCACCCGTACGCCTCGCGCTCTTCCTGCTCAAGGCAGCGGTCGTACTCGCGGCACTGGCGGCGGGACATGCGCTCGATGCCGAGGTTGTTGCGGATACCGGCGATGAGGCGTTCGCGGACGTCCTTGCGGCTGGTCTGCATGGCGTGGACCAGTTCGTGCACGAGCGTGATGGCGAACGTCGCCTCGTTGGGGTGCTGATCGACATTGATGACGACCAACACCCCGCCGTCGGCGAGCGGGATCGCACGGCCGGCCGTGTCGCGTGCCTTGCGCTTCTCGAACCGCAGAGCACGGGACTGCACCCGCTTGTCGGTGCACTCGGCGGTTGCGAACTCGGCGGCGGTCGTCACGTCGGCCAGGTGCCGTTCCGAGGTGAGGACGACCTGCACGTCGGGCATCCGGCCGGACACCGCCCGCTCAACGACGCGGACGGCCTCTTCGGCCAGACGCTGGGCGGTCTTCAGGGTGGCCCGGTAGCCGGGCAGCTTGTGGGTGGTGATGGTCAGCTTCACTACGTCTCGTCTCCGTTCATCGCCGCAGCTCAGGCGGCGGAATCGGTGTCCAGATCGTGGCAGGGCACGCACATGCCGAGCGACGGCGGGATGCAGTACCCGGCATCGCGGCGGCAGTTCGGGCAGGTGCGGCGAGCCCGCATGGCCTTGGCCAGCGCGGCCGTACGGCCCGGTGTCATCGGGCGTACGGGCTTGGCGTGGTCGATGCGGTAGAGGTAGGCGACCAGCGGGGCGCGGCGGCGGCGCGGGCGGTGGAGTACGGCGGCGACGTCCTGTCCGCCGGGCCGCAGCCCCAACGCCCGCAACTGCCTGCGCGTGGCGTATCCGTCCGGGGCCAGCCGCCACCGGTATTCAGGCAGCGTGGCCATTACGCGACTGCGTCGACCGGTGCGGCCGACCGCTCGCCGCGCAGGGTCTCGCGCAGGACGCGGGCCTTGGCGGGGGAGGTGCGGACGGCCTTGCGGATGCCCTCAGCCGTCAGATCCTCAACCGACCAGTCGGCAGTAGCCGATCGGGCTTCATCGAGCAGCTGCTCAGCGGTGCGGGCCGGTCGACTCGATCGGGCAACCGCAGGGACACGGCCGGTCGCCCGACGCGGACGAACCGACTCAGCGGCCACCGCCCGGACCTGGATCGGCTCGGTTCGCTTGACCAGATCGACGACCACCGGGGCGGGCAGCGCCGCCGGGAGCTCAGCAGCCGGAACCGGGACGGGAGTCGACTCTCCCAGGTCAGGAGTAGACCGATTTGTTGATGTATCGACCGAAACGGCTATCGGGGCCGGTTCGATCGGTCGGTGGTGCAGCACCTTGGCGACCAGATCGGATCCGAAGTAGATCGAGCCGACCGGCAGCGACGTGGCGAGCAGCACCAGCGCCCAGTTGGCGGGGTCCCAGTCGGCCAGTCGGCCCCAGTCGACCGAACCGCCGTGCAGCTCGGGAACGAGCCCGTGCACGTAGTTCAAGACCAGTGAGGCCAGCGTGTAGGCGGCCAGGACCCGCAGTGCGAACCGCTTGTCCGCCCGGTCGGTCAGCACCAGCGTGGCGACCAGCGCCAGCGCCATGAGCCCATCGACGACGAACGGGTAGAGCAGCGCGGCCGTGCTGTCCGCGCCGATCGCACGGGCGACGTCCCGCAGCGCGTTCCACGAGACGCGGAACGCCATGCCGACAACGGCGACCAGGGCCAGCACCAGGGCGGCGCGCCCCTTGCGGTGAAGGTTCATTCCGCACCGCCCCGTCCAGCACGGCCGTAGCGCACCCAGCCGACGACCTGGACGAGCACGCCGCACGTGGCCAGCCAGCGCCACGACGGCTCATCCAGCAGGGACGCCAGACCCGCACCGGCCAAGGCCAGCGCGATGCCGACGAACACGACGACCAGCGCGCCCCGCTGGGTGGTGGAGTTCGCACTCATGCCGCACCGCCCGTCAGGGGCGACGCGGCGCGGTTGATGAGGTCCCGCCGCGCCGCCATGACCCGGTTGTGGGCCCGGCGAACGCGCCGTACGTCCAGCTCGTTCGCCGGCCGGTCGATGGTCATGATCTGCGCATCCAGCAACTCGACTTCCGCCCGGATGAGCGGCATCTCCAGCTCGATCGCGTCCAGCTCTGCGGCCGACGGCTCGAAGTCGAGCGAGGCGGCCGTAACAGTGGCCTGAAGTGCAGCGATGGTCTTCATGGGTCGTTTTCTCCTTAGTCGGTGGACGGCCCAGAACAGCGGCCCCGGTGTCTCACCACCGGGGCCGCGAGCCGTCTGAAGGTCGTTCGTGGTCACGAGCGACCACGGCGACCCGGCACCGCAGCCCGCCGAAGAGGCGGGCCCGAATGCCGGGCACCGTGAGTGCTGGTGCTTCGGTTCTCCTGATGTCGCGCGGCGCTGCTCGTTCCGGGGAGGTCCGAGATCCCGGAAGTCGTCGCAGTTTCGAATGGGTGCCGTGCGGTTCTTAGAGCCGATGGCGTTCCCCGGTCAGGGGGTGTGGGCCCCGGTGTGAAGGGGGCCGGTTCTCGGTCGGCTGGTCTCCACTCGCCTCGGCCGGAACGGTCACGGCCGCCGTACTGCGGTGGATCACGCTGTTGAGTTTTGGCGTGACGGAATCGGCCTCCTCCGGAGATTCCGGATCGGGCGATGGCCACAACAAGAGACTGGACCGGTGGACCGGTCCAGTCAAGCGATGAATCTGTGCGCCGTCACGTTGGCGCGATGAAAGGGGCAGGTGGGAGGCGCTTTCGAGGCAACAAAAAAAGCTGAACCGGTGGACCGGTCCAGCCGCCTCTGTGGCTTGTGTTGCGCCTACATGGCGTAGGTGTCCACCTGCTCGAAGGATGAGGATGGCGTTACGCCCTCCTCGCAGACCAGTGGCTGTCCCTGCTCGTCGTACGCCGTGTGCAGCAGTACAGCGACCGGCGTGCCCTGCGGCACCCCCAGGCGGTCTGCCTCCGTCTCCGACGCGAGGCGCACGGTGGTGACGTCCACGCCTTCGGCCGGGCCTCGCCCGGTCTGACGTCGGACGTAGCGCGTCGTGCCTTCGGCGATTGGGTTGGTGTCGGCAAGGCGTGGTGCCACCTCCGCGATATCCGGCGGGAACCACGCCTCAACGCAGCTGTTCGGGGTCCCGTCCGGGAGCTGGAGGACGCGAACGCGCCGAAGCGCCATAGCTCCGGGGGAGAGGCGGAGGGCGGCGGCGACGTGAGCGGGGGGTTCCGCCCAGTCAGGCGTACCGACGCGCAGGAACGGCATGCCGCCCAGGATGCGCGCCGACCCTGCGCGGCGAGCGCCGGCGGGACGTGCCACGGGTGTTTCCGTGACGACGAAACCGGTTCCCTGCTTGGCCACGACCACGCCATCGTTCCGCAGAACATCGACGGCCTTGATGGCGGTAGCCCGTGACACGTCCCACTGCTCGGCCAGCTCGCGGCCCGACGGGATCGTTTCCCCGGGGGTGATCTCACCAGCAGCAATGCGGGCGCGCAGGAACTCCGCGATCTCTTCGTACTTCAGGACTGCCATGGTTTCTCCTAATTCCTGCGCTGGACTGGTCCACCGGTACACACGATACTGCGACCATGTCGAATCTCGAATTGGCTCCCTCCGTGATGCGGTTCTATGGCGAGACGGTCAACGAGGACAGCCGCCTGCGCAGCTCGGCAGACGGTCGGATGGAACTGGCCAGGACCCAAGAACTCCTCCGACGCTTTCTGCCCCCCGCGCCGGCGCGTGTGCTCGACGTGGGCGGGGGGACCGGGATTCATGCTGAGTGGCTGGTGAAGGACGGCTACGACGTCGCCCTAGTGGACCCGGTGCCTCGTCATGTTGAGGCCGCGTCGGCAGTGTGCTCAGCAACCGTTGGGGACGCGCGTGCCCTTTCCGAGCCGGACGACAGCTTCGACGTCGTGCAGCTCCTCGGGCCGCTCTACCATCTGCCCGACCCCGCCGACCGGCAACAGGCGCTGGCGGAAGCTTCCCGGGTCGTCAAGCCGGGCGGGCTGGTCGCCGCCGCCGCGATCAATCGCTATGCGTCGCTCTTCGAGCACGTGACGTACGCGCACCTGCACACCGAACGAATCCATGCGTCCGTCTCCAAGATCCTGGAGACGGCTGTCTACGACGGCGTGCGGGGATTCACCCTGTCGTACTTCCACCGAGCCGAAGAGCTCGTGGCGGAACTGGTTGCCGCGGGTCTCCAGGATGTTCAGGTCTTCGGTATCGAGGGACCGGCGTGGTCTCTCGTGAAGGCGGCTGAACAGCAGCCGGGCGACGGGCCGACGGATGACCTGATTGCCTCTGCCATGGCGGCGGCGCGGATGGCAGAGCCGTACCCGGAGTTGCTCGCTGCCAGCTCTCACCTCCTTGCCGTCGGCAGGGTTCCTGACGGCAGTCAGTGACGGCAACGTGGGCGTACGCCACAGCACCCGGGAGCACTTCCACGCATAGCGCAGCGCGGTAAAAGCCGCCTTGGCCCAGCTCGTGAGGGCTTCCAGGCGAACTTACAAAGCAGATGTCGGCGGTTCGAAACCGTCCGCGCCCACAGTAGATAGCGGCAGGTGAGAGCCTGTTTCGGCCCCTCGGTCCACACGGACCGGGGGGCCGTTTCCATGATCGATGCCACAGGGATGCCGCCGCTCCTCGACCACCTGCTGCTCATCGCTGACGCGATCGGCGTGGACCTCGCCGACCTCGTCCGGACACGACCCTGCCCCGGACCCCGGCCGCCGCCGGCCTCAGGTGCGGGGCAGGGAGTCAGCGGGGTTTCGGGTACGAGCGCGGGCTCGTCCGCGGGATGTTGCACACCACGCGGTGGACGAGGATTGTGACGCCGGGCCCGGTCGCCCCCGGGATCGTGTACGGGACGGACTCCTCGGCCGCCATTGGTTTGTCGCAGCGGGCGCACATCATCGGGCGTCCCTCCATGCCCGGCCGAGCTGGACCGCGGTGACGCAGACTGCTCCGGCCCGGCAGGTCGCGCACTGCATGGTGTGGCCGAGGAGTGTCCGGTACGCGGCGTCGTGACGGGGCAGGCAGCGCGGGCACTCGCAGTCCGGGTACGCGGACCGCGGCTCGGCCGTAGCGACGGGCCTCACCGGCGCGGTCGGCCGTAACACGCGGACGGTGCCCGCTCTGTTCACCTCGTACACCTTGAGCGTCATCGTCATGGGTCGGCCCCCGGCCTACGTCGATTGAGGGGCACTCAGCCAGTTCGCTGCACGCGCCCGCGGTCACACCCTGATGATGTGCGTGCACGTCGAGTGGGTAATAGGTCGGCGGATGGCCACGCGTGGCCACGCAGCGGCCATGGCCAGGAGCGCGGACGATGACACCTCAGACTGGGCACATGAGCCGTAACGATGCGCTGAGGGCGGCACGGTTACGCACCGGGTGGCGGACCATCGAAGCTGCCGCCGCGGCCATCACCGAGCACGGGCAAGCACTGCTCGACGACGGCCAGTTCACCGTGTCCGCGCGGACCTGGCGGCGCTGGGAAGGCGACCGCCCCGGATGGCCGGCCGAAGAGACGGCGATCGTCATACACGACGCGCTCGGCCGCTGGCCCGAGGACCTAGGGTTCACCACCCCGCCGGGCTGGATCCGGCCCGAGCACCACGAAGAGGCAGATGTGAGACGACGCGCTTTCGTAGGCGTCACCGCCGCCGCGCTCGTTGCCGGACCGGTCGCACCGCAGCACGTTGACCCCGCCCTGATCGGATAGGGGGGGCGGTCAGCCCCTACACGAGCGTTGGGCAGTAGCCCACGGCCGCTGGGGCGGGATGGGAGAGGGAAGCCGCCGAGGTATCCGAGCCGAACGGCAATCTGTTGGCCAAAACGCCTCGCGCCCTCCACGATGGCCGTCATGGACCGGTTGCAGGGCAGCGCTTGGCAGTACGTGGCGGAGGTACTCCGCCCTGAGGATCTTCCGATGCTCGCTGCACACGCGCTAGCTGACGGGCACGACTCTCCTGCCCTGCGTGAGCTGGCGGGCCTGTCGCGCCGGAGTGATGCGACCGAGCTCCGCGAGCTGTACGTCCAGGCGCTGAGCGAGCTCGACGTGCCTCTTCCTGACGAGGAGACGGCCGGCCGACGTCTCCTTGTGAGCCTCGCGTTCGGTCTCGTGCAAGGCGCGCTGAGTCCCAAGGAAGTGGGTGACGGCCTCTCGATGACCGTCACGGCACACACCCAGGAGGAGACGCAGTTCCTCTCTGTCGCAGCGGAGTACAGCGAATGGATCGAACCGGACGACCTCCCGGCATGGGAACGCGAGCTACAAGTGGCAGCCCAGTTGTTGACGGCTTCTACCGACCTTGGCCCTGGCATCCGCACATCAGCTTCGCGACACGACTGACCCCCTGGCTTCGGCGCGCTCTCGTGCCAGCTGCGTGCCAGATCGAGCGGTCAACCGCGGACACCCGGAGCCCGCCGCGAGGTGAACGCCCGTCGAGAGGCTCGTCGCCTGGCACGCGATGACCAGCGAGGACATATCCACACGTGGCGGCAGGCTTACAAAGCAGATGTCGGCGGTTCGAAACCGTCCGCGCCCACCAGTACGAAGGCCCCCGACCGATCATGGTTGGGGCCCTTTGGCGTCCAGGTCTGATGTCAACGGGTGCTCAGGCATGTTCCGGGTCGCTGCCGCTCCGGCGCTGGGGTGTTACACGTTTCTCTACGGCATCAAGGCACCCGGCTGCGTTCTGCTCCGCGGGGCATGCTTCCCGGCTCTGGCTGTTCCCGCGCTCCTGCCTTCGGCCCGCCGTCTGGCGATGACATCAGCGACTGACACCAACATGTCTGATCAGGGTTGGGATGACGAAACCGACTACACCAGGGCTCTCGGGTGGGCTCGGTTCATGACCGTGATCGCATTGGTCTGCTCGCTCGGGGTCATTGCATGTGGCGTCGTCGCCGTCTTCGGCCTGAAGTTCTTCCTCTACGTCGTGGAAGCGCTCAGCGGGTAGCCCGCTGCCGGCCGATCCGGCTAGGGCCTGTCCGGCGGATCGTGCCGGGGACGCGAGGGCGTGGCCTGCTGAGTCGGTGCGTCAGCGCCCCAGTCCCACAGTGCCTGCAGCACGGGGCCCAACTGCCGGCCGTGCGGTGTGAGCCGGTAATTGACGGTGGGCGGCCACCCTGCTGTGCGGTGCTTCTGCACCACGCCTGCCGAGACGAGTTGGGTGAGCCGGTCGCTGAGTACCTTGTCGGAGAGAGTGGGGAGGCAGGTGGCCAGGTCGCTGTAGTTGAGTGGCTCCTGGCGGAGCAGTTCGCGCACCACGAGGGTGGTCCAGCGGCCGTGAAGAGCTGCGAGGGTGATCTCCACGGGGCAGGTCGGTGTGGGAGTGGTGACCTGCGTGTGTCGGTCGTCGGGCAGGCCGGGGGGCGAGGCGGGCGGTGGGGCGTGACCTACCGTTCGGTGAGTCACGAGTGCGTCTCCTACCGTTGCCGTGATCTGGGCGCCCACCCGACACGTATCGAGACAGGAGACGCCACCATGACACATCCCGGCGCTGAGTCCGCCCGCCCGCTTCCGACCCGTGCGCAGGACGTGCCTGCCGCCTTTGCCGAGCGGTTCAATGACGGTGACGCCCAGGCAGTACAGGAACTGTACGAGGCGGAGGCTGTCTTTGTGCCGGAGTCCGGGGTTGCCGTGCGCGGTACGGGCGACATCGCCCGCCAGAACGCACCGTTTCTCGGCCTCGGCCTGCCGATCTCCGTACGCCCCCGACGCGTTCACGTTGCCGGTGACATCGCCCTGTTGATTGTTGACTGGGAGATCGAAGGCAAGGTGTCGGGCACGGCCACGGATGTGGCCCGACGCGGAGTCGACGGCTACTGGCGTTATGCGATCGACAGTCCCTTCGGCGGGGTCTGATACGGCGCGGGGGGATCACGGGCTGAGCCAGAGTCCGATCGCGGCGACGGTGACTGTGCCGTGGAAGACGTAGGCGCGTCTGTTGAACCGTGGTAGTCGCGGCCCCGGAGTTCTTCATCGCGTTGATGGTTCGCTCTACTGGAGAAGGGTGGTGCGAGAGAAGGATGACTCAGGAGGCGGACGGGCCGATCTCACCCGCGAAGACGATGACCTGGTCGATGAGGTTCCGCCGCAGATGGACGACGTCCGTTCCCGCCAGACGGGGGCCTCCATCCGGCGTGGTGAAGACCCACTGGTACCGGGCCCACTCGTCAGGCATGTCCACCGCCGAGCAGCGCACCATCGTGCCGGTCCCCGCAGGGTGGCGCCGGATGTCCAGCACGAACCGCTCGACCGCCTCGATCCCTTCGCTGCGGCCCAACGGCCCCCAGAAGACCACGTCCGAGGTCAGGGCCTGGGAGAGGAGCTCAGTCACATAACTGTCGTCCGAGGCGTTGAACGCGGAGATGAACGTGTCGATCGCGGACCGCGCGGTTTCTTCCTGCATGCACCAGTAATACCAGTCGTCTCGCGGACCGCGCTCGTCCCGCAAGCCGTCTTCCGATCACGGTGAACCAGCCCGGTCACAGGGCGGTAAGGCCAGAGATACGGAACAGAAGGTGTCCGTGCTCGATTTCGTGCCCGGCGTGACGGGGAACGACGGTCAACCACGGGTGCCGAGGTGAGCGGTGATGTTCCCCTGGCGCTCATCTCCTCAGGTCGGCGGGGTGGCAGGCGCACCATGGCGTTGTTTCCACCATCCGTGAACAACTCAGCTTCGCAGTGCTCCATGCGGCCATCCAACCTGACGTCACCATCCCACAACAGCGACGGGGGGCAGCAGTCCCGCAGCAGCGCCGGGCGGCAGATTACTGAATCTTGACGAGTTGTCAGTTGGTGAGTGCCAGCTTGATGCCGAACACGCCGATGACGGTGCCGGTGATCCGGTCGAGCAGACGGCGGGCGTGGGGCTTGCGGAGCCAGCCCTGCAGGACACGAGCGAAGCCGATGAGGACGGCAGACCAGAGCAGGCCGATCACGATGTGCACCGTGGTGAGCAGGAGCCCCATGGTGAAGTGGCCGGTGCCCGGGGGGACGAACTGAGGCAGGACGGCGACGTAGAAAGCGCCCATCTTCGGGTTCAGGAGGTTGGTGAGCGTCCCCTGCCGCCAGCCGCCGCTGACCGCGTCCGCTCCGGCGGCCAGAAGCGAATCGTCCGCGTCCGACATGGGCAGGCCCCGGAAGGTGTCCCGCAGCATGCGGGCCCCCATCCAGATCAGGTAGGCGGCGCCGATCCACCGCAACGCGGTGTAGGCGAGGTGGGAGGCTGTGAGAAGCGCGGTCACTCCGAGGGAGGTGAACGCACCCCACACCAGGGTGCCGGTCTGAATTCCGAGGACGACGCCCCATGCCCTCCTGCGCCGGCCGAGGGCCGATGTGCGCAAGATCAGCGCCGTGTCGAGTCCGGGAGTCAGAGTGAGAAGCCCTACAACTAGGGCGAAGGACCACAGGGCGGAGCTTATTGCCATGGAATGCCAGCCTATCTCGCCGGATCGCCTGGCTTGTCAGCGGGTGTGGTGGAACTTGAGCTGCGCAGCTTCTGCTCCGAAGAGGCGGGCTTCGGACAGCAGTGGATGACGGCGGCAGCCCTGGCGTGATCCGCCGGAGGACAGCGCCCGGGGCTACCTCTCTTCCCACGGGTCCGGAGACGGGCTCAGGCCGAAGGCGCGGTGGAGTCGTGCCTGGGCGGCCTTGAGGCTCTTGATTCCTTCGTCGAACGTGTGCCATCCCCGCAACGCCTGCCCGGTCTCTTGGGGCGACTGGATCAGTCCGACCTCCGGCGCCGAATCGAGGACCTCGAGCGCGCCCGCTTCGAGCTGGTCGATGGCGCCCGACCAGGCCGTCCGGGTCTTGGGGTCGGGGAGGGAACTGAACGACCGCGCCGTGGTGAGCGCGTCCATGAGACCGCCGAAATCCAGTGTCACCAGCTCCATGTCGGCACTGGGCCTGCCTGATTGAGCCTTCACCGATTCCTTGATCAGGCTGACCATCGCCGTCTCGCCTCCGTACGTGTACCAACTGGTGACGGCCTCGGCGATCTCGGCGGGGGTCGTCGGTGTGGGGGTCGCGGTCGGAGACGGCGTCGGGGACGGAGACGTGGTTGCCGTCGAGGTCGCTTGTGCGGCCGGTGTGGCGCCGCCGTTGACCGGGTCGGAGCCGGCTCCCGCGCAGGCGCTGAGCAGCACAGCCGCGGTGACGACCGTGAGCAGTGGCAGCACCAGGGCGCGGGCGCGCCCCGGGCGGTTCGCAACGGGGGCCTGGTGGTCAGCGCGGCGAGTTGCCGAGCTTGAGGAGTCACACTCGTGCCTCCTCGTACGCGTCGTCCGCCTGACCTGCTGGGTTCTGCGTAACACGGCACTTCCCCTCGTCCGGCTGGGGAAAACAGGGCCCCAGGCTTGTCGAAGCGTCCGGTGCGCGGCCGCCCCCTCGACGCTAGGGCGAGGCAATGCATTCCACCAGCGACTGGATCGCATGGGAGTCATGCGGCTGAGGAATGGATTGCGCGGAACGGAAGGGTGGGTGCCGTGTTCGAGGTTGACGCGCTGCGGCTGCGGCTGCGGCTGCGGCTGCCGCTGCGGTTGCGGTGTTGCTGGTGAACGTGGCCGGGGCGGGGTCCTTCGCCAAGGCGGCGGTCAGCCTCAACTACACGCAGTAGGCAGTCTCCCGGCGCATCGCGTCACTGGAGCAGGAACCGGGCGGCGCACTCTTCGAGGGGCTTCCGAGGGGCGTACGGCTGAACCCGGCGGGCTGTGCCCTTACCCGGCACGCCGTGGGCGTCCTTGACCGACTGGCCTGTGCAGAAAGGGAGTTGTCCGTCCTGTACAGAGGGCTCGGCGGGTTGCTCACGTAGGGGCGTTTCTCGCCGCCAACATCGCGTCGGGGCCCGCTGCCCCGCGGGCGTTCCGGCATGCCCGGCCAGATGTCGAGGTCGTCTCGGTCATGTCGAGGTACGGCGCCTGATAGCGATCGGTCGCCCCGACGACGGATTGCGCCGCGCCTCCGGGCTGCCATGATCTTCCCGTCGTTGATCTCGATCGGCGGCGAGGGCTGCCGATCGCTCGCACAGCACGCCTGCCCGATGTTCCGTCAGCATTCACGCCATGAAACGCTCCCCCCCCACACCACATTCCAGGGGGGACCATGAACGCCAGACGCACCTTCGCTGTCCTCGCGGCCGGTCTGCTTGCCGTCACGCTCGCCGCATGCGGCAGCGGCGACGACAAGTCCGCCACCTCGACCGGTGACGCCGTGAGCCGGGCCGACCGTGAAAAGGCCCGCGACGCAGCGCGCAAAGCCGCCGGCCTTCCGCCCGAGCCCAGCACCACCGCCCGCTACGCCTACCTCGAGGCGCTCGACGTCATCGACCCGCGTATTTCGAAGCCCGGCATGGACGAGCAGAGCATGTCCCGGGGCATGAATCAGTGTGGATCCATCAAGACCACGAAGGACCGGGCCAGGCTCGTCAAACTGACCCTGGAGCGGTTCACCATCGCCACGCGCCTGCCCGACATCAACAACGAGGCCACCGGCGCCAAGATCCTGGACACCGTGCACACGTATCTGTGCCCCGACTTCTGACATGCGAACGGCCCATGGGCTTGGGCCAAAGGAGAGCGTCACGCTCCCTCGGGCTCACGCACGCCCGGGAGGCGACCGCTGGACGGGCGGTCTTGATCGCTGCCGGACCTGTTGGTTAGGTGGCCGGCATGACCGATCTCGGAGCCGTTGCCTGGCCGCCTGCCCCGATCAGGACCGAAAGGCTTGTGCTCCGCGAGTCCCGGGCCCGGGACCGTGCGGCGTTCATCGAGTTGTCGGCGTCGCCGGAGGTGCACACCTACCTCGGTGGCCCCCGCCTTCCTGAAGAACTCGAACGCGCGATGCCCGAGGTCCCCGCGCAGAGGTCCGGGAGCTTCGTCGTTGATCTCGAGGGGGCGATGATCGGGCAGATCCTGCTCAGGAGAGCGCCGGAGCACCGTCGTCCGGATGCCGCGGGGAAGGTGGATCTCGGCTACCTGTTTCTGCCGCGAGCCTGGGGCTTCGGGTACGCCACCGAGGCGTGCGCGGCGGCGCTCGACTGGTTCGCGGGCGTCCTTCCCGGCGAACCGGTGGTGCTCACCACCCAGACCGCCAACGTCGGCTCGATGCGCCTTGCGGCAAAGCTGGGATTCACGGAGGTGGAGCGGTTCCGGGCTTGGGATGCCGAACAGTGGCTCGGCCAGTGGTCCCGGCCGCCGGGCGTGCCCTCCGACTGAGGTCGGATCGACGGCGTACGCGGCCGGCGGCGACGCGCGCGGATGCTCGGCAGTCGGTGGCGAACGAACCGGATGGATCGTCAAGGCCTGGGCGCATGTTGGTCAGAAGAACCGGATCGAGTCCTTCAGGAGACGAAGGGCCTTCGCGCGACGTGTGGCGCTGCCGCGCCAGGATTTCTCTGCCTCCACGCCGGCGATCGTGACGCCCGCCCTCCCGGCCGAGTTCACCGCAGGCGCCAAGTGGCCGCAGGCGATGAGTACGCCGATGCGGAAGAGGGCGATGCCCAGTTGGCGGGCGGCCTCGGGCTGGGACAGCCAGGTGTCGTCCGGCACTTGAGGGGCCCGGAGGAGGGGTTCGGGGTAGCGGCGCTCGTCTCGCAGAGTCATTGGGTGACCGCCGCTTCTGAAGGTTCGACGAGGTGACTGGTCCTCACGCGCGCCTCGTTGGTGAGGTTCGTTTGCCGCGCGCCGGTGGGATGGGGTGGCCATTGCCCGGATTCGAACCGGAGTTTCCGCATCGGGGCGGACCCGAGTGCGGTGTCCTTGGCCGCTGGACGACACATGGCCAGACGGACCCTATCCGTCATGGGCCGGCCCGGCCACTGCCTTCTCTTCGGGGATTCGCCAGGAGGCAGCGGACGGAACCGGCCGGATTCGAACCGGCGTCCTCGCGGTTTTGGAGACCGCGCGCGACGACCTCTGCGCTACGGCTCCGCCCGCCGACATCGTAGAAGGGGGTTGGGGCGCTCCACCCGTGCGGGGCGGTGATCCGGGTCCCCGGCCGTCGTCCAGCCACATGATCACGACCGGCGCGGGCCCTGGACGCCTGATGCGGTGCCGTGCGGGCGGCGGCCGTCGATCAGGGGCAGGAACACCTCGTCGATGATCTCGATGAGGACGGCATCGGGTACGGACGGGACTCCGAGCATCATGTACTCGTTCCGCAGCAGGGCCATCGGTGTGCCGGCGACTCGGGGGTGCAGGGCCTCGGGTGCGGCGTCGCCGCGGGCCACCGCGCGGCCGAGCAGGGTCAGCCAGGCAGCCTCGTGCGCGCCGTCCGCCGCCGGGTCTCGCAGCTCGGACAGCAGGTCCGGAGTGCTGCCCGCGGCCGCGATCAGGCCGCGCAGGATCTCGCCGTACGGTGATGACCAGGTGCTGTTGGCGCGCCGCAGCATCTCCAGGGTGTCGCCGCGCAGCGAGCCGGTGTCCGGGAGCACGGTCTCGGTCGCGGCCAGTCGGCGGTAGGCCGCCACGCCCAGCGCGACGCGGTTGGGCCAACGCCGGTACAGCGCGTTCTTGTTGGTCCCGGCCCGCCGGGCCACCTCGTCCATCGTCAAGGACGGGACGCCGGATTCCTTCAGCACCTCGGCGGCCGCCCGCAGGATGGCCTCCTCCAGCTCGGCACCGCGTCGTCGCGTCGCCGCGGTCCGCCGCGGTTCCTTCGCTTGTGCCACCGGTCGCCCTCTCTTGCCCCGCACCCCTGGATCTGCGGTACGCATCGTACTTTCCGGCGGTCCTTGCGTCCCACTCCAGGGCGCATTCAAGGTACGGTACGTACCTCATACGGTACGACCTGTACCGTAGAGCGTGAGGAGAGCATCCCGTCGTGCGTACCTTCGGCATCACTTACGACACCGGCTTCACCACCGCGGGAACCTCCACCCGTGAGCCCTTCGATCCCTCCGTCGTCCGCCGCGAAATGCAGATCATCCGCGACGATCTGGGCTGTGACGCCGTACGTGTCACCGGCGGCGACCGTGACCGGCTCGAGACGGCCGCGCGGTTCGCGGCGGACGCGCAACTGGAGGTCTGGTACTCGCCGTTCACCAACGGCCTCACCACCGAAGAGCTTCTCGACTTCCTTGCCGACAGCGCCGGGCGTGCTGAACGGCTGCGGCGCCAAGGCGCCGAGGTCGTCTTCCTCACCGGCTCGGAGATCTCCCTCTTCACCGTCGGCATGCTCCCCGGCGACACCTTCGAGGAACGCGCCGCAGTCCTCGCCGACCCGCAGCGGCTGCGAGCCGTCCTGCCCGGGCTCCCCGCCCAGGTCAACGCCTTCCTCGGCGAGGCGGTCGCTGCGGTGCGCGGCCGGTTCGGTGGCCGGATCGGGTACGCCTCACTTCCGTTCGAGGGCGTCGACTGGGCGCCGTTCGACATCGTCGCCACCGACGCCGGCTACCGCGACGCACAGACCGCCGGCCGGCTCGCCGACGGTCTGCGGGCCCTGACCGCCCACGGCAGAGCGGCCGCCGTCACGGAGTTCGGCTGCACCACCTACCGCGGGGCCGCGGATGTCGGCGGCCGGGGGGATGCCGTCGTCGAGTGGGACGACCGCGCCCGTCCGGTGCGGTTCACCGCCCCCGTCGTGCGCGATGAGCAGGAGCAGGCCGACTACCTGCGTGAGCTCATCGAGGTCTTCGACGGGTCCGCCGTCGACGCCGCCTTCGTCAACACCTTCGCTCGCTACGACCTTCCGCACGCGGACGCCGACGACGACCACGACTTCGACAAGGCGTCCTTCGGAGTGGTCAAGGTCCTCGGCGGCGGCCGTACCGGTGCCGCGTACCCGGGCCTGCCGTGGGAGCCCAAAGCCGCCTTCCATGCGCTCGCGACGTACGGCCGCAGCCGGGGGCGGGGCGGGGCGGACGCGTTCCGGGCCGGGCGCGGCGGTGTGGGGTGAGGGCCGAGGTCCGGGGGCAGTGGCCGTCTGTGTGCCCGTCGGCGGGTCGCTCTGCCGTGTGGCGTGATGCAGGGGCCTGTTGCCCTGGGGCTTTCAGGTCGGCTGCTAATCTCGCGCCTCGTGAACGACAGCGTGTATGTGGGCAAGGCGGGCAAGGATGCGGCACTGGACCGGGGATGGCTCCTCGGGCATTTCAAGGACGCGGGCGACCCGCGCCACAGTGAGGACGTAGAGATCAAATGGGGTGTTCACCCGCCGGGCGACGAGCGCCTGGAGTGGGTGAAGGGTGAGCACCGCACCGCTCTCCTGGTCCTGATCAGCGGTCGCTTCCGCGTGGAACTCCCCGGCCGCAGCGTGCTGTTGGAGGAGCAGGGCGATTACGTCGTGTGGGGGCGCGGAGTCGATCACTCCTGGGTCGCGGAGGAGGAATCGGTGGTGCTGACGGTTCGATGGCCGTCGGTGCCCGGTTACGCGGTCAAGGGGTAGCCGAGCGCGGCCGCCCGTATCGGATCGCTCTTGACCTCAACTTCGCTCGAGGTTTTACGGTGCTTTCACCAGCGATCAGTCAGGGGGCACCGCACATGACGACACAGCACGGTTCCGACGCCGAACTCGCCGCGCAGCCGGCCGCGTACTGGACCGGGGTGGCCTACGAGTCGGTCATCTCGTTCATCCGGGCGCACCAGGCCGAACTGGGCTTTACTCAGCCGCAGTTCTGGCTGCTGCGTAACCTCTCGGAGAACGACATCTCGCCCGACGGCCGCGGTATGACCATTCCCGGTCTTCAGGAAGCCATGAGCGCCTACATCAGGCCCGAGGACGACCTGAGGGCGGAAGCGGACGTTCTGCTGGAGCGCGGGTGGCTCAGCCTCGACGCCGACGGGCGGCTGTGGATCACCGAGTCGGGCGAGGAGGCTCGCGTCGGTCTCAAGCGGCACGCCCCGGACATCCGGGCCCGGATCCACAAGGGCATCGACGACGCCGACTACGTCACCGCGTTGAAAGTGCTCCAGAAGATGATACGGAACACCGGCGGCACCGTGTCCTGACCACGAGTCCACCGGCGCGGTTGCCGGGCGGCGGAAGCCGGGCCGGGCGGCAGGCCTCGGGGCCGGTGCCGCGGCAGGCGTGGGAGTGCCGCCGTCGAACGCGGCTGCCCGGCCGGCCGGCCTCGACGCGCCGATCGCGTAGGGGTCCGCGCGCGGACGACCGGGGCGATGGCCCGACCCTCGGCCGGTTGGCCGTCAGCGGCGTGGGAGATGCCGAGGTGGCGGATCGGCCCGGCTTCGCGCCGGTCCTTGAGTCCGGGCGGCCTCCGAAGCCGTCGCTCTCTTCGGCCGAGTCCAGCCGTCCTGACTGCCCCCGGGCCGGGGCTCCTCGCGGACCTGTGCAACGAGGGGGGCGGGCGGGAGGCGAGCGCCCGCGCTGTTTCGACTCGGCTCGGCTGTCACGCGTTCCGGGACGGGCTGAGAGGTTTCCCCGCAGGCGCCGGACGTCAGGCGGTCGAGGCCGGGCCGGGAGGCAGGTGGACCGTCATGACCAGGTGGCACGCTTCGGGGCCCGTGCCGCGGTAGGTGTGGGGGGCGTCGGCGTCGAAGGTGGCCGTCTGGCCGGCCTCGACGTGGTGCTCGGCCCCGTCGACGACCAACGTCATGCGGCCGGACGTGACGCTGACGGTCTCCACGACCCCGGCCTGGTGGGGGTGGCTGGGGTACTCCTCGTCCGGTTCCAGCCGCCAGCGCCAGACCTCGACCGGGGCCGCGCCCGACGTCGTCAGCATCAGCCGGGCCTCGCTGCCCCGCGCCCCGGTCCACAGAGGGGTCACGGCGTCGGCCGTCACCACGCGGACGCGGCCTTCCGTCGGTCCTTCCATCAATGCGGACACCGAGACGCCCAGCGTGTCGGCCAGGCGGACCAGGGTGGCGAAGTTGGGGTTGCCCTGGGCCTTCTCCAGGCCGACCAGGGCGCCCTTGCTGACCTGTGCGCGCCGGCCGAGCTCGTCCAGGGACAGGCCGGCGCGGGTGCGGGCCGCTCTGACGTTGTGGGCGAGCGTGCGCAGGGCCTTGTCCGTCTCGGCCATCCGGTCACCATCCTTGCGAAGGACCACTGGAATGCACCGTGCGGTCGTTTGGTTGACATGCGACGGTCGGTTTGTTGTACCGTTGGGTCGTTCCACTGAATGGTAAGGGATGTCCCGTGATCGCTCTGCTGCTGGCCCTGGGCAGCTCGCTCGCCTACGGGTGCGCCGACTTCCTCGGCGGCCTCGGTGCCCGCAAGGCGCATGTGCTGCGGACCGTGATGATCGCGGCCCCGGCCTCCCTCGTGGTCGAGCTGCTGTTGTGGCCCCTCCTCGGCGCCTCGTTCAGTGCCGGAGCCCTGGGCTGGGGCGCCGCCTCCGGTGTCGCGTCGGCCGCCGCGTTCGCCCTGCTCTACCGGACCCTGGCCATCGGCCCGATGAACGTGCTGTCGCCCGTGACGGCCCTGGTGTCCGCCATGCTGCCCGTGGGCGTCGGGCTGCTGCAGGGAGAGCGCCTGGGGGCCGCCGGGTTGGTGGGGCTGCCGCTCGCCCTGGCCGCGGTGGTACTCGTCAGCGCCGGACACGGCTCGGGGGCCGTGCGGCCCTCCCGTACCGCGCTGCTGTCGGCGCTCGGCGCGGGCGCCGCCATCGCCCTCCAGCTGATCTTCCTGCACCAGGCGCCGTCCGACAGCGGCGTCGCCCCGCTGATCATCGGCAGGGCGGTGTCCTCGGCCGTCACCCTGGGCGCCGCCGCGCTGATGTTCCGCAGGCTGGGGTCCGAGCGACCCGCCTACGCGATGTCCGCCGCGGCCGGTGTGCTGGATTCGGTGGCGAACCTGCTGTTCCTGCTCGCCGCCCGCAGCGGAGACCTCGCCGTCGTCGCCGTCATCACCGCCCTCTATCCCGCCGGCACCGTGCTGCTCGCCCGCAGCGTGCTGGCGGAGCGCATCCACCGTGGCCAGCTCGTCGGGCTCGGCACCGCTGCCGCTGCCGTGAGCCTGCTCGCCCTCACCTGATCGTCCCGCCCCGCCCGCAGCGTCTGTCACGTAAGCAGGTGCACGTACAAGGAGCAGCATGTTCATCCAGCCCTGGGACGCCGCCCTGGACGCGACCGAATGGCAGACCTGGGTCGCCGGCGGCCACGACTTCGGAACGCTCAGCGTCAACGGCCTGCCCGGCCGGCCGCCCGCCGTCGTCCCCACCCACTTCACCACCGACGGCAGCGACCTGCTGATCCACCTCGCCCGGCCCAACCCGGTCTGGGAGGCGATCGCGCACGATCCGAACGTCACCTTCACCGTCATCGGTGACTACGCCTTCATCCCCGGCCCCTGGCGCGCCAAGCCCGGCACCCCGCCCGCCGACGGCGTACCGACCAGCTACTACGCGGCCGTGCAGTTCGCCTGCCGCGCCACCGTCGTCGACGACCCGGAGGCCAAGGCCGAGCTGCTGCGCCGCCAGCTCGCCCACTTCCAGCCCGACGGCGACCACGCCCCCGTCGCCGTCGACCAGCCCCCGTACGGCCGGATGCTGCCCGGAATCCGCGGGCTGCGCCTGGAAGTCACCGAGGTCATGGCCAAGTTCAAGTACGACGACCACAAGCCCGTCGAGCACCGCACGGCCGTGGCCGACCACCTCACGCGGCGGGGGAACGGCCTCGACGCCCCCACCGCGGAGCAGCAGCGCCGCCGCCTGGACCGCATCGGGCCGTGGAAGGACTGATTCGACCGCGTCTGAAACGACTGTGTCCGAACCGACCGTGCCTGAACCGACCGTGCAGGATCCCGGCGCCACCGTTGTACGTATGAAGGAACGGAGCCCTCGCTCATGACCGATATCCGCCTTGCCCCCGCCGTCGCCGACGCCTTCCCCGACACCCTCATCGCCGTCGTCACCGCCACCGGTCTGCGCGGCCACGAGGGCTGGCCCGCCACCGCCGCCGCTCTGGCGGGACTGGAGCGGCAACTCGCCGACGGCACCTGGCAGCCCGCTGACGAGAACGACCCCCGCATCGAGGCGTGGCACACCGCCTACCGGTCCTTCGGCACCAATCCCCGGCGCATCCGCCCCAGCGTCGACGCGCTGGGCAGGCGTTTCGCCAAGAAGGGGAGCCTGCCGCGTATCAACCCGCCCGTCGACTCGTACAACGCCGTCTCCGTCCGTCACGGTCTGCCGGCCGGTGCCTTCGACCTCGACCGAGTTGCCGGTGACGTCGACATTCGTCACGCGGACGGCAGCGAGGAGTTCATCCCGCTCGGCGAACTCGACACCGTCGAGAACCCGAAGCCAGGCGAGATCATCTATACGGACGCCGACGGCGTCCTGACGCGGCACTGGAACCACCGCGACGCCCACCGCACCCGCGTCACCGAGGACTCCGTCCACGTCGCCTTCCTCCTCGAAACCCTCCACGCCGTCCGCGACGGCGACCTCCTGAGGACCGCGGCGCTCCAGCTCCGGGAGCTCCTGGACCCGCACGCGGAGCGGACGGCCGTGCACTACCTCGGCCCGGCCCGGCCGCGGGTCGCCGTGTGAGGCTGACGTCGGCCGGTGGCGCCGCGATGTGTCACGATCGCCGGATGACCCAAGGGAAGCTGCCGACAGGCTGGACTCTGGAGGAGATCCGCCGCGTCTCCGGTGACCGGGAGGCGGTGGCCCTCGATGTCGATCGTTCGGTGAAGTCGGTGGTGACGCTGGAGCGTTACGCGGAGAACGAGCGGCTCCACCCCGAAATCGTCCTGGGATTCCGGGGGTTGTGTCTGGTGAAGCCGGTCAATGACGACGACTGGTACATGGGCAGCCTGTACGAGGACGGGAGCATCGACTGTTGGAGTGCGTACTCCGATCTCCACGAGGCGCTTCGGGGGCTGTAGTCCCGACGTCGGGTGCTGCCCGAGCCGTTGGGGCGGCGGTCGCCTCGGATGCCGTCCCGCCGGGCAGTTGTCCGCCCAGGTGTGCCAGCGGGGAGAACGCCATGAACAGGGGGGACAGGGCGAGGGCGGCAGCGGTCACCAGCAGGCTCGTACGCAGTCCCCAGAGTCCCGCCAGGTAGCCGCCCAGCAGGGAACCGACCGGGGTCAGGCCCATGCCGGCGAAGTTGATCGTCGCCACGACCCGGCCCTGTATCCATACGGGCGTGATGGCCTGCCGCACGGCCATCATCGTGACGTTGACCAGCTGGCCGAAGGCGCCGAAGAGGAAGTTGACGCCGATGAGCACGGGCAGGGTAACGGCCGACGAGCCGTGCAGTGCCGGTACGCAGAGCATCACGCCGTCCGCGACGACCGCCGAGCACACCAGGACCTTGCCGTACCCGAATCGTCCCGGCAGCTTCGCCGCCAGCAGCGACCCCACGACCGCGCCCGGGCCCATCGCGGCGAGCGCCAGGCCGATGGCCGTGCCCGACAGGTGCAGTCCGCGCGGGAGGTGCAGCAGATAGACGGTCATCAGCGCCGCGAACCAGAACTGGAAGAGCGCCGACGCCACACCCACCGCCCGCAGGGAGGCGTTGCCGGCCACGAACCGCAGGCCCTCCTGGATCTGCCGGCGGACGCCGACCGGGCCGTCACCCCGTGCGGGGAGCTGTTCGCGCCTGCGGATCCGCCAGATCGAGACGGACGACAGCGCGAAGAAGAACGCGCTGGTGACGACGGCCACCGGGCCCGAGAACAACGACACCAGCGTGCCACCGAGCGCCGGGCCACCGATCTGCGCCGCTGATCTGCTGCCCTCCAGCGCACTGTTGCCCTGCAGAAGCCGGTCGCGCTCCACCAGCCGTACGAGCGAGGCCTGGTACGCGACGTCGAAGAACACGCTCAGCACGCCGACGAGCAGCGCGACCACCAGCAGTACGGGCAGCCCGAGAACGCCGAGCAGGTACGCGGCGGGGACCGCCCCCAGCGCGAGTGCCCGGCCGAAGTCCGCCAGCACCATCACCGTACGGGCGCGCCGCCGGTCCACCCACGCGCCCGCGAAGAGCGACAGCAGCAGGATCGGCGCCTGCTCCACCGCCCGCAGGGCCCCCAGCTGGCCGGGACCCGCGTTCAGCGACACCACGGCGATGAGCGGCAGGACCACCTGCGTGGCCTGCGCCCCGAACTGGGACGCGGTCTGGCCCACCCACAGCCTGCGGAAGTCGGCGTCCCGCCACAGACCCCGCGGAGCTCCGGCCCGGTTGCCGGCGGCCGCCTTCATCGCGTGCCCCGTACGGACGGGTCTTCATGGCCGGCCCCGGAAGGCGTGGGCGTGGGCGTGGGCATGGGCGTGGGCGTGGGAAAGGTTCGGGTGTGCGGTACCGGTTGCACGGGGACCCCTTGAGCTGCGGCGGACAGGGTTCGCCGGCCGGGGCACCGGGTAGTGCGCCGGCGGTTCGGGCGAGAAGGGCTCGCTGCGCCGCAGAAACATGGGCGGCACGCGATGACGGGTCGATCACGACCTACGACGTCAGCGCGTGCCCGGACGACCGGGCATGTCCCACTCCTGCCTCGGGGGATCACGTGCGGTTCGAAGGTTAGCCGCCGGCGTTCCTGAGGGGCACCGGTTTTTCCGCCCCGCACACGCCCCACGGACGGCCCGCACACGGCCCGTACACGGCCCACGGACGCCCCGGACACGGCCCACGGACGGGCCCGCACACGGCCCACGGACGCCCCGGGGAGTGCGCCCGGCCGCGCCCGCCCGCGTCACCCGTTCGGCCCTGTCGGGTAGCCGCGCCCGAACGGGCCGAGCAGGGTCGGTCTGACGCGCATTCCCACCGGCCAAGGAGTACTCATGGCACAGACCGCGCCCACGCCGGGCACCTCGTCCCAGCCTCCGTCCCACCCCGGGGGCATCAACCCCTGGGCAGCCGGCGGGATCATGTTCGCCGGCGTTCTGCTCATGGTCGACGGGGTGCTGGGTGCGATCAAGGGCATCGCCGGGATCGCGTCCGACGACGTCTACGCACGCATCAACAACTACGTCTTCGAGTTCAACGTGACGGCCTGGGGATGGATCCACCTCGTCCTCGGCGTCATCATCGCCGTCGTCGGCTGGTACATCCTCAAGGGCGCGGGCTGGGCGCGCGGGATCGGTGTGGGGCTTGCGGCGCTCAACATGATCGCCAACTTCATGTGGCTTCCCTACCAGCCGATCTGGGCCGTCGTCTCCCTCGCCATCGACACCTTCGTGATCTGGGCCCTGTGCACGGACCGCTCCAAGGCCGTCATCTGACGGGCACCGGCCACGGTTCCGGCCCGGCGGCGGCAGACCCTGCCGCCGCCGGGCCGGAGCGTTCCCCGCCACGTACGGAAGAACCGGCGTATGCCGACGCTCACCGCGCACGACCGCTGAACGGGAGTTTCTCCATGCCGGACGCAAGAACGAACGAGCTCGTGGAGCTGGCAGCCGAGGCGTATGTCTACGGGTATCCGCTCGTCTTCGACCTGTCGATGGTCGAGAAGTTCCTGGAGGAGGGTTTCGGACCGCTGGCGGCCGCGCCGTTCAACCGGTTCGCGCACTCGGACCGGCTGGCCGGCGCCGATGCGCATTTCGTGTCCGTCAACAACGACACCGTGTACTCCGTCGCCCAGCTGGACCTCTCCGGCGGGCCGCTCCGGCTGCACGTCCCGGACACCGACGGGGCGTACTACGTCCTCCAGTTCGTCGATGCCTGGACCAACAACTTCGCCTACGTCGGCCGCCGGGCCACGGGAACGGAGGCGGGCGACTGGCTCGTCGTGCCGCCCGGATGGGCGGGCACCGCGCCCGATGACGTACGCGGGGTGATCGACGCCCCGACGACCGTCGTGACCATCGTCGGCCGCAACGCCTGCGACGGCCCCGAGGATCTGGAGCGGCGGGTCCGTCCGCTCCAGGAACAGCTCACCCTCACCCACCTCGAACCGGGCGAGCACCCCACCGGCCTGCCCGCGCCGGACGCCGGTGTGCCCGCGGAGCTCCGCTTCTTCGAGCAGCTCAGGGTATGGATGGCCGACTTCCCTCCGGCCGCGGGCGACCGGGCCTACCAGGACCGCTTCCAGCCGCTGGGGCTCCTGGAGGAGGGGCCTTCGCCCTTCGCCGCCGCCGGGCCCGACCTGGTACGTGCCCTGACCGACGGGATGGCGGTGGGCAAGGAGCGGGTGGAAGCGGCCGGCGGATCGAAGGCCGGAGGCGTCCAGGGGTGGTCGATGGATCCGCACCTGTTCGACTACAACGTCGACTGGTTCGGAGTCGGAACCATCGACTCGCCGGAATGGAAGATCGCGGACCGGGAGGCCTCCTACCTGACGAGGGCCATGGCCGCGCGGGTCGGGCTGTGGGGGAACCACGGGTACGAGGCGGTGTACGCGCAGACCTTCCACGACGCGGACGGTGCGCGGCTCGACGGGGCCCACCGCTACGAGCTCCGCTTCGAGGAGCCGCCACCGGTCGAGGCGTTCTGGTCCGTGACCATGTACGACACCCCGGACTACTACCTCGTCGCCAACCCTGTGGGGCGGTACTCGATCGGGGACCGTACCCCGGGGATCGTGTACGCCGACGACGGTTCGCTGACCATCCACATCAGCAAGGAGCGGCCCGGCGACCCGGCTGCCGCGGCGAACTGGCTGCCGGCGCCGGAGGGGGAGTTCCGGCCCATGCTCAGGCTCTACACGCCGAAGCGGGCCGTCCTGGAGGGGCGGTACGAGATCCCCGCCGTCCGGCGGGTCGGGGAGGCGGGCCGGGCGTGACGCGGTCCGGCAGGTGAAGGAGGCACGTTGTCAGTGGGGCGGTCCACACTGGATACATGTGCCGAAGCATCAAGACCCTTCGCCCTCCGGCCCTCCCCGAAGAGGCCACCGAGGAGGACATCCGCGCCGCCGCCCTGCAGTTCGTCCGCAAGGTGTCCGGCTTCCGCGCCCCGGCCGCGCACAACAGGGAAGTCTTCGACCGGGCCGTCGACGAGATCACCGAAGCGACGGCCCGGCTGCTGGACGGTCTGGAAGTGCGGGGTGGTGTCAGGACGCTGTAGGGACCGGGGCCGAGGCTGCGGCGGCAGCGGCCGCCGCGGGGCGCTTCATCAGGAGTGCGGCGAACGCGCCCGCGACGAACAGGGCCAGCACCGAGAGGGCCGTGCCCAGCCAGCTCGCGCCGAGCCAGTGGGCGCCGAAGTAGCCGAGGCCCACGCTGTAGCCCGCCCAGGCCACGCCTGCCACGGCGGACCACGGCAGGAACTCCTTCACGGCGCGGTGCGAGGCGCCCGCGCCCAGTGAGACGACCGAGCGGCCGGCCGGTGCGAAGCGTGCGATGACGACGAGGACCCCACCGCCGCGGCTCAGGGCGGCGCCGAGACGTTCCTGCGCCGAGGTGAGGCGGCGTGAGCGGGCGATGGCGCGGTCCAGACGCTCGCCGCCGCGCCAGGCCAGCCGGTACGCGACGAGGTCGCCGAGGACGGAGGCGGTGGCCGCGCAGAGGATCAGGGCGAGGACCGAGGGGACCTCCGTCACGTGACGGGCGGCGCCCGCGGCGTCGGCGGCCACCGTGGTGGTGCCCGCTGCGGCGGCGGTGGCGGCCGTGATCACGAGGACCCCGCTCGGCAGCACGGGGAGGAAAACGTCCAGCAGCACGGAGAGGGCGACCACGGCGTAGATCCATGGGCTGCCGGTCAGCGCACCCACACTCTCGAGCACCTTCTACTCCCCGATCAGTAACAACGCCGCGACGTCGCAGGGGAGCGGCAGGAGCGGCAGGGCCAGCTGTACAGCGTACGCCTGCCGTTCACGTGGAGATCCATATATATGCGCGATGTTGGGCATCTCACGTGCGTCACAGGCGCACCGTGTGCACCAGTTGCCCGTGGCGGCGTGCCTCGGGCCCGCCGGGGAGCGGTTCCCGGCGGGCCCGAGGTCCGGTGAGCGGCCCGGTCGGCCCGGTCGGCGCGGGCCGGTGCGTGGGCCTGGGGAGCGGTCAGGCGGCGACCGGGGTGCTCGGTTCCGGTGCGCGGTCCTGCTCGCCCTTGGCGGTGGAGCGGGGGGTGAACAGACGGTCCAGGGCCAGGGCGCCGGGGCCGGTGAAGACGAGCAGCAGGAAGGCCCAGCAGTAGACGGCCGAGGGCTCGCCGCCGTTCTCCAGCGGGAAGAGCGCCTCGGGCTGGTGGACCTTGAAGTACGCGTACGCCATGGAGCCGGACGCGACGAGCGCGGCGATACGGGTGCCGAGGCCCAGCACCACGAGGCTGCCGCCGACGAGCTGGATGACCGCCGCGTACCAGCCGGGCCAGGTGCCGGCGGGTATGGAACCGCCGCCCATGGCGCCGCCGAGCACGCCGAAGAGCGAGGCGGCACCGTGGCACGCGAAGAGCAGGCCTACGACGATGCGGAAGAGCGCGAGGGCATAGGGCTGTGCCTGATTCAGGCGTGTGTACATGTGGGGAGGGCTCCTTCGGTCTGGTGGGGACGTGAACCGACTGAGCGCCAAAGATTAGGTAGGCCTCACCAATACTTGCAAGTTCAACGTTTTGTCGACTGGCTGAAACTCGGCGGGGTGTCATCGGTCAGTGGACGGTCGAAGGCCAGCTCCAGCACGGTCCCTGTCCTCCTCGATCTGGCCTGAACCAGTGACAGCGCGGCTTTCCGGCCATGCAAGGTGAGCGTCATCAACTGATTGCCGAACCACGGTCCGTCGGTCCTGTGCCACCGCATCGAGGGCGGGCCGGTGCGCCCGTGCCGCGCCAGCAGCCGGCCGAGCAGCCGTCCCGCCCCGCTCCAGGCGAAACGGAATCCGGCCTTGAGCGGTGCGGGAATGGAGTTGTGCACGGGAGAGCAGGTCAGCTGTAGGACGCGGGCGGCCGGTGTGTCACCGGGGGAAGGAGCGGACGGGAGGGGCTCCGCTATGTACGCGTGGTGCACATCGCCCGACAGCACGCATACCGTCGCCGGAGCCTCCGGTGCCTCGGCCACCTCCCGGATCAGCTCCGTCAGTTGCTCGAACGACTCGGGGAAGGCCGCCCAATGTTCCAGGTCGGAGCGCTGTCGCAGGGACTCGCCGATCCGCGCCCAGCGGCCGTCCGGCCCGCCCCGCTCGCCCCGGCACAGGGCGGCGCTCCACTGCTCGGCGTCATGGATCAGGGGCGGCAGCAGCCACGGCAACGAGGTGCCGATCAGGAGGTGGTCGCAGGAACCGGGGGCGGACAGGGCCTCCTCCCGCAGCCAACGGGCCTCCTGCGGGTGGAGCATCGCCCGCTCCTGTTCGTCGAGCACCCGGGCCGCTCGGCTGTCCACCATGAGCAGCCGTACTCGGCCGAAAATGCGTCGGTAGCTCCACCGGGTACGGGTGGGGTCGGCGGCGGCCTCGGCGGCGAAGCGGCGCACCGCCTCCGTGCCGTCCGGGGTGGCGTGGACGGCCGCGTGGAGCGGGTCGGCGGCGAGTTCGGCGGGGGAGAGGTTGCCCAGGTGCTGGTACACCCAGTACGACATCAGCCCACTGACGATCCGCTCGTGCCACCAGGAGGTGGCGCGGATGCCGGCCAGCCAGGCGGCGCTGGTGTTCCAGTCGTCGATGACGTCGTGATCGTCGAAGATCATGCAACTGGGGACCGTCGAGAGCAGCCACCGCACCTCGGGGTCGCGCCACGACTCGTCGTACAGGAAGGTGTATTCGTCGTAGTCGGCCACCTCGGCCCCCGGCGGCTCGTCCAGATCACGCCGGGCCGCCAGCCTGCGCCGGGTCGCCTCCGAGGTCTCGTCCGCGTACACCTGGTCGCCCAGGAGCAGCAGCACGTCGGGGCGTTCGGCACCGGGGTCGGCGGCGAGACGGGCGGCGAGGGCGTCCAGGGCGTCGGGCCCGACGGGGTCGCTCCGGCCCGGCAGGTGGCCGCCACCGGGCGGCGCCGCCCAGCGGCAGGAGCCGAAGGCGACCCGGACCGTCGGGGGATCGGTCTCCGCCGCGCCGGATACGGGCGGCGTGGTGATCGTGCTCGGCGGGAACCCGTACTGCTCGGGCGGCCACACCGTGCGGTCGTCGAGCAGTACCTCGTACGCGGTCGTGGAGCCGGGCGTCAGTCCGCTCACCACCACCAGGGCGTAGTGGTGCCCGGCGACCGCGAAGGTGCGGGACGAGCCCGAAGCCCCGTCCGCGCACCGGACTTCGGCCGTGCAGGGCCGGTCCGCCTCGACCCAGACGGTCGCGGTGGTCGCGGTCTCCCAGTCGACGTACCGCAGTAGTGGTCCCAGGCGCAGCCCGGCCATGTGAAGCTCCTCGCGTCGTTCCGTGCGGGACGGTCCGGGCGTTCCCGGTGGACGGTGCCGTACGGCGGATGCGTACGGCGGGTTCGTACCGTACGGAACGACGGGGGAGTGCGGGGCGGTTCCGGGGCAGGTGCTTCCTCGGCCGGCGCACCGCTGAGGGAGAGGGACGGCGGAGGCGGCCGGGCCGGGGAGGGCCCGGCCGCCGGGTTCAGCAGCCGCTGAGCGCGGACTGCAGGGCGCTCTTCTCGGCCGAGTCGACGCTCAGGTCGTAGTAGTGCTTCACGTGCACCCAGGCGCGCACGTACGTGCACGTGTACGCGGTGCGCGAGGGGAGCCACGTCGCGGGGTCCTGGTCGCCCTTGGACTGGTTGACGTTGTCCGTGACGGCGATGAGCTGGGGGCGCGTCAGATCGTTGGCGTACGACTGGCGTTGGGCCGTGGTCCAGCCGGAGGCGCCCGAACGCCAGGCCTCGGCGAGCGGGACCATGTGGTCGATGTCCAGATCGGATGCGGCGGTCCAGGTGGCGCCGTCGTACTGCGAGTACCAACTGCCGCTGACAGCCGCGCAGCTGGAGTCCTGAGTCACGTTCGTGCCGTCCCGCTTCAGGACGACCTCACGGGTGTTGCAGGCGCCCGACTGTGTGATCCAGTGCGGGAACTTGTCCCTGCTGTATCCGGTGGACGAGCCCTCCGCCTTTACGGTCAGCTCGCTCAGATACGTACGGGCGGTGGACGCCGAGACCGGAGTGGGCATGGCTGCCTGGGCGCTGGGGGCCGTGAGCAGTCCGGTGGTTGCGGCGAGGGCGGCGGATGCGGCGAGGACGGCTATGCGACGCGCGTAGACACCTGACATGCGAACTCCCTTGACGTGGGGGGTGATTGGACGTGACCGTTCGGTTCGGCCCGGCCATCGTGGCGGCGCAGGGTTTCCGTGGGGTGGGCGCCAGGTAACAGAGTGGCGACATGGGCACGTCACATCAAGGGGTCTGACGAAGAGCTTCGGGTCGCGGGGGCGTACGGGAGTGAGTGCGCGGGCGTACGGAACCGGGGGTACGGGCGTACGGAACTGAGGGAGCGGCAGTTCCGTGGGGCGGGCGGGGACGTGGGGCGGGGCGGTGACGTGGGCCGGGGGTGCGATCCCCGGGCGCCGGGCGGTCTTATGGTGGCGGCGTGCTGCTTCCGGTCAACATCACGCTCGGCGTCGTCCTGGCCCTGCTGCTCGCGGCAGCCGCCGCCGTCGCCGCGGCCGCGTCCCTCGGCCGCTCGCGCGAGATCGTCGTGGCCGGGCTGCGGGCCGCGGTCCAGCTCGCCGCGGTCTCCTCACTCATCGGCTGGGTGGTCCACGCCCTTGCGCCGATGTTCTCCTTCATCGCGCTGATGTACGCGGTGGCCGTCTGGACGGCGGGCCGCCGGGTCACGGAGAACCGCACGTGGTGGTGGGTGGCCGTGCCCATCGGGGCGGGGGTCGCGCCGGTGGTCCTGGTGCTGCTGCTCACCGGTCTCGTGCCGGTCCGGGGCATCGCGCTGATCCCGGTGACGGGCATCCTCATCGGGGGAGCGCTGACCGCGACGGTGCTCGGCGGCCGCCGGGCGCTCGACGAACTGTCCACGCGGCGGGGGGAGGTGGAGGCGGCGATGGCCCTGGGGTTCCTGGACCGTGACGCACGGCTGGAGATCGCCCGGCCCGCGGCGTCGGACGCGCTGCTGCCGGGGCTCGATCAGACGCGCACGGTGGGGCTCGTCACGCTGCCCGGGGCCTTCGTGGGCATGCTGCTGGGCGGCGCCTCACCGGTACAGGCGGGCGCCGTACAGCTGTTCGTGCTGGTGGCCCTGATAGCCGTACAGGCCGCGGCCGTCGCGACCGTGCTGGAGCTGGTGGCGCGGGGGCGGCTGCACCGGGACCCGGCGGAGGGGCCCGGGAGGGGCGCTAGCTGATGTGGAGCGCGATCGAGCCGTCCGCCACCGCTTCCACCCGGATCCGCGTCAGGTCGTCCACGTGCGCGTCGGGGGAGAGCGCCGCCGCGCGCGGGCCGACGCCCACGACACGCATGCCCGCCGCCCGGCCGGCCGCGATGCCCGCCTCGGAGTCCTCGAAGACGATGCAGTCCGCCGGTGCGAAGCCGAGTCCGGCCGCGCCCTTGAGGAAGCCCTCGGGGTCCGGCTTGCTGGCGCCGACGCTCTCGGCGGTGACGCGGAGCTCCGGCATCCGCAGCCCGGCCGCGGTCATCCGGGCGCGGGCCAGGGCCAGGTCGGCCGAGGTGACCAGGGCGTGCGGGAGCGGGGCGATCGCGTCCATGAAGGCGGGGGCGCCGCCGATCGGGACGACGCCGTCGGTGTCGGCGGTCTCCTCGGCGAGCATCAGCCGGTTGTCCGCGTAGTTCTCCTCCATCGGGCGGTCCGGGAGGAGCACCGCCATGGTGGCGTACCCCTGCCGGCCGTGGACCACCTTGAGCGCCGCCTCCGGGTCCAGGCCCTGGCGCAGCGCCCAGCGCCGCCAGCAGCGTTCCACGACGGCGTCGGAGTTCACCAGCGTGCCGTCCATGTCGAGGAGGAGTGCGTGGGCGGTGAGGACGGTGGCCGGCATGGGCGGGCTCCAGAGCGGGGGGAAGCGAACGCCGCGGGGGAGAGGTGCGGCGCGGGAAAGAGAACAAGTGGCCCCCGCTCGCCGGTCAGGGTGTGCGCGCGGAGGCCACTTTGTTCCTCCACGATACAAAAACGGGGCCGGGAAAGCCAATCCCGGCCCCATGGCGTCCCTGCGTGGCCGTGGGTGCCCCTGTGACCTGCGAGGACAGGCGTCAGTTGCCCTCCGCGCGGTCAGTGGCGCCCCCGGCCCGACGTGGCGCCTTCCAGGACGCGCCGGGTGTTCGGGCCGTAGACCCCCTCGGGGTCGCCCTCGATGTTTCGCCATATCTGGTACTCGCGTACGGCATCCTCGACCCGCTTCGAGTAGTCGCCGTCGATGGGGCCGTCCCTCAGCACCCACGCCTCCTGGAGCCTGCGCTGCAGTTCGGCCACCTCCGGGCCGGAGTCCCCGAGCCGCAGCGTCGGACCGTCCTGCGGCTGTGCGGGCGGCGCCACCGCCGCGGGGGAACTGCTCGCCGCGGTGGCCGCCGGGGACGAGGCGGCGGCCGGCCGGGACGCGGAAGCCGACGCGGAGGCGGACGCCGATACGGACGCGGGCGGCGAAGCGGACCGGGTCGCCGAGGCCGACGCGGACGGCGAGCCGGACGTCGTGCGCGAGGGTGACGGGGAGGTGGACGCCGACTCGGGTGCCGACGGCTCGACGCTCTCCTCGGAGAGGCTGGCCACCGTGGAGGGCAGTGCCTGGTCCAGGTCCGCCTCGTGGTCCCCGCCCCCCTTGAACAGCCCGCCGACGAAGGCCGCCGTGCCGACCACCGTGACGACGGCCGCCCCCGCGACCAGTGCCGCGAAGGGCCGGCGGCGGCGTGGCTGTACGGGGTCCGGTCCGGCCGTGAGGAGCGCGGTGTCGTCGGTGAAGCCCGCCGCGCCGCCCGGGACCGTCGCCTCCGGCGCTGGGCCGGGCCCCGCCGGATCCAGGAACAGCGGCATCGTCGTGGCGGCGTCCCCCGGCTGCCCGCCCGGCGTGTGCCCCTGTCCCTGTGACGGGCCGGCCGCCGCCGTGTCCTCGCCGCCCAGCGTCACGTACGGCCGGATGCGCAGCGGGTCGAAATCCTCCGCCGCCGCGAACTCCGCCGACCGCCCGGCGTGGTGCTGTTCCGCGATGCGCTGCTGTTCGGCGGCCCGTTCGCCTTCGCTGAGGTGGTGCGGCCCGGCCGCCTGCTGTGTGAAGGCGGCACCGTCGTGGGCCGGGCGCGCCGTGCAGGCGCAGCCCGGGCCCGTGCCGGGTCTGTTGTCCGTACCGCACTCCGGGCATATATGTCCGGTCATTGTGGGTCCCCTCCCCTTTGAACTGCCTGCGATTATGCAGCCCGCCGCCGGGAAGCCCAATCATGGAGCCCTTCGGCAGGCCATAACAGTGCAGAACGGACAGGATGGGGGTGTAGCGGACCCGAGGAGATGTTTTATGGCCCAGCAGTTGAGCACCCCGGCCCCGGGCCCCGGCGCCGAACGCTCCACACGGTCGGTTCTGGTGGCGATCGGCGCCCTGCTTCTCGGCATGCTCCTCGCCGCACTCGACCAGACGATCGTCTCCACCGCGCTGCCGACGATCGTCAGCGATCTCGGCGGACTGGAGCACCTGTCGTGGGTGGTCACGGCCTATCTGCTGGCCTCGACCGCCGCGACCCCGCTCTGGGGCAAGCTCGGCGACCAGTACGGGCGCAAAAGGCTCTTCCAGATCGCCATCATCATCTTCCTGATCGGCTCGGCCCTCTGCGGCATCGCCCAGAACATGCCGCAGCTGATCGGCTTCCGTGCCCTCCAGGGGCTCGGCGGCGGCGGGCTGATGGTGCTGTCCATGGCGATCGTCGGCGACCTCGTCCCCCCGCGCGAACGCGGCAAGTACCAGGGCCTCTTCGGTGCGGTCTTCGGCGCGACGAGCGTCCTCGGACCGCTCCTCGGCGGCTTCTTCACCGAGCACCTCAGCTGGCGCTGGGTCTTCTACATCAACCTGCCCGTCGGCGTCGTCGCCCTCGTGGTGATCGCCGCCGTGCTGCACATCCCGGTCCGCCGGACGAAGCACACCATCGACTACCTGGGTACCTTCCTCATCGCCTCGGTCGCCACCTGCCTGGTCCTTGTCGCCTCGCTCGGCGGTACCACCTGGGCGTGGGGTTCGGCGAAGATCATCGGCCTCGCGGCCCTCAGCGTGGTGCTGCTGATCGCCTTCGTGCTCGTGGAGCGGCGCGCGGCCGAACCGGTCCTGCCGCTGAAACTGTTCCGGATCAGGACCTTCAGCCTCGTCGCGGTGATCAGCTTCGTCATCGGCTTCGCGATGTTCGGCGCGATGACCTACCTGCCGACGTTCCTCCAGGTGGTGCACGACATCACGCCGACGATGTCCGGCGTGCACATGCTCCCGATGGTGTTCGGCCTGCTCATCACGTCGACCGTGTCCGGCCAGATCGTCAGCCGTACGGGCCGCTGGAAGATCTTCCCCATCCTCGGCACCGGCATCACCGCGATCGGCCTGCTGCTCCTGCACCGGCTGACGGAGACCAGCCCCACCTGGGAGATGAGCATCTACTTCTTCGTCTTCGGTGCGGGACTGGGGCTGGTGATGCAGGTCCTGGTCCTCGTCGTACAGAACGCGGTCTCGTACCAGGACCTCGGCGTGGCCACCTCGGGCGCGACGTTCTTCCGCTCCATCGGCGCCTCGTTCGGTGTCGCGATCTTCGGCACCATCTTCACCAACCGGCTCACCGACAAGCTCGGCTCCGCGCTCGCCGACCGCCCGCTGCCGCCCGGCGTCAGTGCCGAGGGACTGTCCGCCGACCCGCGCGCCATCGGCCAGCTCCCGCCGGCGCTCCAGCAGCCCGTGCTCCACGCGTACTCGACGTCGATCACCGATGTGTTCCTGTACGCGGCGCCGGTCGTCCTGATCGCCTTCCTCTTCGCCTGGCTGCTCAAGGAGGACAAGCTGCGCGGTTCGGTGACCGCCCCCGACACCACCGAGACCCTGGCGTCGAACCCGGTCGAGCGGTCCTCGTACGACGAATGCGCACGCGCCCTCTCGGTCCTCGCCACCAGGGAGGGCCGCCGCGAGGTCTATGTGAAGATCACCGAGAAGGCCGGCTACGACCTGCTGCCGGCCGCAGGCTGGATGCTGCTGCGCATCAAACGGCACGGGACCGTCGAACCCGCCCGGCTCGCGGATATCGCCCCCGTACCGCTGCGGGTGATCAGCGACGCGGCCCGGCAGCTGGAGGAACGCGGCCTGGCCCGCCGGATCGGGGTGCAGATGGTGCTCACCGACACGGGCGCCGAGGCCGTGGTGAAGCTCGCACAGGCCCGGGAGGAGTCCCTCGCCGAGCTGCTGGGCGACTGGTGGGGGCCGGACCGTCCGACGGACCTGGTCGCCCTGGTGTCGGAGCTGACGGAGGAGACGAGCGGGTCGAGCAAGGAGCGCCCGCACAGCCCGGCGCCCAAGCGGGACCACGCGGCCGGCCACCCGCACGAGCGTCCTGCTCGCTGAGGGCTGTCCCGCAGTTCCCACGGCCCCCGCACTCCTACAGCTCCTTGGCGAACCAGTGCTCGGCGTACTGCCTGCGGTGGAAGGCCGGGACCTCGCGGTAGCCGTGCTTGGCGTACAGTCCGCGCGCCTCGACGAGGTCGTTACGGGTGTCGAGCCGGATCTGCCGTACGCCCAGGGCCCGCGCGCGGCTCTCGATGGTCGCGAGCAGCAGCCCGCCGCCGCCCGTGCCGCGTACCTCGGGGCGTACGTAGACCCGGGTCAGATCCGCGATGCCCGGGTCCGTCACGATCAGCCCCGCACAGGCCGCCGCGGCGCCCCCGATGCGGCCGACGACGAACTCGCCGGTCGGCGGCACGAGCCGCTCGGCGCCGTCGTCAGTGAGCCCCGCGTCGATCTCCTCCGCAGTCGCGGGGCGCCCCCAGTAGCGGCTCGCCACCTCGTCGTAGTAGTCCCGGCGCAGCAGGGCGGCATCGGGGGAGTCGAAGCGTTCGGGGGTCATGGTCCACGTCATCGGGCCAGTCTGTCGCGCACCCGGTTGTAGGGGGAAACGATTTCGGGGCGTGGGGGGTGACGTGAGGACCGCCGTCCCACGATTCACCCCGCGTACGCATGTCCCCACCCCTCGGCCCGGGCCCGGCCCGGTCCTCACGCCAGCGGCGGTGGCACGGTGACCGGCGGCGGCGGTGTCACCGGACGCCGCCGCCGGGCCCGCAGCACCAGCAGCAGGGCCGTGACCACCACCACCGCTCCGCCGAGCAGCGACAGCACCCAGGCCGGAATGCCGCCCACGGTCAGCAGTTCGTCCCGGTAGTACGTGGTCCGGTACGCGGTGTCCGCACCGGCCGCCCGCAGCTCGTGGTCACCGTCGATCAGCTCCGGCCGCGGGAACGACTGGTCGATCGCCGTGACGAACACCGGCCTGCCGCCCGTCAGCGCGCCCAGCGCCGGGTACGCCTCCCTTTCCTGCCCGGCGTCGACCCGGCCCGCGTACGTCACCTCGGGCCGGCCCCCGCCGATCGCGCCCCGTGGCTCCATGCGGTGCGCCGCGAGCACGTACAGGCCGAGGGACTGCGGCGTCGCGGCGAGCCGGGACAGGCGCATCGGGTAGACCAGCCGGTCGCTGGCGAAACGCAGCCGCAGCGGGTCGAGCGTGCCGCTCAGCGGGCTCCCGGATTCCCGGGGAGCCAGGCGCACGGCCACGTACTCCCACTTCTGCTCGACGTAGGGGCGCAGTGCCGTCGCGAGCCGGCCGGGCAGCTCGAAGCCGTTCTCCTTCAGCCAGCCCTCCAGTGCGGCGGGGTCGGTCGCGGCCAGCCGGGCCACGTCGAACGGCCCGAGCCGCTCCCGGCCGACCACCTCGACCGGTGCGGCGGCCGAGGGGGCGGCGGCGCCGTCCCCGGACCCGCCGCTCGAACCGCCGAACGGCCAGTCCTTCGCACGTGGCCAGAAGTAGTGCCGGGTGGTGCTCACCGGGGCCGTGAGGGTTTGGAGTTCGGAGAAGAGCGAGGCGTCACCGAGCTCGACCGTGGCACGGTGCGGCACGGGCATGATCCAGGCGGCCTCGGGGGCGTTCCCGCGCACGGTCAGCCGCATCACGATCTGCTCGGTGCTGCCGTCCCAGTCGACGACCGAGGTCTCCCGGTCCACCGACACCCGGGCCATGGGGTCCACGACCATCGCCCCGCAGCCGCACGCGTACGCCGGCGCGATCAGCGACCCCAGTTGAGCCGCGAACACCATCAGGACCAGGGACAGCGCACGCAGCGCCCACCCGTGCGGCCGATCCCGCACCTCTTGATCTCTCCCCGCACACCGCATGTTCCGTGGTCCTCCCCGTGGTCACCGATCAGGGGCTCAGACGTGCGGGCGGCGCCGCCGGTTCCGGCCGTCACGGCCGGTCCACACCGCTCGTCCGGGCATTCTTTCGGACAAAAGCGGGATGACAGTCAGGTGAAGAGGGGGTGATTGTGTCTACCTGATAGGGCAATGCGAAGGTTTCACAGCATGCCGGTCGGAGAATCGGCACCAAACGTTGGGAGGGTCGGCGCAACGTGGCGAACGCGGAGCACAGTGTGCGCACAGACGCGGCTACGGGAGCGAGGACCGGGGCTGCCCGCGCCGTGCTCTGGCTGGTGGTCGCCGCATTGGCCGTGCGGCAGATGGCGGTGGTGGTGCGCCAGCCACCCGGCGAACGCCTCACCGATCTGGAGACCTGGATCGGTGAGAACGGTGTGCTTCATGTGACGGGTTCGCTGTACGACACCGACCGGTTCACCGGCACCCCCTTCGCCGGCCTGGTGCTCAAGCCACTGACCCGCACGGCCGAACAGAGCCTCGGCGTCGCCTGGACCTTCGGCTCGCTGCTGCTCGTCGCCGCCCTCGGCATCATCGCGGCGCGCGCCCTGCCCACCCCCGTCAGCCGCCGCACGGCCCTGCTGGCCGCCCCCGTCGCCATCAGCCTGCTGATGGTCTCGCTGCCGGTGCGCAACGCCCTCCACCTGGGCCAGACCAGTATCCTGCCGGTCCTCCTCGTCCTCGTCGGCCTCTTCGTGGCCCGCGGGGAACGGGCCTCCGGCGTACTGATCGGGATCGCGGCAGCGCTCCAGCCGACCGTGCTGCTCTTCGCCGCCCTGCTCTGGCTGACCGGCAGACGCAGAGCCGCGCTGACCGGCGGCGCCGCGTTCGCCGCCTGCACGGCGCTGGCCTGGGCCGCGATGCCGCACGACTCGTGGACGTACTGGGTGCACCATGTCGCGGGCGCCGGCCTCGGCGACCAGGCCGACAGCCTCGCCAACCAGTCGCTGCACGGTGCGCTGCTCCGGCTGGGCCTGGAGGGCCCGCTGGAGATCACCCTCTTCGTCGTGCTGGCCGCGGCCGTCTGCTTCCTCGGCCTGCGCCGCGCGGCCCAGTACGCGCGCGACGGCCAGCTGCTGCTCGCCGTGGCCGTGACCGGCTGCGTCTGCGTCGCCGTGGCGCCCACCGCCTGGCAGCACCAGTTGCTGTGGGTGCTGCTCGCGGTGGTCGGCCGGGTCGGCAAGCGGGCCTCCGACCGGCTGGTGTGGCCGGCCGTCGTGATCCTCGTCGTCACGCTGCCGGGCAAGATGCTGCTGCCGAACATCGAGGCGGTCTTCCCGGTCCGTGACAACGTGCTGCTGATCGCCGCGCTCGCCGCCGCGTGCGTCGCCCCGTTCCTGCCGCGCACCTCGCCGTACTGGCAGCAGCCGGTGCCCACCGCCTACGCGGCCCCGGTCGCCTCCCGCTGGAGCAGGGTGCCGCTGGCGCCGTTCTGGCGGCGGGTGCTCAGCCGGCCGAACCTGCTGCTCGAACTCCTGCTGATCAGGGTCGTCTACTCCGCGTACCAGCAGGTCAGGCTGGCCGCGACGGCCGGCCGCGCCACCGCGGAGCAGCACGGCCGTCAGATCCACTCGATCGAACAGTGGCTGCACATCGACATCGAGCACTGGGTCAACCACTCGGTCGTGAAGGTCGGCTGGCTGCGGGACTTCTTCGACTACTACTACTCGACGTTCCACTTCATCGTGCCGCTGGCCATCCTGGGCGTGCTGTACGTGCGCCGGCCCGCGGACTACCGCTGGGTCCGCAGCTCCATCGGCTTCACCACCGTGCTCGCCCTGGTCGGCTTCTGGCTCTACCCGCTGGCCCCGCCGCGGCTGATGCCGGGGCTCGGCTTCATCGACACGGTCCACGGCGTCCAGGACTTCGCGAAGCCCGACTACGGGACGCTGACCGGGGTGACCAACCAGTACGCGGCGATGCCCTCGCTGCATTTCGGCTGGTCCCTGTGGTGCGGTGTGGTGATCGTGATGCTCGCCCCGAAGGTCTGGATGAAGGCGCTGGGCTTGCTGCATCCCCTGTTCACGGTCTCGGCGATCGTCGCGACCGGCAACCACTGGGTGCTCGACGCGGTGGGCGGCGCGGCGGTGGTGGCCCTCGGCTTCGGCCTCACGTACGCGCTCTCCGGGCCGCGCAGGCTGCGGAAGGCGGGGGACGAGGAGCCGGGGAGCGAGGAGCCGGGCGGCGACGAACCCGGGACCAGGACGACGACGTCGTCGAAACCCGCCGGGCGGGGGCGGATCACGGAGAGCGCCTGACGGCGGGGCGTGGCCGAAGGGGTGCCGGACGGCAAGAGCCGTTCGGCACCCCTTCGGCATGTGGATCGTCGCCCACCCAGCATCAGCCCGTTCGGCGGGCTTCGCCACTCCAACAGGTCAGCGGGACGGCCCCAGCACCCAGGCACCGAAGGACAGCGTGCCCATCGACACCACGGTGGAGGCCACCACGCAATGGCGGGCGAGGCCGGTGTCCAGGCCGTACTCCCGGGCGTAGAGGTAGGCGTTCTGCGCCGTCGGCAGCGCGGAGCAGAGCACCACGGCCAGCACCTGGTGGTCCGGCAGGCCCAGGAGCGGACCGGCGACGAGGAAGGCGACCAGAGGCTGGACCACCGTCTTGAGCGCGACCGCGACACCGACCTCCGTACGCCCCGTGACCCGCCCGGTCCCGTCGCCCGCCGCCCTGACCTTCCGGCCGCCCGGGCCGCCGCACAGGGACAGGCCCAGCGTGATCAGCGCCGTCGGCACGGCAGCGGCCCCGAGCACGTCGCAGGAGTGGGTGACGGCGGCAGGCGGCTGCCACCCGGCCGCGGAGACGGCCACCCCGAGCAGCGAGGCCATGATGACGGGGTTGCGCACCGGCATCGTGAGCATCCGGCGCAGCCCGCCGGTGGCCGCCCCGTCGCCCCGCGTGCCCGAGTCCAGCAGGGTCAGGACCACGGGCGAGACGAACAGCACCTGGAACAGGATGACCTGGGCGACGAACGAGGCGTCGCCGAGTACGTGCACCGCCACCGGGATGCCCAGATTGGCGGAGTTGACGTATCCGGACGCCATGCCGCTGATCGCCGCCTCGGCCCTCTTGCGGCCGAAGAAGCGCCGGCCCACCGCGTGTCCCAGCGCCGACACCAGCGCCGTGCCCGCGGCGAACGCCACCATCGACGGATGGGCGAAGTCGGCCGGCCGCGACCCGGACACCATGGTGAACAGGGCGGCGGGCATGGCCACGTGGAAGACGAACCGGCCGAGCACCGACTCGGCCTGCTCACCGAGGAGTCCGCCGCGACCGGCCGCGTAACCGATGCCGGTCAGGATCCAGATGGGGGCGAAGCCGGAGAGCAGGGCGTGCATGGCCGCCATGATCCTCGTACCCCTGACCGCTGTACGGACAGGGGTACGAGGATCGTGCGGCTCAGGCGGACGTGCTCACCTGGAGCTGCTTGATGCCGTTCAGCCAGGCCGACCGCAGCCGCCGCGGGTCGCCGGTCAGCCGCAGGTCCGGCAGGACGTCCGCGATCGCGTTGAAGATCAGGTTGATCTCCATCACGGCCAGGGACTTGCCCAGGCAGAAGTGCGGACCGCCGCCGCCGAAGCCCAGGTGCGGGTTCGGGTCGCGGGAGATGTCGAACCGCTCCGGGTTCTCGAACACTTCGGGGTCGTTGTTGGCCGAGGAGTAGAACAGCCCGACCCGGTCGCCCTTCTTGATCTGCTGCCCGCCCAGTTCGACGTCCTGGGTGGCGGTCCGCTGGAAGGAGACCACGGGCGTCGCCCAGCGGACGATCTCCTCCGCGGTGGTCTCCGGCCGCTCCCGCTTGTAGAGCTCCCACTGCTCGGGATGGGTCAGGAAGGCGTGCATGCCGTGGCTGATCGCGTTGCGCGTCGTCTCGTTGCCGGCCACGGCGAGCAGGATCACGAAGAAGCCGAACTCGTCGGAGGAGAGGTTGCCCTCGCCCTCGGCGGCGACCAGCGTCGAGACGATGTCCTTGGCCGGGCACTCCTTGCGCGCCGCCGCGAGGTTCATCGAGTAGGAGACGATCTCCATGGCCGCCTCGGCGCCGATCTCCTCGGTGATCGCGTACTCCGGATCGTCGTACGCGGCCATCTTGTTCGACCAGTCGAAGATCCGGGCCCGGTCCTCCTGCGGTACGCCGATGAGCTCGGCGATGGCCTGGAGCGGCAGCTCCACGGCGATGTTGGTGACGAAGTCGAACGAGCCGTCGTCGTCGGCCCCGGCGAGCGCCGTCTCGACGATGGAGCGCGCCCGGTTGCGCAGCGTCTCCTCCAGGGACCGGATGGCACGGGGGGTGAAGCCGCGCTGGACGATCTGGCGGACCCGGGTGTGCTCGGGCGGGTCCATGTTCAGCATGATCAGCTTCTGGACGTCGATCTGGTCCCGGCTGATCGACTCGTTGAAGCGGATCACGGCGGTGTTGGTGTTCGACGAGAACAGTTCGGGATGGGTCGAGACGTACTTGACGTCCGCGTGCCGGGTGACGACCCAGTAGCCCGAGTCGTCGAAGCCGGATATGCCGGTGGGCTGGGTGCACCACCAGACCGGCGCCGTCTCCCGCATGAGGGCGAACTCCGGGTGCGGGACCCGGGCGTGGAGCAGGTCGGGATCGGTGAAGTCGAACCCTTCGGGCAGATGGGGGCAGGGCATCGGCAGCTCCAGGTCAAGAACTCCAGGTCGGTCCGAGAGGCGCCGGAACGTTGTCTGACGACCCATCAGAAGTTGCCCGCAAGGTAGTAACGAGTTCTACAACTGACAAGAGGCATGGCCGGATCTGTTGCGTGGGGCATCGGTGAATCAGGCCGGATTGCGAGGGGTGCCGGTCGTGAAGGGCGGGCAAGGTGCGTGCACGACCCTTGCGTACCGGGGGTAAGCCTCATAAGACTGCATGAAGAACTAGAACGCGTACTAGTTCCTTCCGTGGGCGCCGGGACGCCTCTGCGGAAGTGCGAGGAGAGGACGAGCTCATGGCCGCGGAACCCGTCATCGTCGAAGCCGTACGCACTCCCATCGGCAAGCGCGGAGGCGCGCTCGCCAATCTCCACCCGGCCTACCTGCTGGGTGAGACCTACCGTGAACTTCTCGGCCGGACCGGCATCCACGCCGACTGCGTCGAACAGATCGTCGGGGGCACCGTCACCCACGCCGGCGAACAGTCCATGAACCCCGCACGCAACGCCTGGCTCACCGTGGGACTCCCGTACGAGACCGCCGCGACGACCGTGGACTGCCAGTGCGGTTCCTCGCAGCAGGCCTCCCACATGGTCGCCAACATGGTCGCGGCCGGGGTGATCGACGTCGGGATCAGCTGCGGGGTCGAGGCCATGTCGCGCGTGCCCCTGGGCAGCGGCTCCAAGCACGGGCCGGGCAAGCCGTGGCCCGACGAGTGGAACGTCGACCTGCCCAACCAGTTCGAGGCCGCCGAGCGCATCGCCCGCAAGCGCGGCCTCACCCGGGAGAACGTCGACTCGCTCGGCCTCATCTCCCAGGAGCGGGCAGCCGCCGCCTGGGCCGAGGAGCGATTCAAACGGGAGACGTACGCGGTCCAGGTGCCCACCACCGAGGCCGAACAGGCCGCCGGTCAGGGCATGTGGCGGCTCGTCGACCGTGACGAGGGGCTGCGCGACACCACGATGGAGGGGCTCGCCCGGCTCAAGCCCGTGATGCCGACCGCCATCCACACCGCGGGCAACTCCTCGCAGATATCGGACGGCGCCTGCGCGATCATGTGGGCGTCCAAGCGGATGGCGCGGGCGCTCAAGCTCAAGCCGAGGGCCCGGATCGTCGCCCAGGCCCTGGTCGGCTCCGACCCGCACTTCCACCTCGACGGCCCGGTCGACGCGACCCGCGCGGTGCTCGGCAAGGCCGGCATGTCGCTCAAGGACATCGACCTGGTGGAGATCAACGAGGCCTTCGCGTCCGTGGTGCTGAGCTGGGCGCAGGTCTTCGACCAGGACCTGTCGAAGGTCAACGTCAACGGCGGGGCGATCGCCCTCGGGCACCCCGTCGGCTCCACCGGAGCCCGGCTGATCACCACGGCCCTGCACGAACTGGAGCGCCAGGACAAGGAGTTCGCGCTGATCACCATGTGCGCGGGTGGCGCGCTGGCGACCGGCACGATCATCCAGCGGCTCTAAGGGCTGTCCCGCAATTCCTGGCGGGCGCGCGACGCCAGCTACGGCACCTCGCCGCGTTGTCGAAACGCCCGAATACATCCAGTATGCGGGCGCCTCTCCGCCTTGCGATGCACCGCATCTGACGCCGCGCGCTGATCCACCAGGAATTGCGGGACAGCCCTTAGGGCGGGTTTCGAAAGTCCCGCCTGCTCGGCCTCCGGGCGGACGGCGCTCCTTCCGAAACACGCCCCGGGGCCCGTCCGGCGGATCAGAGCCGGACAGACCCGAGAGGTCCTCCGGTGGCGGGGGCCGCGACCGAAGCGGCCCCCGCCACCGGGTCAGCCCTTCAGCGACCAGCCGCTGAAGTCCGCCCGGCCCCGCCGGCCCGACCCGCCGTTCGCCGCCGTCATGAAGAAGCCGACGTCCTGGGCGGCCGCCGCGCCCGGCACCGTCGCCGCGCCCAGGGTCTGCCAGGTCGTCCCGCCGTCCGTCGAGCAGGAGCCCGTGTACGAGGCGCCGGCCCGGGCCAGCCGCAGCAGCACAGGGCCGGTGACGCCCGGCACGGAGGCCCGCTTCTCCAGGGTGCCGTCACCGTTCGCGTCGTACGAGAGCACGACGCCGTTGGCCGGGGTCAGGGCCAGGTTCAGGAAACCTCTGGACCCGTTCGTCGCCATCGCGTTGCGGACGACGATCCCGGCCCGCGCCCAGTTGCCGGTGTTCTCCTGGGAGTCCACGCGTACGGTCGCGCACCCGCCGTCCGCGAGCGCCGCCGCCCGGTACACCGCCCCGAACTGGGCGGTCGACCCCCACAGGTCGCTCCCCGCCCCGTCGATGGCGAAGCGGCCGTCGACCTGGCCGAACGACGCGTCGTTCGCGTTGTGCGTCAGCCAGCCCGCGTCGAGCGGCCCCGCCACGTAGATCCGCCCCCGGACCACCGCCGTGACCGGCTGCTCCCCGCGCGGCCCGTACTCCGTGCGCAGCTCGAACGGATGCGGCTCCAGCGGCTCCTTCGGCGGGGTGGGCGGCGCGGTGACCCGCCAGCTCGCCCCGGTGCTGCCGCCCGCCTCCACGCCTGCCTGCTCCACGGGACCCTGCGCCCGGCTCTCCAGGCCGGGAACGGAGAGGGAGAAGCGGACGGGGCCGGTCGGCCGCAGCCCGTTGACGTTGCGGAAACCGGCCTCGACGACCGCCGAGCCGCCCGGCTCCATGGTGGCCCGGTCGGCCCCGACGGTGACCGTGCCCTGGTAGGGGGCGGTGGACAGCGTCTCGTACACCCGGCGCGCGGTGCGGTGCACGGCGCTCGCGCTCAGCTCCCGCAGCGGATACGCCTTGCTCTCGTGCGTCCACGGTTCCTCGACGGCGTACCAGTCGAAGGTCCTCGGCGCCCGGTCGTGGGCGAGTGCGTCCGCCATCTCGTCCAGATAGCTCTGCCACTGCGGCAGGTGGAAGTCGCCGATCAGGCCCTGCCAGTCACGGTTGGCGTAGTTGGCCAGTTTTCCCTGGTCGGCGGTCGGACGGTCCGCCCAGGTGGTGATGAGTGTGCGGGCGCTGTGCTCCAGCTGGGCCGCCTCGGCCGGTGAGGAGGCGTACCGCCGTGCCTCGTCCAGCCACGGGCCGAGCATGAACGCCCGGTGGCCGCCGGTCATTTCGTCGCTCAGCCGCATCAGTTTCAGCCACAGCGAGGACAGTGCGGCGAACGCCTCCCGGTCCTTGCGGTCATAGGCGGCGCGCAGTTGCGGCAGCAGCTGCCGGGAGCGGTTGGCGAGTGCCTGGCGGGCGAAGTCGGTCAGGTCGAAGCGGTACGCCTCCGAGCGGCGCAGCGGTTCCCGCACCGCGAGGAGGCCGGCGAAGGCGCGGTCGAAACCCGCCGAGTCGAACGACAGCTGGGTGGTCCCCCAGTACGTGGCGTTGACCGCCGCGAGATCGGGACGGGCCGCGAACAGGGAGTCGTGCGGGCGGCCGTCGCTGCTCTGCACGTCGTACGCGGTGTCACGCAGCGCGGCGAAGGCCGCCGTGGCGTGCCCGTCCCGGCCGCCGTAGCGGAACCGCGCGTACCGTGCGAACCAGTCGGCCCGGTCGACGGTCTCCTCACGCCAGGCCAGCTCGGTGAACAGCTCGAAGGCGGCCGGATCGCGGTCGGTGGACTCCGGCAGATAGGCGGTGCCGGTCAGTGCGCTGCCTTCCTTGTCGCGCCAGGCCGGGAACTTCTGCGTCCAGGCCGGAGCCATCGAACCCAGCGTGGTCCGGCCGCCGAAGTTCGGGATCGCGCCGAAGGCGTACGGGGTGTTCCCCCACTCCTTCTCGCGGTCCGTGGACTCGTCCAGCTCGGAGCGGCCGTCCACGATCAGGACATGCGACTTGTCGAGCGCGGCCAGCATCTCGGGGCGCGGGTTGCCGGTCCAGCCCATGATCACCCAGGTGGCGCCGGGCCGGGCGGTCTGCAGCGCGCGCTCGATCCCGCGCGCCGCCTCGGGGATGTCCACCCCGCCCGCGCTGCCGCCCTCGTGGAGGATGTCCATCTTGTACGAGGGCACGTCGTCGAACAGCACCCGCTGGTGCCGGTAGAAGGACTCGGCGACCCGGGCGAAGGTGTCGGTGCGCGGATCCAGCCAGTCCGGGCGCCGGAACCCGGACCAGAGGCCCTGCGGGACGACGGAGGCGCCGGGGTTGCGGTCGGCGAACTCGCCGGGGACCGTACCGAAGTACCCGGGCAGGACCGGGGCCATGCCGAGCTCGCGCATCCGGTCGGCGGCCCGCCGGCCCAGCGCGGCCCGCCGTGCGACGAGTTCCGGGCCGACCGGGCCCCCGTACCCGCTCATGTTCTGCAGCAGCCACCACGGCTGGTGGGTCGGCGCCGGGATCCAGGCCCTGGCCTCCGCGTCGCTGTAGCCGAACTCCTGCAGCATCCGGTGGTACACCGCCTCCTGGCCCACGGTCAGGAAGATCTCGTTGCAGCCGTGCAGGGCCAGCACGTCGAGCGTCTGCTCCCAGCGCGCCCAGTCGGCGTACGGGGCGGTGTACCCGTCGTACGTGTCGTTGAAGGCGAACCGGTGCGGGACCGTCGCCGCGCGCTCCAGCGGCTGCCGGGGCGCGGGCAGCACGGCAGGCAGGCCGAGTTGGCTGCCGGCCCAGGAGATCACCGCGTCGCACTCGTACTTCAGGTACCAGTGCACCCCGGTCAGGATCACCGCCGGACTCGTACCGGCGACCTCGACGCGCCCACGCGCACCGCCGACCCGGAAGCGATCGCCGCCGTCCGCCGGATCGAGGAGGGTGAGCCGGAACTGGTCGGCGTGCCCGCCCAGCAGCCGCTCCAGGGCCGCCCGCGCGGCCGCGGTCGCCGCCGCCGTCCGGGCCGGACCGGCCACCGCCGGGATCCGCGTGCCGAGGGCGGCGGACATGCCCACCGCTCCGGCCGAGGTCAGTAGCGTACGTCTCGACAGCTGCGTCACGAGCACTCCTTGGTCGTCGCCACGGATGGTGCGTCAGATGTGAACCGGATTCTGCGGGGCGCACGTTAATGGGGGGACGCAGGCGCGACAACGGGTCCCCAACATCTTTCGGACAGGCCGCCGGATGGCGCAGCGGCCGGTCGCGGACACGACGAAGAGCCCCCGTGCACCGCGGGTGCGGTGTACGGGGGCTCTTCGTCGCTACTGGCTGCGGTCCGGGTGGACTCAGTACCAGTTGTTGGCCTGCCAGAAGGACCAGGCGCCACAGGGGCTGCCGTAGCGGGAGTTCATGTAGTCCATGCCCCACTTGATCTGGGTGGTGGGGTTGGTCTGCCAGTCGGAGCCGGCGGACGCCATCTTCGAGCCGGGCAGTGCCTGGACCAGGCCGTAGGCGCCGGAGGAGGCGTTGGTCGCGCTCGGGTTCCAGCCGCTCTCGTGGCTGACGATGTTGCTGAAGCACTGGAACTGCGCGTCGTCACCGATCATCTGCTTCGCCGTGTCCTGAGCACTCGCGGCAGCGGACGTCGGCGCGGCGGTGGTGGCCGCCATGGCCGGGGAGACGCCCAGGGCCACACCGGAGGCACCGAGAAGCACTGCTGCACCGGCGACGGCGGACTTGCGGCGGGCGAGGATGTTACGGGCGAACGACACAGAGGAACCTAACGTCGGGTACGGGGGAGTCGCGTGCTCCGGTCCGAATCCTGCGTGAACCGTTGCGCGTTGACCGCTGTCCGTTCCGGTGGACGCTGCGGTGCTCGGCGACGTCTCAAGTGTTAGCCGCGCCGTTCAACCACCGCAACGACCCCCGGTACGACCCCGCCTCGCACCCAGGGCCGAAGGTCCCGAACCACCTCAAACCGCTCAATAGCAGGTCAGGGCGGGTGGAACGGGGCCCGGTGACCGCCCTGCGAGGCTCCTAACCCGCTTCGTAGAGGACCAAGGTCCTGTGGGTGCCCTCACTCCTCCGGGACCCCGAATGTGACCTGGGCCTCGAAGGCGGCACGCCTCGTGGCCCGGCGCAGCGCCTTCAGCAGCGCGGTTCCGACGGTCAGCGTCAGGACGACGGTGAGCACGGCCCGGCCCAGGTCCCAGCCCAGCGAGGTGGCCGTGCAGTAGGCGAGGAAGCGCACCAGGTTGTCGCCCAGCGCGTCACCGGGGTGGAAGGAGATGCCCGAGGCCTGGCCCGGCACGATCGTCCACCCGTAGAGGTTCATGACCGTTCCGTACGCGAACGAGGCCACCGCCCCGTACGCGGCGAGCATCAGCAGCTCGGCGCGCCCGCGCAGCCGGTCCGGCCCCGGCAGCATCCCGGCGCCCATCGCGAACCAGCCCATCGACAGCATCTGGAACGGCATCCACGGGCCCACCCCGCCGGTCAGCAGCGCGGAGGCGAACATCGTCACCGAACCCAGCACGAAGCCGAAGCCCGGCCCGAGCACCCGCCCGCTCAGCACCATCAGGAAGAACATCGGCTCCAGACCGGCCGTACCCGCCCCCAGCGGGCGCAGCGCGGCCCCCACCGCCGCCAGCACCCCCAGCATCGCGACCGCCTTCGCGTCGAGCCCGGAGTCCGCGATCATCGCGACCACCACCCCGACCAGCAGCGGAAGCAGCGCGGCGAACAGCCACGGCGCGTCCTTCGAGTGCGCCAGCCCGGAGTCCGCGTCGGCCAGCAGCGGCCAGCCGAAGGCCGCCACCCCGATCGCGCTGATCAGCACCAGCGCGGCGACCGCCCGCGGCCCGAGCCGTACCGGCCGCGCACTGCGCCCTGTCGTACCGGTCACCCGGCACCTCCCAGCGCCTCGCGCACCTGCGACACGGTGAGCCACTCCTGCGGGGCGAGGATCTTGGCGATCTGCGGGGCGAACGCGGGCGAGGACACCACGACCTCCGGGGTCGGCCCGTCCGCGACGACCTCCCCGTCGGCGAGGATCACCACCCGGTGGGCCAGCTCGGCGGCCAGCTCCACGTCATGCGTGGCCAGCACGATCGCACGGCCCTCGGCCGCCAGCGTGCGCAGCACCCCGACGAGCCGGGCCTTCGCCGCGTAGTCCAGACCACGGGTCGGCTCGTCCAGGAGCAGCAGCGGGGGACGGGCGGTGAGCACCAGCGCGAGCGCCAGGGCGAGCCGCTGCCCCTCGGACAGATCACGGGGATGGGTGGCGTCCGCCACACCGGGCAGCAGCTCGGAGACCAGCGCCCGGCAGCTGCCCGGAGCGGCGCCCGCATCGGCATCGGCCGCGGCGCACTCGGCGGCGACGGTGTCCGCGTACAGCAGATCGCGCGGCTCCTGCGGTACGAGACCGACGCGGCGCACCATCTCGCGCGGCGGTGTCCGGTGCGGGGTGCGACCGCCGACGAGCACGGTGCCGGACGTCGGTTCGACCATGCCGACGAGGGCGGAGAGCAGGGTGGACTTGCCCGCACCGTTGCGGCCCATCAGGGCGACGGTCTCGCCGGGGGCGACGGTGAGCGTCACCCGGCGCAGCGCCTCGACGCGCCCGCGCCGCACCCCGAGGCGCTCGACGCGGGTGGTGGCGTCGGTGACGGGCTCGGGGGCCTCCTGCGGAGGCCGGGCGAACAGCCGGGCCAGGGCGGACCGCCGGGGCGTGGGGCGGTGAGCGGGCGCCGGCGGGGGAAACTTCCCGGTTCCGCCACCGCCGACCGGCCCGGGCGTCATGCCCGCCAGCCGCTCCCGCATTCCCGCGGCCCGCCGCCGGGCGTCGCGGACCGACAGCGGCAGCGGCTCCCAGCCGGCGAGCCGCCCCAGCGCCACCACCGGCGGATGCACCGGAGAGACGGCCATCACCTCGGCGGGCGCCCCCATCACCGGGGCGGCGCCCGGCGACGGCAGCAGGACGACCTGGTCCGCGTACTGGACCACGCGCTCCAGCCGGTGCTCCGCCATCAGGACCGTCGTCCCCAGGTCGTGGACGAGCCGCTGCAGCACCGCGAGGACCTCCTCGGCCGCCGCGGGGTCCAGCGCGGACGTCGGCTCGTCCAGCACCAGGACGCGGGGGTGCGGAGTCAGGACCGAACCGATCGCGACCCGCTGCTGCTGACCCCCGGACAGGGTGGCGATCGGACGGTCGCGCAGCCCGGCGAGACCCAGCAGATCCAGGGTCTCCTCGACCCGCCGCCGCATCACGTCCGGAGCCAGGCCCAGCGACTCCATGCCGTACGCCAGCTCGTCCTCGACCGTGTCCGTCACGAAGTGGGAGAGCGGGTCCTGGCCCACGGTGCCGACCAGATCGGCGAGCTCACGGGGTTTGTGGGTGCGGGTGTCCCGACCGTCGACGGTCACCCGCCCGGTCAGCCGGCCGCCGGTGAAGTGCGGCACGAGCCCCGACACGGCACCCAGCAAAGTCGACTTACCGACCCCGGACGGCCCGACGAGCAGCACCAGCTCACCCTCGGGAACGGTCAGGTCGACGCCCGACAGGGTGGGGCGGTCCACGCCCTCGTACTGCACCGAAACATCGTCGAACCGGATCACACCTGCTCCTCGAAGCCTGTGGGGGAAGGCGGGACGGGCGAGCCCGTGGGAAAGGGCGGGACGGGCGCGACCACCGCAGGCAGCAGCCCGATCAGCACCGCGGCGGCCGGCCACAGCGGCAGCACGGGCGCGGTCAGCGGGACGACACCGGGGTGCAGCGCCGCCGGATCCGCACTGCCCGCCCAGATCATCGCCACCGCGACCGCCGCACCGGACCCCGCGACCAGCCAGGCCCGCACCCCCCACCGGTCGGGCCGGTAGCGGGTCCGTACCGAACGCGCCCCGCCGAGTCGCAGCCCGGCCATCGCCGCGACGAGCCCGGCGATCAGCAGCGGCAGCCCGTACACCGCGCCCTGAGCGGCGAGCAGCCCGTACGTACCGGCGCAGACGCCCAGCAGCCCGCCGAGGGTGAGGACGTTCGTGGTGTGCCGGACGGCGGCCGGGACCTGCGCGGTACGCCCGTAGCCGCGGGCGTCCATCGAGGCCGCCACCGCGACCGACCGCTCCAGCGCACCCTCCAGCACCGGCAGGCCGATCTGGAGGACGGCCCGCACCCCGCCGGTCGGCCGCCCGCGCAGCCGCCGGGCGGTACGCAGCCGCATCACGTCGGCGACCATGTTCGGCGCGAACGTCATCGCGACGACGACCGCCACCCCCGCCTCGTACAGCGCACCGGGCAGCGACTTCAGCAGCCGGGCCGGGTTCGCGAGGGAGTTCGCCGCGCCGACACAGATCAGCAGCGCGGCCAGCTTCGCCCCGTCGTAGAGCGCGAACAGCAACTGCTCGGCGGTGACCCGGCCACCGATCCGGACCCCCTTCGCCCACTCCGGCAGCGGCACCTCGGGCAGCGTGAACACGACATGCGTACCGGGGATCGGAGAGCCGAGGAAGGCGGAGAAGAGCAGCCGCACACCGATGACGAACAGCCCGATCTTGATGAACGCCCCGTACGACCGGGCCCACGGCGCATCCGTGCGGCGCGCCGCCACGACGTACCCCGCGACCCCGACCAGCAGGCCGAGCAGCAGCGGGTTGGTGGTCCGGGACGCGGCGGTCGCGAGCCCGAGGGCCCACAGCCACCAGGCGCCGGCGGGCAGTGCGTTGCTCCGGGTGGCGGCGGGCGCGCGCCAGGCACGGACCCGGTCCACCGGTGCGTCCGTACGGTGAGGCGTGGTGCCGGTCATCCGCGGCGGCGGCGGGCCTGCGCGACTGCGGCGATGCCGAGGAGCAGGACGGCACCGACCCCGACGAGGACCCCGGCGGACGGCCCGCCGCCGTCCGCACCGTCGCCGCCGGTGGCGACGCCCGCCGACGTGGGCGCGGAGGCGTCGGCCGTGGCGGTCCTGCCACCACCCGAGTCCTGGGACACCTGCTCACCGCAGCCGGACTCCGGATAGCCGGAGATCGCACAGAGCAGCGCGTCACTGCCGTACCGCAGCGGCTTGGCCACGGAGGCGAGGGCCTCCGCGCTGCTCGCGTCCTGCGGGACCCGCGCGCACGCGGTCCGCGGAGCGGGCGGCGTCTCCCCGTCCGGGGCGTCGGCTGCCGTACCGGGGTCGATGACGAGCGCTACCCGCTTGCGGCCGTCCTCGGCGGGCGTGTCCGCGCAGATCTCCGCGAAGTCGGGGGAGTGGCGCGGCTTGGCCGCGTCCTGCGAGTCGGCGCTCACCGCGAACCGGAAGCCCTGCACCGAACCGTCGTCCGGCCGGACCAGCGACGGCCCCTGGGTGGCATACGCCCACCCGCCGCCGGAGCCCTCCCAGAACGACCAGTAGCGGTAGCCCGCCGCCTGGGCCGTACCCGTACCGAGCACGGCCAGGACAGCGCCCAGGACGACCAGCAGGACGGCGGCCCGTCCGGCGCGCTTCGAGGGCCGTCGGGCGGCCACGGCCCGGCCCGCACGGCGGGCCCTCACAGCTGCTGGTTCTTGCGGCGGCCGCTGATCAGGAACCCGGCGCCGGCGCCGACGGCGAGCCCGATCCCGACGAACCACCAGACACCGCCGATGCCGTCCCCGTCGCCGCTGTCCTTCTTCTCCTCCTCGGTGGCGCTCGCCGTCGGCTTCTTGTCGGTGGAGGGCGCGGGACCCGTCGCGTTCAGCTGGTCGACGAGGTCGGCGCCGCCGAAGTCGTGGACGTCGGCGCCGGTGGCGTGGGCGGCCATGACGAGCTGTGCGTAGGCGGCGGGGCCGTTCTCCTTCGCCCAGTCCGCGGAGTTCTTCTCGAGCCACTTCACGGACGCGGCGGCCTTGTCCTTGTGACCGGCCGCGGACAGGGCGACGACCGCGTCGGCGGTGTTGCCGAAGTCGGGCTGCGGGGCGCTGTCCTCGGCGCCGGGCATCGGCGGCGAGTCGAGGTGGCCGGTCTTCTTGAGGGCCCCGGCGAGGTAGTGGGCACCGTTCTGCGCGGCCTGCTCGGGCGTGACGGAGTCACCCTCGGTGCACGTGGGGTCCTTCACCGCGGCGTTGTTGCCGATGACGAGCCCCTTGCCGAGCGAGCCGAGCACCCCGGCCGCGGTGGCGTCGCCGTTGGCGACGAGCTTGCCGGCCTTGTCGGGCTGGTACGCGAACGCGCCGCCGTCCTTGCCGCCGCAGGGGATGGCGAAGGTGAGCAGCGCGTCGTACGGCGTCCTGCCCCCGCTGTTCGTCACGGCGTCGAGCTTCTCGCCGGCCCGGCCGAGGGCGCCGATCACGATCGAGGTGGAGTTCGCGTCACTCGGGCTGCCGGCGGTGTAGCCCCAACCGCCGTCCTCGTTCTGCACGGACTTCAGCCAGGAGACCCCGTTCTGCACGAGCGCCTTGTGCCCGCGGACCTCGTGCAGTGCCTGCACGGCGGCCGCCGTCGCATTGGTGTCGACCACGGTCTTGGCGTCGCAGCGCACGGAGGGGTCCGGCCGGTACGCGGGGAACGCCCCGCTGTCGCACTGCTGGCCGATCAGCCAGTCGACGGCCTCGTCGGCGGGCGAGACCCCCACGGCCCGCTGCGAGATGAAGGCCAGCGACTGCCGCCACACCCCGTCGTACGTCGGGTCCTTCGTGCCGTACAGCCCCGAGGGCAGAGCCAGGGACGGCGAGGGGGAGGGGGACGGCGCGGCGACTGCGGCCGGGGCTGCGGCCACCCAGAGCACGGTGGCGGTGGCGGCGAGCGCGGCTGCGCTGCGGCGTACGGTCATGGCGGGCGGGGCCTCTCCTGGGGGAACCGGGCACAGGCACACACAGGCACCAGGCTCCGGCTCCGTATACCTCGACGGTGCCGGCCACCGGGGGGTCCCGACGGCACGAGCCGGTCACGACACGGGCAGGGCATTCCGGCTCCCGCCCTCGTGGGCGGTCACGGCTGCGGGTCAGCGCCGGATTCGCACCGGCTTCCCCCTGAACGGACATGATGACGACCCGCCCACTCTACCGGGCGGGTCCCGGGCCGCCGGGCGACGGTCCCCCGGGCCCGGCGAAGGCGCCCAGGGCCCGGAAAAGGGGCTGAAGCGCGGCCCCCGTCCGTGCTTGCATGAGCCGCATGGTGTCTGCTGACCGCTTGCTCGCCTTCACGGCGATGTCGTTCCTGCTGATCGTGATTCCGGGGCCCAGCGTGCTGTTCGTGATCGGGCGGGCCCTGGCGCAGGGCAGGCGTGCGGCGATGACGACGGTCGCCGGCAACACGATGGGCGCCTTCCTGCTCGTCGTCGCCGTGGCCCTCGGAGTCGGGTCGGTCGTGGAGCGTTCCGTCCTCGTCTTCACGGTGCTGAAACTGGCCGGTGCCGCCTACCTGGTGTACCTGGGTGTCAAGGCGTGGCGGCAACGCGGCTCGCTCCAGGCCGCGTTCACCGGCGAGAAGACCGCGCAGGGCGGTCGGCGCACGTTCTGGGACGGGTTCGCCGTCGGTGTCGCCAACCCCAAGACCATGGTGTTCTTCGCCGCCGTGCTGCCGCAGTTCGTCGACCGCGCCCAGGGCCACATCGCGGTGCAGATGCTGGTGCTCGGGCTGGTCTTCAACCTCATCGCGCTGGCCTCGGACAGTCTGTGGGGCCTGCTCGCGGCAACCGGCCGGGACTGGTTCGCCCGCTCGCCCCGGCGCCTGTCACTCGTCGGAGGCATCGGCGGGGTCACGATGATCGGCCTCGGAGTCTCCGTGGCCGTCACCGGACGCAAGGACTGACTACCCGACCACCCGCAGCGCATCAGCCCCGCGACGGCCTGGGCGCCGGGGTCCGCCGCGCCGGCGGGACGATCGCCGGGGCGGGGTCCTCGCCGAGGAAGAAGCGGCGTACGACGCGCTCGGCGGCGTGCCCGTCGTCGTACGGGCAGAAGCGCTCACGGAAGGCGCTGCGCAGCGCGGTGGCCTCCGCGTCGCACCAACGCCCGCTGCGGAAGGCGTCGATGAGCTCGTCCTCCGTGGTCGCGACGGTTCCGGGGGTGTCGCCCGGAAGGCCGGAGACGAGGTCGAACGTGACACCGCGGACCGCGTTGTAGACCTTCCAGTCGGACGCGTCGACGACGATGGGGCGGTCGAGGTTGGCGTAGTCGAAGATGAGGGACGAGTAGTCCGCGACGAGCGCGTCCGCCGCCAGGCAGAGGTCCTCGACGGACGGGTGGCCGGACACGTCGATGACGCTGCCCTGTTCGGCGAGGTCCCTCAGCTGCGGGTTCGGCCGGTCGAGGCGGTGGGTGCGGACCATCAGGACGAAGTCGTCGCCCAGGGACTTGGCCACGCGCGCCAGATCGAACGTGGGGGTCCACTCCTTGTGGTGTTCGCGGTGGGTCGGCGCGTACAGCAGCGCGGTCCTGCCCGGCGCGATGCCCAGCCGGTCGCGGATGGCGGCGACGTCCTCGGCGGTCGAGGTGAAGAAGCGGTCGTTGCGCGGGTAACCCACATCGAGCGACTCGAACGTGCCGGGGTACACGCGCTCCCACTGCTCCGTGGAGTGCCGGTTGGAGGAGACGCTGAGGTTCCAGCGGTTCACCTGCTCCAGCAGACGGCCGAAGTCCATGCCCTGGGCGGCGGCGGGATACGCCTGCTGGTCCATGCCCATCCGCTTGAGCGGGGTGCCGTGGTGGGTCTGCAGATGGATCTGCCCCGGGCGCTTGGCGATGTCGTCCGGGAAGGCGGCGTTGCTCACGAAGTACGTGGCGCGAGCCGTCACCTCCGCGTGGCGGCGCGAGCCGGGCACGACGTGGTCGATGCCGGCGGGCACCTGGTCGGCGAGTTCCTGACGCACCACCCAGACGCCGTGCACCTGCGGTGCCAGCTCCTTGGCCTTGTCGAAGACCGCGGCCGGGTTGCACGACGGCAGCAGGTTCTCGTACGAGGTGTAGACGGCCAGGTGCGGATCCAGCGGGCGCCGGCGCTGGAAGGTGGACAGGCTCGTGGCCGCCTGCTTGCCGACCCGGCTGGTGGCCCCGAGGACCTTCCTCGGCCCGGCCCGCTTGACCCGGGCGGCGAATTCCGTCGCCTGGTAGGCGCGGAAGGACCGCTTGGCCAGGGCGCGCATGTGCACCCCCATCGTTCCGCCGGGCAGGGTGAAGCCGTCGGGGATGTGCGCGGCGTAGAAGTCCGCGGTGCGGGCGAAGTAGTCCTTGCGGTCGGCGGGCCTGACCCGCTCGGTGCGCTTCAGCGAGAACAGCATGTGGTGAATGGCACGCTCGAACAGCATCGGCTTGGACCAGGCCAGCTCGGGGCGTGCGTCGAGGAAGGCGAACAGGCCCTCGTACTGCTCGAAGATGTCGAAGTGCTTGCGGCCCGGCGTCTTCGTGATCGCGCCGTGGCGGCGCTGCCGGTACTCGACGCCGACCCTGTTCAGACAGCCGATGCGCTCGGCCGTGACCATCGCCATCTGGGTGACCGGCGCGTCCTCGTACAGGCCGGGCGCGTACTGGAAACCCTGCTCCAGGAAGAACTCACGACGGAACGCCTTGTTCCAGGCCACCAGGAAGAGATGGACGAACTCGGGCCGGTCCCGCAGGCGGAAGACGTCCGTGCCCGCCCGCTCGAACAGCTCCGTGGACTGGCTGGGGCCGCCCCTGCCGTGCCAGAACGTGCGGACGTGGTCGAAGACGAGGATGTCCAGGTCCCCCACCGCGTCGAGCCGGGCGGCCAGCGCCTGCAGCAGGCCGGGGGTGTAGCTGTCGTCACTGTCGAGGAAGAGGACGTAGTCGCCGGTCGCGCGCTGGAGTCCGGCGTTGCGCGCCCGGCCCAGCCCCACGTTCTGGGGCAGGTGCACGGCCTGGACACGCGCGTCGCGGGCGGCGTACTCGTCGATGATGTCGCCGCAGGAGTCCGGTGAGCAGTCGTCGACGGCGATCACCTCGATGTCCTGGAACGACTGCCCGAGGACGGAGTCCAGGCACTCGTGGAGGTATCCCTGGACCTTGAACACGGGGATCACAACACTGAAACGAGGCATGGGGGGAACTCCAGATGACGTACAGGTTATCGGGGTCGATCGGGGTCGAACACGAAGACTACCGACCCCGGTGATGCGGTCGCGCGCGCACTCTCCCCCTCACCCGGAGTGGCCGGGGCGAGCACGCCGTGGTGTTCCGGGTACGCCTGTGCCGTGCGCGGGTGACTAATCATTCCGGTTTGTCCCGGGAGTCCGGTACCTATAGATTCCCGCCGTGCCGTCCCTTCGGCTGGTGCCTTCCGGCTCGCAGCCCATCGACGTCGCGACCCGTCATCATCGACTGGGAGGGCCCCGCCCGCATGCCCGGAACTGACCGCCGGTGGACCGTCGTGCTGCGCGGAGCCTGGAAGGACGGCACGCTGTGGCCCTGGTGCCTGGCGGCCGTCGCAGCGGCCTGCGGATACGCCGTGGCGACCGTCTTCCACCCCGGCTACCTCAGCGCGGACAGCAACACCCAGCTGTGGCAGGCGCTGGGGGACGAGCCGGTGAACGACTGGCACCCTCCGGTGATGGCGCTCGCGTGGCGCGTCCTCATGGGGATCACGGGTGACTTCTCGGTCATGGCCGCCGCGCAGGCCGCCGTGCTGTGGGGGACGCTGTGGGTCCTCGCCCGGCTGGTGTGGAGAAGCACCGGCAGTCGCGGGCTCTCCCTCGCGGTACTGGCCGTCGGCTTCGCGCCGCACATCATGAACCTCACCGGCGTGGTGTGGAAGGACGTGCACCTGGCGTACGCGCTGCTGGCCGTCTTCGCGATCGCGCTCACCGTGCGCGAGCTGCCCCGGGACCGGGTGAGGAGCCGCTGGGCCCTGCTGGTGCTGGGCCTGCTGTTCCTCACGTACGCCGCCCTGGTCCGCAAGAACGGCATCCCCGCCACGATCCCCGTCTTCGCCCTGCTGGTCCTCGCGGCATGGCCGGCCCCGGGCAGGCGCCGCTGGCTGGCCGCGACCGGTGTGTTCCTCGCGGCACTGACGGCCGGCAGTGCCGCGGTGAACGCGGCGACCGATCCGTTGACCACCCGCGTGTACGCGGTGATCCCGGTGGACGACCTCATCCACGTCCTCACCCCGGACCAGGTGCGCTCCGCCGCCGAACGGGCCGGAGCGGACGCGGACCTCCGTGACCGGCTGGTCACCGCCGCCAGCACCTGCCAGAAGCGCGGCATCACCTCCGACGGCTACTTGCAGTGCTTCCCGCAGAGCCGGCCGTTCGACGTGACGTATCTGGACCGGCGCGCCGACGTCGTCGTCCGGATGTGGACGCAGCAGATGCCGAAGCACTGGAAGGGCTACGCGGAGTACCGGACCCGGGTCTTCACCAAGCTGCTCTTCCAGAGCAACCAGACCTTCTGGAACGGCACCCATGTCAACGCGGGCGCCCGGCTGCACCCCGAGGTGCGCGAGCAACCGCTGAACGACACGCTGCGCTTCGCCCTGCGGAACTACGTGACCGGGGCCGCCCGCGACCTGCCGATGCTCTTCCAGGGCTGGTTCTGGCTGGCCGTCTCGCTGGTGCTCGTGCTGCGCCGCAGGTGGGCCGGCCCCCACGCCCGGGAGCTGCGGCTTCTCGGGGCCAGTTCCCTCCTGTACATCCTCGCCTACCTGCCGACGGCTCCCGAGTCCAACTACCGTTACGTGTACTGGCCCGCGCTCGCCGGTACGGTCGCGCTCGCACTCGTCGCGACCGCCTGCGCGGCGCGCCGCCGCGCGGCGGCCGGTGATCCGGACGCCCGTCCCGCCGTGCTTCCGGCAGACCGGGCCCCGGAGGCCGCCCCGCCCGGCCCGCGCGAGGGCGCCGGCGCCGCGGTGTGACCCCGGCCGGCGCCGCGGTGTGACCCCGGCCGGCGCCGCCTCCCTCACACCGCCACGTACGTCACCGGTTCACTCCCCGCCAGCGCCTCGGCGCGGCCCAGCTTCACCAGCCGGCGCAGGTGCGACTCGGCCTCCGAGACGGCGATGTTCCGGGACCCGTAGGGGATCTGTTCCCAGGGCCGGTTCCACTCCATCCGCTCGGCCAGCTGCCACGGCGTGAGCGGTTCGGCGAGCAGGGCGAGGAGGCCCGTCAGGCGCTCCTCGTGGTGGTCCAGGAGTTCCCGCACGCGGCCTGCCGCGTCCGCGAACGCGTACTGGTGGGCCGGGAGGACCTCGGCGACACCGAGGCGGCCGATGCGCTCCAGTGAGTCGAGGTAGTCGCCCAGCGGGTCCGTGGCGGCCGTGGCGTCGTCCGGGTCCTCGTACAGCCCCACGTGCGGGCTGATGCCGGGGAGCAGGTGGTCGCCGGAGAAGAGGCGGCCGCGGCCGGGGAGGTTGGCCGGGTGGTCCTCCTCCAGGTGCAGGCAGACATGGCCGGGGGTGTGGCCCGGGGTCCAGATCGCCCGCAGGGTGCGGCCCGCCAGGTCGAGGAGTTCGCCCGGCACGATCTCGCGGTCCGGGATCGCCGCCCGCAGCCCGGGCAGGGTGCGCATGCGGCCGCCCTTCTCGCGGGCGGCCAGCAGCGGGGCGATGTGGTCCTCGGGCGCGCCGACCGTCGCCAGCTTCGCCGCCAGGTAGGCGAGCCAGGTGCCCGGTTCCGACTCCCGGGTGCGGCGGACGATCGCCGTGTCGGCGGCGTGCATCGCGATCCAGGCCCCGGACGCCTCGCGGACCTGACCGGAGAGGCCGTGGTGGTCGGGGTGGTGGTGCGTGATGACCACGCCGTGGATGTCGGCGATGCCCACGCCCACGGTGGCGAGCCCCGCGGTCAGGGTGTCCCAGGCCTCCGGGTCGTCCCAGCCCGTGTCGATCAGGACGGGGCCGCGGTCCGTGTCGAGCAGATGGACCAGGGTGTGGCCCAACGGGTTGTCCGGGATGGGGACCTTGATGCTGTGGACGCCTCCACCGTGGTTGATCACCTGCGTCATGAGCTCCCCATCTCCGATCGGCCGGGGCGGCGTGCGGGTACGGCCACGACGCGCCGTGTCCACTGTAACGAGAACTTGTTCCAGTGGTAGCCCCGGTCGACCATCTGCTCTTCCTATGCTGCCCGGCCCGCGCGGCGGGTGCTGCCCCAGCCGTGGACTACTGGAACTGGAACTGGTATCAGTTCTGACATCAAGTCAGATGTGGGATCAGTCAATCGGTCGGGTCACGTGCCGCGTCGCGGGAGGCAGCAGCCATGAGCGAGCTTGTCGAACACGGAAAACTGTTCATCGGCGGGGAGTTGGTGGATCCGCTCGGACGGGATGTCATCGAGGTCATCTCCCCGCACACCGAGCAGGTCATCGGCCGCGTGCCGCATGCCGCCGAGGGGGACGTGGACCGGGCCGTCGCCGCCGCCAGGCAGGCGTTCGACCAGGGGCCCTGGCCGCGGATGTCGCTGGACGAGCGCATCGCCGTCGTCACGAGGATCAAGGACGCGTTCGCCGTACGGTACGAGGAGATCGCCCGGGTCATCAGCTCGGAGAACGGCACCCCGTACACCTCCAGTGTCATGGTGCAGGCCCTCGCCGCGATGATGGTGTGGGACGCGGCGATCACCGTCGCGCGCACCTTCCCGTACGAGGAACGGCGCGACGGGGCGCTCGGGCCGCTGCTCGTGCGGCGGGAGCCGGTCGGGGTCGTCGCGGCCGTCGTGCCGTGGAACGTGCCCCAGTTCACCGCCGCCGCCAAGCTCGCGCCCGCACTGCTCGCCGGATGCTCGGCCGTCCTCAAGGTCTCGCCCGAATCACCGCTCGACGCCTACATCCTGGCCGAGATCGTCACCGAGGCCGGGCTGCCCGAGGGCGTGCTGTCGATCCTGCCCGCCGACCGCGAGGTGAGCGAGTACCTCGTCGCGCACCCGGGCGTCGACAAGGTCTCCTTCACCGGATCCGTCGCCGCCGGCCGGCGCGTCATGGAGGTCGCCTCGCGCAACCTCACCCGCGTCACCCTGGAACTCGGCGGGAAGTCCGCCGCCGTGATCCTCCCCGACGCCGACCTGAACGCCGCCGTCGCCGGCATCGTGCCCTTCGCCTGGATGATCAACGGCCAGGCCTGTGTGGCCCAGACCCGGATCCTCGTCCCGCGCTCCCGCTACGAGGAGACCGCCGAGGCCTTCGCCGCCGCCGCCGGCGCGCTGAAGATCGGCGACCCGCTCGACCCCGCCACCGAACTGGGCCCGCTCGTCGCGCAGCGCCAGCAGCAGCGCTCCCTCGACTACATCCGGATCGGGCAGGAGGAGGGCGCGAAGGTCCTCACGGGCGGAGGCCGCCCCGCATCCCAGGAGCGCGGCTGGTACGTCGAGCCGACGCTCTTCGGCGACGTCGACAACTCCATGCGCGTGGCCCGCGAGGAGATCTTCGGCCCGGTCATCTGCCTGCTGCCTTACGGCGACGAGGACGAGGCCGTGAAGATCGCCAACGACTCCGAGTACGGCCTCAGCGGCAGCGTCTGGACCGCCGACACCGAGCGCGGCATCGACATCGCCCGCCGGGTCAGGACCGGCACGTACAGCGTGAACACCTTCAGCCTCGACATGCTCGGCCCGTTCGGCGGCTACAAGAACTCCGGCCTGGGCCGGGAGTTCGGGCCCGAGGGGTACGGGGAGTACTTCGAGCACAAGATGATCCACCTGCCCGCCGGGTACGGGAGCGAGGCCTGATGGGCGACCGGTGGAGCGTCGAGGTCGACCGGGGCGTCTGCATCGGGTCGGGGATGTGCGTGAACCTCGCGCCGGACGGGTTCCGGCTGGACACCGCCCGGCAGTCCCACCCCGTCGACCCGGAGACCGACGCCAACGAGCGGATCCTCGCCGCCGCCGAGGGCTGCCCGGTCGAGGCCATCACGGTCGCGCTGGCCGACTCCGGTGAGGTGGTGTTCCCGCCGGAGGACTGAGGGGGCCGGGGCGGGACGCGACTGAGGGGCCGGACCCCCGCCCGTCAGGCGGGCGGGGCCACCAGGGAACCGGACCGGTGCGAGCGGCACAGCGCTTCGGCCACGAAACCCGTGGCCTTCAGCTCCTCGATCACGTCCCGCAGGAAGTCCACCGTCTCGGGCGTCCGGCTCCGGGTCGTTCCCACCGCCTGCCGGATCTCCATGAACCTGTCCTCGATCAGCCGCACCCCGTCCGGATCGGCCGCGACGAACTCCGTCATCGGCTGCCGGATGCCGGCCGCTGCCTCCAGGCCCTGCTGGCGGAAGACGTCGACGCCCTCCGTGCCCCGCACCACCGACGCGTGCCGGAGGGTGCGGGTCAGGAACAGGTCGTAAGCGGAGCCCTGCTTCACCCCGATCCGGACGCCCTGCCGGTCGACATCGGTGACGGAGACGAGTTCCGAGCCGGCCGGCACGGCGTACACGCCCTCGATCAGCACGTAGGGGGCGGTGAAGGCGACCTCGGCCTCCCGCGCCGGATCGATCGCCAGGAAGCAGATGTCGGCCCGGCCGGTGGCCATCGCCTCGTACGACTTGCGGGCCGCGTCGAAGCAGAGGAGCTCCACCGGCACGCCCAGACGTGCGCCGATCTCCCGTGCGAGGTCGACCGTGACCCCGGCCGGGTCGGCGGGTGTGCCCTGCGCCAGCACCGGGTTCCCGAGGTTGACCGAGGCCCTCAGCACGCCCGACGGTGCCAGGTCCGCGATGACGGAGGCGGTAGCGATCTTCATGGGGCGGAGTGTAGGACACCCGCCGCGCGGGCAGCCTTCAGCGGGTGCCGGCAGGCCGTGCGCCCGACAACAGATGAAGCCGCAGCGCCAGTTGCAGCTCCAGCGCCCGGTCCGGTTCGTTCCAGTCCCGGCCCAGCAGCACCTGGATCCGGTCGAGGCGCTGCACCACCGTGTTCACGTGCACGTGCAGCTCGTCCTTGGCCCGGATCAGGCTGCCGCCCGCGGCGAAGTACGCGCCCAGCGTCCGCACCAGATGTGTGCCGCGCTGCGCGTCGTACTCCAGCAGCGGACCCAGTGCCGCCGTCACGAAGCCGTCCACGTCCTGGGCGTTGCCCAGGACCACGCCCAGGAAGCCGAGTTCCTCCACGCACGCGCCCTCGCCCGTACGCCCCAGCACCCGCATCGCCCGCAGGCACCGTGCCGCCTCGCCGTACGCCGCCGCCAGCTCCCGGGGTCCCCCGGCCGGCCCGGCGGCGGCCACGGTGACCGGGGACTGCGCCAGCTGGCTCAGCTGGGCCGCCGCCGAGCGGGCCGCACGGCCCGCGGCCGTGCCGTCGTCCTCGACCAACAGCACCACCGTGCCCGCGTGTTCGGCGCTCACCCCCTGGATGTCCCCGCCGAACAGATAGCGCATGGCGGCCGGGGCCAGCCGTTCCCGCGCCCCGGTCTCCGCCACCAGCAGCAGATGCGGGCGGTCCAGGTCGATGCCCAGGCGGCGGCCGCGCTCGGCCAGCCCCGCCGGGTCGCGGCCGGTGTCCGTCAGCAGGTCGGCGATCAGCTCGCCCCGGATCCGGTTCTCCGTCTCGGCCACCGTGCGCCGCAGCAGCAGGAGCAGACCCGTGACCACCGCCGAGCGTTCGAAGAGTCTGCGGTCGGAGTCGTCCAGCGCCCGGCCCCGGTGCAGGACCAGGCCGGCCAGCAGCTCCTGCCCGGCGAGCACCGCGCAGACCACCCGCCCGTCGCGGTGCACGGCACGCGCCCCCGTACGGGACTCCTCGGCCGCCTCCGCCAGCCACCCGGCATCCATGCTGTCGGCGGCGAAGCCGCTCCCGTCCGGGCGCACCGCGGCCAGCGGGCGGCCGCCCGGGTCGTGGATGGTCAGCGGGGAGTCGAGCAGTCCGGCGACGGCCGCCGCGACGTCCTTCACGTCCCGGCCGCGCAGCACCAGGTCCGTCAGCCGGTCGTGCGACTCCTCGGCCCGCCGCATGGCCGCCGAGTGCGCCCGTACGGCGGCGTTGGCCTCGGCCAGCTCCGCGTTCGCCTCCGCCAGTTCGGCCAGGGCCGCGGTGGTGTCGGCGAGCGCGCGGGCCGTGTCGATGGCGATGGCGGCGTGCGCGGCCAGTGAACAGAGCAGGGCGACCTCGTCGGGGCTGAAGACCCGGGGCGCGCGGTCGGCCGCGAAGAGGACGCCGATCACCTTTCCCGTACCGCCCCGGCTGGAACCGAGCAGCAGGGGAACGCCCAGGATGGCGACCAGGCCCTCGTCCAGGACCCCGGCGTTGATGTTGCGGGTGTGGTGGAAGCGCTCGTCGGCGGGGTAGTCCGGCGTCGCGTACGGGCTCGCGGTCTGTGCCACCAGACCGCCAAGCCCCTCGCCGAGTTCCAGGCGCAGCCGCTGGAAGAGGACCGACACCGACCCGTCGGTGACCCGCATGTAGGTGTCGCCCGCCTCCTCGTCCGGAAGCGTCAGATAGGCCGTGTCCGTGCCCAGCAGCATCCTGGCCCGCCGCACGATCGCCTTCAGCACGTCGTCCAGATCCCGGGAGGCCGCCAGGTCGCCCGCCGTGTCGAACAGCGCGGTGAGCTGGAGCTCGCGACGCCGGTGCTGCCGCAGGGCGCCCCTGATCCGCAGCGCGGTGGCCGTGGCCCGCTCCACCTCGGCGAGCTCCTCGGCGGGCACACCGTCCCCCCGCGCCTGCGAGGAGACCGCCCCCAGCGCCTCCGCGGGCGCGTCGTCGGCCAGCAGGTCGAACAGGCGCCGGAGGTGGGGCGCGGCGGAGGGGAGCGGTTCAGGCATGGCGTCCAGCGTTCGTAGGGGGTGGTGCGGGCCGGTCAGTTGGCGGTCCAGCCGCCGTCCATGGAGAGCGAGGTGCCCGTGATGTGGCCGGTCCGCGGCCCGCACAGCCACAGGACCGCCTCGGCGACGTCCGCCGGCTCGATCAGCCGCTTGATCGCGCTGCGCTCCAGCATCACCCGCCCCACCACGTCCGCCTCCGAGATGCCGTGCGTCCGTGCCTGGTCGGCGATCTGGTTCTCGACCAGGGGAGTGCGTACGTAGCCGGGGCTGACGCAGTTGCTCGTCACCCCGTACTCCGCCGCTTCGAGCGCCACCACCTTGCTCAGCCCCTCCAACGCGTGCTTGGCCGTGACATAGGCCGACTTGTAGGGACTCGCGCGCAGCCCGTGCACCGACGAGATGTTGACCACGCGCCCCCAGCCGCGTTCGTACATGCCCGGCAGGGTCCGGCGCAAGATGCGGAACGGGGTCTCCACCATCACGCGCTGGATCAGCGCGAACCGGTCCGGCGGGAACTCGTGGACGGGTGCGACGTGCTGGATCCCCGCGTTGTTGACCACGACGTCCGCGTCGGCCGGGAGTGTGTCGACGACCGCGGGGTCGGACAGGTCCACCACCCAGGCCGTCCCGCCGATCTCCTCCGCAAGGCCCTTCGCCGCCTCGCCCGACCGGTCCACCACGTGCACATGCGCTCCCGCCGAGGCCAGCGCCTGCGCACAGGCCCGCCCGATACCGCTCGCCGCACCGGTGACCAGCGCGGTGCGCCCGGCCAGCAGCGGTGCTGCGGGTACCTGCGGTGATCCGCCGGGGGAAGGGGCGGCGGGCTCGTGATCCGGTCTGCGGGAAGTCTCCATGGCCGTCACCGTAGGTACGCGGCGGCCCGTGTCACATGGCGCCGGTGCACACACCCTCCCGCCCCGGCATGGTGGCGGCGTACGTGGTGCGTGCCCCGGCCCCGGGCGTCAGGTCATACCAGGACCAGCAGGTCCATCCAGCTGGTGGCGGGCTCCTGGGGAGACCGCGCCGCGGCGCTGCGCAGGCGGGCGAGGCCTTGGGCGTAGACGTCGTCGGGCAGTGCGCGCAGTTTCGAGTCGGCGTCGCGGCGCAGGCGTCCGGCGTACTCGGTGAGTGTGGGGGCGGACTGCTGGGGCAGGGACCGCAGCAGCACCGTGCGTGCGAAGCCGGCGGCGGCGAAGGCCGCGACGACCGTGTCGACGCCGGGGTACGCGTCGATGCCCTCAGCCGTCTCCGGGAAGAAGCGGACACGCAGGTCGCGATCGCAGCGGCCCGGGAACGCGTTCCGGATGAGCACCGGGGCGCCGGGCCTGAGAGCGCGGCGCAGTTCCCGGGCGGCCGCATCCAGGTCGGACAGATGGTGGATGACGGAACCCAGCCAGGCGGCGTCCGCGCTCGCGTCGGGCACGGGCAGTCCCTCGGCACGTCCGTCGAGCGCCTCGATCCCGTCGCCGGTGGTGATGAGCGCGCGCATCGCGGCGGCCGGTTCGATGGCCAGCACCCGCACACCGAACCAGTCACGGAAGGCCGTGGCGAAACCGCCGGTGCCGGCGCCGACGTCGAGGACGGTCATGCCGGGCCGCGGCCGGAGCGTCTCGGCGATGGCCTGCCGCCAGGCCGTGAGCCCCTCCAGGGGGATCTCGCGGGCGGCCCGGTAGTCGGCGGCCGCCTGGGCGTCGTAGGAACTGCCTGCCATGGTTTCTCCTTGCCGGGCACAGGGCACGGGCGTGGGGGTTCGGGTGGGAAGGGGGATCAGGCCAGCGCGTGCAGTACGGCGTCCAGATCGGGGGCGATGTCACCGAGGACCGCATAGAAGAGCCAGCCCCGGGGCGGTGCGAGCGTTCCCGCGGCCAGGGGCAGGACCCCGCGGCCGTCCTGAACCAGCAGTCCCTCCTCGTCGAGCAGATGCACCAGCCGCTCGAAGGAGCCGGTGTCGCGCAAAGGTACGGTGCGCAGGTGCAGCCGAGCGCCGAGGAGCTGGGCGATCATGCCGGGGGAGAGGCGCGCGTTGACCTCCAGGACCGGGATCAGCTCGCCCGAAGCCGTCGTCATGGAGTCCACGGACAACGGGCCGCGGTATCCGGCGGCGGCGGCCTCGGCCGCGACCGCCTCCACCGTCGCGCGGTACCCGGCCCGGTCCAGGCGGCGCAGCAGCCCGGGGGCAGGGGCCGAGGAACCGCGGTAGGCGTGGCCCTCGTTGTGGATCTGCCGGATGCCGTGCCAGGTGACGTGATCCGCACTGTCGACGGTGAGGTGGGCGGCGAAGTCGTCGGCCCGGGTGTACAGCGGCTGCACGATCAGTTCGACGCGTCCTGGTGTCCGGGCGAGGTGCCGTTCGATCAGGGCCAGCCGGCCGGGGGCGTCGACGACGATGTTTCCCTGTCCTGAGACGCCATAGGGGTCCTTGACCACACACGGCGCGACGGCGGCGGCGCGCAGCTCCTCCGGTGAGGTGACCACCGTGCCGCTGCCGGGCAGTCCCAGGCGGGTGGACCAGGTCTTGGAGTTGACCAGCCGAACGGCTTCCGGGTCGGGCAGCTCGCCGGCCAGGCCCAGTGCCTTCGCCGCCGCGTGGGTGCCGGGCAGGACCGCGTACGGGGCGGGCCGTGCCCCGGCCAGGCCGGGCAGGCCGAGGGACGCGAGGCGTTCCTCGACGGGGCGGTCCGGGTCACCGGGGACCGCCAGATGCTGCCCCGCGAACCCCGCGGCCCGCATCAGGTCGGTGAACGCCGGCACGGGCCGACGGCTCGTCAGGAGTACGTCACCGGGCGCGCAGAGCACGGCCTGGAGCTCGTCCATGGCGCGCAGCAACTGCTCCGCGTGCCGGTCGCGCACTGCGGGCAGCGCCACCAGCCCGGGGGGCCTCCACCGGTGCTCGGCGTCGCAGCTGCCGAAGCGGACGGTGCTCACGGGGTGGCCGGGGCCGGGTGCCCGAGGAAGCGTTCGCGGATCCGGTCCAGGGAGCGGAAGTCGTCCACGCTGACCTCCTGGAGGTCGATCGTGGTGCCGGACACGTCCTCCAGGAGGTAGATGAACTCCAGGAAGTCGAGGGAGTCGATCAGACGGCCCTCGATGAGGTCCTCCTGTGGGGTGACCGGGCGGTCGAGCTCGGGGTTCTTGGACTGGATCCATGCGGCGATGCGTTCCATGAGTACTCCTGATTCCGATGCTGGTTGCGGTGGTGCTGACAGGGGTGCGGGGGAGGGCGTCGGGTGGCAGCCCGCGGCCACGGCGAGGGCCCACTCGCCCTCGTGCGTGATGCTGACGGTCCATCGGTCGATGCCGTGCGCGCGTAGCTGCCGCAGGGCCGAGCCGCGTGGGTGGACGAGCGGGGCGCCGCCGGGGCCGCGCAGCACCTCGATGTCCCGGGTGAGCACCAACTGCCCGGTCGGTGCGAGGACTTTGATGAAGGACTCCTTGGCCGCGATCCGCCCGGCGACCGTGGCCGTCGGTGTCCCGCGGACCACGGCCAGCTGGTCGCGCTCGCGCTCGGTGAAGTGGTCGGCCAGCCAGCGCTCGCCGTGCCGAGCCATCAGTGCCGCGATCCGGGGGACGTGCACCAGGTCGATGCCGAGGCGGACACCGTCCGGGCCGCTCCGCTCCGCGACGCCGGGACCGAGCAGCCGGCCGATCGCCGCCCGGAGGGAGTGGGGGGCCGGGCGGTGGGCGGTCATCGTCCGGCCGGGGCGGGTGGGGTGACAGCCGCCGCGAGGGCCTCCGCGAACTCGGCGCGCAGCCGGGCGATCACGGTGGCCGCCGGCTCGCGGCGGGTCACCGCGCCGCAGCCGAGCCCGGCGTACTGGGCCATCTCCGCGATGCGGCCGGTCGCCTCCACGGTGGGGGCGGCGGCGGAGCCGCGCGGGACCGGCCGCCGGTCTCCCATGACGGTGGTCCAGGCGATCAGTGTGGCGGGCAGGGGCTCGGGGGAGTCGGTGACCGGTCCGCGCAGCACCCGGTGCGGGCGCCCGGGCCAGCCGATCGCGTACCGGTCGGTGACGACGGTGTCCGCGGGCCGGGCCCGGAGCAGGGCCTGCTGGTATTCGGGATGAGCGGTGGACTCCTCGGTGGCCACGAAGAGCGTGCCGCACGAGGCCCCGGACGCGCCGCCGCGCACGGCGTCGAACAGATCCGCACCGCAGGAGACCGCACCCGCCGCGAACACCGGGATGTCCAGGCCGTGCCGCGCCAGGAGGTCGCGCAGGGGCTCCGTGCCCAGGTGATGGCCACCGGCCTCGACCCCCTGGAGCACCACGGCGTCGGCGCCGAGACCGGCCGCGGCCGAGGCGTCGGAGGCGCTGCCGACCTGGACGAGGAGCCGGTGCCCCGCCTCGGTCACGGCCGTGGCCGTCCGCTGCGGCGGCAGACCGTAACTGTTGACGGTGATCCGCCGGTCGGCCCGGTGCAGGACGGCGGCGACCTGGCCGGCCAGCAGCCCGCCCGCGACCTCGGGGATGACGTTGACCCCGAAGGTCCGGTCGGTACGGCGGGCGGTGTCCTCGACGAGGGCCGCGGCCTGACCGGGATCGCTCTTGTAGAGCGCGACGGTGCCCAGCGCCCCGCTCGCGCTGACGGCGCCGGCGAGCGCGGGGCCGGCGATGCCGCCCATGCCCGCCTGGATGAGCGGGAAGTCGACACCGAGGGCGCGCGCCCCGCGTTCGACGGCCGCCCGCACGTCAGGCGCGGACATCGCGGACCCGGTCCAGGGCGGCTTCGGCGCTGCCGTGCGTCAGGATCATCGCGTGGACCCAGCGCTCGACGCCGAACGCGGTGCAACTGCTGTGGGCGACCTCGCCGCCGGCGGTGATGCCGAGCCGTTCGCCGAAGAAGTTGCGGTGCCGGTTGACGGAGGCGATGGCGGTGCCGTCGCTCGCGAGGAACTCGTACTTGACCGGGTCGAGCGCCATGAGCCTGGCGCGCGAGCCGCTCTTGTCGTAGAAGGGGTCGTTGGCGGGCTCGTACGACAACCGCACGCCGAGGCGGCCGGCCAGGGACTCGATGAACTCCCGTGAAACCGCGAGGTGTTCACGGGCACCATCGGCGTTCCCCGTGTAGAGCACCTCACGCATGTGGAAGCCCCAGAGGCGGCGCAGTCCGTCGTAGTGGTCCTCGTTGCGGAAGCAGCGGCCGACGGCGGTCAGCCGGAGTTCGGCGCCCACCTCCTGTCCGGCGAGTGAGAGCAGCAGGCCGTAACAGGTGGCCGAGGGCAGCATGTAGCCGGTGGGCCGCACCGGCTGGTCCGCCACGGCCTGCCCTTCCGCGAGCTGGTCGACCGACTCCGGCGGAAAGCCGGCGGCGCTGACGCCCAGGTGGGGGAAGTTGCGGAAGTAGTCGAGCCGGGACAGGCCCTCGGCGGGCAGCAGCGGTGGTCCGACGACCGCGGGTGCGGCCAGCTGCTGGGCGAGCTCCGTGAAGTGGGCGTCGAGTTCGTGCAGCAGGGCGGCGCGGACGGGGTCGAGCACGACCAGCCCGGGGCCGGGATCGCGCAGTGTGACCGTGCCGTCGGCCGTGGGGGAGGCGAGCGTGTGCGGGGTCATCGTGAACTCCTTCGGGCAGGAACGGGGAAGGCGGGTTCAGGCCGCGGCGGGCTGAAGGACGCCGATGCGCCGGTAGAAGGCGTTCGTGCGCGAGGCGATGGCGGCGTGCGCCGCCGGGCGGGCCGGGTCACCGATGACGCGGGTGCGGAAGGCGAAGGGGTCGGGAATGCCGGCGTCACGGTAGGCGTCCACGCTGTAGAGCTGCTGCAGGGAGCTGGCGATGTACTTCTCCACGTACCGGCGTGCCGTGGCGATCTCCCGCTCGTCGTCCGTGGCGAGCAACCGCTCCCACAGGGCCCGTACGAGCTGGGCGCCGAACGCGATGTGGCGGGACTCGTCCTGGTGGTGCACGCGGTTGATGGCGCGGATGGTGTCGGGAAGGGAGCTGTCGGCGGCCATCCGGCTGTTGAAGTGGTCGACGATCTGCTCGAAGATCAGGATGCGGCTGAAGACGACGAAGTTGTCGAACTGTGCCGAGTGTCCGTCGGTGGGGAAGGCCATGGACCGGTCGGGGAAGAGCCGTCCGCCGTAGCGCAGGCAGAATTCGGCGAAGAACCACATGTGTTCGTTCTCCTCGCCGAGGAAGTGGTGGAAGAACGGGGTGGGGATCTCGTAGCCGGGTGCGTGGATGCGGCGTACGACCTCCAGCATCAGCTCACGGATACCGTGCACGTTGAGGCTGTAGAAGTTGATGCTCTCCCACTTGGACAGGGCCAGATACTGCTCGCGGGTGAGCTCCCCCGCGGCCGCCGTGCCGTGTACGGAGATCAGGTCCTCGCTCATCCACAGGGCGCCGTCGGGGATGCGGTCGGGCCAGTCGAAGGTCTGGTACGGGTTGTAGTACTCGTCCTGCGCGGCCGCCGTCAGCCGTGTGACGGCGGTCGCGACGTCGGCGTCCCAGACGGGGGTGACGGTCATCGCTGGTGGTCTCCTGAGATCGGTTCGGTGGTGCGGGGCGCCGAGGCCCGGAACGCGGACAGCGCGAGGGGGCCGGGGACGCTCCCGACGAGCAGTGACTCGAAGGCCAGCAGCAGGCGTTCGACATCCCGGCGGGGGATCAGGTCGGTGTCGGCCATCAGGTACAGCAGGCAGGTGTCCGCGGCGTACTTCGTGTGCAGGAAGAAGGTGGCGTCCTGGCGTTCCCATGAGCCGATGTGCGAGATCCGGGTCTTCGCGGCCAGTGCCGCCAGTGCGTGCGCGGAGCCGTCGGTGACCGGGGGCCGCTCCCAGCGGTCGTGCATGCGCTTGTCGTTGAAGAACTGGCCGAGGTTCAGGGTGCCGGCGCTCTGGACACGTGCCTCGTCGAGGACCTCGTCGACGGCCAGCGGGTCGTAGTGGGCGTGCCGGTAGGCGTTCATGCCGGACAGGAAGGCGCTGCGTACGGCCCGGTCGAAGGTGCCCTCGCCGACATCGAGCGAGAACAGGGCGTTCTCCGCCATGGCGGCGACGAGCCGGCGGCTGCGCTCGTCGTGACGGTTGACCGCGATCAGCTGAAGCGGCACGGTCGTGTGGCCGGTGTAGGCCCCCAGGACCGTCGCGGTCGCGGCGAGAAGAACGGTGCCGGTGCTGACCTGGCAGCGGTCGGCGAGCACGGTGGCCGCCAGGGCGGTGGCCGGGGAGTCCATGCCGAGCCGTACGAAGCGCTCCGGGCGCCCCTCGTCCCCGACCGAGGGAAAGAGGGTGGCGGGCACCCGGCCGAGCGTCTTGCGCCAGTACGTCACCGCCGCCGCGCCGCGTGCCGCACCGGGCCCGTCCGTCTCGAAGGCAGCCTGGTCCAGAGGCTGCCAGTCGGGTTCGTCAGCCGTGTCGCCGAGCAGCAACTCGCCCAGCTCGCGCTCCAGTTCGCGCACGCCCCAGAAGTCGGCGCCCAGATGGGAGAAGACCAGCGCGAGGTGTGCGGGACGGCCGTCGTCGAGGACGAGCGTGCAGCGGAAGGGGAACTCCTCGGCGTGCCGGAAGGTGCGCCCGGCCAGCTCGCCGGCCACGTCGTCGGCGACCTGGCCGGCCGTCCCGGAGGGCGCGTCGAGCACGTCGAACGGGAGCTCGCCCTCGGCCGCCACGCACTGCAGCCACCGCCCGTCGGTGGTCTCACGGAAACGGGTGCGCAGCGCCTCGTGCCGGGAGAGCAGCGTGGACAGGGCCGCCGTGACCTGGTCGACGGTGCGCCCGGGCGGGACGGTGGCTGTGCGGCGGATGTTGAAGTAGTGCGCTTCGTCGTCGAGCCAGCGGATCGACTTCCAGATGGCGCGTTGTCCCCAGGTCATGGGGCCCTCGGCGGTTCTCTTCCCGAGGAACGGCACAGTGCGGGCACCGGTGTGTGCCATGGCGGATACCTCACAGCAGGGTTCTGCCCGGGCGGCATGAGGGCAGGAGCGGGTGGGGCGGACGGGGGGTGAGGCCGGAGCGGGGCGCGGCGATCGAGGGCGTGGGTGAGCCGACAGCAGGGACCGGGATCGCCGGGCGGGGCTGTGCGGAGACGGGCGAGGGAGAGAAGCCTCGGCTCCGGTGCCTCGGCGCTGAGGCTGCGGCTGCGATGTCGGCGGCGCGGTGGGCACGGTACGGCCCCGCGGCCTGGAATATCTCGTCGTGCGCTGCGAACACCGTTGAGGCGAACGCGACTTGTGTGACTCCGGACGGGACAGTAGAGGCCCGCGACACCACATGTCCAGGCCGAGTTTTCGGCGGGCGGTCCATGGCGATCGCCTCGACAGGTCGACGTGAGGTGAATATTCGGTGAACTCTTGACGTGGGTATGGGTCTTCGCCAAGCTCTTGCCTCGCGCCGCTCCGGTGACAGTGACGTCCCGGAGACGGGCCCTTCGAGCCCGTATCTCCGCACCCCGTCGCATCCGCGTACAGGCGGCCCCTTCGTGCCGCCGCCCGCGCCTGCCCACCGGCCTTCACGCCCACCGATACGGAGGCGCTCCGCCATGTCCGTCAGCCCGCCCACCGGGCCCGTCGCCTCCCTCGGGCGCCGCGTCCGCAGATGGGCCGACACCGCACGGCTCCTGCGCGCGGTCGCTCCGGCGCCGCTCGCCGGCGTCATCGCTCTCCACCTTGCGGTCGGTCTGCTGCCGATCGCGTTCATCCTCGCCACGAGCCATGTCATCGCCGCACTCCCCGACGCTCTCGCGAGCCCGGCCGGGCAGCCACCGGCGCGGATCGGCACCGCGCTGCTGCTCGCCGTGGGAGCGTTCGTCCTGCACCAACTTCTGGCACCCTTCCAGACGTTGGCGAGCGAAATGGTCTGCCGTCAGGTCGACGGCGCCCGGATCGCCGACCTGATGACGTGCACACTCACCCGGCTCCCGCTCGCGGACCTGGAGCGCCAGGAGGTACTCGACACCCTCGCCGAGGCCCGCAGCGGCTTCGATCGCGTCTCGCCCACCCCGGGCGACGCGGCCGCCGGAGCCCTGGCGCTCCTTGCCCGGTACGCCCAACTGGCGGGCGCCACCGCGATGGTGACCCTGGTCCTCGGGCCGCTTTCCGGGCTCGTCGTCGTGGCCACCGCGCTCGTGATCCGGCACGGTCAGCGCGGATCCCTCGGCAAGTTCGGTGCCCGGCGCGCCACCATGACCGGCCGCCGACGCCGGCTGTCCTATCTGCGCCGCACCGCCACCTCGGCCGCGCTGGCCAAGGAGGCCCGGATGCTGGGCCTCGTCCCCTGGCTGCGCGAGCGCCACGGCGTCGAGGCCCGCGGCTACCTCGAACCGCTGTGGGCGATCCGGCGCGACCTGCTGCTGCGCCCCTTCGTCACCCTGGCCGCCGTCGCACTGGCCGGCGGCGGAACGGCACTGGCGCTGCTCGGCCGTGGCGGCGCCCAGGGCGACCTCTCGCTCCTGCAACTGGCCGCCGCGCTGCAGGCCGTACTGATTCCGCTGCGCTTCGGGGTGTTCTTTCCCGAGAGCGACATGCAGACCCTCTACGGCTTCACTGCGGACGACGCACTGCGCCAGCTCGAACGGAGGCAGAGCCCGCCCGACGACACGGAACCCGTACCGGAGGCCGCCACCGGCGCGATCCGCTTCGAGCGGGTGGACTTCCGCTACCAGCCGGATGCCCCTGACGTCCTGACCGGACTCGACCTGGAACTGACCCCGGGCCGCTCCACCGCGATCGTCGGCCTCAACGGAGCGGGAAAGACCACTCTGGTCAAACTGCTGACCAGGATCCACGAGCCCACCGGCGGTCGCATCACCGTCGGCGGCACGAATCTGGAAGACCTTCCGGCTCCGGCGTGGCACCGCCGGATCGCTGTCATCTTCCAGGACTTCACCCGGCTCCAGCTGACCGCCGCACAGAACATCGCCCTCGGCCGCCCCGGCCTGCTCCACGACACTCCCGCGCTGCGCGAAGCGGCGAGCCGGGCCGGGGTGGCGGAGCTGCTCGACGGCCTCGCCCACGGCCTGGACACGGTCCTCAGCGCCGACTACGAGGGCGGAACCGACCTTTCCGGTGGCCAGTGGCAGCGCATCGCCCTGGCCCGTGCCCTGCTCGCCCTCGACGACGGCGCCCATCTGCTCGTCCTCGACGAGCCCACCGCCCAGCTCGACGTCCGGGCCGAGGCGGCGTTCTTCGACCGCTTCCTGGAACTCACCCGGGGCGTCACCAGCGTCATCATCGCCCACCGGTTCTCCAGCGTGCGCCGCGCCGACCGCATCGTCGTCCTGGCCGACGGCAAGGTCACCGAGTCCGGCACCCACCAGGAACTCATGGACCTCGACGGACGCTACGCCGAACTCTTCCGCACCCAGGCCGAACGATTCACGCCCGGCACCACACCCCGCGCCGCCGGGCAAGGAGCATCCCGATGACCGCCCTGATCCAGGCCGTCCGCCATCTGCTCGCCCTGGCCTGGCGCTGCGACCCCCGGCGCCTGCTGCGCGCCGGCACCATGATGCTGCTCGGGTACGCGGCCACCCCGCTGATCGCGCTGTGTCTGAAAGGGCTCACCACCGCGGCGCTCGGGCACGACACCAGCGCCGCCGTCCTGCTCGGCCTGACCGCCGCGCTGCTCCTGGTGCTGGAGCTCATGATGAACCACTTCGCGCACCTGTCCTACTTCGAACTCGGCGACCTCGCCGAGGTCGAGCTGCAGAACGAACTCATCGCACTCTCCCAAGGGCCCTCCGGTCTCGAACAGCTGGAGACCCCCGCGTACGCGGACACGCTCGCGCTGATCCGCGAAGAGCTCCCCCGGACCCGCTCCGGACTGGAAGCCGTCCTCCAACTCGGCGGCCTGGCCGTGCAACTGGGGCTGACCGCGGTGCTCCTGGGGATGCTCAGCCCCTGGCTGCTGCTCCTGCCGCTCGTCGGGGCCCTGCCCGTGCTGACCGCGCACCGGGCACAGGAGCGCATCGACGACGCCAAGGAACGCCAGGCCCCCGCGATCCGCCTGGGCCGTCATCTCCTCGACCTGGCGACCACCCACGCCTCGGCCAAGGAGATCCGCCTGGCCGACGCGGGCGCCATGCTGATCGACCGCCACCTGCGCGACTGGGCGGCAACCACCAGGGAACTTCGCCGCGCCCACATCACGGCCGCCGCGCTGCGCGCCACAGGCCAGCTCTGCTTCGCTCTGGCGTACGGCGCCGCCATCTGGCTCGTCGTCCGGCAGGCCGTGCACGGTGGGGCGGGGCTCGGCGACGTCATCCTCGTCATCGCGCTCGCCGCCCAGCTCTCCCTCCAGGTCGCCGTCGCCCTGGGGCTCCTGCCCCTGCTCCAGCAGGCGGGTCGCACCGCGTCCCGGTTGCGCTCGCTGCGGGAGGTGACGGTTCGTACACCGGCACCGGCAGGCAGGCCCGTCCCCGCCGCGCTGGCGAAGGGGATCCGTCTGGAGAACGTCGGCTTCACCTATCCCGGCAGCGACCGGAAGATCCTCGACGGCGTCACGCTCGACATCCCGGCCGGCTCCGCCGTGGCCGTCGTCGGAGAGAACGGGGCAGGCAAGAGCACCTTGGTGAAGCTGCTCTGCGGGCTCTACCGCCCCACATCGGGCCGCATCCTGATCGACGGGGTCGACCTGGCCACGCTCGACCCCGCCCGGTGGCAGCACCGGGTGGCGACGCTCTTCCAGGACTTCGCCCGCCTGGAGCTTCGACTGCGCGACACGATCGGCATCGGCGATGTCCAACGCCTCGACGACGACCGAGCGCTCCAGCAGGCCATCGAGAGGGCCGACGCCTGCGGGGCCGCCGGGAAGGTCCCCGAAGGCCTCGACGGGCTGGTGGGCCGGGCTTACGGGGACGGGACCGAACTGTCGGGCGGGCAGTGGCAGAAGCTGGGCCTGGCACGCACACTGCTGCGCCACGACCCGCTGCTCGTGGCCCTGGACGAACCGGCCTCCGCTCTCGACGCCGCGGCGGAACACGCCCTGTTCACACGTTTCGCCGACCTGGTCGCCGATGCGCGGACGCGCGCCGGAGCCGTCAGCCTGCTGGTCTCCCACCGCTTCTCCACCGTACGCATGGCCGACGTGATCGTGGTCCTGGAACAGGGGCGGGTCAGCGAGTCCGGCAGCCACACCGAACTCGTCGAGCAGGGAGGCCTCTACGCGGAGCTCTACGGTCTGCAGGCCCGCGTCTACCGGTGAGCACGGGGCGGTCCGGGGCCGGCGGCAGCCCGTCCCCGGACCGCGCCGGGCACCTGCGACGGTCTGCCACCGGGGAGGCGGCGCGTGATCCCCGCGCTCCCGCGCAAGGGCCGCGCCGCACACAGCACGCACCCTCCGGTGTCCGCCTGCCACATGGGCGTACGGAAGCACTGCTCGTAGGTTCCGGCAGCAGCAACCCCGTATCCCGCACGCACCGACCAGGGAGGCACCCGTGCGCCCATCGATCCTGAGACGCCTGCTCCGCCGCGTCGCGTCCACGGCCGTCCTCGGCCTGCTCGCGGCGACCCTGAGCACCACCGCGGCCGCGACCCCGGCCGCAGCCGGCGGCCTCCAGCAGGTCACCGGCTTCGGCTCCAACCCCGGCAACCTGCAGATGTACGCCTACACGCCCGCCGGACTCCCGGCCGGCGCGCCCCTGGTCGTCGCCCTGCACGGCTGTACGCAGACGGCCTCCGCGTACTACACCAACTCGGGCTGGCCGAAGTACGCCGACGCGTGGGGCTTCTCCGTCGTCTTCCCGCAGACCACGTCGGCGAACAACGCGCTGTCCTGCTTCAACTGGTTCGACCCGGCCGATGACACCCGGGGCAAGGGTGAGGCCGCGTCCGTCGTGCAGATGGTCGAGTACGCGAAGCAGACCTACGGCTCGGACGGCCGGCGGGTGTACGTCACCGGCCTCTCGGCGGGAGGCGGCATGACCGCGGACCTGCTGGCCGCCTACCCGGACGTGTTCGCGGGCGGCTCCGTCGCCTCGGGACTGCCCGCCCAGTGCGCCACGAGCCAGGCGGCCGCGTCCGGCTGCCAGACGGGCCCGCAGAAGCTGACGCCCGCACAGTGGGGCGACAAGGTCCGCGCGGCCCACCCCGGATACTCCGGCCCCTGGCCCCGTGTGGCGATCTGGCAGGGCACCGCGGACTACACGGTCTACCCGGCGAACGCCACGGCGCTGCGCGACCAGTGGACGGACGTCTGGGGCATCGGCCAGACCCCGTCGTCCACCGACACCCTGCCCGGGAACACCACCCGCAGCGTCTACGACGACGCCTCCGGGAACCCGGCCGTGGAGACGTACTCCCTGTCCGGCATGGGCCACGGCCTGCCCGTCAGCCCCGGCTCGGGCGACCAGCAGTGCGGGACGACGGCCGCGTACTTCCTGAACACGATCTGCTCGACGTACTACACGGGCGTCTTCTGGGGCCTGGACGGCACCGCCCCCGGCGGGGGCGGTGACCAGCTCCCGGCTCCCGCGGGCGTGCGGGTCACCGGCACCACGGACACCACCGCCTCCCTGTCCTGGAACGCCGTCGAGGGCGCCGCCTCGTACGCCGTCCACCGCAACGGCACGAAGATCGCCTCGCCCACCGCCACCACGTACACGGACACCGGCCTCACCGCCGGGACCGCCTACCGCTACACCGTGACGGCGATCGACGCCGAGGGCACGGCCGGGTCCGCCTCGGGCCAGGTGACGGCGACCACCACCGGCGGCAGCACCCCCGCCGTCTGCCACACCGCCACCAACTACGCGCATGTGACGGCGGGCAGGGCCCACACCACCGGCGGGTACGTGTACGCCAACGGCTCGAATCAGAACATGGGCCTGTACAACGTCTTCGTCACCCACACCCTGAAGGAGTCACCGGCCGGCTACTTCGTCATCGCGGACAGCGGCTGCGTCACCGGCTGACGTCCGCCGTCGGCGGCCCGGGCCGAAGTCGTCCTCGGGCGGGCCGCCGGCGGGCTCAGATCTGGTTCAGGCCGCCGTCGACGTACAGGCTCGAACCGGTGATGAAGCTGCTCTGGCCGGAGGCGAGGAAGGCCACGGCGGCGGCGACCTCCTCCGGGCGCCCGAGCCGGCCCAGCGGCACCTGCGCCGCCAGGGCCTGCCGCAGGCCGGCGGCCTGCTCCGGATCGGGCGCGAGTCCCGACAGGCCAGGGGTGTCGGTCGGGCCCGGCGTGACCGCGTTGACCCGGATACCGCGGCCCTTGAGTTCGTTGGCCCAGGTCCGGGCGAAGGACCGGGTGGCGGCCTTGGAGGCCGCGTACACGCCGAACGCCTCGTCGCCCGAGTCCACGTTGGTGGAGCCGTTCAGGATCACCGAGGCTCCGTCGTTGAGCAGCGGCAACGCCTTCTGGACGGTGAACAGGGTGCCCCGGACGTTGATCCCGAAGAGCGTGTCGAAGTGCTCCTCGGTGATCTGCTCCAGCGGTGCGAACGCGGCGACGGAGGCGTTCGCGAACAGGACGTCCAGACCCTGGCCACGGTCCCGGACCGCCTCGTAGAGCCGGTCCAGATCGGCCAGGTCCGCGATGTCGCCGATCACGGCGGTCGCCGAGCCGATCGTCTCGACGGCCGCGTCGAGTTCCGCCTTGCGCCGGCCGGTGATGAACACATGCGCTCCCTCGGCCGCCAGCCGCACCGCGGCGGCCAGACCGATCCCCGTGCTGCCCCCGGTGACGAGAGCTGTCTTTCCTTCGAGCAGTGCCACGGCAACAACCTCCCCTGAGTTCTGCATCGATCGATGCAGAACTCGAACGTATCACTTCCGCAGCGGTCGATGCGGAAGAGGTAGCCTGCGGAGGATGGGAACGAAACAGGGCCGCACCGTCGGCCGGCCGCGAGGGTTCGACGCCGACGAGGCGCTCGAGCGCGCCATGCTGGTCTTCTGGGAGCACGGCTACGAGGGCGCCGGCCTGGCCATGCTGACCAAGGCGATGGGTATCTCCACCACCAGCATGTACGCGGCCTTCGGCAACAAGGAGGAGCTGTTCCGCAAAGCCCTGGAGCGCTACACCGAAGGCCCGAGCGCGTACCTGGACCGTGCCCTCGAGGAGCCCACCGCTCTGGGCACCGCCACCGCTGTCCTGGCCGGCACCGTCCGGGCCACCACGGGCCAGGCCGGCCCCCGTGGCTGCCTGGGCGTCCAGAGCGCCCTGGCCGCGAGCGACTCCGGACGGGCGGTCCGTGACCTCCTCGCCGCCTGGCGGAACGACGGCTGCTCCCGCCTCCAGCAGCGCTTCCGGCAGGCCGTCGACGACGGTGACCTGCCTCCGGAGGCGGACCCGGCGCTCCTGGCCCGCTACGTCAGCACCCTGTCCTTCGGCATCGCCGTGCAGGCCGCGAGCGGCGTCGGCCGTGCGGAACTCCAGGCGGTGGCCGACGCCGCGCTGCGCAACTGGCCGCTGAGCTGAGGGCCGTCCAGCTCCATCGAGCCCCCGGCCGCGGCCGATGCCCTCGCCGGGATGCGGCTCAGCGCGTGAGAGCCACCAGCCGGTCGGCGATCTCCCGCCCGCCCCGCTCGCCGGTGAGCACCGTGTAGTGGTTCACGTCCGCCACCGCCACCGGCCGCATCCGGGTCCCGCCCAGGTCCGCCCCGGCCAGCCGGGCCTCGTCGTACAGCCCCTGCCCCTCGTCCATCAGGCCGCGCGCCGCCCACAGCAGCGTCGCTTCGGCAGGCAGCTTCCGTACCGCCGTGAGCACCTCCTCGTCGAACAGGCCGACACCGTCCGTGCGGATCGCCTCGATCCGGCACGACGAGCGCAGGGCGGGCTCCTCGCCCGTCAGGTCGCGCTGGATGTACGCGTCCACCTCCTCCGACCACGCCCCCGCGAACGCCGGGTGCGCCTGCCAGAAGGCGCGGTAGGCGGCCCGGTCCGTGAAGGTCATCGACAGCCGGTCCATCGCCGGGCCGATCACCGCCGTCAGCAGTTCGTCGGGCGTCAGATGCGTGGGCGCGGGGAAACCGACGCCGCCGTCGACGAGCAGCAGCGGACCGAAGCGGTCCGGGTGCCGCACCGCGGCCAGGGCTGCCACGAACGCGCCCATCGAATGGCCGGCCAGCACCACCCGGCCCAGGCCCAGCGCCTCGGTCAGGGCGGCCACGTCGTCCGTGTGCGCGGCGATGCCGTACGGGCCCGGGAGGCCCGAACTCCCCGCCCTGCCCCGCAGGTCCGGGGCGATGAGCGTGACGCGGCCGGCCAGTTGCCGGGCCACCGTGGCCCAGGAGAGCGCATTGGCGGTGATCCCGTGCAGCGCCACCACCGTCGGCGCCCGTGGATCGGCGGCCGGCCAGCGCAGTGCGGCCAACTCGCCCCCGCTCACAGGGACGTTGATCTCCTCGTACGCGATCACTGGTCTCCGGTCTCCTTCCGGTGCGCGACGGCCCTCAGCCTGGAGGGCAGCCGGGCCAGGCCGCCCGGCAGCAGATGTACCACGGCCACGAACAGCACGCCCAGCAGGAACAGCGGCTGGGAGAGCGGCACGCGGAGTACCGCGGGCAGGTCGGCGACCGCGCCCGAACCGGCCAGATCGCCCAGCCGGTGGTCCGCCCACGTGTAGAGGACGCCGCCGACCATCGGACCCCAGCGGGTGCCCGAACCGCCCAGCACCACCATCACCAGGAGCGACAGTGTGAAGTCGGACGTGGTGGTCTGAGGTGTGGAACCGCCGGTCAGGAGCAGGTGCACGATGCCGCCGAGCGCGGCGAGCGCGCCCGCGACGACGAAGGCCGTCAGCTTGAAGCCGTACGGTTTCAGGCCCAGCACCTCCACCCGGCGCTCGTTCTCCTTGATGCCCTCCCAGACGCGCCCGGTGGGGGAGCGGACCGCCCAGGCGACGACGGACAGGGTCAGGACGAGGTAGGCCAGCGCGATCCAGTAGAGGTTCGCGGTGTGGTCGATGCCGACGAGCCAGGACGGCAGCAGATCGGCCGGGGCCGCCCGGCCCTCCTCGCCCCCGGTGACGCCGCCGGGGTTGCGGGACACCAGGATCGAGCCCGCCTGGGCGAAGGCGAGGGTCACCATGGAGAAGCCGATTCCGGTGACGCGCAGGCTCACCGACCCCAGTACGAGGGCCAGGGCGATCCCGAAGAGCAGACCGAGGACCGCGGCGAGCGCGAACGGCAGACCCGCCTCCAGCAGGAACATGTTGGTGGCGTAACTGCCCGAGGCGAAGTACAACGCATGGCCGAACGAGAGCAGTCCGGTGCGCCCGAGCAGCAGGTCGTAGCCTGTGGCCAGCGCGCCGAACAGCAGGCAGGTGGCCAGGAGTTGCAGGCTTCCCGCGCTGCCGAGCGGACCGTCCAGCAGCCCTGGCACGGGCACGGCGCTGAACGGTGCGACGGCCAGCACCAGCAGGACGGCGGCGGGCCACCAGCGCAGCAGCCGTGGGGTGCCGGCCGGTGGCGCGGGGGCCACCGGGTCTTCCGTGCGGTCGTGTGTTTCGGTGGCGGTGCTCACGCGAGCCTCCCCGTCAGTCCGCGCGGGCGGATCAGCAGCAGCGCGGCGAGCAGGACGACGACCGCCAGGTCGCCGAGGCCCGCCGCGGTGTAGTAGTTGGCGAACTGCTGGACCAGGCCGATGACGACGGACGCCACGGCGGCGCCGGTCACCGAGCCCATGCCGCCGGTGACCACGACGACGAACGCGAAGATCAGCAGCGACGTGCCCTGGCGCGGGTCGACCGAACCGAAGTACAGCCCGCCGAGCGCCCCGCCGAGCGCTGCGGCCGAGCCCCCGATCGCGAAGACGAGCGTGAACGCCTTGCGGACGTCGATGCCGAGCGCGGTGACCATGGCCCGGTCCTCGACGCCCGCCCGTACGACGAGGCCGTGCCGGGTCCGGCCCAGGAAGAGCCGCAGCGCCACCAGGACCACGACGGCTGCCGCGATCAGGACGAGGCGGTTGACGGGGACCTGTGCGCCCAGCAGCCCGAAGGTGCCGGACACGGCCTCGGGCCCGGGGAAGGTCCGGGCGTCCGAGCCCCAGATGCCCGACAGCAGCGCCGGGACGGCGAGCCCCACCCCGACCGTGGCGAGCACCTGCTCGCGCGGCCGGGTGTAGAGCGGGCGGACGACGGCGAGTTCCAGGAGCACGGCGGCCGCGGTACCCACCGCCGTACCGAACAGGACCGCGAGGACGAAGCCCGCCCCGCCGGGTCCCGCGCCGGGCAGGTTCCCGGACGCCGCCCACCAGGTGCCGTAGGCGCCGATGGACAGCAGCGCCCCGTGCGCGAAGTTGAGGACGTCCATCAGGCCGAAGATCAGGGAGAGTCCGGACGCGATGAGGAAGTAGAGGGCTCCCAGACCGAGTCCGGTCATGGTGAGCAGGACGAGGGTGGACATCAGGAATCCGCCTCCGCGGTGAGGGGGGTCAGCGGTCCGTGGCCCACGCCGAGCAGCCTGCGGGCCGCCTCCGCGTCGCCGAGCAGTTCGTCCGCCGGGCCCCGGTGGGCGGTCCGGCCGTCGGCCAGCACCACACAGTGCGCGGCCAGCCGGCGCACGACGGCGAGGTTCTGTTCCACGAGCAGCACCGGAACCGCCTCGGCGGCCCGCTCCAGCACCTGCGCGACCTCGGTGACCACCTTCGGCGCGAGGCCCTTGGTCGGTTCGTCCGCGATGACCAGCCGGTTGGTGTTGAGCAGGGTGCGGCCGATCGCGACCATCTGCTGCTGACCGCCGGACAGCGTCCCGGCCAACTGCCGGGCCCGCTGCTTCAGTTCGGGGAAGAGTTCATGGACCAGCCCGTACGCGGGCTCGCCCGCGCCGCGCCGTTCCGCCAGCCGCAGGTTCTCCGCCACGGTCAGCCCGGCGAAGATGCCCCGGTCCTCGGGGGCGTAGCCGATGCCGCGCCGGACCAGCGCGTGCGTCGGCAGCGTCACGGTCTCCTCGCCGTCGAGGCGGACGCTGCCGCTGCGCGGCACGAGGCCGAGGATGCCCCGTACGGTCGTGGTCTTCCCGGCCCCGTTGCGGCCGAGCAGCGCGGTCACGCCCTGGCCGGCGACGTCCAGGCCAACGCCGTGCAGGATGTGGCGGCCACCGATCAGGACCCGCAAGTCCGTTACGTCGAGCAGGGGTTGCCGCGTCACAGTCCCTCCCCGAGGTAGGCCTGCTGCACGGTCGGGTCGGCGGTCACGGCTTCGGGGGTGTCCAGGGCGAGGAGGCGGCCGTGGTGCATCACGGCGAGCCGGTCCGCGAGGCCCAGCAGGACGTCCATGTGGTGCTCGACCATGAGGACCGTGCGGCCCTCCTCCCGGTGCAGGGTGCGGATCAGTTCGGTCAGCGCCGGGACCTCCTCGGCGCTCACCCCGGCCATCGGCTCGTCGAGCAGCATCAGCCGGGGCTCGCCCACCAGCAGCACGGCGAGCTCCAGCTTCCGCTTCTCGCCGTGCGACAGTTCGGCGGCCGTGGCAAGGGCCCGGTGGCCGAGACCGGTGCGCTCCAGGACACCGGCCACGTCGGCGGTGAACGGGTCGGCGCGCCGCCAGAGGCGGTACGAGCCGCCCCGGGCGGCCTGCGCGGCCAGCCGGACGTGGTCGGCGACCGTCATCGCGGGCCAGAGGCTGGACGTCTGGAACGTCCGGCCGATGCCGCGCCTGGCCCGGAGGTGCGCGGGCCGGTCCGTGATGTCGGCGCCGTCCAGCGCGATCGTGCCGGCGGTGGGCAGGGTCAGCCCGCTGATCAGGTTGAACAGGGACGTCTTGCCCGCCCCGTTGGGGCCGATGAAGGCGAGGAACTCGCCCTCGCGGACGCTCAGGGTGATGTCCTGGACGATGGTCGCGCCGCCGACGCTCCAGCCGATTCCGTCCAGCCGGAGCACGGACGACGCCAGGACCGCCGGGCTGTGGGGTGCGGTCACGGTTCAGCCCGCCGAGGGCTTCGCGGGCGGCGCCACGGTGTCCATCGCCTCGGTGTCCAGCAGTTCCGGCTTCAGGGCGGCGCCCTTGCCGGACAGCCGGGCCACGAACATCGGCTGGAGCAGCGCGTGGTCTTCGGCCCGGACCTGCTGCTTGCCCTTGGCCCCGTCGAAGGTCCAGCCCTCCAGTGCCTTCACCATCGCGGCCGGGTCGGTGGCGCTGCCCTCGGCGACGGCATGCACGATCATCTGGGCGGCGGTGAAGCCGTCCGGGGTGAAGAGGTCAGGAGTGCCGCCCGCCTTCGTCACGGATGCGAGCATGGCCTTCTCCACGGCGTTGCCGCCGCCCGCGCCCGGGAAGTAGTGCGCCAGGAACGACACCTTGGCCCCGGCGGCCCCGAAGACCGGGTACGAGGCGGTCCCGGCGAGCCCGGTGACGACCTTGCCCGCGCCCAGCACGCCCTGCTGGTCCAGCGCGGTCCACAGCGCCGGGGCGGTCGAACCGGCCCAGGCGACGAAGAACAGGTCCGGCCCGCCCGCCTTGACCTGCCGGGCGAACGGCGTCAGGTCCGTCGCGCTGGGCGGCGCCAGCACGGAGCCGACCTTCGCGCCCTTCGCCCCGAGGACCGCCTTCACGGCGGCGACGTTGGCCTGGCCGAACGTGGAGTCCTGGGCGAGGACCGTGACCTTCTTGCCCTTCGCGTCACCGAGCATCGCGCCCGCCGTCAGGATGTCCTGGTAGGACTGCCGGCCCGAGCGGAACGTGTAGTCGTTGACGCCGGTCACCGCGTCGGTGGCCGCCGGGCCGCTGACGTACAGCACCTTGTTCTGCGCGGCGAGCGGCGCCATCTGGAGGGCGACGCCGGAGTCGGTGGTGCCGGCCAGCACCTTGTAGCCCTTGCCGATCAGGTTCTTCGCGGCGGAGACGGCCTTGCCGGGGTCGCCCGCGTCGTCCTGCTCGGTGACCTCGATGCGGTGGCCGGCGACCTTGCCGGTGCCCTGCGTCGCGTAGTCCAGGCCCGCCATGAAGCCGTCGCGGTACTGCTTGCCGTAGTCCGCGAGCAGTCCGGTCCGGGAGTAGACGAGGCCGACCTTCACGGGCGCGTCGGCGGACTTCCCGGACCCGCCGGACCCGGAGTCGCCCGCCGTACCGGCGGCGGTGCAGCCGGTCAGCAGCAGACCGGCGGCGGCCAGGACGGCGACGGTACGGATGTCGGTGAGGGATCTGCGGGTTCTGCTGGCTCGGCTGGCTCTGCGACGCATGGTGACCGGCTCCTCGGCGTGTTCCTGTGATGTCGCCGAACCGTATGAAGAGCGTGCCGTCGTCGATATGGTGCAGGGAACCCCACCTGGCCCATGAGGCGTGTGGGCGCCGCACATGGGCAGGGTCAGGAAGAAGCCAGGGGGCAGGGTCCTGAACAAGCCGGAGGGCCGGATCCGGAAGGAGCCGGGAAGCAGGCCCGGAAGGAGCCGGGTAGCAGGGCCCGGAGGAAGTCGGGAAGCAGGGGCCCGGGAGAAGTCAGGGAGCCGGATCCGGCGCCGTCAGGTCGATCAGCCGGCAGACCGTCTCGATGTCTATCTTCACCTGCGCGATCGACGCCCGGCCCGACAGCCAGGTGATCAGCGCCGAGTGCCAGGTGTGCTCGATGACCCGGACGGCCGAGAGCTGCTCGGGCGAGGGGCGGTCGAGCCCCATCGCGTCCAGGATGATCGCCGTCGTGAGCCGGGAGACCGTGTCCACCTCGGGGCTCACGCTGCGGTCCGCGAAGGTCAGGGCGCGCACCATCGCGTCCGCCAGATGCGGCTCGCGCTGCATCGCGCGGAAGGCCCGCATCAGGGTGTCGGCGACCCGTTCCGCCGCGTCGTCCCCGGCCGGGGGACGTTTGCGGAGCGTGCCGTGCATGTGCTGGAGCTGGTCCTGCATGGTGGCGACCAGCAGATGGACCTTGGACGGGAAGTAGCGGTACAGGGTGCCCAGGGCCACCCCCGCGGCCTCCGCCACCTCACGCATCTGGACGGCCTCGAACCCGCCTCTGCTGGCGAGCTGGGCGCTGGCGTGCAGGATGCGGCGGCGGCGGGCCTCCTGGCGTTCTGTCAGGGGCGGCGATGCCGGTCTGGCTTCCGCTGTCATGTGTCCCATCCCGAGGCTTCTGTCCGCGACCGCGAGGTTGCGGCGGCCGGTCCGGCGGCGCACAGCATGCCAGGGTGTGTGCCGTGGCGCGAATCACCTGATCCGGCCGTTGTACCGTTGCTACCTGCCGGTAGATTCGTAGCTCATTGAACCGTCCGGTCTATAACTTGTTCTAGATTAGCGCGAGCGGATACGCTCCGGCGGACACGCAGTGAGAAGGGGGCCGAGTGTGACCGCTGAGGCCATAGATTCGGGCCCCCGTACGGGCGTCGTTACGTCGGACACAGACACCGGCCCGGCCGGCGACCGGCCCCTGCGCATCGCGCTCCTCACCTACAAGGGCAACCCCTACTGCGGCGGCCAGGGCGTCTACGTACGCCACCTGGCCCGGGAGCTCGCCCGTCTCGGCCACAGCGTCGAGGTGATAGGCGCCCAGCCCTACCCCGTGCTCGACGAGGGCGTCCCGCTCACCGAGCTGCCGAGCCTGGACCTCTACCGGCAGCCGGACCCCTTCCGCACCCCGAAGCGCGGCGAGTACCGGGACTGGATCGACGCCGCCGAGGTCGCCACCATGTGGACCGGCGGCTTCCCCGAACCGCTCACCTTCAGTCTCCGTGCCCGGCGCCACCTCGCGGCCCGGCGCGGCGAGTTCGACGTGATCCACGACAACCAGACGCTCGGCTACGGGCTCCTCGCCGACCTGGGCGCCCCGCTCGTCACCACGATCCACCACCCGATCACCGTCGACCGGCAGCTCGACCTCGCCGCCGCCCCGACCCGCCGCCGCCGCGCCTCCGTACGCCGCTGGTACGCCTTCACCCGCATGCAGAAGCGGGTCGCGCGCAAACTGCCGTCCGTGCTCACCGTCTCCGGCTCCTCCAAGCAGGAGATCGTCGACCACCTCGGTGTGGACCCCCGCCGCGTCCGCGTCGTGCACATCGGCGCCGACACGGATCTGTGGTCGCCCGACGCATCCGTCGCCGAGGTGCCCGGCCGGATCGTCACCACCTCCAGCGCCGACGTCCCGCTCAAGGGCCTCGTGCACCTCGTCGAGGCGCTGGCCAAGCTCCGTACCGACAACCCGGCGGCACACCTCGTGGTCGTCGGCCGGCGCGCCGAGGACGGACCGGTCGCCCAGGCCATCGAACGGCACGGACTCGGTGACGCCGTGGAGTTCGTCAAGGGCATCAGCGACACCGAGCTCGTCGACCTGGTGCGCGGCGCCCAGATCGCCTGCGTCCCCTCGCTGTACGAGGGCTTCTCGCTGCCCGCCGCCGAGGCCATGGCCACCGGCACCCCGCTCGTCGCCACCACCGGCGGCGCGATCCCCGAGGTCGCGGGCCCGGACGGCGAAACCTGTCTGGCGGTCCCGCCCGCCGACCCCGGCGCCCTGGCAGACGCGCTGGGCCGGCTGCTCGGCGACCCGGAGCTGCGCACGCGGCTCGGGGCTGCGGGCCGCGCACGGGTCCTCGCCCGGTTCACCTGGAAGCAGGCGGCGATCGGCACCGCCGCGCTCTACCGGGAGGCGATCGCGGCCCGCGCCGCCACCGGCCCCGGCGGCCGACGGTGACCACGCGCATCCTTCTTCTCCGACTCCGACCCCTCGACCGCGAAAGCAGGCATTCGTGCTGACCGTGGACTTCACCCGCTTCCCGCTCGCCGCAGGCGACCGAGTGCTCGACCTGGGCTGCGGCGCCGGACGCCACGCCTTCGAGTGCTACCGGCGCGGCGCCCAGGTCGTGGCGCTCGACCAGAACGGCGAGGAGATCCGCGAGGTCGCGAAGTGGTTCGCCGCGATGAAGGAGGCCGGGGAGGCACCCGAGGGTGCCACCGCCACCGCGATGGAGGGTGACGCGCTCAACCTGCCGTTCCCCGACGCCTCCTTCGATGTCGTGATCATCTCCGAGGTCATGGAGCACATCCCGGACGACAAGGGCGTGCTCGCCGAGATGGTCCGGGTCCTGAAGCCCGGCGGCCGGATCGCGATCACCGTGCCGCGCTACGGCCCCGAGAAGGTCTGCTGGACGCTTTCCGACGCGTACCACGAGGTCGAGGGCGGCCACATCCGCATCTACAAGGCCGACGAGCTGCTGGGCAAGATCCGCGGCGCCGGCCTCAAGCCGTACGGCACCCACCACGCGCACGCCCTGCACTCGCCCTACTGGTGGCTGAAGTGCGCCTTCGGCGTCGACAACGACAAGGCACTGCCGGTCCGGGCGTACCACAAGCTGCTCGTCTGGGACATCATGAAGAAGCCCATGGCGACCCGGGTCGCCGAGCAACTGCTCAACCCGGTCGTCGGCAAGTCCTTCGTGGCCTACGCGACCAAGCCGCACCTGCCCTCCACCGTGACGGCCGAGGCCGGGGCGTGACTCTTCCCGAGCGGACCGAACACCTCGTCCTGCCCGGAGTCCTCACGGCCGAGGAGGCCGCAGAGACCGTCGCCGCGGTCCTCGCCGTGCAGTGCGACGACGGCGCGATCCCGTGGTTCCGCGGCCACCACCTCGACCCGTGGGACCACACCGAGGCCGCCATGGCCCTGGACGCGGCCGGTGAGCACGCCGCGGCGGAGCGGGCGTACGAGTGGCTCGCCCGCAACCAGAACGAGGACGGCTCCTGGTACGCGGCCTACCACGACGGCGATCCGAAACAGCCGACCGACCGGGGCCTGGAGACCAACTTCTGCGCCTACGTGGCCGTCGGCGTCTGGCACCACTACCTCGCCACCGGCGACGACGCGTTCGTCGACCGCATGTGGCCGACGGTCTTCGCCGCCGTCGAGTTCGTCCTGCGGCTCCAGCAGCCCGGCGGGCAGATCGGCTGGAAGCAGGAGGCCGACGGCACCCATGTGACGGACGCCCTGCTGACCGGCTCGTCCTCCATCCACCAGGCCCTGCGCTGCGCACTCGCCCTCGCGGAGAGCCGCGAAGAACCGCAGCCGGACTGGGAGTTGGCGACCGGGGCGCTGGGTCACGCGATCCGCAGCCACCCGGAGCGCTTCCTCGACAAGAGCCGCTACTCGATGGACTGGTACTACCCGGTCCTCGGCGGCGCGATCAGCGGGCAGGCCGCCCAGCAGCGGATCGACGAGGGCTGGGAGCGCTTCGTCGTCCCGGGCCTCGGTGTGCGCTGCGTGCTGCCCAACCCGTGGGTGACCGGCGGCGAGAGCTGCGAACTGGCCCTGGCCCTCTGGGTGATGGGCGAGTCCGACCGGGCCCTGGAGATCCTCCAGTCCATCCAGCACCTGCGGGCCGAGGGCGGGATGTACTGGACGGGGTACGTCTTCGAGGGCGACCGGGCGTTCTGGCCCGAGGAGCACACGGCGTGGACCGCCGGTTCTCTCCTGCTGGCGGTGGCCGCCCTCGGGGGGGACGAGGCGACCACCGCGGTCTTCAGCGGGGAGAGGCTGCCGAAGGGTCTTGAGCCCGACTGCTGCGGCTGAGACCGCGTCCTCTCCCCGGCGTGCTCAGTGCCGGATGCGGCCGGCCACCGCGCGACGGTGAACGCGCCGGCTTTCACGGCGTACTCAGTGGCGGATGCGGCCGGCCACCGCGTGCCCGACGAAGAGGTACACCACGGCGGCCAGACCGTATCCGCAGACGACCCGGGCCCATGCCGCGTCGAAGGTGAACAGGTCGTACGACCAGCCGGCGAGCCACCGGGCGCTGTGCTGCACGAAGTCGACCAGGTCGTTGCCCCGGTTGGCGTCGAGCAGGTACATCAGGATCCACAGGCCGATGATGAAAGCCATGATGTCGGCCACCACGGCTATGACACGTGCTGCGGTACTGCTTCCGTTGCCTCGTCTGTAAGACATGGACTCCGGGTTGCCGCTTTCGGCCGTACGAAACCCGGACGGCGGTCCCGGGTGGCGGCACGGGTCGGCCGAGGCCAGCCTTGCGGGGGAGTGCCGGGACCCGGCGCCCACCGTGATGTCCCCGGTCAGGGAGGCCCGCCGTGCCCCGTTCCGTACCGCTCCGCCGACTGCTCGTCGCGCTGCTGCTGTCCTGCTCCGTGCTGGTGAGCGCCACCGCGTGCGGGAGCGACTACGGCAACAGCACCAGCAGTGCGAGCAGTTCGGCGTCTGCCACGGGTACGTCGTCGGTCGAGGCGCAGAAGTTCGCCAAGACCCGGTTCGTCGCCAACGCGGGGCTCGCGGCGGGCGCGACGTACCAGTGGATCGTCAAGCCGTACCGCGCCGGGAAGTTCAAGAAGGGCGCGGACGGGCGGACCTTCGCCCTCGTCAAGGCGGGGCTCGCGGGAGCCTTCACCTACAACCGGCTCAAGGCCGCCACGGACAACGCCAAGGGCGACCCGCTCCTGTCGAAGGCCGTCGCCCCGCTGACCGCGGGCATCGCGTCGCTCAAGGGCATGGCCACCAAGCTCCGCAAGGGCGAGGTGGGCGACGGGGACGTCGGTGCGTTCGAGAGCGTCATCAACGACATCAAGGACGCCGGGAAGAGCGCGGGCGCCGAGGTCAAGGACAAGGTGCCGTCCACCTCGCAGCTCGGCGAATAACCGCATGTGGGGAGGGTTGTGGCCCGATTAGAGTGCGGGCATGACTTCCCTTGCGCATGAGCGCTACTGCGACGAGATAGTGCGGCTGACCGACGTGTTGAGGTCGGCCGTCAGCGGCGCGGACCTCGAAGCGACCGTGCCGACCTGCCCCGAGTGGACGCTGCGCGACCTCGCCGTCCACGTCGGCGGCGCCCAGCGCTGGGCCGGCGAGATCGTCCGCACCCGGGCCGCCGAGGAGCTCCCGGACGAAGCGGTGCCGGCGTTCACCCCCGACAGCGACGACCCCGCCGAACTCGACGCCTGGCTGGCGGCCGGCGCGGCCGGCACCGCCGAGGCGCTGCGGGAAGCGGGCCCGGACGCGGAGGTCTGGTCCTGGTACCGGGACCGCAGCGCGGGCTTCTGGGCGCGCCGGATGGCGATCGAGACGGTCGTCCACCTGGCGGACGCGGCCCTGGCCGCGAAGGTGCCCTACACGATGACGCCCGACCTGGCCGCCGACACGATCGACGAGTGGCTGGAGATCGTCGCCTTCGCCCAGGCCGAGGGCGACCCGGAGGCCGCGGAGCTGCGCGGCGGAGGCCGCTCCATTCACCTGCACGCCACCGACGTGCCGGACGCCGAGTGGCTCATCGAGTTCGGCGAGGACGGCTTCACCTGGCGCCGAGCCCACGGTAAGGCGACGGTGGCCCTGCGGGGCCCGCTGACCGACCTGATGCTGGTCTTCAACCGCCGCCTGGCCCCGGACAGCGACCGGGTCGAGCTGCTGGGCGACGCGGAGCTGCTGGACTTCTGGCTGGAGCGGTCCTCCTTCGGCTGACCGCCGTCGCGGCGCTTCCGGTGTGCGGGCGCGGCGGGCCTGGGCCAAGCTGGACGGGAAGCCCACCCCTTTTCCCCGAGGAGGGTGCCGATGGACCCGGTCCGGGCCCTGGAGCGGATCGCCTTCCTGCTGGAGCGCGGCAGGGGCGAGACGTACCGCGTCCAGGCCTTCCGTACAGCCGCCCGCATCGTGGCCGCGATGGCCGACGGAGACGCGGCGGAGCGGGTGGCGAACGGCTCCCTGGAACGGGTCAAGGGCATCGGCCCCCGCACCGCCCAGGTGATCCGCGAGGCCGTCGCCGGGCAGACGCCCGCCTATCTGGAGCGCCTGGAGGCCGAGGCGGCGCAGAGCGGCCCGCTCGCCGAGGGCGGTGAACGCCTGCTCGCGCTGCTGCGCGGCGACTGCCACCTGCACTCCGACTGGTCGGACGGTGGCAGCACCATTGAGGAGATGGGCCGTACGGCGGCGGAGCTCGGCCACGAGTGGGCGGTCCTCACCGACCACTCGCCCCGCCTGACGGTCGCCCACGGACTCTCGCCCGAGCGGCTGCGGCAGCAACTCGACGTGGTGGCCGAACTCAACGAGCGCTGGGCGCCGTTCCGGCTGCTGACGGGCATCGAGTGCGACATCCACCTCGACGGCTCCCTCGACCAGGAGGAGGAGCTGCTGGAACGCCTCGACGTCGTCGTGGTCTCCGTCCACTCCAAACTGCGGATGGACCCCGCCCCGATGACCCGCCGACTCCTTGCCGCGGTCCGCCACCCTCAGGCGAACATCCTCGGCCACTGCACCGGTCGCCTGCTCACCGGCCGGGGCCGCCCCGAGTCACGCTTCGACGCGGACGACGTCTTCGCCGCCTGCGCGGAGGCGGGCACAGCGGTCGAGATCAACAGCCGCCCCGAACGCCTCGACCCGCCCCGCCGGCTGCTGCGCCAGGCCGTGGCCGCGGGCACCCTGTTCGCCATCGACACGGACGCACACGCCCCAGGCCAGCTCGACTGGCAGATCCACGGCTGCGCGCGTGCCGAGGAGTGCGGGGTTCCGGCGGAGCGCGTCGTCACTGCGTGGACGGCGGACGAGCTGCTGGACTGGACGCGGGAGGGGCGGGTGGCGGGTGGGGCTGGGGTGGGGGCCTGAGCCGCAGCTGGCCCATTTCGGACGGCAAGGTCGTCCGGGCGGAGCTTGGGCTCAACCGCGATGCAGATGGCGGTGATCGGCATGGTGCATAGGCTCCATGCATGCGCCATCGTGGTGCGGCGCGGCGACCTGGCACTGGTTCGGGGGCAGTGGCTCACTGTGACCGGATCGCGCCTGGATCGCTTCGTGACCGGGGGAGTGGTCGTGGTCCTGAGCTTTGAGTCGGGGCGCCCGTTGCGGCTTCCCGTCTTCATGACGCTGGCGGTGGCGCGTGATGAGTGAAGTCCGACTGGTACAACCGGACTTCGCACTCCAGCCCTGGCGCATGGACTCGTCCGGTTCTCCGCAGATCTCCGAGGCGGGCGGACTCCGCCGAGCGGGATCAGTGGTGCGTCCTGCACGCGCGGGCGCCAGGCCACACCGCGTAGCGGGAGATCCGGGCCTGGTTTCTGCGGGCCCTCGCGCACGCCGTCGCGAGGGGAGGGGCGCGGCGTGAGAACGCGTAACCGTCTCGTCCTGGCCCCTCTTGCGCTGGACGCTGGCCGGTGGTGGACGGCGGACTGGGCTCGCGAGCGCGTGCGGTGTGGTGTCGGCGTCGTGGCGGAGCGGTGCTGCTGGGCGCGTCAGGCGGTGGAGTGCCGTTACGAGGAGAGTTGGTCGCGGCACCCCATGGAGGAGGCCAACGCCATGGCGAGGGAGGAGATCGAGTGGGCGTTCTTCGTGGCCGCACATCGCGCGGACGGCGTCTGGCGCGACGGGGCCTTGAGGTAGGTCCGCGTTCGTCGTTCGAGTGGGCTGTCGCGAGTGACCCGGCCCGGATTGCCTTCGGCGTCCCGGGGGGGCTGACTCTCGACGACGGGGTTATGTGCGGCAGTTGGTACGCCGCATTGGGCAGCCGGTCAAAGGCTCTGCCGGAGTCATGCCGGGATGAAGGCCGGCCACCAGGGCGGGACGTTGTCCGGGCACAGCGGGGCGGAGTAGGAGTCCGGCATGCCGAGCCATGTGACGAGGAACCAGGTGAACCAGAGAGTGAAGGCGAGGCCCGCAGTCAGGGCTGACGCGTGGTGACGTCTCCCCAGGGTGCTGTGCAGGACCACCCACGGCACCGCTGCGGCGATCCATATGAGCGGCGCGAGAAACAGCAGAGTCATGCTGTTGGCAGCCGCGTTGCCGCCGACGTCACAAGCAGCCCAGGCCCTCCCGATGGCAGCAGTGGCCACCACCGAGGTCAGGCCACCGAGAAGGACTCCGGAGCCGACTCCTCTGAACCACCGGCCCGGAGGACTCGGTGGCTGTTCTCCCGCGACCATCGTCCCCCGCCCTGCCCCGCCCCGCCGTAGGAGCGGAGACTACCAAGGCTGCGAGGAAGCCCTGAGTGGGTCCGCCCGGGTGTCCTCAGGGGTCGGCATTTCCGCTTCTCAGTGCCGGGAGTGCCCGCCAGTAGAGTCGATCCGAAGAGAGCCTGTGTCCGGGGGACTTATGACGGCTGTGGACGCGCCCCCCATCATCTTCGTACACGGGACGCGGTTGAGCGCGGGTCAATGGAGCCAGCAACTCGCCGCGCTCCAGGCAGACTTGTTGGGGGCGGCGGTCAACCTGCCGGGCCACGGCGCGCGAGCCGCTCAGCCCTGGAGCCTGAACGCGGTTCTTGCGGGGGCCGACGCATCGACGCGTGGTCCGTGGGCGGCGCCGTATCGGTGGGGCGTCAGGCTTGTCCCTCGTATACCGGCGGACCGGTTGACCCGCTGGAACGACTGGCTGCTGCGGCGGCTCTGTTCCCCCGGGGTGGTGGATGCCACCATTCGCGCCGGCTACGCCTTCCATACTCTGCCGGCCGCCTGGGGAGGGGTGCTGGGCCGCTTCGACGCGGATGCGATGCGCCATGTCGCGGCTCCCGTGCTCATCCTGAACGGGGAGAAGGACACCGTCTTCCGGTCCGGTGAGAAGGACTTCGTCCGCGCGCATCCGCACGCCCGCATCGAATCGATCCCGCGGGCGAGGCACCTCGTGAACTTCGACGATGCGGCTGCCTTCACCCATGCCGTCCGCTGCTTCGCTCTGCACCTGCCCGCTCACGGCTGAGCGCGTCGGGGCAGGGGTACGCCAGGTCTGCCGGGGCGCAGGGGGACCGCGAAGGCCCGATCCGGCCGATGCCGCGGCCGGGCCGGATCGGCTGGGTGACGTCGCCACGGTCGCTCGGTGGGCGAGTGTGAAATCGGGTGGTATGCTCTTGGAGGACTTTTTTGTTTTGTGACTATGTGAGGGAGGTGAGGTTAATGACCGCGGTAGAGATCGCTGCTGTCGGCAGCGCCCGGGCCATCCTCACGTCCCGGGTCCCGGTCTGACGTTCCTTTCCTCCATCGTGCTGTGAGCGTGTCCGCTCGCGTGGTGGTGGTGTGACGTCCTACGGGGCCCTCACTCAAAGGTCTCTCAGTTGTCATTCTCCTTCTCCACCCCCTCTTCCTCGTCATCCGGGTCGGCCGGCTCCACGCTGACCGCGTTCGGATGGGACGAAGCGTTCGACCGTGATTTCGCCGCGCATCGCGCCGCTGGACTGGTTCCGGCCCGGATCGTGCGGGTGGATCGCGGTCAGTGTGACGTGGTCACCGAGTCCGGCCCCGTGCGGGCGGGCTCCTCGGCGGTGTCCTCGCCGGACCCCGTCCTTTCCCCCTGCACCGGCGACTGGGCCGCTCTGCGTACCGGCTCCGATCCGCAGCTGGTGGCCCTGCTGCCACGGCGCAGTGCCATCGTGCGCTCCGCCGCCGGCCGCTCCTCGCACGGGCAGGCACTCGCCGCCAACATCGACATCGTGGTCGTCGCCGTCTCCCTGGCGGCCCCGCTGAATCCGGGGCGGATCGAGCGGCTGCTCGCGCTGGCCTGGGACAGCGGTGCCCGGCCCGTGCTCGCCCTCACCAAGCAGGACCTCGCGGACCCGGCCGACGCCGACGCCGCGCAGGCCGGGGTCGCCACGCTGGCGCCGGGCGTCGACACCGTGGTCACCAGCGCCGCCACCGGTGTCGGCCTGGATGTCCTGACCGCGCTGGCCCACGGCACCACCGTGCTGCTCGGCCCCTCGGGCGCGGGCAAGTCCACGCTGGCCAACGCGCTGCTCGGCGCCGACGTCCTGGCGACGGGCGCGGTCCGGGCCCAGGACGGCAAGGGCCGCCACACCACCGTTCACCGCGAGCTGCTTCCGCTGCCCGGCGGGGGCGTACTCATCGACACCCCGGGATTGCGGGGCATCGGCCTGCAGGATGCCGCCGACGGGCTGGAGCAGGTCTTCGCCGAGATCGAGCAGTTCGCCGAGGAGTGCGGGTTCCGGGACTGCGGTCACGACCGCGAGCCCGGCTGCGCGGTCCAAGAGGCCATCCACACCGGCCAGTTGAGCGAACGCCGCCTGGAGAGCTATCGCAAGCTGCTGCGCGAGAGCGAATGGGCGGCCTCCCGCAGCGATGCCCGTAACCGGGCCGGCCGCACCGACCAGCAGAAGTCCATCACCCGCCACCTGCGCGCGACCTACCGCTTCCGCGAGCGCCAGCAGTGACGCCGCACGACATCGCCACGGACAGCTCCGCCCCCTCTCCTCTCTGCGAAACGGACCGGTCTCTTCTCATGAACAGCCCCCTCACCTGGACCACCCGCCCCGAAACGACCGCCGACATCGCCGCGATCCGCGAGGTGAACCTCGGCGCGTTCCCGACCCCGTTGGAGGCCGACCTCGTCGAGGCCCTGCGCTCCGACCCGGCCTGGATTCCCGGCCTCTCCCTGGTCGCGGAAGCCCCGGACGGCACCGTCGCGGGCTTCGCGCTGCTGACCCGCTGCCACATCGACGACAGCCCCGCCCTCGTACTGGGTCCGTGCGCGGTACTTCCCGCCCACCAGAAGACGGGAGCGGGATCCGCCGTGATCCGTGCCGCCCTCGACGCCGCCCGCGACCGGGGCGAGAACCTCGTCACCTGTCTGGGACACCCCGAGTACTACCCGCGGTTCGGGTTCACCCCGGCCTCGGAACACGGCATCCGCCCCACCTTCGAGGTGCCCGACGAGGCCATGATGGTCCTCGCCCTCGACGCCACCGCTCCCGTCCCGACGGGCACCATCCACTACCCGGCGCCCTTCGGCGTCTGACGGATCCGGGATCCGGCCGGCCCGTCGCAGCACGGCGACGGGCCGGCCGGCCGTGGTTGGGGCAGAGCCCTGAGCTGCGGTCGTCCTCCCTCTGCCGCCTTTCCCCGCAGGGCAGTTGCCTCCTGTTCGGGCTGGTGCGGATGATGTTGGTGAGTCAGCATGGGTGTGCGCGGTACGGGGGTCGTGCGCGCAACCTGATGTGCGACTTGATGAGGGCTCATGACTGACGAGCAAGGCACCCCGACGTCGGTGGACGGAATCGACACGGGGACGCCGCATTCGGCGCGGGTGTGGAACTACTGGCTGGGCGGCAAGGACAACTACGAGGTGGACCGTCGGCTCGGGGCGACGATGGAGGAGCTGTACCCGCAGATCATCGACATAGCGAGGGCCTCCCGGGCGTTCCAGGCGCGGGCGGTGCGGTATCTGGCCGGTGAGGCGGGGATACGGCAGTTCCTGGATCTCGGCACCGGTCTGCCGACGGCGAACGCGACGCACGAGGTCGCCCAGGGCGTCGAGCCGACGGCACGCATCGTGTACGTGGACCACGACCCGATCGTCCTGGCGCACGCGCGGGCCCTGCTGACCAGCCGGCCCGAAGGGAAGACGGACTATGTGCACGCGGACCTGAGGGACGCGAAGACCGTGCTGCGCGAGGCCGCGCGGACGCTGGACCTCGACCAGCCGGTCGCCGTGATGGTGCTCTCGACGCTGGGACACGTCGCGGACTCGGACGAGGCCGCGGCGCTGCTCCGCAGCTACCTGGACGCGTTGCCCGTGGGCAGTTATCTGATGCAGTGCGACACGATCGGGACGCCGGTGACCGAGGCCGGGTCCGAGGAGTACGCCAGTGGCGGCGCCATGCCCTACATCTCGCGGCCCAAGGAGATCATGGCGACCTTCGCGGACGGACTCGAACTCGTGGAGCCGGGCTTCGGCTCGATCAGCCTGTGGCGCCCCGAGGAGCCCGTCGTCGGTGAGCCGGTCGACCAGTGGGGGTTCGTCGCCGCCAAGCGGTAGTTGTGGTTACTGGTTGAGTTCTGCGAGTACGCGCAGGGTGTGGGGGTCCGGTGCCGTCACCAGGAGGTCGGTGACCGGGCCCTTGCGCCACAACTCCAGCCGTTCCGCGATGCGTTCGCGGGGGCCGACCAGTGAGATCTCGTCGGCGAACGCGTCCGGGACGGCCAGCACCGCCTCCTGTTTGCGCCCGTCCAGGAACAGGTGCTGGATGTGCCGCGCCTCCTCCTCGTAGCCCATCCGCGCCATCAGGTCCGCGTGGAAGTTGCGGGCCGCGGCGCCCATGCCGCCGATGTAGAAGCCGAGCATCGCCTTCACCGGCAGCAGGCCCTCCGCGACGTCGTCACAGACGTGCGCCCGGGCCATCGGCGCGATCATGAACCCCTCGGGGAGACCGGTCAGCGAGGCCTCGTACACATCCGTGCGCATCGGTGACCAGTACAGCGGCAGCCAGCCGTCCGCGATCCGGGTGGTCTGGGCGATGTTCTTCGGCCCCTCCGCGCCCAGCAGCAGCGGGAGTTCGGCGCGCAGCGGATGCGTGATCGGCTTCAGCGGCTTGCCGAGGCCGGTGGCGTCCGGGCCGTTGTACGGATGGGAGTGGAACCGGCCGTCCAGGGCGACGGGCGCCTCCCGGCGCAGGACCTGGCGCACGACGTCGACGTACTCGCGGGTCGCGGTGAGCGGGCTGCGGGGGAACGGCCGCCCGTACCAGCCCTCCACGACCTGGGGGCCGGACAGTCCGAGGCCGAGCATCATCCGGCCGCCGGAGAGGTGGTCCAGGGTCAGGGCGTGCATCGCCGTGGCGGTCGGGGTGCGGGCCGCCATCTGCGCGATGGCGGTGCCCAGCCGGATACGGGAGGTATGGGCGGCGATCCACGTCAGCGGGGTGAAGGCGTCCGACCCCCACGCCTCCGCCGTCCACACCGAGGCGTAGCCCAACTCCTCCGCCTCGCGGGCGAGGTCCAGGTGCGCCGGGTTCGGGCCGCGGCCCCAGTAACCGAGAGCGAGTCCGAGCCGCATTCCGCTGCCTCCCGCGAACCGAAGATATGACGATACGTCAGATGTAGTCGGAGAGTACGACAGTGGCCCCCCGCCCGGAAGGGGCGGGGGGCCACTGTCGCTACCGCGTGCGCTGTGGTGTCAGCCGCGCTGGATGCCCGTGGTGTCCTGGAGCACACCGCGACAGCCGTCCTGCGTCTGGGCGATGAGGGCCGGGCCGCGCTGCTCGACCGCGAGGTACCAGGTGCCCGGCGCCAGTTCGGCGATCGGGGACGGCGAACCGTCCTCGCCGTACAGCGGACGGGCCACCGGCACCGCGAACCAGAACGGGGTGAAGTCCCCTGCGGGCGCCGCCTGCTGGGCCGGAGCCTGAGCCTGCTGCGGGTCGGGCTGACCGGGCTGCTGCGGCTGACCGCCGTACGCCGGCGCCTGGCCCTGCGGCTGGCCACCGTACGAGGGCTGCTGGGCACCCGGGTAGCCGTAGCCCTGGCCGGGCTGGCCGCCGTACGGAGGCTGTACGGCCTGCGGCTTCGGGGCGCCCGCCAGCGGGGCCTTGAGGGCCGGGAGCAGCGGGGAGGCGACCGCGCCCGCGGCCAGCGCGAGCGAGGCGATCAGGCCGAGGATCAGGCCGGCACCGGCGTCGATCTGGCCGAGGTCGATGATCGTCCAGAAGAGGCTCCACGCGGTGAACACCGTGGCGGCGACACCGAACTGGGCCAGGTCGAGACCGACGACCTTGCGCGGCTGCGGCTGCGAACGGGACAGCACGATCAGTACGGCACCGATCACGCCGACCATGTAGACACCGATCGCGTTACCCAGGGAGTCCCAGGAGTTCGGCGCGTCGACGCTGGTGCTTCCGTAGTCGAAGTAGTCCAGGAAAGAGGCGATGAACAGCACGACCGCTGCTCCGATCACCACGCCATCGCCTCGAGTGAGGGAGCGGATATTCACGTGAAGGTCCTTAGTCGGTCGTCTCGTCGGGGTCGTCGCTGCCACCGGTACGGCGGGTACGGCGCGAAGCTCGGGAGCGGCCCCCCATCGTACGGATGAATCTATCGTCTGCCCGGGCGGGTGGTGTTCCTGCCCGGTCCTTGGGTGGGCATCCTCCCGAATTCATCGCAGAACCACCTCTTACTACCCGTTGAGGCAGCTGCTGATGCCGTCGGCCACTACCCCCTGAGGTAGCTGCTGATGCCGTCCGCGATGCCCTGGGCGGCCTTCTGGCGCCAACCCGCGCTGGTGAGCAGGGCGGCGTCCTTCGGATCACGCATATTGCCGCATTCGATGAAGACTTTGGGCACGGTCGACAGATTCAGTCCGCCGAGATCCTTGCGGGTGTCCAGGCCGGTACCGCCGCCGATGTAATTGGAAGGCGCACTTCCGGTAGCGCGTACGAAGAGTCCGGCGATCCGGGTGCCCAGATCGCGCGAGGGACCCACGATCTTCGAGGTGTCCGCGCCACCGCCGCGCACGGCTGCGGGAAGAATCACATGGAAGCCGCGGTTCCCCGCCACCGAACCGTCCGCGTGGACGGAGACGACGGCGTCCGCCCCGGCCTTGTTGCCGATCCGGGCCCGCTCGTCGACACAGGGCCCGAACGCCCGGTCGCCGTCGTACGTCAGGACCACCTTCGCGCCCTGTGCCTGGAGCAGGGTCCGCAGCCGGTGCGAGACGTCGAGCGTGAACCGGGCTTCCGTGTAACCGGAGTTGGTGGAGGTGCCGGTGGTGTCGCACTCCTTGTGCGCGGTGCCGATGTCCACCTGCCGGTTGATCTCGGAGGTGTGGAGGTGGTTGTCCGGGTTGTGGCCCGGGTCGATGACGACCGTCTTCCCGGACAGCGGACCGGAGGCCGAGGGGGCGGTGGGGTCGGCGGACCCGGTGGACTTCTTCGACGGGGACGGGCCGGTGCGCGACGGAGACGGTGACGCGGGGGACGTCGGGGCGGCGGGTGTGGACGCGGCCGCCGAGGACGGGGCCGGGTCACCGCCCTTCCCGGGCTGCGCCTGCGCGCCGCTGTCGCCGCCGCAGCCGGAGACGCAGACGCCGATGCCCAGACACAGCACGGTCAGCGCCGCCGCGGCGGACAGCTTCGGACGGCGGGCGGTGGGGGGAGCACTCTCGTCGTGACGCACCCGGCGATGCTATCCGGGAGCCCGCGCGGTGTCCGGGGCGCTCGGATTCCCGCCCCGGCGCGTGGCGGCCGAGCGCTGTGCGGGGCGCTCGGATCTCCGCCCCGGTACGTGGCCTCCGGGACCCCGCCGCGGCGTACCCGAGCGCTCAGATTCCCGCCCCGGTACGCCGCAGCACCCGCAGCGAGTCCGTGACGGAGATCTCGGTGAACGCCCCCGACGCCAGCGCCCGCAGATACACCCGGTACGGGGCCTGGCCGCCGTGGGCCGGGTCCGGGAACACGTCGTGGATCACCAGGAGCCCGCCCTCGGCGACATGCGGCGCCCAGCCCTCGTAGTCGCCGTTCGCGTGCTCGTCGGTGTGACCGCCGTCGATGAAGACGAGGCCGAGCCGGCCGCCCCAGACGGCCGCCACCTGCGGAGAACGTCCGACCAGCGCCACCACGTGGTCCTCCAGACCGGCCGCGTGCAGCGTCCGGCGGAACGTCGGCAGGGTGTCCATCCGGCCGACCTCGGGGTCCACCACCGTCGGGTCGTGGTACTCCCAACCGGGCTGCTGCTCCTCGCTGCCCCGGTGGTGGTCGACGGTGAGCGCCGTCACGCCCGCCGCACGCGCCGCGTCGGCGAGCAGGATGGTGGAGCGCCCGCAGTACGTGCCCACCTCCAGCAGCGGCAGGCCGAGTGCGGCCGCATCGGTGGCGGCGGCGTACAGCGCGAGTCCCTCGACCACCGGCATGAAGCCCTTGGCGGCCTGGAACGCGGCGAGAATCTCGGGCTTGGGCTCGGCGGCCACGGGGTTCCTCCTGGTGGGACGGGTGCAGGGCGGGCAGTTCGACGGCGCCCCATCGTGCCGTACACCCCCGCCGACGCGGTCGGCGGGGGTGTGCGGCTGCGAGGGACGGTTCAGCAGCTCTGCCAGAGCCGCGTCATGACGCGGACGCCGAAGCGCAGTCCCTCCAGCGGGACGCGCTCGTCCACGCCGTGGAAGAGCCGGCCGTAGTCCAGGTCGTGCGGGAGCTTCAGGCCCTTGAAGCCGAAGCAGCGGATGCCCAGGTGGGTGAAGGCCTTGGCGTCCGTACCGCCGGGGTTGCAGTACGGCACCGGGTGGCCGTCCGGGTCCTCGGCGCGCACCGCGTCGCACATGGCGTCGACGAGCGGGCCGTCGAACGTGGTCTCCATCGCGATGTCGTGGTTGACCCACTCCCGGGTGACCGAGGGCAGCAGCAGCTTGTCGATCGTGTCGATCAGCTCCTGCTCGTGGCCCGGCAGGAAGCGGCCGTCGACGCGTGCCGTGGCCTTCCCGGGGATCACGTTGGTCTGGTAGCCGGCGGTGAACATGGTGGGGTTCGCCGAGTTGCGGAGCACCACCTGCATGAAGTCGGAGACCGGGCCGAGCTTCGCGAGGCTGCCCTCGATGTCGTTCTCGTCGAACTCGACGCCGTAGAGGCGGGCAGCCTCCTCCAGCAGGGCGCGGACCGGCTCGATCAGCCGGATCGGGAAGGTCTCGCGGCCGATCCGGGTCAGCGATTCGGCGAGGTCGGTGACCGCGTTCTCGTCGTTGGGGGACGAGCCGTGGCCGGCCCGGCCGGTCGCCGTGAGCTCCATCCAGGCCATACCGCGCTGGGCGTTCTCGATCGGGTAGAGGCGACGGGTCTCGTCGAGAGCGAAGGAGAAACCGCCGCCCTCGCCGATCGCCTCGGTGACCCCGGCGAACAACTCGGGGCGGTGCTCGACCAGCCAGTGGGCGCCGAACTTGCCGCCCGCCTCCTCGTCGGCGAGGAAGGCCAGGACGAGGTCCCGGGAGGGCCGCGTGCCAGTGCGGGCGAAGTGGCGGGCGGTGGCCAGCATGACGGCCACCGTGTCCTTCATGTCGATCGCGCCGCGGCCTCAGAGGTAGCCGTCCCGGATCTCGCCCGAGAACGGCGGCACCTGCCACTCGGAGGCGTCCGCGGGGACCACGTCCAGATGGCCGTGGACCATCAGGGCGCCGCGCTCGGGATCGCGGCCCGCGATCCGGGCGATGACGCTGGCCCGGCCCGGGGCGGACTCGATCAGCTCGGACTCGATGCCGACCTCGGCGAGGCGGCCCACGACCCACTCGGCGCTCGCGCGCTCGTTGCTCGTGGGGTTGGAGGTGTCGAAGCGGATCAGCTCGGCGCAGAGGTCGACGACCTCGGCCTGGGCCTCGTCGGAGGCGGGGACCAGGGGTGCGGCTGGGGCGGGGGTGGTGCTCATGCTGCTCCCACGGAAGTGGTGGTGCGGGCGGCGGGGGCTGCGTCGCCCTCGTCGTCCAGGGTGGAGGTGCCGTACGGCTTCACCCAGCCCAGCAGGCCGAGGACGCAGTACAGGACGAAGGCGGTGGCCAGCGAGTTCAGGGCCGGGATGCCGCCGTCGTAGAACTTGCCGACGCAGAACGCCACGATCCAGATGACGATCGACATCGGGACCCAGGTCGGCGAGGACTTCGGCAGGGTCTGGGACTCCCGGGTGTCGTCCAGCGGCTTGCGCATCTTCTTCACGACCCAGTACTCGGCCACGATGATGCCGCCGATCGGCGGGATGGCGACGCCGAGGATCGTGAGGAACTCGGTGAAGTGAGTCATGATCCCGACCGCGGACAGGAGCGTGCCGGCGATGCCGAGGACGATCGTGACCGCGCCGCGGTGGACGCGCTTGCCGAAGACGACCTGGAAGAAGTTGACGACGCCGAGCGAGGAGCCGTACAGGTTCCAGTCGTTGATCTTGGCGGTGGACATCAGGACCACGATCACGCCGAAGGCGCCCGAGGTGGAGAGCACGATGTGCGAGACCTCGTTGCTCTTCACCAGGTGCCCCAGGAGCACACCGGTCAGTCCGACGATGTACTCGGAGAGGATCATCGAGGAAGCGCTCTGCAGGAAGACGTGCGAGCCCTTCTTGTTGTAGCGGGTCATCTCCGGGGAGACGATCGCGCCCGTCATGTAGCCGCCCGCGATGGCGGTGGCGGCGACGGCCAGCGGAATCGTTTCGCCGGGCGGCGGCGAGTGGATCAGGTCGCTGAACGAGTGGTCGTTGAGCGTGGTGATGACGGACCAGGCGACCATCGCGAAGAAGAGCGGGGTGACGATCTTCGCGAAGTTCGCCATGTACGTGAAGCCGAAGATCACCAGGGCGGTGATGGCGATCCCGGCGAACACGCACCACATCCAGGACGGTCCGCCGACCAGCGCCGAGACGCTGTTGCCGAAGATCGTGTTCTGGACGCCGAACCAGCCGACGAGGCTGACCGCGATGACGAAGCTGACCAGCGCGGAGCCGTTGCGGCCGAAGCCCACCCAGCGGGTCAGCATCGGGGTCGCGAGACCCTCGCGCATACCGGCCAGACCGATCGCGAAGATCACGATCTCCAGGATCACCGCGCCGAGCGTGAAGGCGAGGAAGGCGTCGCCGAAGGTCATGCCGACGCCGATCGTGGCGCCGAGCGTGAACTGCGAGATCGAACCGGACTGGGCCAGCCACTGGAGCAGCATCGACCAGAAACCGAACCGCTTGTCGCGCGGGACGCGCGAGAGCGAGTAGTCGTCGCTGCCGATGCTCTTGGTCTCGTGGGCCACGGCGTCGGCCTGCGGGGCGGCTGCCATCAGGACTCCTGGGGGGTGCGGCCGAAGGTCTGCAGGTGAGCCAGCGACCCGTAGCGGTTGACGAGGTTGTCGAACTCCACCGCGTCGTGGAAGTCCAGGTGGCCGCCGCCGTAGGCCTTGGCGACCTCCACGGCGTAGCGGGCGGCGGACGCGATGTCGCTCTCGTGACTCGCGCCGGTACCGCAGCCCGGCACCGCGGCGGCCGAGGTGATGGCCAGGCCGACGACGGGGGCGGCCGTCGCGGTGGCGGGCTGGAGGATCGAATTGATGTGGTGTGCACCATTACCGTACGGCGTGATGTCCTGCGTGGTCACGGGGTACGTGACCAACGGCTCACCGGTCACCACGGCCAGCAGCTCGCCCAACTGCTCGTTGACCCGGAGCACCCAGCCCTCCTTGACGGTGGGCGACAGGGCGAGGCCCTTGTGGTTGATGATCCGGTTGCCCTTGGTGGTGTCGATGGAGAGCACGGCCTCCATCGCGTCGGTCACCTCGTGCCGGTTCATGGTGGCGATGTCCACGGGCGAGCCCATGAACGGCACCGGGTCGTGCGGCTCGGTCGGCGCGTTCGGGCAGATGTGGGTGGCGACGATCACATCGCCGGGCAGCACATCGCCGCGGCGGCGCATGTCGAGCAGCTTGGCCGCGGTGGCGACGGCCGAGACCGCGCCGTCGGCGTCGGAGACCATGCCGGTCACCTCGGGCCGGGCGCCGATGCCGCCGAGCCGGCCGACGACGCCCAGGGTGCGGGCGTCGCCTCCGGCCGTGCGTCCCCGGGAGCCGGGGATGCGGACCATCACGAAGTCCGTCGAGCCCTGCTCGCCGGCGACCGTGGTGACCTCCGCGGACGAGCCCTCGGCCCCAGCCACGGAGTCGAGGTACTCGACGACCGTCTTGCCACTGGCCTGGGGATCGTCGAGGAGATCGACGACGTCCAGTACGTACTTCAACATGGGGGGCCTTTCTCGCGCATCCATCACGCCCGTCCGGCGCCCGGCAGGGTGTGGGACGCCGGACGGGGTGCTGAGAGCAGATTCGGGATCGGATAGCGTTGAGCGCAAGTATTTCCCGTTATCTGCAATTCAGGTCTGAATGGTGAGATGGGTGAGATGACCATGGCGGACTTCGATCTGGACCGGCGCACCCCCGCCGGGGCCCTGCAAACCGTCGACCGGGCGCTCCTGGTGCTGCTCGCGTTCGAGCGCACCAGACCCGACTGGGGCGTCACGGAGGTCGCCGAGGAGTTCGGCTGGGACACCTCGGTGGCCCAGCGGCTGCTCGCCACTCTCGCGGGACGCGGCTTCCTGGTCTCCGACCCGGCCACCCGCCGCTACCGCATCGGCCCCGCCGTGCTGCGCCTGGGCAGGCTCTGGGAGCGTTCCGGATCGCTGGAGCTGCTGGCCGGGCCGGTCCTGGAGGAGCTGCGCCGGGTCACCGGCGACACCGTGCTGTTCTGCCTGCCGGACAGCTTCCACATGCGGTGCGTGGCCGCCGAGGAGGGCGAGGCCGGGCCGCTGCGCTACTACCCGCTGGTCGGCGAGCTCTACCCGGCGCACGCCGGGGCGACCAGCAAGTCCTACTACGCCTACCTGCCGGACGAGCAGCGTCACCGGCTCTTCCGGGGACGCCCGATGGCCCGGTTCACCGACCGGACCGTCACCGATCCGGACCTGCTGGAGCAGGAGCTCCTGAAGGTCCGCGCCCAGGGGTACGCCTGGACGGTCGGTGAGTACGACGCCGGCATCGCGACCGTCGCCGTGCCGGTCTTCCTCGGGCGTGAACCGTACGGCAGCCTCAGCCTGGGCGGCGCGAAGGAGCGGTTCGACGGAGCGCCGGAGAACCGTCTCGATGCGCTGCGGCAGGCCGCCGACCTGCTGGAGAAGCGCCTGACCCACCCGCCGCAGCGCCCGAAGCCCAAGGCCCGCCGGACCCGGGCCACCTGACCCGGAATCAGGCCACCTGCCCCCGGCTCCCGCGATCCGATCCGAAGAGAACGACCCCCAAGAGGAACCCCGTGAATCTGCTCCTGCTCTCCAACTCCACCCAGTACGGCCGCGGTTACCTGGAACACGCGCTCGACACGGTGGCCGCGTTCCTGCCCTCCGGCGCCCGGCTGGCCTTCGTGCCCTACGCGCTCGCCGACTACACCACGTACACCGCACGCGTCCGGACCGCCCTCGAACCGGTCGGCATCAGCGTCCGAGGTGTCCACGAGAACGCCGACCCGGTCGCCGAACTCGCCGCCTCCGACGCCGTGTTCATCGGCGGCGGCAACTCGTTCCGGCTGCTGAGCGCGCTCTACCGGACCGGTCTGCGGGACGCCGTCACCGAGGCGGTGCGCGACGGGCTCCCGTACATGGGGGCCAGCGCGGGGACGAACATGGCGGCGCCCACTCTCCGTACGACCAACGACATGCCCATCGTGCAGCCGCCGTCCTTCGAGACCCTCGGCCTCGTCCCGTTCCAGATCAACCCGCACTACCTGGACCCGGACCCGGCCAGCACCCACAAGGGCGAGACCCGCGAGGAGCGGCTCACCGAGTTCCTGGAGGAGAACGACGTCCCCGTGCTCGGTCTGCGCGAGGGCTCATGGCTGCGGGTCGACGGGCGCCAGGCCCGGGTCCAGGGCGCCCGCCCCGCCCGGCTGTTCACCCGCGGCGCGCAGCCGCAGGAGCTCCCGGTGGGGGCGGACGTCTCTCATCTGCTCACGACCGCAGCGCGGTTCGACGCTCCGGTGCGCTGAGCGTCAGCACCAGATCGGTCTCGCTGCGCGGTCCGTCCGCCGGGTACGACGCGGGCCGGGCCCGCGGCGCGTATCCGGCGGCCGATCCGGCCAGGACGAAGCTGCCGCTGCCGGGGGCGGCGAGCGCGTAGCGGCCCTCGGCGTCCGTGGTGGTCAGCCCGGCCTGCCGGCCGTGCCGGTCGATCAGGGTGACGTTGGCACCGGCCACCGGCGTGCCGTCCGCCTCCAGTACCCGGCCGCGGAAGCCGTCGGAGCCCGCGAACGGGTGCGGGACGGCGGGGAGCGGGTCGCCGGCCTCGCGCGCGGCGTCGTCGGCCGCGCTGCTCGCCAGGAGCACCGGCGCGGAGGTCTTCCGCGGTGACGGCAGGAACGCCGCCAGGACGAGACCGACCAGCACCGCTCCCGTAGCGATCATGAACGAGGTACGGAACCCCTCCATGCTGGGGACCGAGACCGACCCCATGCGCACCGAGGTGTTCGCCAGCACCATGCCGATCACCGCGCTCGACACGGAGGTGCCGATCGAGCGCATCAGGGTGTTCAGACCGTTGGCCGCGCCCGTCTCCGAGGCGTCGACCGCCCCGATGATCAGCGCGGGCAGCGAGGAGTACGCGAGTCCGATACCGGCCCCGAGCAGTACGGCGATCACGATGGTCTGCCAGGCGGCGCTCATCAGGCCGAGCCCGGCCCCGTAACCGATCGCGATGACCAGCATGCCGAGCATCAGGGTCGTCTTGGGGCCGTACCGGGCGGAGATCCGGGCGTACACCGGGGCGACGAACATCATGGTCAGGCCGAGCGGGGCCACGCACAGTCCGGCGACCACCATGGACTGGCCGAGCCCGTAACCGGTCGACGTCGGCAGCTGGAGCAGCTGCGGAAGGACCAGCGAGACGGCGTAGAACGCGACCCCGACCATGATCGAGGCGAGGTTGGTGAGCAGCACCTCGCGCCGGGCCGTGGTCCGCAGGTCGACCAGTGGCGCGTCGCTCCGCAGTTCGAAGACGCCCCAGAGCACGAGGACCACCAGGGCGGCGGCGATCAGGCCGAGCGTGGTGCCCGAGGTCCAGCCCCAGTCGCTGCCCTTGGTGATCGGCAGCAGCAGGAGGACCAGGCCGAGCGAGAGCCCGAGCGCGCCCGTGACGTCGAACCGCCCGGGAGCGCGCAGCGAGGTCTCCGGCACCGCGAGCACGGTCAGGCCCATGGCCAGGACGCCGAGACCGGCCGAGCCGAAGAAGAGGGTGTGCCAGTCGGTGTGCTGGGCGACCAGCGCGGCGGCGGGCAGCGCGAGTCCGCCGCCCACTCCGATCGAGGAACTCATCAGGGCCATCGCCGAGCCGAGCTTCTCGCGGGGCAGCTCGTCCCGCATGATCCCGATGCCCAGCGGGATGGCGCCCATGGCGAAGCCCTGGAGCGCACGGCCCACGATCATGATCACGAGGTCGTCGGTGAACGCGCATATCAGCGAGCCGACCACCATCACGGCGAGGCTGGCCAGCAGCATCCTCCGCTTGCCGTTGAGGTCCCCGAGCCGCCCCATGATCGGGGTGGAGACGGCCCCGGCGAGCAGGGTGGCGGTCATCACCCAGGTCGCGTTGGACGGGTCGGTGTGCAGGAGGGTGGGCAGGTCCTTGATGACGGGGACGAGCAGGGTCTGCATCACCGCGACGGTGATGCCCGCGAAGGCGAGTACGGGGACGATCCCGCGCCCCGCCTTCGAAGGCCGCGGATCAGGAAGCTCCGCGGCGGGCTGTTCGTGCGTCGTCTGTGGCATGCGTGCGGCCTCCGGGCGGCAGGAGAGGGAGAGGTGCGGGCGGGAGTGCGGTCCCTGGAGCGGACAGCGCTGACCGCCAAGTGCGTGCACGGTGCAACCTTCCGTACCTCCGAGGTATTCCGGTGAATTGGGCAAGAACAGGTCAAGGCGGTCTGCCCGCTTTCCGGCCCGGTCCGAATCGGTGCCCATCTGACCTTCCGTCAGATTGGAACGTGTTCTACTCTTGCGCCGTTCCAGTGGCTGCGACCGGCGAGGATCCGCATGGGCATCGGAATCACCGAAGAACACAGGGAGCTCGCGCAGGCCGTGCGGGGGTGGCTGGCACGCGCCGTACCGCCCGGAGAAATCCGCAAGCTGCTCGACGCGGAAGCCCCCGGCGCCCCCGGTGCGCGCCCCGCCTACTGGGAGGGTCTCGCGGAGCAGGGGCTGCTCGGCATCCATCTGCCCGAGGCGTACGGGGGCGGAGGCGGCGACCTCCTCGATCTGGCGGTCGTCCTCGAAGAGGCGGGCCGCGCCGCACTGCCGGGGCCGTACCTGGCGAGCGCCCTCGCCTCGGCCGTCCTGTACGAGGCCGTGCTGCATGAGGCTGTCGCGCGTGAGGCCGTCCCCGGCGAGGCTGTCGCGCGTGAGGTCGGCCCCGGCAAGGCGGTCCCGCGTGGGGCCGTCCCCGGCGAGGCTGTCGCGCGTGAGGCCGGCCCGCACGCCTCGGACCCCGGCGCACTGGTGCGCGCCCTGGCGGACGGCACACGCATCGGGGCCGTCGCGCTCGGCCCCGGCACGCTCACCGCCGTCGAACGCGAGGACGGCCACCTCCTGGACGGCGAGCTGCCGCCGGTGCTCTCCGGCGCCGAGGCCGACCTGCTCCTGCTGCCCGCCGCCTCGGCCACCGGCCCGCGCTGGTTCGCCGTGGACACCGCGTCGCAGGGCCTCACCGTGCGCCCGCACCACAGCGCCGACCCCACCCGGCCCACCGCCGCGGTCCACGCCGACGGCGTCCTGGTCCCCGCCGCACGCGCCCTGCGCACCGACTCCGGCCTCGTCCGTGACCTCGCCGCCGTCCTCCTCGCCGCCGAGGCCTGCGGTACCGCCGCCCGCTCCCTGGAAACCGCCACCGAACACGCCAAGGTCCGCGAACAGTTCGGCCGCCCTATCGGACAGTTCCAGGGCGTCAAGCATCTGTGCGCCGACATGCTCGTGCGCGTGGAGCAGGCCCGCGCCCTGGCCTGGGACGCGGCCCGGGCGGCCGGTGAACCCCGTCAGTCCGAGGAAACGCGCGGCCTGGTCGCCGCGCTCGCCGCCGCGACCGCCCTGGACGCCGCGTACGGCTGCGCCAAGGACGCCATCCAGATCCTCGGCGGCATCGGCTTCACCTGGGAGCACGACGCCCATCTGTATCTGCGCCGGGCCGTGGTGGCGCGGCAGTTGCTGGGCGCCGGGGACGGCCATCGGCAGCGAGCCGTCCGGCTGGCCACCGGCGGTGCGCGCCGCGAACTCACCCTGGAACTCCCCGCGCAGGCCGCCGCCCACCGCTCGGCGGCCCACGACGCCGTCGCCGCCGCCCGCGGCCTCGACCCGAGAGCGGCCCGCCGTGCCCTCGCCCCCACCGGCTACGCGGCCCCGCATCTGCCCGCGCCCCACGGCCTGGGCGCCGGACCCGTACAACAGCTCGCCGTGCAACAGGAGTTGCGCGAGCAGGGAGTGAAGCTGAGCGACCTGGGCATCGCCACCTGGGTGGTGCCCTCCCTCATCGCACACGGGACCGCCGAGCAGCAGGACCGCTACCTCCTGCCCACGCTGCGCGGCGAACTCCTGTGGTGCCAGCTGTTCTCCGAACCCGGCGCAGGCTCCGACCTCGCCTCGCTGCGGACCCGCGCCGAACGGACCCCCGAGGGCTGGCGGATCAACGGCCAGAAGGTGTGGACGAGCGCCGCCCAGTGGGCCGACCACGGGATCCTGCTCGCCCGGACCGACCCGGACGCGCCCAAGCACCAGGGGCTCGGCTACTTCCTCGTGGACATGAAGAACACCGAAGGCATCGACATCCGCCCGCTGAAGGAGATCACCGGCGACTCCCTCTTCAACGAGGTGTACTTCGACGACGTCCTGCTGCCCGAGGACGCCCTCGTCGGCGAGGCGGGCGGCGGCTGGCAGGTCGCCCGCAACACCCTGGGCAACGAACGCGTCCACATGGCCGACCAGGTGGCCTTCGACACCGGCCTGGAAGCCCTGATCGGCCGTGCCGAAGGACTCGACGGCGCCTGCCGGGCCCGGATCGGGGCGTTGGCCGCCGAGGCGCACGCACTGGCCTGCATCACGCTGCGCACCACGCTCCAGCAGGTCTCCGGACTGGAACCGGGCGCGGGAGCCTCCGTACGCAAGCTCGTCCAGACCGTCCACCAGCAGAAGGTCGCCGAACTCGCCCTCGAACTCCTCGGCCCCGACGGGGCGGTGTGCGAGGGAGCGGGGGAGCGGGCGGTGCACGGATTCCTGATGTCCCGCTGCCTCACCATCGCGGGCGGCACCACCCAGGTTCAGCTCAATGTCGTCGCCGAGCGCATCCTCGGCCTCCCGCGGGACTGAGAGGAAACGATATGAAGGCCTACATCGTCGGCGTCGGCATGACGAAGTTCGAGAAGCCCGAGACCCGCGACTGGCAGTACTGGGACATGGTCAAGGAGGCCGGGACCGCGGCGCTCGCCGACGGATCGGTCGCGTACGAGGACATCGAGCAGGCAGTCGTCGGCTACTGCTTCCAGGCCTCCACCGCCGGGCAGCGCGCCGTCTACGAACTCGGCCTGACCGGCATACCGGTCTACAACGTCAACAACAACTGCGCCACCGGGTCCACCGCCCTGATGATGGCCCGCCAGTTCGTCGAGGGCGGCGGCAGCGACTGCGTCCTGGCGCTCGGCTTCGAGAAGATGGCGCGCGGATCGCTCGGCGGCGGCGGATCCGACGGTGGCGCGGGCGACTTCAAGACATCCCCGGTCGCCCGGCACTACGGCATCATGGCGGCCGCCCACGGCTTCGAGATGACCCCGCCCACCGCGCAGATCTTCGGCAACGCGGCCCGGGAACACATGGAGCGGTACGGCACCACGGAGGCCCAGCTCGCCGCGGTCGCCGCCAAGAACCACCGCCACTCGGCCGGCAATTCGTACGCCCAGTTCCAGGACCCCTACACGGTCGACGAAGTGCTGGCCGCCAAGCCCATCCACCGCCCCCTCACCCGGCTCCAGTGCTCCCCGACCTCCGACGGGGCCGCGGCGGCCGTCGTCGTCTCCGAACGCTTCGTCGAGCGGCACGGCCTCGGCGACCGGGCCGTCGAGATCGCCGCCCAGGCCATGACGACCGACACCGAGGCCTCCTTCGCCTCCGGGACCTGCATCGACGCGGTCGGCCTTCCCATGTCGCGGGAGGCGGCACGGCAGGTGTACGAGACCGCCGGCATCGGCGCCGACGACCTCGACGTCATCGAGCTCCACGACTGCTTCTCCATCAACGAACTCCTCACCTACGAGGCGCTCGGGCTGTGCGCCGAGGGCGAGTCGGGGGCGCTCGTCGAGTCCGGCGCCACCACCCACGGCGGCCGCTGGGTGGTCAACCCGTCAGGCGGCCTGATCTCCAAGGGGCATCCGCTCGGCGCCACCGGAATCGCCCAGGCCGCCGAACTCACCTGGCAGCTCAGGGGCGAGGCCGGCCCCCGCCAGGTGCCGGACGCCAGGACCGGGCTCGCCCACAACATCGGGCTCGGCGGGGCGGCGGTGGTGACCCTGCTGCGGCACTGAGGTTCTGGTGGGGCCGGGACCTACGCCGATGGTCCCGGTCCGGCACGGTCCGGAAACCGATGTACGGGGCGCGGGCAGGCTGCGAGTATGACGTTCATGGTTGACGTCTCGACGCCCACACGCCGTGGCAGCGGTACCCGGACCCGTACGTGGGCGGTCGTGCTCGCCGCCTGCACGGGGCAGTTCCTCGTCGTGCTCGACGTGTCCGTCGTCAACGTGGCCCTCCCGTCCATGCGCGCCGATCTGGGGCTGAGCACCGCGGGCCTGCAGTGGGTGCTCAACGCGTACTCGATCGCCTTCGCCGGGTTCATGCTGCTCGGCGGCCGGGCCGCCGACCTCTACGGCCGCAAGCGGATGTTCCTCGTCGGCCTCGGCCTGTTCACCGCGGCCTCCCTCGCCGGCGGACTCGCCCAGGAGGGCTGGCAATTGCTCGCCGCCCGGGCGGCCCAGGGGCTCGGCGCGGCCGTGCTGGCCCCCGCGACCCTCACCCTGCTCACCGCCGCCGTCCCCGAAGGACCCGCCAGAAGCAGGGCCATCGGCACCTGGATGGCCGTCGGCGCGGGCGGCGGTGCGGCCGGCGGACTGATCGGCGGGGTGCTCACGGACACCCTGTCCTGGCGGTGGGTCCTGCTCATCAACGTGCCCGTCGGGGTGCTCGTCCTGGTCGGCGCGGCCCTGTGGCTCGCCGAGGGCCGGGCCGGCGAGCGCAGCCGGATCGACTTCCCGGGCGCACTGCTGGTCACGGCGGGCCTGGCCTCGGCCGCGTACGGAATCGTGCAGACCGAGGAGTCGGGCTGGACGGCCGCGGCGACCCTGGTGCCGCTGCTCGGCGGACTCGCGCTGCTCGCGCTGTTCGTCCTGGTGGAGTCCCGGACGGCGAAGCCGCTGATGCCCCTGAGGGTGCTGGCGGCCCGGGCGGTGGCGTCGGCGAACGTGGCGATGCTCGTGATCGGCTCGGCCACGTTCTCCATGTGGTACTTCATGACGGTGTACGCACAGAACGTGCTGGGCTACTCCGCTCTGGAGGCCGGACTCGCCCTGATGCCCACCTCGGTGGCGATCGTGGTCGGCTCCAAGTGCGCACCGCGGCTGATGGCGCGCACCGGCGCGAAGAACCTGGCCCTGATCGGCACGGCGATGGCCGCAGCGGGCTTCGGATGGCAGTCGACGATGACGGCCGACGGCTCGTACCTCACCGCGGTCTGTCTGCCCGGCGTCCTGATGATGGCCGGCACGGGACTCGCGGCCACCCCGCTCGCCACCCTCGCCACCTCGGGCGCGGCCCCCGGCGAAGCGGGCCTGGTCTCCGGCCTCGTCAACACCTCCCGCACGATGGGCGGCGCCCTCGGCCTGGCCGTGCTCTCCACGGTCGCCGCGGCCCGCACGGACGGCTCCACGGACCCGGTGGAGCTCACGGCCGGTTATGCGCTGGCGTTCCGGACGGCGGGCGGGGTGCTGCTCGGCGGGCTGCTGCTGATGGTCCTCTGGCTGCCGCGCCACGGGTCGGCGAAGCGCTGAGGACCACCCGCGGGCGTTAGAGCCACCCCTGCTGCCGGGCCGCCCGGACCGCCTCCATCCGGTTGCGTGTGCCCGTCTTCCCGATCGCCGCCGACAGGTAGTTGCGGACGGTGGACTCCGACAGATGCAGCTTCACCGCGATGTCCGCGACCGTCGCCCCGTCCACCGAGGCGACCAGCGCGTCCCGCTCCCGCGCGGTCAGCGGGCTCGGTCCCGCGCTCAGCGCGGCGGCGGCCAGGGCCGGGTCGATGACGGTCTCCCCGGTCAGCACCCGGCGGATCGCCGACGCGAGCTCCTCGACCGGGCCGTCCTTCACCAGGAACCCGGCCGCCCCGGCCTCCATCGCGCGCCGCAGATAGCCGGGCCGGCCGAAGGTGGTGAGGATCAGCACCCGGCAGTCCGGCACCTCCTCCCGCAGATCGGCGGCCGCGTCCAGCCCGCTGCGGCCCGGGAGCTCGATGTCGAGGAGCGCCACATCGGGCCGCGACGTCAGCGCGGCGGCCACGATCTCGTCGCCCGCGCCCACCTGGGCGACCACCTCGATGTCGGGCTCCAGCCCGAGCAGCAGGGCGAGCGCGCCGCGCATCATGCCCTGGTCCTCGGCGAGCAGTACCCGTACGGACTTGGTCGGCCGGTGATCCTGCGGCATCTCGTTCACGGGAACAGGGTAGGGCCGGAGGGCGGTCAGGGGGGGGCGTACGGGGCGGTTCCGGGAGGAACCGAGCCGGCGCCGGCAGCGCAATCTGCTCGAATGGGCGTGGTTCTGCACGGATGTCGACTTGTCAATAACCCTTCACCATAAGGCTGTTGATCGGGTCCCGGAAGTGTTGGCGTCCGCAGTGAGGGACGTGCTGAACTGCCTTCATGAGCCGAGGTAGACGCCCCGCACGGCCGATTCCGGCGTTCGAACTCCGTTGCGGTGGCTTGCATGTGACGATCCAGCGCATTCCGGGCCGGCTGGTGGCAGCGCTGACCACGGCTGCGGGTAGCGGCCTTGCCGCCTGGCTCGCATCCCGGTGACGGCGGTCGGCCGGGGCGGGGGCGGCCCGCTCCACGGCTTCGGTCGAACGGCGGATCCCCCGGCGCCGGGTCACGAGCCCGGTGCGGGCGAGCCGTTCCCACCGGGTTCTCCGGGGGCATCCGCCGGAAGCTCAGCCGTCACCACGAAGCCGCCTGCCGGTCCGGGCCCCGCTTCCAGCGAGCCGCCGGCCACCGCGAGGCGTTCGGTGAGGCCCTTCAGGCCGGTGCCGCCGATGCCCGGGGTGGGCGGGGCGGCCGGGGTCCGGCCGTCGTCCGTGACCGTGAGGCGGACCCGGCCGGGCGTGCCTTCGACGACGAACACGCACGTGGTCGCGGTGGAGTGGCGGACGACGTTGGTGACGGCTTCCCGCACCACCCAGCCCAGCAGCGCCTCCGTCTGCGGTGCGAGCGGGGGGCCCGAGCGGCGGACCGAGGGTTCGATGCCGGCGGCGGTCAGCGCGGACCTGGCCCGGTCGAGCTCGGTGGCCAGGCTGCCCTCGCGGTAGCCGGTGACCGCCTCGCGGATCTCGGTGAGCGCCTGCCGGCCGACGGACTCGATGTCGGCGACCTGCGAGAGCGCCGCGTCCATGTCGCGCGGGGCGAGCCTGCGCGCCGCCTCCGACTTGACGACGATCACCGAGAGCGTGTGGCCCAGCAGGTCGTGCAGATCGCGGGAGAAGCGCAGCCGCTCCTTCTCGACGGCGGTACGGGCCAGTTCCTGCCGGGTGGCGCGCAGTTCCATCACCGTCTCCGACAGGGTGAGGATCGCGGCTGTCACCGCACCCGAGATGAACGTCCCGTACCCCAGGGTCCACGGTGTCGATGTGCTGTCGTCGCGCCACACCGCGATCAGGCAGGCCGCCACGGCGAGGCCGAGCAGCCCGGCGGCGAGCCAGCGGTGGCGCAGGATGGTGCCGCACGCGAGCGAGAGCAGCGGGAAGAAGAGCAGCCAGCTGCCGCCGTAGCCGATCGCCAGCCCGAAGGTGATGGCGGCCATCGCGCCCAGCAGGACGTACGACACCGGGCTCTCGCGCTTCTCCTTGACGAAGCCCCGGAACACCACCGAGACATAGAGGGAGTTGAAGGCGAGCAGACCGATCCCGCCGATCCACGGATTGGGGGTCTCGCCCTGGAAGAGGTTGGAGAAGGAACCCAGACCCATCAGCAGCCAGGGCAGCAGCGCGTACGGTCCCGGCGGGCCGGGGCGGCGGCCCTCCTTCCGCAGGCGGCGCCGTTCCTTCCGGTCCGCTCTTCGGTTCCTGGACATGTTCGCTCCCGTCACACGGTCCTCCCGGCACGCTCCCGTCACACGGTCCTCGCGGACCGACGGTACGAGATCACGGCGTACGTGCCGAACAGGAGGAGCCACCCCGCGAGTACGCCGACCGTCGTGGCCCCGGGCGCACGGCCGTCCGTGGCCGCCCAGCCCAGGTCGGCGAACCGGTTGGCGGGCGTGAACCTGCCGACGGAGCGCAGCCACTCCGGAAGGAGTTCCAGCGGGAACCACAGCCCGCCGACGACACCGAAGCCCATCAGGCACGCGACGTTGACGACCCCGGTGCCCTGGGGGGTGAGACGGAAGCCGTTGCCCAGGCCGAGCAGGGTGAAGGGCAGGGCGCCGATCCACAGCAGCAGGACGAGGGCGGCCCACTGCCAGGCGGCCAGCCGTACGCCGTTCACCAGGCCGCCGGCCAGCAGCACCGTCAGGATCGTCGGCAGCACGGTCACCGAACCGCTGATCGCCCGGCCGACGACCGCGTGCGTGGGGGAGAGCGGGGTGATCCGCAGCTGCTGGAGCCAGCCCAGGGACTTGTCGGAGGCGACACCCGTACCGATCGACATGGCGGAGCCGAGTGCTCCGTACGCGGCCATGCCTACCATCGAGGCGGTCTTCCAGCCGTCGACCCCGTCACCGCCGCCGATGTTCGTGAAGATCAGGTACATCAGCACGGGCATTCCGGTGCCGAAGATCAGGAACGTGCCGTCGCGCAGGGTGCGGCGGGTCTCGAGCACGATGTAGCGGTACATCAGACGGTCTCCTTCGCGGACCGGGGGGCGCCGGCGGCCGGCGCGGTGAGGGAGAGGAAGGCCGCCTCCAGCGTCGCCAGGGACACCTGGAGGCCGCGGACCAGGCCGAGCCGGGCCAGTTCCACCACGGTGGCGTCCGAGTCGTCCGTGTGCAGCACCGCCCGGTCGCCGGTCACCTCGACCGTCACGACACCGGGCAGCAGTTCCAGGCCCTCGGTGGAGCGGCCCGCGAGATCGAAGGAGACCTGGCTGTGGCCGGCCGCGGCCTTGACGGCCTCACCGCTGCCGTCCGCGACGATCCGGCCACGGTCGACGACGACGATCCGGTCGGCGTTCTCGTCGGCCTCCTCCAGGTAGTGGGTGGAGAAGAGCACGGTGTTGCCGCGCCGGGCATAGGCGCGCATGGACTCCCAGAACGCGTGCCGCCCCTCCACGTCCAGGGCGGCGGTCGGCTCGTCCAGCACGATCAGCTCCGGATTCCCGGCCAGCGCGACGGCGAACCGGACCCGCTGGATCTGGCCGCCGGACAGCTTGTCGATCCGCCGGTTCGCGTACTCCGCCACGCCCGCCAGGGCCAGCGCCTCGGCGACCGGCAGCGGCTTCGGGTAGGTGGCGGCGACGAACGTGATGAGCTCGCGGACGGTGACCCGCTGGATGGGCCGCCCGTCCTGGAGCATCGCGCCGACCAGGCCCGCCCGTACCGCCTGTTCGGGGGTGCGGCCCAGGACCCGCACCGTGCCGGCGTCCGGCTCGTTCAGCCCGAGCAGCAGGCTGATCGCGGTGGACTTTCCCGCGCCGTTGCGCCCGAGCAGGGCGACGGTCTCGCCCCGCTCGACGGTCAGCCCGATCCCGTCCACCGCCCGCACCCGCTGTCCGGCCCTGCCGAAGGTCTTCACCGCCCCGGTGAGGACCACCGCGGCCCCGTTCCCCGTTGTCTTCGTCATGCATACGACGCTACGGAGCCCGGACCCGCCGTGGCAGAGGCGCATGTACGCACTCCGCAATGACAAATGTCATTGCCGCGACAGAGGGCGAAAGGCGTCCGGCCAAGGGATCTGACGAGACGTCAGCAGTCTTCACAAGTGCTGGGCGCTGCGTTATACATAGGGCCAACCGGCTAGAACGCGTTCTAGAACGGGCGTGGTCACCGGTCCCCGCACGACCTCGGTGCGGCCGACGGTGCGGACGGCCGCACCGAGGTCTTTCACCGTCGAGGAGCAGCTTCCCCATGCCCATTGATGCCGAAAAAGCTCTCGCTGCCGAACCCCGGACCAGCCACATCAGCTGGGACCACAAGGACGTCCAGCTCTACCACCTGGGGATCGGGGCGGGCGCCCGCCCCGATCTGGCCGACCCCGCCGTCGACCCCGGTGAGCTGAGCTACACGCTGGAGTCGCGGCTCCAGGTCCTGCCCTCCTTCGCCACGGTCGCGGGCGCCGGCACGGCCATGGCCGGCGGCCTCTCCGCACCCGGCGTCGACATCGACCTCGCGGCCGTCCTGCACGGCGGGCAGAGCGTACGGGTGCACCGGCCGCTCCCGGTGAAGGGCAGCGCCGTGACGACCACGAAGGTCGCCGCGGTGTACGACAAGGTCAAGGCGGCCGTGCTGGTGCTGCGTACCGAGGCCGCCGACGAGGACGGCCCGCTGTGGACCAACGACTCCCAGATCTTCGTCCGCGGCGAGGGCGGCTTCGGCGGCGAGCGGGGTCCGTCCGAGCGGACGGCCTACCCCGCCATCGCGGGCAACCACCTGGTGGAGCGTCCGGTCCGGCCGGACCAGGCGCTGCTCTACCGCCTCTCCGGGGACTGGAACCCGCTCCACGCCGACCCCGAGTTCGCCGCGCAGGCCGGCTTCGACCGGCCGATCCTGCACGGTCTGTGCACCTACGGCATGACGCTGAAGGCCGTCACCGACACGGTGCTCGGCGGCGACGCGACCCGTATCCGTTCCTACCGCACCCGGTTCGCCGGGGTCGTCTTCCCCGGCGAGACCCTCCGCATCGAGATGTGGACCGGCGGGAACGAGGTGCGGGTCGAGGTGAGGGCGGCGGAGCGGAAGAACGCCGTGGTCCTCAGCGACACCTTCGTCGAGCACTCCTGATCCCGACGTCGAGCATTCCTGATCCCGAATCCGAACCGAATTCCAGAGCATCACAGGCCCGTGAGGGGAGCCGCACCATGCGCGCAGCCGTACTGCACGAGATCGGCCAGGACAAACTCGAAGTACTCGACGACGTCGAGGCGGTGGGCTTCGGCCCCGGCAAGGTGAAGCTGCGGGTCCGGGCCACCGGGCTGTGCCACTCCGACATCTCCGCGATGAGCGGGGTGCTGCCGCAGCCCGCCCCCTTCATCCCCGGCCACGAGGGCGCCGGTGAGGTCATCGACGTCGGTGACGGGGTGGCCGGGCTGGGCGTGGGGGACCGGGTGCTGGTCTGCTGGCTGCCGGCCTGCGGCAGCTGTCCGTCCTGCAAACGCGGCCAGACGCACCTCTGTCTCGCCGGGTTCATGAACGCGGGCACGCCCAACTTCAAGCGCCCGGGCGGAGACGTCTTCGGTTTCGCCGGCACCGGAACCTTCACGGAGGAGGTCGTCGTCGGCGCGGGCTGCGCGGTGCCGATCCCCGACGACGTGCCGTTCGAGATCGCCGCGCTGATCGGCTGCGGGGTCACCACCGGCCTCGGCGCCGCCATCAACACCGCCCAGGTGGAGGCCGGTTCGTCGGTCGCCGTGATGGGCTGCGGCGGTGTCGGCATCTCCACCATCCAGGGGGCCAGGGTGCAGGGCGCCGCCCAGATCGTCGCCGTGGACCCGGTGGCCTCCCGGCGCGAGGCGGCGCTGCGGTTCGGTGCGACCGAGGCCGTCTCGCCCGACGAGTTCGCCGACGCCAAGCAGCGGATCACCGCGGGCGAGGGCTTCGACTACGTCTTCGAGGTCGTCGGCAAGTCCGCCACGGCCCGCACCGCGTACGAGCAGACCCGGCGCGGCGGCACCCTCTGCATCGTCGGCGCGGGCGCCATGGACGACAACTTCCAGGTCAACATGTTCGAGCTGTTCTTCGACGAGAAGCGGATCCTGCCCTCCATGTACGGGGGCGGGGACGTGCTCCGGTCGTACGAGCGGGCCATCGCCCTCTGGCGGGCCGGCCGTATCGACCTGGAGTCGATGATCACCCACCGGGTACGGCTCGACGGCATCAATGACGCCCTCGACCAGATGCGGACCGGCGAGTCGCTGCGTACCTGCATCGAGCTCTGACGCCCCGCAGCATCGCCCCGCTCCCTCCCGAGAGGATCCCGAGAACCGATGTCACTTCCCCTGGACGGACTGTCCGCGATCGTCACCGGCGCAGGCCGAGGCCTGGGACGGGCCGAAGCGCTGGAACTGGCGCGGCTCGGCGCGGCCGTCGTCGTCAACGACTACGGGCAGCCCGGCCGCGACGGTTCGGGCGAGGCGTCCGCCGCACCCGCCGAGGAGGTCGCCGAGGAGATCCGCGCGGCCGGCGGCCGGGCGGTCGCCCACCTCGGCGACGTCTCCGACCACGAGCAGGCCCGTGAGCTCGTCGAGCTGGCCGTCAGCACGTACGGCAGACTCGACATCCTGGTCAACAACGCGGGCATCCTGCGCGACCGGATGATCTTCTCGATGACCGAGGACGAGTGGGACTCGGTCATGCGGGTGCACCTCAAGGGCCACTTCAACACCACGCACTTCGCCGCCGCCCACTGGCGGTCGAGGTCCAAGGAGGCCGGTGGCCCGGTCTACGGCCGGATCGTCAACACCTCGTCGGAGGCCTTCCTGGCCGGCTCGGCGGGCCAGCCCAACTACGCGGCGGCCAAGGGCGGCATCGTCGGGCTGACCACCTCCACCGCGCTGGCACTGGCCAAGTACGGCGTCACCGCCAACGCCATCTGCCCGCGCGCCCGGACCCGGATGACCGAGGACGTCTTCGCGGGCTTCCAGGAACCGCAGGACGGACGGCTCGACGCGCTCGCACCCGAGCACGTCTCGCCGCTCGTCGGCTATCTGGCCTCCCCGGCGGCCGCCAAGGTCAACGGGCAACTGCTCGTCGTGCACGGCGGAATGGTCGCGATCGTCGAACGGCCCAGGGTGGCGGCGAAGTTCGACTCGTCGAAGGAGACGTTCTCCTTCGACGAACTGGACGAGCTGATCTCCCCGTACTACGAGGACCGGCCGCCGAACGAGACGTTCGCGGCGGCGGAGGTGCTGGGGCTCAAGCGCGGCTGACCACCGGCGGGACGCGCACGGAGCCGGACGGGTACAGCGCAGAGTCGGACGTGCACAGCACGGAGCCGGACGTGCACAGAGGAGGGCCCCCGCAGCCGGCCGGCTGCGGGGGCCCTCCTCTCCCTCGTTGTTCGGTGCGGCGGTCAGGCCGCCCTGCTGCCACCTTCGGCGGGGCGGCGGTGGCGGCCGTGCGGTTGAGCCGCCGAGTCGTCCGTCGCCACACCCCCTCGGTGCTTTCCGGAGCCGCCGGCTTCGGCCCGTTGCGTGTCCGCCCCCGGCGGACGCGTCTGGGTCGTGTCGGATCGCGCCTCAGACATCTGGGAAGTCACCCCGTTGTGATCGCTTACGTGTTGGTCTCCGGGGCCCTCGCGCCACCGCCCGGGAACGGTCACCGTCGGCGACCGCGGTGCGCGATTGCGTGAGATCCCCGCCTCAACTCTAGTCAGACGCCGTACGCCGCATGAGGGGCGCCTGCCCCAGGGGAACGGGTCTGCACACAGGAGGATGCGTGACGGCGGCGGAGGGTTGCGTACCGCTTTCCGCGCAGCCCGCCGGGGCCGTTTCAGCGGAGGGCTCCAGGTCGGAGGGGGCCGTCAGGAGCGCCACGGCGCAGGCCGTGTCCGCGTTCGCGTACGGCAGACCCAGTACGCCGTCGCGCGACCAGGACCCGCTGCCGGCCAGCCAGCCCTCGGGCGCGGCGAGCTGGTGCAGCCGACGGCCCGACGGGCGCCAGATGCCGGCCCAGCTGCCTGCCGCCCCGTCGATCCGCAGGGCCACCGCGCAGCTCTCCGGCATCAGCATCTGCCCCGGCTGCACGGCGAACGGTGTCACGGCGACATCCGGCAGCCGCAGGCACTCCGGGAAGCGCACCGGGAGGCAACTTCCCAGCACGCCCCAGCCGAGCCGGTCGTGTCCCGGCGCGTCGGAGCGGATCAGCAGCAGACCGCTGTCCGGATCGGCGAGCAGCAGCCGGTCGTTGCTGTCCGGTGCGATCTGGAGCAGGGGGGTCATCTCGGCGCCCCGCCCCAGGTCCACCGCGACCGCCTTGACCGGGCCGCCGCCCGCTGGTTCCCGGTCCAGGGCCAGCAGCCGGCCCGCCCGGTCCAGCCAAACCCCGCCGGAGCAGCGTCCCGGCAGGTCCGCGAGGTGTTCCGGACCGAAGGCGCCACCCGCCACGCGCCAGAGCCCGGTCGAGGACGCACCGGTGGACAGGGCGTACGCGCTGACGCCGTCCGGTGAGGGCGGCAGCAGGGTCAGCTCGGCGCATTCGACGGCGCCCAGCGGGAGTTCGCCGGTGCCGGGCCCGGTCGGGTAGAGCAGCGAGAAGGTGTGGCGGTCCGCGACCCGGCGCCGGATCAGGACCCGCCCGTCGGCCAGCGGCAGCACCTGCGAGCAGGCCTCCTCCGGCTGGTCCAGCGGGAGCGGCACGGCGTACGGCTCGGGGCCGTCCAGCGTCCAGCGCTCCGCGTACCAGGCGGTCTCCGCCCCCGCGGCGGCGTCACGGGCGGCCGTGAGCCGTGCCGCGTAGGCGCCGTCGGCCGTGAGTGTGAGCGCGGGTACGGGTGCGGGCACGAGCAAGGGGGCAGGCATGGGCAGGACCGTTTCGCCAGGGGCCGGCCCCAGCGGCTCAGGCAGCTCCGCCGCGCCCCCGGCCGGGTCCGGTGCCTCCTCGGCTCCGTCCGGCTCGTCGGACTCCGGCTCCACCGTCTCGCCGGTTCCGGCCGCCTCAGCGGTCTCGTCCTCGATGGCACAGGCAGTCATCGACTCGTCACCTCCGGCAACCGAAGCTAGTTTTCGCACTTGCTGCCGAACAACACGAGCCTCACCTCTTCACACATAAGGGTGGTGATGCCCGGATTCGCCTGAGGAGGTGGGGGTGGCTGTGCTGTGACTGATGTGAGTGTCTAAGGTTAGGCATTCCTAAGTGTTACCTGTGAGCATCTCGACTGGAGCAAGTGATGTCCCTTCGTCGCCGCGGCACTGCCGCAGTCGGCCTGGCCGTAGTGGCCGCCCTCTCCCTGTCGGCCTGCGGGAGCGATGACGGCGGGTCCGGCGCCTCGGGCACCTCCGAGGCCGGCGGCGACAAGAAGGCCGCGGTCGCGACCGGCGGCAAGGACTTCGGTGACGCGGCGAAGAAGACCGCCGGGTACGGCACCGACGCCCCGGCGGGCACCTTCCCCCGCACCATCACGCATGCCATGGGCAAGACCGAGCTCAAGGCGGCGCCCAAGCGGGTCGTCGTCCTCGACGTCGGCGAGTTCGACAACGTCGTCTCGCTGGGTGTGAAGCCGGTGGGCTACGCCCCCTCCGAGGGTGACGCGGCGATCCCGTCGTACCTCAAGAAGGACGCGGGCGACCCGAAGAACGTCGGCACGATCAACAACCTCAACCTTGAGGCGATCGCCGGACTCAAGCCGGACCTGATCCTCGGCAGCCAGCTGCGCGCCGCGGACAAGTACGACGAGCTGTCGAAGATCGCGCCGACCGTGTTCTCCATCCGTCCGGGCTTCACCTGGAAGGAGAACTACCTCCTCAACGCCGCGGCGCTCGACAAGACCGCCAAGGCGAAGTCGGCGCTCGGCGCCTACGAGGCGAACGCGAAGAAGCTCGGCGAGGACATCGGCCCGAAGAAGCCGGTCATCTCCATGGTCCGCTACCTGCCGGACAAGATCCGCCTCTACGCCAAGGCCTCCTTCATCGGCACCATCCTCGACGACGCCGGCCTGCCGCGGCCCGAGAACCAGCAGATCGACGAGCTCGCCGCGGAGATCAGCCCGGAGAAGATCGACGAGGCGGACGCCGACTGGATCTTCACCGGTGTCTACGGCGACGTGAAGGCCACCAAGCGCGACACCACCCAGGCCAACCCGCTGTGGAAGAACCTCAAGGCCGTCAAGGAAGGCCGGGCGAAGAACGTGTCCGACGAGACCTGGTACCTGGGCCTCGGCGTCACGGCCGCCGACCTGGTCCTCGACGACCTGCGTGCGGACCTCGTGAAGTAACGATTCATGACCGGCCGTCGCACCGTCCTCACGGGTCGCACCGGCCATGCTCCCCGGGGCACGGAGGCCAGGTAGCCTTTCCTCCGTGCCCCGTCTGTCTGAAGTCATCGCCGAGCTCGACGCCCTGTGGCCGCCCGAGCGGGCCGAAGGATGGGACGCGGTCGGCACCGTCTGCGGTGACCCGGACGCCGGGGTCGACCGCGTGCTCTTCGCCGTCGACCCCGTACAGGAGATCGCGGACGAGGCGCTGAAGCTCGGCGCCCAGCTGATCGTCACCCACCACCCGCTCTATCTGCGCGGTACGACGACGGTCGCGGCCGGCACCTTCAAGGGCCGGGTCGTGCACACCCTCATCAAGCACGACGTCGCCCTGCACGTGGCCCACACCAACGCGGACTCCGCGGACCCCGGCGTCTCCGACGCCCTGGCCGGCGCCCTCGACCTGCGCATCGAGCGGCCCCTCGTCCCGGACCCCACCGACCCCGCGGGCCGTCGCGGCCTCGGCCGGATCTGCACGCTCGACCACCCCGAGACCCTCGGCGCCTTCGCCGCCCGCGCCGCAGCCCGGCTGCCCGCGACCGCGCAGGGCATCCGCCTGGCGGGCGACCCGGAGGCCCTCGTGCGGACCGTCGCCGTGAGCGGCGGATCGGGCGACAGCCTCTTCGACGCGGTGCGCGCCGCCGGGGTCGACGCCTTCCTCACCGCGGACCTGCGCCACCACCCGGCCTCCGAGGCCGTCCAGCACTCGTCGCTCGGCCTGGTCGATGCCGCACACTGGGCCACCGAGTGGCCGTGGTGCGAACAGGCCGCCGCACAGCTCGACGCGATTTCCGACCGCCACGGATGGGACCTGCGGGTCCACGTCTCGAAGCAGGTCACCGACCCCTGGACCACCCACCACTCTTCTGGAGCCCCCAACTGAACGCCGCGCCCGCCGACCAGATCCGACTCCTCGACGTCCAGGCCCTCGACCAGCGCCTCTCCCAGCTTGCGCACCGGCGCAACTCCCTGCCCGAGCACGCCGAGATCGAGTCGCTCACGGCCGACCTCGCCCAGCTCCGTGACCTCCTCGTCGCCTCGACGACCGAGGAGAGCGACACCGCCCGCGAGCAGACCAAGGCGGAGCACGACGTCGACCAGGTGCGCCAGCGCGCCGCCCGCGACCAGCAGCGCCTGGACTCCGGCGCGGTCACCTCGCCCAAGGACCTGGAGAGCCTCCAGCGCGAGATCGTCTCCCTCGCCAAGCGCCAGGGTGACCTGGAGGACGTCGTCCTCGAGGTCATGGAGCGCCGCGAGTCCGCCCAGGAGCGGGTCGCCGAGCTGACCGACCGGGTCTCCGCCGTGCAGGCCAAGGTCGACGACGCCACCGCCCGCCGGGACGCCGCGACCCAGGAGATCGACACGGAGACCGCGACGGTCACCAAGGAGCGCGAGGTCGTCGCCGGCTCCGTCCCCGCGGACCTGCTCAAGCTGTACGACAAGCTCCGCGCCCAGCAGGGCGGGGTGGGCGCCGCCCGCCTCTACCAGCGCCGCTGCGAGGGCTGCCGTCTCGAGCTCAACATCACCGAGGTCAACGACGTGAAGGCCGCGTCCCCCGACACGGTGCTGCGCTGCGAGAACTGCCACCGCATCCTGGTCCGCACCTCGGACTCGGGCCTGTAATGACGCAGCCGCGCCGGTTCGTCGTCGAGGCCGACGGAGGCTCCCGGGGCAACCCGGGGCCCGCCGGTTACGGCGCGGTCGTCATCGACCCGGCGACCGGGGAGACGCTGGCCGAGGCCGCCGAGTACATCGGCGTCGCGACGAACAACGTCGCCGAGTACAAGGGCCTCATCGCCGGACTCCGGGCCGCGAAGGCGCTGGTGCCGGACGCCCCGGCCGACGGCGGGCCGCGGGTGCACGTCCGGATGGACTCCAAGCTGGTCGTGGAACAGATGTCGGGCCGCTGGAAGATCAAGCACCCGGACATGAAGCCGCTCGCGGCCGAGGCGGCGCGCATCCTGCCCGCCTCCGCCGTCACCTACGAGTGGATCCCGCGCGAGAAGAACAAGCACGCGGACCGGCTCGCCAACGAGGCGATGGACGCGGGCAAGCGCGGCAGGCAGTGGGAGCCGTCGTCCTCGACGGCAGACCTCGACAGCCCGAGGTCCTCGGTGGCCGCCGCTCTCCCGCCGGTCTCCGGACCGCCCGGCGACGCGGCGGCCGGTGCGGCCAGGGCACGGGCGGCGCTGAACCGCCCCGCGGCCTCCGGGGAGCTGAACCGTCCCGCCCCCTCCGCCACGGCCACCCCGCAGGTCGGCTGGGGCGCCGCCCCGGACCTCGGCGCACCCGCCACCTTCGTGCTGCTCCGCCACGGCGAGACCGCCCTCACTCCGGAGAAGCGGTTCTCCGGAAGCGGCGGCACCGACCCCGAGCTCTCCGCCGTCGGCCGCGGGCAGGCCGAGCACGCCGCCGAGGCCTTCGCGGCCCGGGGGACGGTGCAGGAGATCGTCAGCTCCCCGCTGCGCCGCTGCCGCGAGACGGCCGGCGCCGTCGCCGCCCGGCTGGGTCTGGAGGTCCGGATCGAGGACGGGCTGCGCGAGACGGACTTCGGTGTCTGGGAGGGCCTGACGTTCGGTGAGGTCAGGGAGCGGTACGGCGCCGATCTGGACGCCTGGCTCGCCTCCGCGAAGGCGGCCCCCACCGGAGGCGGCGAGAGCTTCGCCGAGGTGGCCCGCCGCGTCGCCGCCACCCGTGACCGCCTCGTCAGCCGCTACGCAGGCCGTACGGTCCTGTTGGTCACGCACGTCACGCCCATCAAGACCCTCGTCCGGCTGGCGCTGGGCGCACCGCCGGAGTCGCTGTTCCGGATGGAGCTCTCGGCGGCCTCCGTGTCGGCCGTGGCCTACTACGCGGACGGCAACGCCTCCGTACGGCTGCTGAACGACACGTCCCACCTGCGGTAAGGCGGTCGGCCGCGCCGCCGGTTGACCGTCTCCGAGGTCCCCGGACGCGCCGTCGGTTGACCGCTTCCGAGGTCCCCGGACGCGCCGCCGGTTGACCGCCCCCGAGGCCTCCGGACAGCACTCGGCCCCGTCGGCGGGGGGAGGCCGACGGGGCCGAGGCGGTTCCGGGAGGCCGGGGGATTGCCTGCCGGAACCCGGGTCACCCGGAGGCCGGGTCACGTGTCCCTGAGGGTCTCGTGCCCCGGCAGCCGGGGAGCATGCACGCGCAACCGCACGACTTCGTGGCGTTCAGCCGCGCAGCGCCGACGCCTCGGCGGCCAGGCGCTCCACCCGGGACCAGTCCCGGGCCGCCACCGCGTCACCGGGGACCATCCAACTGCCGCCCACACAGCCGACGTTCGGCAGGGCCAGGTAGGAGGGGGCCGAGGTGAGGGAGATGCCGCCGGTCGGGCAGAACCTGGCCTGGGGGAGTGGGGCGGACAGCGCCTTGAGGTAGGCCGTGCCCCCCGCCGCCTCCGCCGGGAAGAACTTCATGTCGGTGACCCCGCGCTCCAGCAGCGCGACCACTTCGGACGTCGTCGAGACCCCCGGCAGGAACGGCAATCCCGACGCCTTCATCGCGTCCAGCAGCGTGTCCGTCCAGCCGGGGCTCACCAGGAACCGGGCGCCCGCGGCCATGGTGTCCGAGACGTTCTGCGCCGAGATCACCGTGCCGGCGCCGACCACCGCGTCCGGAACCTCCGCCGCGATCGCCCTGATGGCGTCCAGGGCGGCGGCGGTCCGCAGCGTCACCTCGATGGCCGGAAGCCCGCCCGCGACCAGGGCCCGGGCGAGCGGCACCGCGTCGGCGGCGTCCTCCAGCACGACGACGGGCATGACGGGGGCAAGGTCCAGTACGGAGGAGGTCATGTCCCTCATCCTGCACCGGTGCCACATCGTACGCAACGAGCGTTGCGCATGATGCAACGGGCGTCCGTCGGTCAGTGGATCTCCGTCACCACCACATCGAGCTCCCACGTCCGCCCGGAGCGTGCGGGTGCCTCGGCCTCCACCACGTAACCCAGGTCCCGCAGGACCGACACCAGCTCCGCCGGACCCTTCGGCCGGGCACCCGCCTGCAGCAGGTCGCGGACCATCCGCCCCTTCGTCGCCTTGTTGAAGTGGCTGACCACCGACCGCTTCTCCACCCCGTCCACCAGCTGGGAGTGCAGCACCCGCACGCTCGCGGTGCGCTCCGCCACCGCGCCCTTCGGCTTCCACGCCGCGGTGTAGGCGGACGACCGCAGGTCCAGCACCAGACCCTCCCCGGCCGCCTCCGGCATGACCTCCGCCATCGGCTCGCGCCAGAACGCCCCGAGCGCCCCCAGCCCCGGCAGCTTCACCCCCATCGCGCAGCGGTACGGCGGGATCCGGTCGCCCACCCGCACCGCACCCCACAGCCCGGAGAACACCAACAGTGACTTCCCGGCCCGGCGGCGGGCCGCCGCGTCCAGGGACGCCAGGTCCAGCGCGTCGTACAGCACCCCCGTGTAGAGCTCGCCGGCCGGACGCGCACCCGCGGTCCGCAGTTCGAGGTTCTTCGCGACCTCGCCCCGCAGCCCCTCGCTGAGCCCCAGCACCACGCGGGCCTTCTCCTCGTCCGCCGCGCACAGCTCCACCAGCCCGTCCAGCACGGCGGCCCGCGCCCCGGCCAGACCCGGCAGCGAGAGCGACTCGGGCTTCAGGGGTGCTCCGCGCCCCGAGGCGGCCTTTCCTTCGGAGGGCGGCAACAGCACGAGCACGGCGGTTCTCCTTCGTACGTACGGATACGGGGCCCGGGCCGGTTCGTACCACGTGGTGGCAGCCCCTCACGTCAGCGTACGGGGAACCGGCGACCGCCCCTCCGCCACCCGGGATGCCGCCCGACCCGCCCCGCCATACGCTCGGTCCATGCCCCGCCGCCAGCTCCACATGACCGGCGCAGCCGACACCCCGCTGCGGGCGGCCCTGCGCGCTCTGCGCACCGAACTCGGAGTCCCCGACGGCTTCCCGGCCGATGTGCTCGACGAAGCGGCCGACGCGGCGCGCCACCCGGTGGTCTCCGGGCACGAGGACGCCACGGATCTGCCGTTCCTCACCATCGACCCGCCCACTTCCACGGACCTCGACCAGGCCATGCACCTGGAACGCCGGCCCCACGGCTACCGCGTGCACTACGCCATCGCCGATGTCGCCGCGTTCGTCCGGCCCGGCGGCGCGCTCGACACCGAGGCCCACCACCGGGTGACCACGCTGTACTTCCCCGACGGCAAGGTGCCGCTCCACCCCGAATCGCTCTCCGAGGGCGCAGCCAGCCTGCTGCCCGGCGAGACCCGCCCCGCCGTGCTCTGGGAGATCGACCTCGACGCCGAGGGCCGCACCGAGACCACCCGGGTACGCCGGGCCCTCGTACGCAGCCGCGCCAAACTCGACTACGCGGGCGTGCAGCGGCAGATCGACGCCGGCACCGCCGAGGAGTCCCTCGCCCTGCTCAAGGACATCGGTACGCTGCGCGAGGAGCAGGAGATCGCCCGCGGCGGCATCTCCCTCGACGTGCCCGAACAGGAGATCGTCGAGCGCGACGGCGGCTACGGCCTCGACTACCGCGCCCCGCTCCCCGCCGACGGCTGGAACGCCCAGATCTCCCTGCTCACCGGCATGGCGGCGGCCCGCCTGATGCAGGAATCCGGTACCGGCATCCTGCGTACGCTCCCGGTCGCCCCCGACGGCGCGGTGGCCCGCCTGCGCCGCTCGGCCGAGGCCCTGCGCATCGACTGGCCGCACCACGTCCCGTACGCGCAGGTCGTCCGCTCACTCGACCCGAGGAAGACGAACCACGCCGCCTTCCTCCAGGACTGCACCACGTTGCTGCGCGGCGCCGGCTACACCGTCTTCGACCACGGCGAACTGCCCACCCCTGCCGTGCACGCCGCCGTCGCCGACCTCTACACCCACTGCACCGCGCCGCTGCGCCGGCTCGTCGACCGGTACGCCTCCGAACTCTGCGTCGCGGCGGCCGCCGACCGTGATCCGCCCGAGTGGGTCCTGACCGCACTCCCCGCCCTGCCCAAGGAGATGGCGGACGGGACGCGGCGCGCCAACACGGTGGAGCGCGAGTGCGTCGACCTCGTCGAGGCGGCGCTGCTCAAGGACCGGGTCGGTACGGTCTTCGACGCGTACGTGGTGGATGTGAAGGAGCAGGAGCCGACCACCGGCACCATCCACATCGACGACCCCGCGATCGTCGCCCGCATCGAGGGCGGCACCGCCGGACTCCCGTTGGGGGAGCGGCTGCGGGTACGGCTCACCCAGGCAGATCCGGGATCGTCGAAGGTGCTGTTCGCGCCCGCGTGAGCGCGGCCACGACGGCGCGCGGATCATCGGCGTGGAACCGGACCGCGACCGCCTGCCCACGACGGCCGAGCGGTCGTACGAAGCCCAGCGGCGCGGTCAGCCCGACCGTCACGGTCGTCTGGCCGCCGACCGCGAGATCGAGCACCCCGTCCGGGTCCAGCTGCACCAACCGCCCCTGAGGAAAGCGCCGTTCGACCCGAGCGGCGGCGATCGCGGCAGCCGGTACCCGCAGGTCGAACAGCGCCCCGTAGCGAACACGCAGCGAACCGTCCGGTCCCACGACATGCGGGCGGGTCACACAGGCGGCGTGCAGCGCGAGCACCAGCAGCACCCCGTACACATCCAGCACGAGCAGGATCCGGTGCACCACCGGCCAGGGGATCAGCAGCGCCAGCATCACCGTCTCCACCACCGAGACGAAGACCAGGCCGTACATCATCGCCGTCTGCGGTCCCGTGTACGGGACGGGCCGTGCGCCCTCCGGCACGCCGTGGCGCCGCCGCAGCACCCACAGCCCCAGGCTGTGCAGGGCCCGCAGCTCATGCGCGACGAGCCGCCGTACCGGCGCGGGCACCACGGTCCGCAGCGCCCCGGCCGCCGCCGCCCGCCGCCCCGCACCCGCCCGCCTTCCGGCCCGCCACAACCGCCCCAGGACGGCGGCCTCCAGAGCGAGGCCCAGCAGAACCACCGCCTCGGCGCCGGCCCACACGGCTCCGGGTATCCGCACCCCGGCCAGCAGGCACACTCCCACCGCGAGTTCGGCGGGCAGCACGGCAAGGACGACGAGCCGCGCAGCGTTCACTCCTCCCGTCACCGGGTCCTCCCCTTCATCCGTTCCGTCAGCGCCACCATCACCCGGCGCACCACCTCGGCCTGCGCGGGCGGGTAGTCCGCCAGCAGAGCCTCTCCGAACCCCGTCATCGTCGGTCCGTCCTCCGGGATCGCCGCCAGCACCTCGTCGGGCACGAGGGCGGTCATCCGCGCGGCCAGCGGTGCGATGCGCGGATCGTCCACGGGCGCCGCGTCGAGCGCGTCCAGTTCCTCGTACAGTGCGAGCACCTCCGGCTCACCGGCCAGCTTCCGCAGCGCGGCGTAGACCTCGCCGCCACCACCGCCCGCCGCGTCCAGCAGCGCCAGATGCTCCCGGTCCCTGGCGGCGGTGGGGGAGTCGGTGACGGGCCCGGCGGCCAGCAGTTCGGCCAGGGCCGGCGACACGGGCTCGACCCCCGTCAGCGGCCCCTCCATCAACTGCGCCAGGCGCAGCCGCCGCTCCCCGATCTCCCGCTCCTGCCGCGCCAGATCGGCGTCCAGCTCACGCAGTACGTCCCCGAGCGGCCGCCCGGCGTCACCGGCGAGCACCTCCCGCACTTCCTCCAGGCCGAGCCCCAGCTCGGTGAGCCGCCGGATCCGGGCGAGCAGCACGGCGTCGCGCACGCTGTACGAGCGGTAGCCGTTGGCCCGGCGGGCGGGCTCGGCCAGCAGGCCGATCCGGTGGTAGTGCCGCACGGCCCTGGGGGTGAGCCCGATGAGCGCGGCGATCTCTCCGATGCGCATGGGGCCAGTAGAAACCCTGACGTTGCGACAAGGTCAAGGTGCCGGGCCCCTGCGCCCCGGTGCACCGCGCCATCTCGTACGATCGCGCCTTCGGCCCCGCATCCCGAGCCTGCCAGGAAGAGAACGCCCGTCATGACCGATTCCGCGGCCCGGCCTGCCACCGACCGCGCCCGCCAGATCCTCGCCGCGGCGCGCACCCTGCTGGAGCGTGAGGGCCCGGACGCTCTCACGATGCGCCGCCTCGCCGGAAGCGTGGGCCTCACGGCGCCCTCGCTCTACAAGCACTTCCCGGACAAGTCCTCCGTGGTGCACGCCCTGGCCGACGCGATGCTCCGGGAGACCACCGACGTGCTCGAAGCGGCCGAGACCGCGGCTCCCGGCTCCTTCTCCGCCCTGGCCGCCGCCTACCGCACCCATGCCCTGGCCCACCCCCACCTCTACCGCCTCACCACCGGGCACCCTCTCCCGCAGGACCTGGAGGAGCGCGCGGCGGCCCCGCTCTTCCGCGCCCTGGCCGGCGACGAGGGACGCGCCAGGGCGGCCTGGGCCTTCGCCCACGGGATGGTCGTGATGGAGCTCAACGGCCGCTTCCCCACGGACACCGACGTCGCCGAGGCCTGGGCGGCGGGGATCGCGGCCTTCGCCCCGGTCCGCCCCTGACAACGGCGTGCTGTCCTGTGCCACGAATGGGGGTCACACTCCCCTCGCACGGACGGCGGATTCCCCGATGTCCCATTCTGGCGAGCGACCGAGGAAGGGGCGTGACATGTCTGCCGTGCCGCACGAACCGCTCTCGCAGGCGGAGGTCCTGCTGGAGGGCTTCCTGGCGCTGGACACGCCGGAGGGCTTCCGGGCCGAGCTGATCGAAGGGGAGATTGTCGTGACGCCGCCGCCGGACGGGGATCATGAGGACTACATCAGCGTGATCATGAAGCAGGTGATCAGGCATTCGTCCCCCTCTACCTCCTGGTGGACCGTGAGCAGTCCTCGGTGACCCTGTTCAGCGTTCGCAGGGGGACGACTACCGCCAGCACTGCACGATTCCGTTCGGCAAGTCGATCCGCCTCCCGGCTCCCTTCGCGCTCGATCTGGAGACCGACGCGTTCATCTGAGCCGTCCGCTCGCCCTGTCGGGCCCGCCCCGCCGGCCGGGTAGCATGGGCCCCACGGCAGACGAGCCGGGCGGACGGCCGCGTGAGGATCTTCGGACCCTCCCGAGGAACGTCCGGGCTCCACAGGGCAGGGTGATGGCTAACGGCCACCCGGGGTGACCCGCGGGACAGTGCCACAGAAAACAGACCGCCTGGGACTTCGGTCCCCGGTAAGGGTGAAACGGTGGTGTAAGAGACCACCAGCGTCTGAGGCGACTCAGGCGGCTAGGTAAACCCCACCCGGAGCAAGGTCAAGAGGAGCCGTCGCAAGACGGCTCTGCGCGAACGTTCGAGGGCGGCCCGCCCGAGTTCGCGGGTAGACCGCACGAGACCGGCAGCAATGCCGGTCCTAGATGGATGGCCGTCTCCCCGGCCGCCGCGAGGCGACCGGGCGACAGAACCCGGCGTACAGCCCGACTCGTCTGCCGCTACCAGCGGCTTTGCGTCAGTTCCGTCCTCAGGCGTGGCTCAGGACGTTGATGACGCGCCCGTTCGGATCGCGTACGAAGAAGCGGCGCACGCCCCACTCCTCGTCGGCCGGGCCGTACACGATCTCCGCGCCGCTGCGCACCACCGCCGCGTACACCGCGTCCACGTCCTCCACCTCCACGCTCAGATCGGGCGTGACGGGGCCGGTCCTGTCGGCGGTCATGATGCTGATCTGGGCCGTGGGGCGGGAGGGCGAGGCGAGCGTCATGATCCAGCCCTGGTTCATGACCTCGTCGAGGCCCAGGAGCCCGTAGAAGGCGGCGTTGGCGCGCATGGCTCCGGAGGCGTCCCCGGTTCCGTCACCCGTGCCGGTCACGATGTTGGGGACAACACGGCGGACGGACATCGGCGGCTCCTGTCGGTGGCTGGCGCTGAGCCACCGAGCTTACGACCCGCCCCGGCCACGATGCCCTCACGCGGCCGAATGCCGACCGTGTGGTCTGGTTCCGGTGGTCACGAGGCTTGCGGAGGAGGTCAGTTGGGGGCGCCGGCCTGGCTGGGTACGGTTTCGAGGCTGCGGAGCAGACGCTCACCGCGATCTTCGGCCATGTCCAGCGTGGCCAGAACGGCCGGCGTCGAGAGGCTCGGGAGCACATAGTGCAGCAGGACCGAGATCCGCCGGCCGAGGTCCTCGCGGTTGGACAGGACCTGGGACATCACCTGGATGCCCGAGAAGGATCCCGCCAGCATCTCCGCGGCCTCGCCCGGATCCACGTGCGGCAGCAGCTCGCCCTGCCCCTTGGCGGCCACCAGGAGGTGTTCGAGCCGGTCTATCCAGCCGCGAAACGGTGTGCCGCGGTCGAGGCCCTCCACGGCCTGGTCCATGGCCAGTCCCACGCTGGCCCGGACCAGTGGCTCATGACGCAGACGGTAGGCCAGGAGCATGCCCTGGTCCACCAGTTCCTGGAGCTTCGTGAGCTGGGGCGGCAGCGGATCGCTGTGCAGCTGTATGTCCATCACCCCGAGCGCGAGGTCCTCCTTCGAGGCGAAGTGGAAGTACAGCGCGCCCTTGGTCACCCCCGCACGCGCCAGGATCTCGCTGATGGTCGCGCTGCTGTAGCCGCGCTCGTCGAACACGTCGGCGGCCGCCACCAGGATCGACCTGCGGGTCTGGATCGCGCGCGCCTGCTGTGCCATCAGCTTCTCTCTAACTGGTGGCGTGGTTGGTGCCACAGGGGGTTGGCTGGAAAGGAAAACCGGGCTGTCAGTATCTTACTGCGGGGCGGCTCGGCCCTTTGACTCGGATCCTCCTGGGGGAACTTCATGGTTCAGCTCACCTCACGCAGCGCTTCGATGTCGGTGGAGAGCGGCGAGCGGGCCGGGCACTCCACGGGTGCCGGCCGCGCCGAGGCCTTCTCCGGCAGCCCGGAGGAGACCGGGGCCCCGGCCGGGGACGAACCCGGCCGCAGAGCGGGCTCACCCGACCGGCTGAGACAGCTGGTCCACCGCACCGACCCGCTCGACGTCTTCCCCACCGGGCTCACCCGGCTCACCGACACCCAGTTCTCGGTGGCGGCCCACTGGCCGCGGTCCCACCGCTTCTTCGCCCCGGTCGGCAGCCATCAGGACCCCCTGCTCATAGCCGAGACCATGCGGCAGACGACGATGCTGATCGCCCACGCCCAGTTCGGTGTGCCGGTCGGCGACGCCTTCGTGATGTGGGAGCTGAGGTACACCTCCGCGTCCGAGCGGCTGGAGCTGAACGAGGACCCGTGGGACATCACGGTGGACGTGTCCTGCTCCCGGATCCGCCGCCGGGGCCGGAGCCTCGGCTCCATGCACATCGAACTCCTCCTGCACCGCCGCGGCACCGTGCTCGCCACCGGCGGCGGCCGGATCAGCTGCACCTCGGCTGCGGCGTACCAGCGGCTGCGCGGACACCGCAGCGCCGTCCTCGGCACCCCGATACCCCTCCTGCCCGCCGTCGCACCGCGCACGGTCGGCAGGACCTCCGAGAACGACGTCGTCCTGTCGCCCGGCACGGACCCCGGCACCTGGCTCCTGCGGCTCGACACCCGGCATCCGACACTCTTCGGCCGCCCCAACGATCACGTACCGGGCATCCTGCTGCTGGAGGCGGCCCGGCAGGCCGCACACGCGGCCACCGGCTCGGCCTTCCTGCCGACGGCGATGCAGGCCGACTTCCTCCAGTACGTCGAGCTGGACCGCCCCTGCCGGATCGAGGCCACGGTGCTCCCGGCCGACGGCGACGACGCCCTCGCGCCCGCCGGAGTGTTCATACGGGCCGTTCAGGACGGCGAACCGGCATTCACCTGCACCCTCCGCTCGCCGGAACTCCACCCGGCCGGGCCCGGCGATGTCAGAACGGACCTTTCATGACGCCCCGCATCCTCATCACCGGCGCCACCGGCTTCATCGGCAGCCGGGTGGCCGCCGCCGCCCGCGCGACCCCCGGGATCCGGCTGCGCCTGATGACCCACCGGACCGCCCTAGACGTCCCGGCGGACGGACTCCACTGCGAGACGGTGTACGGGGACCTCGCCGACCCCGGATCGCTGCGCGACAGCTGCGAGGGCATCGACGCAGTGATCCACTGCGCCTCCCGGGTCGGCTCCGACGAGCAGACCGCCCGGACCGTCAACGACCACGGAACCCGTGCGCTGGTCGACGAGGCCGTACGCAGCGGAGTCGGCCGGATCGTCCTGCTGAGCACCGCCTCCGTCTACGGCCGCGGCCCCTTCACCGCGCTGCTTCCCGGAGGCGCCGAGACCGCCCCCGTCTCCGCCACCAGCCTGACCCGGGTCGCCGCCGAACAGCACGTCCTGGCGGCCGGGGGAGCCGTCCTGCGCCCGCACATCGTGCACGGGGCGGGGGACCGGTGGGCGATCCCCGGGCTGGCCGCCCTGCTGAGGTACCTGTCGGCGGCACCGGCCGGCTGCGACGCCCGCCACTCGCTGATCGACGTGGAGAGCCTGGGCCGCGCACTGCTCGGGGCGGCGCTCGCCCCGAAGCCGCCGACCGGCGTCTACCACGTCAACCACCCCGAGCCGGTGACCTGCTCGGACCTGCTGTCCACGGTGCTCGGCGAGCTCGGGCTGCCCTGGGCGGGCACGGAGATCGCACTGGACGAGGCCCGCACCCGGCTGGCCGGCGTCCCGTACGCCACGCACCACTTCGACATGCTCACCGTGGACCACTGGTTCGCCGACGAACGGGTGGGCGAGGACCTCGGCTGGGCCCCGGGCCCGGACTTCCGGACGTCCTTCGCACAGCACGCGCCCTGGTACCGGAACTTCCTCAGCCGCTGAGGCCGCCAAGGGCGCTGAGACCGCCGATGCCGGCCCTCAGGCGCCCGCCCGGTCCGGGATACGCGTCCCCGTCCCGCTCACCCGCACCCGTGCGTCGCCCGCCCGCAGGGTGACGGCCAGCGTGCCGGGGCGGCCCATGTCCTCACCCTGATGCAGGGTCAGCGAGGCGGTCGCGGGGACCAGCGACAGGGCGCGCAGGTACGCGCCGAAGGCGGCGGCCGCCGCGCCCGTCGCCGGGTCCTCGACCACACCGCCGACCGGGAACGGGTCGCGGACGTGGAAGACGGCGTCCGAAGCGCGCCACACCAGCTGGACCGTGGTGAGGTCCAGCCGGTGCATCAGCGCTTCGAGACGCGCGAAGTCGTAGGAGAGCGCGGCCAGCCGCTCACGGCTCGCGGCGGCCAGCACCAGATGACGGGCGCCCGCGTAGGCGATGCGGGGCGGCAGGGCCGGGTCGAGGTCGGTGGCCGGCCAGTCCAGCGCGGCCAGCGCCTCCGCGACGTCCTGTGCGGCGGCCGTCGTGACGTGCGGCTCCACGCTGGTGAGGGTCGCCCGCAGTTCGGCCCCCTCGCGGGCGACGGTGACGGGCACCGGGCCGGCCGCGGTGGCGAACTCCAGGTCGCCGGGGCCGTCCCGCTCGGCGAGGGCCAGGGCGGTGGCCACGGTGGCGTGACCGCAGAACGGGACCTCGGCCTTCGGGCTGAAGTAGCGGATCGCGTAACCGCGCGCACCGGGCTCCGACGCCTCGGTCCGGCCGGTCAGGAACGCCGACTCGCTGTACCCGACCTCTGCCGCGACGGCGAGCATGCCCGCCTCGTCCATACCGGAGGCGTCCAGCACGACTCCGGCCGGATTACCGCCCTCCGGGTCGGCGGAGAAGGCGGTGTAGCGGAGGAGTTCGGGCCCGGGAAGATCAGTCATGTGCGGCACAACCGCGCCGCGGTCCGGGGCATTCCCCCGTGGTCCCGCCCCCCCTCGCCGGGCGGGACAGGGAAGGACCCGGACCGCGGCAGCCGGCTCAGAGGCAGTTCTTGGTGCCCTTGCTCGACTTGGTCCAGGAGCACGAGCTGTCGTGCTGGATCTTGCCGAGGTGGACCCCGCCCCGGTGCTTCGCGGCCGAGGCCGGGGTCGCGAGGAGCGGCGAGCCGGTGAGGGCGGCCGGGGCGAGGGGCACCGCGGTGCGTATGCGCATGCTGCGTTCCCGGTGTGGAGTTCCGGTGAAGAAATGTGAGCACAAGTGCAGCACGCGCTGACCGGTCCGGCCGGGGTGCGAATCCGGCCGGTATCGGTCGTTCGGTCCTGAGGGGTGGTCGGTTGTGTTCGCCGGTGGGCCGGTTCCCGGCCGGGTTCGTCAGCCCCGGCCCACGTACGGCATCCCCGTCGCCATCACGGTGGCGAACTGGACGTTCGCCTCCAGGGGCAGCTCCGCCATGTGGACCACCGTCCGCGCCACGTCCGAGGCCGCCATCACCGGCTCCACGGCCAGCTCGCCGTTGGCCTGGAGGGTCCCGGTCCGCATCCGCTCGGTCATCTCGGTCGCGGCGTTGCCGATGTCGATCTGTCCGCAGGCGATCCGGTACGGACGTCCGTCCAGCGACAGCGACTTCGTCAGGCCGGTCATCGCGTGCTTGGTCGCCGTGTAGGCGACCGAGTGCGGGCGCGGCGCGTGCGCGGAGACCGAGCCGTTGTTGATGATGCGCCCGCCCTGCGGGTCCTGCTCCTTCATCTGCCGGTACGCCGCCTGTGCGCACAGGAACGCCCCCGTCAGGTTCACGTCGACCACCGTGCGCCAGTCGTCGTACGCGAGGTCCTCGACCGGCACGGCGCGCGGCCCGAAGGTGCCCGCGTTGTTGAAGAGCAGATCGAGGCGGCCGAAGCACTCCCGTACGGAGGAGAACAGGGCGTCCACGTCGTCCGGGCGCGACACGTCGGCGGGGACGGTGATCACCCGGGCGTCCGGCCCGGCCAGCGCGGCGGTCTCGGCGAGGGGCTCCGGGCGGCGGCCCGCGAGCGCCACCGACCAGCCGGCGCCGCACAGGGCCAGAGCCACCGCGCGGCCGATTCCGGAGCCCGCGCCCGTGACCACGGCCGTCTTCGTCGCGGAGTTCAACAGTTTGTTGCTCATGGTGCGGCAGCGTACGCGGCCCGCTCCCGGGGACGCGGCCGGGGGCAAACGGCGCGTCCGGGTGGGGGGTTCGCGTCCCGCGGGTGATTCCCGCACGCGCCACGGCGATTCCCCGGCTGCCGCACCCGAAGTTGATGATCATGGTTTTGCCGCGTACGCGGAGTTTGCCCCTGGGGATCCATTCCTGCCGCATTCCTCATCCGGGCGACGCCCGTGCGACGCGAGCACGACAACCGCCCGATGCGTCGGCCCGATGGACTTCCCCCACATCACCAGTCAGGGGAGGGACAGATGACGCTCTCATCGCACCAGCAGGAGCTGCGCGACGCGGTCCGCAACACCGGCCGCCGCCGCTTCCTCACCGTCACCGGAGCCGCTGCCGCACTCGCGTTCTCCGTCGGTCTGCCGGCCGCGGGAGCGGCGAGCGCCGCCGAGCTCGACACCCGGCAGATCGGCGAGGACCCGTTCACCCTGGGCGTGGCCTCCGGCGACCCGCTGCCCGAATCCGTCCTCCTGTGGACGAGACTCGCGCCCCGCCCGTTCGAGCCCGACAGCGGACTGCCCGCCGCCCGCATCCAGGTGCGCTGGGAGGTGGCCCGCGACGAGCGCTTCCGGCACATCGTCAGGCGCGGCACCGCCACCGCCCACCCGGAGTTCCACCACAGCGTCCACGTGGAGGTCAAGGGCCTCGCCCCGGACCGCGTGCTCTACTACCGCTTCCGCGCCGGACAGTGGACCAGCCCCGTAGGCCGGACCCGTACCGCGCCCGCGCCCGGCGCCCACAAGCGCGAACTGTCCCTGGCCGCCGTCTCCTGCCAGGCCTACCACGACGGCTACTTCACCGCGTACAAGCACCTCGCCCAGGAGGACGTCGACGTCGTCTTCCACCTCGGCGACTACCTCTACGAGTACGCCGTCACCGCGACCGGCGGAGCCCGCAACTACACCGACCGGACCCTGCCCGCCCTCTTCAACCGGGAGACGACCACGCTGGAGGACTACCGCCTGCGGTACGCCCTCTACAAGTCCGACCCGGACCTGCGCGCCGCCCACGCAGCGCACCCCTTCGTCGTCACCTGGGACGACCACGAGACCGAGAACAACTACGCGGGCGAGACCCCCGAGAACAGCGTGCCGCCCGAGGAGTTCCTGATCCGCCGGGCCGCCGCCTACCGCGCGTACTGGGAGAACCAGCCGTTGCGCGCCCCGCAGCGGCCCGACGGCCCGGACATGAAGCTCTACCGGCGCCTGCAGTTCGGCCGCCTCGCCCAGTTCGACATCCTCGACACCCGCCAGTACCGCAGCGACCAGGCGTACGGCGACGGCTGGCAGACCCCGGGACCCGAGTCCGAGGACCCGTCGCGCACCCTGACCGGCGCCGCGCAGGAGCGCTGGCTGATCGACGGCTGGCGCCACTCGAAGGCCACCTGGAACGTCGTCCCGCAGCAGGTCACCTTCGCCCGGCGGCGCGATGTGCCGACCGGCGCCTACAAGCTCTCGATGGACTCCTGGGACGGTTACCCGGCGTCCCGCGACCGTGTCCTGAGGGGCGCCGAGGCCGCCGGCGTGGACAACCTCATGGTGCTGACCGGAGACGTGCACGTCGGCTACGGCTTCGACCTGAAGCGGGACTTCGACGACCCCGCCTCCCGTACCGTCGGCACCGAGATCGTCGCCACCTCCATCGCCAGCGGCAAGAACGGCTCGGAGAAGCCGGCCAACTGGGCCAACGTCATGGCCGCCAACCCGCACATGAAGTTCTACAACGGACGCCGCGGGTACGCCCTCGTCACGCTCCAGGAGCGCCAGGCACGGGCGGACTACCGCACGGTGTCCGCCGTCACCACCCCCGGCGCCCCCGTGACGACGGCCGCCTCGTTCGTCACGGAGGTGGGCAACCAGGGCCTGACCCCGGCCTGACCCCGGCACGGTCCGGCAGGAACTACGACGCCACGCCGTCCACGGGGTAGCGGACGCCGATGCGCTCACGTACCGCGTCGAGCGTCCGCATCACCGCGAGCGAACCGTCCAGCGGTACCAGCGGGGACTCCGTCTCGCCCGCCCGGACCGCCCGCATCACCTCGGCCGCCTCGAACTGCATGCCCGACAGACCCTGCGGCCCCGGACCGGAGGTGATCTCCTCCGGCTCCTGGCCGTCCCGGTGGAGCACGAAGTGCTTGGGGAAGAAGAAGCCCTCCGGGAAGTCGATCCGGCCGGCCGTCCCGATCACCGTGGCGGCCGTCGGGTGGTGCCCGACGAGTGAACAGGACAGCAGCGCGTTGGCCCCGGACTCCCAGCTCAGCAGTATCCCGGTGTTCAGGTCCACACCCTCGGGAGACAGCAGCGCATCGGCCTGCACCCGGTCCGGCTCGCCCAGCAGCAGCTGCGCGAACGACACCGGATAGACCCCGAGGTCCAGCAGGGCGCCACCGCCCAGCGCGGGATCGCGCAGCCGGTGCCCGGCGCCGAAGTCACCCGCGAAGCCGAAGTCGGCCTGCACGGTGCGGATCTCGCCGATCGCCCCGTCCCGCACCAGCTCCGTCATCCGCCGGATGACCGGATTGCAGTACGTCCACATCGCCTCCATCAGGAAGAGGCCGCGGTCCCGGGCGAGCTTCACCAGCTCACGGGCCTCGCGCTCGTTGATCGTGAACGCCTTCTCGCACAGCACGTGCTTCCCGGCCTCCAGGGCCAGGGCGGCCGCCTCCCGGTGCGCGGAGTGCGGCGTGGCCACGTACACCACGTCGACCTCCTCGTCGGCGACGAGCCCGGCCCAGCTCCCGTAGGCCCGGGGTATGCCGAACCGCTCCGCGAAGGCGTTCGCCGAAGCGTCCGTCCGGGAGGCCACGGCCACCACCTCCGCATCGGGCATCGCCTGCAGGTCAGCGGTGAAAGTCGCCGCGATCCCACCTGTCGCCAGCACGCCCCAACGGACAGTCCTGCTCATGCACGCTCCCAAAAAGGTGTCGACCATTCCGGCTGAGCTGAGAGCATAGAGGCGGATTCAACAACTATGGAGATGAGAATGCCGGACAGCGGCCTCAGCCGGGCCCAGCGGATACCCACGACCGACACCGGGGCCACGCCGCCCCCTCTCACCTCTCCACCCGGCTCCGCCGCCATCGCGGCAGCCCGGCGTACCGGAATCCTCGTCACCCTGGTCCTCGGCGGACTGACCGCGCTGCCGCCGCTGTCCATGGACATGTACCTCCCGGCGCTCCCCGCCGTCACCGACTCACTGCACGCGCCGGCCGCCACGGTCCAGCTGACCCTGACCGCCTGCCTCGCCGGCATGGCACTCGGCCAGCTCGTCGTCGGCCCGATGAGCGACCGCTGGGGCAGACGCCGCCCGCTGCTCATCGGGATGATCGTCTACATCTTCGCCACCGCGATCTGCGTCCTCGCCCCGACCGTCGAACTCCTCATCGGCTTCCGCCTCCTCCAGGGCCTCGCGGGCGCGGCCGGCATCGTCATCGCCCGGGCGGTGGTGCGTGACCTGTACGACGGCGAGGCGATGGCCAGGTTCTTCTCGACCCTGATGCTGATCTCCGGAGTCGCCCCGGTGATCGCCCCGGTCATCGGCGGCCAGGTCCTGCGGCTCACCGACTGGCGGGGCATCTTCGCCGTCCTCACCGTCATCGGCGTCCTGCTCACCCTTGTCGTATGGAAGTGGCTGCACGAGACCCTGCCGCCCGCCGAACGCCACACCGGCGGCGTCGGCGACGCGCTGCGCACCATGCGCGGCCTGCTGGCCGACCGGGTCTTCACCGGTTACATGATCGCGGGCAGCCTCGCCTTTGCCGCACTCTTCGCGTACGTGAGCGCCTCGCCGTTCGTCGTGCAGGAGATCTACGGCGCCTCGCCGCAGACCTTCAGCCTGCTCTTCGGCATCAACTCCGTCGGGCTGATCGCCGTCGGCCAGATCAACGGCAAGATCCTCGTCGGCCGGGTCAGTCTCGACAAGGCGCTCGGCTTCGGCCTCGCGGTCATCGTGCTGGCCTCGGTGGCGCTGCTGCTGATGACGGCCGGGGTCTTCGGGGACGTCGGACTCGTACCCGTCGCGACCGGCCTGTTCGTGCTGATGTCGGCGATGGGCCTGGCGATGCCGAACACCAACACACAGGCGCTGATGCGCACCAAGCACGCCGCCGGCTCCGCCTCCGCGCTGCTCGGCACCTCCCAGTTCCTGATCGGCGCCGTGGCCTCGCCGCTCGTCGGCATCGCGGGCGAGGCGACGGCCGTGCCGATGGCCGTCGTGCAGCTGGTGTGCGCGGTCGGCGCGATGGCGTGCTTCCTGGGGATGTGCCGGCCCTGGCAGCAGGTGGCCGGCCGGCCCTGAGGGCCGCGCGGTGGCCGCCCGGCTCCTGAGGGCCGCGCGAGGGCCGCGTGGCGTAGGTCCGCCGCGTGGCGTACGTCCGCCCGGCTTTGGGCGCCGCGTCGCGGTGAGTCCGCTCGGCTCTGGGCGCCGCGTGGCGTAGGTCCGCCCGGCTTTGGGCGCCGCGTCGCGGTCAGTCCGCCCGGGGGTAGCCGATCAGGTGCAGCCGGTCCCTGTCATCGGTCCAGCGGAACAGCCCGATCCCTTCGGCACCCTCGGCGCCGGGAATCCGCGCGGTCGGGGACAGCAGCTCCGTCGACCCCGTCGAGAGTTCGGCCTCGACGGGGAAGCCGCCCCCGGCCAGTGCGTCCGCCGCGTTGCGCACGCTCGTCGCCCCGTACGCCGTTCCGTCGTCGGTCACCGAGGCCAGGGCGAGGGTCCTGGACCCCTCGGTGTCCTCGAAGCAGAACCCCTTGCCGGCCTCCAGGTCGAACGCGAGGTTCCCGGCCACGAGATAGCCGCCCGACGGCGAGACGACGGCCTGCGGGTACTGGCCCGGGGCGATCGCCGGCTTGTGGCACGACACGGAGACCAGCGCCTTGCCCGTCTCCGTGTCGTGCACCGTCCACAGGTCATGGGTCGCCGCGAGCTTCGAGCCCTTGGCCGGCTGCCACTTCACCAGCACCACTCCGGGGGCCACGGACGTCGGGATTCCGCTCTGCCGGTCGGCGCCCTTCGGCGCCACGTTCCGGCTGAACCAGCCGCCCTGCACCCAGAACTCCCGGGCCCCGCTCACCAGCAGGCCCTTCGACGTCAGCCCGCGCACCTCGGTGAGCTGCCCGCACGACGCGCAGCCCTTCGGGTACTTCAGCGCCTTGGCGGGCACCCGGGTGATCCTTCCGGTCGCCGGGTCGACCACCACGCTCGTGGCCCCGCCGTTGCCGATCACGATGCCGGGGCCGGTGCCGGTGACGGTCGGAGCCGTGGCCCACGGCACCTCGACGCGCTGCCGGCCACCGTCCTCCACGGTGTACACGTCGAGGGAGACGATCCGGTCCGCGGGTGCCGGTGCGTCCTGGCCGACCTTCCCGTACGACCAGGTCACGAAGTACTCCTGGTCGTCCGTCGTGACGGTGAACAGCTTCGGGAAGTGCGTGGCCGCCGGCGGGCGCCAGGCGTCCCCGCTCCAGCCGGCCCGTCCGGTCTCCGAGTCGATCGTCCGCAGCCGGTACTCGCCCTCGGCCGTCCGCACCAGATAGGCGAGCCGTCCGGTCGTCCGGGAGATCGCGTAGTCGGGCGAGGTGTCGACGAGTTCCCAGCCGCGCCGCGTCGTGTACGCGGCCGGGACGGTCAGCTGCGTCGCCGGGCCCGTGCTCTTCCGCACCGGCTTCTTCGGCTTGCCGTCGTCCTTCTTGCCGCCGCCCCCGCAGGTGGCCAGCAGGAGCAGCAGCGCCAGCACCAGCAGCCCGCCGACCAGAGCCAGGCGCACCACGCGCTGCCTCGTGGTCCCTCCGCCGGCCGGAGCCAGGCGTCCGAACTGCAGTCTCATGGTCCCCCCGATGAGCAATCACCGACCCGGGGCGTGTTCTGAAAGTCCCGCCCAGGTCCTTCGCGCCGGTCAGCGTAGCAACTGGTCGGTACGCTCTCGCAGTTCGGTTCCGTACCCGTTCCGTCCCGATTCCGCACGGAGTCCGGGCCCGTTCGAGTCCGCCTACAATTCCTCGGTGAACGCCACCCTCCCCACCGCGGAAGCCCTGCGCGCGGCCCTGGCCGGACTCCTCGACGGACTGCCGCCCAAGCAGGCCGCCCAGGCCGTCGACCGGCTCATCGCCAACTACCGGGGAACCACTCCCACCGACACCCCGCTGCTCCGCGACCGCTCGGACGTCGCCGCGTACGCCGCGTACCGGATGCCGGCGACGTTCGAGGCCGTACGGTCCGTCCTCGACGCCCTGCGCGACGCCGCCCCGGACTGGGCGCCGGCCACCCACACCGATGTCGGCGGCGGGACCGGCGCGGCGACCTGGGCCGTCGCCGGGGCCTGGGACGGGCCGCGGACCACCGTCCTGGACTGGGCCGAGCCGGCCCTCGCGCTCGGCCGCGAACTGGCCGGGGCCTCCGGCCTCCCGGGACTGCGCGCCGCCGCATGGCAGCGGGCCCGCATCGGCGAGGACCTGGCGCTGGACGCCACCGACCTGGTGACCGTCTCCTATGTGCTCAACGAACTCACGCCCGAGGCCCGCACCGCCCTCGTCGACGCCGCGGCCCGAGCGGCGCAGGCCGTCGTGATCGTCGAGGCCGGCACCCCCGACGGCTACGCCCGCGTCATCGAGGCCCGCGACCGGCTGATCGCCGCAGGACTCACCGTCGCCGCGCCCTGCCCGCACAGCGACGCCTGCCCCATCGCGCCGGGCACGGACTGGTGCCACTTCTCGGCCCGGGTCAGCCGCTCCTCGCTGCACCGGAAGGTGAAGGGCGGCTCGCTGCCGTACGAGGACGAGAAGTTCAGCTACGTCGTCGCCACCCGCTTCACCCCGGCGCCGGTGGCGTCGCGGGTCACGCGCCGGCCGCAGATCCGCAAGGGCCAGGTGCTGCTGGAGCTCTGCACCCGGGACGAGGCACTGCAACGGGCCACGGTCACCAAGCGGCACGGCGCGCTCTACCGCGCCGCCCGGGACACCGACTGGGGCGACGCCTGGCCGCCCCCGCAGGACGCGGCGTAGGAGCTTGGACAGGCACCCCCCGGCGCCGCCCCTGGAGGACGCGGCCTAGGCCCGCAGCTCCTGGGTGCAGCACTTCACGCTGCCGCCGCCCTTGAGCAGCTCGCCCAGGTCCATCGGCACCGGTTCGAAACCGCGGTCGCGCAACGGGTCGAACAGGCCCGTGGCGGCCTGCGGCAGCACGACGTGGAGGCCGTCGCTCACCGCGTTCAGCCCGAGAGCGGCGGCGTCCGCCTCGTCGGCGATCAGCGCGTCCGGGAAGAGCCGTGCCAGCACGGCCCGGCTGCCCGGAGAGAAGGCGCCCGGGTAGTACATGATCTCGTCGGCCGCGTCGTCGAGGACGCTCAGCGCCGTGTCCAGGTGGTAGTAGCGCGGGTCGACCAGATCGAGGCCGATCACCGGCCGTCCGAAGAACTCCTGCGCCTCGTCGTGCGACAGCGGGCTGGACCGGAAACCGCGCCCCGCCAGGACGTACGAGGAGGTCACCGCGAAGTCGCCCTCGCCCTCGTTGATGTGGACGGGCTCGTGGATCTCGGTGAAGCCGTGGCCGCGGAACCAGTCGCGGTGGGCGGCGGCCTCCGGGAACCGTTCCTGGTACGCGAACCGGGCCCCCAGCACCCGGCCGTCGATGACGGTGGCCCCGTTGGCGGCGAAGACCATGTCCGGCAGGTCCGGGTCGGGCGTGAGCAGCTCAACGGTGTGGCCGAGGGCGCGGTAGCGGCCCAGCAGGTCCTCCCACTGGGTCTGTGCCAGCGGGAGGTCGACGGGCTTGGTGGGGTCCATCCACGGGTTGATGGAGTACGTCACCCTGAAGTGGGCCGGGGCGCACATCAGGTAGCGGCGGGGTGTGGCTTCACGAGGCAACGAGGGCTCCTCACGAATCGTCGCGGCGGCATTGGTGGCCGCTGCGGCCGGTGCGTCGCACGGGTGTGTGCGTGAGCCCATGGTGCGCCGTCGCGGGCCTTCGGCACAGTGGACCGATCGGGTGGTTCCGTACAGCTGTGTGACGTGTGACCGACTCGTCCCTGCCGAGGGTGGCGGGCACCCCGTCCCGGGCCTCCGATCACCTGAAATTCACCTGCCATTTCGTAACAATCATCATGATATCGGTCACGGCGGGGCATCGGCTGTCGTACCCCGCTTCAGGACTCTGGCCACCCGGAGCGCAGGATGGTGGGACCATGGGCAGGGGCAACGCTTGAGGTAAGGGGATTGATGGGCGCCGATTTCAGCCGTGCTCGCGGCTCAGAGAGCAGGTTTTCCCACTGGCTGCGCCGTCGGCCCAAACCGCAAGCGGGCGACGCCGACGGCAGCGCACGGGTGGCGCTGCTCCTGGCCGTCGCCGAGGCGGGGATGCCGATCGCGCCCGCCGCCCATCCGGTCGGCTACCGATGTTCGTGCGAACGTGTCGGCTGTCCCACCCCCGCCAGGCACCCGGTCTCCTTCGCCTGGCAGACGCAGTCCACGACCGACCGCGCCCAGATCGAGCGCTGGGCCCTCAGCCAGCCGCAGGCCAACTTCATCACCGCGACCGGCATGATCCACGACGTCCTCGACGTCCCGCTGTCGGCCGGTGCGCAGGCGCTGGAGCGCCTTCTCGCCGCCGGAATCGACGTGGGCCCGGTGGCCCGGTCCGGCGACGACCGGATGCTCTTCTTCACCGCGACGCGCGGTACGCCGGAGGACGAGGACGAGTGGTGGCCGTGCGAACTGGACTGCCACCCCGAGACGATGGACGAGCACCCGGGACTGCGATGGCACTGCCGCGGCAGCTATGTGCTGCTGCCGCCGGCCATGCTCCCCGGTGAGCTCGACGTCCGCTGGGTGCGGGGGCCGGAGAATCCGCTGCCGGACCCGCTGACCCTGCTGGAGACGCTGACGGACGCTTGCGCCCGGTTCGTGGGATCCGCGGAGCAGAGCGACGTCGATCACGAGTCGGTGGCCTGGCCGATGGGCCGGTAGCCGGAGCGACCGCAGCGAGAGCAGGGGTGGGGCAAGGGCCTGGGGCGACGAGAGAGCCCCAGGACCGCTCGGCACCCCAGAGCCTAGGAACCCTTCGCCGACGTCAGGCCCGGTACCCGGTTCAGCATGATCACCTTGCCCGTACCGGCACCCTTCTTCGGGACGTACACCAGCTGGCTGGAGACCCGCTCCTTCGTGAGCGTGCTCCGCACCTCGCCGGTCATCAGCGCCGCGACGTCCGGGGACACCGTCGGGCGCAGCCCCTGCGCCGCGGTCTGCCGCTCGAAGTGCTTGCTGCTGAAGAAGACCAGCGCCCCGCCGTCGGCCGTCTCCAGGCCGACCGGCGCGAACGTCCCGCTGTTCAGCGGCTGGTCGATGTACTGGTACGAGAACCCGGCCCGCCGGGTGTTCAGGCGTGCGGTGCGCCAGACCGAGGTGGCCGTGCCGGGGGCGAACACGTCCGGTGTGCCCTTCTGGAGGTACCCGGTGTACTGCGTACCCAGGTCCTCGGGTGCCACCGTCTGCGCGGAGCTGTCCGCGGCCACCGGGGTCGCCCACCCCTCGCCGTCCTTCGCGAATTCGGGGATCCGGGTCGGGGTGGCGACCGCCAGATAGGCGGCCTTCCATCCCGCGTCGGGCCCGGACTTGACGAAGACGAACAGCCAGCGGGTGTCCTGCTTCCCGCTGTCCTGATCACGGTTGGAGTCGGTATCCGCGACGAACCACCGCGGCCAGCCGGCCTTCTTCGGGATGACGTACTTCGCGTCGGTCAACTCCAGCGGCCGGTGGTTCGCGTTGCCGTCGGGGTTGTTCGTCCGCCGGGCCCGCAGACCCGCCTGGTTGATCGCACCGAGCGGACCGGTGACCTGGTCCGCGTCCAGCGCGGGGTCGTAGGCCTTGTCCGCCGCGTTGTACGCGGCGGTGAAGCCGGCGAGCGCCTGCGCGGCCTCAGACCGCGTCGCCGCCCGGACGACTTCCAGCTCGCCGTGCACCGTCACGCACCCGCTCGCCGTCATGCTCAGCACCGTCGCTGTCGCGAGCCCCGTCGCCAGCCGAACCGGCCTCAGGCTTCTCATCCGTTGCTTTCCGCGCCTTCTGATCCGTCGCACCCGCTGCGGGGCCCTCTGACCGTCCGAACCCTACCGGGGAGAGGAACAGCGCGAGTGTGGGGATCAGATACAGCGCCCACACCGTGATCTGGAGAACGGTCGGATCGGGCTGGAAGTTGAACGTGCCCTTCAGCAGCGTGCCGTACCAGCTGTCGGGCGGAATCGTGGCGCTGATGTCGAACGCCCGGTTCTGCAGCCCGCCGAGGAACTCGGCCTCCTGCAGGTCGTGGACGCCGTACGCGAGGACACCCGCCGCGACGACGACCAGCATGCCGCCGGTCCAGGTGAAGAACTTCGCCAGGTTGATCCTCAGCGCGCCCCGGTAGAACAGCCACCCCAGCACGACGGCCGTGGCGATGCCCAGCACCGCACCGATCATCGGATGCCAGCCGTCGTCCGCCGCGTGCACCGCACGCCACACGAACAGCGAGGTCTCCAGGCCCTCACGGCCCACCGCGAGCAGCGCCGTGGCGACCAGGGCGCCGGTGCCCATCGCGAGCGCCGCGTCGAGCTTTCCGTGCAGCTCCGACTTCAGGTGCCGCGCGGTACGGCGCATCCAGAAGACCATCCAGGTGACCAGGCCGACCGACACGATGGACAGCGAACCGCCCAGCGCCTCCTGGGCCTTGAACGTCATCTCCTGCGAACCGAACTCGAGACCGGCGCCGAAGCCCAGGCTGACGACGACGGCGATCGCGACACCGATCCAGATCGGCAGCAGCTTGTGCCGGTTGCCGGTCTTCACCAGGTACGCGATGAGAATGCAGACGACCAGGCTGGCCTCAAGGCCCTCGCGCAGGCCGATCAGGAAGTTACTGAACACGTTTCGGTTCCCTTTCCGCTTCGAGTCCCGTTACGAGAACAGCGCCCGGCCCCACCAGTCGTCCTTGTCGCGGACGCCCGGCGGGACGGCGAAGTGCGCCGAACCCACGTGCTGGATGTACTCGTTGAGTGCGTCGTGCGCCGCCAGGCGCCGCTGCAGCGGTACGAACGCCGTGCGGGTGTCGCGCTGGTAGGCGAGGAAGAACAGTCCGGCGTCGAGCCGGCCCAGGCCGTCCGTGCCGTCGGTGAAGGAGTAGCCGCGCCGCAGGATCGTCGCCCCGTCATTGGTGTCGGGGTGCGCCAGCCGTACGTGCGCGGTCGGCAGCATCGCCTTCAGGAACGGCTCGTCGCGCTCCTTCGCCTTGCCGACCGGGGCGCCCTCGCCCTTGTCGCGGCCGAAGACGTCCTCCTGCTCCTGCAGCCCGGTCCGGTCCCACGTCTCGATGTGCATCCGGATGCGCCGGGCCACGAGGTACGAACCTCCGGTCATCCAGCCGGCGTTGTCCTTCCGGCCCACCCACACGTGCTCGTCGAGGGCGGCGGTGTCGGTGCCGGAGATGTTCCGGGTGCCGTCCTTGAAGCCCATCATGTTGCGCGGGGTCTGGGCGTCCGGTGTCGTCGAGGACGTCTTGCCGAAGCCCAGCTGCGACCAGCGGATCGCGGTGCGGCCCATGCCGATCCTGGCGAGGTTGCGGATGGCGTGCACCGCCACCTGCGGGTCGTCCGCACACGCCTGGACGCACAGGTCGCCGCCGCTGCGGGCCCGGTCGAGGTTGTCGCCCGGGAACTTCGGCAGCTCGACGAGTGCGTCCGGACGCCTGTCCTCCAGGCCGAACCGGCCCTTGGCGAACAGCGAGGGGCCGAAGCCGATCGTCAGCGTCAGCCGGGACGGCTTGAGCCCCAGGGCCTCGCCGGTGTCGTCCGGCGGCGCCTCGGCCGGGCCCCCGTAGGCGCCGTCGCCGACCGCGTGACCGGCCGTCATCCGCTCGGCCGCCCGGGTCCACTCCTTGAGCAGCGCGACCAGTTCCGCCCGGTCCTTCGTCGTCACGTCGAACGCGGCGAAGTGCAGCCGGTCCTGGACGGCCGTGGCGATCCCCGCCTGGTGCGCACCGTGGAACGGCACCGCCGCACCGCTGTCCGCGGCCGTCACGGCGGTGTCGCCGGAGCGCACCGCGGCCACGGCGCCGCCCGCCACGGCCGCGCCGAGCGCGAGCCCGGCGCCGCCCCAGCCGAGCAGAGCGCGCCGCGAGGGGGCGCCCGCGGGCTCCTGCTGGTTCTCTCCGGCGTGCTCGGTCATGCCCACAACCTCTTTCCGGCCGGTTACTTCGTCACCGCGGCGGCGAGCTGCGACAGGGGCTCGGCGAGCGCGTTGACCGCGTCCGACAGCTCCTTGCGGTCCGCCTTGCCGACCTTCTCGTACGAGGTGAACACGTAGGAGCTCTTGTCCGTGCGGTACTGGTCCAGCAGCGTGTTCAGCTCCGCGAACCGCTTGTCCAGGGTGGAGGTCAGCGCCGCGTCGTTCTTCGTGGCGATCGCCTTCAGCAGCTGGTAGGACTTCTCGGCGCCCTCGACGTTGGCCTTGAAGTCGACCAGGTCGGTGTGGCTGTAGCGCTCCTCCTCACCGGTGACCTTGCCGGTCGCGACCTCGTCGAGGAGTTCCTTGGCGCCGTTGGCCATCGAGGTCGGGGTGATCTCCGCCGTGCCGACGCGCTTCTGCCAGTCGAGCAGGTCCTTGTAGAGGGTCGGCGCGAGGGCCTTCTCCTCGGCGCCCAGCTTCTTGTCCTGCCACAGCGCCTTCTCCAGGCGGTGCCAGCCGGTCCACTTCTGGCCGTCCTCCAGGCCGTCCTCGCGGACGTCGACCTTCGGGTCGATGTCGCCGAACGACTCGGCGACCGGCTCGGTGCGCTCCCAGCCGATACGGGAGTCGGCGTACGCCTTCTTCGCGGCCTCGATGTCACCGGCGGCGACGGCGTCCGTGAAGACCTTGACCTTCGGCAGCGTCTCGTCGGCCTGCGCCTGGACGTAGGTGCGGTAGGCGGCGACGGCCTTGTCCATCTCCGGGCTGCGCTTGGCCGCCTTGCCGCCGCTCACCTCGATCTTCTGCCGGATGCCGTGCCCCTTCATGCCGGGCTTGCAGGCGATCTCGTACGAACCGGCCTTGATCTCGGCGGTGATGGTGGCCTTGGTGCCCGGGCCGATGTTCTCGCGCTCGGCGACGATGCGGTCGTCCGGGAACAGGACGTAGACCTCGGTGACCTTGGAACCCTTGTTCTCCACGGCCAGCTCGACGTGCCCGGCCGGCAGCTCCGTCTTCGAGACCTCGCAGGAGTCGTCCTTGGCGACGACCTGGACGGCACCCTCGCCCTTGCCGTCGCTCTTCTCGGCGCAGCCCGTGACAGCGGTCAGGGCGGCCACGGTGGCGGCAGCGGTGACGACGGAGAGACGAACGGCTCGCATGAGGGCTCCACTTGGGGACGTAGGAGAAGGCTGAAAGCGGCGGACAAAGGTGGGTGAGGCGGACCTAACTTAACCGAGGCTTACCTGACCGATACCCACCTGTGCAGTGATTCAGCTCTCACTGGGGTCGCACGGGAACGGAAGCGTCACAGTCGACCCATGAGCGAGCCCCCAACAGGTCAAGCGCTGGTCAAGAAGCCCTGTCCGGAACGACGAGGGGCACCCCGGTCCGGGGATGCGGGAGCGCCTCGACCGGCTGCCGGCAGACCCCGCTGGGCAACGCACTCGTGAACACCTCGCCGGGCGGACCCGCCACCGCGATCCGCCCGTCGTGCAGCACGGCGGCCCGGTCCGCGTACGCGGCCGCGGGGCCCGGATCGTGTCGATGGAGTCGAGCACCTGCCGACCGCCCGGCCGCACCCGCAGCCCGCGTGCTTCGGCGGCCGGGTCGCCGGGAGGCGGGCACGGGCAGCTGCCGGTCCCGTACCGCGAAGAGGTGCCGCAGCGTCCTCGTGCCCAACCACCTTGCCGACGGTACGGGCCGCGAGGTCGCCCGCGACCAGCACCAGCGCACCGCCGGGCGCGCTGCCGGGCACCGGGAAGCGGTGCCCGGCCCCCCCGGGCGGTGCTTGAATGCGCACGTGAATGACTGCGACGTACCCGCCGGCAGCGGTATCGATGTACTGCGCGTGTTCTGCGGCCCCGACGGCCGGCACGGCAACGCGCTCGGTGTCGTACGCGACGGACGCGACCACCCCGACGAGGTGTCCCGGCAGGAACTCGCCCGCAAACTCGGCTTCAGCGAGACCGTGTTCGTGGACGACCCGGAGCGCGGCCATCTGGACATCTACACCCCCGGCCTCCGGCTGCCGTTCGCCGGACATCCCGTGGTCGGCGCCGCGTGGCTGCTCGACCTGGAGGTCCTGGAGCTGGAGGTGGGGGAGGTCTTCGCCCGTCAGGACGGGGAGTTCAGCTGGATCACCGCCCGCCCCGAGTGGGCGCCACCCCGCACGCTTCAGCAGTACGCCTCGGTCGCGGAGGTCGACGCGCTGCCCGCCCCGCCGCCCGGCGAGGGCTGGCTCTACGCCTGGGCGTGGGAGGACGAGGCCGCGGGCCGGGCGCGGGCGAGGGCGTTCCCCCGGAGGGACGACGGGATCGCGGAGGACGAGGCGACGGGGGCGGCGGCGCTCCTGCTGAGCGACCGGCTGGGCCGCGCCCTGAACATCAGGCAGGGCCGCGGCTCCCAGATCCTCACGGCCCCGGCCCCGGACGGCTCGGTGGAGATCGGCGGCCGGGTCATGCTGGCGCACGCGGGCCCGTAGCGGCGCGCTCAAGCCCGTTCGGCGATCGAGGACGAACGAAGCGGCGGGGCGCCGCGGCACCCGGTACACGAACAACTCTTTCCCGACGGCTTGTCGGTAAAGGGGGCCGGAGGCAACGAGAACGGCCGCCCCGGAAAAGGGCGGCCGTTGAGGGAAGGGAGGGGGGAGGGGGCTACGGGAGCGTCAGGATGTCGGCGCCCGTCTCCGTCACCACGAGCGTGTGCTCGAACTGTGCGGTGCGCTTGCGGTCCTTCGTGACCACGGTCCAGCCGTCGTCCCACATGTCGTAGTCGTGGGACCCGAGCGTCAGCATCGGCTCGATCGTGAACGTCATCCCCGGCTGCATCACGGTGGTGGCGTGCGGACTGTCGTAGTGCGGAATGATCAGCCCGGAGTGGAACGAGGAGTTGATCCCGTGCCCCGTGAAGTCCCGCACCACCCCGTACCCGAAGCGCTTCGCGTACGACTCGATGACCCGGCCGATCACGTTGACCTGGCGGCCCGGCCGCACCGCCTTGATCGCCCGCCTCAGCGACTCCTCGGTGCGCTCCACGAGCAGCCGCGACTCCTCGTCCACGTCACCGCAGAGGTAGGTGGCGTTGTTGTCGCCGTGCACCCCGTTGATGTACGCCGTCACGTCGAGGTTCACGATGTCGCCGTCGCGCAGCACCGTGGAGTCCGGGATGCCGTGGCAGATCACCTCGTTGAGCGAGGTGCAGAGCGACTTGGGGAAGCCCCGGTAGCCCAGGGTCGACGGGTACGCGCCGTGGTCGCACATGAACTCGTGGGCGACCCGGTCGAGTTCGTCCGTCGTGACGCCCGGGGCGATGTGCTTCGCGGCCTCGCCCATCGCCTGGGCGGCGATGCGTCCCGCGATGCGCATGCGCTCGACGGTGTCGGCGTCCTGGACCTCCGGGCCGCTGTACGGCGTCGGGGCCGGCTTGCCCACATACTCGGGGCGCCGGATGTTTCCGGGCACGGAACGGACGGGAGTGAGCTCCCCTGGTACAAGCAGCGACTGGCCAGACATGCCAGCGAGTCTAACCAGCGCGCCTGGGGCAGCATGGCACAGAGGAAAGGAGCCGGAGATGGCCCTGTTCAAGAAGCGCACGGTCGGCAAGCCGGGCGAGTGGTTCTACTGCCTGGAGCACAAAAAGGTCGAGGAGGGCCCCGAGTGCCCCGCCAAGGACCGATTCGGGCCGTACACCTCCCGCCAGGAGGCGCAGCACGCGATGGAGACCGCGCAGGAGCGGAATCTGGAGTGGGAGACCGACCCCAAATGGCACGACCGCCCGGGTCAGGACCCGGACGAGAACGCGAGCGGCTGAGGGCGGGGGCCCGGGGCTGACGCCCCGGGCTCAGCCCGTCGGCGCGGCCCGCAGGGCCTCCTCGCTCCGCGCCCGCCTGCGCAGCGCGTCCTCGTCCGTCTCCGAGTCGTACGTCAGGAGCTTCGGCAGGGCCGCAGCCAGCAGCGCCACCGAGGCGACACAGGCGACGCCCCCGGACCAGACCGCGGTCCTGGTGCCCGTCCACCCGGCCATGCCGCCGGCCCGGACCTGACCCAGCTGCGGGCCGACGCTGTACGAGAGCACCTCAATGCCCGCCAGACGGCCCCGCAGCTCCTCCGGGATCGTCTGGTTCCAGATCGTCGAACGGCCGAGGCCGCTGAGCATGTCGCCCGCGCCGGCGACCGTCAGGCAGGCCAGCACCAGCCATACGCTGCCGAACCAGCCGGCCGCCGCGATGGCCAGCCCCCAGACGGCCGCACCGCACACCACGAACAGTCCGTGCCGGCGCACCCGTGAGGTCCAGCCGCTGGTCAGGCCCAGGACGAGGGAGCCGACCGAGCCCGCCGCATACATCAGCCCCAGCGACCACTCGGCGTCCAGCTCGTCGGCGAGGAACGGGAAGATCGTGTTCGGGAAGGCGAAGAACATCGCCGCCATGTCGATCGCGTACGTCCCGAGCAGCACCGGCCGGCTCCACGCGTAGCGTGCCCCCTCCACGATGCCGCGCAGCGACGGCTTCGTCCCCTGCTCCGCGGGCGGCGCGGGCGCCAGCCTGCGGCACAGCACGACGGAGACGGCGAAGGTGACCACGGTGACCCCGTACGCCGTCGCATGCCCGGCATAGGCCACCACCAGACCCGCCAGCGCCGGCCCCATGATCGCGCCGGCCTGCCAGCGCAGCGAGTTCAGCGCGGCGGCGGCGCCCAACTGGTCGTGCGGCACGATGCGGGCCATCAGCGAGTCCAGCGCGGGCCGCTGGAGCCCGGCCAGCGCGGAGACACCGCCCGCCACCACGTAGAGCGGCCACAGCATCGGATCCGGCAGGGCCGCGTTCACCAGCAGCACCAGCGCGAGCAGGCCGAGCCCCGCCTCGGTGGCCAGGATGACCTTGCGGCGGTCGGCCGTGTCGGCGAGCGCACCGCCGTAGAGGCCGAACACGACCAGGGGCACCAGCTCGACCGCGCCCATCGCGCCGACCGCGAGCGGGGACCCGGTGAGGTCCTTGATCTGGAGCGGCAGCGCGATCAGGGCCATGAAGCTGCCGAAGTAGGTGACGATCCCCTGCACCCACAGCAGCCGGAAGTCCGCCGAGGAACGCCAGGGGGAGAGGTCCGGAAGCAGCGCGGCCAGCCTGGCGGCGAGGGAGGTGCGAGAGGTCACGAGGAGACATGGTCCGTCCCGGTGCGTGCCCGGTGCAAACAGATTTCACGCAGGGGGCGGCTGCCGAGGGTGTTCCTGGTCACCACCGCGCCGGCGGCGGTGCGGTCAGCTGGTCGGCCAGCCGGGACAGCCGGTCCCGGAACCGCAGCCTGCCGCGCTGCGCGGGCGCGCTGTTCTCTCCCGCCGCCGCGCTGACCAGGTGCTGGACCGTGTCCAGGTCCACGTCGTCGCCGCCCGTCACGGAGAGCGCCTCGTGGGCGAGCCCCCGCACCTCCGGATCACCGTTGTCCAGCGACAGGACCGTCGCCCCGGCCCGGCGGGCATCGTGCACCCGCTCCAGCAGCCCCTCGCCCGGCCGCTCCGGTACCACCACGAGCAGCGTCTCGCCCCGCCCGGCCGCCTCGATCCGGCCGAGCCCCACGGACAGGTGAGCCGGGTCGCCCGGCTCCACGCGGTGGCGTACCAGCGTGGGCGTCAGCTCGGGCAGCCCGGACCAGGTGGACTCGTCGACCAGATGGGCCGCCAGGTGCCACGGCTCGTACACCTCGGTCCCCACCAGCAGCAGCCCGCCGCCGTGCGGCACGACGGACGAGCGCAGCGTCCCGGCGAACTGCCGGGTCGCGGCCGGCCACTGGGTCTTCGCCAACACCTCACGCAGCAGCGCCACACGTACGGCATCCATGGCCCGGCATCATGCACCACACCGGCGCCCCACACCGGCGAACGGCGGTGGAACCACCCGTACGAGGCCCGTGCGCCGGACAGTCCCACTGGCCGAGGACGCACCGTGCCGCCCCCGTACCTGGCAGTAGTGTCGGGGCCATGACTACGAATGACAGCGGCAGCGCGCCCAAGCCCCCCGCCAAGGATCCCTGGGACCTCCCCGACGTGTCCGGCCTGACCATCGGTGTCCTCGGCGGCACCGGCCCGCAGGGCCGCGGACTCGCCTACCGGTTCGCCCGCGCCGGACAGTCCGTGATCATCGGCTCCCGCGCGGCGGACCGCGCCCAGGCCGCCGCCGACGAGCTCGGACACGGCGTGCGCGGCGCCGACAACGCCGCCTGCGCACGCGACAGCGACGTCGTGATCGTCGCCGTGCCGTGGGACGGGCACGCCAAGACCCTGGAGTCCCTGCGCGACGAGCTCGCCGGCAAGCTCGTCATCGACTGCGTCAACCCGCTCGGCTTCGACAAGAAGGGCGCCTACGCGCTGAAGCCCGAGGAGGGCAGCGCCGCCGAGCAGGCCGCCGCCCTGCTGCCGGAGTCCCGCGTCACCGCCGCCTTCCACCACCTGTCGGCGGTCCTGCTCCAGGACGAGGCGATCGAGGAGATCGACACCGATGTGCTGGTGCTGGGCGAGGCCCGCGCCGACACCGACATCGTCCAGGCACTGGCCGGCCGGATCCCGGGGATGCGCGGCATCTTCGCTGGCCGGCTCCGCAACGCCCACCAGGTCGAGTCGCTCGTCGCCAACCTGATCTCGGTCAACCGCCGCTACAAGGCACACGCCGGGCTGCGCACCACCGACGTCTGAGCCACGGCCCCGCACCCTGCGCCCGGCGGCCGGGGGCATGGGGGACACTGGACGGGACCGCGCACCATCCCCCGACAGGAGCCACCCCCATGCCCCGCCTCGCTCTCTACGCCATCGCCGTCTGCGTCCTCGCCGTCGCAGCCGCCGTGATCTCCTTCGTGCAGGGCAGCTGGCTCCTCGGGATCGTCTGGGTGCTGCTGGTCGGCCTCTCGTCCAACATGGCCTGGTACTACGTACGCCGGCAGCGCGTGAACGCCCAGGGCGCGTAGGGCGCCGGGGTGCCCAGGGCCTGCCGTCCGGATCGGGCCGGGACGCCGCGAGCCCGTCCCGATCCGGACGAGAGGCCCTACCCGGCCATCTCACAGACCGGGTTGGGCGTCTGCCAGAACCGGTACGCGTCGAGACCGCAGTACGTCTCGAACTCACTGACGCCCAGCGACCGCAGAATCGCGTCGATCGCGTCGAAGAAGGCCGCGTTCACCTCGGGGACCCACAGCAGACCGAAGACCGCGATCAGCCCGAACGGCGCGAACGGCTCCACCGTGCGCCGGAGCGAGTGCGAGAGCCACGGCTCGATCACCCCGTAACCGTCCAGCCCCGGCACCGGTACGGAGTTCAGGATCGCGGCCGTTACCTGGAGCAGCGCCAGGAAGCCCAGTGCGTACCGGAACGCGACCGGGACGCCGTCCAGCGCGTCCAGCCAGAACGGCGCGGTGCACACGAGCGCGAACAGGACGTTCGTCAGCGGGCCCGCAGCCGAGATCAGGCTGTGCCGCCAGCGGCCCCGGATCCGGCCCCGCTCGATGAAGACCGCGCCGCCGGGCAGCCCGATCCCGCCCATGATCACGAACAGCACGGGCAGCACGATGCTCAGCAGCGCATGCGTGTACTTCAAGGGGTTCAGGGTCAGATAGCCCTTCGCCCCGATGGAGATGTCGCCGCTGTGCAACGCCGTGCGGGCGTGGGCGTACTCGTGGAGACAGAGCGAGACGACCCAGGCCGCGGTGACGAAAAGGAACGTGGCGAAGCCCGGCTGCTCGGCGAAATCCGTCCACACCGCCCAGCCGGACACCGCCGTCACGGCGGCGATACCGAGGAAGACCGGGCTGATCCGCCGGTCGCTGCGGGCTGTTGCGGAGGTCATCGGCGGCTCCTGGTGGCTGCGGGGAGCGGGCGGGCGGCGAGCCCCGACCGTACAGGCGACACGCGGAAAACGTCTCGCATCGGGTGGGTGGTTCCATGAAGGGTGGGGGTATGACGGGCACGAATGCGGGCGGGGCGAGCGGGTGCGGCCGGGTGGCTGTGGATGGCCCGGACCGCGTCACGGACAATGGGCGCGTGCGCTACGGCATCCTCGGTACCACCCAGGCACTCCGCGACGACGGCACGGCCGTCGCCGTCGGCGGGGCGCGGCTGCGCGCCCTGCTCGCGGTGCTCGCGCTGCGCACCGGCCGGACGGTGCCGTTCGCGGTGCTCGTCGACGAGGTCTGGGACGGTGACCCGCCCGCCGACGCGTCAGGGGCCCTGCAGGCACTCGTGGGCCGGCTCAGACGGGCGCTCGGCCATGCGGAGGTCGTGTCCGTGGACAACGGCTACCGGCTGGCCGCCGAACCGGACAGCGTCGATCTCCACCGCTTCGAACGCCTCGTGGAGGAGGGCACGCGGGCCCTGGACGCCGGCGATCCGGCGAAGGCGCTGAGCGTCCTGGACGACGCCCTCGGCCTCTGGCGGGGGCCGGTGCTCGCCGACCTTCCCGACCGGCACGCCGTCGCGGCCCGCTGGACCGCCCGTCGCCTCGACGCCCGCCGGACCCGGATCGCCGCGGCCCTCGCGCTCGGCCGGGCCGACGAGGTGCTGCCGGAACTGGCCGCGCTCTGCGAGGAGCACCCCCTCGACGAACCGCTCCAGGCGCTGCGGCTGCGGGCCCTGCGCGACGCCGGGCGCACGGCCCAGGCGCTGGCCGCGTACGACGAGGTCCGCACCGTGCTCGCCGACCGGCTCGGCACGGACCCGGGCCCCGGGCTGAGCGCACTGCACGCCGAGCTGCTCCGTCAGGAACCGGCCCGTCCCGCCCCGCGGACGGTTCACCGGCCCGCCGCACCGGCTGTCCGGCAGGGCAACCTCCGGGCCCGGCTCACCAGCTTCGTCGGCCGCGAGCGCGACATCGACGCGCTGCGCGGCGACCTCACCCGGGCCCGGCTGGTCACCCTCCTCGGACCCGGCGGCGCCGGCAAGACCCGGCTCTCCCAGGAGACCGCGGAATCCTTCGACCCCGCGTCCTGGCCGGACGGCGTCTGGCTGGCCGAACTCGCGCCCGTCGACGACCCCGAAGCGGTACCGGAAGCGGTCCTCGGCGCACTCGGCGCCCGCGAGACCGTGCTGCGCGGCGCGGGCGCCGAAGAGCTCCGGGCCGCCGAACGGGGTGCCGGCGAACGGGGTGCGGGCGAGCCGCTGTCCCGGCTCACCGAGCACTGCTCGCGGCGCCGCATGCTGCTGCTCCTGGACAACTGCGAGCATGTGATCGAGGCGGCCGCGGCCCTCGCCGATCACCTGCTGGCCCGCTGCCCGCAGCTCACCGTCCTCGCCACCAGCCGCGAACCCCTCGGCGTACCCGGCGAGTTCGTCCGGCCCGTGGAGCCGCTGCCCGACCCGACGGCCCTGCGCCTGCTGGCCGAACGCGGAGCCGCCGCACTGCCCGGCTTCCGGGCCGACGCCGACGAGGCGACCGCGGCGGCCACCGCCGAGATCTGCCGCCGCCTGGACGGCCTGCCGCTCGCCATCGAACTCGCCGCCGCCCGGCTGCGGATGCTCACCCCGCAGCAGATCGCCGACCGGCTCGACGACCGGTTCCGGCTGCTGACGGGCGGCAGCCGCACCGTGCTCCCGCGCCAGCAGACCCTGCGGGCCGTCGTCGACTGGTCCTGGGACCTCCTCGACGAGGACGAACGCACCACCCTGCGCCGGCTGTCCGTGTTCGCCGGCGGCTGCACCCTCGAAGCGGCCGAGGCGGTCTGCGCGGACGGGCCGCGCCACGCGCGGGAGGTCGCCGGGCTGCTCGGCTCCCTGGTCGACAAGTCCCTGGTCGTCGCCGCCCCCGCGGCGGACGGCCAGATGCGCTACCGCCTCCTGGAGACCGTCGGCGAGTACGCGGCACAGCGGCTCGACGAGACGGGGGAGCGGGACGCCGTCGAACGCCAGCACCTCGTGTACTTCCGCGAGCTGGCCCGCACCACCGACCCCCTGCTCCGCGGCGCCGGACAGCGCGCCGCCATCGAGCTCTTCCAGCGCGAGTACGAGAACCTGCGCACCGCGCTGCGGCACGCCGTCGCCGCGCGTGACGAGCAGGAGTCGCTGTGCCTGGTGATCTCGCTCTCCTGGTACTGGCAGATCCGCAATCTGCGCAGCGACGCCCTGCACTGGGCCGACGCCGCGGCGGCCCTCGGCCCCGACCCCTTCGCCGAGCCCGTGGAACCCGCGCCCTCGATCCACGAACGCTGCACCGACGCGCCCCCGCCCATGGAACCCGAACTGCTCCAGGAGGCGCGGCGCCAGGTGGGGCTGGTCCAGCTGGTCAGCATGGACCACGCGATGGACGAGTGGACGAACGAGGCCAGCATGACGCGGCTCCGGGGCATCGCCTCCGTCTACCGGGCCGGTCAGCCGCAGACCTGCCGGAGCCCCGCATCGCTCTGGTTCTTCGCCGTCATGCTGACCGGGGGCGTCGCGGACCTGCGGCACCTGCTGGACGAAACGGTGCGCGCCGCACGGGAGTTCGCCTTCGAGTGGGAGCTTGCCGCGGCGCTCCAGATGCGCGCCAACGTGCTGGCCAACCGCCCCGACTGGGCGGGTGCGGCCCACGTGGACGCCGCCGAGAGCCTGGAGATCTTCCGCCGCCTCGGTGACGACTGGGGCATGGCCGAGGCGCTGTCCTCACGCGGTGAGGCGTACGAGAAGACGGGCGACTACCGCCGGGCGGCCGAGGACTACCAGGACGCGATCGGCTGCGCGGAGAAGCTCGGCGCCCTGGCCCAGGTGTCGGTGCTCCGTACCCGGTACGCGTCCGCTCTGACCGAACTCGACCGCGGGGCGGAGGGCGAGGTGATCCTGCGCCAGGTGATCGCGGACGAGCGGCACGCGGGGCACGAGGCGCGGCCGGCGGCCCGGCTCTTCCTGGCCCTGTGGCTGGGCCGCTGCGGCCGGACCGCCGAGGCGCGTGAACAGTTCTCCGAACTGCTGGAGGAGTTCAGGTCGCAGACCATGGCGATCTTCGAGGGCTTCGTCCTGGGCGGCCTGGCCTGGCTGGACAACCAGGAGGAGAACTACGCGGACGCCCTGGACCGCGGCCGGCAGGCCCTGCTGCGCCTGGGCGATCCGTTGACGCAGATGGTGGCGCCGCAGATGGCCGTGATCCACCTGGTCACCCTGGCCTGGGCGCTGGGCGGGCTCGGTGCGGAGCGCGGCGCGGAGCTCGGTGCCCGGCTGCTGGCCGCCGGCCGGGCGCTGCTGCCGAAGGGACACTTCCTCACGTCGATGGAGCGGGACAACTTCGAGCGTGCCGAGGAGCTGGTCCGTGCCGCGCTCGGGGAGGCGGCCTACGAGGCCGCGTACGCCGAGGGCGGCGGCCTCTCCCTGGAGGAGGCCGCCGCCCTCGTGGACGCGTACCGGAGCTGAACCGACCGGGTCAGGACTTCTTGCGGAACTTGGAGACCGCGAGCGGCGCCATGGCCGCGGTGATGACCACGGTCCAGCCGAGCGTCAGCCAGACCGAGTTGCCGACCGGGGTGCCCATCATCAGGGCGCGTGCGGCGTCGGCCAGGTTGGACAGCGGGTTGTAGTCGGTGAAGGTCTGGAGCCAGCCCGGCATCGTCGTGGGCGGGGCGAAGATGGACGAGCCGAACTGGAGCGGCATCATCACGATCATCCCCATTCCCTGGACGGCCTGGGCCGTCTTCATGGACAGTCCGAGCAGGATGAAGATCCACATGATGGCGGCACCGAACGCGGCCGCCAGCCCGATCGCCCCGATCAGACCGAGCACCGACCCGTGGAGCTCCATGCCGAGCGCGAAGCCCATGGCCAGCAGGATCAGGGTGGCGACCATCATCCGGGCGAGCTCGACCACGATCTTGGCGATGAGCACCGAGGAGCGGGCGATCGGCATGGTGCGGAACCGGTCCATGACCCCCTTGCGGAAGTCGTCGTTGACACCGCTGCCGACGGCCATGGCGATGTTCATGCCCATCATCGCCATCAGGCCGGGGATCAGGTAGTTCAGGTACTCCTGCCGGCCGCCGCCCATGCTGCCGCCGACGGAACCGCCGAAGACGTACACGAAGAGCAGGACGAAGATCACCGGCATCAGGAGCGCGTCGAACATCGACTCCGGATCCTTCTTGATCTGGAGCAGATTGCGCCGCACCAGCGCACCGATGTGGCGCAGGTTGTTCCGCAGCCCGATCCGGCCCTCGTCATGGAGCTTCGCGGCCGGGGCGGCCGGGGCCGCGTCGGTGGGGGTGGGCGTCAGAGTCGTCGTGCTCATGCCGCGACCTCCTGGGGAGTCGTGTCGGTGACGGTGGCCTTGTCGCCGGTGATGGCGAGGAACACCTCGTCCAGGCTGGGCAGCGCGGTGGCGACGTGCGCCAGCGGGAAGCCCCGGGTGCCGAGCAGGCCGATGACGGCGGTGAGCTGCTCGTCGCTGAGGATCGGTACGTACAGCAGTCCCTCGTCCGGGACAGCCTGGGCGCCCGCCACACCGTCGAGACCGGCCTCCCTGATGGCCTGGGCCATCGCGGCCAGCTGGGCGGGGTCCGAGGGCCGGATCTGCAGGGTGCGCCCGCCGACCTTGGCCTTCAGTTCGTCGACACCGCCGCGGGCGATGATCCTGCCCTTGTCGATGACCGTGAGCTCGTTGGCGAGCTGTTCGGCCTCTTCCATGTACTGGGTGGTGAGCAGCACGGTCGCCCCCTCCGCGACCATCCGCTGCACCTCGTCCCAGACCTCGTTGCGGGTACGGGGGTCGAGCCCCGTCGTCGGCTCGTCCAGGTAGAGGACGGCCGGGCTGCCGATCATGGAGGCGGCGAGGTCCAGCCGGCGGCGCATACCGCCGGAGTACTCCATCGCGGCCTTCTTCGCCGCGTCCGTGAGCGAGAAGCGCTCCAGCAGTTCGTCGGCGCGCGAGCGGGCCTTCTTGCGCGGCAGGTCGAGCAGCCGCCCGATCATGTAGAGGTTCTCCCAGCCGGAGAGCTTCTCGTCGACCGAGGCGTACTGACCGGTCAGGCCGATGGTGCGGCGGAGCGCGCGGGGCTGCTTCACCACGTCGTAGCCGGCCACGACCGCGTGTCCGGCGTCGGGCTGGATCAGGGTGGACAGGACCCGTACGAGGGTCGTCTTGCCGGCGCCGTTGGGGCCGAGCACGCCGAGGACGGTGCCCTCGCGCACATCGAGGTCCACGCCGTCCAGAGCCTTGGTCGCGCCGTAGTGCTTGACCAGCCCCCGTACCTCGACGGCGTTCTTGCCGTTCCTGGGGTTCTTGTCGATTCGCGTCATGCCGACCATCAGACCAGCCGCCACCGACAGCGCACCGACAGTCCGCCGACAGCAGGGCGACAGCCCGCCGATGGGGGATGTCGGCGGGCTGTCGGTGGTGCGGCAGTGGTCGGTCGGTTGCCGGGCGGAGCCGGCGTACTGCCTGGGGCATCTCGTTCGGATCAGGCCGGGCCCGCGGGGGCCGGCCTGATCCGAACGGAAGGCGCTAGTGGAAGGTGTGCTCCGGCGCCGGGAAGGTGCCGCCGACGACCTCGTCCGCGTACGCCTTCGCGGCGTCTCCGAGGATCTGGCGCAGGTCGGCGTACTGCTTGGTGAAGCGCGGCACCTTGCCACCGGTCAGGCCGACCATGTCGGTGTAGACCAGCACCTGCGCGTCGGTGTCCGGACCGGCGCCGATGCCCACGGTCGGGATGTGCAGGGTGCGGGTGACCTCGGCGGCCAGTTCGGCCGGGACGAGCTCCAGGACGACGGCGAACGCGCCCGCGTCCTGCACGGCCTTCGCGTCGCGCAGCATCTGCTGGGCGGCCTCCTCGCCGCGGCCTTGCACCCGGTAGCCCATCGCGTTGACGGACTGCGGGGTCAGGCCGATGTGGGCCATGACCGGGATGCCGGCGTCGACCAGGAGCTTGATCTGCTCATGGCTGCGCTCGCCGCCCTCCAGCTTGACCGCGCCGACCCCGGACTCCTTGATCAGCCGGGTGGCGTTGCGCAGGGCCTGGACGGGGCTCTCCTGGTAGGACCCGAAGGGCAGGTCGGCCACGATCAGAGCGCGCTTGGTGCCCCGGACGACGGCGGCGGACAGGATGGCGATCTCGTCCATCGTGACGGGCACGGTGGTCTCGTAGCCGAGGTGACAGTTGCCCATGGAGTCGCCGACGAGCATGACCGGGATGCCGGCCTCGTCGAAGACGGACGCGGTCATCGCGTCGTAGGCGGTGAGCATGGGCCACTTCTCGCCGCGCGCGGTGGCGGCGGCGATGTCGTGGACGGTGACCCGGCGGTTGCTCTTGCCTCCGTACAGCGCCTTGCTGCTGTCGGAGGGGGCTCCCGCGGGGGAAGTGGGGGACTGGTTGTGCGCAGCCTGAAGCGACATTGCCAACGGCTCCTTCGTCATCTCGAGGCGCCCTGACGGCGTCCCCGGACCGCTTCCATGGTGGCATCCCGGAGCCGCTCACGGGAAGTGGGCCCGCCGCACGGGATGGCACGCGGTGTCACGAGGCCGGTAAGGACTTTCGGTGCGAGACAGACCCGTATCGAAGCAGACGTACGTTCCGTCCATGTCCGTCCCCGGTCCTCGCAGGGAATCCGGCCTTCGGGCCGGGCGGGAACGCGATGCTCGTACGCACCGTCCACCGGCCCGACGCGCTGCTGCCCGAGGACCTCGCCGACCGCGTCAACCGCCTGCCGATCGAGGGCCCCGGACCGCGTCCTGCGGCCTCCGGCCGAGGTGAAGACGCAGGTCACCGCTGAGACCGGCCGGCTGACTCGCCCGGGCCGAGGCGAGTGTGAGCGTTCTGTCACAAGCCACCACAGACCCTCTGTGGCCGGAACCCTTCGCACCGCCCGGGTCGTCCTCGTGGCAGTACGGCCGTCGCCGACGGCCGGAAAGGCATCGCGTATCCCCTAGGGTCGTGGGCGCGGCGATGTGTACGGCAAGGCAGTGAGGACAGCGCAATGGTGCAGGCGTACAGGGCGGACACCGGGAACGGCGGCGCAGGACCGCAGCGCACCGGATCCCGTTTCCGGGACCTGCGCGACAGACTGACCAGGGACCCCGGCATCTGGCGGCGCGGGATCGTGCTGGCCGGCTGCTCGGTCCTGCTGGCCCTCGTGATGGTCCTCCACGCCCAGATCCCGAACACCATCGGCAACCTGGGCAGCCTCACCGAGACCTTCCTGCCGTGGTGCGCGGTCTTCGTCCCGCTGCTGCTGATCCTGGGCCTGGTGCGCCGCTCGGCGACCGCGCTGGTCGCCCTGCTGCTGCCCGTCCTGGTCTGGTTCAACGTCTTCGGCGGGCTGCTCACCGACAAGTCGGGCACCGGCGGTGACCTCACCGTCGCCACCCACAACGTCAACGCGGACAACCCCGACCCCGCCGGCACCGCCCAGCAGGTCGCCGGCTCGGGCGCCGACGTCGTCGCCCTCCAGGAACTCCCCAGCGGCAAGGTCACGGCCTACGAGTCGGCGCTCGCCGACCGCTTCCCGTACCACTCGGTGCAGGGGACCGTCGGGCTGTGGAGCAAGTACCCCCTGAGCGCAACCCGCCCGGTGGACATCAAGATGGGCTGGGTCCGCGCCATGCGCACCACCGTCACCACGCCCGAGGGCCCGATCGCCTTCTACGTCGCGCACCTGCCCTCGGTGCGGGTCAAGCTGCACGCCGGATTCACCGCCAGCCAGCGGGACCAGAGCGCGGACGCCCTCGGCAAGGCCATCTCCCACGAACCGCTGGAACGGGTCGCGCTCCTCGGTGACCTCAACGGGACCATGAACGACCGCTCGCTCAACGCGGTCACCTCGCAGATGCGCTCCACCCAGGGCGCGGCGGGTGACGGGTTCGGATTCAGCTGGCCCGCCTCGTTCCCGATGGCACGGATCGACCAGATCATGGTGAAGGGCGTCGAGCCGATGTCGTCGTGGACGCTCCCGGCCACGGACAGCGACCATCTTCCGATCGCCGCCCGCGTCAAACTGTGACGCAACGGTCCGTTTACCTCTGCGCACCAAACGTCTGAGAGACTTTGTTCCGAACGGGAACAAGGCCACCGGCGAGGAAGCCGGTCCGTCACCGTGCGATCCGGCCCCGGCCGGCCCGCGCCGGCGCACGCACGGCCGCGTTCCCTCCTGCCCCCTCCCGTTCCCCGAGGCCCACCGGGCCCGGCCGGAGCACATGGGGCCCACTTCGGAAAGGTCTCTCTTCATGCCTCTGGCTCTGCTCGCACTCGCGGTGAGCGCCTTCGGCATCGGTACTACGGAGTTCGTGATGATGGGCCTGCTGCCCAACGTCGCGGACGATCTGGGCACCTCCGTCCCCACGGCCGGCTACCTCGTGTCGGCGTACGCGATCGGCGTGGTGCTCGGCGCCCCGCTGCTCACCGCCGTCGGCTCGCGCATCCCGCGCAAGCGGATGCTCCTGCTGCTGATGGCACTGTTCACCGTCGGCAACCTCGCCTCCGCGCTGGCTCCGGACTTCGGCTGGCTGGTCGCGGGACGGGTACTGGCAGGACTGCCGCACGGCGCCTTCTTCGGCGTCGGGGCGGTCGTCGCCGCCCGGCTGGTCTCCGACGGGCGCCAGGCGCGGGCCGTGGCGACCATGTTCCTCGGCCTGACCGTCGCCAACATCGTCGGAGTCCCCGCAGCCACCCTGCTCGGCCAGCACCTCGGCTGGCGGGCCACGTTCCTGGTGGTCGCGCTGATCGGGCTGTGCGCGATGGCCGCACTCGCCCGCCTCGTCCCGCAGATCCCGGTCGAGGCCCACCGAGGCGTGCGCCACGAACTGCGGGCCCTCGGCAACCGTCAGGTCCTCCTCGGACTCCTGACCGCCGTCTTCGGCTTCGCCGGGGTCTTCGCCGTGTACTCCTACCTCTCGGCGATGACGACCGAGGCGATGGGCTTCGGGGAGTCCTCCGTCACCCTGGTGCTGGCGCTCTTCGGCATCGGCATGACCCTCGGCGCACTCGCCGCGGGCCCGCTCACGGACCGGGCGCTGCGCCCGACGCTGTACGGCTCGCTGGGCGCGCTCGCCGTCGTCCTGGTGGTCTTCCCGTTCGCCGCCCATGTGCAGTGGGCCGCGCTGGTGATGGTCGTGCTGCTGGGCGGGGTCGGCTTCATGACGACCACGCCGTTGCAGATGCTCGTCATGAACAAGGCCAAGGACGCCCCGACCCTGGCATCCGCCTCCAACCACTCCGCCTTCAACCTGGCCAACGCGGGCGGCGCGTGGCTGGGCGGCGTGGCCATCGCGGCGGGCTGGGGCTGGACCTCCCCGGCCCTGGTCGGCGCGGTACTGGCCGTGGCGGGTCTCGCGGTGGCGGTCACCGCGGGCGTACTGGACCGCGACCGGACCCCGTCGAGGGTGGTGGCGCGGGCGGCGGCATCCACTCCGCGAAGGACCGAGGCAGACGTGCACTGAGCCTCGCGCCAGTCAAGCCCGGCTCGCGCACACCAAACTCGGCTCGCGCCAGTCAAGCCCGGCTCGCGCACATCAAGCCCGAGCCCGGCCAAATCAAGCCCGTCCGGCGTTCGAGGACAAACCCCCGGCCCCGGACGGGCCCGCAGCACACCCACCCCCGGCGTCAGCCGGACTCGCGCCACCGGTTCGTGATCGGCAGCCGCCGGTCCTTGCCGAAGCCCTTGGGCGAGATCTTCGTGCCCGGCGGGTACTGCCGCCGCTTGTACTCCGCCGTGTCCACCATCCGCAGCGTCTTCGCCACCAGTGCCGCGTCGAACCCGGCCGCGACGATCGCGTCGAGACCCTGGTCCCGGTCGACGTACATCTCCAGGATCCGGTCCAGCACGTCGTAGTCGGGCAGCGAGTCCGTGTCGACCTGACCCGGCCGCAGCTCCGCGCTCGGCGGCTTGGTGATGGAGGCCTCCGGGATCGGCGGGATCTGCCCGCGTTCCTCCGCCGCCCGGTTGCGCCACTTCGCCAGCCGGAAGACCGACGTCTTGTAGACGTCCTTGATCGGCCCGTACGCGCCGACGGAGTCCCCGTACAGCGTCGAGTAACCGACCGCCAGCTCCGACTTGTTGCCCGGAGCCAGGACGATCTGGCCCTCCTGGTTGGACACGGCCATCAGCATCGTGCCGCGCAGCCGCGACTGCAGGTTCTCCTCGGCGAGCCCGGTGAGCCCCAGCGACCCCATGTACGCGTCGAACATCGGCTCGATCGGTACGGTCCGGAAGTTCAGCCCGGTACGCCGCGCCAGCTCGGCCGCGTCGCCCTTGGAGTGGTCCGAGGAGTACTTCGACGGCATCGAGATGCCGTACACGTGCTGCGCGCCCAGCGCGTCGCAGGCGATCGCGGCGACCAGCGCCGAGTCGATCCCGCCGGAGAGCCCGATCAGCACACTGCTGAAGCCGTTCTTCGCCGCGTACGCCCGCAGGCCCACGACGAGCGCCGAGTACAGCTCCTCGTCGTCGTCGAGCCGCTCCGCGTACCCTCCGGCCAGCTCCGCCTCGTACGCCGGCAGCGGCTTCTCGGAGAGGACCACGTGGTCGATCCGCAGCCCGTCGTTCACCACGCCCGAGGGCGCCTCGGGCGAGGCGGCCGGCAGGTCGAGGTCCAGGATCACGCTGCCCTCGGCGAACTGCGGCGCACGGGCGATGACCTCGCCCTGCTTGTCGACGACGATCGAGTCCCCGTCGAAGACCAGCTCGTCCTGGCCGCCGATCATCGCGAGGTACGCGGTCGTGCAGCCGGCCTCCTGGGCCCGCTTGCGGACCAGTTCCAGCCGGGTGTCGTCCTTGTCCCGCTCGTACGGCGAGGCGTTGATCGACAGCAGCAGCCCGGCCCCGGCGGCACGCGCGGCCGGCACCCGGCCGCCGTCCTGCCAGAGGTCCTCGCAGATCGCGAGCGCCACATCGACGCCGTGCACCCGTACGACGGGCATCGAGTCGCCCGGCACGAAGTACCGGAACTCGTCGAAGACGCCGTAGTTGGGCAGGTGGTGCTTGGCGAAGTTCAGCGCGATCCGTCCGCGGTGCAGCACCGCGGCGGCGTTCCGCGGCGATCCGGCGGGCTGGCCGTAGCGCGGCGCGGCGGACTCGGAGCGGTCGAGGTAGCCGACGACGACCGGGAGTTCCCCGAAGCCCTCGGCGTCCAGGCGCGCGGCGAGCGCACGCAGCGCCTCCCGCGACGCCTCGACGAAGGACGACCGCAGGGCCAGGTCCTCGACGGGGTATCCGGTCAGCACCATCTCGGGGAACGCCACCAGGTGGGCGCCCTGTTCGGCGGAGTGCCGGGTCCAGTGGAGGATCGACTCGGTGTTGCCGGCGAGGTCGCCGACGGTCGAGTCGATCTGATTCAGTGCGAGGCGTAGTTGAGGCACGCCGCCCAGTGTAATCGTCTGACTGACGCGATGTCCTGGCGGGCCGGGCGAAAAGTGGCGGGGAGGGTGCCGGAGATCTGCGCCGCGAGCGCGGCCGGAATCGCCGGCACCCTCCCGGGGCCCGCCAGGTGGCAGGTCAGCGGCGGTAGCCGAGGACCGTCATCATGCCCGCCTCCGCGTGGTACAGGTTGTGGCAGTGGAGCATCCACAGACCCGGGTTGTCCGCGTCGAAGTCGACGGTCAGCGTCTGCCGGGGCAGCACGATCGCGGTGTCCTTACGGGCCCCGGCCGCGCCCCCGGCCAGCGCGAAGGTGTGCCCGTGCAGATGCACCGGGTGCCACATCGCGGTCGGGTTGTGGAACTCCATCCGGACCCGCTCCCCGGCCTTCACCGGATGACGCTGGTCGGCGGTGTACGGCTTCCTGTCGAAGGCCCAGTCGTACGCCTCCATGGAGCCCGTCAGCCGCATCCGCACCGTCCGGTCGGGTTCGCGCGCGGCCAGGGCCACGGAGGCGTCCGGGGACAGCCGGTCGGCCGTCACCAGTTCGCCGTCCAGCTCCTTCGGCCGCACGGACGCGCCGGGCGCCGCACCGCCTCCGGTCCGCAGCAGGGCCATCGCCGAGGCCTTCTTGCCCTCGGCCAGCACGGTCAGCGGGAACACCCCGTCCCCGGCGGTGACCAGCACGTCGTACCGCTCACCCATCGCGATCAGCAGCGCGTCGGTCGTGGTGTGCCGGACCGGGAAGCCGTCGGTGTGCGTCACCGTCATCCGGTGGCCGCCGAGCGCGACGCGGAAGGCGGTGTCGCCGCCCGCGTTGATGATCCGCAGCCGGATCCGGTCGCCCGGCCGTGCGGTGAAGGCGGAAGGGTCCTCGGCCACGCGGCCGTTGACCAGGTAGTACGGATAGTCCACGTCGCCGGCGTCGCCGCCCAGCAGCTCACTGGTGGCGCCCATCAGCATCCGCGAGGGCCCGCCGCTCGCGGGCGAGACCGTCGACTGCATGGCGTGCCCGCTGTGCCCGCTGCCCCCGGTGAGTTCCTGGAGCACGGCATCGGGGGTGGAGCCGTCCACGCCGTCGACCCAGTCGTCCAGGACGACGATCCACTCCTTGTCGTAGCCGAGGGGTTCCTTCGGGTCGTCCACGATCAGCGGCGCGTAGAGCCCGCGGTCCAGCTGGACGCCCGAGTGCGGGTGGAACCAGTACGTGCCGGGGTCCGGCACCGTGAACCGGTAGGTGAAGTCCGCCCCCGCCCCGACGGCCCGCTGGGTCAGCCCGGGCACCCCGTCCATGTCGTTGCGCAGGGCGAGTCCGTGCCAGTGCAGCGAGGTGGGCTGCGGCAGGTGGTTGGCGAGGGAGAGGGCGAGCGTGTCGCCCGCGGTGACCCGGATCTCCTTCCCGGGGAGCCGGTCCCCGTACGCCCACGAGCTGACGGTGTGCCCGCCGCCGAGGTCGAGCCGGGACGGGGTCGCGGTCAGGGTGACCTTGTGCGCGGGGCCGGTGCCCCGCCGCTGCTCGGCCGCGGCGACCTCCGGGCCGTCGGGGGAGACGTAGCCCTCCGGGACGGTGGTGCCGGACGGGGCGGGGTGGTTCATGGCGGAGTGGTCCGCGGCGGCGTCGCGGCCGGCGCAGGCGGCGAGAACTCCCGTACCGGCAAGGGCGATCGAAGCGCCGAGCACGGCGCGTCGGGTGTGCTGAGCGGGCATGACTGAGTGCACCTCAAGGATGTGGTCGGTGTGCGGGGGGACGGAAGGCGCGGGGCGCCTATATCCGAAGCACCGACAGTCCGCTGAGGACGGCCTTGCGCGGCCGGGGCGGGGGAGGAGGCCGGGGCACCCGCGGCGACCGGCCGCGGCCCGGGCCCGGCCGCGGGGCGGCGCACCGCCGCACCAGCAGCCACAGGGTGAGCAGGGTGAGGCCCCAGGTACCCAGTACCGCGACGCAGACCGACAGGGGGTCCATGCCGGGCATCGGCGCCGGGGTGTCGTGCCGCACGGCCACCGCGGGCCCGTGCGCCACGACCGGTCGGGTCGGTCCGGATGCCACGACCGGTCCGGTCATCACATGCGAGGCGGCCGGTGTCGCAGGCCCTGGGCCACTGTGCTCGGCCGGGTGCCCGACCGTGTGCATGGTGAAGATCCCGAAGAGCAGCGCGGCGAACAGCAGCAGCCGCCCGCACGTCGCACTCCTCGTTCCGGACATGCCGGCACCTTACCCCCGCCGGGTATACGAAACGCGGCGGCCCGCCGCCCCCGCGCGGCGGACAACGGGCTGTCCGGCGGCGGCGACGGGCTGTCCGGCAGGGATGTCGGGCCGTCGTCCGGTCGTCCGGTCGTGCGGCGTACCGGTCAGTTGCGGGAGTAGACCTTCTCCGCCCACCCGGCGATCTGGTCGTCGGAGAGGTGCTGGGCCAGATCGGCCTCGCTGATCATGCCGATCAGCTTCTTGTTCTCGACCACCGGCAGCCGGCGGATCCGGTGGGTCTGCATCTCCTCCAGCACCGCCTCCACCTCGGCCTCCGCGTCGATCCAGCGCGGTGTGCCCTGGGCGAGGTCACCGGCGGTCACCTTCGACGGGTCCCGGCCCATCGCCACACAGGCGACCACGATGTCGCGGTCCGTGAGGATGCCGACCATCCGGTCCTGCTCGCCGTTCTCCGAGATGGGCAGCGCGCCCACGTTGTGGTCGCGCATCAGCTGGGCGGCGCGGTCGAGGGTCTCGTGCGCCGGGATCCAGGTGGCGCCGGTGTGCATGATGTCCTTGGCGGTGGTCATGGGCTTTCCTCCTGCGTGCCGATGGGCACTCGCGTAAAACCCCGAGCGAACCCATCGTGAGGGGCTCGCCCGGGGCACGCGACCGCTATCACCCATTCGGGTGCACCCCGGGAAAAGCGGTTTCAGGACGGCTTTCCCGGCCGGGGCGCGGCGCCCCGTTCCGTCAGCATTCCGGCCATGGCCCGCAGCTCGGACTGCTGGCCTTCGACCATGCCCCGGGCCAGCCGCTTCTCGGCCTTCACGGTGCACAGGTCCGCACAGCCGCGGGCCATGTCGACACCGCCCCTGTGGTGGTCGGTCATCAGCTGGAGGTACAGGATCTCGGCCTGTCTGCCACTGGCCCGGCGGAGCTGCCCGAGCTCGGTACGCGTCGCCATCCCGGGCATGAGGGACCCGTCATGGGCCTCGTGGCCGCCGTCCATGCCCGGCATCCCGGCCATGTCGTGGCCCGCGTGCTCCCCGGCGGCCATCCAGGCCATCGGTTCCTGCCCGGTGGCCGCCTTCGGCAGCTCCCACAGGTCCAGCCAGCCGAGCAGCATGCCCCGCTGGTTGGCCTGTGTGTTGGCGATGTCGTACGCGAGACGGCGCACGTCCTCGTCGTCGGTGCGGTCGCGCACGATGAAGGACATCTCCACGGCCTGCTGATGGTGGACGGCCATGTCGCGGGCGAACCCGGCGTCCGCGGAGCCGGACGCCGGGATCCGCACGGCGGGGGCGGACACGTGCTGCCCGCCCCCGTCGCCCCGCGCGGAGGCGACGGTCGCCGCCCCCGCGAACAGGAGCGCGAGCACGACGGCGGCAGCGGCCACCCGGCGGACGCGCCGGATGCTCCCCGCGGCCTCCCCGCCCTCCGCGGCCTTCCCGCTCTCCGGCGGTTCCGCGCCCTCTGCCTCCTCCGTCACCTCTGTCACGGAGCCGCCCGCCCGCCGGTGCACGCGGCGCCCGGCTCGGGCGTCTGCGGGCCCTGCACGTACTTGGCGAAGAACTGCGCCACCCTGCGGTCATCGGCGCTGTCCACCGTGACCTGCTTGCCCCAGGCGCTCAGCATGATGCTGCCGGCCTGGTCCTTGTACGGGCTCATCAGTGAGTACGGCGTCTTCGCGACCCGGTCAGCCAGCTTGTCCACGTCCGAGGCCGAGGCCTTGTCCGTGTACGTCACCCACACCGACCCGTGCTCCAGCGCGTGCACGGCGTTCATGTCAGGAATCGCCTTTTTGTATACGTCGCCGTCGCAGTTCATCCAGACGGGGCTGTGGTCACCGCCGACCGGCGGCTTCATCGGGTACGAGACGGTCTCGGTGACGTGGTTGCGGGTCAGCTTCTTCGCGTCCCACGACTTCTCGCCCTGGATCGGTCCGTCGGCCAGTTCCTTCTTCTCCGCCTCGGACTGCTCGGCGTTCTTGGCGTCGGCGGCCTTCTGGTCGGCCGAGGCCTCGGACCGGTCGATGAGTGTGTAGGCGCCGAAGCTGACGAGACCTGCGACGACGACGGCGCTGAGGCTTATGACCAGCACACGGGTGCGGCGGTCACGCGCACGGTCGGCCTTGCGCATCTGCTCTATGCGGGTCCTGCGGTCGAAGCTCATGTCGTGGGTCCTTCTGCGAAGGGGCGATGAGATGACGGAACGGGTCGGGAAACCGGTGCGCGCGGGGCGGTTGCGAGGCCGCCGCACCCCTTGCGCACCATGGCCGACGATCGTAGTGGGTGGCCGAGTGCTCCATCTCACGTCGGGTGCGTAATCTGGGTGAAATCCGGGGTCGTGATACTGGACTTTCCCCCTTACCCCGGGCGGTGGTGCACGGACCGTCTGAACTGCAAGGATGTGGCTATGGACAAGCAGCAGGAATTCGTCCTCAGGACGCTTGAGGAGCGCGACATCCGGTTCGTACGGCTGTGGTTCACCGACGTGCTCGGTTACCTCAAGTCCGTGGCCGTGGCCCCCGCCGAGCTGGAACAGGCGTTTGACGAGGGAATCGGCTTCGACGGCTCCGCCATCGAGGGCTTCGCCCGGGTGTACGAGTCGGACATGATCGCCAAGCCGGACCCGGGCACGTTCCAGATCCTGCCCTGGCGCGCGGAGGCACCCGGCACGGCCCGGATGTTCTGCGACATCCTGATGCCCGACGGCTCGCCGTCCTTCGCCGACCCGCGCTACGTGCTCAAGCGCATCCTGGCCAAGACCTCCGACCTGGGATTCACCTTCTACACCCACCCGGAGATCGAGTTCTTCCTGCTGAAGAACAAGCCGGTCGACGGCACCCGCCCCACCCCCGCGGACAGCTCCGGCTACTTCGACCACACCCCGCAGAACGTCGGCATGGACTTCCGCCGCCAGGCGATCACCATGCTCGAATCCATGGGTATCTCGGTCGAGTTCAGCCACCACGAGGGCGCCCCCGGCCAGCAGGAGATCGACCTGCGGTACGCGGACGCGCTCTCCACCGCCGACAACATCATGACCTTCCGCCTGGTCATGAAGCAGGTCGCGCTGGAGCAGGGCGTGCAGGCCACCTTCATGCCGAAGCCGTTCTCGGAGTACCCCGGCTCGGGCATGCACACCCACCTCTCCCTCTTCGAGGGCGACCGCAACGCGTTCTACGAGTCCGGCGCCGAGTACCAGCTCTCCAAGGTCGGCCGCTCCTTCATCGCGGGCCTGCTCAAGCACGCCGCGGAGATCTCCGCCGTCACCAACCAGTGGGTCAACTCCTACAAGCGCATCTGGGGCGGCTCCTCCCGCGCCGCGGGCGCCGGCGGCGAGGCCCCCTCGTACATCTGCTGGGGCCACAACAACCGCTCCGCGCTGATCCGCGTCCCGATGTACAAGCCCGGCAAGACCGGCTCGGCCCGCGTAGAGGTCCGCTCCATCGACTCCGGCGCCAACCCCTACCTGACGTACGCGGTGCTCCTGGCCGCGGGCCTCAAGGGCATCGAGGAGGGCTACGAGCTCCCGGCCGGCGCCGACGACGACGTCTGGGCCCTGTCCGACGCGGAGCGCCGCGCGATGGGCATCGAGCCGCTGCCGCAGAACCTGGGCGAGGCGATCGCGCTGATGGAGAAGAGCGAACTGGTCGCCGAGACGCTCGGCGAGCACGTCTTCGACTTCTTCCTGCGCAACAAGAAGCAGGAGTGGGAGGAGTACCGCAGCGAGGTCACCGCCTTCGAGCTGAAGGCGCTGCTGCCGGTGCTGTAGGGCGCAGGTCAGGCGCGCCGGGAAAACACTGCGGCGGGCTGCCCGGTTCAACCGAGGCGACCTCGTGCGGACATGACCCTGCCCACAGCCGTCGTTGTGCGGCTGTGGGCAGGGAGTTCATTTGGCCGGGTACGACCGCGGGCTCGTCCGGGGGATGGTGCACGCCAACCCGGTGAACCAGGATGGTGACGCCCGGCCCGGTTGCTCCGGGGATCGTGTCACGACCGGGGACTGCCCTCTACCTGCCAACGCCGGTGGGTGGGGCGGGTTCCGGGCCCGGGGTCAGTGGTGGGTGCGGCGGACGGCGAGGATGGCGGTGTCGTCCGTGAGGCCGCGCGCTGTGTGTCGTGAGGCCGCGTTTCTGATGTCGTGGACGAGATGGCGCGGCTCGGCGAGCTCGGGGTCGGTCCGCAGTGCTGTGTCGAGGTGTTCGAGAAGCGGGAAGAAGGCGCCGCTGCTGTCGCGGGCTTCGGTGACGCCGTCGGAGGCGGCTTCGCGGAAGCTTCCGGCCAGGACGGAAGCGGTGGATACGGCGCCGAGACCCTTGCCCTGTACGTCACCCAGGACGAGGCGTGTCCCGTGAGGGGAAGGCTGGATGTCGTAGAAGTCGCCGCCGACACGGGCGGCGACGTCCGCTGCGGTGTACGAGGCCGCCTGGTCCAGTCCCGCCCAGTGGGAGGGCAGAGGCCGAAGCACGGTGTGTCGAGTGGTACGGGCGACGCGCCGGATATGAGCGGCGCGCTGCTGCGCCCGAACGCGCCCGGCACAGACGACGACGGCGCCGATCCCGCTGACGGCGACGAGGATCAGTCCGGGCCAACCGGTGCTGTAACCGTTGTCGTAGGGCGCCTCGTCGGCGAGGTACACCGCCAGGGTCAGCAGAGCGTAGGCGGTGGTGACGCGGAGAGTGCACAGGAGCGCCGCCAGGCCGGGGACGAGAACGATCCACAGGATGGTGTGGAAGCAGGGTGCGGTCGTCCAGTCCAGGCTGAGGATGGTGAGGGATCGCCGGGTTGCCGGAGCTCAGGCCCTGGGTGACCCTGCTGGAGGTGGCGTCGACGCCACCCGAGCAGACCGGCGAGCCCTCGGGAGGGCTGGTGAAGGCAGAACGGACAACCGGTACGCCTGCACTCTCAGGGGAGCAGCCCGCAGCATTGCCGCCTGAAGGGCCGACGCCGCAGTTCGACGGCCTGCGTGCGGTGTACATCAATACCACGCTCAAGCGCTCGCCAGAGATCAGCAATACCGACGGCCTCATCGATCTGAGCTCTGGCATCATGCGGCGGCACGGTGTGCAGGTGGAGACAGTGCGTGCGGCCGATCATGACATTGCCACAGGAGTGTGGCCCGACATGACCGAGCACGGCTGGCAGACCGACGCCTGGCCCGCTCTCTTCGAGAGAATCATGGACGCGCACATCCTGGTTCTCTGCGGTCCGATCTGGCTGGGCGACAACAGCTCCGTCATGAAACGCGTCATCGAGCGCCTCTACGGCTGCTCGAGTCTCCTCAACGATGCTGGGCAGTACGCTTTCTACGGCCGTGCCGGCGGCTGCCTGATCACCGGCAACGAGGACGGCGTCAAACACTGCGCCATGAATGTCCTCTACAGCCTCCAGCATCTCGGATACGCCATTCCGCCGCAGGCTGACGCAGGGTGGATCGGTGAGGCGGGACCCGGACCCTCTTACCTGGACGCCGGTTCGGGTGGCCCGGAGAACGACTTCACCAACCGAAACACAGCGTTCATGACGTACAACCTCATGCACCTCGCGACGATGCTCAGGCGAGCCGGCGGCATGCCCACGTACGGGAACCAGCGCAGCAGGTGGGACGCCGGGTGTCGCCCGGACTTCCCGAACCCCGAGCACCGCTGAGCGGCCCCGCTCGGATCCGGACCACAAGGAGTCACGCCGTGAACCAGCAGAAACCGCACGCCGGGAACGCGTGGCCGACGCTCCGGGTGGCCGACTGGACCGACACGCGTGACACGCTGCACATGTGGATGCAGATCATCGGCAAGGTGCGGCTCGCTCACGCACCATTGGTCAACCACTGGTGGCAGGTCACCCTCTACGTCACCCCACGGGGTCTGAGCACGTCCGCTGTCCCGTACGGAACCGGCATCTTCGACATCGAATTCGACTTCTTCGAACACCGCCTGAACATCCGCACGAGTGACGGAGGGACACGGTGCGTAGACCTTGAGGCCAAGCCCGTGTCACGCTTCTACGAGGAAACGATGCGGGCACTTCATTCCCTCGGTGTCCCGGCGCGGATCCAGGCTCGCCCCAACGAGGTGGAGCCCGCGATCCCCTTCGCGGAGGACGACCACCACGCCGCCTACGACCCCCGAGCGGCCCACCTGTTCTGGCGCCAGCTCGTGCAGGCCGAACGTGTCATGACAGATTTCCGCTCCCACTTCGTCGGCAAGGTCAGCCCCGTCCACTTCTTCTGGGGCGCCATGGACCTCGCCTGCACCCGCTTCTCCGGCCGCTCTGCTCCTCCGCACCCCGGTGGTGCGCCCAATTGTGGTGACTGGGTCATGGTCGAGGGTTACTCCCGTGAGCTGAGCAGCTGCGGCTTCTGGCCGGGAGGGGGAGAGGAGGGAGCGTTCTATGCCTACGCGTATCCGGAGCCGGACGGCTTCGCCGACCACCCCGTCACTCCGGACGAAGCGTTCTACAGCACCGAGAACGGGCAGTACCTTCTGCCCTACGAGGCGGTACGCACCGCCGCCGACCCCGATCAGATGCTGAACGGATTCCTGCAGACCACCTATGAGGCGGCGGCCATCCACGGGGACTGGGACCGTGCCGCACTCGAGGACAACCCCCGGCGGTGGGACGGGCAGCGGTAGCGCGGGTGCGGCGCGCTCCTGCCGCGCACTTGGCCGGACCGGTCCTGGCGCGCCGGGCGCCGACCGGGCGCCTGACAAGGGCTCGTCCCCACGCACGGGCTGCGGCGTCGGAGACCTGCCCCGCCCTGCGCGGAGCCCTTGGCGCCGACGCGTGCACGCCTACTGACTATGCGTCAGATCTCTGTCATGCTGCGCGCCATGACGACCGGACCGGGCTCAGCAGGCGGGCAAGAACGCATCGTCCCGGACGTACTGGCGCCCGCACGGCTCGGGCCGCTCCGGCTGCGCAACCGGGTCATCAAGGCCGCCACCTTCGAGGGCGCCACGCCCGACGCGCTGGTCACCCAGGAGCTCATCGACTACCACCTGCGCCCCGCCGAGGGCGGGGTCGCCATGACCACCGTGGCCTACTGTGCCGTCGCGCCGGAGGGGCGAACCGAGCGGCGGCAGTTGTGGATGCGGCCCGAGGCGCTGCCGGGGCTGCGCAGGCTGACCGAGGCGGTGCACGGTACCGGCGCGGCCGTCTCCGCCCAGCTGGGCCACGCCGGGCCGGTGGCCGACGGGCGGTCCAACGGGGTGGCCTCCCTCGCCCCGACGGCGGGGTTCAACGCGCTGAGCATGCGCCGTAACAGGGCGGCCACCGCCGAGGACATCGACCGGGTCATCAAGGCCCATGCGGAGGCGGCCCTCCTCGCGGCCGAGGCCGGATTCGACGCCGTGGAGATCCATCTCGGCCACAACTACCTGGCCAGCGCCTTCCTCAGCCCCCGGCTGAACCGCCGCACCGATGCCTTCGGCGGCTCCCTGCGCGCCCGCGCCTCCGTCGCGCTGGGCATCACCCGGGCGGTGCGCGACGCGCTGGGCGACCGGCTCGCCATCACCGCCAAGCTGAACATGAAGGACGGGGCGCCCGGCGGACTCACCGTGGACGACAGCCTCCAGGTCGCCCGCTGGCTGGAGGAGGACGGCAGCGTCGACGCCCTCGAACTGACCGCGGGCAGCTCCCTGTTGAACCCGATGTACCTGTTCCGCGGCGGCGCCCCCGTCGCCGAGTTCGCGGCCAACTTCCCGCTTCCGCAGCGACTCGCGATCCGGGCGGTGGGGCGCGGTGTGTTCCGTACCTATCCCTACCGGCCCCTGTACCTGCTCGAATCCGCGCAGCGGTTCCGCGCCGCGCTCGGGCTGCCGCTCATCCTGCTCGGTGGGGTCACCGACCGGGAGGGCATGGACCGTGCCATGGCGGAGGGCTTCGAGTTCGTCGCGATGGCCCGCGCCCTGCTGCGCGAGCCCGACCTGCTGCACCGCATCGGGCGCGACGCCGCCACCCGCTCGCAGTGCATCCACTGCAACCGCTGCATGCCCACCATCTACACCCGGACCCACTGCCCCTTGATCGAGTAGCGCCGCCCACGCGGGTCAGACGAAACTCCGTCCCATCTCGTCCAGTACCTCGTCGATCACCTCGATCGGCTCCCGGGCCAGGTCCTCCTCGATCCACATCCGCATCGCGATCCGCAGCGCCGAGAGGAACGCCGCAGCGAGGACCATCGGACGGACCGGGGGCCGGCGGGCAGCCACGGCCTCGGCCAAGTCGTGTTCCAGCGCGGCGTGGTTGGCGAGATGACGGGCCAGCAGGGACGGGTGGTTCATGGCCAGACGGGTGCGCACGGCCCATTCGCGTTCCGGCGGTGCGACGCGCTCGGCGAACTGCGTCACGGCCGCCCGCAGCGCCGGCCAGGCATCCTCCTCGGCGGGGCGCCCGCGCACGGCTCCGACGAGCTCCCTGATCTGCTGCTCGTCGCCGTGCAGGAGGGCGTCCTCCTTGCCGGCGAAGTAGTTGGAGAACGTTCTGCGGGAGATCCCGGCCGCGTCCGCCACGGCCTCCACCGTGAGCTGGTCGAAGCCGTGTTCGACGGTCAGTCGCAAGGCCGCTTCGTGCACGGCCTGGCGGGTGGCTTCCTTCTTGCGTTCCCGAAGTCCCACAGCGCGCTCCATGACCGCCATTATCCGTGGCCGGAGCAGGCGGGCGGGACCGGGCCGGGGCCGGGCTGAGGTAGTGTTTCGCATCCCCGCACGGGGACGTACCGAAGGAGGTGGGACCCATTACCGCTGTATCAGGCTGGGTGCTCGCCCCACATGATCGCGTGGCCGACCGGACGTAACCGGCCGCGGAGCACCCATCGGCGTTTTCCCGAAAGGCTCTCCGCTCCATGCCGGTCCCGCTGTCACCGCTCGCCCTCTCCTCCCTCGTCACCACCCTCCGCTCCGCCGGCTGCGTCTTCGCCGAGGACGAGGCCGAACTGATCGCCGCCACCGCGGCCCGTCCCGCCGAACTCACCGCCATGGTGGAGCGGCGCGTCGCCGGACACCCCCTGGAACACGTCCTCGGCTGGGCCGAGTTCAGCGGGCTGCGCATCGCCGTGGACCCCGGTGTCTTCGTCCCGCGCCGCCGCACCGAGTTCCTGATCCGCCAGGCCGCGGAACTGGCCCCGAGCCCGGCGGTCGTGGTCGACCTCTGCTGCGGATCGGGCGCACTCGGCGCAGCCCTCGCCGCCGCGCTGGACGAGGTCGAGCTGCACGCCGCCGACGTCGAGCCCGCCGCCGTCCGCTGTGCCCGGCGCAACGTCGGCAGCCTCGGCCGGGTCTACGAGGGCGACCTCTTCACCCCCCTGCCCGGCTCCCTGCGCGGGCGCGTCGACGTACTCCTGGCCAACGTGCCGTACGTACCGACGGGGGATGTTGCCCTGCTGCCCGTCGAGGCGCGCGTCCACGAGCCGCTCGTCGCCCTCGACGGAGGCGGCGACGGCCTCGACGTGATGAGACGCGTGGCCGCCGAGGCGCCGCAGTGGCTCGCCCCGGGCGGCAGCCTGCTCGTCGAGACCAGCGAACGACAGGCGGCACGGGCCGAGGAGGCCGTCGCCGACAGCGGGCTCGTCCCGCGCGTGGTCACCTCCGACGAGCTGTACGCCACCGTGGTCATCGGGACGCGGCCGCTCCCTGGCTGAGGGTTCCGTCCTCAAGCGCCGGACAGGCTTGTGTGCGGCCCCGCCGCGGGGTGCGCCTCTGTGCGGTGGGTGGGGTGGGGTCCCTCCGGGGAGACTCCTCAAAAATGGCGTGTGCACCCCGGTACGTAAACGACCCGGGTCGTACGCCATTTTCTGCGGGGACTCCCCTGCACGCCCCCACCCGGCATCGCCTGCGTCTGCACGCCGGTGGGACTGCTGCCGCAGACGCAAGGCGGCCGGTCCGGGGCCGTGCAGGGGAGTCCCCGCAGGACGACGAACGGATACCGGGGTCCGCTGCGTGGGACTGGAAACGTTCGTCGTTTGAGGAGACGCCCCGGAGGGGCACCGGACCCCACGTGCCGGGTAGCGGCGCACCGGGGCGGGGGACCCGCACAAATCAAGCCCGTCCGGCGATTGAGGACGGAACCCCCCGCCCCGGACGCGGGGCCATGAAACGGGCCGGGCACTCCACGGGAACATGAGGGTCCGGCTAGGCTCGGAAGGCTGGAAGGTGTGATCGGGCGGCGAGCAGGAGAGCGCGGAATGACGACGTTGCCGGGGCGCAGGAGCAGCACGTTCACCCGACTGCTGCGGCACGGTTTCACCGATCCGTCCGCCGCGGAGCGTCTGCTGGACCTGCCGGAACTCTCCTCCGTACGCTCCGACCCGGTCCTTCTCGACGCCCTCGGGGCCACCGCCGACCCCGATCTGGCGCTGCGCGGGGTCGTCCGGCTCGTCGAGGCCGAGCAGGCCGACGAGCGGCAGATCCTGCTGGACACGCTGGTCACCGCCAAGCCCCTGCGGGACCGGCTCCTCGGGGTGCTCGGGGCGTCCGAGGCCCTCGGCGACCACCTGGCCCGGCATCCGCGCGACTGGCAGGCCCTCGTCACGTACGAGGCGGCCGATCTGCACCCCGGGGTGCCCGAATTCGAGGGTGAGTTGGCCGGGGCGGTCGACCCGGACTCGCTGCGCGTCGCCTACCGCCGGTGCCTGCTGTCGATAGCGGCACGCGATGTGTGCGGTACGACGGACGTCGCCGAGGCCGCCGCCGAGCTGGCCGACCTGGCCACCGCGACGCTGCGGGCCGCGCTGGCCATCGCCCGTACGGCCACACCCGCCGACGCCGCGCAGTGCAGGCTCGCCGTCATCGCGATGGGCAAGTGCGGCGGCCACGAGCTGAACTACGTCTCCGACGTCGACGTCATCTTCGTGGCGGAGCCCGCCGACGGAGCCGAGGAGAGCGCGGCGATGCAGGCCGCCACCCGGCTGGCCGCGCACATGATGCGGATCTGCTCCGACCAGACCGTCGAGGGCACCATCTGGCCCGTCGACGCCAACCTCCGGCCCGAAGGCCGCAACGGGCCCCTGGTGCGCACGCTCAGCTCGCACCTCGCCTACTACCAGCGCTGGGCCAAGACGTGGGAGTTCCAGGCGCTCCTCAAGGCCCGTCCGGTGGCCGGCGACCCCGAGCTGGGTGCCGAGTACGTCGAGGCCGTCTCGCCGCTCGTCTGGCAGGCCGCGGACCGGGAGAACTTCGTCCCCGACGTACAGAAGATGCGCCGCAGGGTCATCGACACCATCCCCGCCGACCGGGTCGACCGCGAGATCAAGCTCGGTCCCGGCGGGCTGCGGGACGTCGAGTTCGCCGTCCAGCTGCTCCAGCTCGTCCACGGCCGCAACGACCCCGCCCTGCGCAGCGGATCCACCCTGGAGGCCCTGGGCGCACTCGCCCGGGGCGGATACGTGGGGCGGGTGGACGCCGCCCAACTGGACGACGCCTACCGGTTCCTGCGCACCATGGAGCACCGCATCCAGCTCTACCGGCTGCGACGTACCCATCTCGTCCCGGTCGACGAGCCGGACCTGCGGCGGCTCGGGCGTTCCCTCGGCATGCGCACCGACCCCATCGCCGAGCTGAACCAGGCCTGGAGACGGCACGCCTCCGTGGTGCGACGGCTGCACGAGAAGCTGTTCTACCGGCCGCTGCTCGACGCCGTCGCCCAGCTCGCCCCCGGCGAGTCCCGGCTCAGCGCGAAGGCCGCCGCGCACCGACTGGAGGCCCTCGGGTACGAGGACCCGGCGGCCGCCCTGCGGCACCTGGAGGCGCTGTCCTCCGGGGTGTCGCGCAAGGCCGCCATCCAGCGCACGCTGTTGCCGGTGCTGCTCGGCTGGTTCGCCGACTCCGCCGACCCGGACGCCGGACTCCTGGGCTTTCGCAAGGTGTCCGACGCGCTCGGCAAGACCCCGTGGTACCTGCGCCTCCTGCGGGACGAGGGCGCGGCAGCCGAGAACCTCGCCCGGGTCCTGTCCGCCGGCCGGCTCGCCCCCGACCTGCTGCTGCGTGCCCCCGAGGCGGTGGCGATCCTCGGCGACCCGCAGGGGCTGAAGCCGCGCAGCCGGGAGCACCTGGAGCAGGAGGTGCTGGCCGCGGTGGGACGCTCGGAGGACGCGGAGTCCGCGGTGGCGGTCGTGCGCGGGGTGCGCCGGCGCGAACTGTTCCGTACGACGTCCGCGGACCTCATCGGCTCCTACGGCACCGAGGAGAGTCCGGCCGAACCCGACCCCGGGGCCCTCGTGGACCGGGTCGGCAGCGCCGTCACCGATCTGAACGCGGTCACGATCGCCGGGGCGCTCCGTGCCGCGGTCCGCGCGGAGTGGGGCGACACCCTGCCCACCCGGTTCGCGGTGATCGGTATGGGCCGCTTCGGCGGCCACGAGCTCTCGTACGGCTCCGACGCGGACGTGCTGTTCGTCCACGCGCCCCGCGAGGGCGTCGACGAGCAGGAGGCGAGCCGGGCCGCGAACCGGGTGGTCGCCGAGATGCGCCGGCTGCTCCAGCTGCCCACCGCCGACCCGCCGCTGCTCATCGACGCGGATCTGCGCCCCGAGGGCAAGAGCGGGCCGATGGTGCGCACCCTGAAGTCGTACGAGGCGTACTACCGGCGCTGGTCGCTGGTCTGGGAGAGCCAGGCGCTGCTGCGCGCCCAGCCGATGGCGGGCGACGCGGATCTGGGCCGCGACTTCATCGAGCTCATCGATCCGCTGCGGTATCCGATGGAAGGGCTGGGGGAGGACGCGGTCCGGGAGATCAGGCGGCTGAAGGCCCGGATGGAGTCCGAGCGGATGCCGCGCGGCGCGGACGCGACCCTCCACACGAAGCTGGGCAGGGGCGGGCTGAGCGACGTGGAGTGGACGGTCCAGCTGATGCAGATGCAGCACGGCTGGGCGGAGCCGGGGCTGCGGACCACCCGGACGAGGGAGGCGCTGGCCGCGGCGTGCGCGGCAGAACTGATCTCCGGTGAGGACGCGCAGACGCTGGACGAGGCGTGGGTCCTGGCGACGCGGGTCCGCAACGCGGTGATGCTGGTGCGGGGGAGGCCTGCGGACACGTTCCCGTCCGGGCCGCGGGAGCTGACCGCGGTGGGGCGGTATCTGGGGTACGAGCCCGGGCATGTCGGGGACATGTTGGACGACTACCGGCGCATCACGCGCAGGGCCCGGGCGGTGGTGGAGGAGCGGTTCTACGGGGCGGCGTGAGGGGGCCCCTGGCGGGGCCGGGGTGTGCGTGCGGGCGGGTGCCGGTGCGCAGGGGCCCCCGCTCTCAGTCGCCGGAGGAACTCGGGACGGCTGTCTTGGGGGCCCGTGGGCGCCGTGTCACCGCGGCCAGGCGGGGGCGGTGCGTGGGCTTCGGGGGGATCAGCTTCGGGAGGTGGTGCGGCAGCGCCCCGTACCAGGCGTACGACACCGCGTAACCGAAGGCCAGGCATGCCATGCCGCCCACCGCGTCCAGCCAGAAGTGGTTCGCGGTCGACACGATGACGATCAGGGTGACCGTCGGGTAGAGGAGGCCCAGGATGCGCGCCCACGGGGCGGAGGCCAGGGCGAAGACGGTCAGGCCGCACCACAGCGACCAGCCGATGTGCATCGACGGCATCGCCGCGTACTGGTTCGACATCTGCTTGAAGTTGCCCGAAGCCATCGAACCCCAGGTCTGGTGGACCATGACGGTGTCGATGAAGTGGCCGCCGTTCATCAGCCGGGGCGGGGCCAACGGGTACAGGTAGTAACCGAGCAGCGCCACGGCCGTGGTCGCGAACAGGGCCAGGCGGGCCGGCGCGTAGCGGCCCGGATGACGGCGGAACAGCCAGACGAGCACACCGATGGTGACGACGAAGTGCAGGGTCGCGTAGTAGTAGTTCATCGACACGATCAGCCATGTCACCGAGTTGACCGCGTGGTTGACGGACTGCTCCACGGCGATGCCCAGGAACCGTTCGACCGACCAGAGCCAGTCGGCGTTGGACAGGGCCGCGGCCTTCTGTTCGGGGACGGCGTTGCGCACCAGCGAGTACAGCCAGTAACTGACCGCGATCAGCAGGATTTCGAACCAGATGCGTGGCCGCCGGGGCGACCGTGGGGAGCGGAGACCTGCCAGACCGCGGTCGAGCAGTCTGCCGATCCGGCTCGCGTCGCCGTTCTGCTTCGCATTCGCCTCGGGAGCCGCCTCGTTCACGATGGGTGACGGGGTGGCCTCCGTGCGGCCTTCCTGTGGTTTCACGCTCAATTCACCCATAGGCACAGAGTCTGCCAGATTTGCCCCCTCCGCTTGATGATCCTCCGGTCGGGAGCGGGTTGCACGTCCTGCGGGCTACGGACGCGCGTGGGATCCTGGAACAGCCGGAGCGGCCGAGGCCGCGTCGGGTCCGGGGCCTGCGGCTGTCGACCCGCGCACGACCAGTTCCGGCATGAAGACGAACTCGCTGTGCGGGGCGGGTGTGCCGCCGATCTCCTCCAGGAGCGTGCGCACCGCGGCTTGGCCCATCGCCGTCACCGGCTGCCGGATCGTGGTCAGCGGCGGATCGGTGAACGCTATGAGCGGGGAGTCGTCGTAGCCGACCACCGAGAGGTCGCGCGGGACGTCCCGGGAGAGCCGGCGCGCGGCGCGGATCGCACCGAGCGCCATCATGTCGCTCGCGCACACGACCGCCGTGCAGCCGCGCTCCATGAGCGCCGAGGCGGCGGCCTGACCGCCCTCCAGTGTGTACAGGGAGTGCTGGATCAGCGCCTCGACCTGGTCCGCCGTGAGGTTCAACTGCTCCTGCATCGTGGCGTGGAAGCCCTCGATCTTGCGGAGCACGGGAACGAAGCGCTTAGGGCCGACCGCCAGGCCGATCCGGGTGTGGCCGAGCGACACCAGGTGCGTCACCGCGAGGCGCATGGCGGCGCGGTCGTCCGGTGAGATGAACGGGGCCTGCACCTTGGGGGAGAAGCCGTTGACCAGGACGAACGGGACACCCTGGGCGCGGAGTTGTTCGTAGCGCTGCATATCGGCCGAGGTGTCGGCGTGCAGTCCGGAGACGAAGATGATGCCGGAGACGCCCCGGTCGACCAGCATCTCCGTGAGCTCGTCCTCGGTGGAGCCGCCGGGCGTCTGGGTCGCCAGCACCGGGGTGTAGCCCTGCCGCGTCAGCGCCTGGCCGATGACCTGGGCGAGCGCCGGGAAGATGGGGTTCTCCAGCTCGGGCGTGATCAGGCCGACCAGGCCCGCGCTGCGCCGGCGCAGCCGGACGGGGCGTTCGTAGCCGAGGACGTCGAGCGCCGCGAGGACGGATTCACGGGTGGTCGCGGCAACACCGGGCTTGCCGTTCAGTACGCGGCTGACCGTCGCTTCGCTGACCCCCGCCTGAGTTGCGATATCGGCAAGCCGTGCGGTCATGTGACTGGACTGTACCGGGCGTGGGTCGGATTGCCCACCATGCACGGGAATCGGACGACAGGGCCTGCGCGGACCGTTGCGCGTCCGGCCGGAAGTGAGTGGCCCTCCCTGTCGGCAGCAACGTCTTGCAAGGTCTTGCGGGACGGGATTGCTGGGTGCGAACAGATCGTCGCACTGAGGAATCAGGCGCGATCACCCGCTACTGCCAGGGGGAGGGCGCTTCCGTCAAGAGGCTTGACGGCAACCGTGAGGACACGCGAATGTAACGATCGCCGGAGCTTGCAGAAATATTCCGCAAACTCTTTCGGCCGTCTTTCATCCTTGTTACGTTCACGTCGACCCGGCGCCGCGACGGAGCGGTACGGCAGTTGAAGGAGTTCAGATGCGACGTGGCATAACGGCCACCGCCCTGGTCGCGGCCCTGGCGCTCGCGGCGACCGCCTGCGGCAGTGACGACGACAGTTCCGACGGCACCTCCAAGAGCTCGGGTGAGCTCTCCGGCACCGTGACGTGGTGGGACACCTCCACCGCGGGCAGCGAGGACAAGGTCTTCAAGAAGATCGCCGAGGGCTTCGAGAAGGAGCACCCGAAGGTCGACGTCAAGTACGTCAACGTCCCCTTCGGCGATGCGCAGAACAAGTTCAAGAACGCTGCGCAGTCCGGCTCCGGCGCGCCCGACGTGATCCGCTCCGAGGTCGCCTGGACCCCCGAGTTCGCCGACCTCGGCTACCTCGCCCCGCTGGACGGCACCGCCGCCCTGGTGAAGCAGGACGACTTCCTGAAGCAGGCCGCCGCGTCCACCAAGTACGACGGCAAGACGTACGCGGTGCCGCAGGTCATCGACTCCATGGGCATCTTCTACAACAAGAAGATCTTCAAGGAGGCCGGCGTCGAGGTTCCCGAGTCGATCGCGGACCTGAAGACCGTCTCCAAGAAGATCAAGGAGAAGACCGGCAAGACCGGCCTCTACCTGCGCGGCGACGACGCGTACTGGTTCCTCTCCTTCCTGTACGGCGAGGGCGGCGACATGGTCGACGCCGCCAACAAGTCCGTCACCATCGACAACGCCGCCGGCGTCAAGGCCATGACGGTGGTCAAGGACCTGGTCGACTCCGGTGCCGCGAAGACCGACGCGACGGACGGCTGGGAGAACATGCAGTCGTCCTTCAAGGACGGCGACGTCGCGATGATGATCAACGGCCCGTGGGCCGTCGCCGACACGTACGCCGGCAAGGAGTTCAAGGACAAGGCGAACCTGGGCGTCGCCCCGGTCCCGGCCGGCTCCGCCGCGCAGGGTGCCCCGCAGGGTGGTCACAACCTGGCCGTCTACGCCGGATCCAAGAACCTCGACGCCTCCTACGCCTTCGTCGACTACATGACCTCCGTCAAGACGCAGGCCCAGGTCACCAAGGAGCTCAACCTCCTGCCGACCCGCACCTCGGCCTACGCCGAAGAGGCCGTCGTCGACAACGAGATCGTCGGCTTCTTCAAGCCGGTCGTCGAGAGCGCCGTCGAGCGCCCCTGGATCCCGGAGACCGGCAGCCTCTTCGCGCCGCTCGTCACCGAGTACACCAAGGTCCTCACCGGCCAGACCTCCCCGGAGAAGGCCGTCAAGACGACCGGCGACTCCTACCGCAAGCTCCTCAAGGGCTGGAAGTAACTCAGGAAGGCAGGCCGACTGATGGCTGTCCACACCAGCCAGTCGGTGGCGAAGGCCGCGGGCGACGACGTCGCCCGCGGCCGGAGCCGCGGTACTGGTAACCCTCCGCCGCCGAGCAGGCTCCGGCGGGCTCTGTCGACGCACTGGTACGCCTGGACGATGGTGGCCCCGGTCGTCGTCGTGATCGGCGTGATCATCGGGTATCCCCTGGTCCGCGGCATCTACCTGTCGCTGACCGACGCCAACGAGCGCAACGTCGCGCGGTCCATCGGTGTCAACCACATGCCCGCCACGTACGAGTTCGTGGGCCTGGACAACTACGCCGACGCGCTCACCGGTGACCAGTTCCTCGGCACGCTCGGGTGGACCCTGGTGTGGACGGTCTCCTGCGTGGCCATCACCTTCGCCCTCGGCATGGGGCTCGCCAACATCCTCAACCGCAGGATCGCCGGCCGCTCCGCCTACCGGATGGCACTCATCCTGCCCTGGGCCATCCCCGGCTTCGTCTCCGTCTTCGCCTGGCGCTTCCTCTACAACGAGGACCGCGGCCTGCTCAACAAGATCCTCTCCGGCGGCGGCTTCGACGGCATCGCCTGGCTCGACGACCCCACCTGGGCGAAGGTCTCCGTCATCGCCGTCAACGTGTGGCTCGGCGTGCCGTTCATGATGGTCGCCCTCCTCGGCGGACTGCAGTCCATCCCCAGCGAGCACTACGAGGCCGCCGAGATGGACGGCGCCTCCGCCTGGCAGCGCTTCCGCCACATCACGCTGCCCGGACTGCGGCCGGTCTCCACGACCGTGATCCTGCTGTCCACCATCTGGACCTTCAACATGTTCCCGGTGATCTTCCTGCTGACCCGGGGCGGACCCGGTGACGCCACCCAGATCCTGGTGACGCAGGCGTACAAGTTCTCCTTCGAGATCAGCCCGCGCGACTTCGCGCAGTCCTCCACGTGGGGCGTGCTGATCCTCGTACTCCTGCTGCTCTTCGCCGCCGTGTACCGGCGAGTCCTCCGCACCCAGGGAGACGACTGGTGACCACCACCGCACCCACCACCGCCGCGCGGCACTCCGCGCCCAAGGTCCGGCTGCGCGGGGAACGTTCACCGCTGGCGTCCACCGCACTGCACCTGACGCTGATCGTCGCCTCCGTGATCGCCGTCTTCCCGGTGCTCTGGGTCCTGCTCACCTCGCTGAAGCCGGCCGCGTTCGCGACGACCACGGACTTCTTCAAAGAGACGACGTTCGAGAACTACACGAACCTGCTCCAGAACACGAAGTTCCTGACCTGGTTCGGCAACTCGGTGGTCGTCGCGGGACTCACCACGCTCCTCGGCGTCATCGTCTCCGCCTCCACCGGCTACGCCGTCAGCCGCTTCCGCTTCCCCGGCAAGCGCGGACTGATGTGGACGCTGCTGATCACCCAGATGTTCCCGGTCGCCGTCCTCATCGTGCCGATCTACAACATCATGGCCGGCATGGGGCTGCTCAATCAGCCGGCCGGTCTGGTCATCACCTACCTCACCATCTCGGTGCCGTTCTGCGCCTGGATGATGAAGGGTTTCTTCGACACCATCCCGCGCGAGATCGACGAGTCGGGCCAGGTCGACGGCCTCACCCCGTTCGGCACGTTCTGGCGGCTCATCCTGCCGCTGGCCAAGCCGGGCCTCGCCGTCACCGCGTTCTACTCCTTCATCACCGCCTGGGGCGAGGTGGCGTACGCCTCCGCGTTCATGGTCGGCGAGGAGAACCTCACGCTGGCGGGCGGACTGCAGCTGTTCGTGAACCAGTACGGGGCCCAGTGGGGTCCGATGACCGCCGCGTCCGTGCTCATCGCGATACCCGCGGCCCTGGTCTTCCTGTTCGCGCAGAAGCACCTCGTCACCGGCATGTCCGCCGGGGCCGTCAAGGGCTGAGCGACAGCACGGCCGTACGACTCGCACGCACCAGTCACGGTGGCGCCGGCATCCCGACCCGGTCCCGGCGCCACCCCCCACCCAGACACCCCAGGGACGACATGACCCAGCACCTCGCTGCCCCCTCCACCGGCACGTCCGACGACGCCCCGGGCCACCGCACCGGCTGGTGGCAGGACGCGGTGATCTACCAGGTCTATCCGCGCAGCTTCGCCGACGGCAACGGCGACGGCATGGGCGATCTCGCAGGCGTCACCGCGCGGCTCCCGTACCTCAGGGACCTCGGTGTCGACGCGGTGTGGCTCAGCCCCTTCTACGCCTCCCCGCAGGCCGACGCGGGCTACGACGTCGCCGACTACCGGGCCATCGACCCCATGTTCGGTACCCTGCTGGACGCCGACGCCCTGATCCGGGACGCCCACGACCTGGGCCTGCGGATCATCGTCGACCTGGTGCCCAACCACTCCTCCGACCAGCACGAGTGGTTCAAGCGCGCGCTCGCCGAGGGCCCCGGCTCCGCACTGCGCGAGCGCTACCACTTCCGCCCCGGAAAGGGCGCGAACGGCGAACTCCCGCCCAACGACTGGGAGTCCATCTTCGGCGGCCCGGCCTGGACCCGGACGACCGACGCGGACGGCACGCCCGGCGAGTGGTACCTCCACCTCTTCGCGCCCGAGCAGCCCGACTTCAACTGGGAACACCCGGCCGTCGCCGACGAGTTCCGCTCGATCCTGCGCTTCTGGCTCGACATGGGCGTCGACGGCTTCCGGGTCGACGTCGCGCACGGCCTCGTCAAGGCCGAGGGCCTGCCCGACCTGGGCACGCACGACCAGCTGAAGCTGCTCGGAAACGATGTCATGCCGTTCTTCGACCAGGACGGTGTGCACGAGATCTACCGCACCTGGCGCACCGTCCTCGACGAGTACTCCGGCGACCGCGTCCTCGTCGCCGAGGCCTGGACCCCCACCGTCGAGCGCACCGCCAACTACGTGCGCCCCGACGAGATGCACCAGGCCTTCAACTTCCAGTACCTGGCGACCGCCTGGGACGCCGCCGAACTGCGCGCCGTCATCGACACCTCGCTGAACGCCATGCGTCCGGTCGGTGCCCCCACCACCTGGGTGCTCTCCAACCACGACGTCACCCGGCACGCCACCCGGTTCGCCAACCCGGCCGGCCTCGGCACCCAGATCCGTACCCCCGGCGACCGCGAGCTGGGCCTGCGCCGGGCGCGTGCGGCCAGCCTGCTGATGCTGGCGCTGCCCGGCTCCGCGTACGTCTACCAGGGCGAGGAGCTCGGCCTGCCCGACGTCACCGACCTGCCCGACGAGGCCCGCCAGGACCCGTCGTTCTTCCGGGCCGAGGGCCAGGACGGCTTCCGCGACGGCTGCCGCGTCCCGATCCCGTGGACGCGTGAGGGCAGCTCGTACGGCTTCGGTGACGGCGGCAGCTGGCTGCCGCAGCCGGCCGGCTGGGGCGAGCTGAGCATCGAGGCCCAGACCGGCGCGACGGGCTCCACGCTGGAGCTCTACCGGGCCGCGATCGCCGCCCGCCGGGTGCACCCGGGGCTCGGCGCCGGGACCGCGGTGGAGTGGCTGGACGGCCCCGAGGGCGTGCTGGTCTTCGCCCGTCCCGGCTTCGTCTGCACCGTCAACACCACGGGCGCCCCGGTCCGCATCCCCGTACGCGGCACCGTCCTGCTCTCCAGCACCCCGGTCGCCGCCGACGGCGCCGAGATCGAGCTGCCGGCGGACACCACGGTGTGGTGGACGGTGTGACCGTCCCCCCGCCCAGGGCCGGCAGCGCGCTGAGGCTCTCGGACATCGCCGGCCAGGCGTCCGTCAGCGAGGCGACCGTCAGCCGGGTGCTCAACGGCAAGCCGGGCGTCGCGGACACCACGCGTCAGCGGGTGCTCGCGGCGCTCGACATCCTGGGCTACGAGCGCCCCGTGAGGCTGCGGCAGCGCAGCGCCGGGCTGATCGGACTGGTGACGCCCGAGCTCACCAACCCGATCTTCCCGGCGTTCGCGCAGTCCGTGGAACAGGTCCTGGCGGGCCACGGCTACACCCCGGTGCTCTGCACCCAGCTGCCCGGCGGCGCCACCGAGGACGAGCTCGTCGAGCAGCTCGTCGAACGTGGCGTGGGCGGCATCGTGTTCCTCTCCGGACTGCACGCCGACACCTCGGCCGACCCGGCGCGCTACGCCGCGCTGACCGACCGCGGCGTGCCGTTCGTGCTGATCAACGGCTACAACGAGCGGATCAGTGCCCCGTTCGTCTCGCCCGATGACAACGCTGCCGTGCGGATGGCCGTGGGGCACCTCGCCGAACTCGGCCACCGCCGGGTCGGCCTGGCGATCGGACCGCAGCGCTACGTTCCCTCCCGCCGCAAGCGGGACGGCTTCGTGGACGCCGCCGTCTCGCTGCTCGGCCTGGACCGCGCCGACGCCGAAAACCTGGTCTGCTCCACGCTGTTCAGCGTCGAGGGCGGTCAGGTGGCGGCCGGCGCGCTGCTGGACCAGGGCTGCACGGGCATCGTCTGCGGCAGTGACCTGATGGCGCTGGGCGTGGTGCGCGCCGCCCGCGACCGCGGCCTCGACGTGCCGCGCGACGTGTCGGTGGTGGGCTTCGACGACTCGCAGCTCATCGCGTTCACCGACCCGCCGCTCACCACGGTGCGCCAGCCGGTGCAGGCGATGGCGGCGGCCGCGGTGGGCGCGCTGCTGGAGGAGATCGGCGGAAGTCCCGTACAGCGCACGGAGTACGTGTTCCAGCCGGAGCTGGTCGTACGGGGGTCGACGGCGGCGCTCCGCAGCGCCTGACGGTGTGTGTGATCGGGGCCGGGTCCGGAGGGGGGACCCGGCCCCGACGCATGTATCCGGAACCCCGGGCTCAGAGCGGCGCGGCGGTGGCCCGGTGGCGCAGCATCAGGGCCGGGCCGGTCGCGACCGCCAGGCCCGCGAGGGCGAGAGCGGCGGCCCTGACGACCGGTGTGCGCCGGCCGTAGCCGGTGGTGCAGGCGGTCTCGGGGTCCTCGCGAGCCGCACGCCGTCGATCGCGTCCAGGGCCCATGGGACGGGGACCCTGGCCGGACGACGGACGGCGCGGCCCGGGGATGCGGCGGTGATGTCCCGCAACGGCCCCCTCAGCCCTGCCCGTCGCCCGCCTTGAAGAGCCGCACGGTGCTGAGGATCTGACGGATGGTGGCGTCGGACACCTCGTCGGGCACCCCGTGCGCACCGATGTAGGTCCACGACACGAACTTGCCCTCCGCGTTCTTGAAGGCGAACGTCACCGCCTTGCCGTCGGTGTCGCACTTGCCCTTCTTCGGGGTCCCGGACGAGGTGACGGTCACGAGGCTGCCCTCGACGCCCGACTTCGTACGGTACGACTCGGGTTCACCGATGGTGAGACGGGTGGTGTCGGGCTGGGTGTAGGCGCCGAAGACCCAGGTCCTGGCGGTGTCCTCGGCGGCCTCGGCGGCGCTCCGCGCGCCCTTTTCCCCGGTGGTGCCGGTCGAGGCGAGCGCGGTGTTCTCCTCGGAGCCGTTCTTGTTGTCGTCGGACGTGCACCACTTCTCCTTGAGGACGGCCGGGGCCATCATCGCGACCAGTGGTTTCTCTTCGGGGTCGTCGTCCTTCGCGACGTAACTGACCCAGCTCGGGGACTGCCGTGCCCACGAGGCGGGCACGTCGAAGGTGATGCCGCGTTTGGCGTTGACCACCGTGTTCCAGCCGGCGACGAGCGGGCCGGAGCCGCCCTTCGCCGCGGACCGGTCCGTGCCGTCGGGGCTGGCCGAGCCCGTCGCCGTGGGCTTCGCGTCAGCCTTGTCGGTCCCGTTGCCCCCGTCGTCGCGGAGGACCAGGAAGCCGGTCACCCCGCATGCCACGACGACTGCCGCGGAGGCGGCCACGACGGCGACCACGGTCCGGTTCCAGGAGCGGCGGGGCGGCTCGGGGGCGCCCATGCCGACGGTGGGCGCGGCGTGCCAGTCGGGGTTGGGCCGGCCGGGCTGCTGCCCGGCCCCCGAACCGGCGTACTCGGCCCGGGGGTCCGGCTGATCGGGGGGCGACTGCTGTCCTGGCCACATGGGAGCCGAGTCTAGGTGTTGCCCCGCACAGGAGGAGTCCCGAGTGCGCGACGCCCGCCGCGCACGTCAGACCAGCAGCGCGCGGGCGTGCTCACGCGCTTCGTGCAGCCAGGACGCACGGGTCTCGTCGGAGGAGTCGGTGACCGTGCGGAAGACGACCCGGCGCACGTCGGTGACTCCCACATAGGGCAGGACGCATGACGACCAGACCCTGTCCAGGGGATCCCCGAACTCGCTCGTCTCACGCTCGGCGGGAGTGTCGGAGGTGTTCAGGACGAGGGCCCGGCCGGCCTTCAGCAGCCCCTGCGGCTCCCCGTCCGAGGTGCCCAGCTTGTAGGCGACTCCGGGCACCATCACGCGCTGCACCCACCCCGTGAGGACGGCGGGCGGCATGCCCCACCAGTTGGGGTGGATGAACACCATCGCGTCGAGGGTGGCCACCTCGGCCCGGTGCGACGCCAGTTGCGCGTCCGGGGTGTCCGCGGCCGACCGGACCGTCTCCGTCTCGTCGGCGGTCAGCCCGGGTGCGAATCCCTCCGCGCAGAGGTCGTGCGCCAGCACGTCGCAACCCCGGTCGCGGAGCTCCTGCACCACGGCGTCGAACACCGCGTGGTTGAAGCTTCCGGGCCGTGGATGTGCGAGGTAGACCCCGGTACGTGACATGCGATTTCCCCCCAGGACGTCATGTGCGGTCGTCGGCCGTGGGGTTGTGGAGCTGCCCCCGCCCGGCGCCCATCATGACCGGTGAGGCACCGCTGGGAGAAGTCGGCGACCCACCCCGTCACACGCACACGAGGGGCACCGGGAGTCGACCCGGACGGGTCGGCGGGGAGTGTGACCCCCGGGTGCCCCTCTTGTACGTGACCGGTCCGGCCGGCCGGGCGCGTGGGGCCCGGGGTAACGGGACCCCCGGCCGGCCGGACCGGAGTCGGGAGAAACGTAACAGCGTTGCAATGTCTTGCGTAAGGCCTTGCAGGAAGAAATCTGCAGTGTTTCGCGGATGTGAGCAGCTCATGTCCAAAGGGTTGACCGGAACCTGGTCGGCTCGTACGGTCTCCCCGCAGCAAGGTTTGCATTCTTGCAGCAAGAACATTCAGGGGCCTTGAGGGCAGGGCGCGTTGCCGCATGAGGCTCAGAGGTATCCGCACGCCTCCGAACCATCACCCGTGTTTCCCCCACCGCAGGAGGAAAATATGGCCAGCAGACCGCTGTCTGCCGCGCTCGCACTGATAGCGGCCGCCGCCGCCCTCGTGGTCCCCGCCACGAGCGCGCAGGCCTCCGCCCCGGGCACCAAGGACGTCACGGCCGTCCTCTTCGAGTGGAAGTTCGACTCCGTCGCCAAGGCCTGCACGGACTCCCTCGGCCCGGCCGGCTACGGCTTCGTACAGGTCTCGCCGCCCCAGGAGCACATCCAGGGCGGGCAGTGGTGGACCTCGTACCAGCCGGTCAGCTACAGGATCGCCGGACGGCTCGGCGACCGCGCCTCTTTCGCCAACATGGTCAGCACCTGCCACGGCGCGGGCGTCAAGGTCATCGCCGACTCGGTCATCAACCACATGTCCGCGGGTTCCGGCACGGGCACGGGAGGGTCCTCCTACAGCAAGTACGACTACCCCGGCCTGTACTCGGTCAACGACATGAACGACTGCCAGTCGCAGATCAACAACTACGGCGACCGCGGCAACGTCCAGAACTGCGAACTCGTGGGCCTCGCCGACCTGGACACCGGCGAGGACTACGTCCGCGGCAAGATCGCCGGGTACCTCAACGACCTGCTGTCGCTCGGCGTCGACGGCTTCCGCATCGACGCGGCCAAGCACATGCCCGCCGGCGACCTCGCCAACATCAAGTCGCGGCTGAGCAACCCCGGCGTCTACTGGAAGCACGAGGCCATCTACGGCGCCGGCGAGGCCGTCTCTCCCGACGAGTACGCAGGCTCCGGCGACGTCCAGGAGTTCCGCTACGCCCGCAGCCTCAAGCAGGTCTTCAACAACGAGAACCTCGCGAACCTGAAGAACTTCGGCGAGGGCTGGGGCTTCATGTCCTCCTCGAAGGCCGCGGTCTTCGTCGACAACCACGACACCGAGCGCAACGGCGAGACGCTGAACTACAAGAGCGGCGCCAACTACACGCTCGCCAACGTGTTCATGCTGGCCTGGCCCTACGGCTCGCCCGATGTGCACTCCGGCTACGAGTGGTCCGACAAGGACGCCGGTCCGCCCAGCGGCGGCACCGTGAACGCCTGCTACAGCGACGGCTGGAAGTGCCAGCACGCCTGGCGCGAGATCTCCTCCATGGTCGGCTTCCGCAACACCGCCCGCGGTGAGGCCGTCACCAACTGGTGGGACAACGGCGGCGACCAGATCGCCTTCGGCCGCGGTTCCAAGGCGTACGTCGCGATCAACCACGAGGGCTCCTCGCTGACCCGTACGTTCCAGACCTCGCTGCCCGCCGGCGACTACTGCGACATCCAGTCCGGCAACGGCGTCACGGTCAACGGGTCCGGCCAGTTCACCGCCACGCTCGGCGCCCACACGGCCCTCGCCCTCCAGACGGGCGCCCGCACCTGCACCGGCGGCGGCACCGGCCCGACGGACCCGACCGACCCCGGCACGGGCACGTCCGGCGCCTCCTTCGGCGTCAACGCCACCACCCAGCTCGGCCAGAACATCTACGTCACCGGCAACCAGGCCGCCCTCGGCAACTGGAACCCGGCCTCCGCGCCGAAGCTGGACCCGGCCACGTACCCCGTCTGGAAGCTCGACGTGAGCCTGCCCGCGGGTACGTCGTTCGAGTACAAGTACGTCCGCAAGGACGCATCCGGCAACGTCACCTGGGAGAGCGGTGCCAACCGCACGGCCACGGTGCCGGCCTCCGGCAAGGTCGCCCTGACGGCCGACGTCTGGCGCAGCTGACTCACCCCTCCTGTCCGGGTGCCGCGCCGGGGTCTCCCGGCGCGGCACCCGGCGCACCCTCGTCCCTCATACAAGGAGACCCCGCCCGTGTCCCGTTCCACCCTGAGACGGGGAGCCGTCGCCGCGTTGTGCACGGCGCTGCTCCCGCTCGTTCCGGCGGCCTCCGCGTCCGCCGCACCCCGGCCTCCGAGGCCGCCCTCGGACGCCAAACTGGCGGCTCAGCCCGACCGCCACGACCTGACCCGTGAGCAGTTCTACTTCGTCATGCCCGACCGCTTCGCCAACGGCGACACCGGCAACGACAAGGGCGGGCTGACCGGCTCGCGGCTGGAGACCGGGTACGACCCCACCGACAAGGGGTTCTACCAGGGCGGCGACCTCAAGGGGATGACCAGCCGCCTCGACTACATCAAGGGGCTCGGCACCACCGCCATCTGGCTCGCCCCGATCTTCAAGAACCGGCCCGTCCAGGGCACCGGCAAGGACGCCTCGGCCGGCTACCACGGCTACTGGATCACCGATTTCACCCAGGTCGACCCGCACTTCGGCACCAACGCCGACCTGACGAAGCTGATCGAACAGGCCCACCGCAAGGGCATGAAGGTCTTCTTCGACGTCATCACCAACCACACCGCCGACACCGTCGACTACGCCGAGAAGACCTACGGCTACAGGCCCAAGGGCGCCTACCCGTACCTCGACCGCAACGGCCGGCCCTTCGACGACGCCTCCGGCATGGCGAGGACGGACGCGGACTCGTTCCCGTACAAGCCGGTCACCACCGGCGGCAAGACGCCGTCCTGGCTCAACGACCCGACGATGTACCACAACCGCGGTGACTCGACCTACGCCGGCGAGTCCACCACGTACGGCGACTTCTCCGGGCTCGACGACCTGTGGACCGAGCGGCCCGAGGTCGTCTCCGGCATGGAGAAGATCTACCAGAAGTGGGTCCGCGACTTCCGTATAGACGGCTTCAGGATCGACACCGTCAAGCACGTCGACATGGACTTCTGGACCCAGTGGGCGACCGCGCTCGACACGTACGCGGCCAAGCACGGCCGCAAGGACTTCTTCATGTTCGGCGAGGTCTACTCCGCCGACACCGCGATCACCTCGCCCTACGTCACGCAGGGCCGGCTGGACGCGACGCTCGACTTCCCCTTCCAGGAAGCGGCCCGCCAGTACGCCTCGCAGGGCGCCCCGGCCTCGAAGCTCGCCGCCGTCTTCGGCGACGACTACCGGTACACCACCGACAAGGCCAACGCCTACGAGCAGGTGAAGTTCCTCGGCAACCACGACATGGGCCGCATCGGGACCTTCCTGAAGCAGGACAACCCGAAGGCCGATGACGCGGAGCTGGTCGAGCGGGCCCGCCTCGCCAACGAGCTGATGTTCCTCAGCCGCGGCAACCCCGTCGTCTACTACGGCGACGAGCAGGGCTTCACGGGCGCCGGCGGCGACAAGGACGCCCGGCAGACGATGTTCGCCTCGCAGACCGCGGACTACCTCGACGACGACGAGCTGGGCACGGACCGCACGCACGCCTCCGACGCGTACGACACGAGCCACCCGATCTACCGGTCCATCGCCGCGCTCTCCGAGCTGACCGCGAAGAACCCGGCGCTGCGCGACGGCGCCCAGACCGAGCGCTACGCCGAGGGCTCCGTCTACGCCTTCTCCCGTACGGACCCCGAGCGCGGCAACGAGTACGTCGTCGCCACGAACAACGGCACCGCGGCGAAGACCGTGGAGCTGTCCACCGAGTCCGCCGGCATGGACTTCCGCACGCTGTACGGCGGTTCCGGCACCGTCCGCAGCGGAGCCGACAAGAAGATCACCGTCACCGTCCCGGCGCTGTCCAGCATCGTGCTCCGCGCCGCGAAGACGCTGACCGCCCACGCGGCCGAGCCCTCCATCACGCTGAAGGCACCGGCCGCCGGTGCCACCGGCACCGTCGAGCTCACCGCCGACGTCGAGGGCGGCTCCCTCAACCGGGTCGTCTTCGCCGCCCAGACCGGCAACGGCAAGTGGACCACCCTCGGCACCGCCGACCACGCCCCGTACAAGGTCACCCAGACCATCAGCGGCAAGACCGCCGCCGGAACACCGCTGCGCTACAAGGCCGTCGTCGTCGACCGGACCGGACGCACCGCGAGCGCGCTCGCCGCGTCCACCGCCGGCCAGGCACCCGCCCCGGCGAAGCCCGTCGCCGTCGAACGCGACTACGCCGTCGTCCACTACAGGCGCGCGGACGGCGACTACGACGGGTGGCAGGCCAGGTCCGGCGAGACCACCGCCGCCTTCACCGGGCGGGACGCCTACGGCGCCTTCGCCTGGATCAAGGTGCCGGAGGGCGCCTCCGCGGTCCCGTACACCGTCGAGAAGTCCGGTACCGCCGACGGGCCCGAGCGCACCGTCGACCTCGCGAAGACCGGACAGGTCTGGATCGAGCAGGGCAAGGACGGCCAGGCCGACACCGCCCCCGACGGCGCCCACCCCCCGCAGGACACCACCAAGGCCGTCCTGCACTACTACCGGGCCGACGGCGACTACGACGGCTGGGGCCTGCACACCTGGACGGGCGCCAAGGAGCCGACCGACTGGTCCAAGCCGCTCCAGCCGGTGAAGAAGGACGCCTCGGGTCTCACCTTCGAGGTCCCGCTCGCCGACGGGGCCACCTCGCTCAGCTACATCCTGCACCGCGGCGACGAGAAGGACCTGCCCAGCGACCAGTCGCTCGACATCGCGAGCTACGGCCACGAGGTCTGGATGCTCGGCGGTACGGCCGGCTATCTGCTTCCGCAGACCGGTGGCGTACCCGCCCCCGACCTCACCAAGGCCGAGGCGCAGTGGATCGACTCCGACACCGTCGTCTGGAAGGTGAAGGCCACCGAGGCCACCAGCCAGCAGCTCGTCTACGCATCGAGCGGCGGCATCTCCGTCGTCGACGGCGCGCTCTCCGACGAGGGCCAGTGGCTGCGACTCAGCCCGTCCGCGCTGACCGACGCACAGAAGGCGAAGTACCCGCACCTCAAGGACTACCCGGCCTTCACCGTCGACACCCGTGACCGGGACAGGGTCCGGGAGGCCCTGCGCGGCCAGCTCATCGCCACCCAGCGCGCCGCCAACGGCGCCCTGCTCGCCGCCACCGGCGTCCAGAGCGCCGGCGTGCTCGACGACCTCTACGGGACGAAGGCGAGCAGCGCCTCACTCGGCCCGGTCTTCCGCAACGGCACGCCCACCCTGTCCGTCTGGGCGCCCACCGCCCGTACCGTCTCGCTCGAACTCGACGGGAAGACCGTCCCGATGCGCCGCGACGACCGCACCGGCGTCTGGTCCGTCACCGGGAACAGGAGCTGGAACGGCAAGCCCTACCGGTACGCCGTGAACGTCTGGGCGCCCACCGTCCAGAAGCTCGTCACCAACAAGGTCACCGACCCCTACTCCACCGCCCTGACCACCGACTCCGCGCGGAGCCTCGTGGTCGACCTCGACGACCGCAAGCTCGCACCGAAGGGCTGGAGCGCGCTGGCCAAGCCCGCCGCCGTACCGCTGCGCGACGCGCAGATCCAGGAGCTCCACATCCGCGACTTCTCGATCGCGGACCCCACGTCCGAGCACCCCGGTGAGTACCTTGCCTTCACCGACACCCGCTCGGACGGGATGAAGCACCTCAAGGAGCTCGCCGGCTCCGGCACCAACTACGTCCACCTGCTGCCCGCCTTCGACATCGGCACCATCCCGGAGAAGAAGAAGGACCAGCAGAAGCCGGCCTGCGACCTGTCCGTCTACGCCCCCGACTCCGAGGAGCAGCAGGCCTGCGTGGCGAAGGCCGCCGCGAAGGACGCCTTCAACTGGGGCTACGACCCGCTGCACTACACCGTCCCCGAGGGCTCCTACGCCTCCGACCCCGACGGCACCAAGCGCACGGTCGAGTTCCGGCAGATGGTGCAGGGCCTCAACGGCGCCGGTCTGCGGACCGTCATGGACGTCGTCTACAACCACACCGTCGCCTCGGGCCAGGACGACAAGTCCGTCCTCGACAGGATCGTGCCCGGCTACTACCAGCGCCTCCTGGAGGACGGCACCGTCGCCACCTCCACCTGCTGCGCCAACACCGCGCCCGAGAACACCATGATGGGCAAGCTCGTCGTGGACTCCGTCGTCACCTGGGCCAAGGAGTACAAGGTCGACGGCTTCCGCTTCGACCTCATGGGCCACCACCCCAAGGCCAACATCCTGGCTGTCCGCAAGGCGCTCGACGCCCTGACGGTCGCCGAGGACGGCGTCGACGGGAAGAAGATCATCCTGTACGGGGAGGGCTGGAACTTCGGCGAGATCGCCGACGACGCCCGCTTCGTCCAGGCCACCCAGAAGAACATGGCCGGCACCGGCATCGCCACCTTCTCCGACCGGGCCCGCGACGCCGTGCGCGGCGGCTCCCCGTTCGACGAGGACCCCGGTGTGCAGGGCTTCGCCTCCGGCCTCTACACCGACCCCAACACCTCCACCCACAACGGCACCGAGGCCGAGCAGAAGGCCCGGCTGCTCCACTACCAGGACCTGATCAAGGTCGGACTCACCGGCAACCTCGCCGACTACACGTTCACCGACACCAACGGCAACACGGTCAAGGGCTCGGGCGTCGACTACAACGGAGCCCCGGCCGGATACGCCGCCGCTCCCGGTGACGCCCTCGCCTACGCCGACGCCCACGACAACGAGACGCTGTACGACGCCCTCGCCTTCAAGCTCCCGGCGGGCACCTCGGCAGCCGACCGGGCCCGCATGCAGGTCCTGGCCATGGCGACGGCCACCCTCTCCCAGGGCCCCTCGCTCTCCCAGGCCGGCACCGACCTGCTGCGCTCCAAGTCGCTGGATCGCAACTCCTACGACAGCGGCGACTGGTTCAACGCCCTGCACTGGGACTGCCGCGCGGGCAACGGCTTCGGCCGCGGACTGCCGCCCGCCGCGGACAACCAGGCCAAGTGGTCCTACGCGAAGCCGCTGTTGGCCAACCCGGCCGTCAACCCCGGCTGCGCCCGGATCGACGGCGCCTCGGCCGCGTACCAGGACCTGCTCACCATCCGCTCCACGGAGAAGGACTTCGACCTCTCCACCGCCGGACAGGTGCAGTCCACGCTCTCCTTCCCGCTCTCCGGCAAGGACGAGACGCCCGGCGTGATCACCATGCGGCTCGGCAAGCTGGTCGTCGTCCTCAACGCGGCACCCGGCGCCACCACCCAGAAGGTCGACTCCCTGGCCGGAAAGAACTACGCCCTGCACCCCGTCCAGGCGGCGGGCGCGGATCTTACCGTCAAGAGGGCCACGTACGAGAGGAGTTCGGGAAGCTTCACCGTTCCGGGACGCACGGTGGCGGTGTTCTCGCTGAGCTGACCCACATCGGGTCTACCGTGTGGGCAGCCGCCGGGCAGAGCCGCAGCATCCCAGTCCCGGTGCACCCTCCCACTCCACCCGGCCGGTCCCGGTCCCCTCTCCCGTACGGCACCCCCGTCGATCGTCCGACGGTGCCGCACGGGGGCGCAGGGGCCGGGACCGGCCGCTCCACCCGGTCAGCGACGGTGACGATGGCGAGCAACATTCCCGAGGGGACCACGAGCCCCGCCGGACTCGAGAGGGAACTCGACCGGATCGGACACGCCCTCGTCACGGGCCGGCTGACCACCCTCACCGGCACCTGCGGAGCCGGCCGGACCCGGCTGGCGATCCGTGCGGCCGGGCGCGTGCGGTCCCTGTACCGCGACGGCGTCCGATGGGCCGACCTCGCCCCCGTCCACGACGCCGACATGCTCCTCGCCACCGTCTCCGAGGCGGTGGGGCTGCGCGGCCACACACGGCGGACGCCCGTCGAGGAGCTGGTGCGGATGCCCGTCGAGTCGCTGGTCGAGATGGTGTGCGAACGGCTCGCCGGCATGCACCTCCTGCTGGTCCTGGACTCCTGCGAGCACGTGGGCCCCGCCTGCGCGCACCTCCTCGGCGAGATCCTCACGACCTCTCCCGGACTGACCGTCCTCGCCACGAGCGAGCAGCCCCTGGGTGTCAGGGGTGAGCAGTGTGTCGGCGTCCTCGAAGCCGGCGCGGACCTCGGATCAGCGCCTCGCCCTCCACGGTGAACCGCCCACATAGTGATTCCGGCTTGTGCGCCCTCCCGGCGAGCGGAAGGGTGGGGGCGACCACCGTCCCACGCCCGCTCAGGAGGCCGTCATGCCCCAGATCACCGTCGACTACTCCGCCGAACTCGACGGCTCCTTCGACCGTTCAGGCTTCGCGGGCGCGCTGCACCCGCTGATCGCCGAGACGGTCACCACGAAGATCGCCGCCTGCAAGACCCGCTTCCGCCGGGTCGAGGAGACGGTGGTCGCGGACGCACCCGACGGCGACGCGCTCGTGCACGTCGACATCGCGCTGCTGCCCGGCCGCACCCCGGAGATCAGGGCGCAGCTCACCGAGTCCGTGCTGGAGCTGCTGGCCGCCCACATCCGGCCGGCCGGGGAACTGACCCTCCACCTCTCGGCCGAGACGCGCGACCTCGACCCGTCCTACCGCAAGCGCTGAGGGTCTACCGCAGCCGCTGCGGAGGCACGGCCGGCACGGCGGGCGCCAGCGAGGAGAGCCGCACCAGCAGATCTCCGAACGGTCCGTCCGCCGGCTCCTGCGCGAGGACCCGCAGCACGACGCCGGCCATCTCCTCGTTGTACGCGGCGCTCACGGCGGCCAGCGCTGCGAAGTCGTGGACCAGCTGCAACTCCAGCTCGGCACGCGGGATGCGCCGCCCGTCCAGCCACATCAGGGCCGTCGATTCGGCGAGCGAGACCCAGGACCTGACGACCAGCTCCAGCCGGGCCGGGGGTTCCTCGACGCCCAAATGGGCCAGGATCTGCTCGCAGGCCGCCTGGCGCACCCCGTCGACCATCGCGTCAGCCGTCGAGGAACCCACCGCGGGACCGCCCCGCATGAGGGCCGCGAACCCCGGCCCGTGGTCGTCGACGAAGTCGAAGAACCGCCCCATGACCCGCAACAGCCTGGCCCCGAGAGGTCCTTCGCGCGGCTCCAGGAACCGGGCCGCCAACTCGTCCGCCGCCCGCCGCAGCGCCGCCTCGTAGAGGCTCTGCTTGCCCGGGAAGTAGTGGTAGACCAGCGGCCGGGAGATCCCGGCGGCAGCGGCGATCTCGTCGATCGACACCTCGTCCGGGGACCGGTGACTGAACAACTCCAGCGCGACGCCGATCAACTGCTGCCTGCGCTCCTCGACGCCCATCCTGCGCCGTACCCCGGTCGTCATGAGGAACAGGGTACCGACCGGCTCCGCCGGCTCTGTGCAGTGCGGTGGAAGCCGCCACGTCAGAGGTCCAGCACCAGCCGCCCGCCCCGGCACCGCGACACGCAGATCAGCATCGAATCGCCCCGCTCCGCGTCCGTCAGCAGGTCGTCCCGGTGCTCGATCTCGCCCTCCAGGACCCGCTGTTGGCACGTCCCGCAGAAGCCCTGCTCGCAGGAGTACGCGACGTGCGGCAGCTCGGCACGTACGGCGGCGAGCACCGACTGGCCGGCCGGGACCGGTACGGTGCGGCCCGAGCGGCGCAGTTCCACCTCGAAGGGGGCCGATCCCGCGGCGTCCCTCCCCGGCGCGGAGAACCGTTCCAGGTGCAGGGTGCGGCCGGGCGGCAGCGCGGCCGCGACCGCGTCCATCAGGGGTTCGGGGCCGCAGCAGTGGACTGCCGTGCCCTCGGCCGTGTCCGCGAGGACCGCCGCGATGTCCGGGTGGCCGGCCTCGTCCTGCGGGACGACCGTGACCCGGTCACCGTCGGCGCCCAGTTTCTCGATCTCCGCCAGGAAAGGCATCGTGGTCCGGCTGCGTCCCCCGTACAACAGCCGCCAGTCGGCCCCCGAGGCGGCCAGCGCGCGCACCATCGGCAGGACCGGTGTGATGCCGATGCCGCCGGCGACGAAGAGGTAGGAGGGGGCGTTGGCCAGCGGGAAGCGGTTGCGCGGGCCCCGGACCTCGACCTCCCGGCCCTCGTGGAGCAGGGCGTGCACCTCGCGCGAGCCACCCCGGCCGTCCTCGGCCAGCCGGGTCGCCACGGTGTACGCGGTGCGGTCGGCCGGGTCGCCGCACAGGGAGTACTGGCGGACCAGCCCGGACGGCAGCACCAGGTCCAGATGGGCGCCGGGCTGCCAGGGCGGCAGGTCCGGGCCCTCCAGCCGGAGCTGCACGACCCCGTCCGCCGGAGTGGTCCGCCCGGTGACCAGCAGCCGCCGCCCGGTGGTGGAACGGCGCTCGGCCCGGCCCGATACGGGTTCGTCCAGTGCGGGCAGCGGCCACAGCGGGGACGTCTCGATGCGGCGGCGCATCGCCCGTTTGGCGAGCAGCGCGGCGCCGGCCAGCACGGCGACGGTACGCAGACGGGGCAGGGGCAGGGGCATGGATCAGCCGGCTTCCGTCGTACGGGCCTCGGCCGCGACCGCGGCGGGCGAATGGGCGAGGTAGTCGACGGCCTGCGCCGTGCTGCCCTCCTGGGAGGGGTGGTACGTACGGCTCAGATAGCGCGGGATGGACCGCAGCATCGCGGGGGTGCTCGGCAGGGTGCCGTGCCGGCCGCTGCGGTAGAACCGGCCGAAGGACGCCTTGCCGTCCAGCAGGCTCGGGTCGTTCTCCATGAAGAACCGGGTGCCGCGCTGCCAGAGGAAGAGCAGCGCGGAGAAGGCAGTCGCCCAGGTCCGCACCCGCCGCCGGTAGCCGCCGTCGACATGCATGAACACATCGAAGGCGACCGAGCGGTGCTCGACCTCCTCGGCGCCGTGCCAACGCAGCAGATCCAGCATCGTGGGATCGGCGCCGCGCCGGTCCAGCGCGTCGGCGTTCAGGATCCAGTCGCCGAGGAACGCGGTGTAGTGCTCGATCGCCGCGATCGTCGCGACCCGCTCCATCAGCCACCACCTGCGCGCCCGGCCCGGCGGCAGCGTCCGGTCGCCGAGCAGCTTCTCGAAGAGCCAGTCGACCTGCGCGGTGTACGGGGTCGGGTCGAGGCCGAGGCCCTTCAGATGCGGGAGCACGTCGTCGTGGGCCTGGGAGTGCATCGCCTCCTGGCCGATGAACCCGATGACGTCCTGGCGCAGCCGCTCGTCGTGGATGTACGGGAGCACCTGGCGGTAGACGTGGATGAACCAGCGTTCCCCGGCGGGGAGCAGCAGATGGAGCACGTTGATGGTGTGCGTGGTGAACGGATCGCCCGGCACCCAGTGCAGGGGCGTCCTGTCCCAGGCGAAGGAGACCCGACGGGCCTTGAGCGCGGTTCGCTCCGACGCGACCGCCGCTGGCTGCGTGTTAGACATGCTGTCAATGTACTGATGGGTAGGGGCGGGCGACAGGGGCGTGCACGCGATAGTTCCCGGCCGCCAGGCCTTCGCGCGGTGGTGCTCAGCGCAGCGCCCCCGCCCGGCTGCCGTCCGCCAGCCGCCCGTTCAGCTGTGCCCGGTCGCCCGCCCCGGCCCGCACCGCGAGCAGCCGCCCCCGCACCCGGGCCGTCACCCCGCCGGACGTGGTCAGCGACGCGAACTGCTCACTGCCCGCCGCGAGTACGTACCACCGGCCGCCGTGCGACTTCCACAGCACGCCCGCCAGCACCTGGGGAGCGCGCGCCCCGCACTCCGGCGTGTTCTCGGCGCGCGCCGCGACCACCCCCGGCGGCCCGCTCGACGAGGGCCGCCCGGACGGGGCCTGGAACTGGGCGAGGGTCCTGCTCCCGGTGCCCCGCCAGGTCTCCGCCCGGGTGCACAGCCACTGGGCGGTGCCGTTTCCCTCGGGCAGCGGCTGCTTCGCGTACAGCCATGAGTTCACCTCGCGCACCCCGTGCGCGCGTACGGCAGGCAGCAGGCAGGCGGTCCGTGCCAAGCTCGCGTACTCCGTGCGCCCCGAGACGTCGTGCGGACGCTCCGGCGGGCCCGAGGTCAGCCGGGCCGGCGCGAGTTCACCGAGATCCGTCACCAGTCGCACGGCCCCGGCGTCGGCCAGCTCGACCGCGTACCAGGACCGGCAGCCGGGTGCGGCCGCCGGGCCGGGCAGCGGGCCGGTCACCCCGTCGGGGGAGCGGTGCAGCGCCCGCGGCTCCCGGCCGGGGGCGAGCAGATCCCGTACCCGCACCTGCCGCACCCAGGGCGCCGTCAGATAGCGGACCGAGCCCCCCGCCCGCTCCACGACCAGGGCGCCCGCCGACGCCACGTCCGCCCCGTCGACCCGGGCGAAGTCAAGTGCCGCGCCCTCGGACGGATCGGCGTCACGGGGCTCCGCGTACCGCACGACACGCAGCCCGTCGTGGAACAGCACCACCGCGGACGGGCCCACCTCGCCCGCGTACAAGAGCTGCGGCGCCCCCATCGGCGGACCCACCGGCGTCCCCGGCGTCGCCGACGTCCGCACTCCGTCGCCGGGCCGCGCCCACACCCGTAGCGCCCGCCGCAGCAGCCGGGTGTCCTCGGTACGGTCGCCCCGGGTGGGCCAGGCGGTGAAGTCGGTACGCGGCGAGCGCTGCCAGAACGTCGCCGGAACCCTTCGTAACGCCCCCGGATCCAGGGCCTCTTCGGCGGCCGGGTTGCGTGCGTACAAGGGCGCGGACAGGGAGCCCCGGCTCCAGCCCTCACCCGGCAGGCCCAGCAGCGCCCCGCACACGAGCAGGGCGGCGAAGCCGGCCAGCGCCGCCCGGAGGTATCTGCGGCGGCGCGCCAGATCAGGCGGACGGGCCTGGAGCGAGCAGGGGTCGAACTCGGGCGATGCCAGCAGCGCATAGGCGGCGGGCACCCCGTCCGCCTCCATCAACGCCGCGTGCGGGTCGGCCACTCCGGCATCGGACAGCACCCGCCGGACCTCGCCGTCCGCCAGCCCCTCCAGACCGCGCAGGACGAACGCGGCCCGGGCCGCCCCGCTCACCGCCGACAGCCGTTGGTCCAGGGCGAGTTCTTCGGCGCCCCCGGAGTGCGGGAACAGCCGGATCCCCCAGGTCAGCGGGAGGAGCGGCGGGAACCGGTCGCGGCGCGGCAGGTACCGCGGACGCACCGGCCGCCCCGCCGTCAGCGCGCTCCGCAGCACCTGCCGCCGGACGTAGGCGTAACCCGGGTCGGCCGCCTCCGCGCGGCCCGGACGGCGGGGCAGCGGCACGGCGCCGCCGTCCACGGGCCCGGCTCGGTGCGCCGCCTGGAGGGACCGCTGGGCCAGCGCGTGAGCCGTGAGGACGCGCCGGTCGCGGCTCAGCGAGTGCGGCAGGACGAGATAGCCGAGCCGGGCCAGCCGGGGGTAGTGCTCGACGAGCGCGGCCTCGGGCTGCCCCGCATCGGCCCGGGCGGCGGCTGGCGGTACCTCTGACAGTGGACGCACGTTCAGCAGAACGAGCGAATCGTGCGATGGTCACTCCGGGGGTTGCGCGGGCCCGTCACCGGCCCCCCAGGTGTATCGCCCTTCTGGCGTTCGGCTGCCAGGACCCGGCCCGGAACGGCACGATGGCCGGATGACGAAGCGGAACGGTACGCGAAGGGCGGCGCGGCACGCGTGGTGCGCGGCCGTCGTCGTGGGCCCGGTCCTGCTCGCGGGATGCGCCGGCGGCGGTGACGGGGACGGGAACGACATCCCGCCGACCGCCACCGGCACACTGGAGGAACTCGCCGCACAGGCGCACTGCGAGCCGAAGCTGCAGACCGACGCGCAGGAGCTGCGGCAGGCCAACTGCACCACGGACGACGGGCGTTATGTGCTGGCCACGTTCGCGACCGACCGCGGCCAGCGGGAGTGGATCAACGAGGCCAACGACTACGGCGGCTCGTACCTGGTCGGCCGCAGGTGGGTCGCCGTCTCGGATGCCGCGGTGATCGCGGCACTGCGCGGCCGGCTCGGGGGGACGGTGGAGACCGCCTCGCCGCACCACTCGGGAAGCGGTGGCGTCGGGGGGAGCGAGGCAGGGGACTCCGGTCACCACGGGAGCTGACCGCGCAGGGTGTGCGGGGGTCGGCCGTCAGCGGCACGTGCGCCCGCCGTTGACGCAGCTCACCACCTTCCGCATCAGCCTGTCGTCGAAGACGTTGATGAAGTCGCCGTGGTCGGTGACGGGTTTGTGCAGCTGCTCCGGGAAGGAGTCGACGGCGAACCCGGGCCCCGGAGGCACGTCGTAGACGATGCGCTGGACCAGCTGCGGAATGGCCCGGAAGCCGTCCGGGCACCTCCCGTCGTCCTGCGCGAACGCCACATGGGTGCGGTGGTTCGCGCTGTCGGTGTTCTGCCCGTCCCAGCAGCTCTGGAAGGCGAAGGAACGGACGACCTGGCTGTCCTCGGGACAGATCGGGTACTTGTCCTTGAGCTGCCGGTCCTCGAACCCGGTGCAGCTCCAGGAGGCGTTGGCGTTCGCGTCGCCGTTGGTGAACGCCTTGGCGTCGCCGGTGATGATGCGCAGGAAGCGCGGCATGGCCGTGACCTTCCCGGTGGGGTTCCCGACGAACTTCAGCGTCACCTGGGACGGCGTCCGGATCTCCCCGACGTTCTGGTCCTTGCCCCCGCCGTCGGCTTCGGCGTCGTTCTCCGCCGCCCCGTTCTGCAGGCGGAGCACGGGCCAGTAGTACGTGGACCGGTCGCCCTGGTTGCGGCAGGTGGTGTCACCGGCCGCCAGGTCGTCGTCGCCGGAGAAGGCGTCCGTGGCCTGGTTGCCGACGTAGTCGTGCATGTGGTGGGCGCCGTTGGCGACTCCGGGGGCGGCGATGACGTTGTCCGGATTGAACTTCCCGTTCTGGTTGCGTCCGCACTCGGTGGTGAAGGTGCCGCGTGAGGCGCCCCGGAGCCGGGCCGGCCTGTCGACGTTCGGCTGGACGGACCGGATGTCGACGAAGTCGGATTCCTCGGGACCGTTGCCGCCCTGACCGGCGTCCTGGCCCTCGTCGTCGCCTCCGCCTCCGTCGTTTCCGCCGTCTTCGCCGCCGCCTCCGCCGTTTCCACCGTCTTCGCCGCCGCCTCCGTCGTTACCTCCGTCGTCGCCGGAACCGTCTTCGCCGGAACCGTCGTCCGTGGGCCGGTCCGTCGGCTCGGCCGCCTCGTCGTCCGCGCGCAGACTGCACGGGGCCAGCGAGCCGAGTCCCTCCGGACGCTCCGCTCTGCGGCCGATCGCGGTCGCGATGCGGTCGATGCTGGCGGTGCGCCTGGCCTTCAGCGGGTCCAGCACGGCGTTCTGCGCGAGCTGCGGGTCGCGGGCCATCCGGTCCCGTCGGTCGGCGAACTCCCGGTAGGCATCGGTGATCTGGGTGTCCATGGCGGCCAGTTCGCGGTCGACCTCCGCCCGGGCCTCGCCGGGAACCTCGGGGATCTCGTTGACCACTTCGGGGCAGTCGATGGTGGAGGCCTGGCGGACCGGCTGCCAGCTCCGTTGGGAGGAGCCGGGCGAGCCCTCGCCCGCAGAGGCGTAGACGTTGACCGCGGCCAGCCCACCCCCGCCCAGGATCAGTGCGGCCGAGGCGATGATCGCCCGGTTGGCCAGGGTGGAGCGTTTCTTGCGCGATGTGCGTCCCATGGAACTCCTCGGACTCCTCAGGCTTCGCGGGGGAGAAGCGTGACGTTCCATACGGCGCCGGCGCGCGGGCCGTTCAACGAGAGGCGGAATCCCTGATCGGGGACGGCTGTCAAGTGTCAGGCGAACGGCGCCAGTTGGGGATCGATCGGCGAGTCCGTCAGGCGGTTGGCCAGGGTCGACATGGTGTAGGTGCCGATGCCCAGGACCACCTCCAGTGCGTTGCGGTGGGTGTACCCGTGTGCCAGGAACGACTGCAGCGTGGGCTCGTCGACGGCCCCGCTCGCCGCCAGGACGGCCAGGGTGAACTGCCGTACCGCTTCCAGCCGTTCGTCCGGCAGCGGGGTCCCGTCGCGCAGGGCGGCGATGATGTCCGCGCCGGCGTCGAGGGCGGTGAGCCGCGCGGTGTGCATGGCCACGCAGAGGTGACAGCCGTTGCGGCCGGCCACCGTCATGATCAGGGTCTCCCGGGAGAGCGGGTCCAGGGTCGTCGACTCGAAGAGCGCGCTCATCTTCAGGAAGCCGCTGAGCAGCTCCGGGGAGGAGGCGAGGCGGCTGACGGCGACAGGCAGGTAGCCCTGCTTCTGTGCCACGGCCGCCATGGTGGAGCGGGCGGCGGCGGGGGCGGACTCAAGGGTGTGGTCGGGGAAAGCGGTGGCGGACATGGAAGGCCTCTCGCGATAAACTCGACAACGTGGTTGACGAAAAGGTAAACCGAGTTGTCGAGTTTCGCAATGGCTGAGCGCCCGGACGGCGCCCCTGTCGAGGCGGGAGCGGGCTTCGAGCTGCCCGTTCTGCTCTTCGGCGGCTTCCGTTCGATCATCGACGCCCTGCATCACGAACTGGCCGAGCAGGGCCACCCCGACATGAGTCCCGCATACGGGTACGCGCTCCAGGCGGTGGGCCGGGGCGGGTCGACCGCCAGTGAGATCGGCCGGCGGCTGGGGGTGTCCAAGCAGGCCGCCGGGAAGACCGTCGAGAAGCTCGAAGGCCTCGGGTACGTGGAGCGCGTCGACGATCCGCAGGACGGCCGCCGCAAGCTGGTCCGGCTGTCCCCGCGCGGGATCGACATGCTGGTGCGGTCGGCCGAGGGCTTCGACCGGCTGCGCGCCGAGTGGGTGCGGGTGCTCGGCGCCGAGCGGGTCCGCGCCATGGAGGCCGATCTGCGCACCATGGCTGCCGCGGACGCGTTCCGGCTGGATATGGCCGCCTGGTTCAACGGCTGAACGAGCGGATGAGGGCTTGGACTTTGCGAACGAGAGATAGGACGTATCGAGTGCGCACCCTTCCTGTGGGCCGCGCCATGCGGCAACATGCACGCGTCGGCACCCGAAAGACCCGACCACTTGTGGTCGTGAATGGGAGGGAACCATGGCACGACGCACCCATGTGCGCAGCGCGCTCGCACTGGCGGCGGCCGCCGCGCTCATCCCCGTACAGGCCACGGCGCAGCAGTCCGCACCCCAGCGGTCCGCATCGTCCGCCGCCCCGTGCGACGCGCCCGTGAGACCCGCGTCGCAGATGACGGTCGAGTCCTGCGACAGCCCCGACCGGATCATCGAGAAGGCCGCGAACATCGTTCCCACACCGGGCCAACTGGCCTGGCAGCAGCGCGAGGTCACCGCCTTCACGCACTTCGGGATGAACACCTTCACCGACCGTGAGTGGGGTTCCGGCACGGAGGACGAGAAGCTCTTCGCACCGAAGACCATCGACGCCGACCAGTGGATGCGCGCGTACAAGGCGGCCGGCGTCGAACAGGTCATGCTGACCGTCAAGCACCACGACGGCTTCGTCCTCTATCCGAGCCGCTACACCGACCACTCGGTCGCCCTCAGCCCCGGCAGCCCCGATGTCGTCGCCGCCTATGTGAAGGCCGCCCGCAAGGCGGGCCTGAAGGTCGGCCTCTACCTCTCGCCCTCCGACGGCGCCGAACTCCCGCACGCCTGGCACGCCGAGTGGGTCGAGAAGATCCGGGCCAAGCAGGCCGAGGGCAAGCCGCTGAGCCTGCCCGAGCGGATGGCACTGGAGGACGGTGACCGCGCCCCCGCCGGTCAGGGCCGGTTCGGCAACGGCAGCGCCGTCACCGAGCGCACCATCCCCACCCTCGTCCCCGGCGACGACCGGGCCGCCCGGGTGAGGAGCGGCGAGCTGCCCACCTTCAAGGTGCGGGCCGACGACTACGACGCGTACTACCTCAACCAGTTGTACGAGATCTTCACCCAGTACGGCCCCGTCGAGGAGCTCTGGCTCGACGGCGCCAACCCGTGGTCGGGCTCCGGCATCACTCAGAAGTACGACGTCAAGCAGTGGTTCGACATGGTCAAGGCGCTCTCGCCGAACACCGTCGTCTTCCAGGGCCCCCAGGGCGTCCGCTGGGTCGGCAACGAGTCGGGCGTCGCCCGGGAGACCGAGTGGAGCGTCACCCCGCACACCACCGACCCATGGACGGGGCTCGGCGGCCTCCCCAACGACTCGACCGACGCCGACATCGGCTCGCGCGCCAAGCTCCTCGGCCCGGACGTCAACTACCTCCAGTGGTACCCGGCCGAAGCCGACGTCTCCAACCGGCCCGGCTGGTTCTACCACGAGGATGAACAGCCCAAGACCGCGGCGCAGTTGCTGAACCTGTACGAGAAGAGCGTCGGCCGTAACGCCTCGCTCCTCCTCAACGTCCCGCCGGCGCCCGACGGCCGGATCGCCGAAGCGGACATCGCGTCACTCACCGCGTTCGGCAACGACGTGCGCCGGATCTACGGCAGTGACGTACGGACCCAGGGCCCGGCCCCGTACACCTTCGACCGGGTGGCGGTCCGCGAGGACATCAGGCACGGCCAGCGGGTCGAGCGGTTCGCCGTGGAGGCCCGGATCGACGGGGCCTGGCAGCGGATCGCCGAAGGCACCACCATCGGCCACGAGCGCATCCTGCCGCTCCCGGCGGCCGTCACGGCCACCTCGGTCCGCGTCAAGGTGCTGGAGTCCAGGGCGAAGCCGTACCTGGGCACCACGACGCTGCACCTCACCACCGCGCCGGCCGGTTCCTGACCGGCCAGGAGCCCGCGCATCCGGGCCGGACCCTGACCCGGCCCGGATGCGCGACCCGTGTCACGCCCGCTCCCTGGTCCGGCTATCCCTGGTCCAGGTACGCGAGCACCGCGAGAACGCGGCGGTTGTCGTCGTCGGAGGGCGGCAGGTCCAGCTTCCCGAAGATGTTCGACGTGTGCTTGGCCACGGCCCGCTCCGTGATCACCATGTGTGAGGCGATCGCCGCGTTCGAACGGCCCTGGGCCATCAGCTCCATGACCTCCCGCTCCCGCGGCGTCAGCCCGCCCATCGGCTTGTCCTGCGCGCGCCGCGACAGCAACTGCGAGATCACCTGCGGGTCCATCGCCGTGCCGCCCGCCGCGACCCGGCGTACCGCGTCGATGAACTGGTCGGCGTCGAAGACCCGGTCCTTGAGCAGGTAGCCGATCGCCCCGTTTCCGTCCGCCAGCAACTCGCGCGCGTACAACTGCTCGACGTGCTGGGAGAGCACGAGCACCGGCAGCCCCGGCCTGGCCCGGCGGGCCGCGAGGGCGCACTGCAAGCCCTCGTCCGTGTGCGACGGCGGAAGCCGGACGTCGACCACGGCGACGTCCGGCTTCAACTCGGCAAGAGCCCGGGCGAGTTCGGGCCCCGTCTCGACGGCGGCCGCGATCTCGAAGTCGTACGCCTCCAGCATGCGCACCAGGCCGTCGCGCAACAGGAAGAGATCTTCGGCTAGGACAACTCGCAAGGGATCTCCATGGTCACCATGGTGGGACCGCCCGCGGGGCTGCTGACGGCCATGATGCCGTCGAATGTACCGAGTCGGCGTTCGATGCCGCTCAGGCCCGATCCCTTCCCGGTCGCCGCACCGCCCTTCCCGTTGTCCGTGACCGAGATCCTCAGCATGCCGTCGACGTGGTTCAGGTCCACCCAGATCCGGTCCGCGCCCGAGTGCTTCGCCGCGTTCGTCAGAGCCTCGCTGACCGCGAAGTACGCAGCCGACTCGACCGGGGCCTCGGCCCGGCCGTCCAGCTCCACGTCCACCTCGGACGTGATCGGTATCCGCAGCGCCAGCGCCCTGACCGCATCCCCGAGACCTCGCTCGGCGAGAACCGGCGGGTGGATGCCCTGGACGAGGTCGCGCAGCTCGGTCAGTGCCTCGGCCGACGACGCACGGGCCATCGCCAGGAGCTTCTTGGCCTGGGCCGGGTCCTTCTCGATCAGCGCCTCGATCGTGCCGAGGTTCATGCCCATGGCGACCAGCCGGGCCTGCGCCCCGTCGTGCAGATCCCGCTCGATGCGCCGCAGTTCGGACGCGGCGGTGTCGACCGCCTCGTGCCGGGTCGCGGTCAGCCGGTCGATGCGCAGGGCGAGTTCCTGCTCATGGGCGGGGGCCAGCACCGAGCGGGCGAGCACGAAGTGCGCCCGCAGCAGCCGCTCGCTGAGCAGTACACCGGCTGCGAAGAGCGCCACGCCGAGCGCGGCGGCGACCAGCCCCGACGCCTGGCTGTCGACGGGCACGAACGCGTACCAGTACCGGTCGTCCGTGTAGACCCGCCACAGCCCCGCCGCCAGGACGAAGCCCTCCGCCGGGTAGATCATCAGCGCCGCCGCCAGGGTCGCCACCACGTAGCCGGCCGTCATGTCGACCATCAGCCACTGGATGTCCCGCCACGTCGCCGGGTCCTTCAGCATCAGCGTGGTGCGCTCCACCTGGCCGGTGAACCCGCTGCGCACGTCCTTCGGCAGGGGCCGGTACGGAACGGGGATGCGGACGTCCGACCACGTGATGGCCAGCAGCCTGCGCTGGTTGGCGTGCTTGCGGACCGCCGTCAGCACCCAGGGGGTGGTGACCAGGCCGATGCCCAGCAGGATGAAGGCGAGGGAGAGCACCGTCAGTACGAACAGGGTGAGCGATCCCGCCAGCGACGCGACCGACAGCACCAACCCGCGTCCAGCGGCCAGCAGCGCCGCCCTCACCCGTCCCCGTGTCGTGTTCATCCTGATCCCTCTTCCCTCTCCGGGCCGGTCCTGTCCGGCCTGTTCCGCCGGACGTGCCCTGGCCGGGCCGCCGTGCCGGCCCCGGTCCGTACACAGTCTGACGCGGCGGGCCCCGCGGGCGTCAGCCGTTTCGCCACCCGGCGGGGGTGTACCTACCACCACCCCCCGACCGGCGCCCTACGTCGCGCCGAGTGGGGGCTTCGACGGCTGGGGCGGCGGACCCGGAATTCCTAGATTCGTTGTGTCCGGTCCGACGCCTACACAGGGGGCGAACAACACCATGAGGCCCAACCTCGCGGCACGTATCGGTGTGTGGAGCACACACCATCGCAAGACAGCCATTCTCGGCTGGCTGCTCTTCGTCGTACTCGCCGCGGGCATCGGCGGGGCGTCGGGGATGGTCGAGATGACCAACGCCGAGAACGGCGCCGGCGACTCGGCGCGCGCCGAGCAGATCCTCTCCGACGCCGGCCTCGGAGACCGCGCGGGTGAGCTGGTCATGGTGTCGTCGACGAAGCCCGACGGCTGGCGGACGGCGGCCGGCGAGCTCACCGCGGCCATCGGCCGGACCGGCGAGGTGACGGACCTTGCGGCCCCGGTCCCGTCCAAGGACGGCAAGGACGCGCTGATCACCTTCGAGATGAAGGGGGACGCGGCCACCTCCAGCGACCGGGTGCAGCCCGTCCTGGACGCCGTGGCCGGGGTGCAGGAGGCCCGACCGGACGTCACGGTCCACCAGTTCGGCGAGGCCAGCGCCGGGAAGTGGCTCGGCGACCTGCTCTCCGACGACATGAAGAAGGCCGAGTTCACCGCCGTACCCCTGGCGCTCGGCATTCTGCTGGTCGCCTTCGGAGCCGTCGTCGCCGCCCTGCTGCCCGTCGGGCTCGCGCTGACCGCCTGCATGGCCGCGTTCGGACTGCTCTCGCTCGCCAGCCACCAGCTGCACCTCTTCCAGACCACGTACTCCGTGATGTTCCTGATGGGCTTCGCCGTCGGCGTCGACTACTGCCTCTTCTACCTGCGCCGCGAACGCGACGAGCGGGCCGCGGGACGCGACGCCGAGACGGCTCTGCGCATCGCGGCGGCGACCAGCGGCCGGTCCGTGCTCGTCTCCGGGCTGACGGTGATGGTCGCGATGGCCGGCATGTTCCTGTCGGGCCTGATGCTGTTCAAGGGCTTCGCCCTCGCCACGATCATCGTGGTCTTCATCGCCATGATGGGGTCCGTGACGGTCCTGCCCGCCCTGCTCTCCTGGCTGGGCGACCGGATCGACGCCGGACGGGTGCCACTGCTGAACCGGCGCGACAAGCGCGGCAAGAAGGAGAGCGGCAGGATCGCCGGCAAGCTGCTGCGGCCGGTCCTGGCCAAGCCGAGGTTCTTCGCCGCCGCCTCGGTCGTCGTCCTGCTGGTACTCGCCGCACCGGCCCTCGGCATGAAGACCGAGTCGCTCGGCCTGGAGAAGCAGTTCGGGTCGGACTCCGCACTGTCCGTCGCCTACCGGCACATCAACGAGACCTTCCCCGGCGGTCCCGCCCCGGCCCAGGTGGTCGTCGAGGCCGACGACATCGAGGCCCCCGCCGTACGCAAGGCGCTGGCCGGATTCGACCAGGTGACCGTCCACCGGGCGCAGGACGTCGCGGAGATCGAGGTACCGCTGCCCGACGGCGAGGCCGCCCTGACCGAACTGAGGGAGGACCGGCTGCCGGCCGCGTTCGAGGGCACCGGCGCCCGGGCCTATGTCACCGGTGAGGTGGCCGGGTCCGTGGACTTCAACGACCAGCTGAAGCGCGGCATCGTGCCCGTCTTCCTCTTCATCACCGCGGTGACCTTCCTGCTGATGCTGTTCTGCTTCCGCAGCTACGTCATCGCCGTGACCTCGATCCTGCTCAACCTGCTCTCCGTGGCCGCCGCCTACGGCGTGATGACGGCCGTGTTCCAGCACGGCTGGGGTGCCTCGCTGATCGGCTCGGAAGGCGTCGGCGCGATCGAGGCCTGGATGCCGCTGTTCGTCCTCGTCGTCCTGTTCGGGCTCTCGATGGACTACCACGTCTTCGTGGTCTCCCGGATCCGCGAGGCCCACAGCCGCGGCCTCTCCACCCCGGCCGCGATCGACGAGGGCATCCGGCGCACGGCCGGCGCGGTGACCGGCGCGGCCGTGATCATGGTGGCGGTGTTCTCGGTCTTCGGGACGCTGTCGATGCAGGACATGCAGCAGATGGGCGTCGGCCTGGCCGTCGCGGTCCTGCTGGACGCCACGATCGTACGGATGGTCCTGCTGCCCTCCGCGATGGCGCTGCTGGGCGAACGGAACTGGCGCACCCCGCGCGGCCTGCGCCGCCTGCCGGAGCCGGACCACGGCGAGCCGCAGCCGGAGCCGGACCACGCGGCGGCCCCGGCGATGCACGGCTGACCCCGGAGCTACGCAAGGGCCCCGGCTGCGGTACGTACCGCAGCCGGGGCCCTTGCGGGTGAGATCAGGGCGTGTACTTGTAACCGACGCGCCGCACCGTCTGGATCGACCGGCGGTGCTCCGCACCGAGCTTGCGGCGCAGCCGGGCGATGTGGACATCGACGGTGCGCCCGTCGCCCACATGTCCGTAACCCCAGACCGTGGTCACCAACTGGTCGCGGGTGTGCACCCGGTGGGGGTGGGCGACCAGATGGGCCAGCAGCTCGAACTCCAGGTAGGTGAGGTCGAGCGTGTTCCCGTTCACCGCGGCCGTGCGCTGGACGGAGTCGATCCGCACCGGCCCCGTGCCCGCGTCCTCCAGCACCTCCGGCACCACGTACTGGGCGGCGGCGGCCGCGATGGCCGGCTGCTGATCGGCGGGGACGAGCACCAGGTATCCGACCATCGGCGGCCGGCCCGGCAGCGCCGGCAGGGTGTGCTGGGGCGCGGGCAGCCAGGTGGCGCCCGGCGTCAGGAACGCGGAGACATCGGCCGTCCGGACGACCTCGTCCGGAGCGACGGCGCGCAGCCGGTGACGGTTGGGGGAGGGAGGACGGGAAGGGGCGGTCGCAGCGGTCGCCGACGGCGCTGCGGTGGCAGCGGCTGCGGCGGAGAAGATACGGGTGTTCGCCATGAGGGTCAGCTCTTTCGCGCGAGGGAGTCGTCTGTGGACGGACCTGCTTCGTGCGCGCGGACCGAAGACCGGGGTGAGCGGTGTTAGAGGGCCCGCGCGTTCAACGCGCGGCAACACACCCGGTCGAAGTCGTGATGCTGACGGGAGGGCCAGAACGGCTCGAGGTCGCTGCGACCTGACGAGGTGTGCTGGATGCTGGCCATGTCCCCATTGAACCAGAGAACCGTGCGCGGGAGCAGACCTCTCTCACCCGTCGATACGGACCCTTTGCCATGGACCCGGACCGCTCCCTGATCCGGCCTGACCAGACGGGAGACCCCGGGGCTCAGCCCACCAGCCGCTTCCGCCAGTCCAGGCCCGTCAGTTCGATCGCCCGGTCCGCCGAACCGTCCCACTCCACGGTCAGGCCGGCTTCGCCCAGCACGGCCGCCACCTCCCGGCCGACGGCCGCGGCCGTCTCCGCGGACTCGTCGAACCCGCCGTAGTACAGGGTCAGTCCGTGCCCCGCCGCGGCGCTCTCCGTGCCCTGCATGTGGAAGAAGACGAAGCCCCTGGCGTCGTCCCGCCCCTCCGCGCGGATCTCTCCGACTCCGCACGACCTGCAGCACGTGAAGTGCTCCCGGGCGGTGATTCCCCGCCCGTCCAGCACGGCGAAGGCCTGCTCCAGCCGGTCCGGATCGGTCACGTCCGCCCACCGCTGCTGCTCCTCGACACGCTCCAGCCACAGCCGCTCCACCAGCTGTCGCGCCTGCGCGCGGGTCACCGGACGCACGCCGTCCTTCACCAGGTACTCCTCGGCCGACTCGGCGAGATCCGCCACACCGCCGTACCCGCCGCGGAGCAACGCCCGTACGTGCTCCTCCAACTGTCCGCGGATGTCCGCCGCGATCTCCGGTACGGCCTCCGGTTCCGGCAGGCCGGCGCTCTGCCAGCCGATACCCGTGTCCCACCCGCGTTCCTGGCGGGCCCAGCGCGTCATCAACGCGGCGACCTGCCCGGGCGTCTCGACGAGGGCGCGGACATGGGTGGCGGCTCCGCCGGTGCGGTGCTCCACGTCGTACCCCCCGCCGACCTCGTGCCACACCTGGATGAACGTGCCCGGGATGTCCGGGACCCGCTCCACGACCAGGAAGCGGTCACCGGTCATGCCGATCCGGTGCACGAGGGCACCGAGCTCCCGGTCCGAAGGGCGGGTGTGGGTCTGGTGGTTCTCGGTCGCGATTCTGATCTCAAGCACGTGAGCAGCCTGGCACACCGCACTGACAGTGCTCCGTGCACAACGAGGGGCGCCCACCGGACCAACGGCGGGCGCCCCTCGTACGGACGGATGGTGCGGGCGGGATCAGACCTGGTCGGCCTTCTCCAGCGCGGTGCAGCAGGTGTCGACGATCAGCCGGGTGACGACGTACGGGTCGACGTTGGCGTTCGGACGACGGTCCTCGATGTAGCCCTTCTGGTCCTGCTCGACCTGCCACGGGATGCGGACGGAGGCGCCGCGGTTGGAGACGCCGTAGCTGTACTCGTTCCACGGGGCGGTCTCGTGCAGACCGGTCAGCCGGTCGTCGATGCCCGCGCCGTAGTTCTTGACGTGGTCCATCGGCTTCGAGCCCTCACCGAGCGACTCGCACGCGGTGATGATCGCGTCGTACCCCTCGCGCATCGCCTTGGTGGAGAAGTTGGTGTGCGCGCCCGCGCCGTTCCAGTCGCCCTTGACCGGCTTCGGGTCGAGGGTCGCGGAGACGTTGAAGTCCTCGGCGGTGCGGTAGAGCAGCCAGCGGGCGATCCACAGGTGGTCGGAGACCTCCAGCGGGGAGACCGGACCGACCTGGAACTCCCACTGGCCGGGCATGACCTCGGCGTTGATGCCGGAGATGGCCAGGCCCGCCTTCAGACAGTTGTCGAGGTGCTTCTCGACGATCTCGCGGCCGAAGATCTCGTCCGCGCCGACGCCGCAGTAGTAACCGCCCTGCGCGGCTGGGAAGCCGCCCTCGGGGAAGCCGAGCGGCCGGTGGCCGTCGAAGAAGGTGTACTCCTGCTCGATGCCGAAGATCGGCTCCTGGCCGGCGAACTGCTCGGCGACCGGACGCAGCTCGGCCCGCGTGTTGGTCTCGTGCGGGGTCATGTCGATGTGGAAGACCTCGCACAGGACCAGGATGTCGTCACCGCCACGGATCGGGTCCGGGCACGTGAAGACCGGCTTCAGCACCCGGTCGGAGGCGTGGCCCTCGGCCTGGTTGGTGCTCGAACCGTCGAAGCCCCAGATGGGCAGCTCGGCCACGTCGGAGGACGGGGAACCGGGCATGATCTTGGTCTTGGAGCGGAGCTTGGCGGTCGGCTCGGTGCCGTCGATCCAGATGTACTCAGCCTTGAACGTCACGGAAGCCCATCCTTTGCGGGTGCTGCGGTCTATGCAGCGCAGCTTCGCAAGACGCGATTTCCCGACCGTTGCCCTCGTGTGAACCCCGTGTTACCGAGGTTTCCTGCGTAAGACGGACCGGCGGTGGGGTGACGCCTACCGGCTGCCGCGGTCCCGGAGCAGCGACTCGAATCCGGCGGCCCGGATCCGCCGGACCAGTTCCTCCCGGCTGGTGCCCAGTGCCTCCGCCGCCCGCGGGAGCAGCCAGTCCGCGTCGGCGAGCCGTTGCAGCAGATGCCCGCGCCGGACCTGTGCCTCGGACAGCCGGAACGTCTTCAGGTAGGCGACCTGCCCCTTGTGGTCGGTGATCGTCTCGCCGATGTGCTGCCCGCCCCGGTTGCGGAGGAACGGCGGCAGGAACCGCCACAGCGTGAACGACCCCATCCGGTACACCCGGTCGAAGCCGTACGAGCTGTCCAGCAGCTCCCGTGCGAAGAGCGTGTCGTGCGCCTCGCCCCACTCCCGCTCCTGCTCCCGCGCGGCGGCCCGCAGATCGGCGAGCGTCCGCATGCGGGGGCCGTCCGGGAGACGGGCACCGAAGCCGGCCACCGGGGCGCCGTACATCGCGTATTGATGGACCAGCTCCCCGTACAGGTCCTGGACGAGCGTCGGATGCAGCAGGCGGTAGTCGTCGGGATGCGGGACCACGAAGGCGGCGGCGAGCGCGTCGGCCGCGTACACCATGACCCCGCACTGGCCGGGATGGATCTCGAACGCCCGCAGCGCGTCGCCCAGCCCGCGCACCGACCATCCCAGACAGGCGTCCTCCGCCCGCGGCGAGAGCCCGTCGCGCAGCGCCTGGCGCGACCACTCCTCCCAGGCGGTCGTGGGCCCGCCGAAGTGCAGCGCGAGATAGCCCTCCATCGCGAGGTGCAGCGGCAGGAATCGCAGCCGGTTCCCCGCCTGCCGCTTGGCCAGGCGGTGGTGCCGGTGGCGCGGCAGCGTGAGCGTCCTGGGCGGGGCGTGCGGCGGTCCGCTCCCGCCCTGAGCGCCGAGCTGTGTCCCGTACGCGGCGGTGTTCGTCCCCTCACCCGCCCAGTCCGCGACGAAACCGTGCGGGATGTACGAGGTGTAGTGGGTGCGCGGACCCACCTCCACCGTGCCGGTCCCGTACCCCGTGTACACCTCCCGGTGCAGCCGGAGCCCCTCGACGGGCCTCTCGCGCACCAGCGGTACGAGCCGGATGCCGCCCCACACCTGCGCGGGGCGGGCGGTGAGTCCGGTCAGTTCGAGCCTGTTCACGGCGTTCCTCCCGACGGACCGGTGTGCACGAACCGGGCGACCTGCCGGTCCAGGTACGCGTAGAGCTCGGCGGGCCCGGTGCGCCCCTCGGAGAACTGCGCGATCTCCACCAGCGCGGGCAGGTCCTCCGCGTCCCGGATCCCGGCCGTCGGCACGCTCGGGGACAGCCGCCTGACGTCGAAACCGTCCGCGTCGTATACAGGGTTCACATGGACCACCGCGGTGCGCCGGTCCGGATCGAGCCGGGTCCGCCACACCCGCAGCACCTCACCGGCCAGCCCCGGCGGGGCGTTGTCCCAGCCGTCCGAGACGATGACCAGCCGGTCCGGGCCGTGCTCCAGGGCGTCCAGGACACGGAGGCCGAGCGGCGTCGGCCCCCACGGCCTGACCAGCAGCGGATCCGTCGCGCCGCTCGTCCACAGCGGGGTGTACGCGCCGGGCGCGGCAAGCGCCTCCAGCAGGAAGTGGCAGGCCAGCGCCACGGCGAGCGGACGGCGCCGCTTCTCGCCCGAACCCGACGAGGAGTAGCTGTCGTCGAGCACGGCGGCGACCCGCCCCCAGCTCGCGGCATGCGGGCCCGCCGCCCGGCGGGCAGCGGCGCGCAGGGCGGCGGTCAGCTCCGTGCGGTGCCGCACGCGCAGCTCGGTATCGAACGTCAGGACGTACAACGCGAGCCGGGTCAGCGGCATCACGGTCAGATCGACATCCGCAGGCAGCGCCGCCGGGGCGGCCTTGCTGCGCTGCTCCTGGGTGCGCAGCCGCTCCAGCCGCGTCATCCGGGGCGTCATCCGCTCCAGGAACGCCTCGCGCTTCATGCCGTGCCGGGCGGCGAATCCCTCCGCGACGGTGAACGGCAGCTCGCCCACGGCACCCTGCTCGTAGTGGGCGCGGCGCCAGGCGTCGAGCAGCTGATGCCGGTAGCGGGGGAGCTTCCCCGGCCGGAAGAGAAAGGCGCCCAACTCGCCGTCCGGCGCCGCCCCCGGCTGCACCGTGCCGTCGTCGAGCCGGAGATGGGCGTGGCGGACCGCGGTCTTCAGCCCCGCGCGGTACTTCACCGCGTCGTGCGCCGGGTCCGGCCGCGTGGCCAGCCAGTCGCGCATGATCGCGCGGGTGCGCCGGTTGTTGACCTTGGACGCGCGCAGCCCCCGGAACAGCCGGTACACCCGCTGCGGCGGCAGCTTCGCCAGCCGGGCCGCGATCAGCCGTCCCTCGGTCCGCTTCTCCTCGGCCGAGGCGTCGGCGGCGTACTCCAGCAGACCCCGCACGATGCGCACGGCGTTGTGGTCGTTGATGTCCAGGGCGAGCGAGGCCGCGTACACCCGGCGGTAGTTGACCCGTACGTACGCGTGCAGGAAGTCCAGCGAGAGCTGCTGGTGGTACGCCCCCGAGTGGAACTCGCGCTGGCCGGTCGCGGTGATCGCCGCGTTGACGAACAGGAGCACGTCCTCGGCGGCGACAAGATCGGCAAAGGTCTCGGTCGTCATGGTGATTCCCCCGTGGTGTTCCGCACGGCGGTACGCCCATGTGGAAGCCGGCCGGGGAATGAGGGGGCGAACAGCGATGTGTGTGCTTCAGCGTGATCTTGCGAGGAACCCCGGGCGTTCACGTCCGGGAGGAATCGCATCGTGTGGTTGCGACGCGGAGCGTCGCGGTGTCTTCCGGGCGCGGAGCGCCCGGAAGGGGGTGTCCGGCGGAGCCGGAGAACGCCGGGGTCGAACAGGTGGTCGCTGGTTCGCTGGAAGGTGGGACTGGTTTACGGAAGTCGCCCACATGTCCGGTGAGGTTTGTACGGTCATCGGTATGAAGCTCGTGGTGCAGGTCAAGCTCGTGCCGGATGCCGTGCAGGCGTCGGCTGTCGAGTCGACCCTGCGCGCGGCGAACGAGGCGGCCTGTTGGATGTCGGAGGTCTCCTACCGGCATTTCGGGTTGAAGGGATCGGTCCGTGAGCTGCGGGGGCTGTGCTACGGCGAGTTGAAGGGCCGGGGGTTCGGTGCCCAGGCTGCGCAGCATGTGATCAAGCGGGTCGCGGACGCCTACCAGGCGCTGCGGGCCGGCATCAAGGCCGGAAACCTCGGCGCTGCGGGCTCGAAGCGGCGCGTGAAGGCGCAGTCCAAGCCGATCGTGTTCCGACCGGATGCGGCGCACACGTACGACGACCGGTGTCTGTCGTGGAACTACGACGCGCGGACGGTGTCGATCTGGACGCTCGCGGGCCGGATCAAGAACATCCGCTTCGCCTGTTCGGCCGGGGCGCTCAAGCAGCTCGCCGAGCACCGCCAGGGTGAGTCCGACCTGGTCCAGCGGGACGGAAAGCTGTTCCTGGTCGCCACCATCGACATCCCCGAGCCGGAGGTGTTCGAGCCCAAGGGCTGGATCGGAGTGGACCGCGGTATCGTCAACCTCGCCACCACCAGCGACGGCGACAACCACTCCGGGCGCCGCCTTGGCCGATACCGCAGGTGGCAGGCACGCAAGAAGGCCGAGATCCAGGCCAAAGGGACACGGTCCTCCAAGCAGCTGCTGAAGAAGCGGGCGCGCCGGGAGGCCCGGCACGCCACGCACATCAACCACAAGATCGCCAAGACAGTCGTTGCTGTCGCCCTACGCACCGAACGCGGCATTGCTCTGGAAGAACTGAGGGGCATCCGCGAGCGGGTCACGGTCCGACGCGACCAACGAGCACGACTGTCCTCCTGGCCCTTCCACCAACTCGGCACCTTCATCGCATACAAGGCGCGCCGCGCCGGGGTGCCCTACCTGGAGGTGGATCCGGCCTACACCTCGCAGCGCTGCCCGCGCTGCGGGAACACCGAACGGGCCAACCGGCCCACCCGGGACCACTTCTCCTGCCGGCGGTGCGGCCTCGCTGGGCCCGCCGACCACGTCGCCGGGGTCAACGTGCGCGACCGCGCACGCTCGGCGTGGGTATTCGTCAACATGCCCGACCCGGCCCCCGCATAACGCGGCGACCGGTGAATGTGCCCCGTGACCGCCCTGCCGTAGGGGGCAGTCGGGAGCATAAGCAACGCCCTGACAGGTACTCAGCCTCCAAGCTCGGTCCCCTCAGGGCCGAGTTAGTTGACAGGCAAGTCCCGGAAGTCGCACCGGAGTCCCGCGGCCGGCCCCGCCAACGTAACCGCACGCCCGCACGCCCCGCCACCCGATTCGAACGCCCACACCGGCACACCGGGCACACTGGTCCCATGACGACACCCACGACACCCCTGCGTATCGGCCTGGTCGGGACGGGCCCCTGGGCCCGCATCACCCAGGCCCCCGCCCTCGCCGCCCACCCAGGCGTCGTGCTGAGCGGGGTGTGGGGACGCCGTGCCGAGGCCGCCGGGGAACTGGCCGCCGCACACGGCACCACGGCGTACACCAGTGACGCGGGTCTCGACGAGCTCTTCGCCGCGAGTGACGCCGTCGCGTTCGCCCTGCCGCCCGATGTCCAGGCTCCCCTGGCAGCCCGGGCCGCGGCGGCCGGCTGTCATCTGCTGATGGACAAGCCGGTGGCCACGACCGTCGAGGGCGCCCGGGAGGTGGTCGAGGCCGTCGAGCGGGCCCGGGTCGCCTCGATCGTCTTCTGCACGCTGCGATTCGCCCCGGAGACCGCGGAGTGGATCGCCGAACAGGGCGCGGCGGGCGGCTGGTTCACCGCTCATGCCGAGTGGATCGGCGCCCTGTGGGCGCCGGGCGCGGACAGCGAGTTCGCCGCGTCCCCGTGGCGCCGGGAGAGGGGCGGCCTGTGGGACGTCGGTCCGCACGCGCTCTCAGTCCTCATCCCGGTGCTCGGCGACGTCACCGCCCTGACCGCGGCTCGCGGCCCTGTCGGCACCCACCACCTCGTCCTGCGCCACACCACCGGCGCTTCCAGCACGGTGACGCTCACGCTGGCGGCGCCGGTGGCGGCGGCCGGGGTCGGGATCGAACTCAGGGGCGAGCACGGTGTCGTCGGCCTGCCCCGGTGGGACGGCGCGGTCGGGGCGTTCGGCGCCGCGGTCGACGCGCTGATCGAATCGGTGCGTACGGGGGAGGCGCACCCCTGCGACGTACGGTTCGGGCTCCGGCTGACGGAACTGCTCGCGGAGGCCGAGGCGCAGGCGGGCAACTGAGCCGCAGCCGCCGAGCGGGCCGTCCTCAACGCCCCAGCGCGTCCCGGACCGCCTCGTCCGTGCGCGCGACCACCGCCGTGCCGTCCTCGGCCGTGATGATCGGCCGCTGGATGAGCTTCGGATGCTCGGCGAGGGCCGTGATCCAGCGCTCCCGCGCATCCGCGTCACGCGGCCACTCCTTGAGCCCCAGCTCCTTCGCTTCCGCCTCCTGCGTCCGCGTGATGTCCCACGGCTCCAGGCCCAGCCTGCCGAGCACGGCCCGGATCTCGTCCGGCGACGGCACGTCCTCCAGGTAGCGGCGGACGGTGTAGTCGGCACCCTCCGCGTCGAGCAGCGTCAGTGCACTGCGGCACTTGGAACAGGCGGGATTGATCCAGATCTCCATGGGTCCAAAGGTACGCGATGGACCAGCCAAAACCCCTCTGGCCAGGGGCGATTGTCAGTGGGGGGCAGTAAAATGGGGGTAGTTCGTGAGGGTTCCACCACCGCGCCAGGAGGTTGCCAATGGCCGTAGCCGCAGTCACGACCAAGCCGCTCGACACACCCCTGAAGAAGAAGCCGCTTCCCGCCGGCCGTCCCCGTGAGTGGTACGTCTCCCACAATCGCCGGCTGAAGGCGATGCGCCTGGCGATCGCCCTGCTCGACACGGGCGTGTACCACCCGTCGAGCGCGAGCAACGCCCGGATACGCACGACCGCCGAGCGTCTCCACATCCACCCGCCGTCCGACACCACCTGCCGCATGGTCCGCGCACTCATCCGCTACGGCCGCTGACCGACAGCCCTCCCGCCGAGGACCGCGCCCCCGGAGTGACCGGGGGCGCGGTCGCGTCTCAGAACCCGCTGCACGTGGCGGTGGCGAAGGCGCCCGAGGCCCTGGCCGTGCGGTGGATGCCGTCATCCACCGTCACCGAACAGGCCACGTCACCGCCCGACTTCCCGAGGCTGACCTCGAACGAACCGCCGCTCATGAAGCCCTTGGTGTCCACTTCCCCGGTCCAGGGCAGGCTCCGCAGGGTCAGCCGTCCGGTCGACAGCTCCTCGCCCTTCCACGTGCTGTAGGTGACCGTCACGTCGTCGGCGGCGCCGGTGACCTCGTACCGGATGTGTACGGTGCGCGCACTCTCCGCCGAGACCTCACGGGCCAGCACGGCGGAGACCGCACCCGCCCCGAGTGCGAGCAGCACGGCGATCAGCAGCAGCACCCACGGCCACAGCCGCCGCCTCCTGGGAGGCGGCGGGGCCGGTGCGCCGGGGGTGGCCTGCTCGCTCATCCCCCCAGCCTCGGTGGTCCGTGCCCCGCCCGCGACCCCACGTCCGCCACCCCCTCACCCGGTCGGCCTACAGCACATGCGTCCTCCTCCGCCGCCGCATTGACTTGGGCCGACGGACGAGTGCTGGGAGGCACGATGACGAGGCGAGGCGTACGGGGCGCGAGCGCGGTTGTGGTGGCGATGACCGTGGCGTTCACGGCATCGGCCTGCTCGGACGACGGGGACGGCGCGTCGAGCACGGTGTCGAAGGCGGCGTCGGCCGCCTCGTCGGTGGCTTCGTCCGTCGCCTCCAAGGGGTCCGACGTGATCGCCTCGGCGACGGCCGCCGCCGAGGACAAGCTGAACAGCTTCAAGGACGGCGTGAACGCGAGCGGTGACGTCGAGGCGGGTGCCCCGGCCGCCGACAAGGACGGCCGGGTGACCTCGAAGGTCACCGTGTCGAACGGCGCCGACTCGACGCAGTCCTACGCCGTGCAGATCAACTTCAAGGACGCGGACGGCAAGCTGCAGGACACGGTCGTGGTGACGGTCGACGACGTGGCCTCCAAGAAGACCAAGGACGCCACGGCCCGCAGCAACCGGAAGCTCGACGGCGACATCAAGGCCGAGGTGGGCAAGGCGCTGCGGCACTGACCGCGAGAGGGCCGGTCACGGATCTCGTTGATCGGAGCCGCTCCGGCCGCGTACCGTGCGCGGCATGAGCGACACCCACGCACCGGACACCGCGAGACGGCTGCGGGCGATCACCGGTGAGCTGTCGGCGCTGTTCTACGAGCGGGACGAGGTCGTACGGACGCTGACGGTGGCGATGCTGGCCGGTCAGCACGCGCTCGTACTCGGGCCTCCCGGCACCGCGAAGTCGGAGCTGGCGCGTGAGCTGACGGGCCGGATCAAACACGCGAACTACTGGGAGATCCTGCTCAGCAAGTTCACCGCGCCGACCCGGATGTTCGGCCCGATCGACGTGGGTGCCCTGAGCCGGGGTGAGTACCGGCAGATCTTCGACGGCCGGGCGACAACGGCGCACATCGCCTTCATCGACGAGATCTTCAAGTGCTCCACGGCGGCGCTGAACGAGACCCTCGGGCTGCTCAACGAGCGCATCTACCACCCGGAGAACGGCGGTGAGCCGATCCGCTGCCCCCTGATCAGCGCCATCACCGCATCCAACGAACTGCCCACCGGCGACGAGAGCGCCGCGATCTACGACCGCCTGCTCGTCCGGCTCGAAGTCGGGTACCTCGCCGACCCCTCCAACTTCGCCGGGCTCGTGCGCTCCGCCGTCACCGCCCCGGCCGTTCGCACCAGGACCACGGTGGAACTGGCCGATTTGCAGTACGCCGTGACCGAAGCCGTGCCGGCCGTGGGCGTCCCGGACGGAGTCGTGGACGCCGTGTGCACCCTGCGGGCCGCCCTGCGCCGCAAGGAACTCATCGCCTCCGACCGCCGATGGCGGCAGTCGGTCCGGCTGCTCCAGGCGAGCGCGTTCCTCGACGGCCGCGACCAGGTGGCCGAGAGCGACCTGTCGATCCTCACCCACGTGCTGTGGGACTCGCCCGCCGAACGCCCCACCGTCGAGCGCGAGGTGCTGCACCTCGTCAATCCCGACGCCAAGGAAGCACTCGACCTCGCCGACGCCATCGAGGAGCTGGAGGCCCAGCTCGACGCGAAGGCCGGCCAGTCCCGCGAGGCGCTGGGCGACTGGGCGATCAGGGAGGCCATCACCAAGCTCAACAAGGCCGGCAGGATGCTGGAGAAGATCCACGAGGATGCCCGGACCGCCGGACGCTCCGCGACCGCCGTCGAGCACGTGATCACCCGCCGGCGCGCCGTCCACGCCCGTGTGCTGACCGAGGCGCTCGGGGTGGACGCGAGCATCGTGCAGGACCGGCTCTGAGCGGCGGGGGGGACCCGGCCATGGCCGAGTCCGTGAACACCGTCGAGGATCTGGCCGGCCGCGCGGGGCGGTGGCTCGGCCCGGCCGCGACGGCCGGGCAGCCGAGGCCGACCACCGTGGTGGTCGCCGACCGGTTCGACACGATGACCTGGCGCGAGGTCTACGACCAGGTCACCGGCCTCCGGGACCTCGCGCACAGCCTGAACGCGCGCCACGACCACACCGAGGACCTGTTGGCGGACGTGTTCCTCGCCGCCTGCAAAGTCAGCCCCCAACTGCGCGAACAGACCGCGATGGACCCCTCCCGGCTGGTCGGCCACCTGGTCGTCACGGCACTGACGGACAGCCCGGAGTTCGCGGAGCTGCACCGGGAGACCTCCGGCGACCCCTACGCCGCCGCCATGGCCGTACTGGCCCTGTCCGACACCCTGCGCCGGATGCTGGAGCGGGCCGGGGACGCGGCGGAACGGGCCCGGCGGGCCGCGAGCGCCCGGGAAGAGGCCGAACGGGCAGGCGCGGCCGTCGCCGATGTGTGCCGGCAGGCTGCCGAGGAGGCGGACGAGGACGGCACGGTGCCGGACGGGGCAGCCGCCGCCCTGACCCGGGCGGTCAAGGCGGCCGAGGCCGCCGAAGCCGCCGCGCAGCAGGCGTCCCAGGAGGCCGGGCGGGCGGTGGCCGCCGCGGCTCCCGGGGTACGCGCGGGCGTACGGAGCGCCACGGCCGGGGCCGCCGGGCAGGCCCGCGAGGAGTCCGAGCTGATGCGCGCGTGGGGCATGGGCCCGGGCGAGCTGCAACGGATGCCCTACGGCGAACGGGCCCGGCTCGCCGAACGGCTGCGCGCGGGCCGGCTGGGACGGTTCGCGGACCTCATCGGCCGGTTCCGTCAGATGGCCGCCGGCGAGCGCGCCCGCAAGGTCGAGCAGGCCCGGGGCGAATACGTCGGGATCACGCTGGGCGACGACCTCTCCCGGCTCATCCCCTCCGAGCTGGCCAACCTGGGCATCCCGGCGATGAGGAGCGTGTTCGCGGCGAGGTTCGCCGAGTCGCGGCTGATGCTCTACGACAGCCGTGGAGAGGAGACGACGGGAAAGGGCGCCATCATCGCGTGCGTCGACTGCTCGTACTCCATGGAGGAATCCGGCCCCGGCGGCGTCACCAGGGAGGCATGGGCCAAGGCGTGCGCCCTGGCCCTGCTGGACCAGGCCCGCCAGGCGCGGCGCGATTTCGTCGGCATCCTCTTCTCCTCCGACGACTCCGTGAAGGTGTGCCGCTTCCCGGCCACCCGGCCGGCCGCGATCGCCGACGTCCTGGACTTCGCCGAGCACTTCTTCGGCGGCGGCACCGAGTTCCGCACCCCGCTGGCGGCGGCCGTCAGGCTGCTGGACGAGGAGCTCAACACCGACGGACGCCGGCGCGGCGACATCGTGATGATCACCGACGGGGAGTGCGAGGTCAGCGAGCAGTGGATGCGCAGTTGGAACGAGGCCAAGCACACACTCGGCTTCCGCACCTTCGGCGTGGCCGTCGGCGCCCCGCGGGCCACCGGCCCCGGCACCGTCCTGGACGCCCTGTGCGACAACCTCCGCAGCATCGACGACCTGACCGACACCCACGCGGCCGGCGACCTCTTCCGCCTCATCTGAACGGCCCCGGCGTCCGGTTTGCGTTCTAGTGGTTGCACGACCCGATGCCCGGAACACCGGCCCGCACGAGCCGGACGAAGAGCGAAGGCCCGGGCCCCCGACACACGGAGAACACCATGAGGATCCACCTGACCAGCGTCTTCGTCGACGACCAGGACAAGGCCCTGCGCTTCTACACGGACGTGCTGGGCTTCGTGAAGAAGGCCGAGGTCCCGGTCGGCAAGGACCGCTGGCTGACCGTGGTCTCACCGGATGACCCCGACGGCACCGAACTCCTCCTGGAGCCCGACGGCCACCCCGCGGTGAAGCCGTACAAGACGGCCCTGGTCAAGGACGGCATCCCGGCCGCCTCCTTCGCCGTGGACGACGTCCCCGCGGAGTTCGCCCGGCTGCGCGGACTCGGCGTGCGCTTCACCCAGGAGCCGGTGGAGGCGGGCCCGGTGACCGTCGCGGTCCTCGACGACACCTGCGGCAACCTGATCCAGATCCTGCACAGCGCGTAGGGGCACGAGAGGGAGCCGCGGTCCGGCACGGGCCAGGTGCACCACCGTGCCGCCCCGGGGGCCGAACGTGCGAGGGCCGCCACCCCGGTCATGGGGTAGCGGCCCTCGCCCTGCTCAGAACTGCTGAGCCACCTGCTGCCTAGAGGTCGAAGTACAGCTCGAACTCGTGCGGGTGCGGGCGCAGCTGGATCGGGGCGATCTCGTGCGTGCGCTTGAAGTCGATCCACGTCTCGATGAGGTCGGACGTGAAGACGCCGCCCGCCAGGAGGTACTCGTGGTCGGCCTCCAGGGCGTCGAGCACGGCCGGGAGGGAGGTCGGGACCTGCTGGACGTTGGCGTGCTCCTCGGGAGCCAGCTCGTAGAGGTCCTTGTCGATCGGCTCCGGCGGCTCGATCTTGTTCTTGACGCCGTCCAGGCCGGCCATCAGCAGGGCCGAGAAGGCGAGGTACGGGTTGGACGACGGGTCCGGGGCGCGGAACTCGACGCGCTTGGCCTTCGGGTTGGAGCCCGTGATCGGGATGCGCATCGCGGCGGAGCGGTTGCGCTGCGAGTACACCATGTTGACCGGGGCCTCGAAGCCGGGGACCAGGCGGTGGTAGGAGTTCACCGTCGGGTTGGTGAAGGCCAGCAGCGACGGGGCGTGCTTCAGGATGCCGCCGATGTAGTAGCGCGCCATGTCCGAGAGGCCCGCGTAGCCCTGCTCGTCGTAGAACAGCGGGGAACCGCCGGCCCACAGCGACTGGTGGACGTGCATGCCCGAACCGTTGTCACCGAAGATCGGCTTCGGCATGAAGGTCGCGGTCTTGCCGTTGCGCCAGGCGACGTTCTTCACGATGTACTTGAAGAGCATCAGGTCGTCGGCCGCGGCGAGCAGCGTGTTGAACTTGTAGTTGATCTCGGCCTGGCCGGCGGTGCCGACCTCGTGGTGCTGGCGCTCGACCTGGAGGCCGTTCTTGTCCAGCTCCATGGAGATCTCGGCACGCAGGTCGGCGAAGTGGTCCACCGGCGGGGTCGGGAAGTAGCCGCCCTTGTAGCGGACCTTGTAGCCGCGGTTGTTGTCCTCCGACCCGGTGTTCCAGGCGCCGGCCTCGGAGTCGATGTGGTAGAAGGACTCGTTCGCCGAGGTCTGGAAGCGGACGTTGTCGAACACGTAGAACTCGGCCTCGGGGCCGAAGTACGCGGTGTCGGCGATGCCGGTCGAGGCGAGGTACGCCTCGGCCTTCTTGGCGATGTTCCGCGGGTCACGGCTGTACTGCTCGCCGGTGATCGGGTCGTGGATGAAGAAGTTGATGTTGACGGTCTTGTCGCGGCGGAACGGGTCGACACGGGCGGTCGACAGGTCGGCGCGCAGGGCCATGTCGGACTCGTGGATGGCCTGGAAGCCGCGGATCGAGGAGCCGTCGAAGGCAAGCTCCTCGGTCGGGTCGAAGACCGCCGCCGGGATGGTGAAGTGCTGCATCACACCGGGCAGGTCGCAGAACCGGACGTCGATGAACTTGACGTCTTCGTCGGCGATGTACTTCTTCACGTCGTCGGCGTTCTGGAACATCCAACTCCTCCTACTCCCGGCCCGGGAGGGACGGGGTTGCAGCTCGTTGTGTGGCCAGTGCGGTGGCACACGCTGGACCCGACCATAGGCAGACCGGATTTCTCAAGCATGACCCATTTGTTTCGCCGAAGTTAACCGAGCCGGGTGTGAGCGGCACCTCATGCGCGCGGCTCAGGGCGGTTCCCGGCAGGTTCCGGACCGGTTTCGGCGCGATGTCCCCGATGGTCCCGGCCCCCGCCCGGCGGGGGCCGGGACCGGGCGCAGTACCGTGGTCGGGTGGACAATAGGCAAGCAATCGGATCGTGGCTCTCCGGGCCGCGTGCGGCCGCCGAGGAGATGGGCGCCGACTTCGGCTACCGGGGCAAGCGGCTCGGGCTTCCCGAGGAGGGGCCGGGGGCCATCGCCCCACTCGGACGGCGTTTCGGCGCGATCTTCGTGGACTGGGCCCTGTGCATGCTGATCGCATACGGGCTGTTCGCTCGCGGTGACCAGCAGGCGACCGGAAACTGGGCGCTCGGGGTCTTCCTCGTACTGAGTGTGCTCACCGTCGGCACCATCGGCTGCACACCGGGCAAGCGCCTGCTGCGCATCAAGGTCGTCGCCGAGGACGGCGGGCGCCTGGGGTTCGGCCGGGTGCTGGTGCGCAGTGTGCTGCTGTGCCTGGTGATCCCGGCCCTGGTCTGGGACCGCGACGGCCGTGGGCTGCACGACCGGCTGGCCCGCGCGGTTCAGATCCGCATCTGACGGACGGGCGCGACGGGCGAGGGAACGCGAAGCGAAGCAACGGGCAGCACGAAGAGGGCGGGTCACGAACCACCGGTTCGCGACCCGCCCTCTTCGTGCGTTCTCTCAGTCCGCTCAGCGCATCTTTCCGCCGCGCGGCATCCGCATGCCCTTCGGCATGGGGCCCTTCGGCAGCGGCATGTTGCTCATCAGGTCGCCCATGGCGCGCAGCCGGTCGTTGGCGGCCGTCACCTGCGGGCCGGTCAGGACGCGCGGCAGCTTCAGCATCGTCGTGCGCACCTTCTTGAGCGGCACCTGACCCTCGCCGTTGCCGACGATGATGTCGTGCACGGGTACGTCGACCACGATGCGGGCCATCTTCTTCTTCTCGGCCGCGAGCAGGCTCTTCACCCGGTTCGGGTTGCCCTCCGCCACCAGCACGATGCCCGCCTTGCCCACGGCACGGTGGACGACGTCCTGGCTGCGGTTCATCGCGACCGCCGGCGTCGTGCTCCAGCCGCGGCCCACGCGGTCCAGCACGGCCGCGGCGGCGCCCGGCTGTCCCTCCATCTGCCCGAAGGCCGCCCGCTCGGCACGCCGCCCGAAGACGATCGCCATCGCGAGGAGGGCGAGCACGAAGCCCAGGATGCCCAGGTAGACAGGGTGGCCGATCAGGAAACCGATCGCGAGGAGGACACCGAAGGTGACGATTCCCACACCCGCGACGACAAGCCCGATCTTGGAGTCGGACCGCCTGGTCATCTTGTAGGTCAGGGCGATCTGCTTGAGCCGCCCCGCGTTCTCGGCGCTGTCCGCGCCTTCAGTGGTTTTTGCCTTCCTCGCCATGCAATGAAGTTTACGTGGCCTAGGAACGGCGGTCGGCCACGGCCTCCAGTACGTACTCGGACTCGACCCGGTCCTTGGCCCGGCGGCGGTCCTCGAGGACGGCCGTCCAGGCGTTTCGGCGGGCGGTGCGCTGGCCGCTGCTCAGCAGCAGCGACTCGACGGCGCGGAGAGCATCGGTGACGGACGGAAGGGCGGTGGCGCGTACCGGCACGGCCTGCATCGTGGAAGTCCCCTCGGAACGGATGCGCTCACCGGGCGGTGCCCGGCGGGCGGAGTGTGCTGTGCGGACTGGATACGGGGCGCAGGGGGCGACGCGGCCGCGAGAACCACTGCGCTGCCTGTATCCAGGGTCACTGCTTGGTGTTACCAGCGCGTGACCGGTCGGTCAAACACCAATGAAACCTTGATACGGGCGTCGCGCACGCCGAAGCGGCCCATCCGCGCCTCGGACCTGCGAGGAGGGGACGGGCCGCGTCGAACCAGCCAGTACTGTTCAGTAGCTTCTTGTGCTCGGATTCACACGGGCGCTGCTACGCGGTCGGCACCGGGGCCTCCGCGCCACGCCGCTCCATCGCCTGCTGGAACAGCCGGCCCGCGCGGTACGAGGAGCGGACGAGAGGTCCGGACATCACACCGGAGTAGCCGATCGCGTCGGCCTCCTCCTTGAGCTCCACGAACTCGTGCGGCTTCACCCAGCGCTCGACGGGGTGGTGGCGGGGCGTCGGCCGCAGGTACTGCGTGATCGTGATGAGCTCGCAGCCCGCGTCATGCAGATCCCGCAGTGCCTGGCTGACTTCCTCGCGGGTCTCGCCCATGCCGAGGATCAGGTTGGACTTGGTCACCAGACCGGCCTCGCGGGCACGGGTGATGACCTCCAGGGAGCGCTCGTAACGGAAGCCGGGGCGGATCCGCTTGAAGATCCGCGGCACCGTCTCCACGTTGTGGCCCAGCACCTCGGGGCGCGAGGAGAAGACCTCGGCGAGCTGCTCGGGCTCCGCGTTGAAGTCGGGGATCAGCAGCTCCACCTTGGTGTAGCCGCCCTCCCGCTCCGCCGTCTGCGCGTGGATCTGGCGGACGGTCTCCGCGTACAGCCAGGCGCCGCCGTCCTCCAGGTCGTCGCGCGCGACGCCCGTGATGGTGGCGTAGTTCAGGTCCATCGTGACGACCGACTCGCCGACGCGGCGGGGTTCGTCCCGGTCGAGCGCCTGCGGCTTGCCCGTGTCGATCTGACAGAAGTCACAGCGCCGGGTGCACTGGTCGCCGCCGATGAGGAACGTGGCCTCGCGGTCCTCCCAGCACTCGAAGATGTTGGGGCAGCCGGCCTCCTGGCACACCGTGTGCAGACCCTCGCTCTTCACGAGTTTCTGCAGCTGGTTGTACTCGGGGCCCATCTTCGCCCGAGTTTTGATCCACTCGGGCTTGCGCTCGATGGGGGTCTGGCTGTTTCGGACCTCGAGGCGCAGCATCTTGCGCCCGTCGGGTGCGACAGCGGACACTCCGGCACTCCCCTTTGCTTTCGCTGCATTGGATTCTTCGGCGAACACCAGGGTACGCCCGTAGTTCAAACGGCTTTACGTCTGCCCAACCTGTGGCCGGCAGGGCCTATTCCCGCGGAGGTGTTCCGAGGGTCAGGCCGTGGCCACGGCATCGTCTGTGCGCTCGATGACGCGCGGCGCGAGCTCGGCGTTCTCCAGGATGTCCCGCAGGTGCTTCTCGGCGACCGGGAGCACCTGGGCGATGGTGATCTCGCGGCCGAGCTCGTAACTGAGCGAGGTGACGCCCGCGTCCCGGATGCCGCACGGCACGATCCGGTCGAACCAGGTGTTGTCGGGGTTCACGTTGAACGAGAAGCCGTGCATGGTCACACCCTTGGCGACCCGGATGCCGATCGCGGCGAGCTTGCGGTCCTCGCGGCGCTGGCCGGCGTTGGACGGGGCGTACTCGGGTCCGTTCAGCCGGGCGTCGAACTCCTCGTCCTGGAGCCGGGGGTCGAAGTCGAGCGAAAGACCGCCGATCGCGGGGCGCTGCTCGACCGGGTCGCCCAGCACCCAGACTCCGCTGCGGCCCTCGACCCGGCTGGTCTCCACGCCGAACTCGGCGGCCGTACGGATCAGCGCCTCCTCCAGCCGGCGGACGTGTGCGACGACGTCCACGGGGCGCGGCAGCTTCTGGATCGGGTAGCCGACCAGCTGGCCCGGACCGTGCCAGGTGATCTTGCCGCCGCGGTCCACGTCGATGACCGGGGTGCCGTCCAGCGGGCGCTCGCTGTCGGCTGTGCGCCGGCCGGCCGTGTAGACGGGCGGGTGCTCCAGCAGCAGGCAGGTGTCGGGGACGGCGTCCTCGAACCGCGCCGCGTGCACCTCGCGCTGCTTCTGCCAGGCCTCCTGGTAGTCGACGGCATCCTCGCCGAATCCCAGACGGACGAACCGAAGCTCAGTCACGACAGCAGCCTCTCTACTTGCGGTGCCGGGGCCGGGGGTGTCCCGTCGTCCCGTCACCATGCACCGAATCGCGCCTCCGGCCACTGTACGACCGGTGCCGGAGCGGGGGCCCGGCAGGTGGTTCCCGTCAGCGCCGCCCTCAATCCTCACACGATCGGATGAATGTGATGCGAAGGCGGCCGGGGTAGGCCCGGAGGCCGCTAAATTCGCGCCGTTCCCTCGGGCCCGGCCCAGCACCGCGACGCGTCGGGGAGAACACAGAACAGTCCCTGAGGGGCTGCCCGCCCGGCCCCGTAGGCAGGAGACCGTACAGCTGATGTCGGAACGACCTCCGCAGCGCACCCCCAACCGCCGACTCGCCTCACTCATCACCGAAGCCGGGTTCTCCAACGCCGGCCTCGCCCGCCGGGTGGACCAGCTCGGACTCGAACACGGCCTCGACCTGCGGTACGACAAGACCTCCGTGACCCGCTGGCTCCGCGGACAGCAGCCGCGCGGCACCACGCCCGCGCTGATCGCGGAGGTCTTCACCCGGCGGCTCGGCCGCCGGCTCTCCGCGCAGGACCTGGGACTGGACGCCTGCGCGCCGGTCTACGCGGGCCTGGAGTTCGCGGCCACGCCCGCCGAGGCGGTCGACATCGTCAGCGGGCTGTGGCGCAAGGACTCCGGCAGCCATGTGGAGCTGCGGAAGATCGCCTTCACCCCGGCGGGGCTGGTCGTCCCCAGCCGGGACTGGCTGATCGGCCGGGCGGACGAGTGGGTGGGACGGGCCGGAGAGGGCGCCGCCGTCGCGGGCCAGGCCGCCAGGGTGCACGGGGCCGCCCCGGCGCACGCCGGGCAGCGTCCGGTGCCCGGGGCCGTCGGGACGCACGTCGGCGCGGCGCACGGGCCGTACGGAAGCGGCCCCGGCGGGTCCGTGCCCGGGGTGCCCGAGCAGGGCGGCGCGCCCGGGCCCGGTGTCCGGCACGGCCTGCGCGGGCCCACCCCGTCCCGGCCCGCCGGCCCGCACGCGCCGGGCGGCTCCCCGGCCGCCCTCGTGGCCGGGCCCGCCGGCGTCCCCAGGCAGCGGCAGACCGAGCGGGGCTCCGGCCAGAAGGTCAGCAGCGGTGACGTAGCCGCCCTCCGCTCGGTCGGTGAGCTCTTCCGCACCCTGGACAACGCCTACGGAGGCGGCCACGCCCGGCAGGCCCTCGTCCGGTACCTGGAGCACGAGGCGGAGCCGATGCTGCGCGGCACGTACGGGGAGGCCACCGGGCGGCGGCTCTTCGCCGCCGCCGCCGATCTGACCCGGCTCGCGGGCTGGACCTCGTACGACATCGCGGCCCATGGGCTCGCTCAGCGCTACTTCGTGCAGGCGCTCCGGCTGGCCCAGGCCGCCGGTGACCGGGCCTACGGCAGCTTCGTCCTGATCACGATGAGCCGGCAGGCCGTCTACCTCGGGCACGGCCGGGAGGCGGTCCAGCTGGCACGGGTGGCTCAGCAGGGCGTCGGTTCGTCCGCGCCCCACGCCGTCCTGGCCCTGCTGCACGCGGTCGAGGCACGGGGCCACGGGGTCCTCGGCGACGCCAAGGCCTGCGCGGCCTCGCTCACCCGGGCGGAACGCGCGCTGGAGGCGTCCCGCCCCGGCGACGAGGTGCCGCACTGGGCGCGCTACTTCGACGAGGCCCAGCTCGCCGACGAGTTCGGGCACTGCTACCGCGACCTCCAGCAGTACCGGGCCGCCGCGCAGCACGCGGAGCGCTCGCTCCAGCTGCGCGCCCCCGCGTACGCCCGCAGCCGGCTCTTCTGCCGCGTGGTGCTGGCCTCCGCCCGGCTCGGGCTCGGCGAGCTCGACCAGGCCTGTCGGCTGGGTGCGGAAGCCGCGCAGCAGGCCGCCGAGATGCGGTCGGTACGCGCCACGGAGTACGTACGGGACTTCGAGCGGCGCCTCGAACCCTTCCGGGACGCCGCAGCGGTCCGCGGCTACCGCGAGCGGGTGGCCGCGCTGGGGTGAACGCGTAACGCCTCAGGCGGCCTCCGGGAGTGCCGCGGTGCCCCCGGCCGACCGCACCCCGAGATCGGTGAGGATCGCCCCGGCCGCGCGCCGGCCGGAGGACAGGGCCCCCTGCACCGACCCGGTGTCACGGTGGTCGCCGCACACGTACAGCCCCGCGAGCAGCCGGACCGGACGCTGCGGGTCGTGCGGGGGCGGCATGGCGGGTACCGCCTCCGGATCGTGGTGGGCCGCCAGCAGTTCCCAGTCGTCGGTGGGCGTGCCGTAGAGCGATGCGAGATGTGCGCGGACCGAGCGGTCCAGATCGGGCGGCGGCGTACCGAGCACCGTCGAGCTGATCAGGACCCGGCCGTGCGGCGCGCGCGACGGGTCGACCTCGCTCATCACCGCGGTGTGCGCGACCGGGCCCGCGCGGTCGGCGTCCAGGAGCAGCGAGGCGCCGGTCGGCGGGGGAGCGGGGGCGGTGTGGTGGAGCACCGTGACGGGGTGGAAGGGCGGCACGCGCAGACCGGGCAGCAGCTCGGCGGCGGCGCCCGCGCCGGTCGCCAGCAGCAGGGAGCGGCAGCCGACCTCGCCGTGTTCCTTGGTGCGCACCGCGGTGATGTCCGCCGATGTGACGTGCACGCCCGTGCGTACGGTGCCGGGCGGCAGCGCGGCCGCGAGCAGATCCGGCAGCGTGGCCGAACCCCCCGACGGTACGCAGAGCCTGCCGCTCGCGTAGCCGCGCAGCGCGAGGTCGGCGCACCGGCTCGACGTGGCGAGCGCGGGGTCGCTGAGCAGCGCCGTGAGCAGGGGGCGCACGAATCCGTTCAGCGTCCGGGCGGACAGGCCGCGGCCGGCCAGCGCGTCGAGCGCGGCCCGTTCGGGCCGGGCCAGCACGCGGGCCCGTGGGGTGGCCGCGAGCCGGGCCAGCGCCACCCCGAGCCGGGCCTGGTCGATCGCTCCGCCCATGGCCCCGGTGAGGCTCCCGCTCAGGGGGGCCCGGGGGGCGCTTGCGAGGGCGCGTGCTGCCTTGAGTGCGCCCCGCGCGCTGCGTGAGCCCCGGGGGCTGCGTATCTCCCCGGTCCGGTACCGGCGGCCCTCGCTGTGGACGAGCACGCCGGGATCGAAGTTCCGCAGGACGAGTCCGTCGAGTCCGGGCGTCGCCTGCAGCTCCGGATACGAGGTGTTGAGAAGTGGGCCCAGGTGGTCGAGCCGGAACCCGTCCACCTCGTCGGTCATCATCCGGCCGCCGACCCGTGGGCCGGCCTCCAGGACGCTGACGCTCACTCCCGCACTGGTCAGTCGGTGGGCCGCTGACAGGCCGGCGATCCCGGCCCCGATGATGACGACGTCCGCGTGGTGTGCCGTGCTGAGCACGTGCCCCTCCCCGAGTCGGCGCAACTGGTGGGAGGCTCTTGCCCTCAACCGGCCCCCGGAATGCGCGAGTTCGGCATGAGGCTAGGAGGGTGGCGGGATTCTGCGCAGTCGCGCGCGGGCCGGGGCACCGTTGCACGGGGTCGCACGTCCGTCCGAACGAAGCGACGGAGGACGGCGCCTGGGCGGCGGGGTCAGCGCAGAGCCGCCCGGATGGCGGCGTCGATCCCGGGGAAGGCGAACGCGAACCCGGAGTCCAGCAGCCGTCCCGGCAGCACCCGCTGACTGCCCAGCACATCCTCGGAGAAGTCGCCCAGGGCGATCCGCAGTACGGGCGCCGGAGCGGTGAACAGCGTGGGCCGGCGCAGCACCCGGCCCATCGCCGCCGTCACCTCGCCGTTGGTGACCGGGGCCGGACCCGTCAGATTGACCGGCCCGGACAGCTCCGGGGTGTCCAGGACGTGCCGCAGCGCCGCGATGTGGTCGTGCAGCGCGATGAAGCTCCAGTACTGCCGGCCGTTGCCGAGCCGGCCGCCGAGCCCCGCGCGGAACAGCGGGAAGAGCCGGCCCCAGGCACCGCCCTCCCGGGCGACGACCAGTCCGGTGCGGGCGTGCACGGTCCGCACACCGGCCTCCTCCGCGGCGGCCGTGGCCTCCTCCCACTCCACGCACACCGAGGGCAGGAACCCGTCGCCGGGCGGCGCGCCCTCGTCCACGGAACGGTCCCCGGTGTCGCCGTAGTAGCCGATCGCGGACCCGGACAGCAGCACCTTCGGCGGGACGTCCAGGGAGGCGACGGCCTCGGCGATCGTGGCCGTGCCCAGCACCCGGCTGTCCCGGATCTCCCGCTTGTACGCCTCGGTCCAGCGATGGTCGCCGACCCCGGCCCCGGCGAGATGGACGACGGCGTCGCAGCCCACCAGACCGGCCACGTCCACGTAATCCCGCTTGGGGTCCCACTCCACCTCGTCGCCCGACCGGGCAGGCCGCCGGACCAGCCGGACCACCTCGTGCCCGTCGGACCGCAGCGAACGCACCAGCGCCGCTCCGATGAGTCCGGTCGATCCGGTGACGGCGATACGGGAGTGCGGCACAGGTCGCGGCATGAGTCCATCCTGCCCCACATGCCGCAGGCGACGCATGGCACAGTGACGCTTATGGCCGAGTCCTTCCCTCTTCCCGCGCCCCTTGTCCGTCCCGCGGTCCTCGACGACGGCCCCGCTCTCGCGGAGCTCGACCGGAGCACCTGGTCGACGCTGCACGCGGTGACCCCGAGCCCGCAGCCGCCGTACCCGCCGTTCTTCGACGACCGGCACCTGCCGCAGGACATCCTGGTGGCCGACGCGGTGAACCCGGCGGGCGAGACGGTCATCGCCGGGTACATACGCGTCGTGCCGCCCACTCCGCTGGCCTGCAACTCCCACGTCCGGCAGATACAGGGCCTCGCCGTGGCCGCCTGGGCACGGGGCCGCGGCACCGGCCGCACGCTGGTCCGCGCGGCGTGCGGTACGGCTCGCGGCCAGGGCGCCAACCGGATCACCCTGCGGGTACTGGCGCACAACGCGCCCGCCCGCGCGCTGTACGAGTCGGAGGGGTTCACCGTCGAGGGAGTCCTGCCCGGCGAGTTCTTCCTGGGCGGGCGCTACGTGGACGACGTGCTGATGGGCCGGCCGCTCGGCCCGTGACCGGGCCGGCCGCGCCTCAACCGGCGCCGAACCGCTGCCACAGCTCGGGCAGCCGCGCCGCGAGGACCGCGTCGTCCTCGAAGCCGAACGGGGTTCCCTCCGGCTCGACCGGCTGCGGCGGCAGCCCGAGGTCCGGCGCGACCACACCGGTGAGCTGCTCGTACGCCTCGTCGGCGGCGTAGCCCAGTTCTTCCGCGTCCCCGTCCAGCTCGTCGTCGAAGTCGTCGAGGAGCTCGGCCAGGCTGTCCGGATCGTGCACCGCGCCCTCGAAGACCTCCCGGCCCTGGCCGATCAGCCAGCAGCGGAAGTAGTCGAAGGCGTCGTCGCTCGCCCCGCCGAGCAGCACGGCGGCGGCCGCCCACAGGTCCCAGCGGTACGCCCGGTTGTAGCGGGCCTCGAAGTGCCGCGCGAAGTCCAGCACGGAATCGGGATCGAGCTGCACCAGCCGTTCGACGAGCAGGTCGGCATGGTCCTCGGGGTCGCCGTCGGCGGCCTCGCGAGTGCTGTCGATGAGCTCCCAGAATTCCGTCTCGTCCATCACGGGTCCAGCATCTGCCCCCAAGAGGGCCGATGCACGCCCAGACGCCGAAATGAAGCCTTACGGCCTCACATAGAGCGAGTGGAGCGCTTCGGCGGCCGCCGCGAACCTGCCGCGCAGCGTGGCCGGCTCCAGCACCTCCAACTCCGGCCCCAGGGCCAGCAGCTGACCGAACGCGACGTCCAGGGACTCGACCGGCAGGGTGACCGTGACCCACCCGTCGGCCCCGGGCGCACCGGCCCCCTCCAGCGCGTTCCGGGCCGCGACTCGGTCCACGGCGTGCGGCAGCCTGCGCACCCCGGCCTCCGAGAGCCGCAGCGTCACCTCGGCCCGCAGGAGCGACCGGGCGAACTGGGCCGCGCGTGCGTCCCAGAACGCGGGCAGGTCGAAGCTGTCGTCCCGGACGAACCGGGTGTCCGACACGGTCACGGCCGTGAAGCGGTCGATCCGGTAGACCCGGAAGTCCTCCTCCGCACGGGCGCAGAGGTACCAGACGCCGGCCTTGAGGACGAGACCGTACGGGGCCAGCTCACGCTCCACCTCGGTGTCCCGGCCGGCCCGCCGGTAGTGGGCGCGCATCGTCCGGTCGTCCCACACCGCCTCGGCCACGGCGGGCAGGAGCTCCGGTGTAACCGGTTCCTGGTACCAGCCCGGTGCGTCCAGGTGGAAGCGCCGGGCGGCGCCGGCGGAGGCGTCCCGCAGGGAGGGCAGGAGGGCTGCCGACACCTTGAGCCGGGCGGCGGACGCGGCGTCGGCCAGACCCATCTCGCGCAGGGCGGAGGGCAGGCCGGAGAGGAAGAGCGCCTCGGCCTCGTCCCGGGCCAGCCCGGTGAGTCCGGTGCGGTACCCGCCGACGAGCCGGTACCCACCCGCGCGGCCCCGCTCCGAGTAGACGGGGATCCCGGCCTCGGAGAGCGCCTGCGCGTCCCGGGTGACGGTCCGCTCCGACACCTGGAGCTCGTGGGCGAGCTCGGCGGCGGTCATGGCGGGGCGGGACTGCAGGAGCAGCACCATTCGGATGAGCCGGGCAGCACGCATGCGGCCATTGTGGCCGCGGTGGGGGATGCGTGTGGCTCCGGTCCGGGCGCGGCGGCCTCAAGCGCCGGCCGGGCTGGATGTGGCCTCAATCGCCGGCCGGCTCCCAAGATGGCCTCAATCGCCGGCCGGGCTTGAATGTGCCCTGGCCGGGTGGGAAGGGCGGCCCGGACGGGGCTGTCGTACGAGCAGCGGCCGGACACGACAGCGCACGGGTGCGCAAATCGAGCCTGTCCGGCGTTTGAGGACAAGGCCGGTGCCGGACATGGCAGCGTTCGGGCGGGCCGATCAGGCCTGACCGTGATCGAGGCCGGAGTGCAGCCGCGCGTGACAGCGCACGGGTGGGCACATCAAGCCCGTCCGGCGATTGAGGACAGAGCCGGTGCCGGAGCGGGGCGGACGTACGCGGAGGACGGGGCGCGGGAAAGACCCGTGCCCCGTCCTCCGGGCCGTCAGAGCCCGTACCGCTCGCGGGCTTCCTTGACCGCGGACGCCGGCACCTCGCCGCGACGGGCCAGCTGGGCCAGGGCCGCGACCGTGATCGACTGGGGGTCGACGCCGAAGTGGCGGCGCGCCGCGTCACGGGTGTCGGAGAGGCCGAAGCCGTCCGTGCCGAGCGAGGTCCAGTCCTGCTCGACCCACTGGCTGATCTGGTCCGGCACCTGGCGCATCCAGTCGCTGACCGCGAGGACCGGGCCCGGTGCGCCTTCCAGCGCCTGGGTCACGTACGGCACCCGCAGCTCACCGCGGAGCAGCGCCTCGTCGCACTCCAGCGCGTCGCGGCGCAGCTCGCCCCACGAGGTGGCGGACCAGACGTCGGCCGTGACACCCCAGTCCGCGGCCAGCAGCTCCTGGGCCTCCAGGGTCCAGTGGATCGCCGTACCGGAGGCCATCAGCTGCACGCGCGGGCTGTCCGCCTTCGCGGGCGTGCCCTCCTTGAACCGGTAGAGGCCCTTGAGGATGCCCTCCTCGACGCCTTCCGGCATCGCGGGCTGCGGCTTCGGCTCGTTGTAGACCGTCAGGTAGTAGAAGACGTTCTCGGCCTCGGGGCCGTACATCCTCCGCAGACCGTCCTGGACGATCACCGCGATCTCGTACGCGAACGCCGGGTCGTAGTTGAGCGACGCCGGGTTCGTGGACGCGATCAGGTGCGAGTGGCCGTCCGCGTGCTGGAGACCCTCACCCGTCAGCGTCGTACGGCCCGCCGTGGCGCCGACCACGAAGCCGCGGCCGAGCTGGTCGCCGAGCTGCCAGAACTGGTCACCCGTGCGCTGCCACCCGAACATCGAGTAGAAGATGTAGAACGGGATCATCGGCTCGCCGTGCGTCGCGTACGACGTGGACGCGGCGATGAAGTCGGCCATCGCGCCGGCCTCGGTGATGCCCTCGTTGAGGACCTGGCCGTCCTTGGCTTCCTTGTAGTACATCAGCTGGTCGCGGTCGACCGGATCGTACGTCTGGCCCAGCGGCGAGTAGATGCCGGCCGACGGGAACAGCGCCTCCATGCCGAAGGTGCGGGCCTCGTCGGGGACGATCGGAACCCAGCGCTTGCCGGTTTCCTTGTCCCGCATCAGGTCCTTGGCCAGGCGGACGAACGCCATGGTGGTGGCCAGTTCCTGCTTGCCGGAGCCCTTCTTCAGCGCGGCGAACGCGCGCTCCTCGGGCTGCGGCAGCGCCACCGCGTGCACCCGGCGGGCCGGGGCGGGGCCGCCGAGGGCGGCGCGGCGCTCCTGGAGGTAGCGGACCTCGGGGGAGTCGGCGCCCGGGTGGCCGTACGGCACCAGGCCCTCGTCCAGCTTCGAGTCCGGGATCGGCAGCTCCAGCAGGTCGCGCATGGCGCGGAACTGCTTGCCGTCCAGCTTCTTCATCTGGTGGTTGGCGTTGCGCGACTCGAAGCCGGGGCCGAGCGTGTAGCCCTTCACCGTCTGCGCCAGGATCACCGTCGGCGCACCCTTGTGCGCGAGCGCCGCCCGGTAGGCCGCGTACACCTTGCGGGCCTCGTGGCCGCCGCGCGAGGAGTGGAAGCACTCCGCGATCTTCGCGTCGGTGAGGAGCTTCGCCAGCTCGGCGAGCGCGGGCTCGGCGCCGAAGAAGTGCTGGCGGATGTAGGCGACGTCGCGGGTGGCGTACGTCTGGAACTGCGCGTCCGGGACCTCGCGGAGCCGGCGCACCAGCGCACCCGTGGTGTCGAGCTGGAACAGCTCGTCCCAGGCGGTGCCCCAGAGCGTCTTGACGACGTTCCAGCCGGCGCCGCGGAAGGCGCCCTCCAGCTCCTGCACCACGCGGAAGTTGGCGCGGACCGGACCGTCGAGGCGCTGCAGGTTGCAGTTGATGACGAAGGTCAGGTTGTCGAGCTGCTCACGCGCCGCGAGGGCGAGGGCGGCGGTCGACTCGGGCTCGTCCATCTCGCCGTCGCCCAGGAAGGCCCAGACGTGCGAGTTCGACGTGTCCTTGATGTTGCGGTTGGCCAGGTAGCGGTTGAAGCGTGCCTGGTAGATCGCCGAGAGCGGGCCGAGGCCCATCGACACGGTGGGGAACTCCCACAGCCAGGGCAGCCGACGCGGGTGCGGGTAGGACGGCAGACCGTCGCCACCCGCCTCCTGGCGGAAGTTGTCGAGCTGCTGCTCGCTGAGCCGGCCGTCGAGGAAGGCGCGGGCATAGATGCCGGGGGAGGCATGGCCCTGGATGTAGAGCTGGTCGCCGGAGCCGTCCCCCTCCTTGCCGCGGAAGAAGTGGTTGAAGCCGGTCTCGTACAGCCAGGCCGCCGAGGCGAAGGTCGCGATGTGGCCGCCGACGCCGAAGCGGGAGCCACGGGTGACCATCGCGGCCGCGTTCCAGCGGTTCCACGCGGTGATCCGCGATTCCATCTCCAGGTCGCCGTCGAAGGCGGGCTCCGCGGCGGTGGGGATGGAGTTGACGTAATCGGTCTCCAGCAGCTTGGGCAGCGCGAGACCGGCGCCCTCGGCGTGCTGGAGCGAGCGGCGCATCAGATACGCGGCACGGTGCGGGCCCGCGGCCTTGGTGACGGCATCCAGGGAGGCCGCCCATTCGGCGGTCTCCTCCGGGTCGCGGTCCGGGAGCTGGTCGAGCTCGCTCGGAAGCTTTCCTACGGGGTCGGTCATGATCGCCGCCTTCCGGTGAGGAGGGGGGTGGAGAAGTCCCTGACTGGCAGGACAGGGCGATGGGGCCGGTGGGCCCGCGGAGTGAACTGTAAGGCTCCGATCGATGATCGATCAAAGGATGAAAGGCAAAACTTCTCGATATGAAGAAAGTGGCATGGGGTGCCGCGAAACGGGGCACGGAGTGACGGGATATAGCAGGCAAAAGGGGCGCTCACCTGCACAGGCGAGCGCCCCTCACTACACATGCGCACCGCGGTGCGCGTCGGCCTCAGGCGTGTGCCGCCCCGGGCCTCAAGGGTGTGTCGCGCCGGCCTCGGGCGTGTGCGGCCCCGGGCCCCGACGATGTGTCGCGCCGGCCTCTGGCGTGTGCCGCCCGGCCTCAGGCGCGCGGCGCGCAGCCGAGCACATGTGCCTTGACCAGCACCCCGATGTCCGGGTCCTTCCGCAGGAACGCCTCGATGAGCGCCTCGTGCTCCTCGGCGTACGACTTCTGCACCGTGCCCAGCCAGCGGATCGAGAGGGCCGTGAACACCTCGATGCCCAGCCCCTCCCAGGTGTGCAGCAGGACGGCGTTGCCGGCCGCCCGGACCATCTCCCGGTGGAAGCCCACCGTGTGGCGCACCTGCGCCTCGCCGTCGGCCAGCCGGTCCGCCTCGTACAGCGCCGTCACGTGCGGGGCGAGCAGGGAGCAGTCCTCGCCGAGCCCCGGGGCCGCCAGCTCCGCGGCGATCTGCTCCAGGCCGGCCCGTACCGGGTAGCTCTCCTCCAGATCGGCCGCGGTGAGGTTGCGGACCCGGACGCCCTTGTTGGGCGCCGACTCGATCAGCCGGAGCGTCTCCAGCTCGCGCAGCGCCTCGCGCACGGGCGTCTGGCTGACCTCCAGCTCGGTGGCGATGCGCCGCTCCACGATCCGCTCACCCGGCTTCCAGCGCCCGCTGACGATCCCGTCCACGATGTGCTCGCGGATCTGTTCGCGCAGCGAGTGGACGACGGGCGGGGTCATGAGTGGCTCCTTCGGGGCAAACCGGTGCTGCCTGCACCAACTCGGCGGCCGGAGCGACCGGTGGTGTCTAGACAATACGGCGGCGCCCCCGCCCGGGAGTGTTCCGGACGGGGGCGCCGCTGGTGAGGCTGGTTACAACTGCGGTGCTCAGAGGCCGAGCTCGACCTCGAACTCACCGGCCTCCAGGATCGCCTTGACCGCGGTCAGGTAACGGGCGGCGTCCGCGCCGTCCACCAGACGGTGGTCGTAGGAGAGCGAGAGGTACGTCATGTCGCGGACGCCGATGACGGTGCCCTCCTCGGTCTCGATGACCGCGGGACGCTTGACGGTGGCGCCGATGCCCAGGATGGCTGCCTGGTTCGGCGGCACGATGACGGTGTCGAACAGCGCACCGCGCGAACCGGTGTTGCTGATGGTGAAGGTGGCACCGGACATGTCGTCCGGCGTCAGGCCGCCACCGCGGGCCTTGCCGGCCAGCTCGGCGGTCTTCTTCGAGATACCGGCGATGTTGAGGTCGCCCGCACCCTTGATGACCGGGGTCATCAGACCCTTCTCGGCGTCCACGGCGATGCCGATGTTCTCCGAGTCGAAGTACGTGATCGTGCCTTCGTCCTCGTTGATCCGGGCGTTGACGACCGGGTGGGCCTTCAGCGCCTGGGCGGCGGCCTTGACGTAGAACGGCATCGGGGAGAGCTTGACGCCCTCACGGGCCGCGAAGCCGTCCTTCGCCTTGTTGCGCAGCTTCATCAGCTTCGTGACGTCGACCTCGACGACCGAGGTCAGCTGGGCCTGCGAGTGCAGCGCCTTCATCATGTTGTCGCCGATGACCTTGCGCATGCGGGTCATCTTGACGGTCTGACCGCGCAGCGGGGACACCTCGAGCTTCGGCGCCTTGGAGGCGGCCGGTGCAGCGGCGGCAGCGGGGGCCGGAGCGGCTGCGGCGGCCTTGGCGGCCTCCGCGGCGGCGGCCGCCTCCACGACGTCCTGCTTGCGGATACGGCCACCGACACCGGTGCCCTTGACCGCGCCCAGGTCGACGCCGTTCTCGGCGGCGAGCTTGCGGACCAGCGGCGTGACGTACGCGCCGTCGTCACCGGAGGTCGCGGCCGGAGCGGCCGGAGCCGCCGGGGTGACCGGAGCCGGCGCTGCGGCGACGGGCGCCGGAGCGGCCGGGGCCGGAGCGGCGGCAGGCGCGGCGGGAGCCACCGGAGCCGGGGCGGGAGCGGCCGGCGCGGGGGCGGCGGCAGCCGGAGCGGCAGCAGCCGGAGCCGGAGCAGCGGCCGGAGCCGGAGCGGCGGCAGCCGGAGCCGGAGCGGCAGCAGCCGGAGCAGCGGCCGGGGCAGCACCGGGAGCACCGATGACGGCCAGCTTGGCGCCGACCTCGGCGGTCTCGTCCTCGGCGACGACGATCTCCAGCAGCACGCCGGAGACCGGGGCCGGGATCTCGGTGTCGACCTTGTCCGTGGAGACCTCGAGGAGGGGCTCGTCCTCCGTGACCTCCTCGCCGACCTCCTTCAGCCAGCGGGTGACGGTGCCCTCGGTGACGCTCTCGCCGAGCGCCGGAAGGGTGACGTCGGTGCCGGAGGCACCACCGGCGGGTGCGGCGGCCGGAGCCTCGGCAGCGGGGGCCGGAGCTGCGGGGGCCTCGGCGGCGGGCGCCGGGGCCGGGGCGGCCTCGGGCTCGGCAGCCGGAGCCGCGGCGGGTGCCGGGGCACCGGTGCCGTCGTCGATGACGGCCAGCTCGGCGCCGACCTCGACGGTCTCGTCCTCGGCGACCTTGATGGAGGCCAGAATGCCGGAGGCGGGAGCCGGGATCTCGGTGTCGACCTTGTCGGTCGACACCTCCAGCAGCGGCTCGTCGGCCTCGACGCGCTCGCCCTCGGCCTTCAGCCAGCGGGTGACAGTGCCCTCGGTGACGCTCTCGCCGAGCGCCGGAAGGGTTACGGAAACCGACATGGTTTCAGTTGCTCCTAACGAAAATGCGGAAGTGGTCGGTCGTCGCGCCCGGTCGACTGATCAGTCGTGGGAGTGCAGGGGCTTGCCGGCGAGGGCCAGGTGGGCCTCGCCCATTGCCTCGTTCTGCGTCGGGTGGGCGTGGATGAGCTGCGCGACCTCGGCCGGCAGCGCCTCCCAGTTGTAGATCAGCTGGGCTTCGCCGACCTGCTCGCCCATCCGGTCGCCCACCATGTGGACGCCGACCACGGCACCGTCCTTGACCTGGACGAGCTTGATCTCGCCGGCGGTCTTGAGGATCTTGCTCTTGCCGTTGCCCGCGAGGTTGTACTTCAGCGCGACGACCTTGTCCGCGCCGTAGAGCTCCTTGGCCTTGGCCTCGGTGATGCCCACGGAGGCGACCTCGGGGTGGCAGTACGTCACCTTCGGGACACCGTCGTAGTCGATCGGGACGGTCTTCATGCCGGCCAGACGCTCCGCCACGAGGATGCCCTCGGCGAAGCCGACGTGCGCCAGCTGAAGGGTCGGGACCAGGTCGCCCACGGCCGAGATCGTCGGAACGTTCGTCTGCATGTACTCGTCGACGAGGACGTAGCCGCGGTCCATCGCGACGCCCGCCTCCTCGTAACCGAGGCCCTGCGAGACCGGGCCGCGGCCGATCGCGACGAGCAGCAGCTCCGCCTCGAAGGTCTTGCCGTCGGCGAGGGTCACCCGGACGCCGTCCTGGGTGTACTCGACACCCTGGAAGAACGTACCGAGGTTGAACTTGATGCCGCGCTTGCGGAACGCGCGCTCAAGAAGCTTCGAGCTGTTCTCGTCCTCGACCGGGACCAGGTGCTTCAGGCCCTCGACGATGGTGACGTCGGTGCCGAAGGACTTCCACGCCGAGGCGAACTCGACGCCGATGACGCCGCCGCCCAGCACGATCGCGGACTTCGGGACCCGGTCCAGCTTCAGCGCGTGGTCCGAGGAGATGACGCGGTTGCCGTCGATCTCCAGACCCGGGAGCGACTTCGGCACGGAGCCGGTCGCCAGGAGCACGTGGCGGCCCTGGATGCGCTGGCCGTTCACATCCACCGAGGTGGGGGAGGAGAGCCGTCCCTCGCCCTCGATGTAGTGCACCTTGCGGGAGGCGACGAGACCCTGCAGACCCTTGTACAGGCCCGAGATCACGTCGTCCTTGTACTTGTGGACGGCCGCCATGTCGATGCCCTCGAAGGTGGCCTTGACACCGAACTGGTCGGCCTCGCGCGCCTGGTCGGCGATCTCACCGGCGTGCAGCAGGGCCTTCGTGGGGATGCAGCCGTTGTGCAGGCAGGTGCCGCCGACCTTGCCCTTCTCGATCAGAGCGACGTCCAGGCCCAGCTGCGCTCCGCGCAGGGCCGCGGCATAACCGCCGCTACCACCGCCGAGGATCACTAGGTCGAAAACGGTGCTGGCGTCGTTCGCCACGTCACGTCCTCCATGCATGTGCGCCGTACGCCGGGCCCCGTCATCGGGGTGTGACCGGCCGGTCGGCTGGTGTTCGGCCGCTTTTGTCATTCGGCCCTGTGGTGGGGGCCCTGTCCTGCCGAGAACCCATCTTCGCACTTGTTGACGGTGGGCGGGACGCGGGGCCCGTGTCTGAGACGGATCATCGTCCGTCCCAGTGGGTTACCGCTGCGTAGGGACAGGCCGATTCCGTCGGGTTTCGTCCAGAGCGAAACCGCCTGGGCCCTGCTGCGGTGCCGTGGATGCAACACGTACGGCCCCGGACGTATGCCCGGGGCCGTACATCAGCTGCCGGCTCAGCCGAGGTCTCCGGCCGCGGTGCGCTCCGCCAGCTTCACCAGGGTGCGGACCGCGGATCCGGTCCCGCCCTTCGGCGTGTAGCCGTACGGGGCGCCCTCGTGGAAGGCCGGGCCCGCGATGTCCAGGTGCGCCCAGGCGATGCCCTCGCCCACGAACTCCTGAAGGAACAGACCGGCCACCAGGCCGCCGCCCATCCGCTCGCCCATGTTGGCGATGTCGGCGGTCGGGGAGTCCATGCCCTTGCGCAGGTCGGCGGGGAGCGGCATCGGCCAGGAGGCCTCACCGACCTCCTCGGCGATCTCGTGGATCGAGGTACGGAACGCGTCGTCGTTCGCCATGATGCCGAAGGTGCGGTTGCCCAGGGCCAGCACCATCGCGCCGGTCAGGGTCGCCACGTCGACGATCGCGTCCGGGTTCTCCTCGGAGGCGCGGGTCAGCGCGTCGGCGAGGACGAGCCGGCCCTCGGCGTCCGTGTTGAGGACCTCGACGGTCTTGCCGCTGTACATGTGGAGCACGTCACCGGGGCGGGTGGCGTTGCCCGACGGCATGTTCTCGGCGAGCGCCAGCCAGCCGGTGACGTTGACCCGCAGGCCCAGACGGGCGGCCGCGACGACGGTCGCGAACACGGCGGCGGCGCCGGCCATGTCGCACTTCATCGTCTCGTTGTGGCCGGCCGGCTTCAGCGAGATGCCGCCCGAGTCGTAGGTGATGCCCTTGCCCACCAGGGCCAGGGTCTTCTCCGCCTTCGGGTGCGTGTAGGCGAGCTTCACCAGGCGCGGGCCGCGGGCCGCGCCCTGGCCGACGCCGAGCAGACCGCCGAAGCCGCCCTTGACGAGCGCCTTCTCGTCGAGGACCTGCACCTTGATGCCGTGCTCCTTGCCGGCGGCCGTGGCCACGGCGGCGAAGGACTCGGGGTACAGGTCGTTCGGCGGGGTGTTGACCAGGTCGCGGGCGCGGTTGATCTCCTCGACCAGCGCGAGGGCGCGCTCGGCGGCGGCCTTGAAGGCCTTGTCGCGCGGCTTGGCGCCGAGGACGGCGACCTCGCCGAGCGGCAGCTTCGGGCCGTCGGCCTTGGCACCCTTGGGGGCGAGCCTGTTCTCGCCGCCCTGGTAGGCGGTGAAGGCGTACGCGCCCAGCAGGGCGCCCTCCGCGATGGCCTCGGCGTCCTCGACGGAGGCGATGGGCAGCGCGAAGCCGGCCTTCTTCGAGCCGGCGAGCGAGCGGGCGGCGGAGCCCGCGGCCCGGCGCAGCGCCTCGGCGTCGTACGCGCCGTCCTTCTCCGGGACCGGGCCGAGTCCGGCCGCGATGACGACCGGGACCTTCAGGCCGTCGGGTGCGGGGAGCTTGGTCAGTTCGCCCTCGGCACCGGAGGCGCCCAGGGTCGCCAGGACGGTGGCGAGCTTCCCGCCGAACGCCTTGTCCACGGCCTCGGCGCCCGGCGCCAGGACCAGGTCCCCGGACTTGGAGCCGGCGCCCTTGGCGACGCCGACGACGAGCGCGTCGGCGCGAAGCGTCGCCGCACCGGCAGTGCTGAGAGTGAGAGCAGTCACGGTGGTGAAATCTCGCTTCCGTTGAGTTCTTTTCCGGTCTGTGCTGGTCGAGGGGTGGCCGACCGTGCCCGGCGCATCGTAGACGCCGCCCGCGATGTGCCGGGAATGAGCCTACGCGCGCCTTTGCTGCCCGATTACGGCGGCGGGCCGTCAGTGCGCCGCGGCGGCCGTACGGTTGTCACACCGGGATGATCTTCCCGGCGGAACGGACCGCGGCCGCACAGGCGTTGGCGGACGTCCTGCGGATGGATCCAGGGGGAACGATGGACGACCGGATGACCGCCCGGGTGAGCGGCCGGCCGAAGGCCCTGCCCGCCACCGTACTGATTCTGTTGGTGATGCTGGCCGGCTGCACCTCGGCACCCGGGTCCACGCCCTCGCCCGCCTCCTCCGGGCGGTCCGCCGCGGCGCGCTGGCAGCCGGAGCCGGGCACCGACTGGCAGTGGCAGCTCTCCGGCCGGCTGGACACGTCCGTGGACGCCCCGGTGTACGACATCGACGGCTTCGACCACGACGCGGGGCAGGTGGCCGAGCTGCACCGCAAGGGGCGCAAGGTCATCTGCTACCTGTCCACGGGTGCCTGGGAGGAGTTCCGCCCGGACGCGGCGAGGTTCCCCACGGCGGTCCTCGGCAAGGGCAACGGCTGGGAGGGGGAGCGCTGGCTCGACATCCGGCGCACCGACGTCCTGGAACCGCTGATGGAGAGCCGGATCTCCATGTGCGCGAAGAAGGGCTTTGACGCGGTCGAGCCCGACAACATGGACGGCTACCGCAATCCGAGCGGCTTCCCGCTGACCGCCGCCGACCAGCTGCGCTACAACCGTCTCGTCGCCCGCATCGCCCACCGCCACCACCTCGCCGTCGGCCTGAAGAACGACCTGCCCCAGATCCCCGAGCTGGTGGACGACTTCGACTTCGCGGTCAACGAACAGTGCGCCCAGTACGAGGAGTGCGAGGAGCTCTCCCCGTTCGTCGAGGCGGGCAAGGCGGTCTTCCACGTGGAGTACGAGCTGCCCGTGGCGCGGTTCTGCGGGCAGTCCCGGCGTCTGGGGCTGAGCTCGCTGCTGAAGAAGTACGAACTCGGTGTCTGGCGGGAGCGGTGCCCGCAGGCGGGGGCCTGACGGGACGTCCGAGGGGGCTCAGCCGAGGGCCAGCCCCACGAGCGTCACCGTCGCCGCCGTCTCCGCCAGCGCGCCGAACACGTCGCCGGTCACCCCGCCGAAGCGCCGCACACAGTGCCGCAGCAGCAGCTGGGCCACCGCGAGCGCGGCCAGGGCGGCGAGGGCGCACCGCAGCGCCCCGTACCCGCCGAGCAGTGCCCCGGCGCCCGCGCAGGCCGCCACGGTCAGGACCGCCGTCACCACCGCGCCCGCCGCCGGGACCGTGCCCGCGACCGCGGCGCCGAGCCCCTCCGGCCGGGCCGCGGGGACACCGCGCCGGGAGGCCAGCGTGAGCGCGAGCCGGGCGACGACACCGGACACGGCGGCCGCCACAGCGCCCTGCGCCCAGCCCTGCGCGTACAACTGCTGAAGGACCGCCACCTGGGCGAGCAGGACGAACAGCAGGGTGATCACACCGAACGGCCCAATGTCCGACTGCTTCATGATCCGCAGTGCGTCGTCGGCCGGCTTGCCGCTGCCCAGACCGTCGGCGGTGTCCGCGAGACCGTCCAGGTGCAGCCCCCGGGTGAGGGCCGCCGGAACGGCGGCCGAGGCGACCGCGGCGAGCAGCGGCCCCGAGCCCAGCAGCAGCAACAGGGTGCCGGGCACCGCCGCCAGGGACCCCACGGCGAGGCCCGCCAGCGGGGCGCAGAGCATCCCGGCCCGGGCGGTCTCGCGGTCCCAGCGGGTGACGCGGACGGGGAGCACGGTGAGGGTGCCGAAGGCGAAACGCAGGCCGTGGCTGTTCAGGGAGGTCACGGCGCGCAGGCTAATCGGTGGGCGCGGCCGATAGATTGTGCGGAACATAACGAAGCGGGGCAACTACGACTTATCGGGAGTGGGTGGGATGGGTCACTGGTTCGATCGGAACATCATCGAGCCGGGGAAGCTGCCCCTGCTCCTGGCGCTGGCCGCCTTCGTGCTGACGTTCGCCGTCACCCGGGTCATCACCCGGATGATCCGGGCCGGCAAGGGGCCCTTTGGCAACATCACGCCGGGCGGGGTCCATGTCCACCACGTGGTGCCGGGCGTGGTGCTGAGCGTGGTCGGCGGGTTCGGCGCGGTGGCCAGCGGGAAGCAGGGCTTCGCGGCCGGGGCCTGTGCGGTCGTCTTCGGCGTGGGCGCGGGGCTCGTACTGGACGAGTTCGCCCTGATCCTTCACATGGACGACGTGTACTGGACCGAGCAGGGCCGTCAGAGCGTGGAGGTCGTGGTCCTCACCGCCGCCCTCGTCCTGCTGGTGCTCGGCGGGTTCTCGCCGCTCGGCGTGGACGATCTGAGCGACGATCAGCAACAGGGCCGGCTCGGCCTCGTCCTCACCCTCGTCGTCAACTTCTGCTTCGTGCTGATCGCGCTGTTCAAGGGCAAGGCGCGGATGGCGGTGCTCGGCACCCTGGTTCCGTTCGTCGCCCTGGTCGGGGCGGTCCGGCTGGCCAGACCGACCTCGATGTGGGCCAAGCGGTTCTACCGCAACCGGCACCGGGCCCGGTCCCGCTCGGTGCTGCGCGCCTACCACCACGATGTCCGATGGGCCGGGCCGCGGCGAAAGTTCCAGGACCTGATCGGCGGCGCACCGGACAGGGTGCCCGCTCCCTCACCCAAACCCTGACGGCGCCGCCCGCGCAGGGCCGGCACCGTGCACAGCACGAGCGCCGTCGCGATGGCCGCCAGGTGCTCCTTGCCCGCCAGGTTGTCCTTCACCGCGATCTCCGCCACCATCGCCACGATCACCAGCCCGCCGGTGAACCGGGCCCGGTAGGTGCAGCAGACGCAGACGGCCAGGGCGACCACGGCCGCCGAGGGCCCGGTGTCGACGATCTGCGCGTCGGAGCCGGGCAGGCCCAGGAGCCCGTCGGGGCCGACCGCGACGCCGATCCGCGCGTACAGCGTCCCGGCCAGCGTCGCGACGTACGCGATCAGCAGCGTCCGCCAACGCCCCAGGCAGATCTCGGCGGTCCCGAACACCAGCAGCACCTGGGCCAGCGCACCCCAGACCGGCAGGTCGAGCGCCGGGACGAACAGGGACAACGGGGTACGCAGCAGAGCCACCGGGAGCGGATCCTCGGCCCGCACCGCTCCGAGCGCCTGCACCGGCCCGTAGCCCCAGGACCGGTTCTGCACCACCTGGAGCAGCGCCGTCAGACAGACCGCGGCCAGGGTCATCGGGACGGCCCGCAGCCGCTCGGTGGCGAGCGCCGTGCGTACCGTCGTCCACAGCGGGCCCCACTCCCGGCGGGCCGCCCGCCCGAGCGTGTGCAGCGGGGTCATCCACGCGGTCCGAGCTTCGAGCGGTGCAGCCACTTGGGCAGTCCGGGCGCCTCCAGGAAGCCTTCGGCGCGGCCCGCGGCGATGCCGATGCGCGGCAGGTCCGCGCTCTTCTCGAAGAGCAGGTAGCGAGGTTCCCAGATGGGCCGGTACTTGGCGTTGGCGCGGTAGAGCGACTCGATCTGCCACCACCGGGAGAAGAAGCTGAGCAGCGAACGCCAGAGCCTGAGCACCGGCCCGGCGCCGAGCCGTGATCCGCGCTCGAAGACGGAGCGGAACATGGCGAAGTTCAGTGAGACCTGGGTGACGCCGATCTTCTCGGCGCGTTGCAGGAGTTCGATGACCATGAACTCCATCAGGCCGTTCTCGGCGTCCCGGTCACGGCGCATCAGGTCCAGCGAGAGGCCGTGCGGACCCCAGGGGACGAAGCTGAGCACGGCGCGCAGCGCACCGGGTCCGCCGCCCTCGGCAGGGGGCGCATCACGGCATTCGAGCATGACGCACTGCCCGTCGGCCGGGTCGCCCAGCCTGCCCAGCGCCATCGAGAAGCCGCGTTCGGTCGCGCCGTCGCGCCAGTCGTCGGCCCGGCGCACCAGTTCGGCCATCTCGGCCTCGGGGATGTCCGCGTGGCGGCGCACCGTCACCTCGTAACCCGCCCGCTTCACCCGGTTGTACGCCTGCCGGACGGTCCGCATCGCCCGCCCGTCCAGGGTGAACTCGCCCGTCTCCACGATCGCCTCGTCGCCCAGCTCCAGGGCGTCGAGGCCGTGCCGGGCGTAGATCGTGCCGCCCTCCTCGCTGACCCCCATGGCCGCCGGGATCCAGCCGTGCGCGCGTGCCTCGGCCAGCCAGGGGCCGATCGCGCCGGGCCAGGCCTCGGGGTCGCCGATCGGGTCGCCGGAGGCCAGCGACACGCCGCCGACCACCCGGTAGGCGACGGCGGCCTTCCCGGTCGGTGACCAGACGACGCTCTTCTCGCGGCGCAGCGCGAAGTAGCCGAGCGAGTCCCGTTCGCCGTGCCGCCCGAGCAGGGCGCGCAGCGCCGCCTCGTCCTCGGGAGTGATCGGGTCGACCGCGCGGCGGGCCCGGAACGCCACGTACACGACGGCGATGAGCAGCAGCGTGGAAAGGATGTTGATGACGACGTTCACCCAGCCCGGCGTCGAGATGCCGGGGAAGCGGGAGTCGTCGGCGGCGACGGAGACCAGGCGCAGCGCGCCGTAGCGCCAGCGGTCCAGGAACGTCGAACGGTGCTCGTCGTGCGCGGTGTTGGTGAGCGTGACCAGGCCGGCGGCGATCAGCGAGGTGACCAGCAGCCCGCCGACCGCCACCAGCGCGGCCAGCTTCGGGTTGGACCGGTCGCCCTTCGCGTAGAACTCCCGCCGGCCGAGGGCGAGCGCGAGGACGAAGGCGGCGGTCAGCGCGAGCGAGATCCAGTTCTGCGGATACCGCCGCACCTCCGGGAAGCCGATCACCGCAGCGAAGAGCAGCAGGGTGAGGCCGCTCAGCACCGTGTTGACGATCCACGCGGCCCGTTTGCGACGGCGCATCGTGACCGCCAGGAACAGGGCGACGACGCCGGAGGAGAAGCCCGCGGTGAGCAGGTAGGGCGTGAAGTAGTTCTCGGTGTTGTGACGCCGGAGGTCCTGGCCGAAGGTGACCCAGACGGCGCTCAGGAAATTGAGGAACGACACCACGCGCAGGTACCAGATGGCGAAGGCCGCGCCCCGCCGCGACCGGTCGGTGCTCTGCGGCCGGACGGCGGTCCGGCCGGATTCCTCGCTGGCGAAGCAGACCTCTCCCATGAAAAGCGATCATATGGGGCATCGCGTTTCATGAAAGGGACCGCGCTGCGGCCGGTGTCCGGACAGCCGCAGTCGCGTCGGTCAGCCGCCGTCCGTCACTCCCCGGCGGGGGAGGCCACTCCGTCGGACGTCTCGTCGTCCTTCACTTCGTCGTCCGAGTCGTCCGAGTCGTCGTTGTCGGTCTCCGGCGTACGTTCGGGCAGTTCGGCCGCCAGCGCGGCCGCGGCCTGGACGAACGGGAGCGCGAGCAGCGCTCCGCTTCCCTCGCCGACGACGACGCCATGGTCCAGCAGCGGGTTGAGCGCCATCCGGTCCAGCGCCTTCGCCTGTGCCGGCTCACCGCTCAGCTGCCCCGCCAGCCACCAGTCCGGCGCCCGGAACGCGGCCCGCTGCCCGACCAGCGCGCACGCGGCGGAGACCACACCGTCCAGGATCACCGGGAGCCGGCGCACCGCGCACTGCAGCAGGAATCCGGTCATCGCCGCCAGGTCCGCACCGCCCACCTTCGCCAGCAGCTCCAACTGGTCGCCCAGTACCGGCCGGGCCCGGCGCAGCGCGTCACGGACCGCCGCGCACTTGCGCATCCAGGCCAGGTCGTCGATGCCCGCACCGCCGCGCCCCGTCACCACCGAGGCATCGGTGCCGCACAGCGCCGCGATCAGCGTGGCCGCGGCCGTCGTACCGCCCACGCTCAGATCGCCGAGCACCACCAGATCGGTGCCCGAGTCGGCCTCCTCGTCGGCGATCGCCATGCCGAGGCGCACCGCCTGCTCGGCCTCCTCGACCGTCATCGCGTCCTCGACGTCGATCCTGCCGCTGCCGCGCCGCACCCGGGTCCGGACCACCGCTTCCGGCAGCAGCCCGGGCTCGCAGTCCAGCCCGGCGTCGACGATCCGCACCGGCACGGAGAACCGGCGCGCCAGCACGGCCAGCGGCGTCGCACCGTCCAGCGTGGCGCGCACCAGCTCGTGCGCGGTGCCGGCCGCGCGGCCGGACACGTCCAGCTGCGCCACCCCGTGATCACCGGCGAACAGCACCACACGGGCCTGCTCGATCGCCCTGACCGGCACGGCCTGCTGGGCCGCCGAGAGCCATTCGCCCAGCTCGTCGAGGCGGCCGAGAGCACCCGGCGGCACGATGAACCGCTCCCGGCGTTCCTCGGCATCGCGCCGTACACCCCCGTCGGGGCGTTCGATCAGGTCGGAGAAGTCGTCCAGATTCACGGGGGTCTGCCTCGCGGGTCGATACGTGGTGTGGGCCGGGGAGCCGGGCTCCCCGCCGAACAGTACCTGCCGCGATTTCCGGCCCCCCTCAGTGCGGCGTACGGTCCCCGAACCGGAGTTGGGTGATCGCGGGCGTCAGGGTCCGCAGTCCGGGGAGCAGGTTCTGGATCCGGATCAGCTCACCCATCGCGCCCCGCCCGCGCGGCAGATGCAGGCCCCGCACCTCGGTGATCCCCGGATGCGCGCCGCGCAGCTTCCCGCGCTCGCCGGGGTCCATCGCCCAGGGCATCGGCGGGACCGTCATGGCCCCCACCTTCGAGGTACCCGCCACGGTGCCCCTCGCGAGCCACCGGGCCATCGAGTCCAGGACGAGGATCCCGCCGGGCAGCCGTGCGGCGCAGGCCGCCAGGATCCCGCGCACCTCGGCGGGCCGCAGGTACATGAGCAGACCCTGCGCCGTGACGACGACACCCCGGCCCTCCGGGTCCTCGATCTCGTCCAGCCAGGAGAGATCCGTCGCCGAGCCGGACAGCGTCCGCAGCCGGTCCGAGGGCGGCAGCAGGGTGCGGCGCAGGGTGGCGACCGCCGGCAGCTCCACGCTCAGCCAGTTCAGCCGGCCGTTGTCGACCCGCCAGAAGCCGGTCTCCAGACCGTCGCCGAGCGCGACCACGGTGGCCTCCGGGCGGTCGGCGAGATACTCCTGCACGGCCAGGTCGAAGCAGCGCGAGCGCAGCGCCTGAGCCTGCGAGTGGAAGGCATTGGGGACCCCGAACCGCTCCTCGAACGGGTAGTCCAGGTCCGCCAGCAGCTGGAGCGCCATCGGGTCGTCCAGCACCGGATAGCGGCGGCCCGCTTCGAACGCCCGGTTGTACAGCGTCCACAACAGGGTCTCCGGAACCCCGTCCAGCATCGGCCGTACACGTGCCATGTCCCGCTCCTCCTGTTCCGTTCGGTGGCGGCTCCTTCAGCCGCGCAGCGTCAGCGCCTGGCCGGCCACCACCAGCAGTACCTGCTCGCACTCGTCGGCGAACGCGGCGTTCAGCCGGCCCAGCTCGTCTCGGAAACGCCGTCCCGCCGCGGTCGCGGGCACCACGCCCGAGCCGGTCTCGTTGGTCACCGCGACGACGGTGCGCCGGGTCCCGCGGACCGCGGCCACGAGTTCGGCCGTCCGCTTCCGCAGCGTGCTCTCACCACCGCCTGCCCACGCCGCGTCGTTCCAGGCGTCCACCCGGTCCATCGCGTCCGTCAGCCAGAGCGCCAGGCAGTCGATGAGCAGCGGTGGCCCGTCCGAGGCCAGGAGCTCCACCAGCTCACAGGTCTCCTCGGTGCGCCAGGCCGCCGGTCTGCGCTCCCGGTGCAGTCCGATCCGGGCCGCCCACTCGGTGTCGCCCTCCCGGCTGCCGCCGGTCGCCACGTACACGACCTCGGGGTAGGTCTCCAGCCGCCGTTCGGCCTCGACCGACTTCCCGGACCGCGCGCCGCCGGTGATCAGGGTGCGCCGGGGGATGTCCGGTTCGGCGTGGTACCCGCCGACGGTCAGCGTCGTCCCGTCCGGCACGGCCCGTGCCCCGCCCGCGGAGAGCCGGCGGTCGAGCTCGGGGCCGGGCGGTGCGTCGTGGTCCAGGTGGACGGCGATCACCTCGGTGGCCGGCCCGATCGCCTCGACCGCCCGCAGCCGGGCCACGGCGTCGGGCCGTCCCACGACGTCGGCGACGACCATGTCGTACGGCTCCGCCATCCGGTCGGCGAGACCGGCCGGTGCGGCGCCCGGCGGCAGGTAGAGCAGCCGTTCGCCGTCCGGCGAGGTGACCTCGTACCCGGTGCCGGGCGCGTCCATCGGCACGGCCCGCACCCGGTGTCCGCTGATCAGGGTCAGCACCCGCCCGTCCGGAACCCGGCCCGCCGAGGGCAGCCCGACGGGCAGTTCGACGGCGGGCCCGTCGTGCGGATGGGTGAGCAGCACCTGCCGTACGCCGGTGAGCGAATGGCCCGCTCGGGCGGCGGCGAACACCGCCCCGGGGGTCAGATCGAGCAGCAGTGCGTCGTCGACCAGCAGGGCGGTCGCGGCCCGTGCCCGCGCCCCGCGGGCGGTGGCACAGGCGGCGCAGGGGCAGTCGGGCCGCGGCAGCCCGTCGGGGGCTCCGGTGCCGAGCAGAGTCAGTTCCACGCTCCGATCCTCCCGCGTCCCCGCACCGGGTGCGCGACGTGGGGGTGACCGGGCACGCGCGAGCCCCTTCCCGCCCTGGTCGTCAGCACTGTGCCGCGTCAGTGCGTGCATGGTGTCGCGACGGGGCAGCCCTTAGGCTGCGGACGGAACAAAGTGACCCAGGAGGCGGACATGGCGTGGACGTGGCGGTTCGAGAAGTCCGACGGTACGGAGACGGAGCCGGCCCTGCAGCCGGAGGAATTCACGACCCAGGGTGACGCGGAGTCCTGGATCGGTGAGTACTGGAAGGAACTCCTCGACGGCGGGGCGGACCAGGTGACGCTCTTCGACGACACGACGAAGATCTACGGCCCGATGAGCCTCCGGGCCGAACAGGCCGAACAGGCCGAGCAGAGCGAGACGTCCGCCGGCGAGGCCTGAGCCGCAACGGCCGCCGGGCGGACCCGTGAGGGCCCGCCCGGCGGACTGCGCTGCGGTGGACGGAGCGCCTGCGGCTGCGTCCACCCGGATCAGATCTCGCCGAGCGTGACCTCCGCCGTCTTCTCCGCATCGCTGCGCAGATACGTCACGGTGACCTTCTCGCCCGGCTTGTCCGAGGCCAGGGCCTCCGACAGGGACGTGATCGTGGTGACGGGCGCGTCGCCGACCTTGGTGATGATGTCGCCGGCCCGCAGCCCCGCCTTCTCGGCCGCGCCGTCCTTGGCCACACTGACGATCGCGACGCCCGCCGGCTTGTAGCTGTCGTCGACGACCGTGCGGCCCGTGATGTTCAGGGCCGCCCGGCCGGAGTCGGTGACCTTGCCGTCCTTGATGATCTGGTCGGCGACGGTCCTCACCATCGAGACGGGGATCGCGAAGCCGATGCCGGGCGCCGCGCTGTCACCCATCTGGGGGTCCGTCGCGGCGAGCGTCGGGATGCCGATGACCTCGCTGTTCAGGTTCACCAGCGCGCCCCCGCTGTTGCCCGGGTTGATCGCCGCCGAGGTCTGCACCATGTTCGCGATGGTCGCGCCCGTGCCGCCGCCCGAGCGGCTCTCGCTCACGGTCCGGCCGAGGGCCGAGACGATGCCCTGGGTGACGCTGCTGGACAGCCCGAGCGGCGAGCCCATGGCCAGCACGATCTGGCCGACCTCGACCTTCTCCGAGTCGCCGAACTTCGCGGGCTTCAGCCCTTCCGGGACGTCGTCCAGCTTGATGACGGCCAGGTCCTGTTCGGGGTAGGCGGCCACCAGCGCGGCGCTCATCACCTTCTCGCCGTTCGCCACGGTGACCTTGAAGGTCTTCTCGTCACCGACGACGTGGGCGTTGGTGACGATGTGGCCCTTGGCGTCGTAGACGATGCCCGAGCCCAGACTGTCGGAGGCGTCGATCTGCACCACCGACGGAAGCACGTTGTTGATGACGGTCTGGTAGTCGTTCTGCAGATCGCCGGTGGCCTTCGAGGCCGAGCCCTGCTGGGTCTGTCCGGACTTCGTCGCGGCGGCGTTCGAGGTGCTGGAATTTGAGTCGGAGCAACCGCTCACCAGCGCGATCGCGCAGACACCTGCGGACAGAGGCAGCAGCAGCCGGCGCACACGGCTGTGGGAGTGAAAGGCATCCATGTCCGGATTATTGCTTTCAACCCGGTTGGTGGCCTGTTGGGTTCACCCGGCAGGGGAGCCCCGGCCGGGGAGTTGTCCGGCCGGGCGTCTCAGCCCCGCACCCCGCACAGATGGAGCAACGCGGCCACTCCGCGGTACGGATCCGTCCGTCCTGCCCGGTCCTCCGCCGCGAGCACCCGCTCCAGCTCCGCCGCCGACGGCAGCTCCACGTCGTTGCCCACGTTGTCCGTGAAGATCCGCACCCCGTACCAGGCGTGCAGTGGTGCCGCGATCCCGGCGAGCGTGGCCGTGAGGGCGTCGAGCCGGTCCACGCGCACGGAGAGTCCGAGGCGGTTGGTGTACCGGTCCGTGTCGAACGCGGCCAGGGCCGCGTCCCAGTCCCCGGCGATCCCGGGCCGCATCGCCAGCGCGTCGGCGTTCCGCACGAGCAGCGACAGCAGACCGCCCGGCGCCAGCATCCTGGCCAGACCGGCCACCATGGCGTCGGGTTCCTGGACATACATCAGCACGCCGTGGCAGAGCACCACGTCGAAGCTGCCGGGCAGGAAGTGGACCCCGGTGTCCTGGCCGTTGCCCTCGATGAACCGGACCCGCTCACGGATGCCCGCCGGCTCGCCCCCGAGCGCCTCGCGGGCGACCCGCAGCATCTCGGGGTCGGATTCGAGGCCGGTGACGGTGTGGCCGGCCCGGGCCAGGCGCAGGGCCTGGGTGCCCTGGCCCATGCCGACGTCGAGGATCCGGAGCCGCTGCCCGACGGGGAAGCGTGCCGCGATCTGTTCGTCCAGCTGTCGGGCGACCAGCTCCTGGCGCACCGTGTTACGCAGTCCGCCGAGCCCCTTCAGCCACACCGACGAGGCCCCGGAGAACCCGGAGACCGCATCACCCGGCCGGCCCGCGGACGCGCCGCCGGCCGAACCGGAGAGATGCGTACTCAGGGCCGCTCTCCGCGCTTGACCTGCGGCTTCGGCAGCCGGAGCCGACGCATCTGGAGCGTGCGCATCAGCCCGTAGGCCACCGCGCCGCGCTTCGGCGTATCGGGGAAGCGCTCGTTCAGCTGCTTGCGCAGACGGAAGGTGAGCCCGATCGAGTCGACGACGATCAGCACGATCACGCCGAGCCAGAGCAGCAGCGAGATGTTCTGGATGCCCTGCACCTGGATCACGCTGAGAATCAGGATGACCACGGCGAGCGGCAGGAAGAACTCCGCGATGCAGAAGCGCGAGTCCACGAAGTCGCGGACGAAGCGGCGCACCGGGCCCTTGTCGCGGGCCGGCAGATAGCGCTCGTCGCCACTGGCCAGCGCCTCGCGCTGCTTGGCCATGTCGACGCGGCGCGCTTCGCGCTGGCGCTTCATGGCCTCCTTGCGGTCGAGCGGCGCACCACTGGAGGCGCGACGGCGCTGCGACTGGGCGTCGCTTCGCTTGGGGGTGGGGCGACCCTTGGGAGCCTGCGGGTCGCGGGACGTCTTGGAGAGGTCCGCCGTCACCTTGTCGGTGGGGGCCTTCTCTTCCTTGGAGCGGCTACGGAACACAAGGCCCAAGGGTACGGGGTCGATCGCCACGACACCGGGCCGGCCGGGAACGATCCGGCAACGGCCTGCGTCCTTGCTGGTGTCCGAGCCGGACGATACGGGCGTCATCGGCTGTTTCCCCGACCGTCACCTACTCCCTGGGCTGGAGCGGTCACCGGGGGCAGTCGTCCTTGGGGAGGACCCCATCGCTGCTCGAACAGTGCGGTAATAGAGACAGGGCCCGTACTGTGGGTTCTGTCGGAGTGCTGGTGACCGGTTGAGTCAGAAGGGGGCGCGCGAAGCCCATGAGCGGTGTCATGAAGCGTATGGGGATGATCTTCCGCGCGAAGGCAAACAAGGCCCTTGACCGGGCCGAGGATCCGCGCGAGACCCTCGATTACTCGTACCAGAAGCAGCTGGAGCTGCTTCAGAAGGTGCGGCGCGGCGTCGCCGATGTGGCGACTTCGCGCAAGCGCCTGGAGCTGCAGCTGAACCAGCTGCAGGGCCAGACGTCCAAGCTGGAGGACCAGGGCCGCAAGGCGCTCGCGCTCGGCCGCGAGGACCTGGCCCGCGAGGCGCTGTCCCGCCGCGCGGCCCTCCAGCAGCAGGTCACCGACCTGGAGACGCAGCACACCACGCTGCAGGGCGAGGAGGAGAAGCTCACCCTGGCGGCCCAGCGGCTGCAGGCCAAGGTCGATGCCTTCCGTACGAAGAAGGAGACCATCAAGGCCACCTACACGGCGGCCCAGGCCCAGACCCGGATCGGCGAGGCCTTCTCGGGCATCTCCGAGGAGATGGGCGACGTCGGCCTGGCCATCCAGCGGGCCGAGGACAAGACCCAGCAGCTCCAGGCACGGGCCGGCGCGATCGACGAACTGCTCGCCTCCGGAGCCCTGGACGACCCGACCGGCACGGCGAAGGACGACATCGCCGCCGAGCTGGACCGGATCTCCGGTGGTACGGATGTGGAGCTGGAGCTGCAGCGCATGAAGGCCGAACTGGCCGGCGGCTCCACCTCGAAGCAGGCCATCGAGGGCGGCCCTCAGGACGCCGGGCAGCAGCAGGACCAATCCCGGTCCCCGCACAAGTTCGACAAGGATTAAGGCAGCGTCATGATCGTACGGATCATGGGGGAGGGCCAGGCAGTCCTGGCCGACAGTCATCTCGCCGAGCTCGACAAGCTCGACGACGAACTGCTCGCCGAAATGGAGCGCGGCGACGGCCCCGGCTTCCGCTCCACGCTCCACGCGCTCCTCGCCAGGGTGCGCGAACTCGGCACACCCTTGCCGGACGACTCCCTGGAGCCGTCCGAACTGATCCTGCCGTCGCCCGACGCGACCCTCGAAGAGGTCCGCGCCATGCTCAGCGACGACGGTCTGATTCCCGGCTGACCGGCTGACGACCGGAGGCTCCACCACCCGCACCCCCGTGCCCCGTGACCGGCCCCGGCCGGTCACGGGGCACCGTGCTGTGAGCTCTCCGCCGGTTCTCCGGCCACGCGGCCCGATTTCCTCGCGACACGCCGTAACGTAGCTTGACGTGACCACTCTCGGAACCGGGGTTCTGCGCGTCCGGAACTGGCTGCGCGACCATCCCCTCGCGCTGGACGGCGCGCTCGCCCTGGCCGTGTTCGTGGCCATGGTCGTCGGATCGTTCGTCGACCCGGGCTCGCACCACGGGCCCACTTTCGGCACCCGCGCGCCCGCTGCCGGCAGCGTGCTCCTGATGGCGCTCGGAGCTCTCGCCCTCGTCTGGCGCCGCCGCCGGCCGATGGCCGTGCTCGGCGCCACCGGAGCGCTCGCCGTCGTCGAGCTGCTGGCCGCCGATCCGCCGGCCCCCGTGGTGATGAGCACCGTCATCGCCCTCTACACCGTGGCGGCCCGCACCGACCGGCCGACGACCTGGCGGGTCGGGCTGCTCACCATGGGCGTGCTCACCGCGGCCGCGATGCTCTTCGGAGCGGCGCCCTGGTACAGCCAGGAGAACCTCGGGATCTTCGCCTGGACCGGGATGGCGGGCGCCGCGGGGGACGCGGTCCGCTCCCGGCGGGCGTTCGTCGACGCGATCAGGGAGCGCGCCGAACGGGCCGAGCGGACCCGCGAGGAGGAGGCCCGGCGCCGGGTCGCCGAGGAACGGCTGCGGATCGCCCGTGACCTGCACGACGTCGTCGCCCATCACATCGCCCTGGTCAACGTGCAGGCCGGGGTCGCCGCCCACGTCATGGACCGGCGCCCCGACCAGGCCAAGGAGGCGCTCGCCCATGTCCGGGAGGCCAGCCGCTCCGCGCTCAACGAGCTGCGGATCACCGTGGGCCTGCTCCGCCAGTCCGGCGATCCGGCGGCACCGACCGAACCCGCCCCCGGTCTCGCCGTCCTCGACGAACTCGTGGAGACCGTGCGGCGGGCCGGGCTGCCCGTCGAGGTGGCCTGCGCGGCGAAGGACGGCCCGCCGCTGCCCGCCGCCGTGGACCTGGCCGCGTACCGGGTGATCCAGGAGGCGCTGACCAATGTGGGCAAGCACGCGGGCCCCGGGGCGAAGGCCGAGATCAGCGTCGTACGGGTCGGGGCCACGGCCGAGGTCATGGTGCTGGACAACGGCCGCGGCACGGCCGCCGGTGCGGGCGGCGACATCGTCCGCGGCGGCCACGGCCTGCTCGGCATGAGGGAGCGGGTCACCGCCCTCGGCGGCACCCTCACCGCCGGACCCCGTTACGGCGGCGGCTTCAGGGTCCATGCGATCCTGCCCCTCAAGGCCCGTGAGCGGGAGCCGGACCATCCGGGCGAGGCGGGCCGTACGGGGGAGAACGTATGACACCGGCCATCAGGGTGCTGCTCGTCGACGACCAGGCGCTGCTGCGCAGCGCGTTCCGGGTGCTGGTCGACTCGGAACCCGACATGCAGGTGGTCGGCGAGGCGGCGGACGGGGCACAGGCCGTGGACCTGGCCCGCTCGACGCGCGCCGACGTGGTGCTGATGGACATCCGGATGCCCGGCACGGACGGGCTCACCGCGACCCGGATGATCAACGCAGATCCGGAACTCGCGGACGTCCGCGTGGTCATGCTCACCACCTTCGAGGTGGACGAGTACGTGGTGCAGTCGCTGCGGGCCGGCGCCTCCGGCTTCCTCGGAAAAGGGGCGGAACCCGAGGAACTCCTCAACGCCATCCGGATCGCGGCGGGCGGCGAGGCGCTGCTGTCGCCCGCCGCGACCAAGGGGCTGATCGCCACGTTCCTCGCTCAGGGCGGCAGCGCGGGCGGGGACGGGCCGGGCGCCGCCGAGTACTCCGCGCGCCTGGAGGCCCTGACGGCCCGGGAGCGCGAGGTGCTGGTGCTGGTCGCGGGCGGGCTGTCCAACGACGAGATCGCCGAGCGGCTGGTGGTCAGCCCGCTGACCGTCAAGACCCATGTGAACAGGGCGATGGCGAAGCTGGGGGCCCGGGACCGGGCCCAATTGGTCGTCATCGCGTACGAATCGGGCCTGGTCCGCCCTCGGGTGGAGTGAGGGTGCAGGCGCGGCGTACTCCAGCTGCGGTATGCGCGGCATAAGGAAAGCGACCTGCGACCGACGCATTCGGCCTGGGCGGTGAGCGATCGTATAGAGGCCGACCGGTATACCGATCGGCCCGGGCCGGGTCTGTCCCCGAGTTACCCGCCCACCTGCCGCGTAAGCCACAGAAGAGAGACCTAACCCATGTCCTGGCTGTCCAGATTCAGCCTCGCGCAACGGGCCCTGATCGGGCTGATGTCGATCGTCGCGCTCGTCTTCGGAGCGATCGCGATCCCGCAGCTCAAGCAGCAGCTGCTGCCCACCATCGAACTCCCGATGGTGTCGGTGCTCGCCCCTTACCAGGGTGCGTCCCCCGATGTGGTCGAGAAGCAGGTCGTCGAACCGCTCGAGAATTCGATCAAGGCCGTCGACGGCGTCACCGGAATGACCTCCACCGCCAGCGAGGGCAACGCCGTCATCATGGCGACGTTCGACTTCGGCGACGAGGGCACCAAGCAGCTCGTCGCGGACATCCAGCAGGCGGTGAACCGCTCCCGCGCGCAGCTGCCCGAGGACGTGGACCCGCAGGTCATCGCCGGCTCGACCGACGACATCCCGACCGTCGTCCTCGCTGTCACCTCCGACAAGGACCAGCAGGCGCTGGCCGACCAGCTGGACCGCACCGTCGTCCCCGCCCTGGAGGACATCGACGGCGTCGGCCAGGTCGCCGTCGACGGTGTGCAGGACCTCCAGGTCTCCATCACGCCCGACGACGCGAAGCTCGCCGCGGCCGGACTGAACGCCGGCTCGCTCGCCCAGGCACTCCAGGCCGGCGGCGCGACCGTCCCGGCGGGTTCCTTCTCCGAGTCGGGCAAGAGCCGCACCGTCCAGGTCGGCGGCGCCTTCACCACTCTGCGGCAGATCGAGGACCTGCGGGTCACCGGCCAGAACCCGGCGACCGGCAAGCCCGGCAAGCCGGTCAGGGTCGGTGACATCGCGACGGTGAAGCAGGAGCCCTCCACCGCGGTCTCCATCACGCGGACGAACGGCAAGCCGAGCCTCGCCGTCATGGCGACGATGGACAAGGACGGCAGTGCCGTCGCCATCTCCGACGCCGTCAAGGACAAGCTCCCCGACCTGCGCAAGGACCTCGGCGCCGGCGCCGAGCTGACCGTCGTCTCCGACCAGGGCCCCGCCGTCTCCAAGGCGATCTCCGGCCTGACCACCGAGGGCGCGCTCGGCCTGCTCTTCGCGGTCATCGTGATCCTGGTCTTCCTGGCCTCGCTCCGCTCGACCCTGGTCACCGCGGTCTCCATCCCGCTCTCCGTGGTCCTCACGCTGATCGTGCTCTGGACCCGCGACCTGTCGCTCAACATGCTCACCCTGGGCGCGCTGACCATCGCGATCGGCCGGGTCGTCGACGACTCGATCGTCGTCCTGGAGAACATCAAGCGCCACCTCGGCTACGGCGAGGAGCGCCGGTCCGCGATCATCGCCGCGGTGAAGGAAGTGGCCGGTGCGGTCACCGCCTCGACCCTCACCACGGTCGCCGTCTTCCTGCCCATCGGTCTGGTCGGCGGCATGGTCGGCCAGCTCCTCGGCCCGTTCTCGCTGACCGTCACGGTGGCCCTGCTGGCTTCCCTGATCGTCTCGCTGACCGTCGTCCCCGTGCTGTCGTACTGGTTCCTGCGCGCCCCCAAGGGAACGTCCGAGGACCCGGAGAAGGCCCGCCGCGAGGCCGAGGAGAAGGAAGCCCGCAGCAAACTCCAGCAGCTGTACGTGAAGGTGCTGCGCTTCGCCACCCGGCGCCGCATCACCAGCATCGCCATCGCCGTCGTCGTGCTCATCGGCACCTTCGGCATGGCCCCGCTGCTGAAGACCACCTTCTTCGACCAGGGCGAGCAGGAAGTCCTGACCATCAAGCAGGAGCTCACCCCGGGCACCAGCCTGGCGGCCGCCGACGAGGCGGCCAAGAAGGTCGAGAAGGTCCTCACCGACGACAAGGGCGTCAAGACCTACCAGGTCACCGTCGGCTCGTCCGGCTTCATGGCGGCCTTCGGCGGCGGCACGGGAGCCAACCAGGCCTCCTACCAGGTCACGCTGAAGGACTCCGGGGACTTCGAGGCCGCCCAGGACCGCATCGACACGGCCCTGGGCAAGCTCGACGGCATCGGTGACACCACCATCGCCGCGGGCGACGGCTTCGGCAGCCAGGACCTGAGCGTCGTGGTCAAGGCCGCCGACGCGGACACCCTGAAGAAGGCCTCCGAAATGGTGCGCGCCGAGGTCGCGGAGCTCAAGGACGTCACCGACGTCCAGAGCGACCTGGCGCAGAGCATCCCGCGGATCTCGGTCACGGCGAACGACAGGACCGCCGACGCGGGCTTCAGCCAGGCCACGCTGGGCGCAGCCGTCGCCGGAGCGGTGCGCGGCACCCCGTCCGGCAAGGCCATCATGGACGACACCGAGCGCGACGTCGTCATCAAGTCGGCCCACCCGGCCACCACGATGGAGGAGCTGAAGAACCTCCCGCTCGGCCCCGTCAAGCTGGGCACGATCGCCGACGTGAAGCTGGTCCCCGGACCGGTCTCCATGACCCGGATCGACGGCCAGCGCGCCGCGACGATCACGGCCAAGCCCCTCGGCGACGACACCGGCTCGGTCAGCACCGACCTCAGCAAGAGGATCGACGCACTGGACCTCCCGGAAGGCGCCACGGCCACCATCGGCGGCGTCAGCGAGGACCAGGCCGACGCGTTCGTGAAGATGGGTCTGGCCATGCTGGCGGCGATCGCGATCGTCTTCATGCTGCTCGTCGCCACCTTCCGCTCGCTCGTCCAGCCGCTGATCCTGCTGGTCTCCATCCCGTTCGCGGCCACCGGCGCGATCGGCCTGCTGCTCATCACCGGCACCGCGATGGGTGTCGCGGCGATGATCGGCATGCTGATGCTCATCGGCGTCGTGGTGACGAACGCGATCGTGCTGATCGACCTGATCAACCAGTACCGGGCCCAGGGCCTCGGCGTGGTCGAGGCGGTCGTCGAGGGCGGTCGCCACCGTCTGCGCCCGATCCTGATGACGGCACTGGCGACGATCTTCGCCCTCCTCCCGATGGCGCTCGGCGTCACCGGCGAGGGCGGGCTCATCTCGAAGCCGCTGGCCGTCGTGGTCATCGGCGGCCTGGTCACCTCGACGCTGCTGACGCTGCTCCTGGTGCCCACGCTGTACACGATGGTGGAGCTCTTCAAGGAGCGCCGCGCGAAGAAGAAGGCCGCGAAGCGGGCCAGGAAGGCCGGCGTCCCGGCCCCGGCCGCCTCCGAGGAGACCACCTCCTCCGAGGAGCCGGAGCCCGCGAAGGCCTGACCGGTCACACAGGAAGGCCCCGGCACCCTCGGATCGAGGGTGCCGGGGCCTTCCCGCGTGCGGTACCTACGGCAGCGCCAGCATCCGCTCCAGCGCGAGCTTGGCGTACTTCTCCGTCTCCGGGTCGACCTCGATCCGGTTGACCAGGTTCCCCTCGGCCAGCGACTCCAGCGTCCACACCAGGTGCGGCAGGTCGATCCGGTTCATCGTCGAGCAGAAGCAGACCGTCTTGTCGAGGAAGACGATCTCCTTGTCCTCCGCGGCGAACCGGTTGGCCAGGCGGCGCACCAGGTTCAGCTCGGTGCCGATCGCCCACTTCGAGCCGGCCGGGGCCGCCTCCAGCGCCTTGATGATGTACTCCGTCGAGCCGACGTAGTCCGCGGCGGCGACGACCTCGTGCTTGCACTCCGGGTGCACCAGCACGTTGACGCCGGGTATGCGCGCCCGCACGTCGTTGACGGACTCCACCGAGAAGCGCCCGTGCACCGAGCAGTGCCCGCGCCACAGGATCATCTTCGCGTTGCGCAGCTCCTCGGCGGTGAGGCCGCCGTTCGGCTTGTGCGGGTTGTAGAGGACGCAGTCCTCCAGCGTCATCCCCATGTCCCGTACGGCCGTGTTGCGGCCCAGGTGCTGGTCGGGCAGGAACAGCACCTTGTCGCCCTGCTCGAAGGCCCACTCCAGGGCGCGCTTCGCGTTCGACGAGGTGCAGATCGTGCCGCCGTGGCGGCCGGTGAAGGCCTTGATGTCCGCGGAGGAGTTCATGTACGAGACGGGCACGACCTGCTCGGCGACGCCGGCCTCGGTCAGCACGTCCCAGCACTCGGCGACCTGCTCGGCGGTGGCCATGTCGGCCATCGAACAGCCCGCCGCCAGGTCCGGCAGCACGACCTTCTGGTCGGCGGTGGTCAGGATGTCCGCGGACTCCGCCATGAAGTGCACGCCGCAGAAGACGATGTACTCGGCCTCCGGGCGGGCCGCCGCGTCCCGGGCGAGCTTGAACGAGTCTCCGGTCACATCCGCGAACTGGATGACCTCGTCGCGCTGGTAGTGGTGCCCGAGGACGAAGACCTTCTCGCCCAGCTTCTCCTTGGCCGCGCGGGCGCGCTCCACCAGGTCCGGGTCGGACGGGGAGGGCAGGTCGCCGGGGCATTCGACGCCGCGCTCGCTCTTGGGGTCCGCGTCGCGGCCGAGCAGGAGCAGGGCGAGGGGCGTCGGCTGGACATCGAGTTCCTGGACGGGGTGGGCCGTGGTCACGTCACGCACCCTTTCTTCTCTGCGGGGGAAGCCTTTTCGTCTAATTGACGCTATCTATCATAACTGCTTCACGTCACTTTGACGATGCCGATAGCGTCGATGTGACGCATCCGCCCGCGCGGCCGGTGTGCGAGCATGAATGGAACAGGCAAGCGCTCGGCCCGGAATGAATCCGCGGTCCCGACGGTTGCAACGTCGGCAAGCAGTCTCCGTACAACCCGGGAGAGAAGCAGATGTCCGTATCGGACGAGACCACCACCGTGAGCGACGGCATCCTCCTGTCCGACGCCGCCGCAGCCAAGGTCAAGGGCCTGCTGGAGCAGGAAGGCCGCGATGATCTGGCACTGCGCGTCGCCGTCCAGCCCGGCGGCTGCTCGGGCCTGCGCTACCAGCTCTTCTTCGACGAGCGTTCGCTGGACGGCGATGTCGTGAAGGACTTCGACGGCGTCAAGGTCGTCACGGACCGGATGAGCGCCCCGTACCTGGGCGGCGCCTCCGTCGACTTCGTCGACACGATCGAGAAGCAGGGCTTCACGATCGACAACCCGAACGCCACGGGCTCCTGCGCCTGCGGCGACTCGTTCAGCTAGAGCGCGCAGCGACGGTACGGCGGCGGCCCCGGGATTCCGATCCCGGGGCCGCCGCCGTTCTCGTGTGCGGGTGTGTGCGGGGCGCTCAGCCTCGCGGCACCACGGTGCCCGACGCCGCGTCGACCACGTTCCGCTCGCCGAGCGGCTGGTCCAGCGTGACCGTACGGGTCAGCTCCTTGGCGATCATGATGCAGACCTTCCCCTTCTCCGGCTTCGTCTCCGTCACGGACACCCGCACCGTCGACCCGTCCTCGCTCGCGCTCGCCGTGTACGTGCTGCAGACGCCGCCCCAGAACGTCACCGAGAGCGTCCGCCCGTCGGTGCCGTACGAAAGGACCGTGCGCCCGGACTCCGTCGTCCCGCCGCTGTCCGGGGTCTTCTCCGAGGGGGCGTCCTTCGTCAGGTACGCCGGATCCACCGCGACCTGGGTGACGGTGTCGCCCGTACCGCCGGCGCCCGGCCGGACCGTGAAGATCCAGGACGGTACGAGCAGTTGCTCCCCGTCCACGTACCGGGCCGCCAGACCGAAGGCCGCCTTGTCGACCGTCACCGTCGTCGTGGACGGCTCCGCGCCGGTCCGTGTGCCGCAGCTCATGCGGGACGGCTTCTCGCCGTCGCCCAGGGGGGCGGGAGTCGCGCAGTCGCCCGTCTTCGGGCCGCTCGGCGGCTGCGCGGCGTTCAGCTGCTTCAACGCCTCGGCCGCGCCGATCACCGGGTAGTCGGCGCCCTTCTCCAGGCCCTTCAACTGCCCGCTTCCGCCGACCACTTCGCCATCGGAGCCGACCTGGATCCCGGTCGCCCAGCCGTACGTCGGCAGTCCGCCCACCACCGGGTCGGCGTTCACCACCCGGACCGAGCCCATCAACTGGCGGGCGTCGAGGGCGGCGTCGTCCTGGCCGACCGCCTTCAGTACCGGCACCGCGGCGGCCTTCGCGGCCTTCTCGCTCACCGGTGTCCCCGATCCGCCCGGGCCCATGTGCTTGCTCGAACAGACCGTCACACTCTCGCAGTTGTCCGTGCCGCCGGAACCGTACCGGGCGAACGTCCAGGTTCCGGGCGCCTGCTTGGTCACCCGCAGTACCGGCCCCGAGCCGTCCCCGTCGGTGCCCACCTTCCAGGACGTTCCCTCGGCCCGCGGTGTGCCCTGCACGCCCAGCGCCTTGGCCAGCCGGGCGACCTCGGGCGCCGAAACGGTCCCGCTCGCACGCCGGACCGCCGCCTTGTCGGGCCCGTCCGGCAGGGCGCCGGACGCGCGGTAGACCAGCCGGCCGCCATGCGGATCGGGCTCACCCGGCGCGATGCCCTCCGTGGGGGCCGAGGGCCGGGGGGAGGGCGTGGCCGGTCCGCCCGACCGCTCGTCCAGGGAGAGCGGCGGGGGAGTGGCACCGGAACCGTCCGCGGCGCTGTACTCGCCGCCGCCATGGCCGTCCGCCGCCATCGCCCAGTACGCGCCGCCGCCTCCGGCCACCAGCACGGCCGCCGCCACCGAGGCCACGGCGAGGGGAGACCGCCGCCGTGGGCGGGTCACATCGTTGTCGGGTCGCTCGGTGCTCACCGGTTCGCTCCTTCGCCGTCGTACGCCAGGACCCTGCGGGGCCCGTCCCGTTGGTACGGAACACCGTTGGGACGGGGCGCGGGCGCACACGGTTCCCTCGTGGGGCAGCCGGTGCGGCGAGGAGCCCGGCTACTCAGTCGCCGTACTCCGCCATCGCGTCGATCAGCCGGGCCGAGGCGGGCGGCACGTTCACGCCGTGAATCAGGGAGGGCGCCACAGGGGTGGGAACGGTCCTCACGGGTACCACCCAGTGCGGAGCCATCCGTGCGCAGTCTCCACGTAGCTCGGCCAGAGTGGTCTCGGACTCGCGCGGGGCGATGTTGTTCGACATATCGGCACCGTAGGCACCCCTCGGCTCAGGAGGAAAGCCCTACTATCGGGTAGTTTCCACCCTTCGCCTGATTGCCGGAAACGGGTAGCGTGGGGTGGCTCGGAAATCGGGGGTGGGTGAAGGCGCGTGACCAGTCCCGTGACGCCGCCCCCCGATTCCCCGGGCCACCCCATCTGTCACGCCGTCCCGGGAACGCAGACACCGTTCCCCTCGACCTCCGCAGGAGCAGTCTCCCCGTGCGTATCGCAGTCACCGGCTCCATCGCCACCGACCACCTCATGACCTTCCCCGGCCGATTCGCCGACCAGCTGGTCGCCGATCAGCTGCACACGGTCTCGCTCTCCTTCCTGGTCGACAACCTGGACGTGCGCCGGGGAGGTGTCGCCGCCAACATCTGCTTCGGCATGGGGCTGCTCGGCACCCGTCCGATCCTGGTCGGCGCCGCGGGCTCCGACTTCGACGAGTACCGGGCCTGGCTCGACCGCCACGGCGTCGACACCGGTTCGGTGCGGATCTCCGAGGTCCTGCACACCGCCCGCTTCGTCTGCACGACGGACGCCGACCACAACCAGATCGGCTCCTTCTACACGGGTGCCATGAGTGAGGCCCGCCTGATCGAGCTGAAGGCCGTCGCCGACCGCGTGGGCGGCCTCGACCTCGTCTCCATCGGCGCCGACGACCCCGAGGGGATGCTCCGCCACACCGAGGAGTGCCGCTCCCGGGGCATCCCGTTCGCCGCGGACTTCTCGCAGCAGATCGCGCGGATGGACGGCGACGAGATCCGGATCCTGCTCGACGGCGCCACGTACCTCTTCTCCAACGAGTACGAGAAGGGCCTCATCGAGTCCAAGACCGGCTGGACCGACGCCGAGATCCTCGCCAAGGTCGGCCACCGGGTCACCACCCTCGGCGCCCAGGGCGTGCGGATCGAGCGCGTCGGCGAGGAGCCGATCGAGGTCGGCTGCCCGGAGGAGAACGTCAAGGCCGACCCGACCGGCGTCGGCGACGCGTTCCGCGCCGGATTCCTCTCCGGTCTCGCCTGGGGCGTCGGCCTGGAGCGCGCCGCCCAGGTCGGCTGCATGCTCGCCACCCTGGTCATCGAGACGGTCGGCACCCAGGAGTACACCCTGCACCGCAACCACTTTATGGACCGCTTCACCAAGGCGTACGGACACGAGGCCGCCGCCGAGGTGCGCACGCACCTCGCGTAAGGGGCTTCAGGACAGCCGGCGGACCACATAGGCCGAGCCCCGGTCCGCCGGCTCCTCACCCACGTACTCCTGCTCCCGCATCGCACACCAGGCCGGGATGTCGAGGCGCGCCGCCTCGTCGTCGGACAGCACCGTCACCGTCCCGCCCACCGGTACCTCCCCGATCACCTTTGCGAGCTCGATCACCGGAATCGGGCAGCGTCTCCCGAGCGCGTCCACGACCAGCGAGGGCGCCGCGGCGGGGGAGGGGGCGGTCGTGGAGGGTGCGCCCAGCTTCTCCCGTACGCCCGCCACCGCCGGGGGCAGCGCCTCCAGGAAGCGGTCGACGTCCTCCTCGGACGTCCCCGCCGGCAGCGATACGCGCACGTTCCCCTCCGAGAGCACCCCCATCGCCCTGAGTACATGGCTCGGCGTCAGCGTGCTGCTCGTGCAGGACGAACCGGACGATACGGAGAAGCCGGACCGGTCCAGCTCATGGAGCAGGGTCTCCCCGTCGACATAGAGACAGGAGAAGGTGACCAGATGCGGCAGCCGCCGCACCGGGTCTCCCACCACCTCCACATCCGGCACCAGCGCCGGGACCCGGGCCCGGATCCGGTCGACCAGCGCCCGCAGCCGCACCGACTCCGCGGCCGCCTCCGCCCGCACCGCCCGCAGGGACGCCGCAGCGGCCACGATCGCCGGAATGTCCTCGAAGCCGGCGGCCCGCCCCGACTCCCGCTCGTCGGCAGGGCCTTGGACCGCGAACCGCACCCCCTTGCGCACCGCGAGGAGCCCGACCCCGGCCGGTCCGCCCCACTTGTGGGCGCTCGCCGTCAGCAGCGACCAGCCGGCCGGCACCGGCTCCCATCCGAGCGACTGGGCGGCATCCACCAGCAGCGGCACACCCGCGGCCCGGCAGACCTCGGCCACCTCGGCCACCGGCTGCTCGGTGCCCACCTCGTGATTGGCGGACTGCAGGCAGGCCAGCGCGGTGTCCTCGCGCAGCACGTCCGCGTACGCCTGCGCACGCACCGCACCCGTCACGTCCACCGGCACCTCGGTGACCGATCCGCCGCCGCTCTCGTGCGTGGCGGCCGAATGGAGCACCGCCGAGTGTTCGACGGCCGACACCACCAGATGGCGGCCGACACGCCGACGTCCCGCGAGAGCTCCGGAAATTCCGGAATGGATCGCGCGCGTGCCCGAGGAGGTGAACGTCAGCTCGTCGGGACGGCAGCCGACGGCCTCCGCCGCCGCCTCCCTGGCGGCGTCCAGCAGCAGCCGGGCGCGCCGCCCCTCGCGGTGCAGGCGGGCCGGGTCGGCCCAGCCCTCGTCCAGCGCGGCAAGCAGCGCCTGACGGGCGACGGGGTGGAGGGGGGCGGCGGACGCGACATCGAAGTAAGGCACCCGGCCACGCTAGCCGGGTCCCGGCCGCCACCCGGGACCCGGCTGCCCGGACGACAGGGAGAGGGGGCGTCAGATGGCGGCCGGAGCCCTGGATTCCACCCCTTCGGGGAGTCGGGCGGCGCGTTGGGCACCCTCCCCGCGCGACCCCAAATAGCGTCCAGTAGGGTTTGGTCCGCATAAACATCCAAACCCCTGCCCGCGTCAGGGCCGGCGACCGACCAGCGAGACGGGCGCGCCGACCGTGCGGGCGAGACTCTCGGGAAGGCGCTACGTGAGTCCCAACGGCTCCGACCGCTTGTCGCGGCGCCCGATGCGGCGGAAGCTGCCGCAGGTGCTGACTGCGGGCCTGGTCCTGGCGACGGCCTCCGGTTGTTCATACAACTGGGAGGATTTCCCCCGCCTCGGTATGCCCACCCCGGTAACGGAAGAGGCTCCTCGGATCCTTTCCCTCTGGCAGGGCTCGTGGGCGGCAGCGCTCGCCACGGGCGTCCTTGTCTGGGGACTGATCATCTGGAGCATCATCTTCCACCGGCGTAGCCGGACCAAGGTGGAGGTACCTCCACAGACCAGGTACAACATGCCCATCGAGGCGCTGTACACCGTGGTCCCTCTGATCATCGTCTCGGTGTTGTTCTACTTCACCGCGCGCGATGAATCGAAGCTCCTCGAGCTCTCCCCGAAGCCTGCCCACACCATCAACGTGGTCGGCTACCAGTGGAGCTGGGGCTTCAACTACATCGAGAACGTGGACGGCTCGGCCGCCACGGGCAACGAGGTCCCCAAGGAGCTCGACGCCATCCCGGACCGGTTCCGCGAGCAGTTCCCCAAGGGTGCGGACGGCGTCTACGACGCCGGCATCCCCGGAGACCGGAACCCGCAGAACGGCAACCCCGGCCCGACCCTGTGGCTGCCCAAGGGTGAGAAGGTCCGCTTCATCCTGACTTCGCGTGACGTCATCCACTCCTTCTGGGTGGTGCCGTTCCTCATGAAGCAGGACGTCATTCCGGGCCACACCAACGCCTTCGAGGTGACTCCGAACAGGGAGGGCACCTTCATGGGCAAGTGCGCCGAGCTCTGCGGCGTCGACCACTCCCGGATGCTCTTCAACGTCAAGGTCGTCTCCCCGGAGCGCTACCAGGCGCACCTCAAGGAGCTCGCGAAGAAGGGCCAGACGGGCTACCTGCCGGCCGGCATCGAGCAGACCGACCCGGCCAGGAATGCGGAGACGAACAAACTGTGAGCATCCTCAACGAACCTCAGGGTGCCGCGGCAGCAGACGACTCGTACGAGGACGAGCTGCCGGTCCGGCGCAAGCAGCCGGGAAACGTCGTCATCAAGTGGCTGACCACCACTGACCACAAGACGATCGGCACGATGTACCTGGTCACGTCGTTCGCGTTCTTCTGCATCGGCGGACTGATGGCGCTCTTCATGCGCGCCGAGCTGGCCCGTCCGGGCACGCAGATCATGTCGAACGAGCAGTTCAACCAGGCGTTCACGATGCACGGCACGATCATGCTGCTGATGTTCGCGACGCCGCTGTTCGCCGGATTCGCGAACTGGATCATGCCGCTGCAGATCGGCGCGCCCGACGTGGCGTTCCCGCGGCTGAACATGTTCGCGTACTGGCTGTACCTCTTCGGCTCGATCCTCGCGGTGGCCGGCTTCCTGACCCCCCAGGGTGCGGCCGACTTCGGCTGGTTCGCCTACTCCCCGCTGTCGGACGCGGTCCGTTCGCCGGGTGTCGGCGCCGACATGTGGATCATGGGTCTGGCCTTCTCCGGCTTCGGCACGATCCTCGGTTCGGTCAACTTCATCACCACGATCATCTGCATGCGCGCGCCCGGCATGACGATGTTCCGCATGCCGATCTTCGTCTGGAACGTCCTGCTGACCGGTGTGCTGGTCCTGCTGGCCTTCCCGGTGCTGGCGGCGGCGCTCTTCGCGCTGGAGGCGGACCGTAAATTCGGTGCGCATATCTTCGACGCGTCCAACGGCGGCGCATTGCTCTGGCAACACCTCTTCTGGTTCTTCGGCCATCCAGAGGTGTACATCATCGCTTTGCCCTTCTTCGGGATCATTTCGGAAGTGATCCCGGTGTTCAGCCGCAAGCCGATGTTCGGTTACATCGGCCTGGTGGCCGCGACGATCTCCATCGCCGGCCTCTCCGTGACCGTGTGGGCGCACCACATGTACGTCACCGGAGGCGTGCTCCTGCCGTTCTTCTCCTTCATGACGTTCCTCATCGCGGTGCCCACCGGGGTGAAGTTCTTCAACTGGATCGGCACGATGTGGAAGGGCTCGCTGTCCTTCGAGACACCGATGCTCTGGGCGATCGGCTTCCTGATCACCTTCACCTTCGGTGGTCTGACCGGCGTCATCCTGGCCTCGCCGCCGATGGACTTCCACGTCTCGGACTCGTACTTCGTGGTCGCGCACTTCCACTACGTCGTCTTCGGCACCGTGGTGTTCGCGATGTTCTCCGGATTCCACTTCTGGTGGCCGAAGTTCACCGGCAAGATGCTGGACGAGCGGCTCGGCAAGATCACCTTCTGGACGCTGTTCATCGGCTTCCACGGCACGTTCCTGGTGCAGCACTGGCTGGGTGCGGAAGGCATGCCGCGTCGTTACGCGGACTACCTGGCCGCGGACGGTTTCACCGCGCTGAACACGATCTCGACGATCTCCTCGTTCCTGCTCGGTCTGTCGATCCTGCCGTTCTTCTACAACGTGTGGAAGACCGCCAAGTACGGCAAGAAGATCGAGGTCGACGACCCGTGGGGCTACGGCCGTTCGCTTGAGTGGGCGACCTCCTGCCCGCCGCCGCGGCACAACTTCCTCACGCTGCCCCGGATCCGTTCCGAATCCCCGGCGTTCGACCTGCACCACCCGGAGATCGCGGCGCTCGAGCAGCTTGAGCACCACTCCGAGGGTGACAAGGCCCTCGCCGGCGGCAAGGAGGCGGGCAAGTGAAGGTCCAGGGCAAGATGTTCCTCGGTCTGGCGCTGTTCATCCTCGTCATGGCCATCACCTACGGCGTGTGGTCCAAGGAGCCGGTCGGCACCACCGCCCTCGTCCTGGCCTTCGGGCTGAGCGTCATGATCGGCTTCTACCTGGCCTTCACGGCCCGGCGGGTCGACGCACTGGCGCAGGACAACAAGGAAGCCGATGTGGCGGACGAGGCCGGCGACGTGGGGTTCTTCTCCCCGCACAGCTGGCAGCCGCTCTCACTGGCGGTCGGCGGCGCTCTCGCCTTCATGGGAGTCGTCTTCGGCTGGTGGCTGCTCTACTTCTCGGCCCCGATGCTCCTGATCGGTCTGTTCGGCTGGGTCTTCGAGTACTACCGCGGTGAGAACCGCACCCAGTGACACCGCTCCACCCGTGACACCGCTCCACCTGACGGGGGGCCCGCACTTCCACGAGAAGTGCGGGCCCCCCGTTTGCAGTCACCCGGCGCGCTGAAACGGATGAATCTTCTTAGCGTGGGTTCATGAACCACACGCCGCGTATCCGTCCCGTCATCAGCTGCGCTCTGCTGGCCGCGACCCTGGTCGCAGGGGCGGCAGCCTGTGGGGAGTCCGACGACCATCCGCTCTCGGCGCAGCCGTTCGACGCGGCCGACGAGATCTCCTCCAACACCCCCGACGGCGGCGAGAAGGTCGATCCGGACAAGCCCCTCGAAGTCAGCGTCGACAGTGACGACGGCCGCATCACCGACGTGACGGCCGTGGACACCGAAGGACGCCACCTGGCGGGCGAACTGGCCGCGGACGGGCACCGCTGGCACTCCACGGCCCCGCTCGCCGCAGGGACCCGTTACACCGTCAAGGTCGGCATGGAGGACGACGACGGCGCCCCAGGCAGCCGTACGCTCACTTTCGAGACCGCGGCGGCCCAGAAGTTCCTGAAGGTCACGTTCGGCCCGCAGGCGGGCACCTACGGCGTCGGACAGCCCGTCACAGCGGTACTCAGTGCTCCGGTGGCCGACCGAGCCGCCCGTGCCACCGTGGAACGCGCCCTGAAGGTGCGCTCCACGCCCGCGGTGACCGGCTCCTGGTACTGGGTGGACGACAAGACGCTCCACTACCGGCCGCAGGACTACTGGCCGGCGAAGGCCACCATCGAGGTCAGCAGCAATCTGACCGGGATCAAGGTGACCAACGCGCTGTACGGCGCTCCCACGAAAGCGTTGAAGATCACTACCGGCGACCGCATCGAGGCCATCACCGACGCCTCGGAGCACTCCATGACGGTCAAGCGCAACGGCGAAGTGATCAACACCATCCCGGTGACCACCGGCAAGCCCGGCTTCTCCACCCGCAACGGCGTCAAGGTCGTGCTGGGCAAGGAGTACTACGTACGTATGCGCGGGGAGTCCATCGGCATCGCCGAGGGTTCCGAGGACTCCTACGACCTGCCGGTCTACTACGCGACGCGGGTCACCTGGAGCGGCGAGTACGTCCACGCGGCCCCGTGGTCCACCGGATCACAGGGGTCCGCGAACGTCAGCCACGGCTGCACCGGCATGAGCACCAGCGAGGCCGAGTGGTTCTTCAACACGGTCCGCGAGGGTGACATCGTCACCGTCGTCGGCAGTGAGGGCGAGACCATGACGCCGTTCGACAACGGCTACGGCGACTGGAACCTGTCCTGGGCCAAGTGGCAGAAGGGCAGCGCCCTGAGCAACGACGCCACGCCCGACCGGGTCGACACGGTCCGGGCGGCGCGGCTGCGCCCCGGAGTCTGACCTCCGGAGTGCGCCGCGCCCCGGAGCGACGGCGGAAAGGCGGGGCCTCAGGCCCCCACGGACAGCCTGCTGCGCAGCAGGGCGGCCAGGGCGTCCGCGAACTCGACCGGCTCGACCGGCAGGGTCACCGCGGCGTCCGCGCGGCTCCAGGTGGCCAGCCAGGCGTCCTGGGGGCGGCCCATCAGGAGCAGAACCGGCGGGCAGCGGAAGATCTCGTCCTTGACCTGCCGGCAGACGCCCATGCCGCCCACGGGGGCCGTCTCGCCGTCCAACACGCAGACGTCGACGCCTCCGTGGTCCAGTGCGTCCAGGACGGCGGGCAGGGTGGCGCACTCCAGGAACTCCACCTGCGGCACGTCGGCCGCGGGCCTGCGCCCGGCCGCCAGCCTCACCTGCTCACGGGTGTGTGCGTTGTCGCTGTAGACCAGGACCGTGGCGGTCGGCTGCATTGTTCCTCCGTGACGTCTGTGTCTTCGGGGCATGGGGGACCGATGCGCGGATCGTACTCCGCCCGACAGGCTGTCAGCACCGGTCCGGGCAGCGGATCCATGGGCCGTTCGGGGAGGACACACCCCTCTGACACACCGAACGGCACCCCCCGGAGTGAGGGCGGGATAAGCGACCGACATAATGTCGGTCGTGGCGACAGCAACGACAGTAGAAACCGGGCACGCGCACCCGTCGGTCAATCGGCCGAACCTCACCAGCGTCGGAACCATCATCTGGTTGAGTTCCGAGCTGATGTTCTTCGCGGCCCTCTTCGCGATGTACTTCACCCTGCGATCGGTGACCGGAGCGGAACACTGGAAGGAAATGGCGTCAGCCCTGAACTTCCCGTTCTCGGCGACGAACACCACGATCCTGGTGCTCTCCTCACTCACCTGCCAGCTCGGCGTCTTCGCCGCGGAGCGGGGCGATGTGAAGAAGCTCCGTACCTGGTTCGTGATCACCTTCGTGATGGGTTCGATCTTCATCGGAGGCCAGGTCTTCGAGTACACCGAGCTGGTGAAGAAGGACGGCCTCTCGCTGTCCTCGGACCCGTACGGCTCGGTGTTCTACCTGACCACCGGCTTCCACGGTCTGCACGTGACAGGCGGTCTCATCGCCTTCCTGCTCGTTCTGGGCAGGACATACGCAGCCAAGAGGTTCACCCATGAGCAGGCGACCGCAGCCATCGTCGTGTCCTATTACTGGCACTTCGTCGATGTCGTGTGGATCGGCCTGTTCGCCACGATCTACATGATCAAGTAACCGGGCTCGCACCCGATCCATCATCGACGCAGAAGATCCTGACACCGGGGTAATCCGTGAAAAAGCTCTCCGCACGACGACGCCATCCGTTGGCGGCGGTCGTCGTACTACTCCTCGCGCTTGCGGCTACTGGGGGGCTGTACGCCGCGTTTGCGCCCGCGAGTAAGGCGCAGGCCGACGAAACCGCCCAGTCCCTCGCCATCGACGAGGGCAAGAAGCTGTACTCCGTCGGTTGCGCCAGCTGCCACGGAACCGGCGGTCAGGGCACCACCGACGGGCCCCAGCTTGTCGGCGTGGGCTCGGCCGCCGTCGACTTCCAGGTCGGTACCGGCCGTATGCCGGCGCAGCAGCCGGGCGCCCAGGTACCGAAGAAGAAGGTCATCTACACCCAGGCCGAGATCGACCAGCTCGCGGCGTACGTCGCGTCGCTCGGCGCCGGTCCGATCGTTCCGACCAAGAGTCAGGTCAGCCCCGAGGGCGCGGACGTGGCCAAGGGCGGCGACCTGTTCCGTACCAACTGCGCGCAGTGCCACAACTTCACGGGTGAGGGCGGTGCCCTCACCAACGGCAAGTACGCCCCCAGCCTTGAGGGCGTGGACCCGAAGCACGTCTACGAGGCCATGCAGACCGGCCCGCAGAGCATGCCGTCCTTCCCTGACTCGACGATGCCCGAGCAGCAGAAGAAGGACATCATCGCGTACATCAAGACGGTGAACAGCTCGGAGTCGGCGAGCCCCGGCGGCCTCAGCCTGGGCGGACTCGGTCCGGTCAGTGAAGGCCTGTTCGGCTGGATCTTCGGGCTCGGCGCACTGATCGCAGTTGCCATCTGGGTCGCGGCCCACACCGCTAAGGCCAAGAAGTCATGAGTAGCCAAGAGATTCCAGAAGAGAACCTGCCCGCAGAGCAGGACGCCGCGCACGGCGCGGTAGAGGGAGCGGGCGATCCGTTCGCCGACCCGGGGCTGCCGGCCCACAAGCCGCGCATCCAGGACATCGACGAACGGGCCGCCAAGCGGTCCGAGCGCGCGGTCGCGTTCATGTTCACGCTGTCCATGCTGGCGACGGTCGGCTTCATCGCCTCCTACGTCATCTTCCCGGTCGACAAGATCGTCTACATCTTCCCGTTCGGTCATGTGAGCGTGCTCAACTTCTCCCTGGGTCTGACCCTGGGCGTGGCGCTCTTCGCGATCGGCGCGGGCGCCGTCCACTGGGCGCGCACCCTGATGTCGGACGTCGAGGTCGCGGACGACCGTCACGCGATCGCGGCCGAGCCCGAGGTCAAGGCGAAGGTGCTCGCCGACTTCGCGGCAGGTGCCGAGGAGTCCGCGTTCGGCCGGCGCAAGCTGATCCGGAACACCATGTTCGGCGCGCTGGCCCTGGTGCCGCTCGCCGGTGTGGTGCTGCTGCGTGACCTCGGTCCGCTGCCGGAGAAGAAGCTCCGCTCGACGCTGTGGGCCAAGGGCAAGCAGCTCATCAACATGAACACGATGGAGCCGCTGCGTCCCGAGGACGTCGTCGTCGGTTCGCTGACCTTCGCCATGCCCGAGGGCCTGGAGGAGGACGCGCACGACTTCCAGGTGCAGATCGCCAAGGCCGCACTGATGATCATCCGCATCGAGCCGGACAACATCAAGGACAAGCGCGAGCGCGAGTGGGCCCACGAGGGAATCGTGGCCTTCTCCAAGATCTGCACCCACGTCGGTTGCCCGATCAGCCTGTACGAGCAGCAGACGCACCACGTGCTCTGCCCGTGCCACCAGTCCACCTTCGACCTCTCCGACGGCGCCCGCGTCATCTTCGGTCCGGCCGGTCACGCTCTTCCGCAGCTGCGGATCGGCGTGAACAGCGAGGGCAACCTCGAGGCGCTCGGTGACTTCGAAGAGCCCGTCGGTCCTGCATTCTGGGAGCGCGGATGAGTACTGCGACCGATACGAAGCGCAAGGCGCCCGCCGGTGAGAAGGTTGCCGACTGGGCGGACGGCCGGCTCGGGATCTACTCCCTGGCCAAGGCCAACATGCGCAAGATCTTCCCGGACCACTGGTCCTTCATGCTCGGTGAGATCTGCCTCTACAGCTTCATCATCATCATCCTCACGGGTGTGTACCTGACGCTGTTCTTCCACCCGAGCATGAACGAGGTCGTGTACCACGGCCCGTACGAGCCCATGCAGGGCATCCGGATGTCCGAGGCCTACGCCTCGACCCTGGACATCAGCTTCGACGTCCGCGGTGGTCTGCTCGTCCGGCAGATCCACCACTGGGCCGCGCTGATCTTCCTGGCCGGCATGTTCGTGCACATGATGCGCGTGTTCTTCACGGGTGCGTTCCGCAAGCCCCGTGAGATCAACTGGCTGTTCGGCTTCCTGCTGTTCGTCCTGGGCATGTTCACCGGTTTCACCGGTTACTCGCTCCCGGACGACCTGCTCTCGGGTACGGGTGTCCGCTTCACGCAGGGCGCGATCCTGTCGATGCCGATCGTCGGCACCTACATCTCGATGTTCCTGTTCGGCGGGGAGTTCCCCGGCGGCGACTTCGTCGCACGGTTCTACTCGATCCACATCCTGCTGCTGCCGGGCATCATGCTCGGGCTGCTGGTGGGCCACCTGATCCTGGTCTTCTACCACAAGCACACGCAGTTCGCGGGTCCCGGCCGGACCAACAAGAACGTCGTGGGCATGCCGCTGCTGCCGGTGTACATGGCGAAGGCCGGAGGCTTCTTCTTCCTGGTCTTCGGTGTCATCGCCGTCATCGCGGGCATCGCCTCGATCAACCCGATCTGGGCCATCGGCCCGTACCGCCCGGACCAGGTGTCCACCGGCGCCCAGCCCGACTGGTACATGGGCTTCGCCGAGGGTCTGATCCGAGTGATGCCTGGCTGGGAGATCAACCTCTGGGGCCACACCCTGGTCCTGGGTGTACTCATCCCGCTGACGCTCTTCGGTGTGATCCTGGGGGCCATCGCGGTCTACCCGTTCATCGAGTCCTGGGTCACCGGCGACAAGCGCGAGCACCACATCCTGGACCGCCCGCGCAACACGCCGACCCGGACGGCCTTCGGTGTCGCCTGGATCACGGTGTACTTCATCGGTCTCGTGGGTGGTGGAAACGACCTGTGGGCCACGCACTTCCACCTGTCGCTGAACGCCATCTCGTGGTTCGTCCGGATCTTCTTCTTCGCCGGACCGGTCATCGCGTTCATCGTCACCAAGCGGATCTGCCTCGGCCTTCAGCGCCGCGACAAGGAGAAGGTGCTGCACGGGCGCGAGTCCGGCCTCATCAAGCGCCTGCCGCACGGTGAGTTCGTCGAGGTCCACGAGCCGCTGGCACCCGCTCAGCTGCACACGCTCACCGCGCACGAGCAGTACAAGCCGGTCGAGATCGGCCCGCTGGTCGACGAGAACGGCGTCAAGCGCAAGGTGTCCCTGGTGCAGAAGCTGCGGGCCAGGCTCAGCAAGGGCTTCTACGGCGAGAACAACCAGATCGCCAAGCCCACCGCCGAGGAGTACAAGGAGATCACCAGCGGCCACGGCCACCACTGATCACCTGAACTGATCGCCACAGCAGGAGCCCCGTCCATTCGATGGACGGGGCTCTTCGCTGTCCACGGGGCTCGATAGGGTGGCCCCATCCCCTTTATCGGCTGTGGACCCCAGGAGCGGACCATGAACGTTGTGACCCCGGCAGGCGGCGACAGCGTGGCGGCTCGTTCCTGGCCCGGCGTGCTGACCCCCCTGCTGCGCGGCCAGGACCTGACCGAGGACGACACCGCCTGGGCGATGGACCGCATCATGAGCGGCGAGGCGACCGATGTGCAGATCGCCGGCTTCGCGGTGGCGCTGCGGGCCAAGGGCGAGACCGTCACGGAGGTCTCCGGCCTGGTCCGTGCGATGTACGAGCACGCCACGACCATCCATGTGCCGGGCCGCACGGTCGACATCGTGGGCACCGGCGGCGACATGGCCAAGACGGTCAACATCTCCACCATGTCGGCGATCGTCGTGGCGGGTACGGGCGCCAAGGTCGTCAAGCACGGCAACCGCGCCTCGTCGTCGGCCAGCGGTTCCTCCGACGTCCTGGGCAAGCTCGGCGTCAACCTGGACCTGCCGCCGCAGCGCGTCGTCGAGGTCGCCGAGGAAGCGGGCATCACGTTCTGCTTCGCCGTCAAGTTCCACCCCGCCCTGCGGTACGCGGCGAAGGCCCGGGCGGAGCTCGGCGCGCCGACCACCTTCAACATCCTCGGGCCGCTCACCAACCCGGCCAAGGTGCGCGCGCAGGCGATCGGCGTCGCCGACCTGCGCATGGCGCCCATCGTCGCGGGCGTCCTCGCCGAACGCGGCAACTCCTCCCTGGTCTTCCGGGGCGACGACGGTCTGGACGAGCTGACCACCACCGCGACCTCCCGTGTCTGGATCGCCAGGAACGGCACGGTGCGCGAGGAGGCCTTCGACCCGCGCGACGTCGGCCTGGACCTGGTCCCCGTGGACGCCTTGCGCGGCGCCGACGCCTCGTACAACGCGGATGTCGCCCGCCGGCTGCTCGCCGGCGAGACGGGCCCCGTACGGGACGCGGTCCTGCTCAACTCGGCGGCGGCGCTCGTCGCGCTGGACCCGGGCGAGGGCACGCTCGCCGAGCAGCTCACCGCGGGAATCGCGAAGGCCGCCGAGTCCATCGACTCGGGCGCGGCCGGGCGGGCGCTGGAGAGATGGGTCGTGGCCAGCAACGCCTGAGACGGCTCCGGGCGCGGATATGAGGCAGGGCGCAGTCCAGATCATGGACTGCGCCTTGCGCGTTCGCGTACGTATGGCAAGATGCTGCGCAGGTCATGAGTGACAGCGACTACGGCCCCGGCCCGCTGTCCGGCAACCCTCCGTCCGTGGCGGGGTGCCCCGGGTGAAGACCAGGCCGCAGGCAGCGAGGTCTGCGGCAAGCGCGGACCCCTCGACGTCGTGAGATGTCCACCCGTGGGGTCCTGGTCCTCAGGGAGCCTCTTGTGAGCAAGCGAATGCGATAGGGCTTTTCGGCCCTCCTCCGCACATCCTTCTTTCTTCCTCCGTGCTGCCGCGTATCCGCAGGCGCGCGGAATTCGCCTGCCTGTTACGGGAGTTCGTCATGTCTGTCCTCACTGCTGCCACCGATCGGTCGATTTGTGCCCCGCTGCCGGTTCTGGGCAAGGATGTAACGGTTCCGCTGGTCACCGGCGGCGAGGTCACCTACGCCGCGCTGGACTACGCGGCCAGCGCTCCGGCCCTCCAGCGGGTGTGGGACGACGTGGCCGCGTACGCGCCGTACTACGGCAGCGTCCACCGCGGTGCCGGCTACCTCTCGCAGCTGTCCACGGACCTCTTCGAGAGCAGCCGCGTCACCGTCGCGGAGTTCCTCGGCTGCCGCGCCGACGACCAGGTGGTCTTCACCCGGTCCACCACCGACTCGCTCAACCTGCTCGCCGCCGCCCTGCCCGCCGACTGCCAGGTGTTCGTCTTCGAGACCGAGCACCACGCCTCGCTGCTGCCCTGGCGCGACGCCCGGGTGACGTACCTGAACGCCCCGCGCACCCCGGACCAGGCCGTCGAGACCCTGGAGCGCGCACTCGCCGGCCGCGACCCCTACGGGCCCGCGCTGGTGTGCGTCACCGGTGCCTCCAACGTCACCGGTGAGCTGTGGCCGGTCAAGGAGCTCGCCGCCGCCGCGCACGCCCACGGTGCCCGGATCGTGCTCGACGCCGCCCAGCTGGCCCCGCACCACCCCGTCGACATCGCCGAGCTGGACGTCGACTGGGTCGCCTTCTCCGGTCACAAGCTGTACGCGCCGTTCGGCTCGGGCGTCCTCGCCGGCCGCTCCGACTGGCTGACCGCCGCCGAGCCCTACCTGGCCGGCGGCGGCGCCTCCCGCCAGGTCGCCCGGCGCTCCGACGGCGGGGTGGACGTCGAGTGGCACACCACCGCGGCCCGTCACGAGGCCGGTTCGCCCAACGTCATCGGTGTCTACTCCATCGCCTCCGCCTGCAAGGCCCTCACCGAGGCCGGGTTCGACAGCCTGGTCGCCCGGGAGCAGCGCCTCGTCACCGCGGTCCGTGCCGGACTCGCCGAGGTCCCCGAGGTCAAGGTGCTCTCGCTGTTCGGTGATGACGCCCCGCGGGTCGGCGTCATCTCCTTCGTGGTGGAGGGCTGGAACAGCTCGCACTTCGCCGCGGCGCTCTCCGCCGAGTACGGCATCGGGGTGCGCGACGGACTGTTCTGCGCCCACCCCCTCGTACGCACCCTGCTCGGCAGCGACCCGCAGGACGTCGGGGAGTGCGGCGCGCCGGAGGCCGAGCCGGGCCAGAAGTCCCTCAACGCGATCCGGGTCAGCTTCGGCGCCGGTACGCCGGACGAGCACGTCGAGCGCTTCCTGCGGGCGGTCAAGGAGCTCGTGAGCGAGGGCGCCCAGTGGAAGTACCGCACCGAGGACGGCCGTTGCGTCCCGGACCGGGGCACCGCCACCCAGGTCTGAGGCCCGTCAGCATGTGAGGCCGGGTACGGACGACTGTCCGTACCCGGCCTCACATGCTGACGTGGCTACGCGTCCAGACCGATGGCGAAGGCCGCCTCCAGGTCGTGCTGCGAGTACGTACGGAACGCCACGTGCGTGTCGGTTCCCTCGACACCGGGGATCTTGCTGATCCGGCCGGGGATGACATCGGCGAGGTCGTCGTGCTTGGACACCCGGACCATGGCGATCAGGTCGTATGTACCGGTGACCGAGAAGACCTCGCTGACGCTGTCCAGCGCGGCGATGGCCTCGGCGATCTCGGGAATCCGGTCCACGCTGGTCTTGATGAGTACGATCGCGGTGATCACGGCTGGCTTTCTCCCTCGGTGGCCGTGGCTGGAGACTTCACTCTAGGGCCTTGCGGCCGGATCATGCCGGGCTCGCGGGCCCCGGCACGCGCATCTGCGGCGTTGTCGTCGCTCGCCCATGCTCCGCAGTGACTCCTCCTCCGCCTTGCAGCCGCACGCACCGGACCCCGCTCCCTTATCCGGCCTGATCCGGCCGCAAGGCCCTGGCCCCACGGCGATAGCGCCCCCAGGCATAGAGGAACCCGGTGGCGAAGCCGACCACATGGGCGAGATAGGCCACCCCGGGCCCGCTGCCCGCCCCCTCGGCCGCCAGCCACTGCAGGACGAACCAGAAGACCAGCACGATCCAGGCGGGGAAGCGCAGCGGCAGGAACAGCAGGAACGGGAACAGGCTGGTCACCCGGGCCCGGGGGAAGAGGTAGAGGAAGGCTCCCAGGACCGCCGAGATCGCTCCCGACGCGCCGACGAGTGTCTGGTCGGACGTGGAGTGCGCGGCCGCGTAGGCGAGCAGGGCGACATACCCGCAGCCGAGGTAGAAGAACGCGAACTCGGTGTGGCCCATGCGCTCCTCGGCCATCGCCCCGAATACGTACAGGAACAGCATGTTGCCCAGCAGATGCAGCCAGTTGCCGTGCACGAACAGTGCGGTGAGCGGGGTGAGGACGGCGTGCGCGGAGCCGTCCCACAGTTCGCTCGGGATCACGCCCCAGCGTTCGAAGTAGCCGGCCTGGGCGGCGAGCAGTGCGTCCGCGGTGCCGTAGACCGGGTTGAACCCCGACAGCGGGCTGATCACGAAGACCACGCAGCACAGGGCGATGAGGGCGTAGGTCACCGGCGGCCCGCCCGAGGTGGCCGCCCGCAGGATTCTGCCGGCCGCAGCCCGCCGATCGATCATGAACAGAGCATGACGCAAGCGGAGGGATCGGGACAGACCGCCTCGCCGTGCCGGTGGGAAGCACCGAGGCCGTAGGGTTACGAGAGGACATCCGCAGTTCGACGGCGCACCGCGAGAACCTTGTCCGGCAGCTCACGGCTCGACGAAAGAGGACGCAACGATGACGACGGTTCCCCAGCCGACCGACGGGACCCGCTGGCGCTGCACGCTCTGCGGAAATCTGACGAGGTTCGACGTGACGCGTTCCTCCAAGGTGGTCGAGTACGTTCACCTCGACCTGGCCGGTGAGTCCAGCGTCGAAGAACGCGAGGTGGTCAGTGAGACCATCGAGTCGGTGCGCTGTCGTTGGTGCAACGCGGTGGACCAGATCGAACTAGTCGACAGGCCGGGTGCCGACTCCTGACGGGGCCGTGCGGACATAAAAAATGAGGTGACGGAAGGTGGAGCAGCCCGCTGGCGGCGCCACGCCGGCCGATGCGGCCGGCGACGCCGTGGAGGTGCTCGACCGCCCGCTGCCCGAAGGCGTGCGGCGTCGCGTCGTCGCGCTGGTCTCGGACGCGTTCGGCGGTCTCACGGTCACCGAACTCCCGGCCCAGCTCCGACAGTACGCGCGCTTCACGCCCACTAGGCGTGCCAAGTTCGCGGGAAACGCGATGGCGGCCGCGCTGGAGGGCGACCCTGCCTTCCGCCGGCGCATCGGTGAACGGCTGAAGGAGGCCCAGCCGGAGCTGGCCGCCGCGCTGGTGGCGGGCTCGCCGCCCGCCGCCGCGGACCCCGTCGACGTGGCCGCGGCGGCCTATGTGCTGCGCCCGGCCGGCTGGGTCAAGCTGGTCGCCGCCGCCGGCGAGGAGGCCGAGCGGGCCGGTGCCGAGCGGGCCGACGAGGAGGTCCGGCTCGAACTGGAACGGCTGCGCGAGGAACTCGCCCGGGCCCGCGCCCAGACGAAGACCGACACCGAACGCCTCCGCGCCGAACTGGACGCCGCCCGCAAGGAGGCCGACTCGCTCCAGCGCAAACTGCGCAGCGCGGCCAACGAGGTCAAGCGCGGCGAGGCGGCGCTGCGCCGCGGCAAGGCCGAGAGCGACGCCCTGCGGGCCGAGGCGGCCGCCCAGGTGTCCGCGGCCGAGAGCGAGACCCGGCGCCTGCGGACGAGGCTCAGCGAGGCGGAGGCGTCCGTCGAGGCGGGACGCAGGGCTGCCAGGGAGGGGCGCTCGGTCGAGGACATGCGGCTGCGGCTGCTCCTCGACACGGTGCTCGAAGCGGCCGGCGGGCTGCGGCGCGAACTGGCGCTGCCACCCTCCACGATGCGTCCCGCGGACAGTGTGGACGCGGTGGAACCCGGCCGGATGTCGCCCAAGGACATTGCCGCCAGGGCCCTTTCGGAGACCGATCCGGCGCTGCTCGACCAGTTGCTCGCGCTGCCGCAGGCCCATCTGATCGTGGACGGCTACAACGTCACCAAGACCGGCTATCCGCAGATGCCGCTGGAGAAGCAGCGGCTGCGGCTGCTGGGCGGCCTGTCGGTGCTCGCGGCCCAGACGGGCGCCGAGATGACCTGTGTCTTCGACGGGGCGGAGCTGGCCGCTCCGGTGCTGCTCGCGCCGCCGCGCGGGGTGCGGGTGCTGTTCAGCAAGCCGGGTGTCACGGCGGACGAGGTCATCCGTCAACTGGCGCGCGCCGAACCGCCCGGGCGGCCCGTCGTGGTGGTGTCCACCGACCGTGAAGTGGCTGACGGGGTGGCGAAGGCGGGAGCGAGGCCCGTTGCGTCCGTCTTGCTCCTGAAGCGGCTTTCGCGTGTCTAGTGCGTGTTGATGTGACTTGCAGGGAAATCAGGGAACGGACCGTCAAGTCACCGCTACGCCCTGTGTGCTGTGGGTAAAGAAGTACCTCCTGTGACGAGATTTTTCCTGTGAGGATTTGAACTGATCACAGGATGGTCACTAAGGTCGGGCCTCGAACCTTCGCACGGTTGATCACCCACCCGGGGTGGCAGTGAAGGAACCGCCGAGGCCGTGAACGCGCACGGAGCTGGGGATTCATCTCCCCCATAGCCCGGTAGGCGGCTCGAGGAAGAAGGAGCTCGCCTTCGTGGGGTCCCACCGTCGTCCCAAGCAACCGAGCCGCACCCGCGTGACCGTGCTCGGCGTGACTGCCGCCGCGGCAGTTGCCCTGACCTCCCAGGCGGCCCACGCCGACCCGAAGCCGACCAAGAGCGAGGTCAAGGAGAAGGTCGACAAGCTCTACGACGAGGCGGAGAAGGCCACCGAGCAGCACAGCCTGGCCAAGGAGAAGCAGGACAAGCTCCAGAAGCAGATCGACGCGATCCAGGACAAGGTGGCGCGCGGTCAGCAGGAGCTCAACAACCTCCGCTCCGGCCTCGGTTCCCTCGCCGCCGCGCAGTACCGCTCGGGCGGCATCGACCCCTCCGTCCAGCTCTTCCTCGCCTCGGACCCGGACAGCTTCCTGGACCAGGCCTCCGCACTCGACCAGTTGACGGCCAAGCAGGCCGAGTCGCTGGCGAAGGTGCAGGAGAAGCAGCGGTCCCTCGCGCAGGAGCGCAAGGAGGCCCAGGACAAGCTGAGCGACCTCGCAGAGGTCCGCAAGACGCTCGGTGAGAAGAAGAAGCAGCAGCAGGCCAAGCTCTCCGAGGCGCGTCAGCTGCTCAACACCCTCACTCAGGCCGAGCGCGACAAGATGCGCGCGGACGACCAGCGCGCCAGCCGCGCCGCCAGTGACCGGGTCGACCTCGGCAACGAGGCCCCCGCCTCGGGTCTGGGTGCCGCCGCGCTCCAGGCCGCCGCCACCCAGATCGGCAAGCCGTATTCCCCCGGCCAGGCCGGCCCCGGCTCCTACGACTGCTCGGGCCTGACCATGTGGGCCTACGCCCAGGCCGGTGCCAACATCACCCGCACCACGTACACCCAGATCAACCAGGGCACCCGGATCGGGATGAGCCAGCTGAAGCCGGGCGACCTGGTCTTCTTCAACGGCAACTCCCACGTGGGCCTCTACGCGGGCAACGGAACCGTGCTGCACGCCCCGCGCTCGGGCACGTTCGTCCGCTACGAGTCGATGAGCACCATCGGCAGCTTCTACGGCGCGGTGCGCATCTGACCACGCCCGAACGGGCGAATTCCCGCGCCCCGTACTGACAGCCGCCCCGTCGGAGACCACAGGTCACCGGCGGGGCGTCACTGTGTGTGCCTGCCCTCCGACCGGCGCGGTCTTTGTCCGCTCAGTGTTCGCCCGACTACTGTCTGCCTGCTGTGCAGCTCCCGTGCGTCGGTCCGCCCGCCCCGGGTGGCAGGGGCTGCGCACGTCTGCGTACAGCGGAAGGGAGTGCGGCGTCCTGTGGTGTCCCATCGCCGTTCCACACAGCCCGGCGTGAGCCGGAGCGTCCGGGTGACCGTTCTGTCGGCTGCGGCGGCGACCGCCGCGGCAGCGCTCGGAGGAGCCACCGCGTACGCCGAGCCGCAGGACACACCCCGGACCGCCGGGGCCCGGGTCGACCGCCTCTTCACCGAGGCCGAGCAGGCGACCGAGCACTACAACAGGGCCGGCGAGAACGTCGCACGGCTGCGCGGAGAGGTCCGCAGGGCCCAGGACCGGGCGGCGCGGGGCCAGGAGCGCATCAACCGGATGCGTACGGAGATCGGTTCGGCCGCCCGTGAGCAGTACCGGTCCGGCGGCATCGACCCCTCGCTCGCGCTGCTGCTCTCCTCCGACCCGGACAGCTATCTCGACCGGGCCGCCACCCTGAGCCGGGTCGACACCCGGCGGGCCACCGCCCTGGCCGGCCTCCGCAAGGCCCAGCAGGCGCTCGCCCAGACCCGTGCGGAGGCCGCCCGCTCGCTCGCCGCCCTGGAGCGCGACCGGGCAGCCGTCAGCCGCCACAAACGCACCGTCGAGCACAAGCTCCGCCAGGCCAGGGAACTGCTGAAGCAGCTGCCCGGGAACGAGCGGGCCGCCTTCGAGCGGGCCTCGCGCACCGGCCGCGACGGCGGGGCCGCAGGGCCGGTGGCCGGACTGCCCGCCGGATCGGCCCGGGCGGCGGCGGCCGTCATGGCCGTCCAGCGGGCGCTGGGCCTGCCGTACGTCTGGGGCGCGAACGGGCCCTCCGGATTCGACTGCTCCGGGCTGATGCAGTGGGCGTACGCCCAGGCCGGGGTGAGCCTGCCGCGGACCTCGCAGGCCCAGCGGTACGCCGGCCGGATGGTGCCGCTCGCCCAGGCCCGCCCCGGCGACCTCGTCGCCTACCGCGCGGACGCCAGCCACATCGGGATGTACGTGGGCAACGGCCAGGTGATCCACGCCCCCTACCCAGGGGCCCCGGTCCGCTACGACCCGGTCGGCATGATGCCCGTCTCCTCGGTCACCCGGGTCTGACCGTACCCTCGGGCATGTGGCTGATCAGGGGCGTACCGCGGGGCGGGCGCGCGGAGGACGACGGCGGGCGGCGGGCGCGGTGCTCGCCGCGCTGCTGTGCGCGGCCGCCTGCACGGCCCCGGCCGACGAGGCGCCCGACACCACCGCCCGCGACATCCGGGTCACGCTGGACCGCCGGGCCGCCGCCGTGCTGCACCACGACGCGGACGCCTACGTGGCCGTCGTGGACCCGGACGCCACGGCCCTTCGGGGCGCACAGCGCAAGGAGTTCGCCCATCTCGCGGACGTGCCGCTGGGCACCTGGACGTACCGGGTGACGGACCTCGCCGCGCACGGGGCCGACCGGGCCACCGCCGACGTGCGGCTCGGCTACCGGATCGAGGGCTACGACAGCGCGCCCGTCTCCGTCGACCGGGTGATCGATCTGGAGCGCGACCCGGCCGACGGCCGCTGGTACCTCACCGCCGACCGGGCCGCCGACGGCGCCGGCGAGCAGCTCTGGGAGCAGGGCGACGTCGAGGCGGTGCGCGGCACGCACAGCCTGGTGCTGGGGGTCGGCCGGTCCCGGGACGAGCTGAAGGCGATCGCCGCGACGGCGGACCGGGCCGTGCCCGACGTGTCCGCCGCCTGGCCGGAGCACTGGGCGGGGCGCGTGGTGGTGCTGGTGCCCCGCACCGTGACGGACATGGCGGAGCTGCTCGGCTCGCCCGCCGCGAACTACCGGGGCATAGCGGCCGTCACGACGGGCGAGACCGGCGGCTCGGGGAAGGCGCCCGCCGACCGGGTGATCGTCAACCCGGAGGCGTACGCCATGCTCGGCGCCTTCGGGCAGCGCGTCGTCCTCACCCACGAGACCACCCATGTGGCCACCCGCACCGACACCTCGGCCGCCACCCCGGCCTGGCTCTCCGAGGGCTTCGCGGACTGGGCCGCCTACCGGGACGGGCGGCGTACCGCCGCCGAGATCGCCCCCGAACTGGGCGACGCCGTCACCGGCGGCGACGTGCCCGCCGCACTGCCCACGGACGAGGACTTCGGCTTCGCCGGAGATCCGGACCGGCTGGCGAGGGCGTACGAGGGCGGCTGGCTGGCCTGCGAGCTCATCGCCGAGCAATGGGGCGAGGAGAAGCTGTTCGCCTTCTACCGGGCCGTCGGAGGGCACTCGGGGCGGGACGGGGCGGTGGAGCAGGCCCTGCACGAGGTGCTCGGCACCACACCGCAGGACTTCACGCTGCGCTGGCGGGAGTATCTGCGGAGCCGGTTCGGCTGAGCGGCGGCCGGGCGGGCGCCGCGCCCGCGGCCGGAACACCACCGGCCGGGTCGCGCACGGTGTCCCGCCACAGCCGCGCGCACGCGAGCAGGCACGCGCCGACCAGCAGCCCGTTGCGCACGAACATCAGGGTCACGCCCGTCGCGTCGCTGGTCACCACATGGCCGAAGCCGAGCGGGAACTCCAGCTGGGTCACCCCGGTCGCCACCAGCACCAAGCCCGCCGGCCAGGCCATCCGGCTCTCCCGGAAGACCAGGCACACCGCGGCCAGACCGACCAGCCACAGCATGTACTGGGGGCTGATCACCCGGCTCGTGGTGGTGAACAGCAGGACCGCGGTGAACGCCGCGTCCGCCGTCGTACTCACCCCGAACGTGCGCGCCCGCAGCCGCCACACCAGCAGCCAGCCGAACGCGACGACGCTCAGCCCCAGGGAGAGGGTGCTCACCAGCGGCACGTGCGGCCCCAGGAACTCCAGCGAGCCGTAGTGCAGCTCCACCCGGCCCTGCCAGCCGAACTGCCGCGCCACATGGAAGACCAGCGCCCCCAGTGACTCGACCTCGGTACCCCGGTCCCGCTGGAAGCCCAGGAACGCCAGCGCGCCCGGTGCCGCCGCGGTGCACAGCACCAGCAGCCCGAGCGCCACCCCGGCCGCCGTCGTCCACGCCAGACGGGTTCGCCGGCCGCGGGCGGTACCGGCGAGAACCAGCGCCGGCCACACCTTCAGCAGCGCCCCGAACGCCGCCAGCGCCCCCAGCAGCCGCGGATGCCGGATCCCCGCCAGCAGCGCCGCCACCGCCACGGCCGTCACCATCACGTCGTACCGCGCGTACGCCGTCGTACCCAGCAGCGGCACCCCCGCCACCCACACCCAGGCCCCGGCCGTCCGCCGGGCGGCGCCCCGGCCCGCGTACAGCAGCAGACCCAGCACCAGCGCGTCGCACAGGAACGCCAGCACGAAGAAGGCCGACGCGTAGTCCAGGAAGGGCAGCAGGGCGGGGGAGAGGATCGCGAGCGCGGCGGCCGGCGGGTACTGCCAGGTGACGTCGGACTGCGGATAGCTGCCCGAGCTCAGCACGTCGTACCAGCCGCGGTAGATCACCGACACATCGCTCGTCACGTCCGGGCCCGGCACCGCGATCACCTTGATGACGCAGAGCAGGAGCACGGATCTGGTGAGCGCCCACACCGCGAGGGCTGCCGGCCGTGTGCCACTCGAACCCGTCATGTCCCGCCTCACCGTTTCCTTGTCGTACGAGGTGCCATGATGCCCGCCCCCGCTGTGCGGAACCCGCAGGGCCGGGTCCGGGACGGCCCGTGGCGTCGCGGCGCCGGGTGCGTGCGGTCCCGGACCCGGCCCCGGGCGGGGCAGCCCGGTACTGTCGGCGGCGATGGACAAGACCTTGATCGTGACCAATGACTTTCCGCCCCGCCCCGGTGGCATCCAGGCGTTCCTGCACAACATGGCGCTCCGCCTGGACCCGGAACAGGTCGTCGTCTTCGCCTCCACCTGGAAGCGCGGCGCCGAGGGCGCGGCGGCCACCGCCGCCTTCGACGCCGAGCAGCCCTTCACCGTGGTCCGCGACCGTACGACGATGCTGCTGCCGACCCCGCGGGTGACCCGGCGTGCCGTGGAGCTGCTGCGCACCCACGGCTGTTCCTCCGTCTGGTTCGGCGCCGCCGCCCCGCTCGGCCTGATGGGACCGGCGCTGCGCCGGGCCGGAGCCCGCAGGCTGGTCGCCACCACCCACGGGCACGAGGCCGGCTGGGCCCAGCTGCCCGCCTCCCGGCAGCTGCTGCGGCGGATCGGCGAGGGCACGGACACCCTCACCTACCTCGGCGAGTACACCCGCTCCCGGATCGCCGCCGCGCTCACCCCGGCCGCCGCCGCACGCATGGTCCAGCTGCCGCCCGGCGTCGACGAGAAGACCTTCCACCCGGACTCGGGCGGCGACCGCGTCAGGGCCCGGCTGGGGCTCACCGACCGGCCCGTCGTCGTCTGCGTGTCCCGGCTGGTGCCCCGCAAGGGCCAGGACACCCTGATCCTCGCCATGCCCGCGATCCTGGCCGAGGTGCCCGACGCCGTCCTGCTGATCGTCGGCGGCGGCCCGTACGCCGGTGAGCTGAAGAAGCTGGCGGCGGACACCGGAGTGCTGGACTCGGTGCGGTTCACCGGTCCGGTGCCGTGGGAGGAGCTGCCCGCGCACTACGGGGCCGGTGACGTCTTCGCGATGCCGTGCCGCACCCGGCGCGGCGGCCTCGACGTGGAGGGCCTCGGCATCGTCTACCTGGAGGCGTCCGCGACCGGGCTGCCGGTCGTGGCGGGTGACTCGGGCGGCGCCCCGGACGCCGTGCTCGACGGCGAGACGGGCTGGGTGGTGCGCGGCGGCTCGGCCGAGGAGTCGGCGGAGCGGATCGTCGCGCTGCTCGGCGACGCGGAACTGCGCCGGCGGATGGGCGAGCGGGGCCGCGCCTGGGTCGAGGAGAAGTGGCGCTGGGACCTGCTGGCCGAGCGGCTCAGGGAGCTGCTCTGAGCGGCCGGGTACGCGGAAGGGGCCCGCGGAACGGGCCCCTTCCGGTGGCACGGCATCAGCCGCGGTAGAGCGACTCCACCTCGTCCGCGAAGTCCTTCGCCACCACGTTCCGCTTCAGCTTCAGCGACGGCGTGATGTGGCCCGCCTCCTCGGTGAACTGGGCGGCCAGGATGCGGAACTTGCGTACCGACTCGGCCTTGGACACCGCGGCGTTGCCGTCGTCGATCGCGCGCTGCACCTCGGCCAGCAGCTCCGGGTCCTCGCGCAGCGACAGTGCGGTCGAGCCGACGGGCTTGCCGTGCTCCTCGGCCCAGCGGCCCAGGAACTCCTCGTCCAGCGTCACCAGAGCGCCCACGAACGGGCGGCCGTCGCCGACGACCATGCACTCCGCGACCAGGGCGTGCCCGCGGATGCGGTCCTCGATGACGGCGGGAGCGACGTTCTTGCCGCCCGCCGTGACGATGATCTCCTTCTTGCGGCCGGTGATCGCGAGATAGCCGTCCTCGTCGAGGGTGCCGATGTCGCCGGTGTGGAACCAGCCGTCGGCCAGCGCCTCGGCCGTCGCCGCCTCGTTGTTCCAGTAGCCGGAGAACAGGTGCTCGCCGTGCAGCAGCACCTCGCCGTCGTCGGCGATGCGGACGACGGAGCCGGGCAGCGGCTGGCCGACCGTACCGATCTTCTGCCGGTCCCACGGGTTGAAGGCGGTGGCCGCGCACGACTCCGTCAGGCCGTAGCCCTCCAGGACGGTGAAGCCGATGCCGCGGTAGAAGTGGCCGAGCCGCTCACCGAGCGGCGCGCCGCCGGAGATCGCGTGCTCGCCGCGCCCGCCGAGCACGGCCCGCAGCTTGCTGTAGACCAGCCGGTCGAACACCTTGTGCTTGAACTTCAGGCCCACCGACGGCCCCTGCGGCGTACCCAGCGCACGGCTGTAGGCGATCGCCGTGTTCGCGGCCCGGTCGAAGATCTTGCCCTTGCCGTCGGCCTGCGCCTTGGCCCGGGCCGAGTTGTAGACCTTCTCGAAGACGCGCGGCACCCCGAGGATCAGGGTCGGCCGGAACGAGGCCAGCTCATCGGTGAGGTTCTTGATGTCCGGTACGCAGCCGAGCTTGATCGGCGCCATCACGGAGGCGACCTCGACCAGCCGGCCGAAGACGTGCGCGGCGGGCAGGAAGAGCAGCACGGAGCATTCGCCGGTACGGAACAGCGGCTTCAGCCGCTCCACCACGTTGCCGCACTCCGCGAAGAAGCTGCGGTGCGTCAGCACACAGCCCTTGGGGCGGCCGGTGGTGCCCGAGGTGTAGACGATCGTGGCCGGGTCGTCGGCCTTGGCGCTCGTCATCCGCAGGTCGAGCGCCTCGTCCGAGATCTCCTCGCCGATCGCGACCATCTGCCGGATCGTGTCGCCCTCGATCTGCCAGATGCCCTTCAGCCCGGGCAGATCTGCCTGTACCGAGGCCACGGACGCCTGGTGCGCCTCGGACTCCACGATGCACAGGGTGGCGCCGGAGTCACCGAGGATCCACTGGATCTGCTCGGCGGAACTGGTCTCGTACACCGGGACGGTGACGGCGCCGGCGCTCCAGATCGCGAAGTCGAACAGCACCCACTCGTAACGGGTGCGGGAGAGCAGGGCGACCCGGTCGCCGGGCTCGACGCCGGCAGCCATCAGCCCCTTGGCGACGGCTCTGACCTCGGCCAGGAACTGGGTGGCGGTGACGTCCGTCCAGACGCCGGCAACTTTGCGGCTCATCACCGCGACATCGGCATGCTGAGCGGCATTGCGGCGGATGAGATCCGTCAGGTTGCCGTCCGAGGGGACCTCGTACAGGGCCGGAAGGCTGAACTCGCGCAAGACTGCTGCTCCTCATCGGGCTCCGGTGCCACGGCTCTGTGTGACGCACCGGCTGCGGTCCAAGATCGGGCGTGCTCAGTGGGGTGAGCACGACTGGACTGCCCGGACGTTACCCACCGGTACTCGGTTCCGGATAGGGGGTTCAGGCCAGATGTCTTATGCGTCACACATATCGGTGGTCCTCATCCGCACAGTAGTGCACCCCGCTCAACACTCGGAGGTAACCGCAGGTCCGGCCGCCTCTACCCACGTGGGCGCCGGGGTCCTAGGGTGATCGTCATGCGAGCAGGACCGAACAGCCGGAGCGCGTCCGCCGGACGCCGCACCCGCGTCCACGTGGTCAGCGACGTCCACGGCAACACCGAGGCACTGGCCCGCGCCGGGGACGGCGCCGACGCCCTCGTCTGCCTCGGTGACCTGGTGCTCTTCCTCGACTACGCGGACCACTCGCGCGGCATCTTCCCCGATCTCTTCGGCGTCGAGAACGCCGACCGGATCGTCGCCCTGCGCACCGAACGCCGCTTCGAGGAGGCCCGGGACTTCGGCCGGGAGCTGTGGGCGGGGCTGGACCGCAACGCGGCGATCGTCGCGGCCGTCCGGAAGCAGTACGCCGAGATGTTCGCCGCGCTGCCCACTCCGACGTACGCCACCTACGGCAACGTCGACATCCCCGGCCTGTGGCCCGAGTACGCGGGACCCGGCACCACGGTCCTGGACGGTGACCGCGTCGAGATCGGCGGCCGCGTCTTCGGGTTCGTCGGCGGTGGTCTGCAGACCCCGATGCGCACCCCGTACGAGATCAGCGACGAGGAGTACGCGGCCAAGATCGAGGCGGTCGGCCCGGTCGACGTGCTCTGCACACACATCCCGCCCGAGGTCCCGGAGCTGACGTACGACACCGTGGCCCGCCGCTTCGAGCGCGGCAGCCGGGCCCTGCTCGACGCCATCCGCCGCACCCGCCCCCACTACTCCCTGTTCGGCCACGTCCACCAGCCGCTGGCCCGTCGGATGCGGATCGGCGACACCGAGTGCGTGAACGTCGGCCACTTCGCCTCGACCGGCCGGCCCTGGGCGCTGGAATGGTGACCGCTCACCCCGCCCGAACCGGCCGGGCCCTGGAACGAGGCGCGGCGCTCACGCGATAGCCTTCTGGCGGCAGGCCTCTGCCGATCGACCGGTACACCGCACTGGAGGGCCACAGCGATGGCTGAACACACCAGCTCGAGCATCACGATCGAGGCGGCACCGGCCGACGTCATGGGCGTGATCGCCGACTTCGACCGCTATCCGGAATGGACCGGCGAGGTCAAGGAGGCCGAGGTGCTCGGCACCGACGACCGCGGCCGCGCCGAGAAGGTCCGTCTCGTCCTGGACGCCGGAGCGATCAAGGACGACCACACCCTCGCGTACACCTGGATCGGCGACTACGAGGTCAGCTGGACCCTCGTCAAGTCCCAGATGCTGCGCGCCATCGACGGCTCGTACGCGCTGGCGCCGCTCGGCGACGGCGACCGCACGGAGGTCACCTACCGGCTGACCGTCGACGTCAAGATCCCGATGCTCGGCATGATCAAGCGCAAGGCCGAGAAGGTCATCATCGACCGCGCCCTGGCCGGTCTCAAGAAGCGTGTCGAGTCCGTCCCGAAGGCCTGATCCGGTGCGGACGGTCCTGGTCACCGGCCTCGGCGGCGCCGGCCGTACCACCGTCGCGGCGGCCACCGCGCTGGCCGGCGCCCGAGGCGGCGCCCGCACCCTGCTGATCTCCGCCGACGCCACACCCGGCTTCCCGACGGACACCGAACCCACCGGGGTCACCGACGGCCTGTGGTCCGTCCGGATCGACTCCGGCGCGCACTTCCGCAGCGAACTCCTCACACTCCAGGACAAGTTGTCCGGCGTGCTCGACCTGCTCGGCGGCAACCGCATGGACGGCGAGGAGCTCACCGAACTCCCCGGCAGCGCCGAACTCGCCCTGCTGCACTCCCTGCGCCGCGCCGCGCAGGGCGACTGGTCCCGCGCCGGCTACGACCTCCTCGTCGTCGACCTGCCGCCGCTGCGCGAAGCCCTCGCCCTGCTGGCCCTGCCCGAACAACTGCGCCGCTATCTGCGCCGGCTGCTGCCCCAGGAACGCCAGGCCGCCCGCGCCCTGCGCCCGATGCTCGCGCAGCTCGCCGGTGTCCCCATGCCCGCCCAGTGGCTGTACGAGGCCGCCGCCCGGCGCGACGCCGAGCTGGCCGGGGTCCAGGCGCTGATCGAGGACCGCGCGACGACACTCCGGCTGGTCGCCGAACCGGGCCCGGCCGCCGAGGACGCCCTGCACACCGCCCGCACCGGGCTCGCCCTGCACGGGTTGCGGGTCGACGCCCTGGTCGCCAACCGGGTGCTGCCGCGCCACTCGTCCGACCCCTGGTTCGCCGCGCTCTCCGCACAGCAGGACAAGTGCCTCGACCACTGGCACGAGGAGCGGCCCACCGAGGCCCCGCTGCTGCGGTTGCCCCACCTCGGCCGCGATCCGCAGGGCCCCGGTGACCTCACCGGTCTCGTGGACGACACGCCCGCGCTGTCCCCGGACAGCCGCGGGGGCGGGCGCGCCGAGGACGCCTGGTGGATCGAGGAGGCCGGAGCCCCGGAAGGGCCGGACGACGCCGACGGCATACTCGTCTGGTGCCTGCGCCTGCCCGGCGCCGTCAAGAAGGACCTCCAGCTGGTCCGGCGCGGCAACGAACTGCTTCTCACCGTCGGCCCCTTCCATCGCATCGTGCCCCTGGAGTCCGCACTGCGCCGCTGCACCGTCTCCGGCGCCGCCCTCACGGACGGGGTGCTGCGGGTCCGCTTCACGCCGGATCCCGCGCTGTGGCCGAGGACGGGCTGAACGGCGTACCACCGTTCGGGTACCGTCGTTGGTAGGGGTTCCGGATGCCGGGCCGCCGTCCCACCACGCCGCAGGAGTCCGCCATGAGCGAAGCCACCGATCGTCCCGTCGACGACGACGCGTGGGCGCAGGCCTGCGCCGAGGACCTCGCCGCCGAGAAGGCCCGCCGCCGCGCCGAGTACGGCCCGCCGCCCGGCTCCGCCGCCGAGGAACTGCGCAAGCTGGTCGACGCCGTGGCCGACAAGCTCGGCTCCCTCCAGACACCCCTGCTCGGCGTGGCGGCCCAGGGCGCCGTGCAGCAGGTCATCAAGCAGGCGAAGTCCGCGGTGGAGCCCGTCATCGAACGTAATCCGGACGTTTTCGATCACATTGCCGCCGCCGGCAGTGAACTGCTGGCCGCCTACCGCTCGGCGGTCGAGGGACAGGAACGCCGCTGGACCCAGGGTGCGGGGGACCCCGCAGGCACGGAAAAGAAGGCGGACGACCCCACCGACCCCCGAGACGAGGGGCCCGGAGCCGGCGAACACATCGACCTGGACTGACCGGCGCCGACAGGACGGGGCCCGGCCTCGGGTACGGTTGCCCCAGCGGGGCTCGACCGAAACTGAGGGATTCATGGGACTCACCATCGGCGTCGATATCGGCGGCACGAAGATCGCAGCAGGAGTGGTGGACGAAGAGGGCCACATCCTCTCGACCTTCAAGGTGTCGACCCCGCCGACGGCTGAAGGCATCGTGGACGCCATCGCTGCGGCGGTGTCCGGCGCGAGCGACGGGCACCCGGTAGAGGCGGTCGGCATCGGCGCGGCCGGATACGTCGACGACAAGCGGGCCACGGTGCTGTTCGCGCCGAACATCAACTGGCGCCACGAGCCGCTCAAGGACAAGGTCGAGCAGCGCGTCGGCCTTCCGGTGGTCGTCGAGAACGACGCCAACGCGGCCGCCTGGGGCGAATACCGCTTCGGCGCCGGCCAGGGCCACGACGACGTCATCTGCATCACGCTGGGCACGGGCCTCGGCGGCGGCATCATCATCGGCAACAAGCTGCGCCGCGGACGCTTCGGCGTGGCCGCCGAGTTCGGCCACATCCGGGTCGTCCCGGACGGGCTGCTCTGCGGCTGCGGCAGCCAGGGCTGCTGGGAGCAGTACGCCTCCGGCCGCGCCCTCGTGCGGTACGCGAAGCAGCGCGCCAACGCCACCCCCGAGAACGCCACGATCCTGCTGGCGCTCGGTGACGGCACGGTCGAGGGCATCGAGGGCAAGCACATCAGCGAGGCCGCCCGGCAGGGCTGCCCGGTGGCCGTCGACTCGTTCCGCGAGCTGGCCCGCTGGGCCGGCGCCGGACTGGCCGACCTCGCCTCGCTCTTCGACCCGTCCGCCTTCATCGTCGGCGGCGGCGTCTCGGACGAGGGCGAACTGGTCCTCGACCCGATCCGCAAGTCGTTCCGACGCTGGCTGATCGGCGGCGAATGGCGCCCGCACGCCCAGGTTCTCGCGGCCCAACTGGGCGGCAAGGCCGGACTCGTGGGCGCGGCGGACCTGGCCCGGCAGGGCTGATCCGGCCCGGCACCACGGACATGACGGACGCCCGTCGCGCCCCTCTCGGGGAGCGGCGGGCGTCCGTCGTATCGTGACGGACATGGCCATGATGTCGCTGCCCGACTCCCGCACCGAGCAGGACGGCTCGGCCGTCGTCAGAGTGCTCAGTTACAACATCCGGTCGATGCGCGACGACTTCGAGGCCCTGGTCCGAGTCATCCGCGCCTGCGCACCCGATCTGGTCCTCATCCAGGAGGCGCCGCGCTTCTTCCGCTGGCGCAAGGCCGCCGCCCGGCTGGCAGCCCGCACCGATCTGGTGGTCCTCGGCGGCGGTGGCACCGCCGCCGGCCCCCTGTTGCTCTGCTCGCTGCGCGCCACGGTGGAACGCACCGAGGACATCCTGCTGCCGCTCACCCCGGGCCTGCACCGCAGGGGCTTCGCCACAGCGGTGGTCAGGATCGCCGGCACCAGGATCGGGGTGCTGAGCTGCCATCTGAGCCTCGACCGCACGGAACGCCTCGCCCAGGCCGGCCGCCTGCTGGAGACGGTGGACGCGATGGGCGTGGAGCACGTGGTCGTCGCCGGTGACCTCAACGACGTACCGAGCGGACGGGCCTTCCGGCTGCTCGCCGGCCGGTTCCAGGACTGCTGGGCGGTACGGCCCCGGGGCGGCGAGCACACCTTCCCGCCGCACGACCCGCACAAGCGGCTCGACGCCGTCTTCGCGACCGGCGGCATCGAGGTGCTCGGCTGCGGGGTCCCTACGGGGTTGCCGGGGGTGTGGCGGCCCGACCTGCTGGCCGCCACCGACCACCTGCCGGTGCTGGCCGCCCTCAGGGTGCCTGCCGCGGGGTGAGGGTTGCTCCGGGGCGCGGGGTTCCGTCCTCAAGCGCCGGACGGGCTTTTGTGCGGGTGCCCCGCGGGGTGCGGTGCGCCCCTGTCCGGTGGGTGGGGGTGGGGTCCCTCCGGGGAGACTCCTCAAAAATGGCGTGTGCACCCGACGACGGACAGGTACCCGGGTCGTACGCCATTTTCTGCGGGGACTCCCCTGCACGCCCCCACCCGGTCTCGACCGCGTCTGCACGCCGGTGGGACTGCTGCCGCAGACGCAGGACGGCCGGTCCGGGGCCGTGCAGGGGAGTCCCCGCAGGACGACGAACGGATACCGGGGTCCGCTGCGTGGGACTGGAAACGTTCGTCGTTTGAGGAGACGCCCCGGAGGGGCACCGGACCCCACCCACCGGGCGAAGGCGCACCGGGGCGGGGGACCCGCACCCCTCAAGCCCGTCCGGCGATTGAGGACGGAACCCCGCACCACAGCACCCCGCACCCCGCAGGGCCCCGCTCAGACCACCGCGCCGCGGCCCGGGTCGTCCCCGTCCTCGTCGTCGTGTTCCATCCGCGCCACCAGCGTCGCGAAACCGCCCAGGAAGCCGCCGACACAGACCGTGGTCAGCCACCAGGTCATCTCCCACTGGAGCAGCACCGCCAGCAGCAGCAGGATGGGGCCGCCGATCACCGCGAGCCAGGCGAACTTCGCCGTGACGTCGGCCTCCGGCAGCGGCGGCGGCTCCGGCGGCACGAAGTGCCCCTCGCCGCTGTCGTCATCGTCGTCGATGTCGCCCTCGGCCCGCTCCGCCGGCTCGTAGTCGCGCGGACCGGCGACACCCGGGGCGAAGACCACCGAACTGCCGAGCGGCTTCTCCGGCGGCTTGGGCCGGCTCTTGCCGAGGCCCTTGTCCGGGTCCGGAGCGACGGTGTCCTCCTCCGGGAGCGCGAGGTCCTCGACGGACCGGAAGGGCCTGGCACCCGGCGGGTCCGGCGGCTCCTCCCCGTACCCCTCGACGATCGCCTTCCAGACGGCGTCCTCGTCGACCGGGCGTTCGCCCTCGGCCCCGGCGGGCGCGGGCAGGTTCTCCGGCGCCGGCGCACCGCCCTCCTCGTCGGGGACGGCCGTCCCCCCGGCGGGGAGGGGCTCGCGCTCTTCCTCGCTGCCTGTGCGCTCCGCGTCGTGCTCAGCCACCGGACGTGCTCCCCTTCATTCCGACGCTCGGAGCGAGGCGGCCGATGAACGAGTAGCTCTCGTCGAAGATCCGCTCCGCATCGTGGTCCAACGTCGCGACGTGGTAGCTCTGTTCCAGCAGGATCTCCTCGACGTCCGTCGAGGACACCTGGCTCAGGATCCGGGCGGTGTCGGCCGGCGGTACGACATGGTCCCGCGGGCTGTGCAGCAGCAGGATCGGCTGGGTCACCTGGGGCAGCTCGGCGTCGACCAGCCGGAAGAACTTCCGCAGCGAGTGCGCCGCGTGCAGCGGCACCCGCTCGTAGCCCACCTCGTGGGAACCCTCCAGGGCGATGTCGCTCACCAGACCCTTCGTCGTCGGCACCAGATGGCGGACGACCGGAAGGGCGTGTGCCGCGAGACCGTGCACCTTGTTGGCCGGGTTGACCAGCACGAGACCCCGGACGGCGTCGCCGTGCTTGGCCGCGAGCCGCAGCGACAGTGCGCCGCCCATGGAGAGACCGAACACGAAGACCTGCTCGCACCGCTCCAGCAGCTCCCGCAGTGCCCGGTCCACCTCCGCGTACCAGTCCTGCCAGCCGGTGACCTGCATGTCCTCCCAGCGCGTGCCGTGCCCGGGCAGCAGCGGCAGCGAGACGGTGAGCCCGCGCTCCGCCAGATATTCGGCCCAGGGGCGCAGCGACTGCGGGGATCCGGTGAATCCGTGACAGAGGAGGACGCCGACCTCTCCGCCCTCGTGGCGGAACGGCTCGGCTCCAGGAAGGACCGGCACCGGGGTCTCCTGTTCGTGAGGCTCGAAAGGGAGCGAAAGGGGGGAGTGCAGAAGGATTACTTCACCGTACGCGACCGGACCGACACCGACCAGGGCCGTCACCGGCCGGGGCCGGGGACACCCCGTCCGTGCCGGGCGGGAGCCGGGGCGGTCACATGCCTTAAGGTCTGTCGGACAGCACACAGGAGGCACCCGAGTTGATCTACGGCGCTATGAAGTTCTCCATCGGCGGGTCTCTGAAGCTCGCCTTCAGGCCGTGGGTGGAGGGCCTGGAGAACATCCCCGCACAGGGGCCCGCGATCCTCGCCAGCAACCATCTGTCGTTCTCCGACTCCTTCTTCCTGCCCGCTGTCCTGGACCGCAAGGTCACCTTCATCGCCAAGTCCGAGTACTTCACCGCGCCCGGGGTCAAGGGAAAGCTCACCGCGGCCTTCTTCAAGGGCGTCGGACAGCTCCCGGTGGACCGCTCGGGCGCCCGCGGGGCCGGTGAGGCGGCGATCAAGGCCGGTATCGAGGTCATCGAGAGCGGCGGCCTGTTCGGCATCTACCCGGAGGGCACCCGGTCGCCCGACGGCCGCCTCTACCGGGGCAAGCCCGGCGGCCTCGCCCGGGTGGCGCTCGCCACCGGCGCGCCGGTCATCCCGGTCGCGATGATCGACACGGAGAAGATCCAGCCGCCCGGCCAGGTGATGCCGAAGCTGATGCGTCCGGGGATCAGGATCGGCGAGCCCCTCGACTTCAGCCGCTACCACGGCATGGAGGGCGACCGCTTCATCCTGCGCTCGGTCACCGACGAGGTGATGTACGAGATCATGAAGCTCTCGGGCCAGGAGTACGTCGACATCTACGCGACCGCCGCCAAGCGGCAGCTCGCCGATGAGGCGAAGCGACGGGCCGAGGCCACGAAGAAGGCGCCGTCGGGCGCGGAAGCGGACCGCGACGACGCCTGAGGGCGCGGTGGTCCGCCGGGGGCGGGGGAGAACAGCATGGCCAAGCGTGTACGTGTGGTGCGGATGTCGGTCGAGCAGCCACTGTGGCGCGCCCTGACCGCGTACCGCATCCTGACGATGCTCTACGCGATCCTGCTCGCCGTCTTCGGGCGCGAGAAGTACGACCGGCCGTGGGTGGCCGTCGCCTTCCTGGCCGTCATGACCGTCTGGACGCTCGCCACCCTGCCGAAGGTCGCGGGTGCCGCTGCCTGCACCAAGCGCTTCCTGGGCGCGGACCTCACGCTCGCGCTCATCGGCATCCTCGTCACCCCGCTCGCCGACTTCCAGGCCCAGCACGTCGACGGCCCGACGCTGCCGTCCATCTGGACCGCCGGATCCGTCCTGGCCTTCGCGATCAAGGGCGGCTGGCGATGGGCGGCGTTCGCCTCCACCTTCGTCGCCGTCGCCAACCTGATCGAGCGCGCCGAACCCAGCCGCGACACCCTGCACAACGTCCTGCTGGTCTGGGTCGCCTCCATCGCCATCGGGTACGTCGTCGAGGTCGCCCGCGCCAGTGAGCGCACCCTCGCCCGCGCCCTGGAGATCGAGGCCGCGACCCGGGAGCGGGAGCGTCTGGCCCGCGACATCCACGACAGCGTGCTCCAGGTCCTCGCCATGGTGCAGCGCCGGGGCACGGCGATCGGCGGCGAGGCCGCCGAGCTGGGCCGGATGGCCGGGGAGCAGGAGGTCGCCCTGCGCACCCTGGTCTCCAGCGGACTGGTGCCCCCCACCCGGGTCTCCGAGGACGCGGCCGAGGGCGCCGTCGTGCGGACCGTGGAGACGGACGACGACGAGACCGCGGCCCCGGCCGAGACCGATCTGCGGGCCCTGCTCGCGCCGCATGCCGGATCCCGGGTCACCTTCGCGGAACCCGGCGCACCGGTCCTGCTCACGCCCGCGGCGGCCGGGGAACTGGCGGCGGCCGTCAGCGCCGCCCTGGACAATGTCCGGGTGCACGCGGGGGAGAGCGCCCAGGCGTGGATCCTGGTCGAGGACTGGCCGGACGAGGTGATCGTCACGGTCCGGGACGACGGACCGGGCATCCCCGAGGGCCGGCTCGCCCAGGCCGAGGGGGAGGGACGCCTCGGCGTCGCCCTGTCGATCCGCGGGCGGCTGCGCGATCTGGGCGGTACGGCAGAGCTGATCTCGGTGCCCGGTCAGGGCACCGAGGTCGAATTGAAGGTTCCGAAGGTTTCACGGGGGAAGGCGGGTTCGGTCCGATGAGCGGAGCACACGAAGAAGGCGCGGGGCAGCAGCGGCCCATCAGGGTGATGGTCGTCGACGACCACCCGATGTGGCGTGACGCCGTCGCCCGCGACCTGGCCGAGTCGGGCTTCGACGTGGTGGCGACCGCGGGCGACGGCCCGCAGGCCGTCCGCCGGGCCGGGGCCGTCACCCCCGACGTCCTGGTCCTCGACCTCAATCTGCCCGGGATGCCGGGCGTCCAGGTGTGCAAGGAGCTCGTCGGGTCGCAGCCCGGACTGCGCGTCCTGGTGCTCTCCGCGAGCGGCGAGCACGCCGACGTACTGGAGGCGGTCAAGTCGGGTGCCACGGGCTATCTGCTGAAGTCGGCGAGCACTCAGGAGCTGACCGACGCGGTCCGCTCCACCGCCGTCGGCGACCCGGTCTTCACCCCCGGCCTCGCCGGACTCGTCCTGGGCGAGTACCGCAGGCTGGCCTCCGAACCCGCACCCGTCGCGTCGAACGAGCCGAAGGCCCCGGAGCTCACCGACCGGGAGACCGAGGTGCTGCGGCTGGTGGCCAAGGGGCTCTCGTACAAGCAGATCGCCGAGCGGCTGGTCATCTCGCACCGCACCGTCCAGAACCACGTCCAGAACACCCTGGGCAAGCTCCAGCTGCACAACCGGGTGGAGCTCGTGCGGTACGCCATCGAGCGCGGCCTCGACGACGTCTGAGATCAACACCCGCACATTGCGCGGGAATTGACCGTCCCGACCATCCCGAAGTGACCTGGATCACCCTTAGCGTGGAGCTGAGTGAGCTCACTTCGGCGAAGGGATGCTTCATGCGGGTCGGAGTACTGACCGGGGGCGGCGACTGCCCCGGGCTCAACGCGGTCATCCGCGCCATCGTCCGCAAGGGCGTGCAGGAGTACGACTACGACTTCATCGGCTTCCGGGACGGCTGGCGCGGAGCGCTGGAGGGCGAGACGGTCCCGCTCTCCATCCCGGCGGTGCGCGGCATCCTGCCGCGCGGCGGCACCATCATCGGATCCTCGCGCACCAACCCGCTCAATGCCGAGCAGGGCGTCCGCCGGGTGCGGGAGACCCTCGCCAAGTACGAGGTCGACGCACTCGTCACGATCGGCGGCGAGGACACCCTCGGTGTGGCGGCCACCCTGTCCGACACGTACGGCGTCCCCTGCGTCGGCGTGCCCAAGACCATTGACAACGACCTGTCCGCCACCGACTACACCTTCGGCTTCGACACCGCCGTCAACATCGCGACCGAGGCCATCGACCGGCTGCACACCACGGCCGAATCCCATATGCGGGTCCTCGTCGTCGAGGTGATGGGCCGCCACGCGGGCTGGATCGCCCTCCACTCCGGGCTGGCCGGTGGTGCCAACGTCATCCTCATCCCCGAACAGCGCTTCGACATCGACCAGGTCTGTGCCTGGGTGACCTCCCGGTTCCGGGCGAGCTACGCACCGATCGTGGTGGTCGCCGAGGGGGCGGCGCCCGCCCGGGGGGAGATGGTCCTCAAGGACGGTTCGCACGACTCCTTCGGCCATGTCCGCCTCTCCGGCGTGGGCGAGTGGCTGGCCAAGGAGATCGAGAGCCGGACCGGCAAGGAGGCCAGGACCACCGTGCTCGGCCATGTCCAGCGCGGCGGCACCCCCAGCGCCTTCGACCGCTGGCTGGCCACCCGCTTCGGGCTGCACGCCATCGAAGCCGTGCGCGACGGCGACTTCGGGAAGATGGTCGCCCTGCGCGGCACGGACATCGTGCGGGTGCCGATAGCGGAGGCCACCGCCCGCCTCAAGACGGTCGACCCGGCCCTCTACGCGGAGGTGGGGGTCTTCTTCGGCTGAGCGGCGAGCCGGGGGAGCGGGCCGTATATTCGCGATGACCGGCCCTGCGGGGCCCGCTCCCGGAGCGGGCCCCGCACCCAGGGCCTTTCGCCCGCATCAGTCACAGGAGACGTCGTGGAAATCCTGGCCTTCGGTGTGCAGTCCGACGAGAAGCCTCTGATCGAGAAGGCGTTCGCCGGGAAGCACGAGGTGCGCTGCCTGGACGTCTTCCTCAACCGGGACACCGCCCCCATCGCGGCGGGCTACGAGGTCATCTCCACCAGTGTCAACGCCGACCTGGGCGGCAAGGTCCTGCAGACCCTCGCGGCCGGCGGCACCCAGATGATCGCCCAGCGTTCCACCGGCTTCAACAACATCGATCTGGACGTCGCGGAGCGCCTCGCCCTGCGGGTCTCACGGGTCTCCTGGTACTCGCCGTACTCGGTCGCCGAATTCGCCTGGACCCTCGCCATGGCGGTCAACCGCCGCGTGGTCCGCGCCACGATCCGCACCCGGGACTTCGACTTCCGCCTCGACGGCCTCCTCGGCCGGGACATGCACGGCCGCACGGCCGGCATCATCGGCACCGGCAAGATCGGCGAGGCGTTCACCCGTATCGCCCATGGCTTCGGCATGAATCTGCTCGGCTGGGACGTCGCGGAGAACCCGGCCTGCGTCGAGCTCGGCATGCGGTACGTCGACAAGGAACAGCTCCTCGCCGAGTCCGACCTGATCAGCCTGCACGTCCCCCTGCTGCCCGCGACCCACCACATCATCGGCAAGGACGCCCTGGGCCGCATGAAGGACGACGCGATCCTGATCAACTCCAGCCGCGGCGGACTCATCGACACCACGGCCCTGGTCGAGGAGTTGCGGGCGGGCCGGCTCCTGGGCGTCGGACTCGACGTGTACGAGGCGGAGGCCGGGCTCTTCTTCCTCGACAAGTCCCTGGAGGGCGTCGACGACGACACCCTGGCCCGGCTCGTCACCTTCCCGAACGTCCTCGTGACCTCGCACCAGGCGTACTACACCGAGGACGCCCTGGGCCAGATCATCGCGGCCACCGTCCAGAACGTCGACGACTACCTGGCCGGCCGCCGCAGCGAGAACGTCCTGGTCCCCGCACCGCCCGGACCCTGAGAACCTCACCGGGGCCCGGGCGTCCGGGGAACATCAGCCGCGTACCGGAAGCCCTGCCAGCAGCTCGCCCACGATCGTCGACCCGCGCAGCGTCAGCACCGACTCCGGGTGGAACTGCACCGAGGCGAAGCCGTCCCCGCGCAGCGCGTGCAGCTCCCCGGTCGCCGGGTCCAGGCTCGCCTCGATGCCGTGCGCCGCCAGTTCGGTGGCCGCCGCGTCGTCGCAGCGCGCCGTGAAGCTGTTGTAGAAGCCGACGGTCTCCGGGCGGCCGAACAGATCGATCCTGGTCTGCGCGCCCTGGTACGGGACGGTCTTGCGGACGATGTCCAGACCGAGTTCCGCCGCGATCAGTTCGTGCCCCAGGCAGACCCCGAGCAGCCCGTGCCGGTGATCCCGTACGAGTTCCGCGGTCAGCGCGCGCAGCAGCCGCATCTTCGGGTCGGCCGCGTCACCCGGGTCGCCGGGGCCGGGGCCCAGCACGACGGGCCCCTCGTGCGCCCGGACGGCCTCGCGCAGCCCCGGCTCGTCGTAGCGGCGCACCGACACATCGAGACCCGAGGCACGCAGCAGATGTCCCAGCATCGAGGTGAACGTGTCCTCGCCGTCGACGACCAGCGCATGACCGGACAATGTGCCGGTGCGCTCCTGCATCCGCAGCCAGAACGGCGCCAGCCCGTCGCGCCGGGCATCGAGCGCCGCCCGCACCCGGGGATCGTCCGCCAGTCGCGGCCTGGCGTCCTCGGCCTTCGGCCGCCCCGGCCGCACCCCCAGCGCGGTCAGCACCCCGGCCGCCTTGGCGTGGGTCTCGGCGACCTCGCTCTCCGCGTCGGAGTGGCGCACCAGCGTCGCCCCGACGGGCACCCGCAGCTCGCCCCGGGCCGAGATGTCGGCGGTCCGGATCAGGATCGGCGAGTCCAGCGTCTGCGTACCGTCGGGCGCCTGCCGCAGCAGCGCCAGCGCGCCCGCGTAGTAGCCCCGCCCGCCGGACTCGTACCGCTCGATGACCCGGCAGGCGTTCTGCACGGGGGAGCCGGTGACCGTCGCCGCGAACATCGTCTCCTTCAGGACCTCCCGCACATCCAAGGAGGAGCGGCCGCGCAACTCGTACTCCGTGTGCGCGAGATGGGCCATCTCCTTGAGCCGCGGCCCGATCACCACCCCGCCCATGTCGCCCACGGTGCACATCATCTTGAGCTCCTCGTCGACCACCATGGAGAGTTCCTCGGTCTCCTTGCGGTCCCCGAGGAAGGCCAGCAGGTTCTCGGCGGTCGGTCCCCCGGCGGGGTAGCGGTAGGTGCCGCTGATCGGATTCATCACGACCGTCCCGCCGGACATCCGCACATGCACCTCGGGGCTCGCGCCGACCAGGGTCCGCCCACCCGTCGCCTGCCGCCGCCCCGATGAGGAGGGTCCTTCGGACCCGCTGTCGCCTGTGTGCACGACGAACGTCCAGTACGCACCCCGCTCACCGGCCAGCAGCCGCCGGAACAGGGCCAGCGCGTCCGCCCGGCCGAAGCCCGGGATCTCGCCCCGGAAGGTCCGCCGGATGACGAAGTTCGCGCCCTCGCCCCGGCCGATCTCGTCCTCGATGACGCGGCGCACGGTGCCCGCGTACTCCTCGTCGGACACGTCGAACGCGCCGCCCTCGACCCGCACCTCGTGGGCGGGGAGCGCGTCCAGGGTGTCGTCGAGGGGCAGTTCGTACGTCTCGTCGGCGACCAGCACGGTCAGCGGTGTGCCGTCGTCGCGGACGTCGAAGCCGCGCTCGGCGATCTGCCGGAACGGCACCAGGGCCAGGGTGGGCCGTTCACCCACCGGGAGGTCGGCGAGGCGGTCGGCCTCGTGGACCCGGCCGATCAGCACCTCGACGGTGTCGTGGTCGTGGCCGGGGGTGCGCCTGCGCAGCAGGGCGAAGGGCGGGCAGTCGTCGCCGAGGAGCCTCTGGACGATCGTGTGCGATGCGGTGTGCGGTGACATCTGCGGTGTTCCTTCCACTGGAATCAGCTGGGAGGAACGGCCCCTGGACATGGGAAAGGCCGCCCCTCGGGCGGCCTCTGCGTCGTTGTGTACGCGCGATCAGTGGGCCGCCGGATGAGCGGTCCACCACCAGTTACGGGTCGAGTGCGCGAACATGCCCGAACCATAACCCATGTCGCACGCGTGAAGGGGCCCGTTCCGCCCGACGGGCGCAACGGACCCCTTCACCGATCCGGTCCGAAGACGATCAGACCAGCGTGTTGTAGATGCCCCAGCCGCCGCCGACCTTCGCCATCGGAGCGAACGGCTTCGCCATGTCACCCGTGGAGCGGTAGAACCAGAGCACGCCCGCGCTGTCCCGGGCGATCAGGTCCGGGATGCCGTCACGGTTCAGGTCGCTCGGGCCCAGGAGGTCCTTGAAGACGCCCCAGCCCCTGCCGACCTGGGTGCGCGTGGCGTACGGCACGGTCGCGTTGCCGCTGCCCTTGTAGAGCCACAGCACGCCGGACTTGTCCCGCGCGACCAGGTCCGCCTTGCCGTCCCCGGTCAGGTCACCGGTGGAGACCAGCGTGTTGTAGACACCCCAGCCGCCGCCGATCCGTGTCTTGGCGAGGAAGGGCTTCGCGGGCGTTCCGGTGCCCTGGTAGAACCAGAGGACGTTGGAGGCGTCGCGGGCGATCAGGTCGCCCTTGCCGTCACCGTTCAGGTCGCGGGCGCCCCACATGCCGTTGTAGACACCCCAGCCGCCGCCGACCTTGAGGCGTGCCTTGAACGGCTGGTCCGGGTTGCTGCTGCCCTGGTAGTACCAGAGGTAGCCGCTCTTGTCGCGGGCCACCATGTCGCCCGTGCCGTCGGCGCGCAGGGCCGTCATCGCGGTGATCGTGTTGTAGCCCTGCCAGCCCGGACCCACCCGGTAACGGGCGTGGAACGGGACCGTGGGGCTGCCGGTGCCCTGGTACTGCCAGAGCACACCGGCCGCGTCACGGCCCAGGATGTTGTAGCGGTTCGTGCCGGGGTCCGGCGCGACGCTGGAGCTGGTCTGGACGTCGCTCGCCTTCACCCATGCCATGCGGTGGTTGTAGCGGATCGGGACGTAGACGGTGGTGCCGACGAGGTTCCGCTGGGCGGAGACGAACCAGTCGTCGCCCTTCACCTCCGGGCCGGCCTTCACGTATGCCTGGCCGGCGGGGAGCGTGTACTTCGTCAGGTAGTCCGGGTTGTCGGTAGGAGCCTCCAGGCCCGCGGCCGTGTAGGCGGCGGTCTCCGGGTAGGAACGCCCGTAGATCCGGACCGTCACCCCGGCCTTGGCCTTCACCAGGCTGGGGGAGGAGGCGAGCGGCACGGTGTACTGGCCGCCGGGGTTGTAGAACCAGGCCTTCTTCCCGCCGTACCAGATCGCCGTCCAGTTGGTCCGCGCCTCGGCGACGACGTAACTGCTGCCCGCGCGAACCTTGTTGCCCCAGTTCGAACCCTCGCTCCAGAGGGCCGTGAAATAGGGGTCGCTCAGTGTCGTCGCGGTCGTCGACGGCGAGGTGTAGAGGTAGCCGAAGTTGGCCGGCCGCGCGCTGACAGCCTTGGTGCCGTACGTCAGCTTCGGTTGGTTGGCCGTGGTGAACGGCGGCACCACACGGACGACCTGGCCCGCCTGGACCGGCCCGCCGGCGCCACCGGCGCCCGTCGGGGCGCCCATCAGGCCCATGAAGTGGTTCCAGTCCCAGAAGGGGCCCGGGTCCCAGTGGGTGTCCTTGGAGGACCTGTCGAGCTGTACGGGCACCTCGTCGTGTCCGATGATGTGCTCACGGTCCAGCGGAATGCCGTACTTGTCCGCCAGGAACTTCACCAGGGCCGAGGTGGACTCGTACTGCGGCTCGCTGTACCAGCTGCTCTCCTTGATGGCGTAGCCCTCGTGCTCCACGCCGATGGAGTGCATGTTCAGGGTCCAGTTGCCCGCGTGCCACGCCAGGTTCGTGTTCTCGACCATCTGGGTGACCAGACCGTCCGAGGCGCGGACCAGGTAGTTCGCGCTCGCGAGCGTCGCCGGGTTCGTGAGCGTGTCGAGCGAGCCCGCGTAGCTTCCCTCGGTGTCGTGGATCACGATCTGGCGGATGTCGACGCCCTGTGCGGGCCGCTGTGCGGGCGAGTAGGAGCGCTGGCCCGTGCTCGACGTCCTGGCGGGAACGAAGTTGCAGTTCAGACCGGACGGGCATTCGGGCGTGGGGGTCGCGGTGGTGCTCGCGAAGCTCGCGGCGAGCGGCACCTTCGACGGCTTGACCGGCTCGATGGAGGGGGCGGCCGGAAGCGTGACCACCTGGCCGTCCTGTGTGACGGCGCGCTCACCGGTCTTGATCGACTCGAAGACGCGCTTCGCGAAGAGGTCGGCGCCCTTCTTGTCCGGCGACTGGCTGAAGCGCGCCACGGCCGGATACCACCGGGCCGCGTCGTCCGGCAGCGAGTCCGTCGCCTCGCGCTGGTACTCGGCGAGCAGTGCCGCGCCTGCGCGGATGCTCTCCTCGGTGTCGTCCCGGACCTCGTCCGCGCCGGCGTCGATGAGATCGGCGGCCTTGTCCAGGGTGTGCAGCCGCGGATCGGAGGTGTCGACGCTCTTCTTCGGCAGGCTGCGCAGCACCTTGGCGGGGTCGAAGGTCTTCTCGATCTCCGGCCGTCCGCTCAGGTTCATGTGTGCCAGACGTTCGTCGTCGTCCGGCTGCTCCACGTCGTCGGGCGACACACTGGTCAGCCCCATCACGTTGTACGCGCCGCTGGTGCTCGGCTCGCCGTCGTGGCTCTCCCAGCGCGTCTGCCGGTACGAGACCGCCATCAGGACGCTCTGCGGTACGTCGAACTCGGACGCCGCGTCCGCGAACTGCTTCTGCAGCTCGGCGGAGGCCGGAACGGACTTCCCGTCGCTGGTCGCGGTGTCCTGCGAGGCCATGGCCAGAGTGCCGATGGTCGCCGTCGCGACGACTGCGGCGCCGACTCCGTACAGCAAGCGTCTCTTCTTGAGGTCCCTGCGGTGATTCCGCTTCAAAGCCCCACCCCTGTGGTCCACTTGTTCAATTCAGAAAGGTGTGACGCTAGCAGGCCCGACGGTGCCCCCCGTCACTGACCGTGCCGAGTGTCCGTCTCATCCGTTGGGCACCCGGAAAAACAGTGGACGCGACCCCGTAATGTGGGAGCCGTGACCGTGAACGCCAATACCTCCGTCGCCGGTGGCAACACCTGGCGAGACCTTCCCGCGGCGCAGCAGCCCGAGTACCCCGACTCCGAGGCGCTGCGCGATGTACTCGCGGACCTCGCGTCGTATCCGCCGCTCGTCTTCGCGGGCGAGTGCGACCAGCTGCGTGCCCGCATGGGAGCCGTCGCCAAGGGCGAGGCGTTCCTGCTGCAGGGCGGTGACTGCGCCGAGGCCTTCGACGCCGTGTCGGCCGAGCACATCCGCGCCAAGCTGAAGACGCTGCTCCAGATGAGCGCCGTCCTCACCTACGCGGCCTCCGTGCCCGTCGTCAAGGTCGGCCGGATCGCCGGGCAGTACTCCAAGCCGCGCTCCAAGCCGACCGAGACCCGCGACGGCGTGACGCTGCCGACCTACCGGGGCGACTCCGTCAACGGCTTCGCCTTCACCGAGGCCGAGCGCGTCCCGGACCCGGAGCGGCTGAAGCGGATGTACCACGCATCCGCCTCCACGCTGAACCTCGTCCGCGCCTTCACCACCGGTGGTTACGCGGACCTGCGCCAGGTGCACGCCTGGAACCAGGACTTCGTGAAGTCGTCCCCGTCCGGCCAGCGCTACGAGGCCCTGGCCCGCGAGATCGACAACGCGCTGAACTTCATGAAGGCGTGCGGTACGGACCCGGCGGAGTTCAAGGCCGTCGAGTTCTACGCCTCGCACGAGGCCCTGCTGCTGGACTACGAGTCGGCGCTGACCCGCGTCGACTCGCGGACCGGCCAGCTGTACGACACGTCGGCCCACATGGTGTGGATCGGTGAGCGCACCCGCCAGATGGACGGCGCGCACATCGAGTTCGCCTCGAAGATCCGCAACCCCATCGGCATCAAGCTCGGCCCGACGTCCACCGTCGACGAGGCCCTCGGCTACATCGAGCGCCTCGACCCCGAGCGCGAGCCCGGCCGGCTCACCTTCGTCGTCCGGATGGGCGCCGACAAGGTCCGCGACAAGCTCCCGGAGCTGGTCGAGAAGGTCACCGCCTCCGGCGCGACCGTGGCCTGGGTGACCGACCCGATGCACGGCAACACCTTCGAGGCCGCGTCCGGCCACAAGACCCGTCGCTTCGACGACGTCCTGGACGAGGTCAAGGGCTTCTTCGAGGTGCACAAGGGCCTCGGCACGCACCCGGGCGGCATCCACGTCGAGCTCACCGGTGACGATGTCACCGAGTGCGTCGGCGGCGGCCACGAGATCTTCGTGGACGACCTCCACCAGCGTTACGAGACGGCCTGTGACCCGCGGCTCAACCGCAGCCAGTCGCTGGACCTCGCGTTCCTGGTCGCCGAGATGTACCGGGACCAGTAACCGGGACCGGCGGGCGTCACCGAACGCGGCGCATGCATGACTGTGGGGCACGGATCCATGTGATCCGTGCCCCACAGGGCGTTCCGGGGCTTTTGCCGATGTTGAGGGCCGGGTAAGGTTAGGTTAGCCTCACCGATTATCGGGGCGGCACCCACGATCCATCCCGCCGGGAGGTGAACCGCATGTACGTCTGCTCGTGCTTCGGCGTTACGGAGCAGCAGGTCAAGAAGCATGCGGAGGACGGTGCCTGCACGCCCCGCCAGATAGCGTCCGCCTGCAAGGCGGGGACCGACTGCGGAAGCTGCGTCCGCACCATCCAGGCCATGCTCGGCCGCGGCTCCTGCCCGCGTCGTGACCTGCTCGACCAGAAGCTCACGCCCGGCACCGCGGACCGTGTCACGGCCGGCGCCGCTCCCGATGCCGATCCGCGCATCGCCCCCGGCGTCGGCCCCGTTTCCGCCCCGGTCGCTCTCCCCGACGCCGCCTGAGCCGCCCCGGCCGCCCGCGCGGGCGGGCCCGCTCCCGTCAGCTGTCGGGCTGCTCGATCAGCTGGGCGATGTAGAGCGGCTCACCGAGCTTCTCGACCAGCTCCAGCTGGGTGTCGAGATAGTCGATGTGGTGTTCCTCGTCAGCCAGGATCGACTCAAAGATATTTGCGGACGTGATGTCGCCCTTGGTGCGCATGAGCTCGATACCGCGCTTGAGGCGGTCGATCGCCTCCACCTCGACCTGGCGGTCCGCCTGGAACATCTCGGTGACCGTCTGGCCCACCCGTACATGGAAGAGCCGCTGGTAGTTCGGCAGTCCGTCGAGGAAGAGGATGCGGTCCGTCAGGATCTCGGCGTGCTTCATCTCGTCGAAGGACTCGGAGCGCGTGTACTTCGCGAGCTTCGTCCAGCCGAAGTTGTCCTGCATCTTTGCATGCAGGAAGTACTGGTTGATGGCAGTCAATTCGGCGGTCAGCTGTTCGTTCAGGAACTCGAGGACCTCGGGGTCGCCCTGCATCGCAGAGGCTCCTTCCAACCGGTGAACTGGGCAAGATGGCCGCATCCTCGCATCGCACCCGGTGGTCGTCCAGTAAGTGCATGCTTAGTAGGAGTTGCCCGAATCGCCGCTGCCCTGGTCATGACCACCCCTGCCTGTCTGTCACCATGGAGTCATGGGTCAGCCGGAAAGCCGGGAACACCGCGCATCAGAGCAGTCCGAGCTTCCGCCGGGACAGCGACTGCAGCGTGGGTGGCCGGTTACCCACTACGGGCCGGTGCCCAAGTTCAAGCCCGACCGCTGGGAGTTCCGCGTCTTCGGCGCCACGGCCGACGGTGAGAAGCACTGCTGGAACCATCAGGAGTTCTCCGCGCTGCCGTTCTCCTCGGTCGTCGCCGATCTGCACTGCGTGACCAAGTTCAGCATGCTCGGCGCCGAGTGGGGCGGGGTTCTGGCCCGTGACGTCGTGGCGCTGGCGCCCCCGGCGCCGCAGGTCACCCACGTCATGGTCTGGGCCGAGTACGGCTTCAGCTCCAACCTCCGGCTCGACGACTTCACCTCCGAGCGGGCCCTGTTCGCCACCCACAAGGGCGGCGAACTCCTCACCGCCGAGCACGGTTTCCCGCTCCGGCTCGTCGTGCCGCATCTGTACGCCTGGAAGGGCCCCAAGTGGGTCCGGGGCATCGAGTACATGAGCGCCGACCGTCGCGGCTTCTGGGAGGAGCGCGGCTACCACAACATCGGTGACCCGTGGAAGGAACAGCGCTACTCCTACCAGGAGGAGCCCGGGGAAGGCCCCGAGCTCTGATCCTGCTGTTCCCCCCGTGCCGACTCAGTGGTGGTACTGGTGCACCACCGCGTGCCCCTTGCCGCGCCCGATCATCCACTTGTTCACCGGTGTGGTGACGACGAAGGCGACGGCGAGCGAGATCGCGAGGGCTCCCCAGAACAGGACGTCCGAGAGCATGGCGTCCATGGCGCCGGGCCACAGGACGATCACCCCGTTGTCGATCAGCTCCATCACCGCGATGGAGATCGTGTCGGCCGCGAGCGCGATCCGGAACGCCGTCCTGAAGTCGACGCCCGAACTCAGGACGGACCGCAGCGTCAGCGTGTAGCCGAAGAAGAACGCCAGGACGATCGCGAGTGCCATCGTCGGCATGTTGCCCCAGCCGAGCGCCGTGCCGATCACCATGCCGAGGATCTCGCCGATGGCGCACCCGGTGAGGCAGTGGAGCGTGGCCCGCGCCGCCATCGCCCAGCTCGCGCCGCCCGAACGGTGGCCGGAGTGGTGGGTGTGGCCGGAGTGCTCGGGGTGGTCGGTGTGCCCGGCGTGCTGTGTGTGATCTGCGTGATCCTGCATGGTGAACCCCCAATGCCGAGGAGCGGTTCCTGCCGATAGGGAGAACCGTATACCCCCATGGGGTATTCCCGAGGGTGTTTCCCCCCGGTCAGCCCTGGCCGCGCAGCTCCTTCAGCCGGGCCACGTCCGCCGCATGGCCCTCCTTGCCGCCCGGTGTCTCGATGACCAGCGGAACGCCCTCGGTGGCCGAGTGGGAGAAGAGCTCCCGGAACGGCTCCTCGCCGATGTGGCCGGCCCCGATGTTCTCGTGCCGGTCCTTGTGGGCCCCGGCCACGTCCTTGGAGTCATTGGCGTGGATCAGCTTCAGCCGGCCCTCGCCGACCGTCTCCACCAGCAGGTCGAGCGTCGCCTTCATGCCGCCCGGACCGGCCAGGTCGTGTCCCGCCGCGAAGATGTGACAGGTGTCGAGGCAGACGCCGAGCTTCGGATGGGCGTCGAGCGCGTCGAAGTACGGGCCGAAGTCCCAGGTGCGTGAGCACAGCGAGAAACCCTGTCCCGCCGTCGACTCCAGCAGCAGGAACGGGTCGTCGTCGTGCGTCAGCTCGTCCAGCAGCGGCCGCATGTGGGTGCGCACCTGCGCCAGCGCCTCCTCCCGCGGCCGGCCGTTGGTCGCCGAACCGGTGTGCACCACGACACCCAGGGCACCGATCTCGCGCGCCCGGCGCAGGGAGTGGCGCAGGGACTCCACGGACCGCTCCACGGTCGCCGGGGTGTGCGACCCGAAGTTGATCAGGTACGGGGCGTGGACGTACGCGGGTATGGACTCGGCGGCGCACTCGGTACGGAACAGCTCGTCCTGCACCGGGTTGCCTGCCGGGGTCGCCCAGCCGCGCGGATTGGCCACGAAGACCTGGACGGCCTCCGCGCCCATCTCGCGTGCGTAGGACAGGCCGACCTTGGAGAGGCCGCCGGCCACCGGGACGTGGCCGCCGACGGGGTTGCGCATACGGATCTACAGTCCCTTGGTCTTGATGGTGATGGTGCTGCCCTCGGGGGCCTGGTCGCCGCCGTCGACGGACTGGCTCTCGATGGTGTCGCTGAAGGAGAGGAACGGGCGGTCGACCTTGACCTCGAAGCCCGCGTCCTCCAGCTCGCCCCGGGCATCGTCGACGTCCTTGCCGGTGACGTCCGGGACGTCGATCATCTGCGGGCCCTTGGAGACCGTGAGCGTGATGGTGTCGCCCTCGGCGGCCTCCTCGCCCTCGGCCGGTGACTGCTCGGCGACGTCGCCCGCGTCCTCGGGGGAGTTCACCCGGTCCGGCAGCACCTTCGCCTTCAGCCCCTCGTCGTCCAGCGCGGCGGTGGCGTCCTCGACGGAGAGACCGGTGACATCGGGGACGTCGACCGGGCTGCCCTTGGAGACCACGATCGCGACCGCCGAGTCCGGGTGGCGCTCGGCGCCCGCCTCGGGATCCGTACGCACCACCTCGCCCGCGGCCACGTCGTCGTCGAACTCCTTGGTGATCATGCCGGGCGTCAGGCCCCGCTTCTCCAGCTGCCGTCTGGCCTCGGCGAGGGCGACGCCGTGGACGTCGGGCACCGTGACGATCTCGGGACCGCGTGAGACGACCAGCGACACGGAGTCGTTGCCCCGGATCCGGGCGCCCGACTTCGGGTCGCTGCTGATCACCTTGCCGCGGTCGACGGTGTCGCTGTAGGCCCGCCGTACGCCCTTCAGCTCCAGGCCGCTGTCCGCGAGCCGCTTCTCGGCCGCCTTCTGGCTCTGGCCCAGCAGCGAGGGGACCCGGGTGAACTGCCCGGAGTTGATGTACCAGACACCGCCGCCGACGCCCAGCACCAGCAGCACGGCGATGACCGCCGCGATGACACCGCGCGGCGGCCTCGGGCGGCCCGTACCCGCGCGGCGCGAGGGCGTTTGCGCGGGTGGCTGCGGCGGCATCTCCAGCCGGCTCGTGTGGTGGGCGGTGCCCTGGCCCGGCGGCAGCACCCGCGGGATCACGCTCGTGCGGTCCTCCGCGCCGTCCCGCATCTCGGCCAGCGCCTGGGGCGGCACGGCGTCCAGTTGCGCGTCGGTGAGGCCGGACCGGGCCCGGCGGGACTCGGCGAGCAGCGCCACCGCGTCGAACGGGCGGACCTCGGGGTCGCGGGCGGTGGCGCTCGCGACCAGCCCGTCGAGCTCGGCCGCGAGCCCCGGGACGACGGCCGAGGGGGCCGGGACGTCCTCGTTGAGGTGCTGGTAGATGACCTGGGCGGGGGAGTCCCCGGCATGCGGCTTGGTGCCCGTCAGCATCTCGTACAGCACGACACCGCACGCGTACACGTCGGCGCGGGTGTCCGCGGTGCCGTGCTCGATCTGTTCGGGGGCGAGATACGAGACCGTCCCCAGGATGGACCCGGTGGTGTTCGTGACCGAGCCCACGGCCCGGACCAGGCCGAAGTCGGCGACCTTGACCCGGCCGTCGTCGCCTATCAGCACGTTCTCCGGCTTCATGTCCCGGTGGACGAAGCCTGCCCGGTGCGCGGCGCCCAGAGCGGCGAGCACCGGCTCCAGGATGTCGAGCGCGGCCCGCGGCTGGAGGGCGCCCCGCTCGCGCAGTACGTCGCGCAGCGTGCACCCCGCCACGTACTCCATCGCGAGGTAGACGTACTGCCCCTGGGCGCCCTGGTCGAAGACCGCGACCACATTGGGGTGCGCGAGCCGGGCCACCGACTTGGCCTCACGGATGAAGCGCTCGACGAACGAGGCGTCGGCCGCGAGGGCCGGATGCATCACCTTGAGGGCGAGCACCCGGTCGAGCCGGGTGTCCATGGCCCGGTAGACCGTGGCCATGCCGCCCACGGCGATGCGGGCATCGACGCGGTAGCGGCCGTCGAGCAGCTGCCCGACGAGAGGGTCCTGGAGGGTCGTATCCACGCAGCCGAGTCTACGAGCCGCCGCCGACACGGCCGACTGGCCGGAGCGATCCCGGGGCCCAACTGCAGCCGAGCCGTGACAGGGACACGCGATCCGCGGCCGGGGAGCGGGCGTGGCCCGGGATCGGGACGGGTCGTGACAGGGACATGAGATCCACCACACGGACCGCCCGGGCCCCGGAATCAGAACGCCGGCCGCTCCGGATCCAGCACGGCCCGCCCCGTCACCGGCGACGAGGCCTCGGCGAAGTGGCGGCGAGGAATCCGCCCCGCGCGGTACGCGAGCCGCCCGCCCTCCACCGCATGGCGCATCGCGCCCGCCATCAGCTCGGGCTCCTGGGCCCGGGTCACCGCCGACGCCAGCATCACGGCCGCGCACCCCAGCTCCATGGCCAGTGCCGCGTCGGACGCCGTCCCGGCGCCCGCGTCCAGGATCACCGGCACCCGCGCCTGCTCGACGATCAGCTGGAAGTTGTGCGGATTGCGGATACCCAGGCCGGAGCCGATGGGGGAGCCGAGCGGCATGACCGCCGCGCACCCCACGTCCTCCAGCTTCCGGGCCAGCACCGGGTCGTCGTTCGTGTACGGCAGCACGGTGAAACCGTCGTCCACCAGCGTCTCCGCGGCGTCCAGCAGCTCGACGGGGTCCGGCAGCAGGGTGCGCTCGTCCGCCACCACCTCCAGCTTGACCCAGTCGGTGCCGAGCGCCTCGCGGGCGAGCCGGGCGGTGAGCACGGCCTCGCCCGCGGTGAAGCAGCCCGCGGTGTTCGGCAGCACGCGGATGGAGAGCCGCTCCAGTACGGAGAGCACGGAGCCCCGCACGGTCGGGTCGAGCCGGCGCATCGCGACGGTGGTCAGCTCGGTACCGGAGGCGGTCAGGGACCGCTCCAGCACGTCGAGGCTGGGCGCCCCGCCCGTTCCCATGATCAGCCGGGAGCCGAAAGCGGTGTCCCCGAGGGTGAAGAGGTCGTCGGACATGGTCAGCCTCCCTGGACCGCGGTGAGGACCTCGACCCGGTCGCCGTCGGCGAGCGTGGCCGCGGGCCACTGGCCACGCGGTACGACGGTCTCGTTCAGGGCGGCCGCGACGCCCGAGGGCGCAGAGGTCAGCGACGCGACCAGGGCGTCCAGAGTGGTGCCGGGCGCGATGGTGACGGCCTCGCCGTTCACGGAGACGGTCATGGGGACGGGGAGGGGTGCGGGCTCGGTCATGCGGGCTGCTCCTGACGTACGGGGGCGGCGGGTGAGAAACGGCTGGGCGAGAAGGAGCGTGCGACCTCGGGCAGATCGCCTTCGGCCAGCAGCTGTGCCATCGCGTCCCCGGTGACGGGGGTGAGCAGCACCCCGTTGCGATGGTGGCCGGTGGCGAGATGGAGGCCGGGCAGCGCGGTGCGGCCCAGTAGTGGGGCGTTGTCGGGGGAGGCCGGGCGCAGACCGGCGAGGGTCTCGGTGAGCGGCAGTTCGGTGATGCCCGGCATCAACTCGTGCGCGTCGCGCAGCAGCTCGTACACCCCGCCCGCCGTGACGGTGGTGTCCCAGCCCATCTCCTCGCTGGTGGCGCCGATGACCAGTTCGCCGTTCTCGCGCGGCACGAGATAGACGTGGCTGCCCCGGACCACGGCGCGCACGGTGCGGGAGAGGAAGGGTGCGTACGCGGGGGGCACGGTCAGTCGCAGCACCTGGCCCTTCACCGGGCGGACCGGGGGCAGGACGTGCTCGGGTACCCCCGCGAGCCGGCCGCTGAGGCTGCCCGCGGCGAGCACGACCTGATCGGCCACCGGCTGCGTACCGTCGGCCAGCACGGCTCCGACGGCCCGGCCGCCCGTGACCGAGAGCCGCTCGGCCCGCCGGCGGTGGAAGACGACCCCGGCCCGTTCGCACGCCGCCACCAGTGCGGCGGCCAGCCGTCGCGGGTCGACCTGGTGGTCGCCGTCGACCCGCAGTCCGCCGCGTACGCCGGGTGCGAGCATCGGTTCCAGACGGCGGCACTCACGGCCGGTGAGCCACTCGGATTCCAGTCCCGAGCGGCGTTGCAGCGCGTGGAGTTCGCGCAGATGGGCGCGGTCGTCGGCGTCGAGCGCGACGGCAAGGGTGCCGCAGGCGCGGAAGCCGATGTCCTGGCCGCTCGCCGCCTCCAGCTCGGCCGCGAACGCCGGATAGCGTGCGGCGGAGGCGACGTTGAGGCCGAGCAGCATCTCCTCGCCGTAGTGGAGTTCGGTGACGGCGGCCAGCATCCCGGCCGCGACCTGGGCGGCGCCGCCGCCCGGTGCGGGATCGGCGACCGCGGTGGTGAGGCCGCGCTGAGCGGCCCGCCAGGCGGTGACCAGGCCGATGATGCCGCCCCCGATGACGAGGACGTCGGACCCGTTCGCACGGTGCGTACGCATGGGCGTCCAGCCCCTCCCTTCGCCGGCATGACCCGGATCAGGTTCGTACGGTCGGAGGCCGTCCAGCCTCCCTCTCAGCCCGGTGCGTCCGGGCTCCCGCGAGTGATGTGCACGGCCACCCTAAACCCCGTGCCCGCGCCGCTCACAAGCGAGCGGACGCGGGCACGGGAAAGGCGATCCGGCGGCCGCGTCGCGGGAACCGTCTTCCTGACGATCCGTCAGGTGTTTAAGGTGGACGGGTGGACGAGCAGACCGGACAGCAGCAGACAGGGCCGCGGCACCGCCGTCGCGTCGTGATCGCCGGAGCGGGCATGGCGGGTGTGCAGACCGCCGTGGCCCTGCGGGAACAGGGCTTCACCGGCCCCGTCACGCTGATCGGAGCCGAACCCCACCAGCCGTACGACCGGCCCCCGCTGTCGAAGGCGGTCCTCCTCGGCAAGGCCGAGGACTCGGCCTTCGACATCGACTTCGAGGCGCTGGACATCACCCTGCGGCTCGGCCTGGACGTGACGGCGCTGCGCGCGGCCGACCACGAACTGGACACCCCGGACGGGCCCGTCCCCTACGACGTCCTGGTCCTCGCCACCGGCGCCGAACCCCTGGTGCTGCCGGGCTCCGAGGGCGTCCCGGGCGTCCACCTCCTGCGCACCCTGGACGACGCCGCCCGGCTGCGGCCGGTCCTCGAACGGCAGCACGACGTCGTGGTCGTCGGCGCGGGCTGGATCGGCGCCGAGTTCGCCACCGCCGCCCGCGCGGCGGGCTGCGCGGTCACCGTCGTCGAGGCCGCCGACCGCCCGCTCGCCGGCGCACTGCCCGCCGAGGTCGCCGCCCCCATGGCCGGCTGGTACGCCGAGAGCGGTGCCGCGCTCCTCACCGGCGCCCGGGTCGCCCGCATCGAACCCGGCCGCGTGCTCCTGGCCGACGGCCGCACCCTGCCGGCGGACGCGGTCGTCGTCGGCGTCGGTGCCCGGCCCGCGACCGCCTGGCTCGCCGGATCCGGGATCGAGCTCGGCCCGGACCGGTCGGTGACCGCCGACGCGTCCCTGCGCACCTCGCTCCCCGACGTGTACGCGGTCGGGGACTGCGCCTCCTTCCCCTCGGCCCGCTACGGCGAGCGCCTGCTCGTCCACCACTGGGACAACGCCCTTCAGGGCCCCCGTACCGTCGCCGCCGCCATCACCGCGCCCGGCGGCGAGGACCGGCCCCCGGTCTACGACCCCGTGCCCTACTTCTGGTCCGAGCAGTTCGGCCGCTTCGTTCAGTACGCGGGCCACCACACCGGGGCCGACACCCTGGTGTGGCGCGGCGATCCGGCCGAGCCGTCGTGGACGGTGTGCTGGCTGCGCGACGGCGTGCTCGTCGCCGTACTGGCGGTCGGCCGTCCGCGCGATCTGGCGCAGGGGCGCAAACTCGTCGAATCGGGGACGGAACTCAACCCGGACCGGGTCGCCGACCCCACCGTGCCCCTGAAATCAGCCACGCGCTGACGGCCCGACCGGCCCCCGTACGGTCGGCCCGGGTACCGACTGTCGGTCCGGGATGGCACGCTTGTCCCCGTGACCGAGATTGACGCAAAGATCGATGCTCTCGTCCCCGCCTGGCTCCACCTTCCCGACATCGCCGAAATGTTCGATGTCCAGGTGACGCGTGTACGCCAGATGGTCAAGGACGGCCAGCTCATCGCCGTACGACGTGGTGAGAACCGGGCGCTCCAGGTGCCTGCCGCCTTCATCGACGGCGACAAGGTGGTCAAGGGCCTTTCGGGGACCCTGACGCTCCTGAGGGACGACGGCTACTCCGACGCGGAGATGCTGGAATGGCTCTTCACCCCCGACCCGAGCCTGCCGGGCACGCCCGCGCAGGCGCTCAGTGAGAATCGCGGCACGGAGGTGAAGCGCCGCGCCCAGGCGCTCGCCGTCTGACCCGCTGCCGCACGGGGGGTGCGGGCCGCCCTGGCGGCCCGCACCCCGCGCGGCACCACCGAACCGACCGACGTCGCCTTTCCCCGGGGGGAACCGCACCATGTCCACGCCTCGCGCGCTGTTGTCCGATGCCCGGCTCTACCTGTGCACGGACGCCCGCCGGCGCCAGGGTGACCTTCCCGCGTTCCTCGACGCGGTCCTGACCAGCGGCGTGGACATCATCCAGTTGCGCGACAAGGGCATGGAAGCGGCCGAGGAGCTGGAACACCTCGCCCTCTTCGCCGACGCCTGCAAGCGTCACGGCAAGCTCCTCGCCGTCAACGACCGGGCCGACGTCGCCCATGCCATCGGCTCCGATGTGCTGCACCTGGGCCAGGGCGACCTGCCGGTCCCGGCCGCCCGCGCGATCATCGGCCAGGACGTGGTCATCGGCCGCTCCACGCACGCCGAGTCCGAAGTCGACGCGGCCGTCGCCGAGCCCGGCGTCGACTACTTCTGCACCGGCCCCTGCTGGCCCACCCCGACCAAGCCCGGCCGGTACGCCCCGGGGCTGGACCTCGTCCGTTACGCCGCCTCGCTCGCCCCCACCCGTCCGTGGTTCGCCATCGGCGGGATCGACGCGGGCAACCTCGACGAGGTGCTGGACGCCGGAGCCCGACGGGTCGTCGTCGTGCGGGCCGTCACCGAGGCTTCCGATCCGGCTGCCGCCGCCGCCGCGCTGGCGGGAAGGATCCGGGACCGCGCCGGGGTGTGACCGGGCGGAGGGGCAACTTCGGGACAGGAGTGTCCGAAGCGTGGACAAAGATCGGGCAATCAAGCCAAATCGCCCCAGTTCGGTTGGGAGCCCGCCGCGCCCTGGTTAACCTGCCGGTATGGCCCTTGGCACACCCTCCACCAGGACAGATCACGCGCGCACCGTGCGTGAGATGCTCGCGACCGGCAAGACCTCGTACTCGTTCGAGTTCTGGGCGCCCAAGACAGAGAAGGGCGAGCGGAACCTCTGGAACGCGCTGCGCCGGGTCGAGGCGGTGGGACCGAGTTTCGTCTCCGTGACGTACGGGGCCGGCGGATCGACCCGGGCCGGGACGGTGAAGGCGACCCAGGACATCGCCGCCGAGTCCACGCTCACCCCGGTCGCGCACCTCACGGCGGTCAACCACTCCATCGCCGAGCTGCGCAACATGGTGGGCCAGTACGCGGACGCCGGGATCCGGAACATCCTCGCGGTGCGCGGCGACCCGCCGGGCGACCCGATGGGTCCGTGGGTCGAACACCCGCAGGGCGTGCGGTACGCGGCGGACCTCGTCCGGCTGATCAAGGAATCCGGCGATTTCTGCGTCGGCGTCGCGGCATTCCCGGAACGGCATCCGCGCTCCGCCGACTGGGACACCGACATCCGGCATTTCGTGGACAAGTGCCGCGCCGGTGCGGACTATGCGATCACGCAGATGTTCTTCGATCCGGACGCCTATCTCCGGATGCGTGACCGGGTGGTCGCTGCGGGTTGCGAAACGCCGATCATTCCTGAGGTGATGCCCCTGACGAGCGTCCGGCAATTGGAGAGATTCGCGCAGCTCAGCAACGCGACTCTGCCCGCGGACCTGAAAGAACGGATCCTCGCCGCCAAGGACGATCCCGCCGCTGTACGCTCCATTGGCATCGACTTCGCAACGCGGTTCTGCGCGAAGCTGCTTTCCGAGGGTGTCCCCGGGCTGCACTTCATCACGTTGAACAACTCGACGGCGACGCTCGAAATCTACGAGAATCTCGGACTGCACAAGCAGTCGTGACCGGCCGTACCCGCCGCGACCCGGGGCGGTGGCCGTAGAAGGGGGCGGGCATGGGCTGGACGGTCCTCTACATCGCGTTCGGCATCGTTGCGCTGTGGCTGCTCGGTGAGGTGCTGCTGCAGTACAAGGCGCGCCTGCGCTGGCGCCTGCTCGCCTTCACCGGCTTCGCCGGTGTCGTCGTCGGTGTGCTGATGCCGTCCGTGTTCGTCATCGCCCTCGGCGCGATCGCCTTCGCGACCGGCCAGACGTACGTCACGCTCTCCTTCCGCCGCGGCTTCTCGACGGGCTGGGCCATAGGGGGCAGCCCCGGGGAGAGCCGGCGCCGCCGCGGCGCCGCCGCCGACCGTGAACCCACGCTCCAGGTCTCGGACCTGGAGATGGAGTACGACCACGAGGCACCGCAGCAGCCGGAGGCCGCACCGCAGGCCGGCCCGGATGCGGTCTACGCCCCGGAGCCGCTGCCGGACGACACCGGGCAGTACGGCATCTACACCGACCACCGCCCGCAGCAGGGGCAGCACCAGGAACCCCAGCAGCCGCAGTACACCGCGTACGACCCGTACACCGACCCCGCCGCGTACCCGGCGCAGGGCCAGGACACGTACGGCGGCCAGGACACCTACGCGGGAGCCGGTCAGTACGACTACGGCACGGACCAGCAGCAGTACGCCGCGTACTCCGACCCGTACATCGGCACCACCGCGAGCACCCCGCAGTACGGCACGTACGGGAACGACGGGGGCTACGACAGCTACGGCAACGGCCAGCAGTTCGCCGACCCGTACGCCCCGTCGCAGTCGTACGCCTCCGAGACGCCGCCGGGCGGTGTCTGGGTGCCGCAGCAGCGCGAGGGCGAGCAGTACCCGCCGATGCCCCCGGAACAGCCCGTCCAGCCGGCGCCGTACCCGAACGGCTACGACACGGGCTACAACGAGCAGTACCGCTACTGACGCCGACCGGCCGGGGCCGGATCCCCGGCCGTCACCGCGACCCGCGGAACCCGTCGCCCTCGACGATGATCCCGGCGACCAGCGCCCCGGACATCCCCGCGTGCGCCGGGCCGCCGCCCGGATGCGCCCAGCCGCCCGCCAGCAACAGTCCGGGCAGCCGGGTGCGGTTGCCGGCGTGGAGCCAGCCGCCCCCGGCGCCCGCCAGCGCGGGCGCGGGGACCGCACCGCCCGGCGCACCCGTCTCGGCCTCGGACTCCGCGGGCGTCCGCACCTCCGTGTGCAGGATGCGGTCCCGCAGGCCGGGCACAGCCGCGTTCGCGGTGTCGATCAGGGTGTCCGCGTACCGCGCCCGCAGCGCCTCGTCCGTCCAGTCCACCGGGCCGTGCGGGGCGACGGTCGCCGTCAGCGTCACGGCCTCGTGGGCCTCGTCGGGGCGGGTCGAGGGGTCGTCGGGGCGCAGCACCGTCACCGTGGGGTGCGCGGCGAGCCGGCCGCCGGACACCGCCTCGCGCTCCGCCGCCCCGTCCGCCGGATGCACCAGCGTCCGGTGCACGGCGTCCGCGGACCGCCCGCCGCGCAGCGACAGCAGCACCACGAACCGGCCCGTCGGCGCGGAGCCGTCCGGCCGGGGCTGCACCGTCACGTCACCGTCCCGCCAGAGCTCCTGAGCGGGCATCAGGCCCGGGTGCGGCCGGGCTCCCAGCACCACGTGAGCCGCCTCCGCGACCGTGCCGTCCGTCAGCTCCACGCCTGCCGCCCGGCCGTCCTTCTCCAGGACCCGGGCCACCTCCGCGCCGAAGACGAACTCCACCTTCCGGGCCAGACACCGCTCGTACACGGCCTGCGCGAGCGCCCGCATGCCGCCGGAGACGTACCAGCTGCCGAAGGTCTCCTCCATGTACGGCAGCAGGGCCGTGCTCGCCGGGGCACGCTGCGGATCGAGCCCGTACGACAGCGCGTACCCGTCCAGCAGGGCGGCCAGCCGGGGATCCGCCAGCTCCCAGGACCCGATCTCCGCCACCGTGCCGGCCCGGAGGGAGGGGCGCAGCAGCCGCCGCCGCACGGGCGCCGGATACGGGTCGCGGGTCAGGACCTGCCAGTCGGGGCGCAGGGGTTCCTCCAGCAGCGGCCGCCTCGAACGGTCCCACGCTTCTCGGGCGCGGTCGAGAAACGCCCCCCAGCTTCCGCCCGCGCCCTCGCCGAGCGCGGCGTCCAGGGCAGCGACGACGCCGGCCCGCGAGGCGTTCGGCAGGGACACGTCCGTGCCGTCCGCGAAGACATGACGGCTCGCCGGATCGACCTGGGACAGCGTGACGCACCGCTCCAGCGGTTCCTTGCCGGTCTTCACGAACAGGTCGCGGTAGACGGCCGGAAGATGGAGCAGGCCGGGGCCCGTGTCGAACGCGAAACCGTGCAGGGCATGGCGGCCGACGGATCCGCCGAACGTCTCCGACCGCTCGTACACCGTCACCCGGTGGCCTGCCACTGCCAGCCGGGCCGCCGCCGACATCGCGCCCAAGCCGGCGCCGATCACCGCAATACGTGCCATGCCGGCGACTCTAACGGCCGCTGCCGACGGCTCAGCCGTCAGGCCGGTGGGAGACGGTTTCCGCCAGGCGTTTCTCTTCGCGCCGCTGCGCTCTGCGGCGCAGGAACCGGCGGATCCGGGAGGCCAGGAAGACCAGTATCACCAGGCCGAGCACCAGCAGCGTCGCGGCGATGGAGGCCGCGATCCACGGATGGAATATGGCGAAGGTGACGACCCCGGCGACCCCGAGGTCCTCGGCGATGCTCACCGCGATGTTGCTGAAGGGCTCGGGGGAGGTGTTGACCGCCATCCTGGTGCCCGCCTTCACCAGATGGCTCATCAGGGCGGTGGACCCGCCGATGGCCCCCGCGGCGAGTTCCGGCAGCGAACCGCTCTCGCCCGCCAGCAGCGCGGCAACGACCGCCCCGGCGAGCGGCCTGATGACGGTGTGCGCGGTGTCCCAGACCGAGTCCACGTACGGGATCTTGTCCGCCACCACCTCGCACAGGAAGAGCACACCGGCCACGACGAGGACATCGGTGCGCTGCAACGAGGCCGGCACCTCGTCGGTGACACCGGTCGCGCCGAAGATGCCGAGGAGGAGGACCACCGCGTAGGCGTTGATCCCGCTCGCCCAGCCACTCGTGAACACCAGGGGGAGTACGGACACGGGGGTGATCGTAACCAGGTGGTGTACGGGTGCGGGAGGGCGCAGGTGCGCAGGGCTGAGTACCCGTACCCAGGACCTGAGATGAGTAGGGGTGCGGATGGGGCGCGGCCTGCGGGGACGGCAGAGTGGGGACCACGGAAGGGGCGCTGCGCCGGTACCGCCGGCACGGGGCGGCGGAGCGGGCGCGGCACTCCTTCCGAACGGGGGTGCACGGCGGAGGACTCGGGACCACGGGGGAACACGGGGTCACGGGGGAAGGTTCTCCGGCAGCACGGAAGACGCCGGTCGGGCGGGGCTCGGGGGGATCGAGCTCCGCCGGACCGGCGTCTTCGTGCGTTCAGGACCTCGGGGGGATCGAGCTCCGCCGGACCGGCGTCTTCGTGCGTTCAGGACCCTCGCGGGGCCGGGGTCAGCGCCCGCCGACCCGCCCGTGCAGCAGCAGGGACAGCGCGGAGTGCACGTCGTCGATCGACCGCTCCGGCTGGAACGCCTGCCAGTCCAGCGCCGCCACCAGCACCATGCCGACCAGGGCGGCCGCCGTCAGCGGGATGTCGATCTCCTCGCTGAGCTCGCCGCCCGCGACGCCCTCCCTGAGCACGCCCTCGACCACGGCGACGGCCTCCTGACGCACCACCAGCAGGGTGGCCTGCCAGGCGCGGTTGGTGCGCCACAGCTCGGCCACGTACAGCTGGGTGAAGGCCGGGTAGCGGTCGATGAAGACCAGAGCGGCGCGGATCATGGCATCCAGTGCCTCGACCCGGCTGCCGCCGCGCTCGTCGGTCTCCTCCGCCGCCGTGCGCAGCGAGGAGGCGAGCAGCCCGACACCGTGGCGCAGCAGCTCCTCGAAGAGCTCGGTCTTGCTCTTGAAGTTGTAGTACACCGTGCCCTTGGCCACCCCGGCACGCTCGGCGATCTCGTCCACCGTCGTCGCCGAGAACCCCTTCTCGGCGATGAGGGTCACGGCCGCTTCGTAGAGCTTCTGCCGGGTGGCCTGGCGGCGTGTGGCGCTACTGCTTTCCATGCTCCTGATTCTCACAGGTCCCGGAGTGCTCACAGACTCAGCTCCGGATGCAGCCGCTCCAGGGTCCACACCTGCTTGCGGCGGGCGGACAAGGCCGTCAGCGCGAGCGCCCCGGCGGTGAAGGCCAGCAGCACCGCACAGCCCTGCCATACCGGCCCGAGCCCGCCGCCCGTGATCAGCCGGCGCAGGCCCTCGACGACGTAACTCATCGGCAGGTACGGATGGATCGCGTTGAAGAAGCCCGGACTCGTCTGTACGGGGTACGTGCCGCCGGCCGAGGTCAGCTGGAGCATCAGCACCGCGAGGACGAGAATGCGGCCGGCGGCCCCGAACCGGGCGTTCAGCCACTGCACGATCGCGCCGAAGCAACAGGTGACCAGGGCCAGGAAACCGATGGTCCCGGCGGCGTTGGCCATCTGGAGGCCGAGCCCCCAGTGCAGTACGGACATCAGCGCGGCCACCTGGAGGAGACCGATCGCGGCCACCGGCAGCCAGCCCGCGAGGGCGATCCGCCAGGCGGGTGCCCCGGCGGCCAGGGCACGCCGGTTCAGCGGCTGGATGAGCATGTACGCCACCATCGCGCCGACCCACAGGGAGAGCGGGATGAAGTAGGGGGCGAAGCCGGTGCCGTAGTTGGGAGCCGCGTGCAGTGACCGGGATGCCAGCTGCACGGGGTCGGCCATGACCTCAGTACGGGCGTCGCGGTCCTTCCTGTCGTAGTCCGGGATCTTGCCGGCCCCGTCGTCGAGCCCCTTGGCCAGCGTGGCAGAACCGTCGCCGAGGCGGACCAGGCCGCTGTCCAGGCTCGTCGCGCCCTTCTTGAGGTCGCCGACCCCGGTGTTCAGCTCGGCGGAGCCCGACTTGGCCGTGGCCAGCCCGGTGTGGAGCCGGTCCGCGCCCTTGGCGACCTTGTGGGCGCCGGTGTTGAGCGCGTTGACCTTCCTGACGGCGCTCTCCAGGTCCTCGTCCAGGTGGGGCGAGCGCTCGGCGAGGGCGTCGGCCTGCTTCTGCAGGGTGGTCAACTGGCCGCGCAGCTTCTTGAGGTCCCCGTTCTGGTTCTTGACCAGGACGTTCACGTCGTCGGCCACGGCGGCGACGTCGGCCGCCGCCGTCACGGCCCGCTTCAGCGGCGCGCAGACGGTGGCATCGGGGAGCGGCTGCTCCTCGCACCGGGTGCGGTGGACCTCGGCGAGGTCGTCGGAGGCCGTGTGGGCGGCGGTGGCGGCGGTGGGCGCCGCCTTCACGAGCAGGTCGAGGTTGTCCCGTACGGTCTGCGAGGAGTCGGCGACGAGCCGGGCCGTGTCGCCGATCGCCTTGCCGTTGTCCTTCAGGAACGGGCGGACGTCCGCGGCCACGCCGTTGACCTTGTCGGCGAGCAGCTGGGTGCCGTCCGCGACCTGGCGCGAGCCGGTCTCCAGGTCGCCCGCGCCCTTGTCCAGCTTGACGATGCCGGTGGCCAGCCGGCTGCTGCCGGCCTTCGCGTCCTTGAGCCCGTCCGCGAGGTCCTTCGAGCCCTTCTTCGCCCTGCCGATCCCGCCCTCGAGATCGGCGGCGCCCTTGGCCGCCTTCGCCGTCGCGTCGTGGAGATCGGAGAAGTTGATGAAGATCCGGTCGAGGAAGCCCCGGGAGGCGTTGGCCGACGCGGCGGTGCGGACCTCGGAGAACACCGTGCGGGAGATCTGGCCGACGATGTAGTTGTTCGCGTCGTTGGTGCGCACCTGGAGCGCGCCCGTCTCGGGTGACTCACCGGCGCTGGAGGCGATGCGCCTGCTGAAGTCCGGGGGCATGGTCAGCGAGAGGTAGTACGTGCCGTCCTCGACGCCCCGGCCCGCCTCGGCGGCGCTCACCTCGTGCCAGTCGAAGACCTTGGAGTCGAGCAGCTTGCCGGTGATCTCGTCCCCGGCCGCGAGGTGTCTGCCCGCGGCGGTGGCGCCCTTGTCGTCGTTGACCAGTGCGACCGGGATGCGGTCCAGGCGGCCGTAGGGGTCCCAGAAGGACCAGAGGTACAGGGCGCCGTAGAGCAGGGGGAGCAGCAGGAGCGCGGCCAGTGCGGCGCGCGGCAGCTTCCCCCTGCCGAAGCGCCGGAGCTCAAGCGCGGCCAGTCTCGGCGAACGCATCGGCCGTCCCTTCGTCGTGTGCGGGGGCCGCCGGCGACGCGGGCTCCCCGGGGTCGTGTGCGGGGGCCGCCGACGACTGGCGCTCCCCGGCGTCGTCTGCGGGGTCAGCGGTTGCGGTCGCGCCGGTACGTACGGTGACGGCGTCCTCGGGGGCCTGCCTGCACACGGCCAGCACGGTCGTGCCGTCGGCGGCGAGGTGACGCAGCAGCTCCCAGGCCTCGGCGCGTTCCGCGTCGGACAGCTTGAGGTCGGTGTCGTCCACCGCGAGCAGCCGCGGCCGGCCGATCAGCGCGAGGGCGATGGAGAGCCGCAGGGCCTCCAGCCGTTCCAGATCCCTTACGGAGGTCCGTCCGGCCTTGGGCAGGGTGGCGGTGTCGAGTCCGGCCGCCTTCAGGGCGGCGTCGATCCGGGCCCCGGCCGCGGCGACGCGCTCGCGGCGCGGCCGCAGCAGGGCACGAAGGGAGCCGTCGAAGCGGCGCTGCAACAGGGCACGTTCACGCAGGTGCTCGGCGACCGTGAATGCCGGGTCGAGCTCGCTGACTCCGGGCACCGTGCCCAGGGCCGCGATACGGCGTACGGCGGCGGCCCGGCGTGGCAGGCGCAGGCCGCCGGTCGAGGCATCGCCCTCGGTGGGGCGCATCCGGCCGGTGAGGGCGAGCAGCAGGCAGGTACGGCCCGAGCCGGACGGGCCCTCGATCGCGATCAGGGACCCGGGGGCGGCGCTGAACGTCACGCCCCGGAAAGCCCATCCGCGCGGCCCCTTGAGGCCGAGGCCTTCGGCGGTGACAGCTGCCCCGTGCGGGCTGTTCACAGACCCTCCCCTGTCCTTCTTTTGAACTGACCAGTCAGTGCAAAAAGGTAGCCCGAACTTGCGATCGAGGCAAAAGGCCAGGTCAGGGGTTGATTTGGACCGATTGTCAGTGGGGGCCGTCACGATGGATACAGACGGCCACGAAGCCGTTACGAGACAGGAGGTTCTGTCATGGCCCACTCGTCCGCAGCAGCCGCCCCGCGACGCCGCGCAGACGGCCCTGCCCCCTCACCGACCGGCCCGGCGCACGACGTCCATCCCGTACTCCGGCGCACCTCGGCGCCGCCCGCCGCCCTCGATCTCCTCGCCCAGGCCCGCGCCGGCCTGGAAGAGGCAGCTGTTCTCGATGTGCCGAACGAGCGCTACGCCACCGCCCATCTCGCCGCGCTGCGCACCGCGGCCGCGGTGCTCGCCGTCCGCGGGCGCCCCGAGACCTCCCCACGGCGGCGGGAGCGGATCCGCAGCGCCTGGGAGGTCCTGCCGGAGATCGCCCCCGAGCTCACCGAATGGAGCGCGCTCTTCGCCTCCGGCGCCCGCCGCCGGGCCCGGGCGGAAGCCGGCATACCCGGCGCGGCCGGCCGGCGCGACGCGGACGACCTGCTGCGCGACGCGGCGATGTTCCTTCGCCTGGTGGAGCGGCTGCTGGTGCTCCAGCCGGTCCTTCCGCAGCCCCGCGCGGAACGGTCCGATGCGGGATGACGGGGACGGCGGCGCGAGGCAATAGGGTGGACGGGACCTATCACCTGCGCTGTTCACGCTCCGCCCTCAGCGGCGGCACCGTGCCGAGGAGTCAACTGCCGTGTCGGACCAGCTGCGCCCCCGCGCCTCCCTCCGTACCGCTGTGGTCTGGGAGGTCCTCAAAGACGCTCTCGACCGGCAGGTCAAGGCGACCGGCAGGGACGTCCTGGACGTACTGGACACGGGTGGCGGTACGGGCAACTTCGCCGTTCCCGTCGCACGTCTGGGCCACCGGGTCACCGTCGTCGACCCGAGCCCCAACGCGCTGTTCGCGCTGGAGCGCCGTGCGGCCGAGGCCGGGGTCGCCGACCGGGTCAACGGAGTCCAGGGAGACATCCTCGGCCTGTTCGACGTGGTCGGGCGCGGGGGATACGACGCCGTGCTCTGCCACGGAGTCCTGGAGTACGTGGACGATCCCGCCGAGGGCGTGCGGCACGCGGTGGAGGCGCTCCGCCCGTCCGGAGCGCTCAGCCTGCTCGCCGCCGGACTCGGTGGCGCGGTCCTGGCGCGGGCGCTCGCGGGCCACTTCACCGAGGCGCGCCACGCGCTCAGCGACCCGGACGGCCGATGGGGCGAGGGCGACCCGGTGCCCCGGCGGTACACGGCGGAGCAGCTCACCGAGCTCGTCGAGGGCGCGGACATCGAGGTCGGAGCGGTCCACGGGGTACGTGTCTTCGCCGACCTGGTGCCGGGGGTCCTGGTGGACACCGAGCCCGGCGCGATGGAGGCCCTGCTCAAGCTGGAGACGGCGGCCGCTGAGCTGTCCGCGTTCCATGCGGTGGCCACCCAGCTGCACGTCCTGGGCACCAAGCGGGCCTGAGGGGCCGTCCCGCCACCGGCCGATCACGGCGGCAGCGTGGCTGATCAGCAACGCAGCTGCAGACGGAGTACGCCCCAGCAGCCCCGATCGGAGCCTTGGCCCCGTATGATCGGGGGACACCATCCGGCATGACGGATCGGAGGTTGGGGAATCAACGCCTCAGCAGCTGAGCCGCCGTGGCGGCCCGGACTGGCTGATTGGCAATGAGGGCGGGTTTCACGGGGGCGATTCCCTGCCTATCCTGGAAGGGCCGCATACCGGCCGCCCCCCGCGGCCGACGACGAGGAGGACTCCGTGCCGCTCTCGGAGCACGAGCAGCGAATGCTCGAGCAAATGGAGCGAGCGCTGTACGCCGAAGATCCCAAGTTCGCGACAGCGCTCGAGGGAAGTGGGCTGCGTACATACACCCGGCGACGGGTCTACCAGGCAGTTGCTGGCTTTCTGGTGGGAATCGCGCTCCTCATGGCCGGAATGGTCGCCCAGCAGATCTGGATCAGCGTGGTGGGGTTCCTCGTCATGCTGGGCTGCGCGGTGCTCGCGGTGACGGGTTGGCGCAAGGCGCCGAAACCGGGCGAGCAACAGGCAGTCCGCGCGGGTGGCGCGGAGCCGCGCCGACAGCCCAAACAGCGCAGGTCCGTGATGAACCGGATCGAACAGCGGTGGCAGCGCCGCCGTGATGAGCAGGGCCAGTAAGCGCTCAGAACACTTATGGGTGAGGGGCGGTCGCTTTTCTGCGACCGCCCCTCACGCGTGTGCCCGGGCGAGGCCTGCGGAGCCGAGGCCCGGGCCTTGATGCCTTCGGGCTCGATGCGGCTCGATGCCCCGGTCGGCCCTGCAGGAAGGGCCTGATGCTCAGGGCCTGATGCCTCGGGCGGCCCCGTCCCGGGCGGCCCCGTCCGGGAGGCCCGACGCCTGGGCTTGAGAACCCGGGGGCCCCGGGCGGAAGGCCCGTGGCCTCAGAACTCGGGCGGTTCCGCGCGACGGGTCTGACGCCCAGGGCCTCAGACCCGCGGGCAGGCCCGCAGAACGGGCCTGCCCGGGGCCCGTACGCGTCAGCCCTGCTGGCGGGACGGGAGGCGGAGCCACGCGGGCCGCTGCGGCGCCCGCCATCGGCCGGCCAGGGCCGCCCGGCGCTCCGACACCGCCCACACCACCCGTACGGCCGAGCGTGGTGCCACTGTCGCGCGGAACCGGGCGAACCGGCCGACGGAGCCCCGCAGGCCCGCCCGTACCGCCTGCGCATCCTCCGCGAGCCCCGACACCGGCCGCGGCTCCGGCGCGTAGAGCACCTGCTCCACCGCGCCCGCCACCCGGTGCACCGCCTCGGCCACCTCCGGGTCCAGCTCACCCGCCCGTACCACCCGGGCCGCGGCCTTCCGCGGGGTCAGCGACTCGTCCGGCTCGATGCCGTGGTCCCAGGCGGTGTCGGTGATCTCCTGCCAGGCCGCCAGCGTTCTCGCGGTCGCGTCCGCCGGGGTGCGCCCGGTGGAGGAGCCCAGCCTCCGGGCCCGTACCCGCATACGCCAGAACATGGGCAGCAGCGGGAGCAACAGCACGAGGACGGCCACCAGGACCACTCCGAGCACGGTGCCCGCCGACGTCCCCGTGTCCGTGGGCGCGGCGGCACCCGGAAGAGCCGAGCTGCCGCACTCGCCCTGCCCGCCCGTCTGCGCCGGGCAGCTGTCCGAGGCGGACGGTGCGACCGGCACCGCTGCCGAGGCCTCCGTCTCCGGCCGGGCCGGATCGGCGGAGTCGCCGGACGGGGCGTCCGGCAGGGTGTACGACGGCAGCGAGCCACGTGTCGGCGTGGGCTCGAAGCGGGTCCAGCCGATGCCCTCGAAGTACAGCTCCGGCCAGGCATGCGCATCACGCAGACCGACCGACATCGAACCGTCCGACTGCGCCGTGCCGGGCGTGAAGCCGACGGCGACCCGGGCCGGGATGCCCAGCGTCCGGGCCATCGCCGCCATGGTGAACGAGAAGTGGACGCAAAAGCCCCGCCGGTCGTTCAGGAACCGGCCGATCGCCGCGCTGCCGGTACCCGAGTTCACCGAGGTGTCGTAGGTGAAGCCGCCCTCGGAGGCGAAGTAGTTCTGCAGCTTCACCGCCTGCTCGTAGGAGTTGGCGGAGCCCTTCGTGACCTCGTCGGCCGTCGCCCGGACCACCTTGGGCAGCGAGCCGGGCACCTGGGTGTACTCGCGGAGCAGGGCTGCCGGAACCTCGCCCGCGCTCGCGAGCTGTCCGGCTGTCGGCTGCACGATCAGGCTGGAGACCCCGTACTGCGCCCCGCCGGTCGTCTCGCCGTCGTCCCCGACCAGGGTGCGGCCCTCGGGCTCGAACCGCCAGCGCCCGTCGACCCTCACCTCGGTCGCCGGGTAGGGGAGCGGCAGGTAGGTCTGCTTGTAGGAAGGCGACGCGGAGATGTTCGTACTGATCTCCGTCACGGCGACGTCCGGCGACAGACCGGGCGGGTTCGGGAGCCGTTTCGGAACGTCCTTCAGCCGGCGGGTCGAGGCCCGCCATTCGCTCCCGTTGAACTGGTCAAGGGCCAGGATGCGGAGGTAGAAGTCCTGCGCACCGGTCGAGTTGGTGCGGTACGACATCACCTCCCGGTTCTCCGGCTGGTTGAGGTCGTTCTGCAGGGAGACCAGCGGGTTCACGGCGGAGATGGTGCCGCCACCGCGCCCCTTGCCGTTGCCGCCGCCCGTACCGGCCAGCAGCCCGCTGTCGAGCGCGGGCAGGGCCGCGGGCACGACCAGCGCGATGCCCAGGGCGAACGCGCCGATGCGACGCCCGGTGCGCACCGGGGCGAGCGCCCCGCCGCCCTGGGCGCCGATGCCGGAGGCATGACCTCGGCCCCGGGCCGCGGCGGCCCCGGCGAAGACCCGCCCCCACTGGGAGAGCCGGTCGCGGCCCTCGGCCAGCAGGAGGAGGAGATAGCCGCAGGCGGCCAGCAGGAACCACAGCCAGTCCGCGCCACCGTCGGAGAGACCGGCGGCGACGGAGTAGAGGGCCAGCAGGGGCAGCCCGGCCGGCGCGGCGCTGCGGAACGTGACCGCCAGCGCGTCCACCGCGAGCCCGATCAGCAGCACGCCGCCCACCAGCATCAGCCGGATGCCCGCCGTGTCCGGTGCCGGGATGGCGTACCGCCCGACGTCGTCCGCACCCACGGTCAGCAGGTCGGCGAGCCGCTGCACCGACTGCGGTCCGGGCAGGAAGCCCGCCAGCGCCTCCTGACGGGCGAACGCCACGGTCAACAGCACCACCAGGACCAGTGCCTGAGCGGCGACGGTCGCCGCCCGCGGCAGCGGCACCCGCCGGCCGAGCGCGCCCACGCCGCACTGGATGGCCAGCAGGAACGCGGCCTGCACGATCCAGGCGTAGGGGTCGACCAGTGGCAGCATCGAACACGCCGCCATCAGCGTCGCCGCATAGGCGCACAGCGCCAGCCGACCACGACCGCTCATGACCGTCCTCTCATGACCAACCACCGGAGAATCCCGTCGTGCCGCCGGTCGTGCCGCCCATCGCGGCGGACCCGGTCAGCGAACCCTGATGGCTCGCCTGCTGCCACAGCCGGGCCAGATCCGTGCCCGGCCCGACCGCAACCGCCGTCCATCCCGACTCGCGCAGCAGCCGGAGCCGCTGCTCGCGGGCCGCGTCGGAGGCGGGCGTTGCGCCGTGCACCCAGGCGGCGCTGTCCAGGACGAAGGCGACGGCCCCACCGCCGCGCTGTCGCATGCGCGCCGCCACCGCGGCCTGTTCGTCGTCCAGATCGCCGAGGAAGGCGATCAGCAGGCCCTCGTCGCCGCCGCGGAGCACGTCGTACGCCCGGGCGAGGCCCTCGCCGTCGGAGTGGTCGACGACGGCGAGGGTGTCCATCATCAGTCCGGCCGAGTCGGCCGTGTCCTGGGTGGAGCCGGAGAAGCCGCTCGCGCCCGGTACCTCCGTGCCGTCGTCGGTCACCAGCCGGACCGCGAAACCCCGTTCCAGCATGTGCACGAGCGCGGAGGCCGCGCCGGAGACGGCCCACTCGAACGCCGAGTCGGGCCCCGTGCCCTGGAAGGCGATTCGGCGCGTGTCCAGCAGCACCGTGCATCTGGCCCGCTGCGGCTGCTCCTCGCGGCGCACCATCAGCTCGCCGTAGCGCGCGGTGGAGCGCCAGTGGACACGGCGGAGGTCGTCGCCGTGCCGGTAGCCGCGCGGGATGACGTCGTCCTCACCCGCCAGCGCCGGCGAGCGCTGCCGCCCCTCGCCGTAACCGGATGCCTCGCCCGCCAGCCGCACCGGGGGCAGCGGTTCGGTCCGCGGGATGACGACGAGCGTGTCGTACGCGCTGAACGAGCGCGTCAGCTCGCACATCCCGAAAGGATCGCTCAGCCGCAGCTGCAGGGGACCGAGCGGGTAGCGCCCGCGCAGATCCGACCGCACCCGGTACGACACCTCGCGCCGGCCGTTCGCCTCCACCCGGTCCAGGACGAAGCGGGGCCGCGGTCCGAGCACGTACGGCACCCGGTCCTGGAGCATGAGCAGGCCTGTGGGCAGCCGCGAGACGTTGTCCATCCGCAGATGGACCCGCGCCTCGGAGCCCGCGGGCACCCGGGACGGCGAGAGCCGGCGGGTGCCGGCGACCTGGTAGCGGGTCCGGAACAGGGCCGTCACACAGACCAGCGGCAGTACGGCGAGCAGCAGACCGACCCGCAGGAGATCCCCCTGGCCCAGCACGTAGGCGCAGACCGCGGCGGCCACACCGGCCGCGAGGAAGGACCGGCCGCGCGTGGTCAGGCCGCCCAGGGCGGCCCGCAGACCGCCCTTGCTGTCGCTGTCGTCCATGGCGGGCGGCCCCCCGGCGGCCATCAGAGCCGCCGTGCGCCCGGCTGCTGCCGGCCGCCGTACACCGCACCCGGCTGGTGCTGGGGCGCCGGGACGGCCGCTCCGCCCGACGCGGTCGGGACGGGGGTCTGCTGAAGGATCTCCAGGACCACCTGTTCGGCGGTGCGGCGGTTCAGCTGGGCCTGTGCGGTGGGCAGCAGCCGGTGGGCGAGCACCGCGACGGCGAGGGCCTGCACGTCGTCCGGCAGGCAGTAGTCCCGCCCGCTCAGAGCCGCGGAGGCCTTGGCGGCGCGCAGCAGGTGCAGGGTGGCCCGCGGTGATGCGCCGAGCCTGAGGTCGGGGTGGTTCCGGGTGGCCCCGACGAGCTGCACCGCGTACCGCCGGACGGCTTCGGCGACGTGGACCGCGCGCACCGCCTCGATCAGCTTGACGATGTCGTGGGCGTGCGCCACCGGCTGGAGGTCGTCGAGCGGTGAGACACCGCCGTGCACGTCGAGCATCTGCAGCTCGGCCTCGGCGCTGGGATAGCCGATCGACACCCGGGCCATGAACCGGTCGCGCTGGGCCTCGGGCAGCGGATACGTGCCCTCCATCTCCACCGGGTTCTGGGTGGCCACGACCATGAAGGGGTCGGGCAGCTCGTAGGTGTGCCCGTCGATGGTGACCTGACGCTCCTCCATCGACTCCAGCAGCGCGGACTGGGTCTTGGGCGAGGCGCGGTTGATCTCGTCGCCGATCACGATCTGGGCGAAGATCGCGCCCGGTTTGAACTCGAAGTCGCGCCGCTGCTGATCGAAGATGGACACACCGGTGATGTCGGAGGGCAGCAGGTCCGGTGTGAACTGGATGCGTCGCACCGAGCAGTCGATGGACCGTGCCAGCGCCTTGGCCAGCATGGTCTTGCCCACGCCGGGGACGTCCTCGATCAGGAGATGGCCCTCCGCGAGCAGCACGGTCAGCGAAAGGCGTACGACCTCGGGCTTGCCCTCGATCACACCTTCCACCGACCTGCGTACCCGCTCCGCTGTGGTGGTCAGATCTGTGAGGCTCGCTCGATCGTCATAGGTCGTCACCCGGCCCTCCTCGGCCCTGCCCCACGCTCACCAGGAGCACAGGATTCCCCAGTCACGGGCCGATGCCCTTGTGCGGCCCGGCCCACCCCGAATTACGGACACCGCGCCGGACAGGGTCCGGCGGGGTGTCACACCCGCATTCTTGTTGCCGTTACCGCTTCGTGTCACTCGCCTGTGGACAACCGAGGCCGAAATGTCGGGTCGGTGGGGATTTTCGCTGTCGGAACGGGCCCGTCCGGCTCCCTAGGGCCGGGTAAGAGGGACCGGCGACCGGGGGCAGCGTCGCGGGGCTCCTTCTTCCGCCCCCGGTCGCCGGTCCCTCTGAGTCAGGAAGCCGGAAGGATCTCGCGCAGCAGACCGGTGGTCACGTCGAAGACGAAACCGCGCACGTCGTCGGTGTGCAGCAGGAACGGCGAGGTGCGGACCCGCTGCATCGACTGCCGCACGTCCTGGTCCGCGTCGGTGTAGGCCTCCACCGCCCAGGCCGGCCGCTGGCCGACCTCCCTCTCCAGGTCCTGACGGAACTCCTCGGTGATCGACTCCATGCCGCAGTTGGTGTGGTGGATCAGCACCACGCTGCGCGTGCCGAGGGCCCGCTGGCTGATCGACAGCGAGCGGATGACGTCGTCGGTGACCACGCCGCCGGCGTTGCGGACGGTGTGACAGTCGCCGAGCGCCAGGCCGAGTGCCTTGTGCAGGTCGAGCCGGGCGTCCATGCAGGCAACGACCGCGACGCGCAGCACGGGCTTCGCGTCCATGCCGGGATCGCTGAACTCGGAGGCGTACTGGACGTTCGCCTCGACCAGGCGGTCGGTGACGGTGCCGCCGGTGCGGGTCTGGTCCATGGCGGGGGAGTGCGCAGAAGTCGACATGAACTAGACGTTAGCTCTCGCCGCTACCACCGGCGTGGTGTCGAAGCGGACAAAGAACGTCAACGACGCTTGTTGTGAGGTAACCCACAAGCCTCACAGTCGGTCGCCCGGCCGGGTGAACAAAGCGAGGGCCGACGCGCTGTCGGGTTGATTGATCGGGAATCGATCGAATGGCAGGGTGGACTAAAGTGACGGGAAGTTACCGACACCCTGCACATTCCGATGTTTTCCCCGTGTGCGCGGCGTACGTACGGCCCGGCCCTCTCCCGCTCGCCGGTCGGCTGACGCCCCTTCCCCGGCGCCGGCGGACCTCCCCTTCGCGAGCGGGCGGGGACCAGGCCGTACGTGCAGCGCCCCCGGGACCTGAGCCTGAGAGGGCGCATGAGCCAGACCCGACACGTCCCGGTGATGCTCCAGCGGTGCCTGGACCTGTTGGCCCCGGCTCTGGAGGCGCCGAGCGCGCAGCCGCCCGTGGTCGTCGACTGCACCCTGGGCCTCGGCGGACACAGCGAGGCGCTGCTCGCCGCCTTTCCCACCGCCCGGCTGATCGCGCTCGACCGGGACAAGGAGGCGCTGCGGCTCTCCGGCGAACGGCTCGCCCCGTACGGCGACCGCGCCACACTGGTGCACGCCGTCTACGACGAACTGCCCGAGGTGCTCGACCGGCTCGGCGTCCCCAAGGTGCAGGGCGTCCTGTTCGACCTCGGCGTCTCCTCCATGCAGCTGGACGAGGCCGACCGCGGATTCGCGTACGCCCAGGACGCCCCGCTCGACATGCGGATGGACCAGACGACCGGCATCGGCGCGGCCGAGGTGCTCAACACCTACCCGCCGGGCGAGCTGGTCAGGATCCTGCGCGCGTACGGCGAGGAGAAGCAGGCCAAGCGGATCGTCTCCGCCGTCGTGCGCGAACGTGAGAAGGAGCCCTTCACCAACAGTGCCCGGCTTGTCGAGCTGATCCGTGACTCGCTGCCCCAGGCCGCCAAGCGCACCGGCGGCAACCCCGCCAAGCGCACCTTCCAGGCGCTGCGCATCGAGGTCAACGGCGAGCTCACCGTGCTGGAGCGGGCGATCCCGGCCGCGGTGCGGAGCCTCGCCGTCGGCGGACGCATCGCCGTCCTGTCGTACCACTCGCTCGAGGACCGCCTGGTCAAGCAGGTGTTCGCGGCGGGCGCCGCCAACACCGCACCGCCCGGGCTGCCGGTCGTCCCCGAGCGTTATCAGCCACGGCTCAAGCTGCTGACCCGCGGTGCCGAACTGCCGACCGAGGAGGAGGTTGCCGAGAACCGGCGCGCCGCCCCCGCCCGGCTCCGCGGCGCCCAGCGCATCCGCGAGGAGGAGCGATGAGCCGCCGGCACCCGGAGCCTTCGCGGACCCGGCCCGGGGACGGAGCGGCGCGGTGAGCAACGCGGCCGGCGGGCTGAAAGGACGCGCCGCGCGGCTCAGCCGGCTGATGCCGGCCGGGCCGAGCAACGCGGCCCGGACCCCCTTCGTCCTGCTGGTCGTCCTGCTCCTGGGCGGCGGCCTGATCACCCTGCTGCTGCTGAACTCCGCGCTCAACGAAGGATCGTTCCGGCTGAGCGAGCTGAAGAAGCGGACCACGGACCTCACCGACGACCAGCAGGCACTCCAGCGGGACGTCGACAGCGCCTCCGAACCCGATGCCCTGGCCCGGCGAGCACGGGAGCTGGGCATGGTCCCCGGCGGCAGCCCCGCCTTCCTCGGCCCGAACGGCAAGGTCCGCGGCGTGCCCTCCGCCGCCAGCGCCGTGCCGACCACTCCGGCCCCGAAGTCCCAGGTCCCCGAACCGCCCCCCGCAGCCGCCCCGTCGCCCTCCTCCTCGCCCCGCTCCACCCCTTCGCCCGCCGCGTCGGGCACGCCGGCGGCGAAGCCCGGTGCCTCCGCGACGGTGACCGGCACCGCCCAGGCGAGGCCGAACACCTCCGCGAACGCGCGTACCCCGGCAGAACAGACCTCCACGAGCCCCGGCAGGTGACGCAGTGCCCTCCCAGGAACCACCGCGCCGGCGGGTGCCCGGCCCCGCGCGCCCGCGCAACGCGGCGGGCCGCTCCGGCCGCCCCCGGCCCGCCGCCCGCCCCGAGCCGCGACGACGGCCCTCGTCCGCAGCACCGCGCGGACGGACCCCGCGCTCCCGCTCCGGCCGGCCGCTGCGCCTCGGCAGCCCAAGGCCGCGGCTGCGGCTCGTCAGCCTGGCGCTGACCCTGGTCATGATCGCGTTCGTCGTCCGGCTCCTCCAGGTGCAGGCCGTCGACGCCAACGCGTACGCGGCGAAGGCGGAGAAGAACCGCTACCTCAGCTACACCGTCGCCGCCGAGCGCGGCGAGATCACCGACCGCGGCGGCATCGCGCTGGCCACCAGCGTCGACGCGTACGACATCACCGCCGACCCCAAGATGTTCACTCCCGAGGACAGCAAGGCACCCGACGCACCCCAGCAGGCCGCCGCTCTCCTCGCGCCGATCCTCGGTGTCGACGCGGCCGAACTGACCAAGAAGCTGTCCAAGCCCAAGAGCCGGTACGCGGTGCTGGCCCGCAGGCAGACCCCGCAGGTCTGGACGCAGATCAAGGACCTCAAGTCCGTCTTCGCCGAGAAGGCCCAGAAGGACAGGGCGGCAGGCGGCCCCGGTGCCAATGTGCTCGCCGGCGTCTTCCAGGAGTCGACCACCAAGCGCGTCTACCCCAACGGCGGGCTCGCCGCCGGGATACTGGGATACGTCAACGCCGAGGGCAAGGGCGCGGGCGGCCTCGAATCGCAGCTGGAGACGGAGCTCGCGGGCGAGGACGGCACGATCAAGTACGCCCAGTCCGGCGGTCGCCGGGTGCCCACCGCGGGCACCAAGGAGGTCCCCGCCGTCGCCGGCTCCGACATCGAGCTGACCATCGACCGCGACATCCAGTGGGCGGCCCAGAAGGCCATCTCCGACCAGGTGGCGAAGTCCAAGGCCGACCGCGGCTACGTCATCGTGCAGAACACCCGCACCGGCGAGGTCCTCGCCATGGCCAACGCGCCGGGCTTCGACCCCAACGACCTCTCGCAGGCCGACGCCGCCTCACTGGGCAACGCGGCGCTCCAGGACGTGTACGAGCCCGGCTCCACCAGCAAGGTCATGTCGATGGCCGCCGTGCTGGAGGAGGGTGTCGCAACCCCGGGCACCCATGTCACGGTCCCCAACCGCCTGCACCGCGGTGACCGGCTCTTCAAGGACGACATCGACCACCCGACCTGGTACCTCACGCTCAACGGCGTACTCGCCAAGTCCAGCAACATCGGCACCATCCTGGCCACCGGTCAGCTGGGGAAGACCCAGGCCGAGTCCAACAAGGTGCTCCACTCCTACCTGCGCAAGTTCGGCATCGGTTCTCCGACCGGACTCGGCTACCCGGGTGAGACCGCCGGCATCCTCGCCAAGCCGCAGGACTGGTCGACCTCGCAGCAGTACACGATCCCGTTCGGCCAGGGCCTCTCGCTCAACGCCATGCAGGCCGCCTCGATCTACTCCACGATCGCCAACGGAGGGGTCCGGATCGAACCGACGCTCGTCCGCGGCACCAAGGGCGCCGACGGCCGCTTCACCGCTGCCGAGGCCCCCGAGCAGACCAGGGTGGTCAGCGAGAAGACCGCCAGGACGCTCGCGAGCATGCTGGAGTCGGTCGTCGGTGACGAGGAGGGCACCGGAACGAAGGCCAAGATCCCCGGCTACCGCGTCGCGGGCAAGACCGGTACGGCCAACCGAGTCGATCCGGTACGCGGCGGCTACCACGGCTACACCGCCTCCTTCGCCGGTTTCGCCCCCGCCGACAACCCTCAGATCACCGTCTACTGCGCCATCCAGAACCCCACCAAGGGCAGCTACTTCGGCGGCCAGATCTGCGGACCCATCTACAAGCAGGTCATGGAATTCGCGCTGAAGACGCTGCAGACCGCCCCCACCGGCAGCGAGCCGGCCCGGCTGCCGGTGTCCTTCAAACCCGGCGAGTGAACTCGGGGAGACCCTCAGTGACAACCATCACCCCCGATCCGGGGAACCGGAACGGGAACCACCGCACCCCCGCCCCCTCACTTCGCGAGAGGCCGGGTGTGCCCGGTACGCTCACCGCCGTGCCCCACGCTGAACAGTCCCGAACCACCCAGAAGGACGCCCCTGTGAACTACCCGGGAGCGCCCCGCCCGGATCGGCTGCGGCCGACCTCCCTGGCCTCGCTGGCGGCCCGGCTGGGAGTCGAACCGCCGGGCAACGGCGAAGTCACCGGCATCACCCACGACTCCCGGGCCGTGCGCCCCGGTGACGTCTACGCGGCCCTGCCCGGTGCCCGTCTGCACGGTGCCGACTTCACCGCCCAGGCCGCCGGTCTCTGCGCCGCCGCGATCCTCACCGACCCGGCGGGCGCCGAACGCGCCGCCGCCACCGGACTCCCGGTGCTGGTCGTCGAGGACCCGCGGGGCCGGATGGGCGAACTCGCCGCCGAGATCTACGGCCACCCCGGTGCCGGCCTGCTCCAGATCGGCATCACCGGAACCTCCGGCAAGACCACGACGGCCTACCTGGTCGAGGGCGGATTCCGCGGCGCCGGACGCGCCACCGGTCTCATCGGCACCGTGGAGATGCGGATCGGCGACGAGCGCATCAAGTCCGAGCGCACCACCCCCGAAGCCACCGACCTGCAGGCCCTGTTCGCCGTCATGCGCGAACGCGGGGCGGACGCGGTGACGATGGAGGTCTCCAGCCACGCCCTGGTGCTCGGCCGGGTCGACGGCTGCGTCTTCGACGTCGCGGTCTTCAACAACCTCAGCCCGGAGCACATGGAGTTCCACTCCGGCATGGAGGACTACTTCCAGGCCAAGGCGCGGCTGTTCACCCCGCAGCGCAGCAGGCAGGGCGTCGTCAACTACGACGACGAGTACGGCCGCCGGCTGATCACCGAGGCATCCGTCCCGATCACCACGTTCTCCGCCGAGGGCCACCCGGACGCCGACTGGCGCGCCGAGGACGTCGAGGTGGGCCAGCTCGGCTCCACCTTCACCGTCGTCGGGCCCAAGGGCGAGCGGGCCGCCGCCGAGGCGCCGCTGCCCGGCCCGTTCAACGTCGCCAACACCCTCGCCGCGATCGTCACCCTCGCCGTCGCGGGCATCGACCTCCAGACCGCCGCCGACGGCGTCGCCGCGGTGCCCGGGGTGCCCGGCCGGCTGGAGCGGGTCGACGCCGGACAGCCGTACCTCGCACTCGTCGACTACGCGCACAAGACCGACGCCGTCGAATCGGTGCTGCGCTCCCTCCAGAAGGTCACCGAGGGCAGAATCCACATCGTCCTCGGCTGCGGCGGCGACCGCGACACCACCAAACGCGGCCCGATGGGCGCGGCAGCGGCCCGGCTCGCCGACACCGCCGTACTGACCTCGGACAACCCGCGCTCCGAGGACCCCCTCGGCATCCTCGCCGCCATGCTCGCGGGCGCCGCCGAAGTGCCCGTGCACGAACGCGGTGACGTCCTGGTCGACGCCGACCGGGCCGCCGCCATCGCCGCCGCCGTCGGACGCGCCGGCCCCGGGGACACCGTGCTGATCGCCGGCAAGGGCCACGAGCAGGGCCAGGACGTCCACGGAGTGGTGCGCCCCTTCGACGACCGGGTGGTCCTTCGCACGGCCATCGAGCGGTCCCTGGGACACCAGAACGCCACCCACCGGGCCCCCACCCACGAGAACAACAGTCAGGGATGACCAAGTGATCGCCCTTTCCCTCGCCGAGATCGCCGAAATCGTCGGCGGGCAGTCGTACGACATACCGGATCCGGCCGTAACCGTCAGCGGGCCCGTCGTCATCGACTCCCGGGAGGTGAAGCAAGGCAGCCTCTTCGTCGCGTTCACCGGCGAACGCGTCGACGGCCACGACTACGCGCGGCGCGCCGTCGAGGCGGGCGCGGCAGTCGTCCTGGCCGCCCGGCCCGTCGGCGTTCCGGCGATCGTCGTCGACGACGTGGTGGCGGCGCTCGGCGCGCTCGCCCGCGCCGTCGTCGGACGCCTCGGCACCACCGTCGTCGCGCTCACCGGATCCGCCGGCAAGACCTCCACCAAGGACCTGATCGCCCAGCTCCTGGAGCGCAAGGGGCCCACCGTCTACCCGGCGGGCAACCTCAACAACGAGATCGGGCTGCCGCTCACCGCGCTGCGCGCCACCGAGGAGACCCAGCACCTGGTCCTCGAAATGGGTGCCCGCTACATCGGCGACATCTGCTACCTCACCGGGCTCGTCCCGCCGCGGATCGGCCTCGTCCTCAACGTCGGCAGCGCGCACATCGGCGAGTTCGGCGGAAAGGAGCAGATCGCCCAGGCGAAGGGCGAGATGGTCGAGTCCCTCCCCGAGGACGGCCTCGCCGTCCTCAACGCCGACGACCCGCTCGTCCGCGCCATGACCTCGCGGACCAAGGCCCGGGTGCTGCTCTTCGGCGAAGCCGCGGATGCGGACGTACGGGGTGAGAACGTCCGTCTCACCGAGGACGGTCGCCCCTCGTTCAGGCTTCACACACCCACCGGGTGCAGTGATGTGACCATGCGCCTGTACGGTGAGCATCACGTGTCGAACGCGCTCGCCGCGGCCGCCGTCGCCCATGAGCTGGGCCTGTCCGCAGACGAGATCGCCGTGGCGCTCTCCGAGTCGGGCACCCTCTCCCGCTGGCGCATGGAGGTCACCGAGCGTCCGGACGGCGTGACGTTCGTCAATGACGCCTACAACGCCAACCCCGAATCCATGAAGGCCGCGCTGCGCGCGCTGGCCGCCATGGGGAAGGGGCGTCGTACGTGGGCGGTGCTCGGCCAGATGGCCGAGCTCGGCGACGCCTCGCTCACCGAGCACGACGCGGTCGGACGGCTTGTCGTCCGGCTCAACGTCAGCAAGCTCGTCGCGGTCGGGGGCAGAGAAGCCTCCTGGCTGCAACTGGGCGCATACAACGAGGGTTCGTGGGGTGAGGAGTCGGTGCATGTGTCCGACGCACAGGCTGCCGTCGACCTGTTGCGCAGTGAACTGCGCCCGGGAGACGTCGTGCTGGTGAAGGCGTCCCGGTCGGTCGGCCTGGAGCAGGTCGTTACGGCACTGCTGGGGAACGCGACCGAGGGCGAGGTCGCCGGCCGATGAGGCAGATCCTCTTCGCGGGGGCCATCGGGCTCTTCCTGACCCTGGTCGGTACCCCGCTGCTGATCAAGCTCCTGGCCCGCAAGGGATACGGGCAGTTCATCCGGGACGACGGCCCGCGCAGCCACGGATCGAAGAAGGGCACGCCCACCATGGGCGGCATCGCCTTCATCCTGGCGACGATCATCGCGTACGTCCTGGCCAAGGTGATCACCGGCGAGGAGATGCGATTCTCCGGTGTGCTGGTCCTCTTCCTGATGGCCGGCATGGGGCTCGTCGGCTTCCTCGACGACTACATCAAGATCGTCAAGCAGCGTTCGCTGGGTCTGCGGGCCAAGGCCAAGATGGCCGGCCAGCTGATCGTCGGCGTCGCCTTCGCGGTGCTCTCGCTCCAGTTCGCCGACGCCCGGGGCAACACCCCCGCCTCCGACAAGCTCTCGTTCGTCGAGGACTTCGGCTGGTCGATCGGCCCGGTGCTCTTCGTGCTCTGGGCGCTCTTCATGATTCTCGCCATGTCCAACGGCGTGAACCTGACGGACGGTCTGGACGGCCTGGCCACCGGCGCGTCGGTGATGGTCTTCGGTGCGTACACCTTCATCGGGCTCTGGCAGTTCCAGGAGTCCTGCGCCAACGCGGCCACCCTCACCAACCCGAGCGCCTGCTTCGAGGTACGAGATCCGCTCGACCTCGCGGTCGTGGCCTCCGCACTCATGGGCTCCTGCTTCGGCTTCCTGTGGTGGAACACCTCGCCCGCCAAGATCTTCATGGGTGACACCGGTTCGCTGGCCCTCGGCGGCGCGCTCGCCGGACTGGCGATCTGCTCCCGTACCGAGTTCCTGATGGCGGTGCTCGGCGGCCTCTTCGTGATGATCACGATGTCCGTCGTCATCCAGGTCGGCTCGTTCAAGATGACCGGCAAGCGCGTCTTCCGGATGGCACCGCTCCAGCACCACTTCGAACTCAAGGGGTGGTCCGAAGTCCTTGTCGTGGTCCGCTTCTGGATCATCCAGGGCATGTGCGTGATCGTCGGCCTCGGCCTCTTCTACGCAGGATGGGCAGCCAAGAAGTGAGCAACGTGGACTGGCAGGGCAAGCACGTCACGGTCGCCGGACTCGGGGTCTCCGGGATCCCGGCGGCCCGGGTGCTGCACGGCCTCGGCGCCGTCGTCACCGTGGTCAACGACGGGGACGACGAGCGCTCCCGCGGCCAGGCCGCGGAGCTGGAGGCGCAGGGCATCACCGTGCGCCTCGGCGACGGGGCCACCCTGCCGAAGTCCACCGAGCTCATCGTCACCACCCCGGGCTGGAAGCCCGACAAGCCGCTCTTCGCCGCAGCCGCCGAGGCGGGCGTCCCCGTCTGGGGCGACGTCGAACTCGCCTGGCGGCTGCGCGGACCCGGTGCCGCGCCCTGGCTCGCGGTCACCGGCACCAACGGCAAGACCACGACCGTACGGATGCTCGCCTCGATCCTGGAGGCCGCCGGGCTGCGCACCGCAGCCGTCGGCAACATCGGGGTCTCGCTCCTGGACGCGGTCCTCGGCGAGGAGACGTACGACGTCCTGGCCGTCGAGCTCTCCAGCTACCAGCTGCACTGGTCGCCCTCGCTGCGCGCCCATTCCGCTGCCGTCCTCAACCTGGCCCCCGACCACCTCGACTGGCACGGCTCCATGGAGGCGTACGTCGCCGACAAGGGCCGGATCTACGAGGGCAACACCGTCGCCTGCGTCTACAACGTGGCGGACGCCGCCACCGAGGACCTGGTGCGCGAGGCGGACGTCGAGGAGGGCTGCCGGGCGATCGGCTTCACCCTCGGCACTCCCGGGCCCTCCCAGCTCGGGGTCGTCGACGGCATCCTCGTCGACCGGGCCTTCGTCACGAACCGGCAGAAGCAGGCCCAGGAGCTCGCCGAGGTCGCGGACGTGAACCCGCCTGCCCCGCACAACATCGCCAACGCCCTCGCGGCCGCGGCGCTGGCCCGGGCCTTCGGTGTGGAGCCCGCCGCCGTCCGCGACGGGCTGCGGGCCTTCCGCCCCGACCCGCACCGCATCGAGCACGTCGCGGACGTCGCCGGAGTGGCGTACATCGACGACTCCAAGGCCACCAACACGCACGCTGCGGAGGCCTCCCTGGCCGCCTACGACCCGATCGTCTGGATCGCCGGCGGACTGGCCAAGGGGGCCACCTTCGACGAGCTGGTGACCGGGTGTGCGAAGCGCCTGCGGGGCGTCGTACTGATGGGCGCCGACCGGGCCCTCATCCGCGAAGCCCTCGCGCGACACGCGCCCGAGGTCCCGGTGACCGACCTCGGCCGGACCGACACTGGGGCGATGTCCGAGGCGGTCCGCGAGGCGGCACGGCTCGCCCGGCCGGGAGACACCGTACTGATGGCTCCCGCCTGCGCCTCGATGGACATGTTCGTCAATTACAACAAGCGGGGCGAGGCCTTCGCGGACGCCGTCCGCACGCTCGCCGCCGAGAGCGCCTGACGGGCCCGGCCTCCGAGCCGTACGGTCCCGGAGCACCCGGGTACGTACGGCTGTACCCGGGGCCCGGGCCCCGGCACCGAGGCCCCGGGCACGAGCAGTGGAGGGGACAGGGACCATGCCGGCCGAAGAGAGCTCTGCCGCACGCCGCGGGGACCGCTCACGGGCGACCCCGGCGATCAGCCGGGTGCTCCATCCGCCCCTCCTCGCGGCCGGGGGCGCACCGCTGACCGCCGGCCTCGCCCTGCGCGTGCGGTCCGCCGCAGGCGCCCGTCGGCCCCCTGCGGGGCGCTCCAGGACCTCCGGCAGCCCCCGTTCCCCCCGGGGCGGGGGAGCGCGGAGGCTGTACGAGCAGGCGCGCCGGGCGTGGGACCGCCCGCTGACGGCCTACTACCTGATCCTGGGCGCCGGACTGCTCATCACCGTGCTCGGTCTGGTGATGGTCTACTCGGCCTCGATGATCAAGGCCCTGGAGCTCGACAAGCCGGGCACCTACTTCTTCCGCAAGCAGTTCCTCGCCGCCGTCATCGGGGCCGGACTGATGGCCGCCGCCGCCCGGATGCCCGTCAAGCTGCACCGGGCCCTGTCCTACCCCCTGCTGATGGGCGCCGTCTTCCTGATGGTGCTGGTCCAGGTGCCGGGGATAGGGATGTCGGTCAACGGCAACCGGAACTGGCTCTACCTGGGCGGCCCCTTCCAGCTCCAGCCCAGTGAGTTCGGCAAGCTGGCCCTTGTCCTGTGGGGGGCCGATCTGCTCGCCCGCAAACAGGACAAACGACTGCTGACCCAGTGGAAGCACATGCTCGTGCCCCTGGTTCCGGTCGCCTTCATGCTGCTCGGGCTGATCATGCTCGGCGGTGACATGGGCACTGCGATCATTCTCACGGCCATCCTGTTCGGACTGCTCTGGCTGGCCGGTGCCCCGACCCGGCTGTTCGCCGGAGTGCTCGCCTCCGCCGGCCTGATCGCCTTCCTGCTGATCAAGACCAGCCCGAACCGGATGTCCCGCCTGGACTGCATGGGGGCCAGCGAACCGGGCCCCGGCGGCTCCTGCTGGCAGGCGGTGCACGGTATCTATGCTCTGGCGTCCGGCGGGTGGTTCGGATCCGGGCTCGGTGCAAGTGTGGAAAAATGGGGTCAACTGCCCGAACCACACACCGACTTCATCTTCGCCATCACCGGGGAGGAACTGGGGTTGGCGGGGACGCTGTCGGTACTCGCCCTGTTCGCGGCTCTAGGCTATGCGGGTATCCGCGTGGCCGGACGCACGGAGGACCCCTTCGTGAGGTACGCAGCGGGAGGTGTGACCACCTGGATCACGGCCCAGGCCGTGATCAACATCGGTGCGGTGCTCGGCCTGCTGCCGATCGCCGGTGTCCCGCTCCCGCTGTTCTCCTACGGGGGGTCGGCCCTGCTGCCGACCATGTTCGCCGTCGGACTGCTGATCGCGTTCGCGCGAGCGGATCCGGCGGCGAAGGCCGCCCTGGCCATGCGGAGGCCCGGGGTGAGATGGAAGACGATGAGACGGCGCGTCAAGAAGCGTCCGTCCGGAGAGCGGTGAATTTCGGTGCATGTCGTACTCGCCGGTGGGGGGACCGCCGGCCACATCGAGCCCGCGCTTGCCCTCGCGGACGCACTGCGGAGGCAGGACCCGAGCGTGGGAATCACCGCACTCGGCACGGAGCGCGGACTCGAGACCAGGCTCGTACCCGAGCGGGGGTACGAACTCGCCCTGATCCCGGCCGTACCGCTGCCGCGCAAACCCACCCCTGAACTCATCACCGTCCCGGGCAGGCTGCGCGGCACCATCAAGGCCGCCGAGCAGATCCTCGAACGCACCAAGGCTGACTGCGTGGTGGGCTTCGGCGGGTACGTGGCGCTGCCCGGCTATCTCGCCGCCAAGCGCGCCGGAGTGCCGATCGTGGTCCACGAGGCCAATGCGCGGCCCGGCCTGGCCAACAAGATCGGTTCGCGGTACGCGCACGGGGTCGCCGTTTCCACCCCCGACAGCAAGCTCCGTGGGGCCCGCTACATCGGCATCCCGCTGCGCCGCACCATCGCGACCCTGGACCGGGCCCGGGTCCGCCCCGAGGCGCGTGCCGCCTTCGGGCTCGACCCCAACCTGCCGACGCTGCTGGTCTCCGGCGGCTCGCAGGGCGCCCGCCACCTCAACGAGGTGGTCCAGCGGGTCGCGCCGCTGCTCCAGCGCTCCGGGATCCAGATCCTGCACGTGGTCGGCCCGAAGAACGAAATGCCGCGCGTCGACAACATGCCCGGGATGCCGCCCTACATCCCGGTACCGTACGTGGACCGGATGGACCTCGCGTACGCCGCGGCCGACATGATGCTCTGCCGCGCGGGCGCGATGACCGTCGCCGAACTCTCCGCCGTCGGGCTGCCGGCCGCCTACGTCCCGTTGCCGATCGGCAACGGCGAACAGCGGCTCAACGCCCAGCCGGTGGTCAACGCCGGCGGTGGGCTGCTGGTGGACGACGCGGCGCTCACCCCCGAGTGGGTGCAGGGCAACGTCCTTCCGGTGCTGTCGGATCCGCACCGGCTGTACGAAATGTCCCGAGCCGCCGCCGAGTTCGGCCGCCGGGACGCCGACGATCTGCTGGTCGGCATGGTGTACGAGGCGATCGCCGCACGCCGAGGCGCGTGAGGCTGACGGGTCCGGGGGCGGCGCCCCCGGACCCGGCATAAGGAGCGAGCGTGGCCGGACCGACGACCGCCCAGCGCGGTACAGGGCAGCAGAAGGAGACCCGGGACCGCTCGCCGCGCCCAGGGGACCGGGGGCGCCGGATGTCCCGGCGCACGCTCCTGATCGTGATCGCCGCGGCCGTGCTGCTGCTCGGAGCCGGCGCCGTCTGGGCGCTGTACGGCTCCTCCTGGCTCCGCACCGAGCAGGTCCGGATCACCGGCGTCGACGTGCTGACACCCGCCGAGGTGGAGGCCGCTGCGGCGGTGCCGATGGGTGCCCCGCTGATCTCCGTCGACACGGACGCCGTCGCCGACCGGTTGCGCCAGAAGTTGCCTCGTATCGACTCGGTGGATGTCGTACGGTCATGGCCGCACGGCATCGGACTTAAAGTGACCGAACGACAGCCGGTTCTGTTGGTGAAAAAGGGTGTGAAGTTCATCGAAGTGGACGCCGAGGGCGTGCGCTTCGCGACGGTGGACAAGGCTCCCGGGCAGGTACCCCTGCTGGAACTGACACCCGGCCGGTCCGCGAGTCAGCGCCGGTTCGGCAGTGAGCGGCTGGTGCGGGAAGCGGTCCGGGTCGCGGGCGATCTTCCGGACGGGGTCGCCGGGGAAACCCGGGTCGTGCGAGTCGTCTCGTACGATTCGGTCTCCCTGGGACTCACCGGGAACCGCACGGTGATCTGGGGGAGCAGTGAAGAAGGTGCGGTGAAGGGGAAAGTCCTCACCGCTCTCATGAAAGCTGCTCCCAAAGCAGGACACTTCGACGTGAGTGCGCCCACCGCTCCGGCGGTGTCGGGTAGTTGACGCACATTTGGCCTGGCCAGCACCCTGGTTGGTCAGCGCTACGGGTGATCACATAGGGTGAAAAGAAAAACGGGAGGTTCGGCGTGTTCGTTGAACGTGCGCCACTTGTCGACTTAGTGTCCTGTTCGGAAGAGTCCATGAAGCAGACACACTGGTAACCCTAAACTTCAACGTTAGGGTTTGGGTCGGCGTTCGGACCGTCCCAATCGGCATCCGTCGTCGCGGCGGGACTACCGCCAAGCGACGACACGTAACTCGAGGCGAGAGGCCTTCGACGTGGCAGCACCGCAGAACTACCTCGCAGTCATCAAGGTCATCGGTGTCGGCGGCGGTGGTGTCAATGCCATCAACCGAATGATCGAGGTCGGTCTCAAGGGCGTCGAGTTCATCGCGATCAACACGGATGCGCAAGCCCTGTTGATGAGCGACGCCGACGTCAAGCTCGACGTCGGCCGTGAACTCACCCGCGGCCTCGGCGCCGGGGCGAACCCGGCCGTCGGTCGTAAGGCGGCAGAGGACCACCGTGAAGAGATCGAGGAGGTCCTCAAGGGGGCCGACATGGTCTTCGTCACCGCAGGAGAAGGCGGCGGCACCGGCACCGGTGGCGCACCCGTCGTCGCCAATATCGCGCGCTCGCTCGGCGCCCTGACGATCGGTGTGGTCACCCGGCCGTTCACCTTCGAGGGCCGGCGTCGCGCGAACCAGGCGGAGGACGGCATCGCCGAACTCCGCGAAGAGGTCGACACCCTCATCGTCATTCCCAACGACCGGTTGCTGTCCATCTCGGACCGCCAGGTCAGCGTGCTCGACGCGTTCAAGTCGGCCGACCAGGTACTGCTCTCGGGCGTCCAGGGCATCACCGACCTCATCACCACCCCGGGTCTGATCAACCTCGACTTCGCCGACGTCAAGTCGGTCATGTCCGAGGCCGGATCGGCGCTCATGGGTATCGGCTCGGCCCGCGGCGACGACCGCGCGGTGGCCGCCGCGGAGATGGCGATCTCCTCGCCGCTCCTGGAGGCGTCCATCGACGGCGCCCGCGGTGTCCTGCTCTCCATCTCCGGCGGCAGCGACCTCGGTCTCTTCGAGATCAACGAGGCCGCCCAGCTGGTGAGCGAGGCGGCACACCCCGAGGCGAACATCATCTTCGGCGCGGTCATCGACGACGCGCTGGGTGACGAGGTGCGGGTCACCGTGATCGCGGCGGGATTCGACGGCGGACAGCCCCCGGCCCGCCGGGAGAACGTCCTGGGTGCGAACTCCACCAAGCGCGAGGAGCCGGCCCCGCCGGTCCGGGCCGCCGAGCCCGTGCGCCAGAACAGCGGACTGGGTTCCGTGCCCACGCGCGAGGAGCCTCCGGTCCAGGCCGAGCCGGTTCCGGTGGTGCACGAGAGCCACCTTCCGCCGGTCGCTCCGCCGCACGTCCCGCCGGCCCGTCCCTACCAGGACTCCCAGGCCGAAGAGCTGGACGTTCCGGACTTCTTGAAGTGATAGGTCCGCACCACTCAGTGAGTCACAAGGATTCTGTTTCTTCGGACGGCGGCGCTCACTTCTCCTTCACCGACAGGTGGGGCGGGGTGAGCGCCGCTCCGTACGCGGAGCTCAATCTCGGCGGCGCGGTCGGTGACGACACCGCCGCCGTCCTGGCGAACCGGGAGCGGGCCGCCCGGGCGCGGGGACTCGATCCGGCGCAGGTCGTCTGGATGAACCAGGTGCACGGCCGGGACGTCGCCGTCGTCGACGGACCCTGGGGCGACACGCGCGAGATTCCCGCCGTCGACGCGGTGGTGACCGCGCGACGCGGACTCCCGCTCGCCGTCCTGACCGCCGACTGCACCCCCGTACTGCTCGCCGACCCGGTCGCCGGAATCGTCGCAGCAGCACATGCGGGCCGTCCCGGTCTGGTCGCCGGAGTCGTACCCGCCGCGGTCGCGGCCATGGTCGCACTCGGCGCGGAACCCTCCCGGATCACCGCCCGCACCGGGCCGGCCGTCTGCGGCCGGTGCTACGAGGTGCCGGCCGGAATGCGGGACGAGGTCGCGGCGGTCGCCCCCGCCGCGTGGTCCGAGACCAGTTGGGGCACCCCGGCGGTGGACGTCACCGCCGGAGTCCACGCACAACTGGCGGACCTCGGCGTCACCGACCGGCAGGCTTCGGCTTTCTGCACCCTCGAATCGGGCGATCACTTCTCGTACCGACGCGACCGCACCACCGGGCGGCTCGCCGGATATGTCTGGCTGGACGGATAGGGCATGACGGACCGTAAGCAACAACTCGCAGCAAATCTCGCGCAGGTGGAGGAACGTATTGCTTCCGCCTGCGCGGCCGCCGGTCGCAAACGGGAAGAGGTGACCCTCATCGTGGTCACGAAGACCTACCCCGCCGGCGATGTGCGGATCCTGAGTGAACTCGGTGTGCGCCATGTCGCGGAGAATCGTGACCAGGACGCGGCCCCCAAGGCCACCGAATGTACGGATCTGTCCCTCACATGGCACTTTGTCGGTCAATTGCAGACGAACAAGGTCCGATCCGTGGCGAGTTATGCCGATGTCGTGCAGTCGGTGGACCGTACGAAGCTGGTGACGGCCCTCTCCGCCGCGGCAGTCCGCGGCGGGCGCGAACTCGGGTGCCTCATCCAGGTCGCGCTCGACGCGGAGAGCGGTGAGCGGGGGGAGCGCGGCGGTGTCGCGCCCGACGGGATCGACGAGTTGGCCGACGCCGTCGCGGCCGCACCCGGACTGCGGCTGGACGGTCTGATGACCGTCGCCCCGCTCGCCGGACCGTTCGCCGGCAGGCAACGCGCGGCGTTCGACCGACTGGTGGAATTCTCATCCCGGCTGCGCGGGAACCATCCGGCTGCGAACATGGTCTCTGCAGGGATGAGTGCGGACCTCGAGGACGCGGTTGCGGCCGGAGCGACACATGTGCGCGTCGGTACTGCGGTACTCGGAGTCCGACCCGGGCTCGGGTAACGTCGCCAAGCAAGTCGGACCACAGCAGAAAATATGGTCATTACCGCCTCTGGCGGACAGGCCACAGTGGATCGCGGGCACTTGGTGACAGATGCCGATCCACCACAGAGCGGAGGACTCAGAGCATGGCCGGCGCGATGCGCAAGATGGCGGTCTACCTCGGCCTCGTGGAGGACGATGGGTACGACGGTCCGGGGTTCGACCCCGACGACGAATTCGAACCCGAGCCGGAGCCCGAGCGCGACCGGCGCCGGCACCAGCCCGCGCATCAGGTGGAGCGGGAACGGGACGAACCGGTACGAGTGGTGCAGCCTCCGGCACAGCGGGAGCCGGTTCAGATTCCGGCGGAGAGAGAGCGACCCGCCCGAATCGCCCCCGTGGCATCCATCACACCTGAACGCCCGAACATGGAGAAGAACGCACCGGTGATCATGCCCAAGGTCGTGTCCGAGCGGGAGCCGTACCGCATCACCACGCTGCACCCCAGGACGTACAACGAGGCCCGTACCATCGGGGAACACTTCCGTGAGGGCACTCCGGTGATCATGAATCTCACGGAGATGGACGATACGGACGCGAAGCGACTTGTCGACTTTGCCGCGGGACTCGTCTTCGGCCTCCATGGCAGCATTGAACGAGTGACGCAGAAGGTGTTCCTGTTGTCGCCTGCTAACGTCGATGTCACGGCGGAGGACAAGGCCCGCATCGCAGAGGGCGGATTCTTCAACCAGAGCTGAGAACACGACACCGGGAACAACCCGGCCGCGAGGCCGGAGCTACGAGAGCCAGGGGAGAGGGAAGCGCGAGGATGGGCGTCGCACAGAGTGTTGTCTACATCGCGTTGATGTGTTTCCTCATCGTGCTGATCTTCCGGCTGGTCATGGACTACGTCTTCCAGTTCGCACGTTCATGGCAGCCGGGCAAGCCGATGGTGGTCGTCCTTGAGGCCACCTACACGGTCACCGATCCACCGCTGAAGCTCCTGCGGCGGTTCATCCCGCCGCTGCGTCTCGGGGGCGTGGCACTCGACCTGTCCTTCTTCGTTCTGATGATCATCGTTTCCATCCTGATCAGCATCGTGACCAGGCTGTGAGCGATACGGTCCTGCCGACTGCCGACGACTACGTAGAGGTGAAGAAGAGATGCCGCTGACCCCCGAGGACGTGCGGAACAAGCAGTTCACGACGGTCCGCCTCCGAGAAGGCTATGACGAGGACGAGGTTGATGCCTTCCTCGACGAGGTCGAGTCCGAGCTGACCCGCCTGCTCCGTGAGAACGAGGACCTGCGCGCCAAGCTGGCCGCCGCCACGCGTGCCGCCGCGCAGAACCAGCAGCAGCAGGGTATGCGCAAGCCGGAGCCGCAGGACCGTCCCGGTGCACCTGTGCCCGCCGCCATATCTGGTCCGCCGGTCCAGCAGCAGCCCCCGCAGATGGGTCCGCCCCAGCTGCCCGGTGGTGCTCCTCAGCTGCCGGCCGGTCCCAGTGGCCACGGCCCCCAGGGTCCGCACGGTCCCGGTCCGCAGGGCCCGCACGGCCCCGGCCCGATGCAGGGCGGTCCCATGGGCGGACCGATGGGTGGCCCCATGGGCGGTCACAACCCGCAGCAGCAGATGCAGCAGATGCAGCAGCAGCAGCCGCCGCAGATGCAGCAGCAGGGCCCCGGTGGCGACAGCGCCGCCCGTGTCCTCTCCCTGGCGCAGCAGACCGCCGACCAGGCGATCGCGGAGGCCCGTTCCGAGGCCAACAAGATCGTCGGCGAGGCGCGCAGCCGTGCCGAGGGTCTGGAGCGCGACGCGCGTGCCAAGGCGGACGCGCTGGAGCGGGACGCGCAGGAGAAGCACCGCGTGGCGATGGGCTCGCTGGAGTCGGCCCGCGCGACGCTGGAGCGCAAGGTCGAGGACCTGCGTGGCTTCGAGCGCGAGTACCGGACCCGTCTGAAGTCCTACCTGGAGAGCCAGCTGCGTCAGCTGGAGACCCAGGCCGACGACTCGCTGGCTCCGCCGCGGACGCCGGCTGCCGCTTCGCTGCCGCCGTCGCCCTCGCTGGCTCCGGCCGGTGCCGGCGCCATGGGTCACACCATGGGCGGCAACCACGGCGGTCACGGCAACCAGCAGATGGGCGGCAACCCGTCCATGGGCGGTGGCCCCTCGTACGGCGGCCAGCAGCAGATGTCGCCGGCGATGACCCAGCCGATGGCGCCGGTGCGGCCGCAGGCGCCGCAGCCGATGCAGCAGGCGCCTTCGCCGATGCGCGGGTTCCTGATCGACGAGGACGACAACTGAGCGGGTCGCGCTCGCTGAGCGCGTAGCCGTCGGCAGGCTGAGGGCCGGGCCCCGGGGATTCCCCGGGGCCCGGCCCTTTGCCGTGGGCGGAGTGCGGGGCGGGCGGGGCGCGGGGTGCGGGTATGGGGCCAGGGCGGGGGGGGCTTGGGGCCGCTGCGCGGGGCGTGTTCCCCTACCCGCCCCTTCCCGTAACCGGGGCTCCGCCCCGGACCCCGCTCCTCAATCGCCGGAGGGGCTGGGAAGGCGGGCGGTGCGGGCTCCGGGCCGGTGTGGTTCGGAGGGGCTGGGAAGGCGAGCGGTGCGGGCTTGTCCGGGCCGGTGTGGTTCGGAGGGGCTCGGAAGGTGAAGGGCGGAGGGCTGTGCGGGCCGGCACCGTTCGGAGGGGCTCGGAGCGGAAAACGGCGAAGGCCCGCCCGGACCGTATCGGTCCGGGCGGGCCCTCGTGCCGTTGAGGCTAGCGCTCCGTCTTGCGGAGGCGGAACGTCAGGGCCAGGCCCTCGTCCTCGAAGGACTCGCCGTACGACGGGTCCGCCTCGCCCTCGGCGTAGTCCAGGGCCAGGACCTCGTCCGCGATGAGCGACGCGTGCTCGGTCAGGGCCTCGGCCGTCGCGGGCGAGGTGGACACCCAGCGGACGGCGATGCGGTCCGCCACGTCCAGGCCGCTGTTCTTGCGCGCCTCCTGGATCAGGCGGATCGCGTCACGGGCCAGGCCCGCACGCCGCAGCTCCGGGGTGATCTCCAGGTCCAGGGCGACCGTCGCGCCCGAGTCGGACGCGACCGACCAGCCCTCGCGCGGGGTCTCCGTGATGATGACCTCGTCGGGGGCCAGGGTGATCGGCTCCCCGTCGACCTCCACCGACGCCGTGCCCTCGCGCAGGGCGAGCGACAGTGCCGCCGCGTCCGCGTTCGCGACGGCCTTCGCCACCGCCTGGACACCCTTGCCGAACCGCTTGCCCAGGGCCCGGAAGTTCGCCTTCGCCGTCGTGTCGACCAGCGAGCCCCCGACCTCGGAGAGGGAGGCCAGCGAGGAGACGTTCAGTTCCTCCGTGATCTGGCCGTGCAGCTCGGGGGAGAGAGCCTCGAAGCCCGAGGCCGCGACCAGGGCGCGTGACAGCGGCTGGCGGGTCTTGACGCCCGACTCGGCACGCGTGGCGCGTCCCAGCTCGACCAGGCGGCGGACGAGGGCCATCTGCGTGGACAGGCTCGGGTCGATCGCCGACAGGTCGGCCTTCGGCCACGTGGAGAGGTGCACCGAGGCGGGGGCGTCCGGGGTGACCGGCGCGACGAGGTCCTGCCAGACCCGCTCCGTGATGAACGGGGTCAGCGGGGCCATCAGCCGGGTGACCGTCTCGACGACGTCGTGCAGGGTGCGCAGCGCCGCCTTGTCGCCCTGCCAGAAGCGGCGGCGGGAGCGGCGTACGTACCAGTTGGACAGATCGTCGACGAACGCGGACAGCAGCTTGCCGGCACGCTGGGTGTCGTAACCCTCCAGCGCCTGGGTGACCTGGTCGACCAGGGCGTTGAGCTCGCTCAGCAGCCAGCGGTCCAGGACCGTGCGGTCGGCCGGTGCGGGGTCGGCGGCCGAGGGCGCCCACTCCGAGGTGCGGGCGTACAGGGCCTGGAAGGCGACCGTGTTCCAGTACGTGAGGAGCGTCTTGCGGACGACCTCCTGGATCGTGCCGTGGCCGACGCGGCGCGCCGCCCAGGGGGAGCCGCCCGCCGCCATGAACCAGCGGACCGCGTCGGCGCCGTGCTGGTCCATCAGCGGGACCGGCTCAAGGGTGTTGCCCAGGTGCTTGGACATCTTCCGGCCGTCCTCGGCGAGGATGTGGCCCAGGCACACCACGTTCTCGTAGGACGACTTGTCGAAGACCAGCGTGCCGACCGCCATCAGCGTGTAGAACCACCCGCGCGTCTGGTCGATGGCCTCCGAGATGAACTGCGCCGGGTAGCGGCTCTCGAAGATCTCCTTGTTCTTGTGCGGGTAGCCCCACTGCGCGAACGGCATCGAGCCCGAGTCGTACCAGGCGTCGATGACCTCGGGGACGCGGTACGCCTCCAGCTGGCAGCTCTCGTGGGAGCAGGTGAACGTGATCTCGTCGATGAACGGCCGGTGCGGGTCCAGGCCGGACAGATCGGTGCCGGTGAGCTCGGACAGCTCGGCGCGCGAGCCGACGCAGGTCAGGTGATCGTCCTCGCAGCGCCAGATCGGCAGCGGCGTGCCCCAGTAGCGGTTGCGGGACAGGGCCCAGTCGACGTTGTTGTTCAGCCAGTCACCGAAGCGGCCGTTCTTGACCGAATCGGGGAACCAGTTGGTCTTCTCGTTCTCTTCGAGGAGCCGGTCCTTGACCGCGGTCGTGCGGATGTACCAGGACGGCTGCGCGTAGTACAGCAGCGCCGTGTGGCAGCGCCAGCAGTGCGGGTAGCTGTGCTCGTAGGGGACGTGGCGGAAGAGCTTGCCGCGGGCGGCCAGGTCCTCGGTGAGCGTCTCGTCGGCCTTCTTGAAGAAGACGCCGCCGACCAGCGGCACGTCCTCCTCGAAGGTGCCGTCGGGGCGGACCGGGTTGACGACCGGCAGGCCGTACGCCTTGCAGACCAGGAGGTCGTCGGCACCGAAGGCGGGGGACTGGTGGACCAGACCCGTACCGTCCTCGGTCGTCACGTACTCGGCGTTGACGACGTAATGGGCCTCGGCCGGGAAGTCCACCAGGGTGAACGGGCGCTCGTAGGTCCAGCGCTCCATCTCGCGGCCCGTGAAGGACTGTCCGGTGAGCTCCCAGCCCTCGCCGAGCGCCTTCTCGACCAGCGGCCGGGCCACGACGAGCTTCTCCTCGCCGTTCGTCGCGACGACGTACTCGACCTCGGGGTGCGCGGCGACGGCCGTGTTCGAGACCAGGGTCCAGGGCGTCGTCGTCCAGACCAGGAGGGCCGCCTCGCCGGCCAGCGGGCCGGAGGTCAGCGGGAAGCGGACGAAGACCGAGGGGTCGACGACCGTCTCGTACCCCTGCGCCAGCTCGTGGTCGGAGAGTCCGGTACCGCAGCGCGGGCACCACGGGGCGACGCGGTGGTCCTGGGTGAGCAGGCCCTTGTTGAAGATCTCCTTCAGCGACCACCACACGGACTCGACGTACTCGGGGTCCATCGTGCGGTACGCGTCGTCGAGGTCGACCCAGTAACCCATCCGGGTCGTGAGCTCGGTGAACGCGTCGGTGTGCCGGGTCACGGACTCACGGCACTTGGCGTTGAACTCGGCGATGCCGTACGCCTCGATGTCCTTCTTGCCGTTGAAGCCGAGCTCCTTCTCGACCGCGAGCTCGACCGGCAGACCATGACAGTCCCAGCCGGCCTTCCGGCCGACGTGGTAGCCCTGCATGGTGCGGAAGCGCGGGAAGACGTCCTTGAAGACGCGGGCCTCGATGTGGTGGGCGCCCGGCATGCCGTTGGCGGTCGGGGGGCCCTCGTAGAAGACCCACTCGGGGCGGCCCTCGGACTGTTCGAGGCTCTGGCTGAAGACCTTGTTCTCGCGCCAGAAGTCGAGCACGGCGTGCTCCAGCGCGGGCAGGTCGACCTGGGCGGGTACCTGGCGGTACTGCGGCGATGTCATGTGCGGGCTTCCTCCGGCGGACGTTTTCCACTTCCGTCGGAGGGACGAGAACCGTTGCCGGATCCCGCGGTACCACCCTCCTTGGCCCCGGGCGTGCCGCCCGTGGCCCCCTCATTGGGGTGCGACGCCGGTTCTACTGGCCCTGGGCCCGTGGGCGGAGCCCACTGTCCCGAGCTTTCTTCCGGCGGCTCCGGGGTGATCTTCACGGCGCGCTCGCCCCCGGGCTTCCACCGTCCCCGGGTCGCTCTGGGCTGCGTACGACGCTACTCGTCCCATCGATGCCTCTCGCTGAGGCCAGTGTACGGGCCCCGGGAGGCGACGGCCGACCGGATTTCCGGAGTCCTCGGCGTGACCCGAATGGCCAGACGGGTGGCACCGGGTCCCGGCAGTGCCCGGCGGGCGGGCGGAAGGCGGATTACCGGGCGGGGAGCTGGGCACAACGGTTTCAGGCGCGCGGTGATCCGGACACGGGGAGGGGCGATGCGGCGGCGTGCCCCGTTGCTGCGGGGCTGGGGTCGACTTATCGTCCCAGCACGACTCGCGAGCAAGATCACAATGCGTGAAGGGGCCGCGGCCATGGTGGCGAAGAAGACGTCCGACGCGAACGCGGGGACCGGGCCGGAGGACGCGGCGGCGAGGACCACCGGGGCCGCGAAGGCCGCGAACAAGACCACGAGGAAGACGGCCAAGAAGGCGGTCAAGAAAGCGGCGGCCAAGAAGACCGCAGCGAAGAAGAGCGCGGCCGGGAAGACCACGGCGAAGAAGAGCGCGGCCGGGAAGACCACGGCCGAGAAGGCTTCGAACAAGGCCGCCGACGCGGCCACGGGGGCGGCCGAGGCCGCCGAGCAGACGGGAGCCCACACGGTGGTAGCCAAGAAGAGCGCGGCCAGGACCCGGCCGGCCGGCCGGAGCACCGCACCCGTGCCTCCGGCACGGGCCGCGGCGACGGCGCCGGGAGAGCTGGCCGTACGGCCGGGAGAGGACCCCTGGACGCCGGAGGAGGTCGCGGCCGCGCGCACCGAGCTCACCGGCGAGATCACCCGGCTGCGCAACGAGCTGGAGGCTTCGGGCCTGGCGCTGGCCGGGCTGATGCGGGACTCGGGCGACGGGGCGGGTGACGACGAGGCGGACACCGGCACCAAGAACATCACCCGCGAGCACGAGATGTCCCTCGCGGCCAACGCCCAGGAGATGCTGGAACAGACCGAACGGGCACTGGCCCGGCTCGACGCGGGCACGTACGGACTCTGCGAGATCTGCGGCAATCCGATCGGCAAGGCGCGGATGCAGGCGTTCCCCCGGGCCACCCTCTGTGTCGAGGACAAACAGAAGCAGGAGCGACGCGGCTGATCGCCACCCGTGTGTCGTACCCTCGTCCTCAGTCGGGAACTAGGTTGAGGGACTCACGTGGCAGAGGCGGAGCGCATCATCGGTACGCCGGACATCCCTGAGGCTGAGGGACACGAAGGAGCCGAGCCGGAGCAGGCTGACGGGAGCGTGTCCCCGCAGGCCGCCGAGCCGGACGGACAGGACGCCGGGGACGCCGAGGACGGGGAAGCGACGGTCGACCGGTCGCCGGCCACACGCCGGCGCCGGATCATCCTGCTCTTCTGCGTCGCCGTCCTCGCCTACCTGCTCGACCTGGGCAGCAAGATGCTCGTGGTGGCGAAGCTGGAGCACCAGGAGCCGATCGAGATCTTCGGCGACTGGCTCAGGCTCGACGCGATCCGGAACGCGGGCGCCGCGTTCGGGCTCGGCGAGGCCTTCACGATCATCTTCACCATCATCGCGGCGACCGTCATCGTGGTGATCGCCCGGCTCGCGCGCAAGCTGTACAGCCTGCCGTGGGCGATCGCGCTCGGTCTGCTGCTCGGCGGGGCGCTCGGCAACCTCACCGACCGTATCTTTCGCGCGCCCGGCGTCTTCGAGGGCGCTGTGGTGGACTTCATCGCCCCCGCGCACTTCGCCGTCTTCAACCTGGCGGACTCCGCGATCGTCTGCGGAGGCATCCTGATCGTGCTGCTGTCCTTCAAGGGCCTGGACCCCGACGGCACCGTGCACAAGGACTAGGCCATGCAAGGCATACTCGACAGGTGAGTACGCAACCCGAGATCCGAACCCTGCCCGTACCCGATGGTCTGGAAGGCGAGCGTGTCGACGCCGCCATCTCCCGGATGTTCGGGTTCTCCCGCACCAAGGCCGCAGAGCTGGCCGCCGCCGGGAAGGTGCAGGTGGACGGTTCGGTGGTCGGGAAGTCCGAACGGGTGCGCGGCGGCGCCTGGCTGGAAGTGGAGATGCCGCAGGCTCCCGCTCCGGTGCAGATCGTCGCCGAGCCCGTCGAGGGCATGGAGATCGTCCACGACGACGACGACATCGTCGTGATCATGAAGCCGGTCGGCGTCGCCGCGCACCCGAGCCCCGGCTGGACCGGCACCACCGTCATCGGCGGTCTCGCCGCGGCCGGGTACCGGATCTCGACCTCCGGCGCCGCCGAGCGCCAGGGCATCGTGCACCGCCTCGACGTCGGCACCTCCGGCCTGATGGTCGTCGCCAAGTCCGAGCGCGCCTACACCCTGCTGAAGGCCCAGTTCCGCGATCGGGTCGTCGAGAAGAAGTACCACGCGCTGGTCCAGGGCCACCCGGACCCGATGAGCGGCACCATCGACGCCCCCATCGGGCGCCACCCCACCCACGACTACAAGTGGGCCGTCGTCGCCGAGGGCAAGCCGTCGGTGACGCACTACGACCTGATCGAGGCGTACCGGGCCGCCAGCCTCCTGGACATCAAGCTGGAGACGGGCCGCACCCACCAGATCCGGGTGCACATGTCCGCCCACCGCCACCCCTGCGTCGGCGACCTGACCTACGGCGCCGATCCGACCATGGCCAAGCGGCTGGGCCTGACCCGGCAGTGGCTGCACGCGGTCCGGCTCGGCTTCGAGCACCCCTCGGACGGCAGCTGGGTGGAGTTCTCCAGCACCTACCCCGACGACCTCCGTCAGGCACTCGACAGGATTGCGGCAGAGAGCGAATGACCGCCTACACCACCCGCACGGTCACCGGTGAGCAGGACCGTGCCGCCTGCTTCCGGATCCGCAAGGACGTCTTCGTCGGCGAGCAGAACGTGCCCGAGGAGATCGAGTACGACGCCTACGACGCGGACGCGGTGCACGTCATCGCCGTCGCCGAGGACGGCACGGCGCTCGGCACCGGACGACTGCTGCACGGTTCCGCCGCGGCGGCGAAGACCGGCGGCGATGCCACCGTCGGCTCGCTCGGCCGGCTCGCCGTGAGCAAGGCGGCGCGCGGCCTCGGCGTCGGCGCGGCGCTGGTGCGGGCCATCGAGGACGCCGCCCGCGACCTCGGCCTGTCCGCCGTCGATCTGCATGCGCAGACCCATGCGCTCGGCTTCTACGGGCGGCTCGGATACGTGGCCTACGGCCCCGAGTTCCCGGACGCGGGCATCCCGCACCGGGCGATGCGTCGCACCGTGGACGCGTAGGGCCCTCGCCGGATCATCCGGACCCGCGGGTCCGCAGTGGGGGTGTTGTCCGGATTGCGGAGCCCGCATGGCAGGGTTGAACCCGAGGCCGGCCGTCCACCGAGACCGGCCCGGCGCGCTCCGGAAGGCACCTCGTGGATCAAATGGCCCTGCTGCTCCTGTTGTTGCTCGGAGCCGTGGTCACCGTGCCGCTGGGGGACCGGCTCGGGCTTCCGGCGCCGGTGCTGATGACCCTGATGGGCGTCGCGATGGCCTTCCTCAGCTTCGTACCGAACGTGGACATCCCGCCGGAGATCATCCTTCCCGCGTTGCTGCCGCCGCTGCTCTACGCCTCCGTGCAACGCACTTCCTGGCGGCAGTTCGCCGCCAACAGGCGGCCGATCTTCCTGCTGGCCGTGGCGCTGGTCTTCCTCACGACTGCGGCCGTCGCGGCGGTGGCCAACGCGGTCGTCCCCGGACTGCCCATCGCGGCGGCCGTCGCACTGGGCGCGCTCGTCGCCCCGCCCGACCCGGTCGCGGCCACCGCCGTCGCCGGATCGGTCGGACTGCCCCGCAGGCTCATCTCGATCCTGGAGGGCGAGGGGCTGTTCAACGACGTGACCGCGATCGTGCTCTACCACGTGGCGATCGCCGCGGCGGTGAGCGGCACCTTCTCGCTGCCCGAGGCGTTCGGTCTGCTGGTCCTGTCCGCCGTCGTCGCCGTGGCGGTGGGAGTCGCACTCGGCTGGCTCACCATCAAACTCATGGGCCTGCTCGGCGACGCCACCCTCCAGGTCGGGCTCACGCTGCTGGTGCCGTTCGTCAGCTACGTGCTCGCCGAGGAGCTGATGGGCTCCGGCGTGCTGGCGGTCCTGACCACCGCGCTCTTCCTCGCCGAGCACACCGCCGACGCCGACGACGTCCTGGGCCGGCTCACCGGCCGTACCTTCTGGGAGATCGTCGACACCCTCGTCACCGGTGTGGCCTTCGGACTGATCGGCCTCGAACTGCACAACGTCTTCGGGACCGCCGACGGGCGTGAGCTGGAGATGGCCGGCTGGGCCCTCGCCGTCGTCGCGGTCGTCGTCGGCGTACGGCTGCTCTATCTGCTTCCCGCGACCTGGCTGGCCAAGCGGCTGCACACCCGCCGCGACGTGAGCGAGGAGATCCCCACCAGCTGGCGGGAGACCGTGATCATGTGGTGGGCCGGGATGCGCGGCGTGGCCTCGGTCGCCCTGGCGCTCGCCATCCCGCTGGAGACGGACGACGGGAAGCCGTTCCCGGGCCGCGACGAGATCGTCTTCATCGCCTTCGCCGTCATCATGGTCACGCTCGTCTTCCAGGGCCTCACACTTCCCTGGCTGGTGCGCCGGCTGGGCGTGCGCGCGGACACGGACGCCGAGGCCGCGCTGGAGCGGGACCTCGCGATCCGGGCCGCCAAGGCGGCCAAGCAGCGGCTCAAGGAGATCCAGGACGTCGAGGAGTTCCCCGAGGACGTCGTGGAACGCCTCCAGCGGCTGGCCTACGACGTCGGCGCGCGGATCAGCCCCGACATGGTCGACGAGGAGCGGCGCGAGGCGTACGCCCAGCGCGCCGAGCGGTTCAAGGCGGTCAGCCGCATCCAGCGCGAGATGATGTCGGCCGCCCGCCACGCGGTGCTCTCCGCGCGCAGCGAGGCCGGTGCGGACCCCGAGGTGGTCGACCGGGTGCTGCGGCAGCTGGACGTACGCAGCCTGCGCTGATCCCGCTCAGCCGCGCCCCGTGCGCGGCGCCCTGCCCCAGCCCGCCGGCTTCTCGTCCGCGCCGTTCACGGTCGGCCACGCGTCGCCCGGCGGCAGCGCCGCGGGGGCCGTGGCGATGCGCGGCAGCGCGTACGGATGATGGTCGCGCAGCCAGCCGATCAGCTGCTCGCGGACCGCGCACCGCACCGTCCAGATGTCGTCCGCGTCCTTCGCCGTGACCACCGCGCGCACCTGGATCGTGGAGGGGGTGGTGTCGGTGACCGCCAGCGACCAGTCGCGGCCGTCCCACGCGGCGCACTCGCCCAGGATGTCCCGCAGCTGTTCGCGCATGGCGGCGACCGGCGCCGCGTGGTCGAGGTGGAAGAAGACCGAGCCGGTCATCTGGATCCCGCCGCGCGACCAGTTCTCGAAGGGCTTGCTGGTGAAGTACGAGACCGGCATCGTGATCCGCCGCTCGTCCCAGGTCCGGACCGCGAGGAAGGTCAGTGTGATCTCCTCGATCGTGCCCCACTCGCCGTCCACCACCACCGTGTCGCCGATCCGCACCATGTCGCCGAAGGCGATCTGCAGGCCCGCGAAGAGATTGCCGAGCGTGGACTGGGCGGCGACACCCGCGACGATGCCGAGGACACCGGCCGAGGCCAGCATCGAGGTGCCGACGGTCTGCATGGCGGGGAACGTCAGGAGCATCGCGGCGACGGCGACGGTCGTCACGATCGCGATGACCACCCGCTGGATCAGCGTCACCTGGGTCCGTACCCGGCGCACCCGCGCCGGGTCGCGGGTGTTCGCCGCGTAGCGTGCGTACACCGAGTCCACCACCGCCACGGCGATCCGCACCACCAGCCAGGCCGACGCCCCGATCAGGACCAGTGTCAGCACCTGCCCGATGCCCGCCCTGTGATCGCTGATGATCCGGAGCCCGGTGTGCGTGTACGAGGCCCGCAGCAGCGCCGTGCCCAGCGTCAGCTGGAACGGGATCCGGCAGCGCCGCAGCAGACCCCACAGCGGTGTCTCGTGGTGGCGGCCGTCCGCGCGCCTGAGCAGCAGGTCGAGCAGCCAGCCCGCCACCAGCGTGATCACGGCGGAACCGCCGAGGACGATCAGCGGGCGCAGTACGTTCTCCATGCTGTCGCTCTCCATGCTCTCGACTTAGCCCGGACCTTCTTGAATGGCACCATGGGGCTCATGAACATCATGCTTTTCCACTCGACGTACGGTCTGCGCCCCGCGGTGCACGCGGCTGCCGACCGGTTGCGCGCCGCCGGGCATGAGGTGCACGTGCCCGATCTCTTCGCGGGACACACCTTCGAATCCGTCGAGGAGGGGCTCGCCTTCAAGGAGGAGACGGGCAAGGAGGAGCTGCTGAAGCGGGCCGTGCTGGCCGCGGCTCCCTACTCCGACCGCGGTCTTGTCTATGTGGGCTTCTCGCTCGGCGCGTCCGTCGCCCAGACGTTGGCACTCGGGGACGCGAAGGCGCGTGGGCTGCTGCTGTTCCACGGCACGTCGGACATCGCCGAGAACGCCTCGGTGGACGAGCTGCCCGTCCAGCTGCACGTCGCCGACCCGGACCCGTTCGAGACGCACGACTGGCTGAACTCCTGGTATCTGCAGATGCAGCGGACCGGTGCCGATGTCGAGGTCTACCGGTACCCCGGTGCGGGGCACCTGTTCACCGACGCCGAGCTGCCGGACTTCGACCAGGCGTCGGCCGAGCTGGCGTGGAAGGTCGCGATCGGCTTCCTCGCCACGCTGTGAGCACGCGAAGGGCCCCGCGCACGGAACGGTGCGCGGGGCCCTTCGGGCGGTACGGAGCGGATCAGCCGCGGTACGCGGTCCAGCTGTCGCTCATCCGCTGCACCTGGCCCGCGGTGAACTGGTACATGCAGGAGTCGTACGTGTAGTCCATGAAGTTGTGGATCGGGTCGACGCCGGTCTTGTTGGTGCAGGTGTCGCGCCCGGTCGGGCACTCGAACGCGGCGCTCTTCTCCGCGGGGGTGTCGGAGACGTAGTCGCCGTTGCCGTTACAGCCGCCCTGGAACGTGTGGTAGAGCCCCATCCAGTGGCCGACCTCGTGCGTCGCGGTGTCGCCCTCGTCGTAGTTGGAGGCCGAGCCGCCCGGCAGCGAGGCGTCCAGGATCACCACGCCGTCCATGGACGGGCTGGAGTTGTAGGAGCTCGGGAAGGTCGCCCAGCCGAGCAGCCCGCCGCCGAGGTTGGCGGTGTAGACGTTGAGCGCGTTCTTGCCGCCCTTGCGCAGGGCGGTCTTCATGGCCTTCTCGGCCGACGAGCCCGAGGAGAGGTTGTACCAGGAGGCGTTGTCCGTGTAGTCGGTGCCCGCCAGGGAGAACTGGAAGCCGGTGGGGGTGTTGCCGGTGCCCTGGCCGCTGTACGCCGCGTTCAGCACGTTCATCTGGCTGCTGATGTCGCCCGAGGTGAGCTTGCCCGTGGTGCCGGAGTGGATGACGTGGAAGTAGACCGGGACGGTCGCGCCGGCGGCGAGCGTGGAGCCGGTCACCCGGCGCTCGGCGACTCTCTGCTTCAGCTGCTTGTCGATGGCCGCGGCCTGGGCGGTGGTGAGCTCGTTGGGGTCCGCGGCGTGCTGCGGGCCCGAGGGGCGGGACTGGCGGGCGGTGGCGTCGGCCGGGGTGTCGGCGCAGGCCTCGGCCGACGTGGCCGCAGTGGCCTTGCCGGAAGCGGCGGTGGCGCCGGAGGAGACGGTGAGAGGTGCCAGGGCCAGGGTTCCGGCCAGGACGGCGGTGCCGATCGCACGGTGGCGCATACGCGGGGATATACGGGCAAGAGTGCGCACAGGGTCTCCTAGCGGATGTGTGGGGGAGGGATTTCCTCACCCGCCGCCGGGAGATTACGTGGGCATGTCATATGCGCGGGAGAATCGATCCGGCCCAATCATTCACGGTGCGAATCGGTACAACGGGAAGAAAATCTTCTGCCCGCTCCGGAGTTTGGGAGACGGGCGTCATCTAACGGGTCGTTCCGATGGCCGGTGTGTCCGCATTGGATCCGTCCGGGACGCCGCCCGACACGGTGCTGTCATCCGCCGTCAACACGGCCGACGATGGCTGGATCTGGACGGTCGGTGGGCTCGGCGCACGCGAACGGGCAGGTGCCCCCCCGAGGGGTCACCTGCCCGTTCGTCCGGGACCGGGCCGATCAGCCCTTCAGCGCGGCGGTGATCGCGGTGTTGAAGTCCGCCACCGTCATCGGGGCGTTCTGCTTGTCCGAGCCGGTCAGCGCCTTGCCGTCCATCTTCAGCGTGGGCGTGCCCTGGACACCGCTCTTGTCGAAGGCGGCGGACATCTTCATCGCCCAGGCGTCGTACGTGCCGTCCTTGACGTTCTTCTGGAAGGCGTCGTTGTCCTTCAGCGCGTCGACCGTGTCGGCGACCTTGATCAGGTACGAGTCGTCCTTGAACTTGTCCTCCGTCTCCTGCGGGTGGTACTTCGCGGAGTAGAGGGCGTACTTGTAGTCGAGGAAGGCCTCGGGGCTCACGTTCAGCGCGGCGCCCAGGGCGCTCAGCGCGTTCTTCGAGCCCTCGCCGTTGTCGCTGTTGTCGATGAACGTGGCGCCGACGTACTTGACCTTGTACTTTCCGGCGTCGACGTCCTTGTGGACGGTCTCGCCGACCGTCTGCTCGAAGGTGGCGCAGATCGGGCAGCGGGAGTCCTCGTACAGCTCCAGGGTCTTCTTGGCGGTGGACTTGCCGACCACCACGGTCGTGCCGTTCTCGCCCGAGGTGTTCTTGGGCGCGGTGACGTTCTTGGCGTCACCGGCCTCGTCCCAGTGGCCGGGCTTGTTCAGCTGCATCACGCCGTAGGCGCCGCCTCCGATGATCGCGAGGGCGGCGACGACGGAGACGCCGACGACGACCTGGCGGCGGGTCCTGTCCTTCTTGGCCTGGCGCTCGCGCTCCTCGCGCAGCCGCTCGCGGGCGGCGGACTTGTTGGCCTGGCTGTTGCGCTTGCTCATGATCGGTTCTCCGTGGGGTGCGTGGTCGTACGTCGTCAGGGACTTGCGTGCTCAGGCGGTGGCGCAGGCCGAGCGCGGCGGTCCCCTCCGTCCCACGGAGTGCACCAGGAGACGGGCGTGGGCGAGCAGATGCGGGCCGGCCCCGGCGGTACGGACCTTGAGGAGTACGGAGCGGCCGACCGACCCCGCCACGGCCACCGCGATCAGCAGCGGCCGGAACGCCAGCAGCGCGAACGCGCCCAGCAGCCCGGCGAGCGCCAGCTCGCCGCGGTGCAGCCAGGCGGCGGCGAGCAGCCCGACCGTCACGTGCGCGGCCAGCAGCAGCCACGGCACGAGCGGGCCGGGCGAGGCCAGCAGTGAGGCGGCGCCGTGACCGCCCGCCGTCACCGAGGCCAGCGGGGTACCCACCTCACCGACACCGCCGAGCCCCGCCGCGCCCCTTCCGACGTCACCGCCGCCGCACAGCACATCGACGCCCACCGACCGCAGCGGTCCGGCGATCGGGCCGCCGGCCGCCCCGTAACAGAGGTGCTGGCCGGTGGTGAAGACGGTGTCGGCGGCCAGTTCCAGCGGCACGAGCAGTCCGGCGATGGCCCCGAAGCCACGCTCCCGCCCGGCCAGCGCGTACGCCATCACGAAGACGGCGCCCGCCAGCACGGCGACCAGGGTCAGCGGCAGCGGGACCCGGGAGAGCAGCACGTGGGAGGCAGCGGAGAGCGTCACGACGAGCGCTGTGAAAAGCGCCGCGCGTACGACTCTGAGCTGCGTCCCGGAGATATCCATCGTCAGGGAGTGTCGCATGTGAACCTGTAGGTGCCCCCTAAAGGGCCGCTGTGCTGTGGGAAGACTTACAGCCCCGGGATGCGGCCGTTGCGGAAGAGGTCCACGAAGATCTGGTGGTCCGCGCGCGCCCGGGCCCCGTAGCTGTGGGCGAAGTCCACCAGCAGGTCCCCGAAGCCCTCCTCGTCCGCCGCGATCGCCGCGTCGATCGCTCGCTCGGTGGAGAACGGCACCAGCGAGTGGCCGCTCTCGTCGTCCGCGGCGGAGTGCATCGTCGCCGTCGCCCGGCCGAGGTCGGCGACGACCGCCGCGATCTCCTCGGGCTCGTCGATGTCGGACCAGTCCAGGTCGACCGCGTACGGCGAGACCTCGGCGACCAGCTGACCGGCCCCGTCCAGCTCGGTCCAGCCCAGCCACGGGTCGGCGTGCGCCTGGAGCGCGCGCTGCGAGATCACCGTGCGGTGCCCCTCGTGCTGGAAGTAGTTCCGTACCGCCGCGTCCGTGATGTGCCGGGAGACGGCGGGCGTCTGGGCCTGCTTGAGATAGATCACGACATCGTTCTCCAGGGCGTCGCTGTTGCCCTCCAGAAGGATGTTGTACGAGGGCAGCCCGGCCGATCCGATGCCGATCCCGCGCCTGCCGACGACGTCCTTGACCCGGTACGAGTCCGGACGGGTCAGGCTCGACTCCGGCAGCGTCTCCAGATAACCGTCGAACGCGGCGAGGACCTTGTAGCGCGTCGCCGCGTCGAGGTCGATCGAGCCGCCGCCCTCCGCGAACCGGCGCTCGAAGTCACGGATCACCGTCATCGAGTCCAGCAGCGAGAACCGGGTCAGCGCCCGGGCGTCCCGCAGGGCGCCCAGGAGCGGCCCATCGGCGGTGTCCAGCGTGAACGGGGGCACCTCGTCGTTCTTCGCGCCCGTCGCCAGCGCGTGGATCCGCTCGCGGTAGGCCGCCGCGTAGACCCGGACGAGCTCGGTGATCTGGTCGTCGCCCAGGGCCTTCGCGTAACCGATCAGGGCGACGGAGGCGGCGAAGCGCTTGAGGTCCCAGGTGAACGGGCCGACATAGGCCTCGTCGAAGTCGTTCACGTTGAAGACCAGGCGCCCGTTGGCGTCCATGTACGTGCCGAAGTTCTCCGCGTGGAGATCGCCGTGGATCCACACCCGGCCGGTGCGCTCGTCGAGATACGGGCCGCCGTGCCGCTCCCGCTCCAGGTCGTTGTAGAAGAGACAGGCCGTGCCCCGGTAGAAGGCGAACGCGGAGCCCGCCATCTTGCGGAACTTCACGCGGAAGGCAGCCGGATCGGCGGCCAGCAGCTCACCGAAAGCGGTGTCGAAGACCTCGAGGATCTGCTCCCCGCGCTGCACTGCGCCGGTCTGCGTTTCCGACATCTCTGGGTGCCTCCTGGTACCTGGCCTGCATGACGACGTACATGACAAAACGGACGGGTGTCCTCGCCCTTCCAACGCGCGACCGTATCGCGGAGTGCCCGTCACTCGTGACCCGGGAGACGTAGACTTCCACGCTGTCCCCCCAGCCGACATCCGCAGTTCCCCCGGAGGCACAGCGCCGTGACCAAGCCGCCTTTCACGCACCTTCACGTCCACACCCAGTACTCGCTGCTGGACGGTGCCGCGCGGCTCAAGGACATGTTCGAGGCCTGCAACGACATGGGCATGTCCCATATCGCGATGACGGACCACGGCAACCTGCACGGGGCGTACGACTTCTTCCACTCGGCGAAGAAGGCGAACGTGACACCGATCATCGGCATCGAGGCGTACGTCGCCCCGGAGTCGCGCAAGCACAAGCGGAAGATCCAGTGGGGCCAGCCGCACCAGAAGCGGGACGACGTCTCCGGTTCGGGTGGTTACACCCACAAGACGATCTGGGCGTCCAACGCCAAGGGGCTGCACAACCTCTTCAAGCTGTCCTCGGACGCCTACGCCGAGGGCTGGCTGCAGAAGTGGCCGCGCATGGACAAGGAGACCATCTCCCAGTGGTCCGAGGGACTGATCGCGTCCACCGGCTGCCCCTCGGGCGAGGTGCAGACCCGGCTGCGGCTCGGACAGTTCGACGAGGCCGTCCAGGCGGCCTCCGACTACAAGGACATCTTCGGCGAGGGCAAGTACTTCCTGGAGCTGATGGACCACGGCATCGAGATCGAGCGCCGGGTCCGTGACGGGCTCCTCGAAATCGGCAAGAAGCTGAACATCCCGCCGCTCGTGACGAACGACTCGCACTACACCTACGCCAGCGAGGCGACCGCGCACGACGCCCTGCTCTGCATCCAGACCGGCAAGAACCTCTCCGACCCGGACCGCTTCCGCTTCGACGGCACCGGCTACTACCTCAAGACGACGGACGAGATGTACGCCGTCGACTCCTCGGACGCCTGGCAGGAGGGCTGCGCGAACACCCTGCTGGTCGCGCAGCAGATCGACACCACGGGGATGTTCGAGAAGCGCGACCTGATGCCGAAGTTCGACATCCCGGACGGCTTCACGGAGATCACCTGGTTCCAGGAGGAGGTCCGGGTCGGGATGAACCGCCGCTTCCCGGGCGGGGTCCCCGAGGACCGGCAGAAGCAGGTCGAGTACGAGATGGACATCATCATCCAGATGGGGTTCCCGGGGTACTTCCTGGTCGTCGCCGACTTCATCATGTGGGCCAAGAACAACGGCATCGCGGTCGGCCCGGGCCGAGGCTCCGCCGCCGGTTCGATCGTCTCGTACGCGATGGGCATCACCGACCTCGACCCGATCGAGCACGGACTGATCTTCGAGCGCTTCCTCAACCCCGAGCGCGTCTCCATGCCGGATGTCGACATCGACTTCGACGAGCGCAGGCGCGTCGAGGTGATCAGGTACGTCACCGAGAAGTACGGCGCCGACAAGGTCGCCATGATCGGCACCTACGGCAAGATCAAGGCCAAGAACGCGATCAAGGACTCGGCCCGCGTCCTCGGCTACCCGTACGCCATGGGCGACCGGCTCACCAAGGCCATGCCCGCCGACGTCCTCGGCAAGGGCATCGACCTCAACGGCATCACGGACCCCAAGCACCCGCGCTACAGCGAGGCCGGCGAGATCCGGGGGATGTACGAGAACGAGCCGGACGTCCGGAAGGTCATCGACACCGCGAAGGGCGTCGAGGGCCTGGTCCGGCAGATGGGCGTGCACGCCGCGGGCGTCATCATGTCCAGCGAGCCGATCGTCGACCACGCGCCGATCTGGGTGCGGCACACCGACGGCGTGACGATCACGCAGTGGGACTACCCCCAGTGCGAGTCGCTCGGCCTGCTCAAGATGGACTTCCTGGGCCTGCGCAACCTGACGATCATGGACGACGCCATCAAGATGGTGAAGGCCAACAAGGGCATCGACCTGGAGATGCTGGCGCTGCCGCTGGACGACCCCAAGACGTACGAGCTGCTCTGCCGGGGTGACACGCTCGGCGTGTTCCAGTTCGACGGCGGGCCGATGCGCTCCCTGCTGCGCCAGATGCAGCCCGACAACTTCGAGGACATCTCCGCCGTCTCGGCCCTGTACCGGCCGGGCCCGATGGGCATGAACTCGCACACGAACTACGCCGAGCGCAAGAACGGCCGCCAGGAGATCACTCCGATCCACCCGGAGCTGGAGGAGCCGCTCAAGGAGGTCCTCGGCCTCACCTACGGCCTGATCGTGTACCAGGAGCAGGTGCAGAAGGCCGCCCAGATCGTCGCCGGGTACTCGCTCGGCGAGGCCGACATCCTGCGCCGCGTGATGGGCAAGAAGAAGGCCGACGAGCTGGCGAAGAACTTCGTCCTGTTCGAGGCGGGCGCCAAGAAGAACGGCTTCTCCGACGCCGCGATCAAGGCCCTGTGGGACGTGCTGGTCCCCTTCGCCGGATACGCCTTCAACAAGGCGCACTCCTCCGCGTACGGCCTGGTCACCTACTGGACCGGATACCTGAAGGCGAACTACCCCGCCGAGTACATGGCGGCGCTGCTCACCTCGGTCAAGGACGACAAGGACAAGTCGGCGGTCTACCTCAACGAGTGCCGCCGCATGGGCATCAAGGTGCTCCCGCCGAACGTCAACGAGTCGGAGTCGAACTTCGCCGCACAGGGTGACGACGTCATCCTCTTCGGGCTGACGGCCATCCGTAACGTCGGTCAGAACGTCGTCGACTCGATCATCCGGTGCCGCAAGGCGAAGGGGAAGTACAGCAGCTTCCCCGACTTCCTCGACAAGGTCGAGGCCGTCGTCTGCAACAAGCGGACCGTGGAGTCGCTGATCAAGGCCGGCGCCTTCGACGAGATGGGTCACACCCGCAAGGGCCTCGTCGCCCACCACGAGCCCATGATCGACAACGTGGTGCAGGTCAAGCGCAAGGAGGCCGAGGGGCAGTTCGACCTCTTCGGCGGCGGTGAGGAGGACAGCGACGAGCCGGGCTTCGGGCTCGACGTGGAGTTCTCCGACATCGAGTGGGAGAAGTCCTATCTGCTGGCCCAGGAGCGCGAGATGCTCGGGCTCTACGTCTCCGACCACCCGCTCTTCGGCATCGAGCACGTGCTGAGCGACAAGTCCGACGCGGCGATCTCGCAGCTCACCGGCGGGGAGCACAGCGACGGCGCGATCGTCACCATCGGCGGCATCATCTCCGGCCTCCAGCGCAAGATGACCAAGCAGGGCAACGCCTGGGCCATCGCCACCGTCGAGGACCTGGCCGGTTCGATCGAGTGCATGTTCTTCCCGGCCACCTACCAGCTGGTCTCCACCCAGCTCGTCGAGGACACCGTCGTCTTCGTCAAGGGACGCCTCGACAAGCGCGAGGACGTGCCCCGCCTCGTCGCCATGGAGATGCAGGTCCCCGACATCTCGAACGCGGGCACCAACGCCCCCGTGGTCCTGACCATCCCCACCGTCAAGATCACCCCGCCCATGGTCAGCCGGCTCGGCGAGGTGCTCAGCAGTCACCGTGGCGACACCGAGGTGCGGATCAGGCTCCAGGGCCCCCGCAAGACCACGGTGCTCCGGCTCGACCGGCACCGGGTGAAGGCCGACCCGGCGCTCTTCGGTGACCTGAAGGTGCTGCTCGGCCCGTCCTGTCTGGCCGGCTGAGCCCCCACACGCACACGCACGAGAGGGGCGCCCCGCACAAGCGGGTGCGCCCCTCTCGGCTACCGGCCTGTGGCCGTACCGGAGAAGTCCGGTCAGTTGTGGCCGAAGCGCCGCTGATGCTTACGCGCAACATCGGCAGGGCTGCCCTGGGACTGCGCCTGGGGCGTGTTCTGCGACTCGAAAGCCGTGGAACGTGCCTCCTGCGCACCGCGCTCCGACTCGGACGCGCGGTCCTGCTGGCTGCCCTGCTTGCGGTTCTTGTTCTTGGCCATGGTGTTCCTCCTATGGGGACTCTCGGGGCCAGGACCGATGTCAGATTCACATAATCGGATAAACATCGCATGTTGGATCATTACCGTGCGTAGTGAGGGGGTATGATGCGCCGTTTTCCGGATCCGCCACGCCGATGATCGAGTTCCGGCCGTTAACCCTCGCGCGGTCGGGCAGACTCGAAGGAAACCCTGAGTAAGCGGATCCGCGCCTTTCCCGAAGGCCGGACCCGCTGAATCCGTTCCCGAATTCCTGGAAGAGGGTGGAACGCGTGGACCGTTGCGTCGTCCTGGTGGACGCCGGCTACTTGCTGGGCGCAGCCGCGAGTCTGCTGGCCGGTGAGCCCGCCCGGTCCCGCATCACCGTCGACCACGCGGCTCTGATCCAGGGCCTGCGGGAGCGGGCCGAGGCCGATACGGAACAGCCGCTGCTGCGGATCTACTGGTTCGACGGCGCCCCGGACCGCGTACCGCAGCCCGAACACCGCAGACTGCGCGTCATGTCACGGGTGACGGTACGGCTGGGCGCCCTGACGCGCAGTGACGGGCGGTGGGCGCAGAAGGGCGTCGACGCGGCGATGCACGCCGAGCTCACCGAACTCGCCAGGAACCGGGCCTGCTCGGACGTCGTACTGGTGACCGGTGACGGGGATCTGCTGCCCGGCCTGATGTCCGCCAAGGAGCACGGCGTCGCCGTCCACCTCTGGGCCGTCCAGGCCGCCGACGGCGACTACAACCAGTCGGAGGACCTGGTCGCCGAGGCCGACGAGCGGCGCGTGCTGGACCGTGCCTGGATCACCCGGGCCGTACAGGCCAAGGAGACCGGTGGTCCATGCGCCCCGCCGCCCGCCCCGCGCAATTCCGAGATCGCCGCGATCCTCTCCGCGCCCCTGCCCGAGGCTGCCCTCGCGGCCTCCGCCGAGCGGGCCTCCCAGGCCCAGGCCGAAGCCGCCGCCCGCAACGGAACGGCCGCGCCGCCCGACGAGAGCACCGGCCACACCGCGCACGGCCATGGTGGCCGGGGCGTCCCCACCCCGAAAGACCTCGCCGGCACCCTGCGCGGCCCCGCCGACCGGGCCGAGCGCCAACACCCCGCCCCGCCGCCCGCCAACGCGACCCTGCGCTGGTCCTCCGACCGGGGCTGGGTGGAGCGCGGCGGCCCCCTCGGCGAACCGCCCGAGACCGCCTCGCTGCCCACGCTCGCCCAGCTCACCAGCGCCGAGCAGCGCTGGGCGGACCGGGAGGAGGACATCACCACGGTCGGCGGCGACCCCTTCGAAGTGGGCCAGGTCTTCGCCCGGCGCTGGATGGAGCGGCTGCCGGAGACCGTCCACCTGCAGAAGCTGTCCACGATGTACCCCCGCATCCCGCACCGCATCGACGGCGAACTGCTGCGGTACGCCGCCCGCTTCGGGCTGCTCGCCCACAAGGACGACCAGATCGACGAGCACGACCGGTACGCGATCCGGGCGGGGTTCTGGCGCGAGATCGACGTGCGGGCCGCGGCGGAGCACCCCCCGGCGGGCGAGAAGCACCCCACGGCAGCCTCCGCTGCCGGGAAACCCGGGAACGCGGCGTCGTCCGGGGACTGAGCCCGCATCGGTACCCGAGGCGCTCAACCCGGCCGCCGTTTGCGGCGTTGATGTCCGATCGGTGCGGCCCCGGGCGTAATGCGGGTGCCCGGACCCCGTACCCTCGTACCTCGTGAGTACGGGCACAGCACAGGCGCAGTCGGCGAACGGCACCGTGTGCGCGGTGCGTGATCTGGTCAGGACCTACCCCGCGGCCCGGGGCCGGCGCGGTACCCCCGCCACACCCGAGGTACGTGCCACCGACGGAGTCAGCCTGGACATCCGGCGCGGCGAGATCTTCGGTCTGCTCGGCCCCAACGGTGCCGGCAAATCCACACTCGTACGACAGCTCACCGGACTGATGCGGCCCGACTCGGGCAGCGTCGACATGCTGGGACACGACCTCGTCCGCCACCCGGAACGGGCCTCCCGGCTGATCGGCTACCTCGGACAGGAGTCGACCGCGCTCGACGAGCTGACCGTCGGACTCGCCGCCGAGACCACCGGACGGCTGCGCGGCCTGCCCGTGCGCGAGGCCCGTGCCGAGCGTGACGCGGTGCTCGGCGAGCTCGGCCTCGGCGAACTCGTTGGACGTCCCCTGAAGAAGCTCTCCGGCGGACAGCGACGGCTCGCCTGTGTCGCGGCCGCGCTGGTCGGGGAGCGACCGGTCCTCATCCTCGACGAGCCGACGACCGGCATGGACCCCGTCGCCCGGCGCGCCGTCTGGGCCGCCGTCGACCGGCGGCGTGCCGAACGTGGTGCGACGGTGCTGCTGGTCACCCATAACGTCATCGAGGCCGAGACCGTCCTCGACCGGGTCGCCGTCATGGAACGCGGCAGGATCATCGCCTGCGACACCCCGGCCGGGCTCAAGGAACGGGTCGCGGGCGAGGTCCGGGTGGAACTCGTGTGGCGCGAGCGGGCGCCGCTGGACGTGCCCGAGGTCGCCGCCCTCCGGGCGTCCGCGCAGGAGTCCGGGCGCCGCTGGGTGCTGCGCCTCGGGCCCGACGAGGCGCGCGCGGCGGTCGCCGCCGTGACCGGTGGCGCGGCCTTCGCCGCACTCGACGACTTCACCCTGGCGACCCCCAGCCTGGAGGACGTCTATCTGGCGCTCGGCGGGGACGCGGCCAAGGGACTGGTGAAGGCATGAGGCGATGCCGGATCAGCGCGGTCGCCACAGTGGCCGAAACGGACCGGTGCGGGTGTGCGGCCGGGCAGGAAGCGAACAGGAGCAGCGCCAGGTGACGAGCATCGTTCCTGCGGAAGCGGTGTCCGGGGGCGCCGGGCAGACGGGCCGTGCGGGGCAGAGAGCGCCCCACGGCCTGTCCGGTCCGGCCGGTGACGACGACGCACCGGGCCCTTCGCCCGCGCCGCTCGCGCCGCGCGCCCGGCTCTTCCCCTCGCTCGCCGCGGTCTACCGCGCCCAGCTGTCCCGGGCCCGGGTCGCCCGCATCCCTCTGCTCTTCGTGGCGACCTTCCAGTCCATCGGGATCATGGTCCTGATGCGCGGGGTCGTCGACGGGGGCTCCGAGGCCCGTGCCGTGGTGGCCGGATCCAGTGTCCTGGTCGTCGCCTTCGTCGCGCTGAACCTGCTCGCCCAGTACTTCGGGCAGCTCCGGGCCGGCGGCGGACTCGACCACTACGCCACCCTGCCGGTGCCGCCCGCCGCCGTGGTACTCGGCGCGGCCGGGGCGTACGCCTCCTTCACCGTGCCCGGCACGATCGTGACGGCCGTGGCCGGCAGCATCCTGTTCGGGCTGCCGATGACCCACCTGTGGGTGCTCGTCGCCGTCATCCCGCTCTCCGGGGCCGCCCTCGCCGGACTCGGCGCCGCCCTCGGGCTGCTCGCTCCGAGGCAGGAACTCGCGACCCTGCTGGGACAGCTCGGCATGTCCGCGGCGCTGCTGCTGGGCGTGCTCCCCGCGGCCCGGCTGCCGGAGCCGATCGGCTGGGCGCGCGATCTGCTGCCCTCCACGTACGGTGTCGAGGCGCTCTCCCGGTCCTTCGACGCCCACCCGGACTGGGCCGTCGTCGCCCTCGACCTCGCCGTCTGCGCCGTCGTGGGCGTCCTCTCGCTCGCTGTGGCGACCTGGGCGTACCGCAGGGCAGCGGTCCGGTGAGGCGCGCCACAGGGACGCCTGGCACGATGGCACGGTGACAGCACCTCTGACGCCGCCGCACCAGCCCTCGCCCCACGACCCGTGGCAGAAGCCGCCGGAAGGGGGCGGTTCCGGCGGCTCCCACCTCGGAACCCTGTTGCGGTCGCCGGAGGAGGGGGATCTCCGTACGGAACTGCGCCGGGCGGCGCTCGTCGCCGTCGCCGTGACGGTCGCCGGTCTTGCGCTCGGGCTGCTCTGGCTGTGGCTGGCGCCGCGCATTCCGCTGGTCTCCGACGACACGGCCGTCTTCCTCAGCGACAGCGAGGGCGAGGAGGCGATCGGTGCCGACGGCACGTTCGCGCTGCTCGCGCTGGCTTTCGGCGCGGTGTCGGCGGGGCTGGTCTTCTGGTTCCACCGGAAGGGCGGGATCGCCCTCGTGGTGGCGCTCGCGGTGGGCGGCGTACTCGGCTCGCTCGTGGCGTGGCAGCTCGGCACCCGGCTGGGGCCGACCGACGACGTGGTCGCGCACGCGCGCGAGGTCGGCAAGGGTGTGATCTTCGACGCGCCGCTGGAGCTGCATGCGAAGGGGGCGTTGCTGGCGTGGTCGTTGGCGGCGATGGCCGTGCATCTGGGGTTGACGGCGGCGTTCGGGCCTCGGGATCCGGAGCCGGAGTGGGGGGTGTACGGGGGGCCTTCGGGGGGCGTGCCGTTTGGGCCCGCGCCGTCTGGGCCCGCGCCGTCCGGGCCTGCGCCGTCTGGGCACGCGCCGTCGTCCTCGCCCTCGCCCGAGGACGGGCCGCCGCAGCCCGGTCCGTCTGCGTGAGCGGGGCCGCTGCGCGGGGCCTTTCCCCTACCCGCCCCTTCCCGTAACCGGGGCTCCGCCCCGGACCCCGGTCCTCAAGCGCCGGACGGGCTGGGTGTGTCCCGGTCCTCAAGTGTTGGACGGGCTGGGTGTGCCCGGTCCTCAAGTGTTGGACGGGCTGGGTGTGCCCGGTCCTCAAGTGTTGGACGGGCTGGGTGTGTCCCGGTCCTCAAGTGTTGGACGGGCTGGGTGTGCCCGGTCCTCAAGTGTTGGACGGGCTGGGTGTGCCCGGGTCTCAAGCGCCGGACGGGCTGGGTGTGCCCGGTCCTCAAGTGTTGGACCGGCTGGATGTGCCCCGGTCGCGGATGGCCGGGCGTATTCAGCCTGTCCGGCGTTTGAGGACGGAACCGGTGCGGCGGGCGCCGGCGCCTTCCAGCGTGGTTTGGTACCGGCAGGCACCCCGCAGGGGCTAGCTCCGGCCGATCGGGGCGAAGACCGCGTCCGTCAGGGCGGCCAGGTCCGTGGGGGACAGTTCGACCTCCAGGCCGCGGCGGCCCGCCGAGACGCAGATCGTCGGGTGGGACCGCGCCGACGCGTCCAGCACCGTGGGCAGGCGCTTGCGCTGGCCCAGGGGCGAGATGCCGCCCCGGACGTAGCCCGTGGTGCGTTCCGCCGCCGCCGGGTCCGCCATGGTGGCGCGCTTGCCGCCCGCCGCCGCGGCCAGGGCCTTGAGGTCCAGCGAGCCCGCCACGGGGACGACGGCGACCGTCAGCCGGCCGTCCACGTCGGCCACCAGGGTCTTGAACACCCGGTCGGGGGACACGCCGAGCGCCTCGGCCGCCTCCTCGCCGTAGGAGGCGGACGCGGGGTCGTGCTCGTACGCGTGCACCGTGAACTCCGTGCCCGCCGCGGTCAGCGCGACCGTGGCCGGGGTGCCGCCGGACTGGGGCTGCTTCTTCGGCTTCTTCGCCACGGGGGAGTGGCCCTCCGCTCGCTCAGTTGGGGTGGGTGGGGGCGCGGGTGAGGTCCGCGGCCGGCAGCGACGGGAGGTGGCGGATGACGGCGGTCTCGGAGCGCAGGATCGTCAGCTCCTCGCGGAGCCGGGTCGCGGTGTCCGGGGCCTGGAGCAGCCGCTGCTTGGCGGGGACGTCGAGGACCGCCGCAGCGGCCACCAGGTAGGAGACGACCGACGGCTCGCCGGGCAGGTCCGCACCCGTGGTCAGGGAACGCTCGCTCGCGCCCGCCAGCCGCTTCTGGTAGCTGCGGAAGGCCCGCAGGACGCCCTCGGTGAGTGCCTCCGCCTCCTCGCCCGGATCCTCGTCCAGCTCTTCGAGGTCGGCGGTCAGATACGGGCCGCTCGCGTCCACGGACAGCAGCCGCACGCGGCTGGTGCCGGTCGCCAGGACCTCGAAGCTGCCGTCCGCACGCTCCCGGATCTTCGCCGCGTCCGCGATACAGCCGACCCGGTGGAACGTCTGGACCGGGTCGGGACCGAAGCCGTCCCCCGGACCGCGCTCGACGGGCACCGTCATGGCGTCCGGCATGCCCGAACCCGTCGGAGCGGTCTCGCGGCCGTCGCGGATGGCGACCACGGCGAAGCGGCGCGGTTCGTCCTCATCGGTCTTCAGCAGTTCGCGCATCATGGCGCGATAACGCTCCTCGAAGACGTTCAGCGGCAGCACGAGGCCGGGAAACAGCACCGCGTTCAGCGGGAACAGAGGCAGGCGAGCGGTGGTCACAACGGTCAAGCGTAATGGCCGCGCGCCCGTCCCCGGTCGGCCCGGTGGCCGAGCGGCGTCCGGGAGGCCACCTTGAGCCGTACTCCGTCCCGTGCGTCGAGGAAGCTGCCGAGCGGATCGTCGGACATCGAGGCCCACGGGAACGACGCCGCATGGGGTCCGATCTGCCGGAACTGTTCCAGCGCCTCGCCCCAGCGGCCGCGCGCCACCAGCACGTACACGAGCAGATTGCGCACCTCGGCCGGCCACGGGTCGCCCGGTGCGAACGCGCCGGACAGCGAGATCGCCAGATCCGCCGCGGCGTCGATCCGCTCCTCCTGCACCGAGGTGAACCCGGCACCCGGGCCTTCGGTCAGCACCGCGAAGGCGGCCCGCAGCGGCAGCGCCTGCACCAGGGAGCTGGGCAGCGAGTCCTCGGCGGCCCGCTCGGCGAAGTCGAAGCACTCGCGGTGCGAGCCGTACCAGGCGGCGGAGAGGTACTGGAGGGCGGCGACATGGCAGCCGTAATGGTGCGTGGAGCGTTGTATGGCCTGCTCCCACAGCGCCTCGAACGTCGTGTGCGTGGCATGGGTGCCGCGGGCGTGGTCCAGCGCGAGGCGCCAGGGCACCGGATCGCGCGGATCGCCCTCCGCGGCTGCCGTGATCATCGGCCCGACCGCGCGCAACTGCTCGGCGCGGGCCGGGGACTCCCAGGCCCGCTCGACCGCGAGCTGGGCCTTGACGAGGATCGCGTCGCAGTCGCGCGGGGCGACGGCAAGCCAGTCGCGGAGCCAGCCGTCCCGGTTGCGGGCGAAGGCGACGAGCCGGTTCAGATAGCGGTCCCGGCTCTCCCACTCGGCGGCGTCCCGGGTCGTCGCCAACAGCTTCGCCGCCGGCTCGTACTCCCCCAGGGCGGCGGCCACCAGCGCGGGCGAGAGCCGCTCGTCGGGGGCGTCGAGCATCACCGCATGGTCCGCGGGCAACCCGGCGGACAGCTCCGGGGTGTGCCGGATCACGCGCGCGGTACGGAGCAGAGCGCGGAGGAAAGGCATGGTGCAGACCATTGAAAAGCGCTGGTCGGGGCGGGCGCCAGAGGAGCGCTGTGAAGCTTTGGTGCCGAGTGGATGGGTTGCCCTGGCCAGGGCCAAGAAAGAGTAAAGGAAATCGCGGAATCTGGCCTGTTCCTGTTGTTCCGGCGAGAACGATCGGTGGTGCGTCCGATGCCCGAGCGCATCCGTTCGGACGCCGTGGGGCCCGTCAGCACACGGCGCGCGGCCCGGATACCGCCCGGCGGACCGCGCGCCCCGGTCAGCCGCGGCGCAGCAGCCGGGAGGCGCCGGCCGCGACGGTGGTGGCCAGTATCCATCCGAGCATGACGAGGGCCGCCGCGATCCACTGCCAGCCGCCCTCCATCCGCCAGTAGCCGTCCTGACCGAGGTTGATCACCGGCACCAGCAGATCCAGCGCGTACAGAGCGGGGTTCCACTCGGGATGCTCGCTGCCCTTGAGCGAGGCCGGGTCGTACCGCGAGAAGGCCACCGTGCCCGCCGCCCACAGCACCGCCATCCACACCGCGGCCCGCCCCGGCCGGTAGCCGTACGCCACCGTCCAGTCCTGGACGAAGCCCCAGAGCTTCGCCGCGGGCGGCAGCGTCTCGCGCCGGCGCCGCTGCTTGGCGAGCAGCACCTCGCGGGCGTCCGCGTCCTCCCCGCTGCTGCGGAGCACCGCGGCCAGCCGTTCGTAAGGCTCCGGCACGTACTCGGGCGTCGCCGCCGCCACCCACTCCAGACGGCGGGAGAGCGGGAAGTGCCCGTACGGGACAAGGTTCTCGTACACGAAACCGCCCATCGCCAGCCCGCCCGGGCCCGGCCAGCTGGTCGACACGTCGATCAGGGTGACGACCTTCGCCCCGTTGAGCACCACCCGTCCCTGCACCGGGCGCTCCGGGTTGAAGCGCAGTTCCGGAGTGACTGTGCGGCGCAGCGAGAGCTCCTCGTGGCCGGCCAGCACGAAGACGGCCTTGTGCAGGTCCACCGCGTCGCCGAAGCGCCCGTCGTCCAGCCGGACCCCGCCCCGGCACCGGAAGACCTGCGGACGGGTGCCGCGGGCCGGTGTCGGGGAGTTGACGATGCCGTACGGGGGAGTGGTGCCCTGGTTGCCCGTGTCCACGCTGACCCAGGCCTCGCTCATGTACAGCGTCCGCTCCACACTCAGCTGCGGGGCGTTCAGCGCCCGGCGCCCCTGCGTCGCCCGCAGCCGGCTTCCGCGCAGACTCAGTGAACCGCCCACCTTCGCCCCGCGCAGGCTCAGCTCGCCGAGCGTCTCGATCATCTCGGCCTGGAGGTCCTGGGCGACCGTGAGCCCGTCTCCGACCAGGGCCCGGCCCTGCCGGTCGGGCCCGATGTCGATCTGGCTGATCAGCAGGTCCGTGCCGATCTGGGCGTCCGTGAGCCGGATCCCGCGCTCCACGCGGCAGCGCGGCAGGTGGAGGTCGCCCTCGGTGCGCAGCCGGGCCGCCTCCAGTCTCGGGATCGCGCAGCCGACCATCCGCAGCGTCGTGAAGTGGCACTCCGGCAGCACCACCTCCTCCTCGAAGCGGCAGCCCGTCATCTCCACGTACGGGTCGACGCGCCCGCCCGCGAGGTCGAGCTTGCCCGTGATCAGCAGCCCCCGTAGCTTCAGCGCCGCCACCCGGCCCGGCCGGGGCTCCGGGCCGCTCAGCAGCAGGCGGGCGACGACCCGGGCCGCCACGCTGCGTTCGGGGCCCCAGACGTGCGGGGCGAAGGGATCGTCGCGCACCCCGTCACGGGCGCGCAGGTCGTAGGTGGTCCCGGTCCTGAAGGACTGCCACATGCCCAGCTCTGCGGCGCTGAGGCCGTCCGGAAACTCCCCGTCGTGCGGTTCGGTCACCGACGCTCCTTCCGCTCGGAGCCGTAAATCGGTAATCCCCTTATTCCCTCTGAGTGACCGGGTGAACGCTAATAGTCAGCCGTGACACCGGGGACATGTATCAGCCAGTGATACGGGCGTCCGGGCGTCCGGGGCGGTCTGCGAGAATTGCGGTGTGATCTCTCGAATCGATCTGCGCGGCGATGCCCTCCCCGAGGGCGGCGCCCTGCGCGACCTGCTGCCCCGTGCCGAGTTCGACGTGGAAGCCGCCCTGGAGACGGTGCGGCCCATCTGCGAGGACGTACGCCATCGTGGCTCGGCGGCAGTGATCGACTGGGGGGAGAAACTCGACGGCGTACGGATCGGCTCGATCCGCGTCCCTGCCGACGCGATCACCGGCGCGCTGGAGACGCTCGACCCCGCCGTGCGCGCCGCCCTGGAGGAGTCGATCCGCCGCGCCCGCCTCGTCCACCGCGAGCAGCGCCGCACCACCCACACCACCCAGGTCGTCCCCGGTGGCACCGTCACCGAGAAGTGGGTGCCGGTCGAGCGCGTCGGGCTGTACGTGCCGGGCGGGCGTTCCGTCTACCCGTCGTCCGTCGTGATGAACGTGGTCCCCGCCCAGGAAGCGGGCGTCGAGGGCGTCGCCGTCGCCTCCCCGCCGCAGAAGGAGTTCGGCGGCCTCCCGCACCCCACGATCCTGGCCGCCTGCGCCCTGCTCGGCGTCGACGAGGTGTACGCCGCCGGCGGCTCCCAGGCCATCGCGATGTTCGCGTACGGCACCGAGGACTGCCTGCCCGTCAACCTCGTCACCGGTCCCGGCAACATCTACGTCGCCGCCGCCAAGCGCCTCCTCAAGGGCCGCATCGGCATCGACGCCGAGGCCGGCCCGACCGAGATCGCGATCCTCGCCGACGCCACCGCCGACCCGGCCCACGTCGCCGCCGACCTGATCAGCCAGGCCGAGCACGACCCGATGGCCGCCGCCGTCCTGGTCACCGACTCCGAGGAGCTCGCCGCCGCCACCGAGGCCGAGCTGAAGCCGCAGGTCGCCGCGACGAAGCACGTCACCGACCGCATCGAGCCCGCGCTGGCCGGCCGCCAGTCCGCGATCGTCCTGGTCAACGACCTGGAGGACGGTCTCAAGGTCGTCGACGCGTACGCCGCCGAGCACCTGGAGATCCAGACCGCCGACGCCGCGGCCGTGGCCGGCCGCGTCCGCAACGCCGGAGCGATCTTCGTCGGGCCCTGGTCGCCCGTCTCCCTCGGCGACTACTGCGCCGGCTCCAACCACGTCCTGCCCACCGGCGGCTGCGCCTGCCACTCCTCGGGCCTGTCCGTGCAGTCCTTCCTGCGCGGTATCCACATCGTCGACTACACGCGCGACGCGCTCGCCGAGGTCACCCACCACGTGGTGACCCTCGCCGAGGCGGAGGACCTCCCCGCCCACGGCGCCGCGCTCAAGGCCAGGTTCGGGTGGAAGGTTCCGCAGCAGTGACGAACAGCAGCACCGGCGCCCCCCGGCGCAACGCCTGGGACGACCTCCCGATCCGCGACGAACTGCGCGGCCAGTCCCCGTACGGGGCGCCGCAGCTCGACGTACCGGTCCGGCTGAACACCAACGAGAACCCGTACCCGCTCCCCGACGCACTCGTCGACCGGATCGCCGAACGGGTCCGCGAGGCCGCCCGAAACCTCAACCGCTACCCCGACCGGGACGCGGTGGAGCTCCGCACCGAGCTCGCCCGCTACCTCACCCGCACCGCCGGGCACGAGGTCACCCGCGCCCACGTGTGGGCGGCCAACGGCTCCAACGAGGTCCTCCAGCAGCTGCTGCAGACCTTCGGCGGGCCCGGCCGCACCGCGATCGGTTTCGAGCCCTCGTACTCGATGCACGCCCTCATCGCCCGCGGCACCGGCACCGGCTGGATCTCCGGACCGCGCAACGAGGACTTCACCATCGACGTCGACGCGGCCCGCGCCGTCATCGCGCGGGAGCGCCCCGACGTCGTCTTCATCACCTCGCCCAACAACCCCACCGGCACCGCCGTCGACGCGGACACCGTCCTCGCGCTGTACGACGCCGCGCAGGCCGCCGGGCCGTCCATGGTCGTGGTCGACGAGGCGTACGGCGAGTTCAGCCACCACGCCTCGCTGCTCCCGCTGATCGAGGGCCGCCGCCACCTGGTGCTCTCCCGCACCATGTCGAAGGCGTTCGGCGCCGCCGGACTGCGCCTGGGCTACCTCGCCGCGGACCCGGCCGTCGTCGACGCGGTCCAGCTGGTGCGGCTGCCGTACCACCTGTCGTCCGTCACCCAGGCCACCGCGCTCGCCGCCCTGGAGCACACCGATACGCTCCTCGGGTACGTCGCGCAGCTCAAGGGCGAACGCGACCGGATCGTCACCGAGCTGCGCGCCCAGGGCTTCGACGTCACCGACTCGGACGCCAACTTCGTCCAGTTCGGCAGGTTCGCCGACAGCCACACCGCCTGGCGGCACATCCTCGACCGGGGCGTCCTGGTCCGGGACAACGGCGTACCGGGATGGCTGCGGGTCTCCGCAGGGACCCCGGCAGAGAACGACGCGTTCCTCGATGCGGTACGCGAACTGAAGAAGGAGCACGACGCATGACTCGCGAGGCCCGCGTAGGAAGAGTGGAGCGGACCACCAAGGAAACCTCCGTGCTCGTCGAGATCAACCTCGACGGCAGCGGCAAGGTCGACGTCGCGACCGGCGTCGGCTTCTACGACCACATGCTCGACCAGCTCGGCCGCCACGGTCTGTTCGACCTCACGGTCAAGACCGACGGCGACCTGCACATCGACTCGCACCACACCATCGAGGACACCGCCCTCGCGCTCGGCGCCGCGTTCAAGCAGGCCCTCGGCGACAAGGTCGGCATCTACCGCTTCGGCAACTGCACCGTCCCGCTGGACGAGTCGCTCGCCCAGGTCACCGTCGACCTCTCCGGCCGCCCGTACCTGGTGCACACCGAGCCCGAGAACATGGCGCCGATGATCGGCGCGTACGACACGACGATGACCCGGCACATCCTGGAGTCCTTCGTCGCCCAGGCGCAGATCGCCCTGCACGTCCACGTCCCGTACGGGCGCAACGCCCACCACATCGTGGAATGCCAGTTCAAGGCGCTCGCCCGGGCCCTTCGCTACGCCAGCGAGCACGACCCGCGCGCGGCCGGCATCCTCCCCTCCACGAAGGGCGCCCTGTGACCGGCCTCAACACCGTTCTGATCCTGGTCGGCCTCTTCCTGGCCGGCGGGGTCTACTCCTTCTCGAAGCAGGGCATGCCCAAGGGCGTCATCGTGCTGCTCGGGATCGCCTCCGTGATGTGCCTGGTAGCGGGCGTCATGCGGATCCAGGGCCTCTGGGACTGAGGGAGCACACGTGGATACGAAGAAGAAGGTCGTCGTCTTCGACTACGGCTTCGGCAACGTCCGGTCCGCCGAGCGCGCCCTCGCCCACGTCGGCGCCGACGTCGAGATCACCCGCGACTTCGACACGGCGATGAACGCCGACGGGCTGCTCGTGCCCGGCGTCGGTGCGTTCTCCGCCTGCATGGAGGGGCTGAAGAAGGCCCGCGGCGAATGGATCATCGGACGCCGGCTCTCCGGCGGGCGCCCCGTCATGGGCATCTGCGTCGGCATGCAGATCCTCTTCGAGCGCGGCATCGAGCACGGGGTCGAGACCGAGGGCCTCGACGAGTGGCCCGGCACCGTCGGCCCGCTCAAGGCCGACGTCGTCCCGCACATGGGATGGAACACCGTCGAATCGCCCGAGGACTCCCGGCTGTTCGCCGGACTGGACGCCGAGGCCCGGTACTACTTCGTGCACTCGTACGCGGCGCACGACTGGTCCCTCGAAGTCACCAACGCCAAGATCCGTGCCCCCAAGGTCACCTGGGCCACGCACGGCGAACGGTTCGTCGCGGCCGTGGAGAACGGCGCGCTGTGGGCCACCCAGTTCCACCCCGAGAAGTCCGGCGATGCCGGCGCCCAGCTGCTGACCAACTGGATCGAGACGCTGTAATGCCGAAGCTTGAACTGCTCCCCGCCGTTGACGTCCGCGACGGCCAGGCGGTCCGCCTGGTGCACGGCGAGTCCGGCTCCGAGACCTCCTACGGCTCCCCGCTCCAGGCCGCACTCGCCTGGCAGCGCTCCGGCGCCGAGTGGCTGCACCTCGTCGACCTGGACGCCGCCTTCGGCACCGGTGACAACCGGGCACTCATCGCCGAGGTGGCCGGCGCCATGGACATCAAGGTCGAGCTCTCCGGCGGCATCCGCGACGACGCGACACTCGCCGCCGCCCTCGCCACCGGCTGCCGCCGCGTCAACCTCGGCACCGCCGCCCTGGAGACCCCCGAATGGGTCGCCAAGGTCATCGCCGAGCACGGCGACAAGATCGCGGTCGGCCTCGACGTCCGCGGCACCACGCTGCGCGGCCGCGGCTGGACCCGCGACGGCGGCGACCTCTACGAGACGCTCGCCCGCCTCGACTCCGAGGGCTGCGCCCGCTACGTCGTCACTGACATCGCCAAGGACGGCACGCTCCAGGGCCCCAACCTGGAACTCCTGAAGAACGTCTGCGCGGCCACGGACAAGCCCGTCGTCGCCTCCGGCGGCGTCTCCTCGCTCGACGACCTGCGGGCCATCTCCTCACTCGTCCCGGCGGGCGTCGAGGGCGCGATCGTCGGCAAGGCGCTGTACGCGAAGGCCTTCACCCTGGAAGAGGCGCTGGAGGCGGTCTCCGTATGAGCGACTCCGTCAAGCGCGTCTCCTCCGGCGCCCCCTGGGAGGAGAAGTTCGGCTACTCCCGCGCGGTCGAACTCTCCAACGGGCTGGTGCTCGTGGCCGGCTGCACGTCGGTGGTGGGCGGCCAGATCTCCGCCGGCAGCCCCTACGAGCAGGCCGTCACCTCCTTCGAGGTCGCCTTCGAGGCACTGAAGCAGGTGGGCCTCGGCCGCGAAGACGTCGTCCGTACCCGGATGTACGTCACCCACGCCCGGGACACGGACGAGGTCGGCCGCGCGCACAAGGAGCTGTTCGACGACGTCCGCCCCGCCGCCACGATGATCATCGTGAGTGGCCTCGTCGACCCGAGCCTGGTCGTCGAGGTCGAGGTAGAGGCCTACCGGGCAGGTGCGCGATGACCCTCTCCGTACGTGTCATCCCCTGCCTCGACGTGGACAAGGGCCGGGTCGTCAAGGGCGTCAACTTCCAGAACCTGCGCGACGCCGGTGACCCCGTCGAGATGGCGAAGCTGTACGACGCCGAGGGCGCCGACGAGCTGACCTTCCTCGACATCACCGCGTCCAGCGGCGACCGGGAGACGACCTACGACGTGGTGCGCCGCACCGCCGAGCAGGTCTTCATCCCGCTCACCGTCGGTGGTGGCGTCCGCACCCCCGACGACGTCGACAAGCTGCTGCGGGCCGGCGCCGACAAGGTCGGCGTCAACACCGCGGCCATCGCCCGGCCCGAGCTGATCCGGGAGATCGCCGAGCGCTTCGGCCGCCAGGTGCTGGTGCTCTCCGTGGACGCCCGGCGCACCCCCGCCGGCACCTTTGAGGTCACCACACACGGCGGCCGCAAGGGCACCGGCATCGACGCCGTCGAGTGGGCGCACCGGGCCGCCGAGCTCGGTGTCGGCGAGATCCTGCTCAACTCGATGGACGCCGACGGCACGAAGGACGGCTACGACACCGAGATGATCGCCGCCGTGCGGAAGCACGTGAGCGTTCCCGTCATCGCCTCCGGCGGCGCCGGCCGGCTCGCGGACTTCGCACCGGCCATCGACGCCGGGGCCGACGCGGTCCTCGCCGCGTCCGTCTTCCACTTCGGCGATCTGCGGATCTCCGAGGTCAAGGGCGCTCTGCGGGAGGCCGGGCACCCGGTCCGCTGAGGACGTGCGGGGGAGCACCGGCCGTGAAGACCGGTGAAGTTGCCGATGTGCGCCACCGGGGTGCACCGCAACAGTGGCGACCGCCAGAGAACATCTGGCGGTTCCACGCGGTGCACTCCGAAGGCCCTCGGTGACAGTTGACGGGGGGTCTCGGTCCCTGCCCGGCGTGGCTCCCGCCACGACCGAGAGGATCCCCCCTCGTGCAGCACCTCCCCTCCGGCGACACCTCCCCGCGCCACCGGATGTCGAAGAGCCGCTCCCGTCTCGTCAAGGGACTGCTGGCCGCCACCGTCGCCACCGCGGGTCTGTGTACCGCGCTGATGCCGGGCGCCCAGGCAGCCGACAATCCCTACGAGCGCGGCCCGGCTCCCAGCAATTCGAGTATCGAGGCGAGCCGCGGCTCGTACGCGGTCTCGCAGACCAGCGTCTCCTCGCTCGGCGTCAGCGGCTTCGGCGGCGGCACGATCTACTACCCGACGTCCACCTCGGACGGCACCTTCGGCGCGGTCGCCATCTCGCCGGGCTTCACCGCCTACCAGTCCAGCATCGCCTGGCTCGGACCGCGGCTCGCCTCCCAGGGCTTCGTCGTCTTCACCATCGACACCAACACCACGCTGGACCAGCCCGACAGCCGGGGCCGCCAGCTCCTGGCCGCACTGGACTACCTGACGAAGACGAGCTCGGTGCGCAACCGGATCGACACCTCCCGGCTCGGCGTGATGGGCCACTCCATGGGCGGTGGCGGCACCCTGGAGGCGGCGAAGAGCCGCACCTCGCTGAAGGCGGCGATCCCGCTGACCGGCTGGAACCTCGACACCACCTGGCCCGAAGTCCGTACACCCACGCTGATCTTCGGTGCGGACGGCGACACGATCGCCCCCGTCGCCACCCACTCGGAGCCGTTCTACCGGTCGCTGCCGAGCTCGCTCGACAAGGCGTACGTGGAGCTGCGCGGGGCCACGCACTTCACCCCGAACTCCTCCAACACCACGATCGCGAAGTACAGCATTTCGTGGCTGAAGCGCTTCATCGACAACGACACCCGCTACGAGCAGTTCCTGTGCCCGCTGCCCGCGGTGAGCCTGACGATCGCCGAGTCGCGGGGCAACTGCCCCCACACCTCGTAGGTTCCCGACGTCGCTCCTGACGGTGGGTGAGGGCCGGACCGCGAACAGCGGTCCGGCTCTTGCCCGTTGGGGGTGCGTCAGCCGTCCTCGGTGAGGAAGCCGGCGACACAGGCGGCGAATCCCGGATCGCGGACGACGGTGAGATGGTCGCCGGGCAGCACCTTCAGCCGCGACCCCGCGAGGGCGTCGGCCAGCACCTCGGGCCGCACGGCGAGGGGATCGTCCGCCCCGGCGAGCACCAGCGTGGGTATCCGGATCCGCTCCAGCGGCAGCGGCGCCCGGTGCAGCGAGCGGAGCTGCGCGGCGAGAGCGAGACGGTCGGAGCCCGTGGTGTCGGCCAGGACCCGGAAACCCCGGGTCCGTTCGGGGGCGTCGGCCGCGTCCTCGGCCGTCAGCGCGGCCGCCACCAGTTCCGGAGGCATGGCCCGGGTGTCCAGCCCGCCCAGCTCCACCGCGCCCGCGCCGATCCCGCCGACCACCAGCCGCGTGATCCGCTCGTCGGCGGCCGCGGCGAGCAGCGCCACGACCGCCCCCATCGAGTAGCCCGCCAGATGCACTTCGCCGGCCCCGGTGCGGTCGATCAGCTGCGTCACGTCCCGGGCCATCACCGGTTCGCCGTACAGGGAGTCGTCGTGCGGTCTGTCCGACGAACCGTGCCCCCGGGCGTCGAGGGCCAGGACGTGCCGGCCCCGGGCCACCAGGGCCTCGACCACACCGGGGCCCTCCCAGTTCAGCCGGGCGTTGGCGGCGAAACCGTGCAGCAGGATCACCGGGGGCAGCCCCGGCCGGGGCCTGCGGGACCAGGACCAGTAGCGCAGTGTCAGACCGTCTGCCGTTCGGAATTCATCATTCATGGCCCGACGTTACGGGCGGCCCGTGCGCGAACCGGCCCGCGCTGTGCGCCTGCACAGCCAAGTGCGGCCCGCCTTGGGAGGCTGCCCCGCAACGGGGCGGGGGCGGGGCGGGGCCGGACGCGCGTCTTCCGGCGCTGTTTACGCGGAAGTAACGTGCAGGTGTGACTCCATCGACGACCGTGCACAGTCCGCTCCGGCTGTACGGCCGCAGCGGTGAACTCGCCATTCTGGACACCCTGTTGGTGCGGCTGCGCAACGGCGACGGCGGCGCGCTGGTGCTGACCGCGCTGCCCGGCGTCGGCCGTACCGCGCTCCTGGAGAAGGCCGTGGCCGCGCACCGCGAACGACGTACCGGCCCCGTGCTGTGCGCCACCGCGGCCCCCGCCGAGCAACGGCTGCCGTACAGCGGGCTGCACGCCCTGCTCTGCTCCGCTCCGGGCCCGCTTCCCCTCCAGCCGGACCGGGTGCTGCGCGACGGCATCACCCCCACGGAACTCCTCGTCCTGCTCCGTGAACTCGGGTCGGAGCGCCCCCTGTTGGTATGCGTGGACGACGCACACGCCTGGGACCCCGACTCGCGTGCCGCCCTGGTCTTCGCCGCCCGCAGGCTCGGCGCGGGCAGCCGGGTCGCGGTGGTGATCGGGGCGGGTGACGAGACGAGTTTCGCGGGACTGCCCGCGCTCCGGCTCGGTCCCCTCGACGACGATGCGGCGGCGGCCCTCCTGGACCGCATCACCGATGCCGCCGGCGTCGCGGACCAGGTGGACCCGGTGGTCCGCGGCGAGCTCATCCGGGAGGCGGCCGGGAACCCCCGGCTGCTCGCCGGACTGGCCGCCCGGCTCACCCCCGGTCAGCTGGCGGGCCGCACCCCGCCGCCCTATCCGCTGCCCGGCGCCGAGGACGTCCTGGAGGCCCACGCCGCCCGCCTCGACGGGCTGCCCCCGGACACCCGCACGCTGCTGCTGCTCGCTGCCGCGGCGCAGGAGCACGAGCCGGAGGGCGCCGGTGCCGATGTCGCGCTCCTGCTCCGTGCCGCCGCCTCGACGGGCCTCGGCCCCGCCGTGCTCGACCAGGCCCTGCTCACCCCGGCCGGGACCGCCGGCGCTCTCCAACGAGCGGGCGACCGACTCCACTTCAGCCACCCGCTGCTGCGCCGGGCGGTCCTGCACCGAGCCTCCCCGCAGCACCGCCGCGCGGTGCACGGACTGCTCGCCGCGCTGCTGACGGCTGCCCCGGCCGGCGCCCGCGGACGGGTCCGCCGGCCACCGCGCTGGGCCGCGGGGGCAGGGGGCGGGGGACTGGGCCTCAGCGGTCGGACGTCCCTGCCCGGGGCCGGTGTCTCGTATGTGACGGCTTCCGGTTCCGGTGCCCGGCCCGGTGACGGCAGGGCGGCAAGTTCCGCCTTCCGTCCGGGGGAGGGGCCGGTGGTTGGTGCGGGTGTGCGTCCGGGGGAGGGGTGGGCGGTTGGTTCGGGTGTGCGTCCGGGGGATGGGCCGGTGGCCGGTGCGGGTCTCCGTCCCGGCGGCGGCCGGGTGGCCGCTGCCGGTTTCCGTCCCGGAGACACCCGCGCGACCGGTTCCGTTTCCGCCCCTGCCCCCGGCCTCGCCCCCGTGCCTGCGCCGTTCTCCGATCCGGCGCCCGTCCCCGTGCCGGGCGCCGGCGGTGTCAGCCGGTCCGACCGGGTGCTTCCCCCTCAGCACGGCGTGTTCCGGCCCGGGGCGGGATACCCGGCGGCCGGGCCGGCGGGGCTGCCCGCGCTCGTCCAGCGTGCCTGCGCCGCCGAGGGGCCCGACGACGGGCTGGCCGACGCCCTGGAGGCGGCGGCCGTGGCGCCGCGGCCGCATGCCGAGCGGGCCGCCGCGCTCGCCCGTGCCGCGGTGCTCTCCAGCGACGAGGAGGTGCGGGCCGCCCGGTTCGCCGCCGCCGCCGAGCACACCCGTCTCGCTGGGGACGCCGGCCGGGCCCGCGCGCTGTTGGCCCGGGTCGGCGCCCGCCCCGCGCACGACGGCGCGCACCTGGTGCGCGGGCTGCTCGCCCTGCGCGACGGACCGGCCGCCGACGCCCACGAGGCCCTCCTCACCACCGCGGCGCTGCTCGCGCCGCACGACCCGCGCCGCGCGCTCGACGCCCAGCTCGGAGCCGCCGAGGCCGCCTGGGCGATGGGGGACGCGCTCGCGTACCTCGACGCCATGACCCGGATGCCGGTCTCCGTGGCGGAGCCGGCCCTCGCCCAGTACTGCGACGGTATGAGCGCGGTGCTGTGCGGGCGTATCGCCGAAGGGCAGGCGCTGCTGCGCCGCTGCCTGGCTTCGGCGGGCCGGGCGGACGACCCGGCCCAGCTGCTGCGCGGTGGGGTCTCGGCCCTGGTGCTGGGCGACGTCGACGCCGCCTGCCGGTTCGGCACCCGGGCGCTGGCCGCCGTACGGTCGGCCGGTCCCGAGGCCCTGCTGCCGCAGGCCCTGGAGCACCTGGCGTACGCCGAACTCCGGGCCGGCCGCCATGCCCCCGCCCGCGCCCACGCGCTGGAGGGCCTGCACGCGGCCCGGCGTACCGGACAGCCCAACATCGCCTCCCACCTGCACGCCGTGCTGGCACTTGCCGCTTCGGTGGAGGGCGGCACGGAAGCCTGCGCCGCCCACGCCGACGCGGCCCTGGCAGGGGCAGGCCCCAACGGACTCGTACAGGCCGCCACCCTCGCCACCTGGGCGCTCGCCCGTGCCGACCTGGCGGCGGGCCGCTCCGGAGAGGCCGCGGCCCGGCTCGACCCGCTCGTGCGGCCCGGCCCCCGGCGCGGCCACTTCGCCACCCGGATGCTCGCCGTGCCGTGCTACGTCGAGGCGTCCGTCCTGGCCGGGCGGGCGGAACGGGGCAGGGGAGCGGACCCGGTCGCCGACGCGGTGGCGGAGTTCGCCGTGTGGGTCACCCGCACCACCGACCCCCAGGCCCCCGCCCAACTCGCCCGCTGCCGCGCCCTGCTGGCGGCACCGGCCGATGTCGCCGGACGGTACGAGGAGGCGCTCGCCCACCACGATCGCGCCGGCGGCGACTTCGAACGCGCCCGCACGCAGCTGCTCCACGGGGCGTGGCTGCGCCGGCGCCGCCGTACCCGGGAGGCGAGGGGCCCGCTGCGGGACGCCCTGGTCGCCTTCGAGCGGTGCGGTGCGCGGGCCTGGACCGACAGGGCGAGCGGTGAGCTGCGGGCCGCTGGGGAGGCCGTGGAGGGCCCGGCCGCCGCGGGCGGCACGGATCCGCTGGCCGCGCTCACCCCGCAGCAGCAGCGCATCGCCCGATGCGTCGCCGAGGGGGCCACCAACCGTGAGGTGGCGCTGCGGCTCTCGGTGAGCACGCGGACCGTCGACCACCATCTGCGCAATGTCTTCGCCGCGCTCGGCGTGCGGTCCAGGACCGAACTGGCCAGGCTGCTGGACCGCTGAAACGACGCGGGTGAGGAGTTCCGGTTTCGGCTCCGAGTCCGGGAGGTTGCAGGACCGTGATGAGAAGTACGCCGCAAACCTCTAGGTACCGACTGGGCGGTATGCCATTCTGCGGGCGTCAGGATGATTCGGTGTGCTCATGCCCAACGCCGGGCTGAGTGAACCGGAGCCGGTCGTTTTCTGGAGCCGGCCGAATCCCGGTGGAGGCCGCCATGCCGCAGGTCGTACGTTCACGGGTCAGGGCGCTGCACGGGCCGCCCCCCGTCGCTCCGATGCCGCGCCGCTTCCGTTCGCTGGCCGATCGCGAGGCCGTCGCCGTACTGCACCGGGCTGCCCGGGTGCTGATGGAGGCGCTGCCGGAGCTCACGGACCGGCTCGTCGAGGCGCTGCACGAGCAGGAGCCCGCCTACCGCTCGGCCATCGAGGCCGACGCGGCGGAGATCTGGCAGGAGGTGCACCACTCGCTTCGGCACAACGTCGGATCGCTGATCCAGCCCCGGGAGTTCCGGGAGGCCGCCCACCGGACCTCCCGGCGGATCGGCGAGGTACGGGCCGAGCAGGGCCTGCCGCTCGACGCGGTCCTGCACGCCTTCCGGATGGGCGGCGCGATGGTCTGGCAGGACCTGGTGGACGACACCGCGCGCCGCCACCCCGAGGACATCCGGCTGCTGGTGCACGTCGCGGCGGACGTCTGGAACTTCGTGGACGAGCACTGCGGTGTCGTCGCGGACGCCTACCGGCAGACCGAGCGCAAGCTGGCGTGGCGGCGGGAGAACCGCCAGCGCCTGATGACGGCGGCCCTGCTCGACGGCACCGCGCAGATCGCCGAACTGCCGGACGCCGCCGCGATGCTGGGGCTGCCGGAGCACGGCAGGTACGCGGTGCTCGCGGTCTCCACCGCCCGCCGCGCCCCGCACGGCACCGCACAGCCGCCGATGACGCTGCCCGCCGGGACGGACGCGCTCTGGCACCCGGGCCCGGACGCCGAGTTCGCGATCCTGACGCTGTCCCGGGGCGAGGGGGCGGCGGAGCCCGTCGCTCCGCTCACCGGTGCGGGCACCGGATCAGCGGCCGATCAGGGCGGTGGCCCGCAGCCCGGCGGACCTGCCGGCGCGGTCGACGGGGACGCGGAACTCGCCGCGCTGGCCGCCGGGTTGTCCGCCCCGCCCGGCAGCAGGGTCGGCATCAGCTCCGTCGTGGAGGGGCTGGCGGCCGTCGGGGACGCCCGGCGGCTCGCCGAGACCGCCCTGCGGGCCTGCCCGGCCGGAGGCGGAGTCGTCCTGCTCGACGAGCAACTGCCCGCCGCCCTGGTCGTCTCGTCCCCGGGACTCGGCTCCGCGCTGGCCGCACGGGTGCTGGGACCGTTGGACCGGCTGGACCCGGCCGACCGCGACGTGATCATCGAGACGCTCACGGCGTGGTTCGACTCGGACGGTTCCGCGCAGCGGGCGGGGGCCCGGCTCTACTGCCACCGCAACACGGTCCTGAACCGGCTGCGCCGCTTCGAGCAGCTGACCGGCCGCTGTCTGACCCGCCCGTCCGACGCGGTCGAGGTCTCCCTGGCCCTGACGGCCCGCCGCCTGCTGGCGGGCTGACGCTCCGACGAGCACATCGCGCCCGCGCCCACCGGACTGCCGGGCGCCCGGACTGACGGACTGGCGGACTGCCGGACTGCCGGACTGCCGGACTGCCGGACTGGCGGGCGCCGGAAGCAGGAGCCGTCCGTGCCGTCGTCCGGCGGGCTGCCGGACGAGGTGTTCACGCGCGGCAGGGCGGCGGACGAGGCGCCCGGCGGGGTGTCGGACGACCGGCTCGTGCCCGGCGGGGTGTCGGACGACCGGCTCGTGCCCGGCGGGGTGTCGGACGACCCGCTCGTGCCCGCCGGGCCGGGCCGGTGGCCGGGCGGGCCGGGTGCGATGTGCTCGCGCACAGACCTCGCCCGCACCGGCTGTACCCGCGCAGCGCCCCCGCCCCGGCCGCTGTACGCGGACCCGGTCGCCTGATGCCGTAACCGGCATGTCCTCAGCGCCCCCGACACCCCGCACGCCCCGCGCCCGCGCGCGCGCCTGCGCACCCGCCGTCCCAGCGGCCCCGACCCCGCCCCCGGCCCCGGGACCGCGACGGTGAGCGGCGGCTTCGACGCCCGGTCGCTGGCCGTGGTCGTCTTCCTCGGATTCGTCGCCGTGTCGCTGCTGCTGTGCGGGCTGGCCGCGGCGGACCAGGACGACCCGGAGCACTTCTACGCGGGCGGCGGCTCCGCCCTCGGTCCGGCCGGGAGCGGGCTGGCCATCGCCGGCGACTACATCTCGGCCGCCACGCTGCTCTCCACGACGGGTTCGGTCGCCCTCGCGGGATTCGACGGCATTCTCTTCGCCGCCGCCACGGTCGCCTCCCTGGTCCTGGTCATGCGGATCCTGGCCGAACCGATGCGCCGCAAGGGCGTGTTCACCCTCGGCGACTTCCTGGCGGACCGGCTCGGCGACCCGACCGTACGCCGCGCCCTCGGAATCACGACCCTGGTCGTGCTGGCCCCGCTGCTGCTGGTGCAACTCGCCACCGCGGGCCGGGTCATGGCCTCCATGTTCGGGCTGCCCGACGGCGCGCTCACCAGCTGCACCGTCGCCAGCGGCGCCCTGATGGTCTGCTACTCGGCGGTCGGCGGCATGCGCGGCACCGGCTACATCCAGATCGTCAAGGTCGCGGTGGTGCTGGCCGCGGTGACCCTGCTCGCCGGGCTGGTGCTCGCCCGCTACGGCTGGAACCCCTTCGCCCTCTTCGACGCCGCACAGCAGGGCAGCGGAGCCGGCGGGTCCTACGCACGCCCCGGACTGCAGTTCGGCCACACCTTCGCCGGCACCCTGGATCTCCTCGGCTTCCAGCTGACCCTGGTCCTCGGGGCCGCGTGCATGCCGCACATCATGATGCGGCTGCACCCCATGCGCGACCGCTGGACCGTGCGCCGCGCCACCGTCTGGGCGGCGGCCCCCGTGGCCTTCCTGTGCGCGGGCGTCGTCGTGGTCGGCCTCGGGGCGTCCGCCCTGCTCGGCCACAAGATCATCCAGGCCGCGGACCCGGCGGGCGGCACCGCGCTGCTGCTGGTGACCGGCGCACTCGACCCGGGCGCCGACGGGCCGCGCGAGAGCCCGCTGTTCGCGTTCGTGGCCTGCGCGGTGTTCGCCACGACCCTGGCCGCGGTCGCCGGCATCACGCTGGCCGCCGCCTCATCCGTCGCCCGGGACTTCGCGGCGAAGGCCCGGTCCCGTACGGCCGTCCGCTCCGACCGGTCCGCCGGGCGCGAGATCCTCCGCGCCCGCCTGGCCGTCGTCCTGACGGGCGCGCTCGCCGTCTACGTGTCGACGTACACCCACGACCGCAATCCGCAGGTGCTGCTCTCGCTCTCGTTCGCGGCCGCCGCGTCCGTACTGCCGCCGGTCCTGCTGTACGCCCTGTTCCGGCCGGGCTTCAACGCGCGCGGGGTGCGCTGGACGGTCTACGGCACGCTGCCGCTCATCGTGTTCCTGATGGTCTTCTCGCCCGCGTTCTCCGGCACCCACATCGCGCTGTTCCCGACCCGCGACTTCCACTGGTTCCCGCTCCAGACACCGGGCCTGGTCACGATCCCGGCCGGATTCCTCCTGGGACACCTCGGCTCCCGTGCCGGGCGGAGGGAGCGTCCGGCACCGCCCGGGCCGCGGCCGCACCGCGCGGCGCCGGCCACGCGGTAGCGGGCCACGGCAGGCCCGCCCGGCCGCCTACATCCCGAGCTTCGCTGTCGTCAGCCGGCCGATCGCGTCCTGCTCACCTTCCAGCTCCACCCGCGCCGCGTCCTGCCGCCCGAACGCGAACAGCAGCAGCTCGCCCGGCTCGCCCGTCACCGTCACCACCGGGGTCCCCTTGTGCGCCACCGCCGTCTGGCCGTCCGGGCGGCGCAGCACCAGCCCCACCGGGGCCTTCCGGCCCAGGACCCGCGCCGCCTTCTCCGTACGCGACCACAGGACATCGGCGAAGACCGGGTCCAGCTCCCGCGCCGACCAGTCCGGCTGCGCCCGGCGGACATCCTCCGTGTGCACGTAGAACTCGACGGTGTTCGCCGCCTCGTCCAGCTGCTTCAGCCCGAACGGGGACATCCTCGGCGGACCCGTACGGATGAGCTGGATCAGTTCCTCGTACGGCTTCGCCGCGAACTCGGCGGTGACCCGCTCACTCCGGTTCTTCAGCGGTCCGATCACGGTCCCCGCCGCCGCGTCCGGCCGCCGCTCACGCACCACCACATGGGCCGCCAGATCGCGGGCGGTCCAGCCGTGGCAGAGAGTCGGGGCCTCCGGGCCCACGGCCTCCAACAGGTCGGCAAGCAGAAGTCGTTCGCGCTTCGCATGGGTCGACATGCCCGCCAGCGTACGACCGCCGTCCACCGTCCGCCCAGTGGACGCACGCCCGGACGCGCTCCGCACCCACGGCACAATGGGCACATGACCAGCACGCCCACGCCCGGCACGCCCCGGCCCGCCAGCGACCTCGACCCCGCCATCGCCGCCCGTCTCAAGCGCGGCGCCGACGGACTGGTCCCGGCCATCGCCCAGCAGTACGACACCGGCGAGGTGCTGATGCTCGGCTGGATGGACGACGAGGCACTGCACCGCACGCTCACCACCGGCCGCTGCACCTACTGGTCGCGCAGCCGCCAGGAGTACTGGGTCAAGGGCGACACGTCCGGCCACATCCAGCTGGTCAAGTCCGTCGCCCTCGACTGCGACGCCGACACGGTCCTCGTCAAGGTCGACCAGACGGGTGCCGCCTGCCACACGGGCGACCGCACCTGTTTCGACGCCGACGTCCTGCCCCTCGGCCAGTAGGGTCTGCCGCCATGGACCTCGACACCTTCCGCAAGCTGGCCGTCGACCGGCGCGTCATCCCCGTCACCCGCCGGCTCCTCGCGGACGGCGACACCCCGGTCGGTCTCTACCGCAAGCTCGCGGGCGAACGCACCGGCACCTTCCTCCTCGAATCCGCGGAGAACGGCCGCACCTGGTCGCGCTACTCCTTCATCGGTGTACGCAGCGCCGCCACGCTCACCACCCGCGACGGCGAGGCCCACTGGCTCGGCACCCCGCCCGTCGGTGTCCCCGTCGACGGCGACCCGCTCCAGGCCCTGCGCGCGACCATCGAGACGCTCCACACCCCGCACGACCAGGAATCCGGGCTGCCGCCCTTCACCGGCGGCATGGTCGGCTACCTCGGCTACGACATCGTGCGCCGGCTGGAGAAGATCGGCGAGAGCGGCGGCGACGACCTCAAGCTCCCCGAGCTGACGATGCTGCTCACCTCCGACCTCGCCGTCCTCGACCACTGGGACGGCAGCGTCCTGCTGATCGCCAACGCGATCAACCACAACGACCTGGACTCCGGCGTCGACGAGGCGTACACCGACGCCGTCGCCCGGCTCGACGCCATGGAGCGGGACCTGAGCCGCCCCGTCGAGAACGCCCCGGCGGCCCTCCCGCCCTCCGAGCTCCCCCCGTACACCGCCCTGTGGGGCGGCCCCGCCTACCAGGACGCCGTCGAGGACGTGAAGGAGCGCATCAGGGCAGGCGAGGCCTTCCAGGTCGTCCCCTCCCAACGCTTCGAAACCCCGTGCACGGCCAGCGCGTTGGACGTCTACCGGGTGCTGCGCGCCACCAACCCCTCGCCGTACATGTACCTCTTCCGCTTCGACGGCTTCGACGTCGCCGGATCCAGTCCCGAGGCCCTCGTCAAGGTCGAGGACGGCCGCGCGATGGTCCACCCGATCGCCGGCACCCGGCATCGCGGCGCCACCCCGCAGGAGGACCAGGCGCTCGCCGACGAACTCCTCGCCGACCCGAAGGAACGCGCCGAGCACCTGATGCTCGTCGACCTCGGCCGCAACGACCTGGGCCGGGTCTGCGAGCCCGGCAGCGTCGAGGTCGTCGACTTCATGTCGATCGAGCGGTACTCCCACGTGATGCACATCGTGTCCACGGTCACCGGCAAGGTCGCCGAGGGCCGCACCGCCTTCGACGTCCTGACCGCGTGCTTCCCGGCGGGCACCCTCTCCGGCGCCCCCAAGCCGCGCGCCATGCAGATCATCGAGGAGCTCGAACCCACCCGCCGCGGGCTGTACGGCGGCTGCGTCGGCTACCTCGACTTCGCCGGGGACTCCGACACCGCCATCGCGATCCGCACCGCCCTGCTGCGGGACGGCACCGCGTACGTCCAGGCCGGCGCCGGTGTCGTCGCCGACTCCGACCCGGTCGCCGAGGACACCGAGTGCCGCAACAAGGCCGCCGCGGTGCTGCGCGCCGTGCACACCGCCAACCGGCTCGGCGGAAACTGAGAGCATCCGGCAACCGGGGGGCCGCGACGCCGCCCCCCGGTTGGCGGATGCTCTGAGACGACCGGCACACGGGGGGCGGTCGGCCACTGCGGGGCCGTAAGGGATAGTGGAGTACGTGAGCGCTGTCCCCGTACCCCAGCCCCGTGCCGAAGCCGCCACCGCGCCCGACAGCGCGGGAAGCCGCCGAAGCCTGGCAGCCGCCCTGCTCCTCGGGGCGGCCGGAGCCACTGTCGTGCTGCTCGCCTCCGGGCAGACCTGGGCCGGGGGCGAGGCCGCGGTCGGCGGCGGCAACCTGGCCCTGAACGCCGAGGGGCAGGACGTCACCGGCCTCCCCGCGGCCCTCGCCATAGTCGGCCTGGCCGCCCTCGTCGCCGTCTTCGCCGTCCGCGGCGCCGGCCGGCTGGCCGTCGCGGGGCTGCTGGCCCTCAGCGGGTTCGGCGCCGCGCTGAGCGCCTTCCTCGGCGCGTCCGACAGCGCCGCGCTCGACGAGAAGGCCGCGCAGACCACCGGCGACGCCTCCGCCACCATCCACGCACTCAGCCACACCGCCTGGCCCTACGTCACCGCGGCCGGCGGCCTGCTGATCCTCATCGCCGGGCTGCTCGCCCTGCGCTTCGGCAGCCGCTGGCCCACGATGTCCGGACGGTACGAGCGCGACGGCACCCCCCGCCCCCGCAAGGCCCGCCCCACCGCCCCGGACCCCGACCGGCCCGAGGACCTGTGGAAGGCGCTGGACCGCGGCGAGGACCCGACGCGCGAGGCATGACCCCCAGCTCACGTCGCACCCGCCCGTACGGGACAATGACCCTGAGCTCGTAGCACGGCGGCACAGTCGCGGCGACCCCGAGCGATACCAACAGCGCAACACCAACGAGGAGCAACTCATGGCGGGCAGCAGCCACGGACACACCCCGGCCGCCTGGACCGGTGTCATCATCGCCTTCATCGGCTTCTGCATCGCGGGCGTCTTCATGGTCGCGGCCAACCCGCTGGGCTTCTGGGCCGGAATCGTCGTCGTCTTCGTCGGCGGGATCGTCGGACTCGCGATGAAGGCCGCGGGCCTCGGCATGCCGAAGGAGTCGGCGGAGCTGGCGGCGGCCAGGGCCCGCGCCGGGCAGGCACAGACCTCCTGAATCCGTTCCGAGGACCCACACACGCGAGGCGCAGCCCGGTCCGGGCTGCGCCTTTCCGTATGAACGGCGACAATCACCGAGTGGACGCATCGCCTTCCCCCGCCCCGCCCCCGCCCCCGCAGGCCGCCGCCCCGCAGACCCCGGGCCCGCAGCCGGTGACCGGCCGGCCCCCGACACCGGGCCACGGACCGATGCCGGCCTTCCCACCCGGACCCGGACCCGGACCTGTTCCCGCGTCGCGGTTGCGGCGGATCGCCAAGCCCGCCGCCGTCATGGCGGGCGTCGTCGCCGCCTTCGCCTACGTCGGCACCGTGGACCCCAACGAACCCGGGCACTACCCGGTGTGCCCGCTGCTCCGGCTCACCGGCATCTTCTGCCCGGGCTGCGGCGGGCTGCGCAGCGCCCACGCCTTCGCCCACGGTGACATCGCCGCGGCACTCGGCTCCAACGCCGTCGCCGTCATCGGCTACGCGGCCTTCGCCGTGCTCTGGGCGCTCTGGATGGTCCGCGCGGCCGCCGGACGGCCGCTGCGGATCGAACCGAAACCCGCCCACTGGTGGGCGATCGGAGCCGTACTGCTCATCTTCACGGTGGTCAGGAACCTGCCGTTCGGATCGGCGCTGGCACCGTGAATGCCCAGGTAGTGGGACATCCGCCAGGCGGATGCGGGCCCATCGGTCTCCTGCGGATACCATCGGGATGTCCCATCCTGTTCCCCTGTCAACGTCCCGGAAGGGGGCCTCTCGCGTGAGTGTGCTCGACGAGATCATCGACGGCGTTCGCGCCGACCTCGCGGAGCGGCAGGCGCGCGTCAGCCTCGACGAGCTCAAGGAACGCGCGGCGCGCGCTCCCCAGGCCAAGGACGGAGTCGCCGCCCTGCGCGGCGAGGGCGTGACCGTCATCTGCGAGGTCAAGCGCTCCAGCCCCTCCAAGGGCGCCCTTGCCGCCATCGCCGACCCGGCCGCGCTCGCCGCGGACTACGAGGCGGGTGGCGCGTCCGTCATCTCCGTCCTCACCGAGGAGCGGCGCTTCGGCGGATCGCTGGCCGACCTGGAGGCCGTCCGCGCCAAGGTCGACATCCCGATCCTGCGCAAGGACTTCATCGTCACCTCGTACCAGCTGTGGGAGGCGCGGGCCTACGGCGCCGACCTCGCCCTGCTGATCGTCGCCGCCCTCGACCAGGAGGCCCTCGTCTCCCTGATCGAGCGCGCCGAGTCCATCGGCCTGACGCCGTTGGTCGAGGCGCACGACGAGGAGGAGGCGGAGCGCGCGGTGGAGGCCGGCGCGAAGATCATCGGCGTCAACGCGCGCAACCTGAAGGACCTCAAGGTCGACCGCTCCACCTTCGAGCGCGTCGCCCCCGAGATCCCCGACCACATCGTCAAGATCGCCGAGTCCGGCGTCCGCGGCCCGCACGACCTCATCGCCTACGCCAACGCGGGCGCGGACGGTGTGCTGGTCGGCGAGTCCCTGGTCACCGGCCGCGACCCGCGGTCGGCCGTCGCCGACCTGGTTGCCGCGGGCGCCCACCCGGCGCTCCGGCACGGACGGAGCTGACCCGGGGCCTTGCGTTCGGACCGTGCAGGGCTCGCGGGGTCCGGCACGCCCCTCTGCCGCGTTGTCGTCGGTCGCCCGTGCTCCGCAGTGACTCCCTCCTCCGCCCCGCAGCCGCACGTACCGGACCCCGCTCCCTGATCCGGCCCGATCCGAACGAAAGGCCCTGGCCCGTGACCCCCGACCGTTCCGCGCTCCGTCCCCGGGCGGGCCTCCGCCCCGCCGGGGCACGTCAGCCGCTGGGACGCGATCCGCACGCCCCGCTGGCGCGCGGCTGCCGCCCGCGCGGCTGCCGCGCCCCCGCGCGCCGGGTGCACGGACGGCGGGTGCGGTACGTGATCGGCGACGAGCCGGGACAGGTCAACGGCATGCGATGGCGCACGGGGTCCGCGCAGTAGAGCGAGCCCCGGCCGTCGCACCCCGCCCCGTCCGGCGGATCCGCACGACCCCACCGCCCGGCCTTCCACGGCCGCGGCGGGGCTCCGCTCACGGCGCAATACGGTGAACCCACCCACTGCCATGCCGAGGAGCAACGTCGAGATGTCGTCCGACTTCTTCATTCCGGACCCGGAGGGTCTGATCCCCAGCGCCGAGGGGTACTTCGGTGCGTACGGCGGAAAGTTCATCCCGGAGGCGCTCGTCGCCGCCGTGGACGAGGTCGCCGTCGAGTACGACAAGGCCAAGGCCGACCCGGCCTTCGCCGCCGAGCTCAACGAGCTCATGGTGAACTACACCGGCCGGCCCAGCGCCCTGACCGAGGTCAAGCGCTTCGCCGAGCACGCCGGCGGCGCACGGGTCTTCCTCAAGCGCGAGGACCTGAACCACACCGGCTCGCACAAGATCAACAACGTGCTGGGCCAGGCGCTGCTCACCAGGCGCATGGGCAAGACCCGCGTCATCGCGGAGACCGGAGCCGGCCAGCACGGCGTCGCCACCGCGACCGCCTGCGCGCTCTTCGGCCTCGAATGCACCATCTACATGGGCGAGATCGACACCGAGCGGCAGGCGCTGAACGTGGCGCGCATGCGGATGCTCGGCGCCGAGGTCATCGCGGTGAAGTCCGGCTCCCGCACGCTCAAGGACGCCATCAACGAGGCGTTCCGCGACTGGGTCGCCAACGTCGACCGCACCCACTACCTCTTCGGCACGGTCGCCGGCCCGCACCCCTTCCCCGCCATGGTCCGCGACTTCCACCGCGTGATCGGCGTCGAGGCCCGGCGCCAGATCCTGGAACGGGCCGGCCGGCTGCCGGACGCCGCCATCGCCTGCGTCGGCGGCGGTTCCAACGCCATCGGCCTCTTCCACGCCCTCATCCCGGACGCCGGGGTCCGCCTCATCGGCTGCGAACCCGCAGGGCACGGCGTGGAGACCGGCGAGCACGCGGCGACCCTGACCGAGGGCGAGCCCGGCATCCTGCACGGTTCGCGCAGCTACGTCCTCCAGGACGACGAGGGCCAGATCACCGAGCCGTACTCCATCTCGGCCGGCCTGGACTACCCGGGCATCGGCCCGGAGCACGCCTACCTGAAGGATGTCGGCCGGGGCGAGTACCGCGCGGTCACCGACGACGCGGCCATGCAGGCGCTGCGCCTGCTCTCCCGTACCGAGGGGATCATCCCGGCCATCGAGAGCGCGCACGCGCTGGCCGGAGCCCTGGAGGTCGGCAAGGAGCTCGGCAAGGACGGCCTGATCCTGGTCAACCTGTCCGGCCGGGGCGACAAGGACATGGACACGGCAGCGCGCTACTTCGGGCTGTACGAGACCGACGCCGCCGTCGAGGCCGACGCGGACAGCGAAGGCGCCGAGATCGAGGGGGACGTCAAGTGAGCGGCAACATCGAACTGCTGAACACCACGCTCGCCGCCGCGAAGGCCGAGAACCGGGCCGCGCTGATCGCGTACCTGCCCGCCGGCTTCCCGACCGTGGACGGCGCCATCGAGGCCGTCAAGGCCGTGGCCGCGGGCGGCGCCGACGTCGTCGAGGTGGGGCTGCCGCACAGCGACCCCGTGCTCGACGGCCCCGTCATCCAGACGGCCGACGACATCGCGCTGCGCGGCGGGGTGCGGATCGCCGACGTGATGCGTACGGTCCGCGAGGCGCACGAGGCGACCGGCATCCCGATCCTCGTCATGACGTACTGGAACCCGATCGACCGGTACGGCGTCGAGCGCTTCACCGCCGAACTCGCCGAGGCGGGCGGCGCCGGGTGCATCCTGCCCGACCTGCCGGTCCAGGAGTCCGCCCTGTGGCGTGAGCACGCCGACAAGCACGGTCTGGCGACCGTCTTCGTCGTCGCGCCCAGCAGCAAGGACGAGCGGCTCGCCACCATCACGGCGGCCGGTTCCGGCTTCGTGTACGCCGCCTCGCTGATGGGGGTCACCGGCACCCGCGTCTCGGTCGGCGAACAGGCCCAGGACCTGGTGCGGCGCACCCGCGCCACCACCGACATCCCGGTCTGCGTCGGCCTCGGCGTCTCCAACGCCGACCAGGCCGCCGAGGTCGCGGGCTTCGCCGACGGCGTCATCGTCGGCTCCGCCTTCGTCAAGCGGATGCTCGACGCTCCGGACGAGGCGGCGGGCCTCGCGGCCGTCCGCTCACTGGCGGCCGATCTGGCCGAAGGTGTTCGAAAGCGCTGACACCCTTTCTCACCCGAATGGGTGGATCTTGGACCGGGGAGGCACGCGAGTGCCTCCCCGGTTCGTTGCTGCGGGTGTGAGCGAGAAGAACCAAGAGGGAAAACGGGCCGCGCGAGACCGGCTGATCCAGCAGCGCGAGCAGGTGAGGGCGCGCGAGCGCCGCCGCCGCACGCTGATCGTGTCCGCCGCCGTGGTGGGAATCCTGGGACTGGCCGCCGTCGTCGGCGTGATCGCCGCGAACACCGGCGGCAAGGGCGACAAGGACAAGGCCTCGGGTCCCGCCGTCGCGCCGTCCGGCGCCACGGGCAAGGACAGCCTGACCATTCCGGTGGGAGCGGACGACGCCCCGTCCACGCTCACGGTCTGGGAGGACTTCCGCTGCCCGGTCTGCGCCCAGTTCGAGAACGCCTTCCGGGACACGATCCACCAGATGGAGAAGAGCGGTCAGCTCAAGGTCGAGTACCACTTCGCCACGCTGATCGACGGCAATCTCGGCGGCAGCGGCTCGCTCAAGGCGGCCAACGCGGCGGCCTGCGCCCAGGACGTCGGCAAGTTCCCCGCCTACCACGACGTCCTGTACAGCAACCAGCCGCCGGAGTCCGACGACGCCTTCGGCGACAACAGCAAGCTGATCGAGCTGTCCAAGAAGGTCGACGGGCTCGACACGCCCGCGTTCCGCAGCTGTGTGGAGGACGGTGCGCACGACGCCTGGGTGGAGAAATCCAACACCGCGTTCGAGAACGGCGGATTCCAGGGCACACCGACGGCGCTGCTCAACGGCGAGTCGATCTTCCCCAAGAAGGGGGACGAGCCGATCACCGTGGCCAACCTGAAGAAGTGGGTCGCCGAGGCCAACAAGGGCAAGAAGCCGGGGACCGTCACACCCGCCCCCTCGGGGTCCTGAGAGGCGGGCTGCCGGGGGAATCGATGACCGGCTCGTTACCCAGACGTTGTCGGGCGGGTTGCCGTACGTCCCGCCCGGCAGGGTAGCGTCGACCGTGCCATGAATCTTGCCTACATTCCCAGCCCGTCGACCGGCGTGATCGATCTCGGACCGATCCCGCTCCGCGGCTACGCGTTCTGCATCATCATCGGTGTCTTCGTCGCCGTCTGGTTCGGCAACAAGCGCTGGGTCGCCCGAGGCGGCAGAGCCGGCACGGTTGCCGACATCGCCGTCTGGGCCGTGCCCTTCGGCTTGGTCGGCGGCAGGCTCTACCACGTCATCACCGACTACCAGCTGTACTTCAGCGACGGTGAGAACTGGGTCGACGCCTTCAAGATCTGGCAGGGCGGCCTCGGTATCTGGGGCGCGATCGCGCTCGGTGCGGTCGGTGCCTGGATCGGCTGCCGCCGCCGCGGGATCCCGCTGCCCGCCTGGGCCGACGCGCTCGCCCCCGGCATCGCCCTGGCCCAGGCCTGCGGCCGCTGGGGCAACTGGTTCAACCAGGAGCTTTACGGGCGGGCGACCGACGTCCCGTGGGCGGTGAAGATCAGCGAGGGCCCCAACCGGGTGGCCGGCACGTACCACCCGACCTTCCTCTACGAGTCGCTGTGGTGCATCGGCGTGGCGCTCCTGGTGATCTGGGCGGACCGCCGCTTCAAGCTCGGCCACGGACGGGCGTTCGCGCTGTACGTCGCCGCGTACTGCGCGGGCCGTGCCTGGATCGAGTACATGCGCGTCGACGAGGCCCACCACATCCTGGGCCTGCGTCTGAACGTGTGGACCGCGCTGATCATGTTCGTGCTCGCGGTGGTGTACATCGTGATCTCGGCGAAGGTACGGCCGGGGCGCGAGGAGATCGTCGAGCCGGGGGCGTCGGAGACACCCGAGGCCAAGGACGGCGAAGCCGCCGAGGACACGGAGTCCGGCGAGGCCGAGGACGGCGACACGGAGTCCGCCGACACGAAGCCGGCCGAAGCTGACGCCGAAGCCGACCAGGACGCGTCGAAGACGAACGGTGAGGCGGAGACGGCCAAGGGCTGACGTCGACGCACATACGACGACGAGGGCCGCCGAACGATTCGGCGGCCCTCGTCATGTCCGTGTCTGCGGCACGGTGCCCTCAATCGCCGGACGGGCTCGATTCCGCCAGGGCCAGCGTGCGGTGTGCCTGGGCCACCACCGCCGCGTCGACGAAGCGGCCGTCCGGCAGGGCCAGCGCACCCGCCTCGACCCGGGCGGCCTCGACGATCTCCTGCGCGGCCTCCACCTCCTGCGGCGTCGGCCGGAACGCCCGCTCGATCACCGGGAGCTGCCGGGGGTGGATCGCCGCCCGGCCGAGGAACCCCAGCGCCCGCCCGTGGGCGCAGGACGTCCACAGCCCGTCCAGGTCCCGGACGTCCGGGAACACCGACTGGGTGGGCGGGGCAAGACCCGCCGCCCTGGCCGCGACCACCACCCGGCTGCGCGACCAGTCGAGCCCCGCATCCTCGCGCACCCCCAGATCCGCCCGGAGGTCCGCCTCCCCGAGGGCGATGGAACGCACCTGCGGATGGGCGGCGGCCACCGAGTACGCGTGCTCGATGCCGAGCGCCGACTCCAGCAGCGGACAGAGCGCGACCCCCGGGGCCAGCGCCGCGATGTGGTGGACGGACGCGGCATGCGTGATCTTCGGCAGCCGCAGCCCGGCGAGACCCGGCAGCCCCGCCAGGGCCAGCACGTCCGTCTCGTCGTTGACCCTGACGTGGACCGGCGCCTGTGTGGGGGAGGCCGGGTCGGAGAGCAGCTCGACGGCGGCGGACCGTGCGTACTCCTTGCGGTCGGGGGCGACCGCGTCCTCCAGGTCGACGATCACCATGTCCGCCCCGGAGTCCCGCGCCTTGCGCACCACATCAGGCCGGTCGCCCGGGACGTACAGCCACGTCAGCGGCGTCTCGGCGGTCACAGGACACGCTCCGACCGCAGTGCCGCGATCTCCTCGCCGCTCAGCCCGAGCCCGGTGAGGATCTCCTCCGTGTCCGCCCCGTGCGGCCGCCCCGCCCAGCGGATGCCCCCGGGGGTGCCCGAGAGCCGGAAGAGGACGTTCTGCATCCGCAGCGGACCCAGCTCCGGATCGTCGACCTCCGTGATGGAGTCCAGGGCCCGGTACTGCGGATCCTCCATCACGTCACGGATGTCCTGGATGGGTGCGATGGCCGCCTCCGCCTTCTCGAACGCGGAGATCGCCTCGTCCCGGGTGCGCCGCCCGATCCAGTGGCCGACCGCCTCGTCGAGTTCGTCGCTGTGCTCGGCCCGGGTGGCGCCCGAGGCGAACCACGGCTCCTCGGTCAGCTCCTCCCGGCCCACCAGGCGCATCACCCGCTCCGCGACGGACTGCGCCGACGTGGAGACGGCCACCCACTGCCCGTCCGAGGTGCGGTAGGTGTTGCGCGGGGCGTTGTTGCGCGAACGGTTGCCGGTGCGTGGCTGGACGTAACCGAGCTGGTCGTACCAGAGCGGCTGCGGGCCGAGCACCATCAGGATCGGCTCGATGATCGCCATGTCGACGACCTGGCCCACGCCCGTACGGTCCCGGCCGGCCAGCGCCGCCATCACGGCGAACGACGTGGCGAGCGCCGCGATCGAGTCGGCGAGACCGAAGGGCGGCAGCGTCGGAGGGCCGTCCGGCTCCCCGGTGATCGCCGCGAACCCGCTCATCGCCTCCGCGAGCGTGCCGAAGCCGGGCCGGTGGGCGTACGGGCCGAACTGGCCGAAGCCCGTGACCCGGACCAGCACCAGACGCGGGTTGACGGCGTGCAGCTCCGCCGGCCCGAGACCCCACCGCTCCAGCGTGCCCGGCCGGAAGTTCTCGATGATCACGTCGGTGTCGGCGGCGAGCCGCAGCAGGAGGTCGCGGCCGCCCGGGCAGGCCAGATCGAGAGTGAGATTGCGCTTGTTGCGGCCGAGCAGCTTCCACCACAGACCGACCCCGTCCTTCGTCGGGCCGTGCCCCCGGGACGGATCGGGCTTGCTCGGATGCTCGACCTTGATCACATCGGCGCCGAAGTCGCCCAGCATCGTGGCGCACAGGGGGCCCGCGAACAGCGTGGCGAGATCGATGACGCGCAGCCCGGTCAGGGGGGCTGCTCCCGGCGCGCTCATGCGGCGTCGATTTCGCTGCGGTACGGCATGGAGATCGAGGCGCCCGGTTTCTGGACGCAGAGCGCGGCGGCCGACGAGGCCCAGGCGATGGCCTGCGGCACCGGCCGTCCCTCGCCGAGCGCCACGGCGAGCGTGCCGGCGAACGTGTCACCGGCGCCGGTGGTGTCGACGGAGGTCACCTCGGGGGCCGGGAAGTGGACGGTCTGGCTGCCCCGTGCCGCGTACAGGCAGCCCTTCGAACCGAGTGTGATGACGAGCGCGGGCACCTGACCGAGCAGGATCTCGGCCGCCGCGTGCGGTTCGGCGTGCCCCGACAGTTCGGCCGCCTCGTGCTCATTGGCGATCAGCAGGTCGACACAGTCGAGGAGTTCGGCGGGCAGTTCCTGTACGGGGGACGGGGTGAGGACCGTCCGCACCCCCTGGGCGTGACCGGCCCGTGCCCCCTCGATCACGGCGGTCAGCGGCAGTTCCAGTTGGAGCAGCAGCAGATCGGCCTCGGCGATGGCGGCGATCTCACCCGGGCCGAGTGCGGTGACGGTGCCGTTGGCGCCGGGGATGACGACGATCGCGTTGGACCCCTTGGCATCGACCACGATGTGCGCGGTGCCACTCGGCCCCTCCGCGGTGTGCAGGAGATCGGTGTCGACTCCGGAGTGCTCCAGGTTCTCCCGCATCCGGGCGCCGTACTCGTCGTCGCCGACCGCGCCGATCATCATCACGTCGCCGCCCGCGCGGGCGGCGGCGACGGCCTGGTTGGCGCCCTTGCCGCCGGGAATCGTGCGGAACTCCCGCCCGGTGACGGTCTCCCCGCGTTCCGGAGCCCGGTCGACGTAGGCCACAAGATCCATATTGGTGCTGCCGAGCACCGCGACTTTGGTCATGGGCGGAGTGCCTCCTCGTGGGTGAGCCGGGTGAGCCGGGTGAGCCGGGTGAGCCGGTGGGTCAGGTCGGCGAGGGTGTCGAAGCCGACCGAGTCGAAACCGGGGACGGACGTGGCGAGCCGGTTCTTCAGCGGGGTGGTCCACCGGTCGGGCAGCGCGTCCGGCCGCCCGGCCAGCAGGCCGGCGAGCGAACCGGCGGTCGCCCCGTTGGAGTCGGTGTCCCAGCCGCCGGACACCGCACGGCAGATCGAGCCGGTGAAGTCGCCGTCGGCATGGGTGAGGGCGGCGGCGAGCAGAGCCGCGTTGGGCAGCACATGTACCCAGTGATACCTGCCGTACGCCGTGTGCAGCCGGTCGACGACCGTATCGAAACGGGCCTCCCCGCGGGCCGTGGCGATACCGTCCCGTACGGCCTGCGCGAACCGCGAACCCGGCGGCACCACGCGCAGGCCGGCGGCGAGGCACCCGTGCACATCGGCCTCGCCCCCGGCCGCCTCCGCGAGCGCCGCCGCGGTGAACATCGCGCCGTACACACCGTTCCCGGTGTGGGTGAGGACCGCGTCGCGATGCGCCTGTTCCGCCGCCGCGCCGGGGTCACCGGGATGGGTCCAGCCGTGGACGTCGGCACGGATCTGCGCCCCGATCCACTCCCGGAACGGATTGCGGTGACGGGCGGTGTCCGGCGGTTCGAGGCCGTCGAGCAGATTGCGGTACGCGACGCGCTCGGCGGTGAACGTCCGGCCCGCCGGGAGCTCCTCCAGCCAGAGCCTGGCGAGATCGGCGGTGCTGAAGGAACTGCCGTACCGCTGGAGCAACAGCACGGTGAGCAACGGGTAGTTGAGGTCGTCGTCCTCGGGCATCCCGTCGATGTTCTCGGCCAGCGAGGTGGGCGCCGAGCGACGGTTCCAGGGGTAGGTGGCGGCCAGTGCCGGGGGCACGCCGCGGGCGGTGAACCAGGTGCTCAGCGGCCAGTTGCCGGTGGCCCGGGCCAGGGCGCGGATGCCCTCAAGCGGCAGCTTCTCGACCGGCTTGCCGAGCAGACAGCCGGCGGCGCGGCCCAGCCAGGCCGCGTGCAGCCGCTCGCGGTCCACGGCGGCCGGCCCGTTGCGCGGGTGCGGCCACTGCGGGCAGGCGTCCCGGATCGCGTCGAGGTCGGTCGGTTCGTCGTCGGCCAGCGGCGAATCAAGCAGGGCCAGTTCGTCCAGCAGATGTGCGGCGACCGCGCGCAGCCCGGGCGGGGCCGGGGGAGCCGAGGCGCCCGCGCGGTCCGGGGCCGGCGAGCCGCCGGCCTCGTACCACCGGCGTTCGATGTCCCGGACGTCCCGCCCGTCCTCGGCCGCCTGCCGCAACTCGTGCCCGACGAGGTCCTCGGGCTGGACCCAGGTGGCCCGCAGCGTCGTCGTCATGGCCGGGCCGCCGGCGTGGCGAAGGCCGCCTCGTGGGCGCGGCGGCGGGCCGTGTCGTGGGCGAACACCTCGCGGGCGACCTCGGTCAGGACGCGGGCCGGGGCGTGCAGGTCGAGCCGGCTGGCCTCGCCGACCGTCGTCGCCCAGTCGGCCGGGACCGCCCGTTCGCCGTGCAGCGCGCCCGCGATCGCGCCGCCCATCGTGGCGATCGAGTCGCAGTCCCGCCCGTAGTTGACCGAGCCGAGGACCGTCTGCCGGTAGTCCCCGTCCGCGACCAGCAGCATCCCGAGCGCGACGGGGAGTTCCTCGATGGCGTGCAGCCGGGACGGGCGGCGGGCGCCGAGCGAGGGGGCGCGGTAGTCGGGGCCGACCGTGTCGAAGGGGGCGACGGCCTCCCGCAGCGGGACGAGCGCCGACTCGAAGTCCCGGTGTCCGACCGCCGTTTCACAGACCGCGTCGATCGCGGCCCGGGTGCCGTCCTTGGCGAGCGACAGACACGTCTCGACCACGCTCGCGGGCGTCGCCCCCGGAAGGCAGGCCGCGGCGACGGCAGCCGCGAAGACTCCCGCGGCCTCCCGCCCGTACGACGACTGATGGGCGCCCGCCACATCCAGCGCCTCGGCGTACGCGGCCTGCGGATGGGCCGCGTTCACCAGGCCGACGGGCGCCATGTACATCGCCGCACCGCAGTTCACGATGTTCCCGGTGCCCGCCTCACGCGGGTCGACATGGCCGTAGTGCAGCCGGGCGACGATCCACTTCTCGGCGAGGAAGATCCGCTGCAGCGGCAGCGCCTCCGCCTCCAGTTCCGGAATCCAGCGGGGGTTCGAGATCAGCTCCGGCACGAGGTGGTCGGCGACGGCGTACGCGTCGAGGTGGTCGCGGACCTTCCCGTACACGCGTACCAGCGCATGGGTCATCAAGGTGTCGTCGGTGACGTGCCCGTCGCCCTTGTGGTACGGCGCGATGGGGCGGGCGGTACGCCAGTCGTCGCCGTCCCACGGACCGACCACGCCGGTGATCCGCCCGCCGTGGCGCGCCACGATCTGCTCCGGGGCGTAGCCCTCGACCGGACCGCCGAGCGCGTCGCCGACGGCGGCGCCGACGAGCGCGCCCGCGATCCGTTCATCGAGGGTGGGCGCCGCGGGCGTCGTGGGGGGTGCGGACCTCGTGGGCGCCAGGGGCGCTGTGGATGTCATGTCCGAATTGTCCACCCGAGGGTGCTGGTTCCGTGTCTGCCAGCAGCCCGGCGAGTTCGATCAGATCCGTCCCCGCGAAACGGGGCAGCGCGCACCCCGCCAGGGTGCGGCACGCCTCGCGCCAGCCGTCGGGCACGGTGGTGATCGAGCCCAGCGCACCGGTGAGCGCACCGGCCAGGGCGGGGGCCGAGTCGGCGACCCGGGACAGACAGGCCGCCGACGGCACGGCCTGCGCGATGTCGCCCCGCGCCGCGGTGGCCAGGGCGAGGGCGACGGGGACCGTTTCGGCCGCGGCGATCCCGTAGCTGTAGACATGGTCGACGATCTGATGCTCCAGCACCGGTACGAGGGCGAACGCACCGGCCCGCTCGCCGGCGAAGTCGCGGGCGATGCGGACCGCGTGGGCGGCGTTGCGGGCGATCTCGGTGCCCTCGGGGAGCTGGGCGAGCGCGGCGTTCACCGCGGTGTCCACGTCCGCGCCGCCGAGCGCCTCGGCGATCGCGGCGGCCATCGCCCGCGCACCGTGCACCCCGTCGCCGTCCTGGGTGTAGCGCGCGTCGAACTCCGCGAGGTCGGCCGCGGCCCCGGGATCGCCCGGGTGCACGACGGCCAGCACGGCGGCCCGCACACACGCCGCGTCGTCGAAGTAGTGCGGGTTGTCGTGCCCCGTGGCGGGCGGGCGGAGACCGGCGGCGAGGTTGCCGAGCCCGGCCCGGACCGAGATCCGGGCCCGCAGCGGGAGGACCGCCGACTCGACCTCGGGTGCCCGGGCGGCCGCGGCGGCGACCTCGGCTGCCAGCGCGTTCCAGGCGGCGTCCACGGCGGCCCGCATCCGGCGAGCCGCGGGCAGGCCCTGCAGCGCACCCGCCGCGGAGGTGAGGATGGTCCCGGCGGCGAACGCCGCCCATTCGGCGTCGTCGGACGGGCCGAGCCGCAGGGGCTCGGGCGGCTGGTTGAGCGCGATGGGGACGGGCAGCGTGGTGGTCGCGTTCTGCTCGGCGAAGGTGTCGAGCTCGCGGGTCAGGCGCCGGGTCCACTCCGGCATCCGGGCCGCCCGGTGCCGCGCGGCAGGCCACCCGGCGGCGTCCCCGGCGGCCAGCCCGAGCAGCAGCCCCTCGATACGGGCCCGGCGCGGTGTGCGCGGCCGCGCGGCTCCGGGGCCGGCTTCGGTTCGTGCCTCGGTTCGCGGGGTGTCCCTGGCCGTGGTCATCGCCCCACCACCGTTGCGGTGGCGGGGGCGGCATCCGACTCCGCATCCGTGGACGGTGGCGGGGGAGGCCCGTCCCCGCCCCGTTCCTCCGTCTCGTCCGGGGTGAGCAGTTCCGCGATGTCCAGGACGTGGTAGCCGCGCATCGACGGGAGGCAGCTGCCGCGGACCGGTCCGATCGCGTCCGCCCAGGGGCGCGGGATGGCGGACGCCCCGTGCAGCGCTCCGGCCAGGGCCCCCGCCACCGCGGCTGTCGTATCGGCGTCGCGGCCCATGTTGACCGCCATCAGCACCGCCGTACGGAAGTCGCCGCGCGCCGCCGCGAACGCGCCGAAGGCCAGGCCCACCGCCTCCGGGGCCAGGTCCGTCCACGGATATCCGCCGACGACGACGGCCGAGCGCACCGCCCGTTCCCTCGTCAGCCGGTCGGGATACGGGCGCTGCGCCGCCGTCACCGCCCGCCGCAGCGAACGCGCCGTCCACGAGTCCATCGGTACGACGGAGAGCGCGGCGGCGATCACGGAGGTGACCCCGGCCCCCGTCATCGCGGCCGCCACCCCGGCCGCCACCGCCTGGCCGCCGTAGATGCCCTCGCCCTCATGGCTGACCCGGCCGTCCACCGCGACCAGCCGCGCCGCCTCGGTGGGCCGGCCCGCCGCGAAGACGCCGAAGGGGGCCGCCCGCATCGCCAGGCCGTCGCTCCAGGCGTGCCGGTGCTGGGCGGAGATCGGGGCGGCCAGCCCCCGGCGCAGGTTCTCCAGCGTGCCGCGCTCGCTGAAACCGGCACCCCGGAACGGCCCCTCGTCCAGATCGGCGATCCACAGGTGCCAGGCCCGCTCGACATGCGTGACGGTCAGCGCCGAGCCGTGCCGGGCCAGCAGCAGCCCGGAGAAGATCGCGTACTCGGTGTCGTCCGTGCCCGCCGGGTCGTCGCTCACGAAGCCCTCGATGCGGCCCCAGCGGCGGCGGATCTCGGAGGGCCGCATGTTCTCCGCGGGGGCGCCCAGCGCATCGCCGACCGCGAGACCCAGCAGCGCACCCCTGGCCCGGTCACCGAGGCCGCCCGGTGCCGCAGCGGCCGGTTCGGGAGCCCCGCGTACCGCTGCCCGCGCGCCGTTCGTCCGCGGCCCTGCCGGATTTCCTGCGCCTCGCTCCATCGCGTCGACCCTTCGCTCGTACCGAGCCAGTTCTCGTCCCTGTGGGATCTGTGCCACGCGGAGCCACGACAGAGGCCGGTTATCCCCACAAAAGGGCCACTCGGATGACGGCCTTCGGACAGCAAGGCAAGGCGTACCTACCTGGTTACGCAGGGTGGTAAGTACGGCCTGCCTTGCTGGCGGGAGCCATTTTTCGTGCGTACTTTCGAGGGTGTCGAGCGGGGCGGAGCGTACGAATTCCGCTGCCGGAGAAGGGGAGAGCTGTGTCCATCATCGAGACCGACGCCGTACTGCACGAGGCGCACCGGGACAACCACACCCACCGTGACGTGAACGGCGGATGGCTGCGTCCGGCGGTGTTCGGTGCGATGGACGGGCTCGTCTCGAACCTCGCCCTGATGACCGGTGTCGCGGGCGGGGACGTCTCGCACCGCACGATCGTGATCACCGGCCTGGCCGGTCTGGCCGCGGGCGCCTTCTCGATGGCGGCCGGCGAGTACACCTCCGTCGCCTCGCAGCGCGAGCTCGTCGAGGCCGAGCTCGACGTCGAGCGGCGGGAGCTGCGCAAGCACCCCAAGGACGAGGAACGGGAGCTCGCCGAGCTCTACGAGTCCCGCGGCGTCGAGCCCGGCCTCGCCCGCGAGGTCGCCCGGCAGCTGTCGCGCGACCCCGAGCAGGCCCTGGAGATCCATGCCCGCGAGGAACTCGGCATCGACCCGGGCGACCTGCCGTCGCCCCTCGTCGCCGCCGTGTCCTCCTTCGGCGCCTTCGCGCTGGGCGCGCTGCTGCCCGTACTGCCGTATCTGCTCGGTGCGGACGCGATGTGGCCCGCCGTGCTGCTCGCCCTGGCCGGACTGTTCGGCTGCGGAGCGGTCGTCGCCCGGGTCACGGCCCGCAGCTGGTGGTTCAGCGGACTGCGCCAGCTGGTGCTCGGTGGCGCCGCCGCCGCGATCACCTACGGCCTGGGCGCCCTGTTCGGGGTCGCCGTCGGAGGCTGAGAACCCGCGTCCGGTACCGTCCACGGCCACGTACACCCTCCGGTGCACGTGGCCGTAACGCGTACGCCACCTGTGTGACGTACGTCCTGACCACCGCCACTGGGCGGATCGGTCGTACGCGACGTAAAATGAGACTCTATGCAGGGCTACACATAAGTAGTCGTTACCCGGCGGTTTCGTTTCCTTTGCCGCCGGGCATGAGCCGTAGACACCGCAGGCAACGACGCCTGCTCTCTGTGGTCTCCCGGGCGCCGATCCTCCGACTGCGACCCACTTCACCGTCACGACGGTGTCCGTATGTTGGAACGAGCTATCCGCTTTTTGAGAAGCGTCCCATCATGTAATCTGCACGAAATTTCGCAGAGGGCCAACGTCGTCCCTCGGCACTGAAAATGCCACGACGACGACGGGAGAGCCGATGCGCACCGACGCCTGGTCGCCCATGGACGGTCGCCCCGCCCAGCAGGGGATGTACGACCCCCGCAACGAGCACGACGCCTGTGGCGTGGGGTTCGTAGCCACTCTGACCGGTGTGGCCGGCCACGAGCTGGTCGAGCAGGCGCTGACCGTACTGCGCAACCTCGAACACCGCGGAGCCACCGGATCCGAGCCCGACTCCGGTGACGGTGCCGGAATCCTGCTCCAGGTCCCGGACGCCTTCCTGCGCGAAGAGGTCGGCTTCGAGCTCCCCGATGCCGGCGCCTACGCCGTCGGCATCGCCTTCCTGCCCGCGGACGACTCCACCGAGGCCGTCCGCAACCTCGAGAAGATCGCCGCCGAAGAAGGCCTCAAGGTCCTCGGCTGGCGCGAGGTCCCGGTCACCCCCGACATCCTCGGCAACGGCGCCCGCGCCACCATGCCCGAGTTCCGCCAGCTCTTCGTCGCGGACGGCGAGAGCACCGGCATCGTCCTGGACCGCAAGGCGTTCGTGCTGCGCAAGCGCGCCGAGCGTGAGACCGGGGTCTACTTCCCGTCGCTCTCCGCCCGCACGATCGTCTACAAGGGCATGCTCACCACCGGGCAGCTGGAGCCGTTCTTCCCGGACCTCTCCGACCGCCGTTTCGCCACCACGGTCGCGCTGGTCCACTCCCGCTTCTCCACCAACACCTTCCCGAGCTGGCCGCTCGCCCACCCGTACCGCTTCGTCGCGCACAACGGCGAGATCAACACGGTCAAGGGCAACCGCAACTGGATGAAGGCCCGCGAGTCCCAGCTCGCCTCCAGCCTCTTCGGCGAGGCGCAGCTGGACCGGATCTTCCCCGTCTGCACCCCGGACGCCTCCGACTCGGCCTCCTTCGACGAGGTCCTGGAGCTGCTCCACCTCGGCGGCCGCTCCCTGCCGCACTCCGTCCTGATGATGGTCCCCGAGGCGTGGGAGAACCACGACTCGATGGACCCGGCCCGGCGCGCCTTCTACCAGTACCACTCCACGATGATGGAGCCCTGGGACGGCCCGGCCTGCGTCACCTTCACCGACGGCACCCAGGTCGGAGCGGTCCTCGACCGCAACGGCCTGCGCCCCGGCCGCTACTGGGTCACCGACGACGGCCTCGTCGTGCTCTCCTCCGAGGTCGGCGTCCTGGACATCGACCCCGCCAAGGTCGTCCGCAAGGGCCGCCTCCAGCCCGGCAAGATGTTCCTCGTCGACACCGCCGAGCACCGCATCATCGAGGACGACGAGATCAAGGCGTCCCTCGCCGCCGAGCAGCCGTACCAGGAGTGGCTGGAAACCGGCGAGATCGAGCTCGAGGACCTCCCCGAGCGCGAGCACATCGTCCACACCCACGCCTCCGTCACCCGCCGCCAGCAGACCTTCGGCTACACAGAGGAAGAGCTCCGCGTCCTCCTCGCCCCGATGGCCCGCACCGCCGGCGAACCGCTCGGCTCCATGGGCACGGACTCGCCGATCGCCGCGCTCTCCGAGCGCCCCCGGCTGCTCTTCGACTACTTCACCCAGCTGTTCGCCCAGGTCACCAACCCGCCGCTGGACGCCATCCGCGAGGAGCTCGTCACCTCGCTGCGCTCCACGCTGGGCCCCGCGGGCAACATCCTGGAGCCGACCGCCGCGGCGTGTCGCAGCGTCACGCTGCCCTTCCCGGTGATCGACAACGACGAGCTGGCCAAGCTCATACACATCAACGCCGACGGCGACATGCCGGGCATGAAGGCAGCGACGCTTTCCGGCCTCTACCGCGTCAGCGGCGGCGGCGAGGCCCTGGCCGCCCGCATCGAGCAGATCACCACCGAGGTCGACGCCGCCATCGAGGACGGCGCCCGCCTGATCGTCCTGTCCGACCGGCACTCCGACGCCGAGCACGCGCCGATCCCGTCGCTGCTGCTCACCTCGGCCGTCCACCACCACCTCATCCGCACCAAGCAGCGCACCCAGGTGGGCCTGCTGGTCGAGGCCGGTGACGTCCGCGAGGTCCACCACGTCGCCCTGCTGATCGGCTACGGCGCCGCCGCGGTCAACCCGTACCTCGCCATGGAGTCCGTCGAGGACCTCGTCCGGGCCGGCACGTTCATCGAGGGCATCGAGGCCGAACAGGCCATCCGCAACCTCATCTACGCGCTGGGCAAGGGCGTCCTCAAGGTCATGTCCAAGATGGGCATCTCCACCGTCGCCTCCTACCGCGGCGCCCAGGTCTTCGAGGCCGTCGGCCTCGACGAGGACTTCGTCGCGCAGTACTTCAACGGCACCGCCACCAAGATCGGCGGCGCCGGACTCGACGTCGTCGCCAAGGAGGTCGCCGCCCGCCACGCCAAGGGCTACCCCGCCTCCGGCATCTCCGCCTCGCACCGCGCGCTGGAGATCGGCGGCGAGTACCAGTGGCGCCGCGAGGGCGAGCCGCACCTGTTCGACCCGGAGACGGTCTTCCGCCTCCAGCACGCCACCCGTAACCGCCGGTACGACATCTTCAAGAAGTACACGGACCGGGTGAACGAGCAGTCCGAGCGCCTGATGACGCTCCGCGGACTCTTCGGCTTCGCCTCGGACCGCGAGGCCATCGACATCGACGAGGTCGAGTCCGTGGCCGACATCGTCAAGCGCTTCTCCACCGGCGCCATGTCGTACGGCTCGATCTCCCGCGAGGCGCACGAGACCCTCGCCATCGCCATGAACCAGCTGGGCGGCAAGTCCAACACCGGTGAGGGCGGCGAGGACGCCGACCGGCTCTACGACCCGGCCCGACGCTCCTCCATCAAGCAGGTCGCCTCCGGCCGCTTCGGTGTCACCAGCGAGTACCTGGTCAACGCGGACGACATCCAGATCAAGATGGCGCAGGGCGCCAAGCCCGGCGAGGGCGGCCAGCTGCCCGGCCACAAGGTCTACCCGTGGGTCGCCAAGACCCGGCACTCCACCCCGGGTGTCGGTCTGATCTCCCCGCCGCCGCACCACGACATCTACTCCATCGAGGACCTGGCTCAGCTGATCCACGACCTCAAGAACGCCAACCCGGCGGCCCGCATCCACGTGAAGCTGGTCTCCGAGGTCGGTGTCGGCACGGTCGCCGCCGGTGTCTCCAAGGCGCACGCGGACGTCGTCCTCATCTCCGGCCACGACGGCGGAACGGGCGCCTCCCCGCTCACCTCCCTGAAGCACGCGGGCGGCCCCTGGGAGCTCGGCCTCGCCGAGACCCAGCAGACGCTGCTCCTCAACGGCCTGCGCGACCGCATCGTCGTGCAGACCGACGGCCAGCTCAAGACCGGCCGCGACGTCGTCATCGCCGCACTGCTGGGCGCCGAGGAGTTCGGTTTCGCGACCGCGCCGCTCGTCGTCTCCGGCTGCGTCATGATGCGCGTCTGCCACCTCGACACCTGCCCGGTCGGCATCGCCACCCAGAACCCGGTCCTGCGCGACCGCTTCTCCGGCAAGGCCGAGTACATCGTCAACTTCTTCGAGTTCATCGCCCAGGAAGTCCGCGAGATCCTCGCCGAGCTCGGCTTCCGTACGATCGAAGAGGCCGTCGGCCACGCCGAGCTCCTGGACACCGACCGTGCGATCACGCACTGGAAGGCCCAGGGCCTCGACCTCAAGCCGCTGTTCTACGTCCCCGAGCTGGCCGAGGGTGCCGCCCGCCACCAGATCGCCGAGCAGGACCACGGTCTGTCCAAGGCCCTCGACAACGAGCTCATCAAGCTCGCCGCCGACGCCCTGAACGCCGACAGCGCCGAGTCCGCCCTGCCGGTCCGCGCACAGGTCGCGATCCGCAACATCAACCGGACCGTCGGCACCATGCTCGGCCACGAGGTCACGAAGAAGTTCGGCGGTGCGGGCCTGCCCGAGGACACCATCGACATCACCTTCACCGGCTCCGCGGGCCAGTCCTTCGGCGCCTTCCTCCCCAGCGGTGTGACGCTGCGCCTGGAGGGCGACGCCAACGACTACGTCGGCAAGGGCCTCTCCGGCGGCCGCGTCGTCGTCCGCCCGGACCGCGGCGCCGACCACCTCGCCGAGTACTCCACCATCGCGGGCAACACCATCGCCTACGGTGCCACCGGCGGCGAACTGTTCCTGCGCGGCCGCACCGGCGAACGCTTCTGCGTCCGCAACTCCGGCGCCACCGTCGTCTCGGAGGGCGTGGGCGACCACGGCTGCGAGTACATGACCGGTGGACACGCCGTCGTCCTCGGTGAGACCGGACGCAACTTCGCAGCCGGCATGTCGGGCGGCGTCGCGTACGTCATCGACCTGAACCGCGACCACGTCAACGTCGGGAACCTCGGCGCGGTCGAGGAGCTCTCCGACACCGACAGGCAGTGGCTGCACGACGTGGTGCGCCGCCACCAGGAGGAGACCGGATCCACGGTCGCCGAGAAGCTTCTCGCCGAGTGGGACGCCTCGGTGGCCCGCTTCAGCAAGATCATCCCGTCCACCTACAAGGCCGTGCTCGCCGCCAAGGACGCCGCTGAGCTCGCCGGTCTCTCCGAGCAGGAGACCACCGAGAAGATGATGGAGGCGGCGACCAATGGCTGACCCCAAGGGCTTCCTGACCACCGGACGCGAGGTCGCCAAGACCCGCCCCGTCGGCGAGCGCGTCAAGGACTGGAACGAGGTCTACGTTCCGGGCTCGCTGCTCCCGATCATCAGCAAGCAGGCCGGCCGCTGCATGGACTGCGGCATCCCGTTCTGCCACAACGGCTGTCCGCTCGGAAACCTCATCCCCGAGTGGAACGACTACGCCTACCGCGAGGACTGGACCGCCGCGTCCGAGCGCCTGCACGCCACGAACAACTTCCCGGAGTTCACCGGGCGGCTCTGCCCGGCCCCGTGCGAGTCGGCGTGTGTGCTCGGCATCAACCAGCCGGCCGTCACGATCAAGAACGTCGAAGTCTCCATCATCGACCAGGCGTGGGACCGCGGCGACGTCACGCCGCAGCCGCCCGAGCGCCTCTCCGGCAAGACCGTGGCCGTCATCGGCTCCGGCCCGGCCGGACTCGCCGCCGCCCAGCAGCTGACCCGGGCCGGCCACACGGTCGCCGTCTACGAGCGCGCGGACCGCATCGGGGGACTCCTCCGGTACGGCATCCCCGAGTTCAAGATGGAGAAGTCGCACATCAACCGCCGCATCGAGCAGATGCGCGCCGAGGGCACCAAGTTCCGCACCGAGATCGAGGTCGGCAAGGACATCGACGCCGCGAAGCTGCGGCGCCGCTACGACGCCGTCGTCATCGCCGCCGGCGCCACCGTCTCCCGCGACCTGCCCGTCCCGGGCCGTGAGCTGAACGGCGTGCACTTCGCGATGGAGTACCTGCCGCTCGCCAACAAGGTGCAGGAGGGCGACCTGACGGTCTCCCCGATCACCGCCGAGGGCAAGCACGTCGTCGTCATCGGCGGCGGCGACACCGGCGCCGACTGCGTCGGCACCGCCCACCGCCAGGGCGCGCTCTCCGTCACGCAGCTGGAGATCATGCCCCGGCCGGGCGAGGACCGGAACGCCAACCAGCCCTGGCCGACCTTCCCCATGCTCTACAAGGTCACCTCCGCGCACGAGGAGGGCGGCGAGCGGGTCTACTCCGTCTCCACCACCCACTTCGAGGGCGACGAGGACGGCAACGTCCAGGCCCTCCACCTCGTCGAGGTGGAGTTCAAGGACGGTAAGCTGGAGCAGAAGCCCGGCACCGAGCGGCAGATCCCCGCACAGCTGGTCACCCTCGCCATGGGCTTCACCGGCACGGACCAGGCCAACGGCCTCGTCCAGCAGTTCGGTCTGGAGCTCGACGCACGGGGCAACGTCGCCCGTGACGACGACTACGCCACCAACGTCGACGGCGTCTTCGTCGCCGGTGACGCGGGCCGCGGCCAGTCCCTCATCGTGTGGGCCATCGCCGAGGGCCGCTCCGCGGCACGCGGCGTGGACCGCTTCCTGACCGGAGCCAGCGCACTGCCGGCCCCGATCCGCCCGACGGACCGTTCCCTGATGGTCTGATCACGGCACACAGACGTCCCGTACAACGGCGTACGGAACTGAACGCGGCGCCTGCCCGTCCCCGACCGGACGATTCGGCAGGCGCCGTGGCGCATCCCGGGGCGGTTTCCGCCCAGGCGCCCCCTGCCTCAGGTGACCAGAGCCAGCGCGCAGGTGGCGGCGGACACCGCCGTCACCGACAGCACCAGACCCGTCAGGACGAAGCGCCGCACATCGATCCGCGTCCCCTGCCAGCGGCACCGCTCGAACCACAGCAGCGTCGCCAGCGAACCCCACGGCGTGACCACGGACCCCGCGTTGACCCCGATCAGCAGGGCCAGCAGCTGGTTGTGGTTGTCCGCCGGGATCACCGCCTCGCCCGCCACGTACGCCGGCAGGTTGTTCAGCACGTTCGACAGCCCCGCACCCACCCCGGCCGACCGCAGCATGCCCACGAAGCCGTCGTCCGAGCCGAGCGCCCGCACCAGCAACGTGTGCAGCCCGTGTGCACCGACCGTCTCCACGACCAGGAACATCCCGGGCACCAGCACCAGCAGCCGCCACGGGACCAGCGAGAGGCGCAGCTCCTCCCGGCGGCGCACCGCGTAGGCCGCCACCACGACCACCATCGAGACCAGCGAGGCCGACCACAGCGGCACGTCCAGCAGCAGGATCGCCAGCAGGAAACCACCGCACGCCACCGCACAGATCCGCAGCAGCACCGGGTCACCGGGCACGGGCAGCGCGGGCGGCGTGTAGCGGTCCGCGCCCCGCCTGCCGCGGCGCCAGTAGAACACCCACAGACACCCGGCCGTCACCCCGATCGCGGCCAGCTGGGGCAGCCACATCACGCCTGCCAGACCGGCCGGCGACAGCGCCACCCGGTCCGCCGCCAGCAGATTGGTCAGGTTCGACACCGGCAGCAGCAGACTCGCCGTGTTGGCCAGCCACACCGTCGTCATGGCCAACGGCAGGGCCGCGATGCCCACCCGGGTACCGAGCGCCAGCATCACGGGGGTGAGCAGGACCGCGGTCGTGTCCAGGTTCAGGGTGATCGTGGTCAGCGAGGCGAAGACCACGCACAGCCCGAAGAGCAACGGGTAGCGGCCCCGTCCCGCGCGCGCCACCCAGGCCGCCACCACATCGAAGACCTGTGCCCGGCCCGCCAGTTCCGCCAGCACGATCACGGTGGCCAGGAACGCCAGCAGCGGCCCGATACGCCGCATCTGGTCGGCCGCCGGCCCGGCGGGCAGGAGACCGGTCGCCGCGGCGGCCAGTCCGAGGACGAGGAGCCCGCCGGCCAGCCAGTCCAGAGGATGCAGCCGGCGCACCAGGGAGACCGCACCGGAACGCACGGTCCCCGGCGCGGAGTGATCATTCCGCATGCGGGCATCGTGTCAGACCGGCCACCCGTTGCCGCTCAGCCCGTCAGCGCCGAGCTCTTGAGGACCACCAGCAGCACCAGCACGGCGAACAGCACCACACACCCGGCCGCCTGCACCGGCGTGCGGCGCTGCGCCGGGGCGTACGCGTAGACGATCGTGACGACCGCACCGGTCAGCAGCCCGCCCAGATGCCCCTCCCACGAGGTGAAGGTCGCCGAGATCACCATCCAGACCAGGAACCCGGCCAGGAACCGGTTCACCGCCTGCATGTCCCGGCCGAGGCGCCGGTTGATGACGTAGAACGACGCCGCGAGACCGAAGACCGCCCCCGAGGCGCCCACCGCGGAGTCGAGCGGCGCGATCAGGTAGAGGAGCACCGAACCGCCCAGCGCGGACAGCAGGTACAGCGCGAGATACCGGACCCGGCCCAGCTCCTGCTCGACGACCCGGCCCAGATTCCACAGCGCGTACATGTTGAAGAGGATGTGCAGCACCCCGAACGGCAGTGAACCGAAGCCGGACTCGTCCGGCGGCAGGTGCAGGAAGGCCCCGGTCAGCAGCCGGTACCACTCACCGTCCACCACGCCGGTGACGTCGAAGCCCGGGAAACCCCCGTCCACGTAGACGTACTGGCTGCCGTCCGGGCCGGTCAGCCCGGCCCCCGTCATCGCGAACCGGTCGACGATCCCCGGACGGACCAGCTCGCCCAGGTACACCAGGATGTTGAGGCCCATCAGCACATACGTGACGAGCGGCACCGCGTTCCGGGCCACCGCGCCGCCGAACACCGTCCGCGCCTGCCGTACCGAGCGCTGCCCCTCCTTCACGCACTCCACGCAGTGATGGCCGACGGCCGCCTCGCGCATGCAGTCGGGGCAGATGAAGCGTTCGCAGCGGGTGCAGCTCACATACGTCTCGTACGAGGGGTGGCGATAGCACCTTGTGACGGCGGCCTCCATGGCCGGCTCCTTCATCGGTCGGCGGGCACAGAGGCCGGTGGGGGCGGCGGCGATCAAGATAGCGAACCCGGGGGAGCGGTCTAGGCTCGGGGTTCCTCATCGCCGACGATCGGAGCCCCCTGATGACCGCCGAGGCGTTCCGGATCCTGCGCGCCGCCGGCCGCACCCCTGTGGCGTGGCGGAACGGCGGGGGCACCACGCGCGAGATCGCCGTGTCCCCCGGCGCCACCACCGATGCCTTCGACTGGCGGGTCAGCCTGGCGGACGTGGCCGCGGACGGGCCGTTCTCCGTGTTCCCGGGTGTCGACCGGACCCTGACCGTGGTGGAGGGGGCCGGGATGGACCTGATGGTGGACGGTGAGCACCACATCGTCGACGAGCCGTACTGGCCGCACGACTTCCCGGGTGACGTGGAGACGGACGGGCGGCTGCTGGCGGGCCCGGTCGTGAACCTCAACGTGATGTACCGCAGGGACCGGGTCCGGGCCGAGACGGCGGTGGTACGCGGCACCCTCCGGCTGATGGCTCCGGAGGGCGGGGCGGTGCTGGCCGTGGCGCTGGAGGACGGTGCCGTCATCGACGGCACGGACGTCCGGCTCGACCGCTACGACGCGGTGCTGCTGCGGAGCAGGGCGTCGTGCGTGCTGCGGACCCAGGGGGACGCGGCACTGGTGACCGTGTCGGGCTACGAGCCCGGAATCCAGTAGCGGTGCACCTCGGAGACGGCCGGGGGCTCACTGGCGGCGGGCAGACCCTGCTTCTCGGCGATGGGCATGATCACTGTGCCGAACTTGTCCATGGCCTCCTGGGACTCCCAGAGGTCGTACACCTCGATGCCCGAATCGGTGGCCACGCAGACGTGCGAGAGACAGCCCGCGAACGTGTCGCCGGGCAGTGACTCCAGTTCCGCGTTGAGCGCGTCGTACTGGTCCGTCGTCACACCCGGCAGCGACACCTTCATGAAGATCGTCATCTGAACTCACCTCGGAGGGGAGCGGCCCTCCCTGCCGCCCGGACGGCGGCCTCCACCCCTTCCAGCACACCACGCCGGGGCCGCCGTGGCATCCGTCCGGGTGGTCCATCGCCGTGCTTGGCGGAATCCGGACAGAGGATGTCGGGATTCCCGGGTTCGATGGAGTCATGACCTCATCGAACTGGGCAGACTTCCGGACCGCCGAACCGGACTTCGCCGACACCGTGCGCCGTCGCTTCGAGCAGTACAAGCACCACGTCCTGGCGACCCTCCGCAAGGACGGCTCGCCCCGGGTGACCGGCCTCGAAGTGGACTTCCGGCTGGACGAGCCGCTTCTCGGCATGATGCCGAACTCGCGCAAAGCACTGGACCTGCGCCGCGACCCCCGCTTCGCGGTGCAGGCGAACCCGGGCCCCGACGCCGAGATGGCCGACGGGGACGTACGGATCTCCGGACGCGCGGTGGAGGTGGCCGACCCGGACCTGCTGGCCCGCTTCATCGACGAGGTGAAGCCGCCGGAACCCTTCCACCTCTTCCGGGTGGAGCTCACCGAGGTCGTACGCACCGGGATCGAGGGCGGCGACACCCTGGTCGTCCAGGTCTGGCGCCCCGGCCGGGCCCTGCACACGGTCCGCCGGGGCAACGACGACGGGTCGACGGTCACGGCGCCCTGACGGGGCGGCGTGGACGGGGCCCGTCCGGGGCGGCGGCCACCGGGCGGAGAATGGGTGCGTGCCTACCAAGAAGAAGCCCCAGGCGACCCCCTCGCCCGAGCGTCGTGACGAACTGCTCGCCACCGCCGCCGAGGTGTTCGCCGCCCAGGGATACAACGCCACGACCGTCCGCAGGATCGCGGACGAGGCCGGCATGCTCGCGGGCAGTCTCTACTACCACTTCGATTCCAAGGAATCGATGCTCGACGAGATCCTCTCCACCTTCCTGAACGAGCTCTGGGAGGGGTACGACTCCGTCCTCGACGCGGGGCTCGGCCCCCGGGAGACCATCGAGGCACTCGTCACCGAATCCTTCCGCGAGATCGACCGGCACCGTGCCGCCGTCGCCATCTACCAGAAGGAGGCCCGGCACCTGGCGGCGCAGCCCCGGTTCCAGTACCTCGTCGAGTCCCAGGAGAAGTTCGAGAAGGCCTGGCTCGGCACCCTGGAGCGAGGCGTCGCCGACCGGACCTTCCGGGACGACCTCGACGTCCGCCTCACCTACCGGTTCGTCCGGGACACCGTCTGGGTCGCCGCGTCCTGGTACCGGCCGGGCGGCCGGCACAGCCCGGAGGAGATCGCCCGCCAGTACCTCTCGATGGTCCTGGACGGCATCGCGCTGCGTCGCTGAACCGGATGCGGGACAGTTCGCGGGACGGTTTCGAACAGTTCCGAAAGGCCCCTTGGCCGGACGCCCCAAGGGGTCTCCCGGCAATCCGCCGGCCGGCGGCGCGGCGTGTCCCACCGCTGATCGGCAGATCGTGCTACGGTGGTCCGGTTGCAGTTTTGGTACCCATGAACTTTATGTGCGCCTGACGGGAATGCTTCCTCAGGCGCTTTATTGTTTTCCGGCTTTCTCCGGGTGGGGCTCAATGCGGCGACTTGGAATTCGTAAAGTGCGGATTTCCGGCACTGCACCTGTTTTAGGAGAATGACATGGCTACTGGAACCGTGAAGTGGTTCAACTCGGAAAAGGGCTTCGGCTTCATCGAGCAGGACGGCGGCGGCGCCGACGTCTTCGCCCACTACTCCAACATCGCCACCCAGGGCTTCCGTGAGCTCCAGGAGGGCCAGAAGGTCTCCTTCGACGTCACGCAGGGCCAGAAGGGCCCGCAGGCGGAGAACATCGTCCCGGCCTAATTGCCGGACGCGTACCTCGCAGCCGGGGCCCGCACCGTGAAGGTGCGGGTCCCGGCTTGTGCTGTCCCTGGGAAGCAACGCAAAGACGGGCGCCGACCGGCGCCCCGCACCGGGTGCGACGAAGCACCCCGGGAGTCCCGAGCGTTCCGCGCGCCGCGTACGGCGGTATGACCGCACGTCCACGCAAGCCCCCGGAACTCTCCAGCAGTCCCCAGCAGTCCCACGTAGTTCCCAGGAATCCCCCAGGAGGGCAATTCCGTATGACCCGCTCCGAACGTCAGGACCGTCCCGCCCGCAATCGCCCGTCGAGGGGGCGTGGCACGGCCCAGGCAAAGGCAACCGCACAGGGTTCCGGCAAGGGATCCGGCAAGGCGTCTCCCCGTCGCAGGGCCACGCCGCCGCAGGGTGAGTTCGCCCTGCCCGAAACCATGACCCCCGCACTGCCCGCCGTCGAGGCGTTCGCCGAGCTGGACATGCCCGCCGCCCTGCTGAAAACCCTTGCCGCGCAGGGCGTCACCGACCCGTTCCCGATCCAGGGCGCCACCCTGCCGAACTCGCTCGCCGGCCGGGACATCCTCGGCCGCGGCCGCACCGGCTCCGGCAAGACCCTCGCCTTCGGCCTCGCGCTGCTGGCCCGCACCGCCGGGCGCCGCTCCGAGCCGAAGGCGCCGCTGGCCCTCGTCCTCGTCCCGACCCGCGAGCTCGCCCAGCAGGTCACCGACGCGCTGACGCCGTACGCCACCGCCGTCAACCTGCGGATGGCCACCGTCGTCGGCGGCATGTCGATCACCAAGCAGTCCGGCACCCTGCGCCGCGGCGCCGAAGTGGTCGTCGCCACGCCGGGCCGGCTCAAGGACCTCATCGAACGCGGCGACTGCCGCCTCGACCAGGTCTCCATCACGGTCCTCGACGAGGCCGACCAGATGGCCGACATGGGCTTCATGCCGCAGGTCGTCGCGCTGCTCAAGCAGGTCGAGGAAGGCGGACAGCGGATGCTGTTCTCCGCGACCCTGGACAAGAACATCGACCGGCTGGTCAAGATGTTCCTGACCGACCCCGTCGTGCACTCGGTCGACCCGTCCGCCGGTGCCGTCACCACCATGGAGCACCACGTGCTCCATGTCCTCGACGAGACCGACAAGAAGGCCGTCGCCACGAAGATCGCCGCCCGTGAGGGCCGCGTGATCATGTTCGTCGACACCAAGCGTGGCGCGGACCGCTTCGCCAAGCGGCTGCTCGCCAGCGGTGTACGGGCCTCCGCGCTGCACGGCGGGCGTTCCCAGCCGCAGCGCAACCGGACCCTGGACCAGTTCAAGACCGGCGAGGTCACCGTGCTCGTCGCGACGAACGTGGCGGCCCGCGGCATCCACGTCGACGACCTCGACCTGGTCGTCAACGTGGACCCGCCCACCGACCACAAGGACTACCTCCACCGCGGTGGACGCACGGCGCGCGCCGGGGAGTCCGGCAGCGTCGTCACACTCGTGCTGCCCGAGGAGAAGCGGGAGATGACCCGGCTGATGCAGGACGCGGGCATCGCCCCCCGCACCACGCGGATCAGGTCCAGTGACGAGGAGCTCACCCGGATCACCGGGGCGCGCGAACCGTCCGGCATCGCGATCGTGATCGAGGCCCCGCAGCCGACCCCGCCGAAGCCGCGCACGCGGTCCGGCGGCGGCACGGGTACGGGCACCGGCACCGGCGGCGGGTTCCGCTCGGGCAGCCGTGGCCGCGGCAGGCGCGGCGGATCCGGTGGCGCGGGTGGTGCCGGTGGCAGCGCCGCGGGTGGCGCGGGACGCGCCGGTGGCGCGGGTGGTGCCGGCCGCACCGGCGGTGCCGGCGGCGCCTCGCGCGGTGCCGGCGCGGGTGGCGCGGGTCGCGCCGGCGGTGCCGGTCGCGGTGGTGCGCCTGCGCGGGGTCGTCGCGCGGCGTAGCAGGTCACGTCTCAGCCCGTCCGGCGTTCGAGGACGGAGCGGCAACCGGGTTCGCCCGGAGCACCGTTTCCGTCCTCAAGCGGCGGACGGGCTGCTTTTACCGCCCGGACGGGCTTGTTCGTGCCCCGAGCCGCGCGAGGACGTCCGTGCCGAACGCCCGACGCAACGGGTCGTCCGCCGCGCACCACGCGGCCGCCGCCTGGCGGGTCTCCTCGTCGCCGCGCTCGCACAGCGCCTCGGCCGACGCCCGCCAGTTGTCCAGCTCCGGGCTCCCGGACCGCAGAGCCCGACGTGCCAGCTCCTCGAAGGAGGCGCGCACACCCAGCTCCGTCTCCAGGACCGTGGCGATCGCACCGTGTCCCGTCTGCTGGTCCCGGCCCGCGAACGGACGACCGTCACGGACCAGTTCGACGGACAGCGTCTGTCCGCCGTCGACCACGGACCGGCTCACCACGACCTCGTACGCACCCCTCTCCCCGTACGACTCCCGCAGGCCCGCCCGCATCTCCTGCTCCAGGTCGGTGTCCAGCAAGCGCCTCGCCTCGCCCAGCGCCTCCTCGACCGCGCCGTCCGCCGCCCCCGCACCGTGCCGCAACAGCGCACGCACCGTTGGCAGAGAGCCCCTGCGGGCCGCGAGCAGCAGAAGAGATTCGCCCTCCGGACCCGGCAGACACGGATCCGCGCCGTACGCCAGCAGCACCTCGGCGGTCCGCGCATGACCGAGCCCCACCGCCCACCGCAGCGCCGTGAACCCGAACTGCTCACGCAGATCCGGCCGCGCCCCGGCCGCCAGCAACGCCTCGACCACCTCCGTGTGCCCGCCGCACGCAGCCCCGCACAGCGGCAGGTCACCCGACTCGGGACCGCAGGCCCGGTCGGGGTCGGCGCCCGCGGCGAGGAGCAGCCGCACCACCCCCGGCCGGTCGGACACCGCCGCGAGATAGAGGGCGCTCGCCCCGTCCTCGTCCACCGACTCGGCGGGCACGCCGCTGCGGAGCAGCTGTACGACGGCGTTCTCACCCTCGTGCAGCGCCTCGAACAGGCTGGGCGCATCCCCTGCCGCCGCCATCGGATCTTCTGTCATATTTCGACTGTAATACGGCGCGCGCCAGGGCCTCTTGTCCGTCCACGCGCTCTCAGGTGGTGCAGTCCAGCACCGTCCGGCACAGCGCGCACCGCGCCCGCACCCGGCCGCGTACCGGCACCCTGTTGCGCTGATGGCACGTCGGGCACGCGAACGCGACCCGCAGCCCGTCCCCGCCCGCCTCGAAGGCGTACGGAACCCCGGGACCCGGGACCGGAGCCGCACCGGGATGGTCCTGGGCGTACCGCCGGTCCTTGGCGTACCGGCGCCGGCCCGCCCAGCCCGCGGCCGTCAGCGGCGGCTGCGCACTCTCGCGCAGGGCCTGCGCCCGGCCCTTGGTGTACGCGGTGTACGCCTGCGGGCTGGTGAACCACGGCGAGGGATCCTCGTCGAAGGCGAGCGCCCGCTTGGCCAGCACGTACCCGAACTCCTCCGGAGTGAGGTAGCCGAGCTTCTGGCTGGACGTGGCGTCCTCCCGGAACGCGTCCAGCAGCAGCCAGCCCGCCCCCAGGTACGCCGCCGCGGTGTCGGTCAGGATCTCGTTGTCCCGGGTCCCCGGGAACTCCAGGCCGAGCCGGTGCAGCAGCACATGCATGACCTCGTGCGACAGCGCGGCGCCGATGTCCCGGCGATGAGTGCGGAAGCGGTCGTTCAGCTCGATGAAGTACTCCGGTCCCGCCGCGAGTTCGACACTTCCCGCATGCTCCATCGCACGGAACGCCACGATCATCCGCGCGTCCGGCAGCCGCAGGTGCTGCACCATCGCCCGCGCCACCCGCTGCGCACCGAGATGCAGGTCGTCCGCGTCGGCGAACGCCGCGTCGGCGGGGGCGAGGCTCGGGGCGAAGCGGTGCACGCCGTCGTACGACAGACGGCGGTACAGCGCGGTGATCGCGGAGCGGACGGTGTCCAGATGCGGGAAACCGTGCACCACCGGGCTGCCCTGGGGGCTGTCCGCCACGTCCCCCACCCCCACTTCGCGACGCTCGACTCCGCACCACTGTAGACCGGGGCGGGCGGGCCCCGTCAGACGTCCGTGGCCGCCGGGCCCGGCGCCCGCAGACCGGGGCGGGCGGGGCCTGTCAGACGTCCGTGGCCGCCGGGCCCGGTGCCCGCACGGGCGCACCCGGGCCCAGCTCCGCGTACGGAGCCGCCGCACCCTCCACCTCCAGCACCCACACCTCGTTGGTCCCGTCCCGCAGCACCGGACCCGGCACGTACAGCGTCCGCTGCGGGCCCGCCGCCCAGTAACGTCCGAGGCAGAACCCGTTCACCCAGACGAACCCACGCGTCCAGCCCGGCAGTTCGAACCCCGCGTGCCCGGTTCCGGACACGTCGGCGACCTCGAACGTGCCCCGGTACAGGCCGGTCCCCCCGGACCCGTCGACCGGCACGAACGGGACACCCTCCAACGCGGCCGGCCCGTCGAACGCGTCGAGCCGCAGCGCCCGCGCCCGTACGCCGTGCAGGAACTGGCGCTCGTGCAGCACACCCCCGGTGATCCCCTTCGGTTCACCCAGCCGGGGCCCGTAGTTGACCCGGCCCAGCGACTCCACCCACAGCTCCACCTCGGCGGGCCCGCCCACCGGCTCCGCCAGCGTGCTGTCCGCCTCGCTCAGCACGCCCCGGCGGACCCCGTCCACGTACACGACCGCCCGGTCGCGCAGGCCCGAAACCCCCAGGGTGTACGGGGCGCGCGGACCCGGAACCGCGACCCGGTAGCGGACCAGGCCGCGGTCCAGGCCCAGTTCCTCGAACGTGGGCGGCACACCGGACTCCGCCGTCTCCTTCTCGCCCAGCGCCTCCATGACGTCGGGCAGCGGCGCCCACTCGGTCAGTTCGGCCCGTACCGGAGCCAGGCCGGCGGGCTCGGCGGGCAGCGGGGGCAGCGGCCCGTCCGCGTACGGGGCGAGGACCTCCCGGAACAGGTGGAACTTCTCCGTGGCCCGCCCGTACTCGTCGACCGGTGCGTCGTAGTCGTACGACGTCACCGTCGGCAGCAGGTCCCCGTCCTGGAGCGGCCCGGAACGGTTGGCCCCCGCCCAGCCCGCGAAGTTCGTCCCCCCGTGTGCCATGTAGATGTTCACCGAGGCCCCGCACTCCAGGATCTCCCGCAGCGCGTCGGCGGCCTGCGCCGGATCCCGCTGGACCGGCGGCGCGCCCCAGTGCTCGAACCAGCCGCACCAGAACTCCATGCACATCAGCGGACCACCGGGCTGATGGCGGCGCAGCACCCGGAACGCCTCGCCCGCGCCCGAACCGAAGTTCGCCGTGGCGAGCAGACCGGGCACCGAACCACCGGTGAGCATGTGGTCCTCGGGACCGTCGGAGGTGAACAGCGGAACGCGCACGCCGGACTCACCGAGCAGCGCCGCGATCCGGCGCAGATAGACGGCGTCGGTGCCGTAGCTGCCGTACTCGTTCTCCGCCTGCACCATGATCACCGGCCCGCCGCGGTCGGTCTGTCGCTCCACCACCTGCGGCAGCAACGCGGCGAACCACCGCTCCACCGCGTCCAGATAGCCCTCGTCCCGGGTCCGCACCCGCCGGCCGAACCGCCCGGTCACCCACGCCGGCAGCCCGCCGTTCTCCCACTCCGCGCAGATGTACGGCCCCGGGCGCACGATCGCCCACAGACCGGCCCGCTCGGCCGCGTCCAGGAAACGGCCGAGCGCCCCGACGCCGCGGAACTCGCCCGGTCGCGGCTCGTGGAGGTTCCACGGCACATACGTCTCGACGCAGTTCAGACCCATCGCCCGCAGCATCGACAGCCGGTGCTCCCACTGTGCCTCGTGCACCCGGAAGTAGTGCAGGGCCCCCGACAGCAGCCGTACGGGCTTCCCGTCGATCCGGAAGTGGTCGTCCGCCACGGTGAAGTCAGCCATCGTGCTCGTTCTCTCCTGATGCGCGCGGTCCCGTGAACGCCGCGCTGCGCGGCCCGGTACGAGCGGAACGCGGTACGTGGGACGGAGCGGGCGAACCCGGGAGCAATGTCACGGCCCAGCCTCACCCCCTGGCGTGCGGCCGGTCCATGGACAAAGATCACTGCTGATTGGACGCAGCACGACGCAGCACGACGCAGTACAACGCAGCACACGGCGCTGCACGTCACACGGCCGCGGACGGAGGAGCGAAGGACGATGTACCACACCTGGATGCGCTTCTTCACCCCGAGCCCGCTCCACCACCGCCTCGGCCTGGTCTGCCTGGGAGTCGGCCTGCAGCACGGCACGCTGCCGACCGTCGGCCCCCGCACCCTGGACCACCACGTGGCCGTCGTCATCAACGCGGGCAGCGGATGGTTCGCCGGTCCGGACGGTCGCCGGGTGCCCGTCACCGCGCCCAGCCTGATCTGGCTGACCCCCGGCACCCCGCACCACTACGGAGCCGACCCGGTCACCGGCTGGGACGAGAGCTTCGTCGACTTCACGGGGCCGGCCACCGCCACGTACACCGAACTCGGCTACATCGAACCCGAACGCCCGCTCGTCCCGCTCGCCGACACCGCGGCACCACGGGCCGCGATCGGCCGGATGGTACGGGCGGCCCGGCGGGGCAACCCCCTGCTGGAGGTGGAGACGGGGGCGGCCGTCCATGAACTCCTCGTCGCGCTCCGCCGGGCGCGCGCCGATGTCGGCCCCGACGGCGACCCGGTGCTGCAGGCCCTGGCCCGCGATGCCTTCCAGCCGCTGTCCGTCGCCGAGCACGCCGCCCGGCACGGCATGACGCCCGCCGAACTCCGCACGGCGGTGCGGCGGGGGGCCGGGTGCAGCCCGAAGGACTACCTCCTGACCATCCGCCTCGGCCGCGCCAAGGAGCTGCTGGCCACCGGGGACCTGCCCGTCGCCGCTGTCGCCCGGCGGGTGGGGTACGACGACCCGGCGTACTTCTCCCGGCTGTTCGCCCGCCGCGTCGGCATGGCCCCGGTCCGCTTCCGCGAACAGCAGGGCCGCAGCGTGCCGGGCGGCTGGAGCGACCGAGTCCCGGACCCGGAACACCCTCCGACGATCATCCCGTAGTCCGGTCCCTCTAAGCTCTCTGACCATGACCACGAGCGACATCGACGATTCCGTAGGCGCCGAACTGAACCGGCTGCGCGAGAGCATCGACAACATCGACGCGGCTGTTGTCCACATGCTCGCGGAGCGCTTCAAGTGCACCCAGCAGGTCGGCCACCTCAAGGCCGCCCACCAGCTCCCCCCGGCCGATCCGGCCCGCGAGTCCCGCCAGATCGCCCGGCTCCGTCAACTGGCCGAGAGCGCCCATCTGGACCCGGCCTTCGCCGAGAAGCTGCTGAACTTCATCGTGGCGGAGGTCATCCGCCACCACGAACGGATCGCGGAGGAGTCGGCGGCGAACGGCGCGGCCTGAGGCAGGCCCGTCGTCGGCCGGCCGTTCCGGGTGGCCGCTCCTCATGGGGCGCAGGGGCGTCCTCCGGACCGCTGGTCCGGCCGTCTGCGCCTCGACCGGGCGACCCAGGCGCTTACCAGTAGACCGAAGCCCGTAGCCATGACGGTGATCCCCGCCGTCGCCGACTCGTTGACGTGATCACCGTTCCCCTGCGGCGCGGGCAGGCCCGCGGCCGCGTAGTGGGGGAGGAGCAGCAGGCCCGTACCCACCAGGGCGGGCACCACCCAGCCGGCGCTGTCGCGGCGCGAGGACCGGGCACACACCACTGCGCCCACCGTCAGAAGCACCGCACAGCCCAGCGCCGGGAGCACCGTGTAGATCAGCCACTCGGACAGCAGGGGCCGCCAGTACCACTCCGATGCGGGCCTCGGGCCGTCGAAGTAGCGCAGGGTCCGGGGCTGCGGTGGCCCCAGGAAGTCGCGCAGTGACCCGGGCACCAGTCCGCCCAGCAGTCCGCCGGCGAAGAGCGGTGCCGAGCACCGGACCGCTGTGCCACCCTTCGTCCGGTGGACCGCCCGGCCGACGCGGACGCCCAGCACCGCGCACCAGCCGGCCAGCAGTCCCAGGAATACACCCTTCACCGCCCCGTAGCCGATCGGTGTCCATACGTTCCAGGGATAGTTCGCCATGTGTGCGGCACGCACGCTTCCCGCGACACCCCAGGCGATGGCGCCCGCTGCCACTGCCCATGGCACGACCCCCGTGATCCGGGGCGGCCTTTCACGCGGGCCCGGGACCTGCGGCCCGGCGATCCCACTCACCTGTCCGGTCACTGCCCACCCCGTCCCGCCCCGATCCGTGCGAGAGCGCCGGCCTGTCGCGCCTGTCGCAACGCGGGACGCGACAGAGGCCCCGAAGGTTGCGCCCGTCGATGGGGCGATTGGCCGCCGTCAGGGCGAGATCTCCTCCAGCGGCCGGTTCGCCGTCTCCTCCGCCAGCGTTCCCGCCACCACCGCGCCCACCAGCGCCACCCCTCCCAGCATCACGAACACCGCGGCGACGCTGTCGCCCGCCGCGTAGACCACGCCCACCAGGATCGGGCCGAGGATCACGCCCAGCCGGTTGACCGCGCCGCCGACGCTGCAGCCCAGGGCGCGCATCCGGGTCGGGTAGAGCTCGGGTGTGTACAGGTACAGGCAGATGTTGGAGCCGAAGAAGCCGACCGCCGAGAGCGAGGTCCAGATCAGGACCTCTGCCGGGGTGCCCGCGCCGAGCGCGGCCAGGGTGAGCAGGAGTGCGGCCGAGGCGCCGAGGCAGATCGCGAAGATCCGGCGGCGGCCCAGGACGTCCACCGTGAGCGCGACGATCAGACAGCCGAGCAGGCCGGCGACCGAGGTCACCGTGGAGTAGAGCAGGGCGTCGGAGAGGGTGAGGCCGTACGCGTCCTTGTAGATGCTGGGCAGCCAGGACGTCACGCCGTAGTTGACGAAGTAGCCGGTGAACCAGATCGCGCCGACGACGAGGGTGCGGCGCCGGTAGCGGCCGGTGAACAGGCCGCGGATACCGGTCGCGGCGCGTTCCGCCGGGGTGGCGGTGGCCACCGCCACGGGTTTCTGATCGGCGGGGCCGGGGCCGGACGGGCGGGGGAGTGGTTCGCCCGTCGCCGCCGACACCTTGGCCTCGATGCCGGTCATCACCGCGTCGGCCTCCGCCAGACGGCCGCGTTCCGCGAGCCAGCGCGGCGACTCCGGGACCTTGCGCTGGACGAGGAAGGCCAGCAGGCCGGGCACGGCGGCGACCGCGAACATCACGCGCCAGCCCGCCGCCGGGACCACCCAGGCCGCGACCAGGGCGCCGATGGTGAGGCCGGCCGGGAAGACGAGCTCGTACAGCAGGACGAAGCGGCCCCGTTTGAAGCTCCGGGTGATCTCGCTGATGAAGGCCGCCGCCACCGGCACCTCGCCGCCGATCGCGAGCCCCTGGACGAAGCGCAGGGCCAGGAACGGGGTGAGCGAGGTGCAGGCGGTCAGCGCCAGGCTCACGAGACCGGACGCGGCCACGCAGTACGCGATCACCTTCACCCGGCCGTAGCGGTCGGCCAGCCGGCCCGACAGCAGGGCGCCGACGAGCATGCCGGCCGAGCCGACCGTGAGGACCGCCGTGGCGTCGCCCGTGGACAACTGCCACTCGTCGCGGAGCTCCGGCAGCGCGTAGGCGATCAGCAGCTGGTCGAAGGCCTCGAAGAAGGTGACGACACCCACGATCAGGCGGACGGTGACGTGCCAGCGGGAGAGCGGCAGGCGCTCGAAGCGGGCGGCGATGGTGGCGCGGGTGGTGCCGGCCGGCGAGGCGCCGGGAGCGGCGGCGTCCTTCGAGGTGTCGGTGCTCATCCAGGGTTCCTCCTGCTCCGCATGGGGCCGGAGCGGTTGGGGAGCCAGGTGTACGGGGTTACAGAGGGGAGGGGGATGAGGTGAGCGTACGGGTGGGAACGGCCGCACGGTGCTCGTGACCTTGTGAAGTCACCCACGCGTGAAGTCACCCACGCTTGCGAAGTCGCCCACGCACCTCTGTAAGTGCCTAGCTTTTAAGTGCTTAAGTTTTACCGGTGCCGGGGTGGTCGCCGTCAAGACCTCCGAGGCAAAAGGAGATTTTGCCGAGGGGGCTTGCGGTCAATTACTTAAGCCCTTAGATTTTTAGGCCTGAGGTAATCGATTCGATCGCAGGAGGCCAACTGATGCTTGCCGACGAGGTGTTGGTCGCGGGGCAGTGGCGACAGGGCCGTGGCGCCCTCATCGAGACGGTCGACCCGGCCACCGGCCAGGTCATCGCCACCGTGCACGCCGCATCCCTCGACGACGTCGAGGAGGCCGCCACCGCGGCCACCCGCGCCGCCCACGACCCCGCCTGGCGCGAGCTCCCCGCCCACCTCCGTGCCCGGCTGCTCCACCGCATCGCCGACCTCGTCGAGCAGAGCGCCGACCGGCTCTCCGCCCTGCAGACCGCCGACACCGGCAAATGCCGCACCGAGACCCGCGCCCTCGTCCACAGCGCCGCCGGCACCTTCCGCTACGCCGCCGCCGCCCTGGAGACCGCGGAGGACGCCCTCACCCCCTCCCGCGGCCCGTACGTCACGATGAGCGTCCACGAACCCATCGGCGTCGTCGGCGCGATCACCCCCTGGAACTCGCCGATCGCCAGCGACGCCCAGAAGCTCGCCCCCGCCCTCGCCGCAGGCAACGCCGTCCTCCTCAAGCCCGCCGAGTGGACCCCCCTCGTCGCCCTCGCGCTCGGCCGCCTCGTCCACCGGGCACTCACCGAGGCCGGGCTGCCCACCGCGCTGCTCTCCGTCCTGCCCGGCCGCGGCAGCGTCATCGGCGACGCGATCGTCCGCCACCCGGCCGTGGAGAAGATCACCTTCACCGGCGGCACCTCCACCGGCCGCACCCTTGCCCACGCCGCCGCCGACAAACTCATCCCCGTCTCCCTCGAACTCGGCGGCAAGTCCCCGACGATCGTGCTGGAGGACGCCGACCTGGAGCAGGCGCTGGCCGGCGTCATGTACGGCGTCTTCTCCTCCAGCGGACAGAGCTGCATCGCCGGCTCCCGGCTGTTCGTGCACCGCTCCCGCTACGAGGAGTTCCTCGGCGAACTCGTCTCCCGTACCGAGAAGCTCCGCGTCGGACCCGGCACCGACCCCGACACCCAGGTAGCCCCGCTCGTCCACCACAAGCACCGCGACAGCGTCGCCGCCTACGTCGACCTGGCCCGCGAGGAAGGCGCCACCGTCCGGTGCGGAGGAGCGGCCCCCGACGGCGAGCGCTACCGCGACGGCGCCTACTACCTCCCCACCGTCCTGGACGGCCTGCCCAACACCGCCCGCGTCTGCCAGGAGGAGATCTTCGGACCCGTCGTCGTCGCCCTGCCCTTCGACGACGAGGACGACCTCGTCACCCAGGCCAACGACAGCGTCTACGGACTGGCCTGCGGCATCTGGACCCGCGACCACGCCCGGGCCTGGCGCCTCGCCCGCCGCATCGACGCGGGCACCGTCTGGATCAACACGTACAAGCAGTTCAGCATCTCCACCCCGTTCGGCGGGCTCAAGGACAGCGGCATCGGCACCGAGAAGGGCCGCGACCTCATCCGCGGCTACCAGCGGCAGAAGTCCCTCTACTGGGCCACCGACACCACCCCCCTGCCCTGGGCCGCCCAGTGAAGGCGAACGCCCCGGGCCACGCCGTGAAGCCGAGCGAGAAGAAGCCGGAGCCCCCCATGCCGTACGAGAACACCCCACACCCCCTGCAGGCGCCCGTCGCCCGGCTGCGCGCCCTGCGCTCCGTCGAGCTCCGCACCCCCGCCTTCACCGAGTCCGCCGACTTCTACCGCGAGGTCTGGGGCCTGGAACCCGTCGAACAGGAAGCGGACGCCACCTGGCTGCGCGGCACCGGCGAGGAACACCACGTCCTCCACCTCGCCCGCGGCGAGCAGAACGGCCTCGGCCGCATCACCTTCGCCGTCGCCACCCCCGCCGAGATCGACGAGGCCGCCCGCCGGCTCCTCGCCCGGTCCATCGTCCCCGTCGCCGGACCCGGCCCACTCGACCAGGTCGGCGGCGGCTACGGACTCCGCTTCACCGACCCCGAGGGCCGGCTGATCGAACTCAGCGCCCAGACCCACGCCGTCACCCCGCGCGGCCGGGACGCAGCCGTCCCCGTCGGCGTCACCCACACCGTCCTCAACACCACGGACATCGACGCCGCCGTCGCCTTCTACACCTCGGTCCTCGGCCTGCGCGTCTCCGACTGGTCCGAACACCAGATGGCGTTCCTGCGCTGCAACGCCGACCACCACTGCATCGCGTTCAACCAGGCCGAGTGGACCTCCCTCAACCACGTCGCCTACGAGATGACGTCCGTCGACCACTTCATGCGCGGCCTCGGACGCCTGCGCCACCACGGCATCAACCCCCAGTGGGGACCCGGCCGTCACGGCCCCGGCAACAACACCTTCTCCTACTTCACCGACCCCGCCGGACTCGTCTGCGAGTACACCTCCGAGGTCGCCCAGATCGTCGAGGACGCCTGGATCGCCAAGGTCTGGCGCCGCACCCCCGACCTCTCCGACCTGTGGGGAACCGCAGGACCGCCCTCACCCGGCATCCGCAGCCACATGGCCGGAACCCCCGACCCCGGCCCCCTCGCCACCCCCACCGACGCGCCAGAAGAGGTGACCGCATGACCACCACCCTCACCCCCCGGCCGGACACCACCACCCGCCCCACCCGCCCCGTGCGCCGCATCGGCCTCGTCGGCTGGGGCGCCATCGGACGCGTCGTCGGCACCGCCCTCGCCGAAGGCCACATCCCCGGCGCCGAACTCACCTGCATCATCGACAACCGCCCCCTCGTCGACGCCCCCGCACCCCAGCTCTCCTTCGAGGACGCCCTCACCGTCTGCGACCTCATCGTCGAAGCAGCGGGCCAGGCCGTCGTACGCGAATGGGCCGAGCGCGTCCTCGACAGCGGCGCCGACCTGCTCATCGCCTCCACCGGCGCCCTCGTCGACCCCGCCCTCACCGACCGGCTGCGCGCCGCCGGACCCGGACGCGTCTACTTCACCGGCGGAGCCGTCGGCGGACTCGACCTCCTCCAGGCCGTCCGCGGACTCGGCCCCCTCACCTCCGTCACCCTCACCACCACCAAACTCCCCGCCACCCTCCACCAGCCCTGGATGGACGCGGAGCTCACCGAACGGCTGCGCACCACCACCGAACCCGTCGAAGTGATGCGCGGCACCGCCGTCGACGTCCCGGTGAAGTTCCCCAAGTCGACCAACGTCGCCGCATCCGTCGCCCTCGCCACCGGCGACCCCGCCCTCGTCCAGGTCGTCGTCGTCGCCGACCCGGCCGCCACCCTCACCCGGCACGTCATCGACGCCGCAGGACCGCACGGCACCTACCGCTTCGAGGTCGCCCACCGGCCCGACGAAGCCAACCCCGCCACCAGCCAGGTCGTCCCGCACGCCGTGCTCCGCAGCCTCGGCGCCGTCGTCGGCCGGGCGGGACAGATCCTGTGACCGCCGCCACCGCCGTCGCCGGGGTTCATACGCGGGAAGCCGGCGACCCGGAGGCCCCGCTGCTCCTCTGCCTCCACGGCATCGGCTCCTCCTCCGCCGCCTTCGCCCCCCAACTCGATGCCCTCGCCGACCAGGTGCGCATCGTGGCCTGGGACGCCCCCGGCTACGCGGACTCCGCCGACCCCGACCACGCGCCCGGCCTCGACGGCTACGCCGACGCCGCCGCCGCCCTCATCCGCGCACACGGCGGCCCCGCCCACGTCCTCGGAGTCTCCTGGGGCGGCGTCATCGCACTGCGCCTCGCCACCCGCCACCCCGACCTCGTCGCCTCCCTGATCGTCGCCGACTCCAGCCGCGGCTCCGGCACCCACCCGGAGAAGGCCGACGCCATGCGCGGGCGCGCACACCAACTCGCCGACCAGGGACCCGAAGCCTTCGCCGCCGCCCGCGGACCACGCCTCGTCTCCGCCGGCGCACCCCCCGAACTCGTCGCACGCGTCGTCAACACCATGGCCGCCTCCATCCGCAGCCCCGGCTACGGCTACGCCGCCGCCTCCATGGCCGAAGCCGACCTCACCCACGACCTGCCCGCCATCACCGCACCCGCCCTCGTGCTGTGCGGCGAACAGGACACCGTCACCGGCACCGACGAGTCACAGGCCATCGCCGGCGGACTCACCAAATCCGTCTACGTCACCCTCTCCGGCGCCGGACACCTCTCCAACCAGGAACGCCCCGAGGCCTTCAACGCCTGGGTCCGCGCCCACCTCCACGTCGTCGCCCGCGTTCCCGCGTAACGACGAGACCCCGCACCCACCCACAGAACCAGGAGCACCCCGTGCCCATCGACAACACCCCGTACGAGACCGACGGCGACCTCGCGAAGTTCACCGACTCCCTCATCGCCACCAAGGACTCCCGCGAACCCGACTGGAACACCCTCTCCTTCCAGGAGAAGGCCGGCGCCCAGTACCGCCGCGCCCAGATCCGCTACGTCGGCTCCGGCGCCACCGGCAACCACGAGAACGACAACCGCATCCTGCCCTCCGGCGGCTTCACCCTCTCCAACATGCTGCTCCCGCCGGGCGCCGAAGGCCCCGAGCACACCCACCACGACGTCGAGGAGGCCTTCTTCGTCCTGGAGGGCCAGGTCAAGGTCGGCATCCACCGCGGCGCCGACGAGGCCGAGTACCGCACCCTCGGCTACCGCGACATGATCGTCGTCCCCGCCGGAGTCGCCCGCTCCCTGAAGAACGAAGGCGACACCGACGCCCTGTTCTGCGTCATCATCGGCACCCAGAAGCCGCAGGTCCCCACCTACCCCGCGCACTCCCCGATGCACGGCATCACCCGCGACTGATGGCCACCGACGACACCCCCCGCACGGTCGTCGTCACCGGCGCCGGCCGCGGCCTGGGACTGGCCGCGGCCCGCCGGATCGGCAACGACGGCCACCGCGTCGTCATCGCCGAACTCGACGGGACCACCGGCCGGCAGGCCGCCCGGGAACTGCGCGCCGAAGGCATCACCGCCGACTACCACCCGCTCGACGTCGCCGACCCCGACTCCACCGCCGCCCTGGCCGCCACCCTCGCCGGCGACGGCACCCGGCTGTACGGCCTGGTCAACAACGCCGGACTCGCCAACGCGGTCGGCGGCAAACCGTTCCACGAGATCGACATCGACGCCTGGGACCGCATCATGACGGTCAACGCCCGAGGCCCCTGGCTCGTCGCCCGCGCCCTCCTCCCGCTCATGCGGGCCCACGGCAGCGGACGCATCGTCAACCTCGCCTCGGACGCCGCCCTGTACGGCTCCCCCCGCCTCGCCCACTACATCGCCTCCAAGGGCGCCGTCATCTCCCTGACCCGGGCCATGGCACGCGAGATCGGAGACCTTGGCATCACCGTCAACGCCGTCGCCCCCGGTCTCACCGAAGGGGAGTCCGCCGTCGACATCCCCGCCGAACGCCACGAGCTGTACCGCCTCAACCGGGCCATCTCCCGCCCCCAGCAACCCGCCGACCTGGTCGGTCTCATCGCCTTCCTCATCGGTGACGAGTCCGGCTACATCACGGGCCAGACCTTCGCGGTCAACGGCGGCTTCACGATGAACTGACCGACTGGGCCCGCCGTCCAGGCCCGCCCCCCATGCCCGTCCTGGCCAAGCAGGCCCGCGCGGGCAGACCAAGCCCGTCCTGGCGAATCAAGCCCGTCCGGCGATTGAGGACACCCCCGCACCGGGCCTCGTTGCCCCCCGCCCCACCCCCAACCGCAAGGAACCCCATGGACCTCCGCCTGAAAGGCCACCGCATCCTCGTCACCGGCGGCAGCTCCGGCGTCGGCCTCGCCACCATCCGCATGCTGCTCGCCGAAGGCGCCCGCGTCGCCACCTGCGGCCGCCGGGCCGACGCCCTCGCCCAGGCCCTCGACGGCCTCGCCACCCCGGACGCGCTCTACCACGCCCCGTGCGACGTCCGCGACGAAGCCGCCGTACAGGCCTTCACCGAGGCCGCAGCCGACCACCTCGGCGGCCTCGACGGACTCGTCAACAACGCCGGCGCCTCCCGGATGAAACCCTTCGCCGAGACCACCACCGACGACTGGCGCGACGAACTCGAACTCAAGTTCTTCGGCGTCCTCAACCCCCTCAACGCCGCCCTGCCCCACCTGCGCGCCTCCGGCCACGCCTCCGTCGTCAACATCAACGCCGTCCTCGCCAAACAACCCGAGACCGCACTGATGACCACCAGCGCCGCCCGCGCCGGCATCCTCAACCTCTCCACCTCCCTGTCCAAGGAACTCGCCCCCGACGGCATCCGCGTCAACTCCGTCTGCCTCGGCCTCGTCGACACCGGACAGTGGGAACGCCGCTACGCCGCCTCCGGCAGCCCCCTCGACTACCCCGCCTGGCAGACGGCACTCGCCGCCGACCGCGGCATCGCACTCGGCCGCCTCGGCAACGCCGACGAAGTCGCGTACGCCGTCACCGCCCTCCTCTCACCCAGGGCCTCGTACATCACCGGCACCACCGTCGACGTCTGCGGCGGCGTCAACCGCGCCGTCGCATAACCCCTCACCCCCACCACCCCTCAGGAGCACCCGACATGACCCGACCCAACGGCGGCGACCTGCTCGTCGAGACGCTGCGCGCACTCGGCGTCGACACGGTGTTCGGCATCGTCAGCGTGCACAACCTGCCGCTCGTCGAAGCCGTCGACCGCGACCTCCGCTTCGTCCCCGTCCGCCACGAAGCCGCCGCCGTCAACGCCGCCGACGGCTACGCCCGCGCCACCGGCAACCTCGGCTGCGCCCTCACCAGCACCGGCACGGGAGCGGGCAACGCCGCCGGATCCCTCATCGAGTCCCTGAGCTCCGGCACCCCCGTCCTCCACATCACCGGACAGATCGACAGCGAACACCTCGGCTCCGGACGCGGCTTCATCCACGAGACCAAGGACCAGCTCGGCATGCTCCGCGCGGTCTCCACCCACGCCGTCACCGTCACCGACGCCGCATCCGCCGGCGACATCCTCCGCGACGCCGCAGCCCGCGCACTCACCGCCCCGCACGGCCCCGTCAGCGTCGAATGGCCCATCGACCTGCAGTTCGCCCCCCAGCAGCTCACCGCCACCCCCGTGCCACGGCCGGCCACCCCCGCCCTGCCCGACCCGGCACTCCTCGACGAGGCGGCCGCACTCCTCTCCGCCGCCCGCCGCCCCCTGGTCTGGGCCGGCGGCGGAGCCAACACCGCCCGCCCCGAACTCGCCGCACTCCTCGACGCCCTGAACGCCGGACTCGTCACCTCCAACTCCGGCCGCGGCTCCGTCCCCGAATCCGACGACCGCGTCCTCGGCAACTACGCCACCGCACCCGCCGGCCGCGCCCTCCTCGCCGAAGCCGACGTCCTGCTCTCCATCGGCACCCACTTCCGCTCCAACGAAACCGCCGACTACAGCCTCGGACTCCCGCCCGTCCACATCCAGCTGGACCTCGACCCCGCCGCCCCCGGCCGCGTGTACCCCGCCACCGTCGCCCTCCACGGCGACGCCACCGCCGTACTCGCCGCACTCCTCGGACGCGTCACCAGCGGTGGTACGGAGACGAGCTGGCCGGACCGCGTACGCAAGGCACGCACCGACGCCCGCACCGCACAGCGCCACGCCATCGGACCCCAGGCCGCGATCAACGACGCCATCCGCGACGCCTGCCCGCCCGGATCCGTCATCGCCCGCGACGTCACCATCCCCTCCTCCACCTGGGGAAACCGCCTCCTGGAAATCACCGACCCGGCCACCAACGTCTTCCCCCGCGGCGGCGGCATCGGACAGGGCCTCGCCATGGGCATCGGCGCCGCACTCGGCCGCCCCGACACCCCCACCGTCGTCATCGCCGGAGACGGAGGCCTCGCCGTCCACCTCGGCGAACTCCTCACCCTCGCCCAGGAGAAGCCCGACCTCACGCTCCTCGTCTTCAACGACGGCGGCTACGGCGTCCTGCGCAACATGCAGGACAACCACTTCCCCCGCCGCTCCGGAGTCGACCTCACCACCCCCGACTTCGCCCTCCTCGCCGCCGCCGTCGGCCTCCCCTACGCACGCATCGCCACCGAAGCCGACGCCGGACCCGTGATCAAGGAGGCCATCGCCTCCCCGGGCCCCACCCTCGTCGAGATCGACCTCACCGCACTCGGCCCGATGAACACCCCGTTCACCCCGCCCGTCAAGCTCCCCGCCACCGCGACCGATACCTCTGGACAGGGAGGCAACCCGTCATGACAACCGCCGAGGAACCCCGGCTCGACCTGCTCGTCCACCGCATGACCTGGGAGGCCGACGGCGTCCTGAGCATCGAACTCACCCACCCCGACGGGGAACCCCTCCCCACCTGGCAGCCCGGCGCCCACATCGACGTACACACCGGCGGACACACCCGCCAGTACTCCCTGTGCTCCGACCCCGCCGACACCACCCACTGGCGCATCGGCGTCCTGCGCGAACCCGCCTCCCGCGGCGGCTCCGCCCACCTCCACACCCACATCCGCCCCGGCCAGACCCTCCACGTCCAGGGCCCCCGCAACCACTTCGAACTCGACCCGGCGGGCGACGCCACCGGCTACCTCTTCATCGCCGGCGGCATCGGCATCACCCCGATCCTCGCCATGGCCCGCGAAGCCACCCGCACCGGCACCCCCTGGCGCCTCGTCCACGGCGGACGCACCCGCACCTCCATGGCCTTCGGCGCAGAACTCACCTCACTCGCCGAACTCCCCGGCGGAACCGTCGAGTTCATACCCCAGGACGAACACGGCCACATCGACCTCGACACCCTCCTCGGCGACCTCGCCCCCGGCACCCAGGTCTACTGCTGCGGCCCCGAACCCCTCCTCGCCGCCGTCGAGGAACGCCACCCCGCCGCCCGTACGGAACGCTTCGCCGCCCCCACCGCCGCACCCCGCGACGGCGAGGACACCGGCTTCGACGTCGTCTGCTCCCGCACCGGACGCACCATCGAGGTCGGCCCCGACACCTCCGTACTCGACGCACTGGAGAACGCCGGCATCCCCGTCGCCTCCTCCTGCCGCGACGGCATCTGCGGCACCTGCGAGACCAAGGTCCTCGAAGGCACCCCCGACCACCGCGACTTCCTCCTCACCGAAACCGAACGCGAAGCCGGCGCCTCGATGATGCTCTGCGTCTCCCGCGCCCGCACCCCCCGCCTCGTACTCGACCTCTGACACGCCCCCGAAGGGAGCCGACATGGCCCGCCCGACCACCCCGCAGTACCTCGAACCCCACCAGGCACGCACCACCGAGCCCACCCCCTACGAGAAGAAGCTCGCCGCAGTGATCGAAGAGGTCTTCGGCAGCGGAGCCCACGACCTGCCCGGCCTCGTCGCCGGACTCAACGCCCGCGACCTGCCCGCCCCCGACGGCAGCCCGTGGACCGAGGAAACCTTCCGCAACGAGATGCGACGCCTGGGAGCGTGAGACAACCATGACCACCGACACCACCACCGTGCACCCGGGCACCCCCACCCGCCCCTCCGAAGTCGCCCGCCCCGGCAACCGCACCGCCGACAAGCTCTACGCCACCGGCATCCGCAACCAGTGGTACGCCGTCTGCCCCTCCGACCACGTCCCCGCGGGCGGCATGAAACGCCTCACCCTCCTCGGCGAGGAATGGCTCCTCTTCCGCCGCGCCGACGGCACCCTCCACATGCTGGAGGACCGCTGCCCCCACCGCGGCGCCCGCCTCTCCCTCGGCAAACACCTCGGCGACCGCATCGCCTGCTGGTACCACGGCGTCCAGGTCGACGGCACCGGCACCGTCGCCGCCGTACCCGGCCTCCCCGGCTGCAACCTCGAAGGCAAACAACTCGTCGCCGCCCCCCACGTCATCGAGACCGCCGGCGGCATCCTCGCCTACTTCGGCGACAACGAGCACCCCGAACCCACCCCACTCGTCCTCCCCGAACACCTCACCGACCCCGGCACCTCCGCGTTCCTCTGCTACGCCGAGTGGAACGTCAACTGGCGCTACGCCGTCGAGAACCTCCTCGACCCCATGCACGGCTCGTTCCTCCACCGCGACTCGCACAGCATGGCCGAGGGCCAGACCACCGCACGCTTCCGCATCCGCGAGACCGAACGCGGCTTCTTCTTCGAGAAGACCGACCAGAGCGGCGTCAACTTCGACTGGGTCGAGCTCTGCCGCACCGGCGTCGACTGGGTCGACCTCACCATCCCCTACCCACCGACCGCCGGCCCCGGCGGACCCTTCGGCATCGTCGGCATGGCCACGCCCATCGACGAGAACCGCTGCGCCGTCTTCTTCTGGCGCTACCGCAAGGTCACCGGCTGGCAGCGCGACACCTGGCGCTTCCTCTACAAGACGCTCCTGGAGGACCGCCACTGGGACGTCCTCGAACAGGACCGCATCATGCTGGAGGACCTGCGCACCGACGCCGACCAGGCGGAGAACCTCTACCAGCACGACCTCGGCGTGGTCCGCGTCCGCCGCATGTACCGCACAGAAGCAGAAGCCCAGGCAACGACAGTCTGACCCGACCCCCGCTCCTCAATCGCCCGGACACCCAGCACATCAAGCAGGACACCCGGCACATCAAGCAGGACACCCGGCACATCAAGCAGGACACCCGGCACAACAAGCCGGACCCCGGCAAACTCAAGCCCGTCCGGCGATTGAGGACACCTTCACACCGGGGCGCGACGCCCCAATTCAAGCCCGTCCGGCGATTGAGGACACCACCCGCACCGGGGGACAGGCGCACCCCGCGGAGCGCCCCCGCACCGGGGGACAGGTGCACCCCGCGGAGCGCCCCCGCACCGCGAAACCGCGACTACTCGCCCGACTCCGCCGCCAACACAGACCGCTCCAGCTTCTCCAGCAGCCCCGCCAACTGCGCACACTCCGCAGGCGACAACCCCGCCAACATCCGCCGCTCATTGTCCAGATGCTCCGAGAACAACTCGTCGATCAGCGACAGACCCTCGTCCGTCAGCCGAGAGTGCACCACCCGGCGGTCCTGCGGATCCCGCTCCCGACGGATCAGCCCGTCCTTCTCCAGACGGTCGATCCGCAACGTCACCCCCGCCGAACTGATCAACCCCGAATCGGCCAGCTCACCCGCCGTACGCCGGAACGGCGCCCCCGCCCGCCGCAGCGCCGTCAGCACATCGAAACCGGCCATCGACAGGCCCTTGCGCTCCACCGGCCGCGAGATCGCCGCGCTGTAGCGCAGAAACGCCCGGTGCAGCCGGCCGAACACCTCCAGCGGAGCCGTATCCAGCTCGGGCCGCTCCCGCCGCCAGTCCGCGACGATCGACGCCACCGCGTCCTGGTCCTTCGCCATCCCGCACCCCTCCCCACACGTACACGTCATCAAGAATCTTAGCCCTCAAAGGACCCCGACGGGCCGCGTCAGCCCTGCGAGAACCCGCCTGCACACCGCCCGCCCCATACGGCAGCATGGCCCCCATGTCCGTACTGACGCGCGATGAAGCGCAGGCCCGAGCCCAGTTCCTCGACGTACAGCGGTACACGATCGACCTCGATCTGACCGCGGGGGAGGAGACCTTCGACTCCCGTACCGTCATCCAGTTCACCGCCCTCGCCGCAGGTGACACCTTCGTCGAGCTCAAGCCCGCCACCTTGCGCTCCATCAGCCTCGACGGACACGCACTGGACCCCGCCGGCCTCACCGAGAACCGCTTCCCCCTCACCGCCCTCACCGCCGGCCCCCACGAACTGCGCATCGACGCCGCCATGCGCTACTCCCGCACCGGCGAAGGCATGCACCGCTTCACCGACCCCACCGACAACGAGACGTACGTCTACACCCAGCTCTTCATGGAAGACGTCCAGCGCGTCTTCGCCGCGTTCGACCAGCCCGACCTCAAATCCGTCTTCGCCCTCACCGTCACCGCCCCCGAAGGCTGGACCGTCCTCGGCAACGGCATCGCCGAACACACCGGCGACGGCCACTGGACCCTCGCCCCCACACCCCCCGTCTCCACCTACCTCGTCGCCGTCGCCGCAGGCCCCTGGCACTCCGTGACCACCGAACACGCCGGACTGCCCTTCGGCATCCACTGCCGCCGCTCCCTGGCCCCCCACCTCGACGCCGACGCCGACGAGATCCTCGACATCACCCGCGCCTGCTTCGACCGGTTCCAGGAGAAGTTCGACGAGCCCTACCCGTTCGACTCCTACGACCAGGCCTTCGTCCCCGAATTCAACGCGGGCGCCATGGAGAACCCCGGCCTCGTCACCTTCCGCGACGAATTCATCTACCGCTCCGCCGTCACCGACACCGAACGCCAGACCCGCGGCATGGTCATCGCCCACGAAATGGCCCACATGTGGTTCGGCGACCTCGTCACCCTCGCCTGGTGGGACGACATCTGGCTCAACGAGTCCTTCGCCGAGTACATGGGCTACCAGACCCTCGCCGAAGCCACCCGCTTCACCGACACCTGGGTCGACTTCGGCGTCGCCCGCAAGGGCTGGGGATACGACGCCGACCAGCGCCCCTCCACCCACCCCGTCGCCCCCGACCCCGCCGCCGTCCCCGACACCGCCTCCGCGATGCTCAACTTCGACGGCATCTCCTACGCCAAGGGCGCATCCGCCCTGCGCCAACTCGTCGCCTGGCTCGGCGAAAAGGACTTCCTGGCCGGCATCAACACCCACTTCGCCCGCCACAAGTTCGGCAACGCCACCCTCGCCGACTTCATCGACAACCTCGCCTCCGCCACCGACCGCGACGTCCACTCCTGGGCCGACCAGTGGCTGCGCACCACCGGAGTCGACACCCTCACCCCCCACATCGGCGAGAACGACACCACCTGGTCCCTCACCGTCGACCACCACGGCACCCGCCCCCACCACATCACCGTCGGCACCTACGACCACGCCATCAACACCCAGTCCGGCCCCGACCGCCTCGTCCTGCGCGACCGCTTCGACATCGGCATCCCCCCGCAGAACACCCCACAGGACAGCGACCGCACCACCACCCGCCCCGGCCGCCGCCCCGCCCTCGTCGTCCTCAACGACAACGACCTCACCTACGCCAAGATCCGCCTCGACCCCGACTCCTGGACCACCCTCCAGGCCGGCCTCTCCGGCATCCCCGACCCCCTCACCCGCGCCGTCGTCTGGAACGCCGCCCGCGACATGGTCCGCGACGGCGAACTCGCCCCCACCACCTACCTCGAAGCCGCCCGCACCCACCTCCCGCACGAAACCGACCTCGCCCTCCTCCAAGGCGTCCTCGCCTTCGCCGACACCCAGGTCGCCGCCCGCTACATCACCCCCGAGGACCGCCCCGCCGCCCTGGCCACCCTCACCGCCCTCACCCGCGACCTCATCCGCCGCACCGAGGACGGCACCCACCCCGGCCTCCGCCTCACCGCCGTACGCCACTTCATCGACGCCGCCACCCAGCCCGACACCATCCACGGCTGGCTCACCGAAGGCACCGTCCCCGGCGGCCCCGAACTCGACCCCGAACTCCGCTGGCGCATCCTCACCCGTCTCGCCGTCCTCGGCGCCACCGACGAACAGGCCATCGCCGCCGAACTCGAAGCCGACCCCAGCGCCACCGGCCAGGAAGGCGCCGCCCGCTGCCGCGCCGCCCTGCCCACCCCCGAAGCCAAGGCCGCCGCCTGGCACGCCATGTTCACCGACGACACCCTCTCCAACTACCTGTTCACCGCCACCGCCCAAGGCTTCTGGCAGCCCGAACAGACCGACCTCGTCGCCGCATACGTGCCCCGCTACTACCCCGACGCCACCGCACTCGCCGTCCGCCGCGGCCCCGCCATCGCCGACGCAGCCGGACGCTACGCCTTCCCCGCCTACGCCATCGACGCCGACAGCCTCCACCTCGGCGACCAGGCCCTCACCGACCAGGCCCTCATCCCCGCCCTGCGCCGCAAACTCACCGACCAGATCGACGACCTCCGCCGCGCCCTCAGCGTCCGCAACACCCACTGACCCAAACCACCCGAAACAGCACCGCCCGAACCCGCACCACCCGTGCCCGGCCCGCCCTCACCCCGAGGACAGGCCGGGCACACCCATATCCGCACCCGGCCCGCACCCATATCCGCACCCACAACCACCCACGCCCCTACCACCCGAACCCCTCACCAACACCCCCAAGCGCCCACCCATCCCCCTTTCGAGTTCAGATCACCAGGCTCCCCGGCAACGCCCACCGAAACCCGGACAAGCTGGCCTGTCCACCCATGTCCACCCGTGCGCACCCGAAGGGCCACCCACCCATGCCCACCCCACCCCTCGCCGGATCCACCACCGGCCCCACCGCACTGCGCCCCCTCATCGACACCGTCCTCACCGCACTCCAAGAAGGCGCCCGCCGCCGCGACGGCCCACTCCCCGCCGGCGGACCCGACACCGTCACCACCCACATGCGCACCGCCCTCGACCCCCTCATCCCCGAACACGGAACCGGCCCCCACCACGCCCTCGCCACCCTCATCGGCGCCCTCACCGAAGGCGCAGCCGACCCCGCCGACCCCCTCTGCGCCGCCCACCTCCACACACCGCCCCTCGCCCTCGCCACCGCCGCCGACCTCGCCGCCTCCGCCCTCAACCCCTCCATGGACTCCTGGGACCAAGCCCCCGCCGCCTCCACCCTCGAAGCCGACACCACCGCAGCACTCGCCGCCGAGATCTACCCCCACCACCCCCACCCCGACGCCCTCATCACCACCGGCGGCACCGAAGCCAACCAACTCGCCCTCCTCCTCGCCAGAGAACGCCACGGCCCCACCCTCCAGACCATCACCGGCACCAACGCCCACCACAGCATCACCCGCGCCACCTGGCTCCTCGGCCTCCCCACACCCCTCACCGTCCCCGCCCCCGACGGCACCATCGACCTCACCGCCCTGAACGACACCCTCACCCGCCACCAAGGACAGACACCCCTCCTCGTCACCGCCACCGCAGGCACCACCGACACCGGCCAGATCGACCCCCTCACCGCCATCGCCGACCTCTGCCACACCCACGGCGCCGAACTCCACATCGACGCCGCCTACGGCGGACCCCTCCTCCTCAGCCCCACCCACCGCCACAAGGTCACCGGCCTCGACCGCGCCCACAGCGTCACCCTCGACCTCCACAAACTCGGCTGGCAACCCGCCTCAGCCGGCATCCTCGCCGTCCCCGACCACCACCACCTCGACCCACTCCACCACCACGCCCCCTACCTCAACGCCGACGACGACACCCAAGCCGGACTCCCCGACCTCCTCGGCCGCTCCCTGCGCACCACCCGCCGCCCCGACGCCCTCAAAATCGCCGTCACCCTCCAAGCACTCGGCCGCACCGGACTCGCCGACCTCATCGACCGCACCTGCACCGCCGCCCACCACCTCGCCGACCTCATCACAAAAACCCCCACCCTCGACCTCTACGACCAACCCACCATCACCACCGTCCTCTTCCGCCCCACAGGCGCCGACGACCACACCGTCGCCACCATCCGCCGCACCCTCCTCACCCGAGGCCACGCCGTACTCGGCCGCACCCACGCCCACGGCCACCTCTGGCTCAAAGCCACCCTCCTCAACCCCCACACCACCCCCGACGACCTCCAAAAACTCCTCGACCTCGTCACCCACCTCACCACCGAGACCGCAGAAAGCAGCCCGAACCGATGACAGCCCGGACCGACCGGCCCACCCCCGCAACCGATCAGCCCCACGACCTCGTCGGCATCGGCATCGGCCCCTTCAACCTCTCCCTCGCCGCCCTCACCCACGGCCTCCCCAACCCCATCACCGCCACCTTCTACGACCAACGCCCCGCCTTCCACTGGCACCCCGGCCTCCTCATCGACGGCGCCAGCCTCCAAGTCCCCTTCCTCGCCGACCTCGTCACCCTCGCCGACCCCACCAGCGCCTGGACCCTCCTCAACTACCTACGCACCCGCGACCGGCTCTTCCCCTTCTACTTCGCCGAGCGCTTCCACATCCAACGCGCCGAATACGACGCCTACTGCCGCTGGGTCAGCCAACAACTCCCCGACCTCCACTTCAGCCACCAAGTCGACGCCATCCGCTGGAACCCCCAACACGCCCACTTCGAAGTCGACTTCACCCAACTCGACGCCCACGGCGAAGCCGAAGCCCTCGGCCGCGCCCACACCCGCAACATCGCCCTCGGCATCGGCACCGAACCCCACATCCCCGAACCCCTCAAACCCCTCACCAACACCGGCACCGTCCCCGTCATCCACTCCGCCGACTACCTCCACCACCGCCAACAACTCCTCGAAGCCGAACACATCACCGTCATCGGCTCAGGACAATCCGGCGCCGAAATCTTCCTCGACCTCCTCCGCGCCCGCCCCACCGGCCACGAAAAACTCCACTGGCTCGCCCGCACCCCCGCCTTCGCCCCCATGGAGTACTCCAAACTCGGCCTCGAACACTTCACCCCCGACTACACCCGCTACTTCCACGCCCTCCCCGAAGCCGTACGCGACCAACTCGTCCCCCACCAATGGCAACTCCACAAAGGCATCGACCACGACACCATCACCGCCATCCACGACGAGCTCTACCGCCGCACCCTCCACGGCGGCTGGCCCGACGCCACCCTCACCCCCGGCGTCACCGTCCGCACCGCAGGCCGCCTCGCCAACACCCGCATCGAACTCCACCTCGAACACACCCAACAAGGCACCCGCACCCGCCTCACCACCGACGCCGTCGTCCTCGCCACCGGCTACCGCGAACGCCCCCTCGACCCCATCCTCGACAACCTCGGCACCCACCTACGCCGCGACACCGCCGGACGCCCCCGCATCGACCACCACCACCGCCTCGACCTCGACCCCACCATCACCGGCAACATCTACGTACAGAACGCCGAACGCCACACCCACGGAGTCGGCGCCCCCGACCTCGGCCTCGCCGCCTGGCGCAGCGCCACCATCCTCAACCACCTCACCGGCACCACCCCCTACCCCCTCCCACAACGCACCGCCTTCACCACCTTCGGCCTCACCCCCCAGAACACCGGCATCCCCACACAGAACCCCGTCCTCGTCCCCCTCGTCCAAGGCAACTGACCACCCACGGACACAACGAAGGCGGCCGCCCACCCCACAAAAAAGGGAAGAGAGCGGCCGCCCCCCCCACACACACCCGACTAGAACACCGGCACACCGTCCCGCGTCAGACGCCAGTCCACCGAAGCAAACTCCGCACCATCCACCGAACCCTTCGCCTGCACCCACGCAATCATCGTCGTCCGGATCTCCTCCGAATTCGCCCACAACTGCTTCGAACCCGCCACATGCGGGAAATTACCGCCACCACTCGCCCGGTAATTATTCACCGCCAGCACAAACTGAGCCGCCGGATCAATCGCCTTACCCTCGAACGACAGATTCACAATCCGCGAACCATTCGGCTTCGCGATGTCGATGTCATACGTCACACCCGACACCACATCATAATTGTAATCCGGCGTGTTGTCCGCATTCGTCAACTTCGCCGTATCCACCGGAGCACCCGCCGCCGTCTGCACGTAATACCGCGCCGAGAACTCCAGATAATCCTTCACCTGCGCACCCGTCAGCAGCCGCGCCTCAAGCGTGTTCTCGAACGTGTACAGACCTGCCGCATCCTTGATCGTCACGTCCCCCGCCGGAATCCGCGCCGTACGCGAGAAACACGCCGCCTGCGACAACACCGGCAACGCCGCGTACTCGCCACCCGCCAGCGCCGCCTTCACCGTCTCCGCCTGGATGACATTGATCAGGTCGATGATCGGCTCGTCCTTCCACGCCGCCTCCGCCGACGTCATCTCCGAAGCCGACGTACCGATCACCTGGTTGACATACGCCACCACCTTCTTGTGCTCGTCCGCCAACAGCTTGGTGATCTTCCGGTCCTCCGCCACCGTGTTGGAGTTCAGCACCTGGGAACCAGCCCTCTCGACCACCCAGCGGCCCTTCTCCCACACCAGATCGAAATCGAACAACGTCAGCCGCTGCCCCCACTTCAACGGCTCCGACAGCACGACCTTCTTACCGGTCTCCTTGTTCTCCACGAAGTACTCGGGAATCTCCGAATGCGCATGACCCACCAGAATCGCATCGATCCCCGGCACCTGCTCCGCCACCAGACCCGCAGCATTCTCCACATACGGAATCTGATCACCGTACGACGACGTCCCACTGCTCCCCGAATGCGCCGACACAATCACCACATCCGCACCCATCGAACGAAGCCGCGGCACATACTTCGCCGCCTGCTCCTCAAGACCCGGGAACACCATCTTCCCGCCCACGTTCGCCTTGTCCCAGATCGCGATGCCCGGATTCGTCAGACCCAGAATCGCCACCTTCACATCCCGGCCATGAGGCGTACGCAGCTTCTTGATCACATACGGGGCGAACGCCGGCCGCAACGTCTTCGCATCCAGCGCGTTCGCACCCAGCAGCGGGAAATCACACTGCTCCTCGAACTTCCGCAGCACCGGAATGCCGTAATTGAACTCATGATTGCCCAACGCCGCCGCGTCATAACCGATCGCGTTCATCGCCTGCGCCATCGGATGCACCGGCCCGCGCTTCGCCGTGATCGGATCGACCTTCGCGTAGTAGTACGACAACTGCGTACCCTGGATCGTGTCACCCGCATCGATCATCAGGGTGTTCTGACGGCCCTTCTCCCGGCGCACCTGCTCCACCAGCGTCGAGATCTTCGCCAGACCGACGTCGTTGTGCGCCTTGTCGTCGAACTCCTTGTCGGTGAAGTAGTCCCAGTTGAAGACGTTCCCGTGCAGATCCGTCGTCCCCATCACGGTGAACGAGTACCGCTTCGGCGGACGCCCGTGCCCCCGGCCATGCGCCTCGGCCGGCACCGCGGTGCCACCCGCGATCGCCACACCGGCACCGGCCGCAGCCGACGTGCCCAGGAACGTCCTTCGGTTCAGCGGCATCTCGTCTCCCACATCTCTGTTCTCTCCGTGCACAGTTCTGTCCGTACACAACGCGCGTAGACCCCACGCACGCGTGGACAACGCGCGTAGATAATCACCCACGCACCGCCCCCGGCAACACCCCCGACAGGTTTCTATTCGATGACCCCCACACCCCCACCCGGTTGCCACCGCGAACCCGCAGCCCCGACCACCCACCCCCACAGCCCCGCACGCCACCGCCGAACGCTCATCCGAGCACCCCGCCGCACAATTCAACACTTGTCAAAAACCCTTCACCCAAAGGCCGTTGACCAGTCATTGACAGCCAATTAACTACCCGTAGGTAAGGTTTAGGCTCCCCCTATGCGCCGAGCCAAAATCGTTTGCACCCTAGGACCCGCCACCGACACATACGACCAGATCAAAGCCCTGGTCGACGCGGGAATGGACATCGCCCGCCTCAACCTCAGCCACGGCACCTACACCGAACACGAAGACCGCTACCACCGCGTACGCAAAGCATCCGACGAAGCCGGACGCAGCGTCGGCATCCTCGCCGACCTTCAAGGCCCGAAGATCCGCCTCGGACGCTTCCGCGAAGGCCCCGTACTCCTTGAACGCGGCGACGACTTCACCATCACCGTCGAACCCATGGAAGGCGACCGCCACACCTGCGGCACCACCTACACCGGCCTCAACGCCGACGTCACCGCCGGCGAACGCATCCTCATCGACGACGGCCGCGTCACCCTCGAAGTCACCCACGTCGACGGCCCCCGCGTCCACACCACCGTCATCGAAGGAGGCATGGTCTCCGACCACAAAGGCCTCAACCTCCCCGGCGTCGCCGTCTCCGTCCCCGCCCTCTCCGAAAAAGACATCGAAGACCTCCGCTGGGCCCTGCGCACCGGCGCCGACATCATCGCCCTCTCCTTCGTCCGCAGCGGACGCGACATCGAAGACGTCCACCGCATCATGGACGAAGAGGGCCGACGCCTCCCCGTCATCGCCAAAGTCGAAAAACCCCAGGCCGTCGACAACATCGACGACATCGTCGCCGCCTTCGACGGCATCATGGTCGCCCGCGGCGACCTCGGCGTCGAAATGCCCCTGGAACAGGTCCCGATCGTCCAGAAGCGCGCCATCAAACTCGCCAAGCGCAACGCCAAGCCGGTCATCGTCGCCACCCAGATGCTCGACTCGATGATCGACAACTCCCGCCCCACCCGCGCCGAAGCCTCCGACGTCGCCAACGCCGTCATCGACGGCACGGACGCGGTGATGCTCTCCGGCGAGACGAGCGTCGGCAAGTACCCCATCGAGACGGTACGCACGATGTCCCGCATCGTGGAGGCAGCCGAGGAGGACATCCTCGCCAAGGGCCTCCCGCCCCTGACCGACCGCAACAAGCCCCGCACCCAGGGCGGCGCGGTCGCCCGCGCCGCGGCGGAGATGGGCGACTTCCTCGGCGCCAAGTTCCTGGTCGCCTTCACCCAGAGCGGCGACACGGTCAAGCGCCTCTCCCGCTACCGCTCACCCATCCCGCTCCTGGCCTTCACCCCGGACCCGGCCACCCGCTCCCAGCTGAACCTCACGTGGGGCGTGGAGACGTTCCTGGGGCCGCACGTGGACTCGACGGACGCGATGGTGGCGCAGGTCGACGAAGAGCTCCTCAAGATCGGCCGCTGTCAGAAGGGCGACGTGGTCGTCATCACGGCAGGCTCCCCGCCCGGCGTCGCGGGCTCGACGAACCTGGTACGCGTGCACCACATCGGCGAGGACGACAGCCCGAAGTAGGGCTGTCGGCTCAGTATTTCGGCCCGACGTGTGCGTCCATGAGGACTACGGACGCCCGTCGGGCGACGGAGATGTTGTACTCCTTGCCCGCGCGGGTGCAGTGGGTCCACTCGATGCCCAGCTTGTCGAGGGTGTCGGTGTAAAGCCGCCGGATGTCGTCCGAGACGTTGGTGAACCAGTACCGGGGGTACTCGTACCGCTTTTTCACGCCGCCGACCGTCCTGGTGGTCCAGTTCATGTTCCGGCATCCGTCGGAGTGGATGAGGCCGCGGATGAAGTCCCAGGGGTGGGCGTCGACGATCTCCTGCTGCCATGGTTCGAGGGCGATGACGCGGTCGTGCTTCTTGCCGGGGCCGTGCTGGGGGAAGAGGCACCAGAGGTGCTTCGAGTACATCTTCACGTCGCGGCAGCCCTTGCGGCGCACCCTGCAGACGGAGTTTTCGGGGAAGACTGTGCGCATGGCCTTCTCGCACTGGTCCATCAGGCCCGGCCATGAGTCGTCGCAGGTAATGGACAGGCTGGGTGCCTTCATAGCCTTGTTCTGGATGATGTGCCCATCTCCGAGGTAAAGGCCGAGGAGGTAGGCGTATGCGGCCTGGTCCAGCTCCCCGTCACATCGAGGGCACAGGGAAAAGCGACGAGGGCTGGGGCATTCCCCACGCTTGGCACGGTCCATGTGTTTCCAGTAGCTGATCGTGCCTGTCGGTACGTTCAACTTCCGTGCCACGTCCGCGTTCCGTGCGCCCCCTCGCAGGAGGGTGAGTGCCTTCTGTCGCATTTCTGTTCCGTGGAAGTTCACACAACCACGATGGGTGAGTAGCCGCTACGATGTGCAGCAGAAAGTGGATGTTCACGAGAACGTGAACATCCACTTTCTGCTGTCAACTGTGCCGGGTGCGGGAGTCGAACCCGCACGCCCTTTCGGGCAGATTGGTTTGAGCAATCAGCGTCTGCCATTCCGCCAACCCGGCAGGGTGTGGTTCGGAGTGTACCGGGTCACCGCATGAGGTTGCAGCTAGGTAGGCTGCTTCGCAGCAGCGCCTGTCCTGGAACAAGGAGCCCCCGTGACCACCCCCGAGTCGCCCCAGCCCGTCGCCGACGACGACAAGTCGCACGTCCCGCCGCTGACGACCCGCGTCGTCATCGCCGAGGACGAGGCGCTCATCCGCCTCGACCTCAAAGAGATGCTCGAAGAAGAGGGGTACTCGGTCGTCGGTGAGGCCGGAGACGGGCAGCAGGCTGTCGAGCTGGCCCGGGAGCACAAGCCGGACTTGGTCATCCTCGATGTGAAGATGCCGGTCCTCGATGGCATCTCCGCCGCCGAGAAGATCGCCGAGGAGTCCATCGCGCCCGTCCTGATGCTCACCGCGTTCTCGCAGCGCGACCTCGTGGAGCGGGCCCGGGACGCCGGGGCGATGGCGTACCTCGTGAAGCCGTTCAGCAAGAGCGACGTGGTGCCGGCCATCGAGATGGCGGTGTCGCGGTTCGCCGAGCTGAAGGCGCTGGAGGGCGAGGTCGCGGACCTGTCGCAGCGGCTGGAGACCCGGAAGCTGGTGGACCGGGCGAAGAGCATCCTGCAGACGGACTACGGGCTGTCCGAGCCTGCCGCGTTCCGGTGGATCCAGAAGACGTCGATGGACCGGCGGCTGTCGATGCAGCAGCTGGCGGAGGCGTTGATCGAGGACGCCGAGGAGAAGAAGCGGGCTGCCGAGTAGTCGTACGCGTACACGAAGAAGGCCCGTGCCCCGGTGATCCGGGGCACGGGCCTTCTTCGTACGGACGTCAGTCCTCGCCGAGGTACGCCTTGCGGACGGACTCGTCGTGGAGGAGGTCCGCTCCGGTGCCGGAGAGGACGATCTTGCCGATCTCCATGACGTGGCCCTGGTCCGCGAGGGAGAGGGCGGCCTGGGCGTTCTGCTCGACGAGCAGGATCGTGGTGCCCGAGGCCTTGAGCTCGACGATGGTTTCCATGATCTTCTGCATCATGATCGGGGAGAGGCCCATGGAGGGCTCGTCGAGCATGAGCAGCTTGGGCTGGGACATGAGGGCGCGTCCCATGGCGAGCATCTGCTGTTCGCCGCCCGAGAGGGTTCCGGCGGCCTGCTTCCGGCGTTCCCCGAGGATGGGGAAGAGGTCGTAGGCGCGTTGGATGTCCTTCTCGATGCCTGCCTTGTCGTTGCGGAGGTAGGCGCCGAGGAGGAGGTTCTCGGTGATCGTCAGCCGGGGGAAGATGTGGCGGCCCTCGGGGGAGTGGGCGAGGCCCAGGGCGACGATCTTGTGTGCGGGGATGTTGGCGAGTGGTTTGCCCTCGAAGAGGATGCGTCCGCCGATGGGCTTGAGCAGTCCGGAGAGGGTGCGCAGGGTGGTGGTCTTTCCGGCGCCGTTGGTGCCGATGAGGGTGACCACCTGGCCGGCGTCGACGCTGAAGGAGATGCCTTTGACGGCTTCGATCTTGCCGTAGGCGACGCGGAGGTCCTCGACCTCGAGCAGTGCGGTCATCGGGTGTCCTCCTCCTCGGTGGTGGTGGTGTCCTTGGGGCTGGTGCCGGTGTTTGCCACCGCTTCGGCTTCCGCTTCGGCCGCTTCGACTTCGGCGACTTCTTCGGCGCCGGGGGCGCCTTCGAAGGGGGTGCCGAGGTAGGCGGCGATGACGCGTTCGTCGCTCTGGACGACTTCGGCGGTGCCTTCGACGAGTTTTTCGCCCTGGACGAGGCAGGCGACGCGGTCGCTGAGGTTGAAGATGAAGCGCATGTCGTGCTCGATGACGAGGACGGCGATGCCTTGGTCCCGGATGGCGAAGATGAGTTCTTCGGTGACGCGGGTTTCCTGGGGGTTCATGCCGGCGGTGGGCTCGTCCAGGAGGAGGAGTCCGGGGTCGCTGGCGAGGGCGCGGGCGATTTCCAGCTTGCGCTGGTCTCCGTAGGGGAGGTTGCGCGCGAGGTGGTCGGCCTTGTCCTGGAGGCCGATGAACTCCAGGAGTTCCATGGCGCGTTCGTGGCTGGCCTGTTCGGCTTTGGTGAAGCCGGGGAGGCGCAGGAGTGCGGACCAGAGGCCTTCTTTGGTCCTGGTGTGGCGTCCGACGAGGACGTTTTCCAGGACGGTCATGTTGGCGAAGAGCCTGATGTTCTGGAAGGTGCGGGCGATGCCTGCCTTGGTGACGAGGTGGGGCTTGGGTGGCAGGACGGTGCCTTTGTAGCTGACCTTGCCCTCGGTGGGGACGTAGAGGCCGGTGAGGCAGTTGAAGAAGGTGGTTTTGCCGGCGCCGTTGGGGCCGATGAGTCCGACGATTTCGCCCGCGTTGACGGTGAGGTCGACGTTGCGTACGGCGGTGAGTCCGCCGAAGCGCATGGTGACGCCGCTGGCGTCGAGGACGGTGGTCGCGGTGTTCGTGGTGGTGGTCATGGTGTTCACGCCCCCGCCTTGGTGATGCCTGCGTCGGCCTCTTCGGGCTGCCGTGGTTCGGGTACGAGGACGGGTTCGTCGTTCTCGTGGAATTCGAGTTGCTTGCGGCGGTCGGCGACGAGGCCTTCGGGTCGGAAGCGCATCAGGAGGATGAGCGCGACGCCGAAGAGGAAGAGCTGGTAGTCCTGCATGAACTGCAGCTTGGCCGGGATGAGGTAGAGCAGTGCGGCGCCGACGAAGGGTCCGCTGAGGGTTCCCATGCCGCCGAGGATGACGGCGGCGAGGAGGAAGGCGGAGTTCGGGGGTACGGAGCCGGCGAACTGGTACTGCTCGGGTGTCACGGTGTAGTTGACGTGTGACTGGACGGTTCCTGCGAGTCCGGCGAGGGTGGCGCCGAGGGCGAAGGCGAGCAGTTTGAGCCGGAAGGCGTTGATGCCCATGGCGGTGGCTGCGGTTTCGTCCTCGCGGATGGCTACCCAGGCGCGGCCGATGCGGGAGTCTCCGGAGCGGCGGAAGACGAGGACGACGACGGCGGTGACGACGAGCATCAGCAGGTAGTAGTTGGCCGGCCTGCTGAGGGTGAAGGGGCCGATGTCGTGGCTGAGTCCGAAGTCGATCCCGAAGAGGTTGAGGTCGGGGATGCTCGGGATGCCCTGGGAGCCGTTGGTGAGGTCGGGGCCGCTGTTGCCGTTGAGGTTGTTGACGGTGACGCGGAAGATCTCTCCGAAGCCCAGGGTGACGATGGCGAGGTAGTCGCCGCGCAGTCGCAGGGTCGGGGCGCCGATGAGGACGCCGAAGATCAGTGAGACTGCGGCTCCGGTGAGGACGGCGGCCCAGAACGGGAAGTGGACGCCGATGGCGGAGAGGGGTGCGCCGGAGACGAGGGCGGCTGTGTAGGCGCCGACGCCGAGGAAGGCGACGTAGCCGAGGTCGAGGAGGCCGGCGAGGCCGACGACGACGTTGAGGCCGAGTGCGACGGTGGCGAAGATGAGGATGTTCGCACCGATGAGGGTGAATTCCGCCGTGTCCTGGGTGAAGGGGAAGCAGAAGGCTGCGACCAGGGCTGCGGTGAGGGTGACGTTGCGGTGCTTCGTGGTCAGCGCGGTGATGCGGGCGATGAGTCCGGCCCGGGTGAGTGCGGTGAAGGTGAAGGCCGCGGTGATGAGGAAGCCGATGAACTGTTCGGATTCCTCGGTGGGGATGTCGATGCAGTAGGTGAAGACGTACAGCGCGACGCCGAAGGCGGCGGCGACGACGAGGATCTCGCCCCAGGCGGGGAGGGGTTTGGCGCGGCCGACGGACGGTGCGGCGAGGCTGTTGCGGAAGGTTTTCCAGGCGCCGGGCCGGGTTTCGTGGGCGGGGGGTTCCACGTCGCTGGGGAGTCCGAGGGCGGCGATGAAGGCGATGAGTGCGCCGATGCCGCTGACCCAGGCTCCGGGTTCGAGGTTGACCACGCCGCCGAGTTCGTAGGCGATGGCACCGATGGTGTAGCCGGTGGTGCCGAGGGTGGCGAGGGTGAGGAGGCGGACGGGGCTGTTGGTGCCGCCGGGGGTGAGCCAGCGGAGGCCTCGGATGCCGTATCCGCAGAGGGTGAAGAGGAGGGTGAGGATGGCGGCGGTGAGGGTGAGGATCTGGAGGCCGCCGGGGTAGCCGGTGACGGTGAGGTCGCCGGGGAATTCGGAGGTCCAGGTCCAGGGGAGGAAGGTGCCGGCGAGTGCGACGGCTGCGCCTGCGGCGGTCGCGATCCGGGCGATCGGTGCGGGCAGTGGGATGAGTGCTTTCTGGGTGGTCATCCGTATCACGCCCTGTCCGCGACGCGTTCGCCGAGCAGGCCTTGTGGCCGGAGCAGGAGGACGACGATGAGGAGGACGAAGGCCCATACGTCCTTCCAGGCGCCGCCGCCGAAGAGGTCCATGCCGGGGACGTCGCTCATGTAGCCGGTGGCGAGGGATTCGGCGACGCCGAGCACGACTCCGCCGAGCATGGCGCCGTAGATGTTGCCGATGCCGCCGAGTACGGCTGCGGTGAAGGCTTTGAGGCCCATGATGAAGCCCATTTTGAAGCCGATCTGGCCGTTCTTGAGCCCGTAGGCGACGGCGGCGACGGCTGCGAACGCGGCACCGATGGCGAAGGCCATGACGATGATGCGGTCGGTGTTGATGCCCATGAGTTTGGCGGTGTCGGGGTCCTGCGAGGTGGCTTGCATGCCGCGGCCGGAGCGGGTCTTGGAGACGAAGAGGCCGAGGGCGATCATGCAGACGGGGGCGGCGATGAGGACGAAGAGGTCACCGCGCTGGATGTGGGCGCCGAAGAGGTCGAATGCTTCGCCCTTGAACTGGGGGAAGGGTCGGTCCTTGGTGGCGTTGGGGTACCACTTCCAGATGGCCTGCTGGAGTGCGAGGGAGAGTCCGATCGCGGTGATCAGCGGGGCGAGTCTGGGGGCGGTGCGCAGGGGTCGGTAGGCGAAGCGTTCGGCTGCGACGCTGATGGCGACGGAGCATATGACGCCGCCGATGATCATGAGGGGGACGATTGCGAGGAGGTTGGAGCCGGCCGGCATCCAGAGGTACACGGTGAGAGCTCCGAAGCCTCCGATCATGAAGATCTCGCCGTGGGCGAAGTTGATGAGCTGGATGATTCCGTAGACCATCGTGTATCCGATCGCGATGAGTCCGTACATCGCGCCGAGGATGAGTCCATTGGCCAGCTGTTGCGGCAGTTCGTGCACCGCAGGGCCTCCGTGGAGTGGTTCGGATATGGCACCGCGCGGGAGCGCTCGTAGCGCTCCCGCGCGGTCTGGTGTCAGTCAGTGCGTGACCGGGAGCGTGTTACGGCTTGTAGGCCTCGCTGAGCTTGGAGGTCCACTTGCCGCCGTCGACCTGGTAGGCGGTCATCATGGTGTTGGTGGTGTCGCCGTATTCGTCGAAGGAGACGGGGCCGGTGACGCCTTCGAAGCTGACCTTGCTGACGGCTTCGAGGACCTTGGCGCGGGCGTCGTCGGGGAGCTTGCCGTCGTTGGCTGCGACGACGGCCTTGACGGCCTCGATGATGGCCCAGGTGGCGTCGTAGGTGCCGCCGCCGTAGGCCTCGTAGGCGTCCTTGTATCCGGCGGCCTTGTAGTTCGCGATGAAGGTCTTGGCGGACTCGAGCTCTTCGACGGGCTTGCCGACGGAGGTGGCGATGTCGCCCTGGGACTTCTTGTTGAGCTTGATGAAGTCGGCGCTGTACATGCCGTCGCCGCCCATGAGGGGGATCTGGACGCTGTCCTTGAGCTGCTGGCTCAGGGGGGCGCCGGCGGGGTACTCACCGCCGTAGTAGACGGCCTTGGCGCCGGACTTCTTGACCTTGGTGACGACGGCGTTGAAGTCGCGGTCGTCGGGGTTGACGTGGTCGGATCCGGCGATCTTGCCGCCGAGGCCGGTGAACGTCGCCTTGAAGGAGGCTGCGAGACCGGCGCCGTAGGGCTTCTGGTCGTCGATGAGGTAGACCTGCTTGATCTTCGCGTTGTTGTACAGGTACTTCGCGGCGAAGGCGCCCTGGATCTGGTCCGTGGTGGCGGTGCGGAAGTAGGTCTTGAAGGGGCGCTTCTTGTCGCCGGTCTTCCAGTTGTCGCCCTGGGTCAGCTCGGTGCCGGTGTTGGCGGGGGAGATCTGGGTGAGGCCCGCGTCGTTGAGCGGCTTCTGCATCGACTGGGAGACGCCGGAGTTCAGCGGGCCGACGACGCCGACGACCTTTTTGTTGTCGATGAACTTGGTGGCGTTCTGCTGGCCGACGGAGGGCTGGGCCTGGTCGTCGAGGGGCTGGACCTCGAAGGTGATGCCCGGGACCGTCTTGTCCTTGTTCGCCGTCTTGGCGGCGAGGTCGGCGGAGTTCTTGATGCCGAGGCCGAGGGCGGAGAGGTCACCGGTGAGCGGGGCGTCGACGCCGATGACGACGGTCTGGTTGCCGCTGCTCTCGCTGCCCTTCTTGTCGTCGTCGCGCGACCCGCAGGCGGTGAGTGTCAGTGCTCCTGTGGTGAGCACTGTGGTGAGGATGAGCAAAGAACGGTGTCGCACGAAAAGTCCTTTCCCTGGCGCGGCCTCCTCTGCTTGAGGTGCCGTGTCGTTCGCCGGGCCGTACTGGTTGGTACAGGGCCGTGCTGCAGACGCGCCCGGCGGCGCGGTGACTGGCGGTGACTCTAAGGGCAGGGGTGGGGGTCGGGGATGGGGGTGGAGCAGGATGTGACTGTCTTGTTATGCCCTTGAGCAAGGCTTGAGGTGGCTGTGTGGACATGTACGGCTTTTTACCGGACGGTGAAGTGACCGCATGCTGAGAACGCGCAGCTCTGTTAAGGGGCTTGAGGCGATCTTGGTGCTGTCGTGTGGTGGGGGCGTGTGGCGGCGTGGGTGGGCGCGCCTGAGTGCCCGGTGCCTGCGGGGCCGGGTTCGTTGTGGGGCGTCGGGTGGGTGCACATTGCGGTTTTGTTACGCAGTGTTACATCCGGGGTGGTGTGGTCGACGCGGTGTGGTGGGTGCGCAGGCGGGTTGTGGCAGATGAGTGGGCCACGGAACGGGCTGGGTGGTCAAGGGTGTTGGCTGTGGCTGTTGTGCAAGTTCTGTGTGTGGGGCGGTGGTTGTGCCCGGGTATGGCACTGCCCGGACGGATTCGGGATCCGGCCGGGCAGGGGTGGTGCGGGGTGGTGCGGGGTCAGGAGGGTTCGGCCTTGGGGAGGTCGCGCAGGAGGCAGGTGAGGCGGGCGGTGCAGACGCGCTTGTCCTGTTCGTCGGTGATGACGATTTCGTACGTGGCGGTGGTGCGGCCGCGGTGTACGGGGGTGGCGGTGCCGGTGACGAGGCCGCTTCGTACCCCTCGGTGATGGGTGCAGTTCAGGTCGACGCCGACGGCGATCTTGGTGGCGCCGCCGTGGAGCATGGAGCCGATGGATCCGAGGGTTTCGGCGAGGACGGCGGAGGCGCCGCCGTGCAGGAGTCCGTAGGGCTGGGTGTTGCCTTCGACGGGCATGGTGGCGACGACGCGGTCCGCGGAGGCTTCGATGATGGTGACGCCCATGCGTTCGCCGAGGTGGCCTGCGGAGAAGAGTGCGGGCAGGTCGACGCCGAGGGTGGCGTACTCGTCGATGATCTCCTGGGGGAACTGGGGTGTGGTGTGCTCGCCCATGGGTCCGGCTCCGATCGTCTGCGGTGGTTCGTTGCTGTGCGCACGTTCGTGTGTGCACTGTTCTTATCAGACGACTGAGCGGGCGCTTAGTGCGCCTGCCCGGGGGTGTCGGCGCGCGCGCTCTCGAACCGCACCACGACGGACTTGCTGGCGGGGGTGTTGCTGGTGTCGGCGGTGGAGTCCAGGGGGACCAGCACGTTGGTCTCGGGGTAGTACGCGGCGGCGCAGCCGCGGGCGGTGGGGTAGTGGACGACGCGGAAGCCGGGGGCGCGTCGTTCGGTGCCGTCCTTCCATTCGCTGACGAGGTCGGTGTAGGTGCCGTCGGTGAGGCCGAGGGCGGTGGCGTCGTCGGGGTTGACGAGGACGACGCGGCGGCCGCCCTTGATGCCGCGGTAGCGGTCGTCGAGGCCGTAGATGGTGGTGTTGTACTGGTCGTGGGAGCGCAGGGTCTGCAACAGCAGGCGGCCTTCGGGGAGTTCGGGGTATTCGACGGGGGCGGCGGTGAAGTTGGCCCTGCCGGTGGCGGTGGGGAAGCGGCGGGAGTCGCGGGGGGCGTGGGGGAGGGTGAATCCGCCGGGGTGGGCGATGCGTTGGTTGAAGTTCTCGAAGCCGGGGACGACGCGGGAGATGCGGTCGCGGATCGTGGCGTAGTCCTTCTCGAACTCTTCCCAGGGGGTGGTGGAGGCGGGGCCGAGTACGGCGCGGGCGAGGCGGGCGACGATGGCGGGTTCGGAGAGCAGGTGGGGGCTTGCGGGGGTGAGGTTGCCGCGGGAGGCGTGGACCATGCTCATGGAGTCCTCGACGGTGACGAACTGCTTGCCGCCGGCTTGTACGTCCTTGTCGGTGCGGCCGAGGGTGGGCAGGATCAGGGCCCTGGCGCCGGTGACGGTGTGGGAGCGGTTGAGCTTGGTGGAGACGTGGACGGTGAGGCGTGCGGTGCGCATGGCGGCTTCGGTGACGTCGGTGTCGGGGGAGGCGGAGACGAAGTTGCCGCCCATGGCGAAGAAGACCTTGGCGTCGCCGTCGCGCAGGGCGCGGATGGAGCGGACGACGTCGTAGCCGTGGTGGCGCGGTGAGGTGATGGAGAATTCCTTGTCGAGGGCGTCGAGGAACGCTGTCGAGGGGCGCTCGAAGATGCCCATGGTGCGGTCGCCCTGGACGTTGGAGTGGCCGCGCACGGGGCAGACTCCGGCGCCGGGCCGGCCGATGTTGCCGCGCAGCAGGAGGAAGTTGACGACTTCGCGGATGGTCGGCACGGAGTGTTTGTGCTGGGTGAGGCCCATGGCCCAGCAGACGATGGTGCGCTTGGACGCGAGGACCATGGAGAGGGCCTCTTCGATGGCGGGGCGCTCCAGGCCGGTCGCGGCGAGGGTCTGTTCCCAGTCGGCTTCTGCGGCCGCGGCGGCGAACTCCTCGTAGCCGTGGGTGTGTGCGGCGACGAAGGTCTCGTCGACGGCGCCCTCGGTGGCGAGGATCATCTTGTTGAGGAGCCGGAAGAGGGCCTGGTCGCCGCCGATGCGGATCTGGAGGAAGAGGTCGTTGAGTGCCGCTCCCTTGATCATGCCGAGCGGGGTCTGCGGGTTCTTGAAGCGTTCGAGTCCGGCCTCGGGGAGCGGGTTCACCGAGATGATCTTCGCTCCGGCGGATTTGGCCTTCTCCAGGGCGGAGAGCATCCGGGGGTGGTTGGTGCCGGGGTTCTGTCCGGCGACGATGATCAGGTCGGCGTGGTGGAGGTCCTCCAGGGAGACGGATCCCTTGCCGACGCCGATGGTCTCGGTGAGTGCCGAGCCGGAGGACTCGTGGCACATGTTGGAGCAGTCGGGCAGGTTGTTGGTGCCGAATTCGCGGGCGAACAGCTGGAGCAGGAACGCGGCCTCGTTGCTGGTGCGTCCGGAGGTGTAGAAGAGCGCTTCGTCGGGGGAGGCGAGTCGGCCGAGTTCCTCGGCGATGACGGCGAAGGCGCGCTCCCAGGTCACGGCCTCGTACCGGTCCGCGCCCTCGGGCAGATACATGGGTTGCGTGATGCGTCCCTGCTGGCCGAGCCAGTAGCCGCTGCGGGTGGCGAGGTCGGCGAGGGGGTGTGCGGCGAAGAAGTCCGGGGTGACGCGGCGCAGGGTGGCTTCCTCGGCGACGGCTTTGGCCCCGTTCTCGCAGAACTCGGCGGTGTGCCGCTTGTCGGCCTCGGGCCAGGCGCAGCCGGGGCAGTCGAAGCCGTCCTTCTGGTTGACCTTGAGGAGGGTCTGCGCGGTGCGGCGGACGCCCATCTGCTGCTGGGCGATGCGCAGGCTGTGGGCGACGGCGGGCAGCCCGGCGGCGGCGTGCTGGGCCGGCTGGACCTGGGGTGCGTCCTGGACCGGGTCTCCTGCGGGCGGCTTCGTGGCCATCGTGCTCCCCTTCGGGCCTGCCGCGGACCTTGTGTGGTCCGCTGTGCGTGTTTCCTTCTCCTTCGATCCTGGCACGCGGTGCGGGCGGGGTGCCCGGTGAGCGGTCGGCGGGCGGTGGTGGGCGGTGGCCGGTCCGGATTGTCAGTGGTACGTGGCAGGATCGGGGTGTGGCTGAGACGGCATCGAAGAAGACGGCAGACAACCGACCGCGCCTGCTCCTGATGGACGGGCACTCCCTGGCGTACCGGGCGTTCTTTGCGCTGCCTGCGGAGAATTTCACGACGGGGGCGGGGCAGCCGACGAACGCGGTGTACGGCTTCGCGTCGATGCTCGCGAACACGTTGCGTGACGAGGCGCCGACGCATTTCGCGGTGGCGTTCGACGTGTCGCGCAAGACGTGGCGCTCGCAGGAGTTCCCCGAGTACAAGGCGAACCGTTCGAAGACGCCGGACGAGTTCAAGGGTCAGGTCGAGCTGATCGGTGAACTGCTGGACGCGATGCACGCGGACCGTTTCGCGGTCGACGGCTTCGAGGCGGACGACGTCATCGCGACGCTGGCCACGCAGGCGGAGGCGGCGGGGTTCGAGGTGCTGATCGTCACCGGTGACCGTGACTCCTTCCAGCTGATCACGGACAATGTGACGGTGCTGTACCCGACCAAGGGTGTGTCGGAGCTGACGCGGTTCACCCCGGAGAAGGTCGAGGAGAAGTACGGGCTCACCCCGCAGCAGTACCCGGACTTCGCGGCGCTGCGCGGTGACCCGTCGGACAACCTTCCGGGTATTCCGGGGGTGGGTGAGAAGACGGCCGCGAAGTGGATCAACCAGTTCGGTTCGTTCGACGAGCTGGTGGAGCGGGCCGAGGAGGTCAAGGGGAAGGCCGGGCAGAATTTCCGCGACCACCTGGACGCGGTGCGGCTGAACCGGCGGCTGACGGAGATGGTCCGTGACGTGGAGCTGCCGAAGACCCCGGCCGATCTGGAGCGTGCTCCGTACGACCGCACGGCGGTCACCGGGGTGCTCGATGTGCTGGAGATCCGTAACCCGAGCCTGCGCGAGCGGCTGCTGGCGGTGGATCCGGGCAAGGCGGAGGACGAGGCTCCGGCGCCGGCCGCGGGCGTCGAGCTGGACGGTTCGGTGCTGGGTGCGGGCGAGCTCGCTCCGTGGCTGGCCGAGCACGGGGAGCAGCCGCTCGGTGTCGCCACGGTCGACACCTGGGCGCTCGGCAGTGGCACGGTCACCGAGATCGCGCTCGCCGCGGCGGGCGGGGCTGCGGCCTGGTTCGACCCGGCGCTGCTCGACGCGGCGGACGAGCAGGCGTTCGCTGCGTGGATCGCGGACGCGGACCGGCCGAAGGTCATGCACAACGCGAAGAGCGTGATGCGGGTCTTCCCGGAGCACGGCTGGCGGACCGAGGGCGTCTCGATGGACACGGCGCTCGCCGCGTACCTGGTCAAGCCGGGCCGTCGCTCGTTCGCGCTGGACGCGCTGGCCGTGGAGTACCTGGGCCGTGAGCTCGCTCCGGCGGCGTCGTCCGACGGCCAGCTGGCGTTCGGTGCGGACGACCAGGCCGAGGCCGATGCGCTGATGACGCAGGCCCGTGCGGTCCTCGACCTGGGTGACGCGTTCACGGCGCGGCTGAAGGAGGTCGGTGCGGCCGAGCTGCTGCACGACATGGAGCTGCCGACGTCGATCCTGCTGGCCCGTCTGGAGCGGCACGGCATCGCGGCGGACCGGGCCCATCTGGAGGGCATGGAGCAGCAGTTCGCGGGTGCCGTGCAGCAGGCGGTGAAGGAGGCGCACGCGGCGGTGGGCCGCGAGTTCAACCTCGGTTCGCCCAAGCAGCTCCAGGAGGTCCTCTTCGGTGAGCTGGGCCTGCCGAAGACGAAGAAGACGAAGACCGGGTTCACGACGGACGCGGACGCGCTGGCGTGGCTGGCCGCGCAGACGGAGCACGAGCTGCCGGTCATCATGCTGCGCCACCGCGAGCAGGCGAAGCTGCGGGTCACGGTCGAGGGCCTGGTGAAGACGATCGCGGCGGACGGCCGTATCCACACCACGTTCAACCAGACCGTGGCGGCGACCGGCCGGCTGTCGTCCACCGACCCGAATCTTCAGAACATCCCCGTGCGGACGGACGAGGGCCGGGCCATTCGTCGAGGCTTCGTCGTGGGCGAGGGCTTCGAGACGCTGATGACGGCGGACTACAGCCAGATCGAACTGCGCGTGATGGCGCACCTGTCCGAGGACGCGGGTCTGATCGAGGCGTTCACGTCCGGTGAGGACCTGCACACCACGGTCGCCTCGCAGGTGTTCGGCGTCGACAAGTCGGCGGTCGACCCGGAGATGCGGCGCAAGATCAAGGCGATGAGCTACGGACTGGCGTACGGGCTGTCCGCGTTCGGTCTCTCGCAGCAGCTGAACATCGAGGCGGGTGAGGCCCGGGGCCTGATGGACACCTACTTCGAGCGGTTCGGCGGGGTCCGGGACTATCTGCACCGGGTGGTGGAGGAGGCCAGGGCCACCGGGTACACGGAGACGGTCTTCGGCCGCCGCCGCTACCTGCCGGACCTCAACAGCGACAACCGCCAGCGCCGCGAGACGGCCGAGCGGATGGCGCTCAACGCACCGATCCAGGGCACGGCCGCGGACATCGTCAAGGTCGCCATGCTGCACGTCGACCGGGCGCTGACCGAGGCGAAGCTGACGTCACGGATGCTGCTCCAGGTCCATGACGAAATCGTGCTGGAGATCGCCAAGGGCGAGCGGGAACAGGTGGAGAAGATCCTGCGCCACGAGATGGCGACGGCGGTGCAGCTGCGGGCGCCGCTGGACGTGTCGGTCGGGGTCGGCACCGACTGGGAGTCCGCCGCACACTGACGTGGGCCCCGCCCCGGGGCGGGGGCGTTCTCTAGTCGCCGGTCCGGCTCGTGTCCCGGGCCGGGCCGGTGACGGGGCGCGCCGGGGCGCCGGTGCCCCGGACCCACAGCCGCATCCACATGCCGTACAGCACGAGCCCGACGGCGAGCCCGGCGCCCGCGCCGAAGCAGGCGGTCGGAATGATGTCGAGCGGTGTGTCGACGTGTCCGAAGTACGCATACCAGCGTGCGCAGCGGTGCACGATGCCCAGCAGTACGCACATGCCGAGGGACGCCGCTGCCCACGCCCGTGCCCGGTGGTCCAGGACCGGTACGGACTCCGGCACCGGCCGGGCCCCGGTGCGGCGCAGCCCCGACACGGTGAACCATGCCAGCACCGTCAGCGCCAGGGCCGAACTGCCGTACTGCACCAGTTGGAACACCGGGTGGCCGCCCGCGTGCTGCCCGAGCACGGGTACCAGCCGCACGCCCCACCGGTCGTGGTGGGTGAAGGCGTCCCAGACGACGTGTGTGGCGGCTCCGATGACGGCCGACACGACGAACCACGCACCGTCCCGCAGGCCCCGCGGCCCTTGTCCGGGCGGGCGCGGGGCACCGCGGACCCAGGCGTGCACGCGCCCCTGCCAGGGCGTGGGCAGCAGCGCCACGAGGGGTTCGCGCAGCAGCAGCCACAGCGCCACGGTCGCCGCGGTGATCAGGACGTCCACCGTGAACACACCCCACCAGGCGTGGGTGACCTGCCCGAACTCCATGGCGCCCGGGATCGCCGTGTCCGCGTAGTACGTCATGTCGGGGGCGAACGAACCGGCGACGAGTGCCGAGGCCAGGAGCGGTCCGCGCCCTGCTCCGTTGCGGCGGATCCCGGGGAGGACGGCTGCGGCGTGGCTGAGCGTGAACGGCATGGGGGAAGTATGCGCGAGCAGCCGGCGCGGGCTTTTCACCGACTGGACAACTTGCGGACCGGAACGTGAGAAACCGGTAAGAAGCGGTCCGGTCGCTGTGTTCGCGCGGCACAAGTTGCCGTAGGGTCGCCTGAGTCCAGGCGCAGGGGAGCGCGGACAGCCGACGAGGGGGAGGGCCCAGACGTTATGGCAGCGCAATTCGGTCGCCGACTGCGCAGAGGGGCGACCACGGCTGCCGTGGCCGCTGCCGCTGTGGCAGCACTTTCCGCCTCGCAGGCCCCGGGTTCGCCCCTGGTGGCGTCCGACGGGGACCAGCCGGCCACCGGTACGGCGGGTTCGACGCCCTCGGGCGACGGTGCCGCGTCCGGCAACTCGCCCTACTTCACCGACCTGCCGCCGCTGAACACACCCAACAAGCCGGGCACCTCCGTCAATCTGCCCGTGACGGGCAGCGCCGAATCGGGCATTCCGGCGTCGATCCTCGCGGCGTACCAGAAGGCCCAGCAGACCGTCGCGGGTACGGACGCCGCCTGCCGGCTGCCGTGGCAGCTCCTCGCCGCGATCGGCAAGGTCGAGTCGGGCCAGGCCCGCGGCGGCCGTGTCGACGCGCAGGGCACCACGCTCTCCCCGATCCTCGGCCCCGCCCTCAACGGTCAGGGTTTCGCCCTGATCAAGGACACCGACAACGGTGCCTACGACGGGGACTCGACGCATGACCGGGCGGTCGGCCCGATGCAGTTCATCCCGTCCACCTGGGCGACCTGGGGCCAGGACGGCAACGCCGACGGCCGCAGGGACCCCAACAACATCTACGACGCGGCGCTCGCCGCCGGGCGTTACCTCTGCGCCGGTTCGCGCGATCTGGCGCTCGCCGCCGACCTTGACCGGGCGGTCCTGAGCTACAACCACTCCGACGAGTACCTGCGTACCGTCCGCACCTGGTTCGAGTACTACAACCGCGGCACGCACGAGGTGCCGGACGGCACCGGCGTCCTGCCGGTCGAATCCAGTACCGGAACGCACCCGGGCACCGGCTCCGGAACCCATGGCGGCGGCCCGTCCTCCTCCCCGTCGCCGTCGCCCTCGGGGTCGCCGTCGCCCACCCCGACGCCCAAGCCCGAGCCGCCGTCGAAGCCGAGCCCGACGCCCTCGGACCCGGGCGGGCCGGGCACGCCCACGACGCCGACCCCGACCCCCGAGCCCACGCCGAGCCCGGCCCTGGCCGCCGTGCAGAACGCGGGCACCGGCGAGCTGTCGGCCACGGCGGGCGACGCGTTCGCTGAGCGGATCAAGGTCCTGGCGAAGAGCAACTTCGGCAAGCCGCTCGCCAAGGTGTCCGTGACCTTCACCGTCGTCGGTGACACGGACGCCGCGTTCGACGGCGGGAAGAAGTCCGTCACCGCGGCCACCGGGACCGACGGCACGGTCACCGCACCCGTGCTGAAGGCGGGCGAGAAGACGGGCGCGTTCACCGTCCGGGCGACGGCCACCGGCACGTCGCTGCCCGCCGTCACGTACACGGCGGCCGTCACCGCGCGGCAGGCCGACGCCATCGTCAGGACGGGCACCGCGGAGCTGACCGCAGTGGCGGGCCAGACGTTCGCCGACGTCACCGTCAGGGCCACGTACAAGGGCGCTGCCGCCGACCGGGTCGCCGTCACCGCCACCATGATCACCGACGACGAGAAGCCGGTCGAGAACGACAAGGGCCCGTACTTCACGAACGACGACGGTGACCCGGTCCGCACCTTCGCGTTCACCACGGACGCCGACGGCACGCTCACCCTGCCGAAGATCTACGCCGACGGTGCCGCGGGTACGTACAAGCTGCGTCTGACCACCGAGGGCGGCGCCACCGTCGTCATCGAGCTCACGGTCCAGGCCCCCGCCGCCTGACCCGCGCGCGCCCGGGCCCACCACGCCCCCGAACAGCCCCTTGGCCGGCACCCGGCCAAGGGGCTGTTCTACGTGTTCTCATCTCGCGCCCCGGTTGCTACGGTGCCCCAGCCCTGACGACCCATCAGTTCTGAGCCCGGGAGGCCGAGCATGCGCGCCCTGATTGCCGCAGCCGTCGGACTGGCCGCAGCCCTCGCCCTCGTACTCACCATCAGTGCGATCGGCGCGCCACCCGGCGAGACCTCGCCCGAACCCCTGCTGACCACGGTCCCGGGTCCGAAGAACTAGGGGGCTGTCCGGCGGCGCATGGCCGGGGTCACGGCGTGTCCGACCCTGATCCGCCGGACAGCCCCGATCCGTCCGCACCACGCAATGCAGAGGAAGGACACCCCATGCGCCGCCGAGCCAGCCTCGTACTCCTGGCCTTCGCCGTCTTCTTCGCCGCGCTGTCACCGCTGTTGCGCTGGTACGCCTTCCCGCGCCTCGCGAAGATCCCGCCGAACCAGTACCAGGAGACCGTGCTGGAGGCGAAGCCCGCGACCCTCCTCGACTACAGCACCCTGAAGGCCGAGAAGGTCGACAGGATCACCATCGTGCAGACCCTCAAGGGCAACGTGGAGGAGTCCGAGAAGATCGAGCGCAGCGCGGGCCGCGACGTCGTCGTGTGGGACGCCCTGTCCTATGTGCAGGGACCCGACGGCAAGATGGTCTCCAAGATCCCCGAGCGCTACATCTTCGACGCGCACAGCCAGGACCCGGTCCACGCCACGGGCGAATCGGTCGACGGCGACGCGGTGAACCGCGAGGGCATCGAGTTCAAGTGGCCCTTCCTCACGGAGAAGCGCGACTACGAGTACTTCGACGCCCAGACCCGCACCAGCTCGCCCATCCACTACGAGGGCACCCGGAACTTCCGCGGCATGGACGTCTACTACTTCGAGCAGACCATCCCGTGGACCAAGGTCCCCATGCCCAAGACCATGCCCATCAAGGGCATCACCCCGGAGCAGATCACCAAGACGGGGGTGACCCGCTGGTACACCACCAAGCGGATGTTCTGGGTCGACCCGGTCACCGGGGCGCCGGTCAACGGCGAGGAGGTCCACAAGGAGGAGCTGCGGAACGGGAAGGCGATGGGCATGTCCCAGGACACCGTCACCGTCTTCGCCGGGCACGTGAAGATGCGCGAGGACTACATCGTCTCGATCGTCGACCAGGTCAAGTCCCAGCGGGTGCTGATCCTGCTGCTGACCTCGTACCTGCCCTGGGGCTTCCTCGTCCTGGGCGCCGGGCTGCTGGCCCTGTCGCTGTGGCTGGAGGCGCGCTCGCGGCGGCCGGGCGGGACGGACACGGTCAGGCGGAAGGAACCGGAACCCGCTCCTACTCCCGCCTGAGCCGCGCCTTCGTGAACCGGGTCGCCTCGACCGTCGTCGGGTCCTCGGGCCATGGATGCCTCGGATAGCGGCCGCGCAGCTCCGCCCGCACCGCCTTGTAGCCCTCCCGCCAGAACGACGCCAGATCCGCCGTCACCGCCGCCGGGCGCCCCGCGGGCGACAGCAGGTGCACCAGCACCGGCACACCCGCCACCCGCGGGGTCTCCTGGAGACCGAAGAGCTCCTGGAGCTTCACCGCGAGCACGGGCTGGGATCCCCCGTACTCCACCCTGATCCGTGAACCGCTCGGCACCTCGATCCGCTCAGGGGCCAGCTCGTCCAGCCGGGCCGCCTCGCCGGTCGCCCACGGCAGCAGCCGGCGCAGCGCCTGCCCCGCGTCGATCCCGGCCAGGTCCGAACGGCGCCGGGCCCGGGAGAGTTCGGGCTCCAGCCACTGCTCGGTACGGTCCAGCAGCGCTTCGTCCGACACCTCCGGCCAGGGTGCGCCGAGCTCCCGGTGGAGAAAGGCCAGCCGCTCCCGCAGCTGTCCGGTGTTGCGGCTCCAGCGCAGGAGCCCCAGCCCTTCCCGCCGCAACCCCTCCACCAGGGCCTCGCGGACCAGGGCGGGGTCCGGGTTCTTCAACGGACGCGCCGCCAGTTCGACGGCGCCGAGTCGCTCCACCCGCCGGGCCACCACGTCCCGGCCGTCCCAGCGGACCTCCTCGCCCGCGAACCGCAGATGCCCGGCCGCCCGCCGTGCCGTGTCCTCGTCGATGACCGCGGCGAGCCGGACCTGCGCGGAGGCCGCGTGCGCGGGACGGTCCGCGACCGCGACCGCCAGCCACGGCGCGCTGCGCAGCCGCGAGCCGTCCCGCAGCTCCGCGCCCGTGCCGGACGCCATCAGGAACGTCCCCTCGCCCCGGGCCCGCGCCACCCGCTCGGGAAAGGCCAGGGCGGCGACGAGTCCCACGGCGGCGTCGTCCGTGCCCGCACCGCCGGCCCCGGAACCCTTGAGGGAGGGCGACAGCCGCCGCACCTCCTGCCGCCAGCGGGCCGCGTAGCCGTCCTTGCCGAGCCGGGCGGTACGCAATGCCGCCGCCAGGTCGTCGCCGTAGTCCCGGGGCGGTTCCTCGCTCAGCAGCGCCACGACCTCCGCGGCCCGTCGCCCGCCGACCTCGGCCGCCCCGTCCAGGAGCGCCCTGGCCAGCCGCGGATGCAGCCCGAGGCGGGACATCCGCACCCCCCGGTCGGTCACCCGCCCGTCGGCGTCCACCGCGCCGACCGCGCTCAGCACCTCGCGGGCCGCGCCCATCGCCCCGGCCGGCGGCGGGTCCAGCAGCGCGAGTCCCGCGGCGTCCGGATCGCCCCAGCAGGCTGCCTGGAGGGCGAACGCGGCCAGGTCGGCCACCTTGATCTCGGGGGAGGGGAACCGGGCGAGCCGCCCGTCCTCCGCCTGCTCCCAGCAGCGGTAGACCGTCCCGGGAGCCTCCCGGCCGGCCCGGCCCGCCCGCTGGCGGCCCGCCGCCTGCGAGGCCCGTACCGTCGTCAGCGCGCTCAGCCCGCGGGCGTGATCGGTGCGCGGCTCCCGGGCCAGCCCCGAGTCGACGACGGTCCGCACCCCCGGAACGGTCAGCGAGGACTCCGCCACCGACGTCGCCAGCACCACCCGCCGCCCGTCGGACGAACCCGCCAGCACCGCGTCCTGCACCGCGGCCGGCGCCCGCCCGTGCACCTGGAGCACCTCCGCGGCCACCCCGGACAGCTGCCCCGCCACCCGGCCGATCTCGCCGACACCCGGCAGGAAGCACAGCACGTCGCCCTCCCGCTCGGCCAGCGCCCGGCGCACCACGGAGGCGACATGGGCCAGCAGCGCCGGGTCGACCCGCATCCCGTGCGGCGGCCGGACCGGACGGGCGGGCGGGGCCCACACCACCTCGACGGGGTGCGAGACGCCCTGCGCCTCGATCACCGGGGCGTCGCCGAGCAGCCGGGCCCAGCCCTCGGCGTCGGTGGTCGCGGACGCGGCGACCAGACGCAGGTCGGGGCGGATCGCCTCCCGTACGTCGAGCAGGAACGCGGCCACCGTGTCCGCGTCCAGATGGCGCTCGTGGCACTCGTCGATGATCACCGCGTCGATGCCCGCGAGCTCCTGGTCGCGCTGGAGCCGCTGGAGCAGCACCCCGGTGGTGACGACCTCGACCACGGTGTCCGGGCCCGTCACCCGCTCCCCGCGCACGGTGAAGCCGACCCGTTCACCCGGCCGCTCGCCGAGCAGCCACGCCATCCGCCGGGCCGCGGCCCGCGCCGCGATCCGCCGCGGCTCGGCGACCACGACCCGGCGCACCGGACCGTCGCCGGTCAGACCGGCCAGGACAAGAGGGACGAGGGTCGTCTTGCCGGTGCCCGGCGGCGCGCACAGCACCGCGACCCCGCGTTCGTCGAGCGCCTGCCGCAGCGCGGGCACGGCGGTGCGGACGGGCAGCTGGTCCAGGGCGTCGGTACGGATCACGCCCCCAGTCTCGTACGGCGGGGCGCGGCCGCCCGCACCGGCAGGTGTCCCAGTCCGTACGCGGGCCGGGGCGGTGGCAGGTTCTCAGTCCCGTACGCAGACGAAGATCGCGGTCCCCGGGATGAGGTTGCCCCGCAGCGGCGACCAGCCGCCCCACTCCTGGTTGTTCCACGCCGGCCACTCCGGCTCGACCAGGTCGGCCAGGCGGAAGCCGCCCGCCACCACGTCCCGCACCCGGTCGCCGAGCGTGCGGTGGTGCTCCACGTACACCGCCTCGCCCCGCTCGTCCTGCTCGACGTACGGGGTGCGGTCGAAGTAGGAGGCGGCGACGGACAGGCCCTCGGGCCCCGGCTCGTCCGGGAAGGCCCAGCGGACCGGGTGCGTGACGGAGAAGACCCAGCGGCCGCCGGGGCGCAGCACCCGGTGGACCTCGCGGAAGACCTGGACCGGATCGGCGACGAAGGGCACCGCGCCGTAGGCGGAGCAGGCCAGGTCGAAGGAACCGTCCCGGAAGGGCAGCACCCCGGCGTCCGCCTCGACCAGGGGGATGCCCTCGCCGATCCGCAGGGCGTGCTGGAGCTGGCGGTGGGAGAGGTCGAGGGCGACCGGCCGGGCGCCCTGCGCGGCCAGCCAGCGCGAACACTGTGCGGCGCCCGCGCCGATCTCCAGGACGTCGAGGCCCTTCAGCGACTCCGCGGGGCCCAGCAGGCCGGCCTCGGCCTCGTCGAGTCCCTCCGGGCCCCAGACGAAGCGGTCGTCGCCGAGGAAGCCGCCGTGGTCGTTCTGGTACTCGTCCGCGTTCCGGTCCCACCAGCCGCGGCTGGCCCGGCTGCTCTCGGCCTCGCCGGCGGTGCGGCGTGTCGCTTCGGGTTCGGCCGCGTAGATCTCTTGGCTCATCGTGTCCGTCGTTGTAGTTTGCCTTCACCCCGTGGTGCGCGGTACGTACCAGGGGGACCTCTGTGAGCGCGGAACCCGCGTGTCCGGATCATCTCCGGGGCCGATGTGGCCTCGGTGAACCTGAGTTGTGCCGGGTATGGGCCGTTCCGCCCCTGGTGTGCGCCTTCGCGCATTGACCGTGCCCTGCTGCCCCCGTATGCTACAAGTTGCGCTGCGAGCCTGCGCGCCTCAGACCTAGCAGGCCGCGCTCGCATCTGTATGTATGTCCCCTCGGTTCACGAGGCGCCTCCCGACCACGGGATTCGGCGCTTCCCAGGCTGTCCGGCTTCTGCAGAGGCGATACGGGCTCACGGCGTAGCAGTAACTTCGACTCACTGTCCGTACCGGAGCCCTTTCCCACATGACGAGCAGCACCGAGACCACCGCCACCACTCCGCAGGTTGCGGTCAACGACATCGGCGACGCGGACGCGTTCCTCGCGGCGATCGACGAGACGATCAAGTACTTCAACGACGGCGACATCGTTGACGGTGTCATCGTCAAGGTTGACCGCGACGAGGTTCTCCTCGACATCGGTTACAAGACCGAAGGTGTCATCCCGAGCCGCGAGCTCTCGATCAAGCACGACGTCGACCCGAACGAGGTCGTCAAGGTCGGCGACGAGATCGAGGCCCTGGTTCTCCAGAAGGAGGACAAGGAAGGCCGCCTGATCCTCTCGAAGAAGCGCGCTCAGTACGAGCGTGCCTGGGGCACCATCGAGAAGATCAAGGAAGAAGACGGCATCGTCACCGGTACCGTCATCGAGGTCGTCAAGGGTGGTCTCATCCTCGACATCGGCCTCCGTGGCTTCCTCCCGGCGTCGCTCGTCGAGATGCGCCGCGTCCGCGACCTCCAGCCTTACGTGGGCAAGGAGCTCGAGGCCAAGATCATCGAGCTGGACAAGAACCGCAACAACGTGGTCCTGTCCCGCCGTGCCTGGCTCGAGCAGACCCAGTCCGAGGTCCGCCAGACGTTCCTCACGACCCTCCAGAAGGGTCAGGTCCGCTCCGGCGTCGTCTCCTCGATCGTCAACTTCGGTGCCTTCGTGGACCTGGGTGGCGTCGACGGTCTCGTGCACGTCTCCGAGCTGTCCTGGAAGCACATCGACCACCCCTCCGAGGTTGTCGAGGTCGGCCAGGAAGTCACCGTCGAGGTTCTCGACGTGGACATGGACCGCGAGCGCGTGTCCCTGTCGCTCAAGGCGACGCAGGAAGACCCGTGGCAGCAGTTCGCCCGTACGCACCAGATCGGGCAGGTCGTTCCCGGTAAGGTCACCAAGCTCGTTCCGTTCGGTGCGTTCGTGCGCGTCGACGAGGGCATCGAGGGCCTGGTCCACATCTCCGAGCTGGCCGAGCGTCACGTGGAGATCCCGGAGCAGGTCGTCCAGGTCAACGACGAGATCTTCGTCAAGGTCATCGACATCGACCTCGAGCGTCGTCGCATCAGCCTCTCGCTGAAGCAGGCCAACGAGTCCTTCGGTGGCGACCCGGCCTCGGTCGAGTTCGACCCGACGCTGTACGGCATGGCCGCGTCGTACGACGACCAGGGCAACTACATCTACCCCGAGGGCTTCGACCCCGAGACCAACGACTGGCTCGAGGGCTTCGAGGCTCAGCGCGAGGTCTGGGAGACCCAGTACGCCGAGGCGCAGCAGCGCTTCGAGCAGCACCAGGCCCAGGTCATCAAGTCCCGCGAGGCCGACGAGGCCGCTGCTGCCGAGGGCGCTGCTGCCCCGGCCGGCAGCGCTCCGGCTGCCTCGGGCGGCAGCGGTGGCGGCGGCGGTTCGTACTCCTCGGAGTCCGCGGACAACTCCGGCGCCCTGGCGTCGGACGAGGCCCTGGCTGCCCTGCGCGAGAAGCTGGCGGGCGGCCAGAGCTGACGCTCTGACCTTCCGGCCGGTCATCGGCTGCAGTAGATGACGGTGAGGCCCGCTCCCTTCGGGGGGCGGGCCTCACTCGTTTCCGCGGCGAGCTGTTACGGGGTGACGGCGATGTTGGTCAGGCCGTTGCCGCCGGTCACGGTGTTGCTCGCGTGGACCGTCGTGGTGCAGCTCGCGCCGTAGTTCGTGACATTGACCGCGAGCCTCTTGTCGCCCGTCGATCCGGACAGGTCCGACACGTTGTCCCTGAAGACGGTCCCGCAGCCCCAGCCGCTCTGCTGGGTGTGGGTCTCGTATCCGTTGTTGGTCGTACGGGAGCCGTGGTTGCCCTCGACCAGCACGTTGTTGCCCTTCACGTCGACCCAGGAGTCGTCGTAGTTGGCGCCGGTCAGTCCGCTGCCGTCGAAGGTGTTCCCGACGATGCGCGCACCCGTGGTGCCTTCCTTGATGTCGACGTTCTCGCCGCCGACGTCCGGCCCGATGGTGTTGTCCAGGATCTGTACCCGGTCGCTCCGGTCGGAGAGGTCGCCCGCCGTGCCGACGTAGACGCCCTCGCCCATGCCGCGGCCGTCGTGCCCGGTGTCGTAGATCCGGGAGTTCCGGATGACGCCGTCGCTGCTGGACCTGCGGAAGTGGACGCCCTCCATGTCGAGGTCGTGCACGGTCACCGAGTCGATCACGACGCCGTTGGCGCCGTCGGCCATGATGCCCTTCTGGCCGCCCGTGACGGTGATGCCCTTCACCGTCCAGTACGAGGCGCCGTTGAGGTGCAGCCCGTAGCCGCCACCGGCCGTGAGCACTGCCCCCGCCGAGCCGGTCAGGGTGATGCGTGCGGAAGGGGTGCCGGGGACGAGGGCCTTGAAGTTGCCGGTGTACGTGCCGTCCGCGAGGTGGATCGTGTCGCCCGGACCGGCCGCGGTGAGCGCCGACTTGAGCTGGGCGGCGGTGCTCACTTCGATGACCGTCGCGGCCCCGGCCGTACCGGCGGAGGCGAGGGCGAGCGTGCCGGTGGCGAGAGCGGTGACCAGCAGGGCGGGGAACAGCGTGCGGGTGCGCATGGGGGTGCCTTCCCGTGAAAGGTTCAGGACGTTCTCGTACATGAATGTGGGGCGAGTCTCTGAACTTGCTGCCCAGTGACGGTAGGGATGGGGCGCGGGCATGTCAAGGTCTGGACCATTGCTCGTAGGGTTCCGGGCGCGGTGAACACAGGGAAACGTGTGGGATACACGAACAGCTGACGCCCCGAAACACACGCTTGCCAGGATCCCGGCAACCTCAAGATCCGAAGGGGAGCCGGGACATGACGCATGCTTCGCACCACTCGCCCGCGACACCGGGCGCGAGCCGCCGCACCTTCCTCCGCAACGTCGGACTCTCCGGCGGGGCGGGCGCGATGTTCGCCACCATGGGGGCACTCGGCCTCGCCCCCACCGCCCAGGCCGCGAGCCGCGAACCCGCCTACCGCGCCCCCAGCGAGGGCGACTTCCACCTGAAGGGCAAGGCCGCCGCCAAGGTGGTCGTCGTCGGCGGCGGCATCGCCGGCCTCGCCACCGCCTACGAGCTCGGCAAGGCGGGCTACGACTGTACGGTCCTGGAGGCCCGCGGCCGTACGGGCGGCCGCAACTTCACCGTGCGCGGCGGTGATTCCACCACCGACATCCACGGCGTCAAGCAGACGGCGCGGTTCTCCGACGGGCAGTACATGAACGCCGGACCCGGCCGCATTCCGCAGTGGATGGTCACCCTCGACTACTGCCGTGAACTCGGTGTCCCCATCGAGGTGTTCACCAACGTGAACGCCAACGCCTACCTCTACAACGAGAAGGCGGGCATGAAGGCCCCGGTGCGCTACCGCACCGCCAAGGCCGATGTGTACGGCTACGTCGCCGAACTCCTCTCCAAGGCGACCGACAAGGGCGCGCTCGACCGGCAGATCACCGCCGACGACCAGGAACGGCTGCTCGACTTCCTCAAGGACTTCGGCGACATCGGCGACACCCTCGACTACACCGGGAGCTCCCGGCGCGGATACCGTGTCGACCCCGCTGCCGCCGGAACCCCCGGCGAGGAACTCGGGTCCGTCCCCTCCGCGTCCGAGGTCTTCGCCAGCGGCGTCGGACGCTACTTCGCCTTCGAGTTCGAGTACGACCAGGCGATGCTGATGTTCCAGCCGGTCGGCGGCATGGACCGGATACCCGCCGCGCTCACCCGCGCGATAGGCGAGCGCAGGATCCGCACCGGCGCCGCCGTCACCGAGATCACCGACACCGCCCACGGCGTCACCGTCACCTACACCCAGTCAGGTCGCACCCGCAGCATCGAGGCGGACTACTGCGTCGCCGCCCTGCCGCCCAACATCCTCGCCAAGACCGCTCACAATCTCGGCCCGGCCGTCCAGACCGCACTGGAGGCCTGCAGACCGTCCTCGGCGGGCAAGATCGGGCTGGAGTACAGGAACCGCTGGTGGGAGAGCGACCACCAGATCTACGGGGGCATCACCGAGACGGACATGGACCTGGCCCACATCTGGTACCCGTCCTACGGCCACCAGGGGAGCCGCGGCACCCTCATCGGGTACTACAACACCGGCTCCAACGCGGACGCGTACGCCGCCCTGACCCCGCGCGAGCGGGAGGCGAGGGCCGTCGCGCAGGGCGTGAAGATCCACGGCGAGAAGTACCGTACGGAACTGGCCACCTCGTTCTCCCACCACTGGCGCCAGACCCCGTACCTGGAGGCTGCCTGGCACTCCCTGTCGGGCGGCCCCGACGCCCCGGTCTTCGCACCGCTCAACCAGGCAGCGGGGCGGGTCTACTTCGCCGGCGACTACCTGAGCTACGCCGACGCCTGGCAGCACGGAGCGTTCACTTCCGCACGGAAGGCGGTCACGGCACTGCACACGCGGGTACTTGGGTAAACACCATGTGAAGGGGCACGGGCGGGAATGCCCGTGCCCCCCGGGACGTTCTTCTTCAGGAACACAAGGAGGAGCGGTAACCGTGCCTGATCCGCAGAGTTTGTACGAATGGGAGCCGAAGGGCCTGGCTGTCGTCGACATGGCGCTCGCCCAGGAGTCGGCCGGTCTGGTCATGCTCTACCACTTCGAGGGATACATCGACGCGGGTGAGACCGGTGAGCAGATCGTCGACGGGCTGCTCGAATCGCTGCCCCATCAGGTCGTGGCCCGTTTCGACCACGACCGCCTCGTCGACTACCGCGCACGGCGCCCGCTGCTGACGTTCAAGCGTGACCGCTGGTCGTCGTACGAGACCCCGACGCTGGACGTCCGGGTCGTCCAGGACGCCACGGGTGCACCCTTCCTGCTGCTGTCCGGCCCCGAGCCCGACGTGGAGTGGGAGCGGTTCGCCGCCGCCGTCGAGCAGATCGTCGAGCGGCTCGGTGTCCGTCTCGCCGTCACCTTCCACGGCATCCCGATGGGTGTTCCGCACACCCGTCCGGTCGGCGTCACACCGCACGGCAACCGCACCGACCTCATGCCGGGCCACCGCAGCCCGTTCGACGAGGCGCAGGTGCCCGGTTCCGCCGCCGCCCTCGTCGAGTACCGGCTGATGGAGGCCGGACACGACGTTCTCGGTGTCGCCGCACATGTGCCGCACTACGTCGCCCGCTCCGCCTACCCCGACGCCGCGCTCACCGCGCTGGAATCGATCACGGCCGCGACCGGACTCGTGCTGCCGGCCGTCGCCCACTCCCTGCGCACCGAGGCGCACCGCACCCAGACGGAGATCGACCGCCAGATCGGCCAGGGCGACGAGGAGCTCGTCTCGCTGGTCGAGGGCCTTGAGCACCAGTACGACGCCGTCGCGGGTTCCGAGACCCGCGGCAACCTGGTCGCCGAGCCGGTCGAACTGCCGTCCGCCGACGAGATCGGTCTCGAATTCGAGAAGTTCCTGGCGGAGCGCGAGGGCGACGGCTGAGGGCGATGGCTGAGCCGGGTCGGGCCGCTCTTGTCAGGCCTGTTCCAGCAGCGCCGGGCGGCGGGCACTAGGCTGCCGCCCATGCTGAAAGTGGGCCTGACCGGTGGTATCGGCGCCGGCAAGAGCGAAGTGTCCCGGATGCTCGCCGGATACGGAGCCGTCCTCATCGACGCCGACCGGATCGCCCGCGAGGTCGTCGAGCCCGGCACCCCCGGGCTCGACGCCGTCGTCGGGGAGTTCGGCACCGGCATCCTCACCCCCGAGGGGACACTGGACCGGCCGAAGCTCGGCTCGATCGTCTTCTCCGACGGCGAGCGCCTCGCCGCCCTCAACGCGATCGTCCACCCGCTGGTCGGCGCCCGCTCCGCCGAGCTGGAACGTGCCGCGGGACCCGATTCCGTCGTCGTCCACGACGTGCCGCTGCTCACCGAGAACAGCCTCGCCCCGCTCTACGACCTGGTGATCGTGGTCGACGCCGCGCCGGAGACCCAGCTCGACCGCCTCGTACGCCTGCGCGGGATGACGGAGCAGGAGGCGCGCGCCAGGATGGCCGCACAGGCCACCCGGGAGCAGCGGCGCGCGGTGGCCGATCTGGTCATCGACAACGACGGACCGATCGAAGCCCTGGAACCGCAGGTCCGCGAGGTCTGGGCGGAACTGGAACGGCGGGCCGCGGCCGGCTGAGCCCGGCCGGAACAGCGGTGGCCGGGCAGACGTTCACCTGACAGCGGAGCCGACGTTCACCTGACCGTGGACGAGGGAAGGATGTGACCGTGCCCGAGAGGAACCCCGAAACCCACGTCATCGACTTCCGCGCGGCCGAGCAACTGCTCGCGGCGCGCGATCCCCGTGGCGCGGTCCAGCTGCTCGACTCGGTGATCGCCTCCCACCCGGAGAACACCGCGGCCCGGCTCCTGCGCGCCCGCGCCTTCTTCGCGGCAGCCCAGCTGCGCCCCGCCGAGCTCGAGTTCGAGCTGGTCCTGGAGCGGGAGCCGGACAACGCGTTCGCGCACTTCGCCCTCGCCCGCACCTTCGAGCGCTCCGGTCACCCGGAGCGGGCCACGCGCCACTTCCGGCTGGCGGCGGCGCTCGACCCGAACCCGGAGTACCTGAAGGCCGCCCGCTTCGACGCGGAGGGCTGAGCGGCTCCCGCGCTCAGTGCCCGTACCGCCCCCGGCCCCCGTGATCGGGTTCGTACGGCGGGATGGAGCGGCCCGGCTGGTAATGCGGGCCCTGGTGCAGGTGGTGGACGATCACCGCGAGATCCACCAGCACCAGCACGAGCAGCACCCCGCAGGCCGCCGCCCACCCCGGCCTGCCGGTCCAGGCGAACGCCGCCAGGCCGAAGACGGCCCAGGCCAGGCCCCATAGACTCAGCCAGAGCCGCATCCGCAGGGAACTGCGGGCAGTCGTCGGTTCACTACCGGTACGCATGGCGATCGCCTCTCCTACCAGCATGGACCCGCGGCGGCGCGAGTGCGGCGTTCCGACGGAAGAGAGTGGGGGACGGCCGTGAACGGCACAGCATGGGGGGACACCGCAGCCCGCAGGTCGCGTGTCCGCGGGTGTCTGCTGGGCGGGGCGATCGGGGACGCACTGGGAAACCCGGTGGAGTTCCTGTCGCTCACCGGCATCCGCCGGGCGCACGGCGAGCAGGGCGTACGCGACCTCACCGCGGACGAGGACGGGGTCGTCGGACGCGTCACGGACGACACCCAGATGACCCTCTTCACCGCCGAGGGGCTGATCAGAGCGCACTCCCGGGCCATGGCCAAGGGCATCGGCGGCGCGGAGACGGCGATCATGAAGCACGCCTACCTGCGCTGGCTGGACACCCAGAACCATCCCGCGCCGCCGGCCCGGGGCGGGGACGATCTGGTCCGGACCGGTTGGCTCAGGCAGCAGCCCTGGCTGTACGCACGCCGGGCCCCCGGCAACGCCTGCCTGACCGGGCTCGCCTCCGGGCACACCCCCGACCCGAGAGGCCCCATCGGAAAGCCGGGCCCCGTCAACACAGACTCCAAGGGCTGCGGCACGGTCATGCGCTCCGCTCCCTTCGGCCTCACCGGGCAGCACCCGGCCCAGTGCTTCGAGCTCGCCGCCCGGTGTGCGCAGATCACCCACGGCCACCCCACCGGCGCCTACGCCGCCGGGGCGCTCGCGGCGATCGTCGCCCATCTGCTGGAGGGCGACTCCCTGCCGGGCTCCGTCCTGCGCGCCATGGACCTGCTGGCCCGCCACCCCGGCCACGAGGAGACGACCGCCGCCCTGCGCGGCGCCGTCGAACTGGCCGCGCAGGGCGCACCGAGCGCCGAGAAGGTGGAGTCGCTCGGCGCGGGCTGGGTGGCCGAGGAGGCCCTGGCCATCGCCGTGTACTGCGCCCTGGTCCTGCCGGAGCCCGGTCGGGCCGCCGAGTCGCTGCTGCTCTCCGTCAACCACTCGGGCGACAGCGACTCCACGGGCTCGGTCTGCGGCAACCTGCTCGGCGCCCGCCACGGCGACGCGTGCCTTCCGCCGTCGTGGCTGGTGCGCACCGAGGGACGGGCCGTGATCACAGAGGTGGCCGACGACCTGTCGCTGGAGTTCGCGCACGCCCTCGCGTGGCCGGAGGGCCGCTACCCGGGGTGCTGACCGGGCCGGTCGGTCAGCCGGTCAGCAGCTTGGCGCGCAGGGTCTCCACGGTCGCCGCGTCGAGCTTCAGCCCTTCGTGTACATAGGTGTCGAAGTCGCCGTAGATCTGGTCGGCCTCGGCGAACGCGGCGCGCAGCCAGCTCAGTTCGACGGCCTCCGGGTCACCGGTGTACTGGTTGCTGGCGAGGAAGTCCGCCTCGACGGTGGCCCGGGGTACGCCGAGCAGGGTGAGCAGGACGGCAGGACCGCAGACCCGCCACCGACGCCGAACTGGCCCAGCAGCGCGACTCGGCGGCCCAGCGTGCGGAGGAGGGCGTGCCGCTCGACGCCATCCTCACCGCGTACCAGGTGGGGATCGCGATGTGCTGGGAGGAGACAGCCCAGGACGCCGGCCCCGACGACCTGCCCGCCGTCCTGGAGATCATGAACCGCATCATGGTCCTCCAGCAGCAGCTGATCTCCGCGGTGAGCGGCGCCTATCTGGAGGCCCGGCAGATCCTGGACAGCCAGGAACACGGCGGCCGGCACGCCCTGATGGCCGCCCTGCTGACGGGCGAGGACCTGGAACGCTTCACCCGGCGCACGGGGCTGCGCCCGGCCGCCCGGTATCTGACGATGACGCTCGCGCTCGGCACGCACGACGACGAGGTGGGCCAGGCCCCGGGCCCCGGTGCGGGGGTGGCGGCCCGCCGCAAGATCCGCCGGATCCGCACGGCCCTGGACCGGTTCGCCGGTACGCCCGCGCTGACCGCCCTCGACGAGACGGGCGGCACGGTCCTGCTGGCCGTCGCCGAGCCGCCGCCGTGGAGCGGGCCGGGCGGGCTGGTCGGCCTGATCGCCGAAGCCACCCGCGCCGCGGGCGTGCCGGTCACCGCGGCGGCCGAGACCACGGAACCGGCGGCGGTGCCGGCCGCCGTGGCCCGCAACGCCGAGATCGTCGGCCTCGTCGCCCGTACCGGACGGCCCGCAGGCCTGTACCGGCTGGCCGACGTCCTGCTGGAGTACCAGCTGAGCAGGCCGAGCGAGGCCCTGAACGGCCTGGCGCGGCTCCTGCACCCGCTGGAGGCCAAACCGGAGCTGCTGCACACGCTGGAGACGTACCTCGCGCACGGCCTGGACCGCAGGGCGGCGGCTGCCGCCCTGCACGTCCACCCGAACACCGTCGACTACCGCATCCGCCGTATCGGCCGGCTGACCGGTCTCTCCCCGGCCCGGCCCATGGATCTCCAGCACCTCAGCGCTGCGCTGGTCGCCCGCCGTTCGGTATGAGGAGGGGAACGGCGGCCGCGGACGATCGGTACAGGGCGGGGAACGGCCGCAGCCGACCGTTCGTTCGGCCGAGTATGAGCGAACGAGTGGTGCGTGAGGGCTATTCGGGGACGGGGCCCGGTGAGATCACCCCGGACGGCTGCGCGGTCGAGCTGTACCGACGACTGGCCGTCAGTGACGAACCGGACGTCATCGCCGCCGCCGTACCCGCCGGATCGAGCATTCTGGAACTGGGAAGCGGTGCGGGCCGGGTGACGCATCCTCTGGTCGACCGCGGGTTCGACGTCACGGCGGTGGACGAGTCGGCGCAGATGCTGGAGCAGGTGCGCGGCGCGCGCACGGTGTGCAGCCCCATCGAGTCGCTCGATCTCGGCGACGAGACCTTCGACGTGGTCATGCTGGCCTCGTTCCTGGTGCACTCGGGCGACCACCGGGTGCGGGACGGGCTGCTGCGGACCTGCCGGAGATACGTGCGTGACGGCGGAGTGGTCCTCATCCAGCGCGAGGGCGAGGACTCCCGCGTCGGTCTGCCGCGCGAGCGCGTCCACCCGTCGGGGTACACGGTCCGGATCGTCTCCGCGGAGCCCGTCGGCGACGGGGTGGACTCGGTGCTCTGCGTGTACGAGTTCCCGGATGCGCGCTGGACGCAGACCTTCCTCTCGCGGCCGCTGTCGAAGGAGCAGTTCGAGGGCTACCTGGACATGGCCGGGCTGAGGGTGGACCGCTGTCTCACCGAGGACGGCACCTGGGTGAGGGCCGTGCCCAAGTAGCGCCGCAGCGCGGGGAACCGGCGTCCGGCGGAGCGATGAGTTACGGGCCGGGACACGGTCTGACCTTGTGTGAGCGCGACACCGCGCACCGCTTCCCCGAGGAGACCTCATGTCCGAGATCACGACGGCCGCAGCCACGTCTGCCGCTCCCACAGCCCCTTCTGCCGCCGCCGGCCGCCGTGGCCGGGGCGCTGTCGCGCTGAGCGTGGCGCGGTATGCCCTTGCCCTGTTCCTGGGCTTCAGCGGAGTCGCCAAGCTGATCGCCCATGAGTCCGCCGTCGAGTCGTTCGACCGGATGGGCTGGAGTCACGGTGCGATGTACGCCATCGGCGGTCTGGAGACGGCCGGGGCGATCGCGCTGCTGATCCCGGTCCTCGCCGGGGTGGCGGCCATCGCCTTCTGCGGGCTGCTGGCAGGGGCGTCGGTCGTCCAGCTGACGCTGCTCGATCCGCCGAACGCGGTGATGCCCGCGGTACTCATCGTGGTCATGGCCCTGATCGCCCGGGACCGCCGGGGCGGAACGGCGGCACTCGTCGCAATGGTCCGCCGCAGTGCGTGAGACGGACGCCGGTGCGGGCATGCACCGGGTGCGCGACCCTCGGGGCCGCGACCCGGTGCATGCCCGCACCGGCGTCCTGGGGGATCAGTGAACGGTGGTGAAGCTGCGCCAGGGCAGTGAACTGGGCGCCCTCACATCGGAGAGCGTGGTGGCGAGGTACGTCGTGCCCGGGCCGGTGCAGTCCCGCGTGCGGTACAGGATGATGTCGATCAGCGTCTCGTTGAGCACTTCCTTGGCTCCCGCGGGGGCGAGCCGGTGGCATCCCTTCACCGAGGGACTGTTCACCTCGATCACGGCGTCCCGTTCGGTCGTGTAGATGACCGGGCCGACGGCGGTCCGGCCGAGGCCCGAGCAGCCTGCGACGGTGAGGGTCAGGAGCGCGGTCCCGGCGGCGATGCCGAGACGGCGGCGTCGGTGGTCGATCACGGGCATGGGCGGGTCCTCGTCTGTCTCGTCCGGCTCATCCGTACGCACTCCGTCACGCCACCCCGTACGCGGCGGAGCGACGTGCTGACGCTGGTCACCCTGCCCGCTCCCGGCGGGCCCGGCATCCGGGAAGCGGCCGGGCGGGGGACGGGAGGACGGACCGAGGTTCGCCCGCTGTCCAAAGGGGGCATAACGTGGTAATAGCGCTGATTGTGGCGTGAGGCAGATGTTCCGGTTCTTCCGGATGGCAGGGGGCCGTCATGGTCCAGGAGCTCTTGATCGCAGTGGTCGCGGCGGTATCGGCGGGTGCCGTGTACACGGCCGCTGCCGCCCGGGTCGTCAAGCAGTACGAGCGGGGCGTGGTGCTCAGGCTCGGCCGGCTCCGCAACGATGTGCGCGGGCCCGGATTCACCATGGTGCTGCCCGGCGTCGAGCGACTGCGCAAGGTCAACATGCAGATCGTGACCATGCCTGTGCCGGCGCAGGACGGGATCACCCGGGACAACGTCACGGTGCGGGTGGACGCGGTCATCTACTTCAAGGTGGTCGACGCCGCGAGCGCGGTCGTGGAGGTGGAGGACTACCGGTTCGCCGTCTCGCAGATGGCGCAGACGTCGTTGCGTTCGATCATCGGCAAGAGCGATCTGGACGATCTGCTCTCCAACCGGGAGAAGCTCAACCAGGGCCTGGAGCTGATGATCGACAGCCCCGCGGTGGGATGGGGTGTGCAGATCGACCGGGTCGAGATCAAGGACGTCTCGCTGCCGGAGACCATGAAACGCTCCATGGCCCGCCAGGCGGAGGCCGACCGTGAGCGGCGTGCCCGGGTCATCAACGCGGACGCGGAGCTCCAGGCGTCCAAGAAGCTGGCCGAGGCGGCGTCGGAGATGTCGGCCCAGCCCGCGGCGTTGCAGCTGAGGCTGCTGCAGACCGTGGTGGCCGTGGCGGCGGAGAAGAACTCCACCCTGGTGCTGCCGTTCCCGGTGGAGCTCCTCCGCTTCCTGGAACGGGCCCAGCAGCCGGCGCAGCCGCAGGCCGTGGACCGCGCACCACAGGAACCCGCCCCGCCCGCACCGGCCGGACCCGCCGCCCCACCGGCGTCTGCCCCCGGCCATCTGCGTCCCGCCCCGCCCGCGTCCCCGGCCCCGGCTCCGGGACAGCCCCGCCCCACCGGCCCGAAGCCGCTCGCCAGGCACTGACCCGCCGGCCCGCCCGCACCGGCCGGCCGGTGCGTCGCGGCGCGGTCACGCCCGGTCACGCTCCGGCCGCTGTCGGACCCGTACGAGTTGCGGGCACGGCGGCGGCCGGTCCGCTGTCAGACGCCCCGCCTAGACTCGCGAGTCGAAAGGTTCCCGTGCCGGCCGCGCCGACCAGGCGCGGAGGACCGAGGACACCAGGGCTCACGACCGGGCCCGGACGGGAACAGGGAAGGGCCGATGGGTATCGCACCGCAGACGCACGACGCGGCCACCGGCCGCCTGCTGCGCTGCGCCGCGGTCTTCCTGCCGGCCACGCTCCCGCGCGAAGGGCGCATGGCGTTCTGGGACCCGGAAGGACACCCCCTGCCCGACCGGGATGACCTGTGGGCGCCCGGCACCGGCACCGGGGCGGACACATCCGCACCCGCCGAGGCGGACGGCTCGGGCGTGCGCACCTCCGAGATCATCGTCGTCCGGCACCACGGCGAGCAGGGAGACATCCGCCGGAGCACCGTGCCCGCCCTGCTGCTCCCCCTGACCGAGGCCGTACCCCTGCTGGCCCGGGCCCGCCACCTGCGGTCCGCGCACCCCGCCACCCGCTGCTGGGGCGCCGCCACCCTGCACGCGCTCCACCTCGTCTCCCGCGGCCGGATGCTGCCCGGACTGACCGCCGACGATCACGACGCCTGGCGGGCCGGCCCGCGTGACGCCGAGGACGTCGCCCATCTGCGCGCGGTCGCCGCCGCCATGCCCGCCGAGGGTTACGCGATCCCCTTCCCCGACCGCACCCCCCTCCAGGTCCCCGACCCCGAGCCGCTCATCAGCTCCTTCCTCGACGCGGTGGCCGACACCCTGCCCCGGACCCCCGCGGCAGCCTTCGCCATGGGCGCGCCCTTCGCCGCCCGGGAGGGCCGCCATCTGCCCGGCGTCCGCGAGTGGGCCGTGGAGGTCGCGGCCGGACTGGACGCGGGCGTACGGGTGTCGCTGCGCCTGGACCTCTCCGCGTTCGAGCTCTTCGACACCGAAGACCGGCCCGGCCCGGCAGAGGACCGGGACGAAGGCGTACCGGCCCCCGCCCGGCATGCCGGCGCCGCCATCACCCAGGTGCACAGCCTCGCCGATCCCACCTACGTCGTCGACGCGGCCGCCCTGTGGAACGGCTCGGCGGGCGAGCCCTTCGGCCCGCGGGCCCGGATCGACGCCGTGCTCGCCCTGCGCCGCGCCGCCCGCGTCTGGGCCCCGCTGGAACGGCTGCTGGACCAGCCGGTTCCCGACGTACTGGCCCTCACCGAGGACGAGTTGTACGAGCTGCTGGGTGCCGGCGGGGCGCGGCTGGCAGCCGCCGGGGTGAGCGTGCACTGGCCCAGGGAGCTCGCCCGTTCGCTCACCGCGACGGCGGTCGTGCGGCCCGCGCCGGGCTCGGCCACCGACGGCACCTCGTTCTTCGACGCCGAACAGCTCTTCGCGTTCAACTGGCAGCTCTCGCTGGGCGACCAGAAGCTGACCGAGGCCGAGATGGACGTGCTCGCCGAGGCACACCGGCCCGTGGTGCGGCTGCGCGACCAGTGGGTCGTCGTCGACCCCGCGCTCGTACGCAAGGCACGCAAGCGGGAGCTCGGCCTGCTCGACCCGGTGGACGCGCTCGCCGTCGCCCTGACCGGCAGCGCCGAAGTGGACGGCGAGCAGGTCGAGGCCGTCCCGATCGGCGCGCTCGCCGAACTGCGCGCCCGCATCGTCGAGGACGACACCCTCATCGCACCGCCGCCCGGCCTCGACGCCACCCTCCGCGACTACCAACTGCGCGGACTGGCCTGGCTGGACCGGATGACATCCCTGGGCCTCGGCGGCTGCCTCGCCGACGACATGGGCCTCGGCAAGACGATCACCCTCATCGCCCTCCATCTGCACCGGGCCCACCCCGCACCCACGCTCGTGATCTGCCCCGCCTCGCTGCTGGGCAACTGGCACCGGGAGATCAACCGCTTCGCACCCGGCGTCCCCGTGCGGCGGTTCCACGGCACCGACCGCACCCTCGCCGAGCCCGACAACGGCTTCGTCCTCACCACGTACGGCACGATGCGCTCCAGCGCCGCCGAACTGGCCTCCCACAGCTGGGGACTGGTCGTCGCCGACGAGGCACAGCACGTGAAGAACCCGAACTCCTCCACGGCGAAGGCGCTGCGCACCATTGCGTCCCCGGCCCGGGTCGCCCTGACCGGCACCCCCGTCGAGAACAACCTCTCCGAACTCTGGGCCCTGCTCGACTGGACCACTCCCGGGCTGCTCGGTCCCCTCAAGGCCTTCCGGGCCCGCCACGCCCGCATCGTGGAGAACACGGGAACCGCCGCAGGCATCGCCAACGACGAAGCGGTCGAGCGGCTCTCCCGGCTGGTCCGGCCGTTCCTGCTGCGCCGCAAGAAGTCGGACCCCGGCATCGCCCCCGAGCTGCCGCCCAAGACGGAGACCGACCACCCCGTCTTCCTCACCCGCGAACAGGCCACGCTCTACGAGGCCACGGTGCGCGAGACGATGGCCTACATCGAGGCGTCGGAAGGCATCGCCCGGCGTGGCCTGATCATGAAGCTGCTGGCCTCGCTCAAGCAGATCTGCAACCACCCCGCGCAGTATCTGAAGGAGGAGCCCACCCGTCTCACCGGCCGGTCCGGGAAGCTCGCCCTGCTCGACGAACTCCTCGACACGATCCTCGCCGAGGACGGCTCCGTGCTCATCTTCACCCAGTACGTGACGATGGCCCGGCTGCTCTCCGCCCACCTCACCTCGCGCGCGATCCCCTCCCAGCTCCTGCACGGCGGCACGCCGGTGCCGGAGCGGGAACGGATGGTGGACCGCTTCCAGTCCGGCGAGGTGCCGGTCTTCCTGCTCTCCCTCAAGGCCGCCGGCACCGGGCTCAACCTCACCCGGGCCGCCCATGTCATCCACTACGACCGCTGGTGGAACCCGGCGGTCGAGGAGCAGGCCACGGACCGCGCCTACCGCATCGGGCAGACCCAGCCGGTGCAGGTGCACCGGCTGATCGCCGAAGGCACCGTCGAGGACCGGATCGGCGAGATGCTGCTGGCCAAGCGAGCCCTGGCCGACGCCGTGCTCGGCACCGGCGAGACCGCGCTCACCGAGCTCAGCGACCGTGACCTGGCCGACCTCGTCTCGCTCCGGAGGCCGTCATGAGCCCCCGCCCCCACTCCTCCGGCGCACGGCCCGTCGCCCGGTCCCGCCCCGGCCCCGACGACCTGCGGCGGACCTTCGAGGCCGTGCCGGCGCGCACCTCCGGCGACGACGAGCCGTTCGCGGACAGCTGGTGGGGCCGGGCATGGGTGACGGCGCTGGAGGACCTCTCGATGGACGCGCCCCGGCTGGCCCGCGGACGCGCGTACGCGGACAGCGGCAAGGTCGCCGCGATCACCGTCACGCCCGGTCGCGTCGTCGCCTACGTGCACGGCAGCCGCCCCCGGCCCTACCGTGCCGAGCTCCGGCTGCGCACGCTCACCGACCCCGACTGGGACACCTTCCTCGACGCGGTCGCCGCCCGCCCCGGCCACCTCGCCGCCCTCCTCGCCAAGGAGATGCCGCACTCCCTCGCCGACACAGCGGCCGCCGCCGGCATCACCCTGCTCCCCGCGGCGGACGACCTCGACCCCGGCTGTTCCTGCCCCGACCACGGCTGGCCGTGCAAGCACGTGGCGGCGCTCTGCTACCAGATGGCCCGGCTCCTGGACACCGACCCGTTCGTCCTCCTGCTGCTGCGCGGCCGGGGCGAACGCGAGCTCGTGGAGGACCTCGGCCGTCGCAACGCCGCACACTCCGCGCGGGAGCGGCCCGCTCCACCCGCCACCCCGTCCGTACCCGCCCGGGAAGCGCTCGCCGACCGTTTCCTGCCGCCGCTGCCCGCCCCGTTCCCGGTCGAGCCGCATCCGGGCCGGCCGCCCTCGTACCCCGAGTTTCCCGGGGCCAGGGACCCCCTGGCCCTCGACCAGCTCGCCACCGACGCGGCCGCCCGCGCCCACGCGCTGCTCATCACCGGCGCCGACCCGCTCGCCGGGCTCACCGCCTGGCAGGACGCGGTCCGGCTGGCAGCCGCCCGCCCCACGGCCGGACTCACCGCCACCACCCGTGCCCTCTACCGCGAACTGGCATCCGCCACCGGCCGCAACACCACCGACCTGGCCCGGGCCGTCGCCGCCTGGCGTCAGGGCGGAGCCGAGGGACTCGCCGTCCTGGAGACACCGTGGGACCCCCCGGCCGGCCCGTTCGACCGCGCCCGCCCGGCCCTCGCGGCGGCCGGCTTCCCGCGTTTCCAGCCCTGGCGCAACCACCTGACCCACCCCGGCGGCACACTCCAGCTCCGCTTCGGCCACGACAACCGGTGGTACGGCTACGAATCGGATCCCGGCGAGGACGAATGGTGGCCCAGGGCGGCGCCGGACTCCGACCCCGTGGGCGCACTCCTCGAACTCAGCGGCGGCTGACCCCGCCGGAGGATCAGCTGTTCAGGAAGATCAGCAGGCCGATCAGCAGCACCGCGACGACGGGCAGCATGATCAGCCGTGCCTTGCGGAACGACTCGTTGTCCTGCTGCGCGAGCCCACGGCCGGCACCGTGTGCGGACGCCAGGTGCTCCCCGGCCATGTCGACGAGCCGCCGGGTCGTCAGGAGCGACGGCGACCAGTCGCAGTGCGTACAGACGAGGAAGTCGCGGTAGGGGTCGTACCTGAAGTCCCGCTCGATGTTGACCGTGAAGACCTGTCCCTCCTCGGTCGTCGCGGTGAAGTGACGTACGGGCGTGCCCATCTGGCGTTCTCCCTGGCGGTCGACGGCCGGTGCCCCGGCACCCGGCCGCGGAACAGTACCGGACGGCTCGGGCGCTGTGCCGGGCGGGTCGTCCGAGGGAGCCGGGGGATGGTGCCGGGGAGCGGGCGGGCTGCATCAGCGGCGAAAACTGCCGCGGGCCGGACGTCGGAGAAGGCAGCCAGGAATTCTTAGATCGGAGAAGTCGGCCAGGGATCAGAGACCGGAGGGAGACAGTCAGGGATTCAGAGACCGGAGGGAAACGGCCAGGGATCAGAAGTCGGCCGTCGTGCGCTCCTCCAGCCGCGCCACCGAGTCCTGGGCGTACGCCTTCTCGTAGGCATTGCGGATCCGCTCGATCTGCGGATCGCGCAGTCGGGCCTCGGACGCCGGGTAGAGCAGGGTCAGTTCGTAGCTGCGCTCCCGCTCGATGACCCCGTTGGAGTCCCGCCACTGTCCCCGGCCGTCCTGGATGGTCAGCCCGTTGGGAAAGCGCGGGGTGACTTCGGCGTCGATGAAGGCCAGGAACTGGCGGTCGGTCACATCCGGGCCGCCGTCGGGGCGTTCGGTGCCGAAGAACAGCCGTGTCTCGATGTATGCCTTGCCCCGCGCGGCAGCCGGCCGGGCGTCCGCGGGGGAGTCGGTGCCCAGGGTGGCGTAGGCGACCGGTGTGCCCACGGCCAGGACCGCGAGGCCCGCCGTGGCCGCGGCGAGCGCGGCACGACGACGTGGGCGGCGGCGGACAGCCGGGGAGCCGTCGGACGAGCCCGGGTCGTTCGCGGCGGTGGGGTGGGGCAGGCGGGACATGAGGAAGCCCTTCGTTCCGGAAGCGGGGCAGGCGCGGACGCGCCGGGCTCACTGTGGCAAGTCGCCCCCGCCCGGCAGCGGCGGCGCAGGGGCGTCGCGCGGAAACCACCCGAACGGGCGGGCGGGGGTCTCCCGGTCGGTTTCGGGGCGACAAAAACCGTTGGTGCGACGCGTGTTGCTCTTGCTAGCTTCCTGGACGTGGCGAAACTCAATCAGATCATCGCAGTGGAGAAGGGCGTCAAGTCCAAGGCTCACCAGGACCTGACGGCGGCGCATCACGGCCTCCAGAAGGCCGGTCTGTTGGCCGGGATCTCCCGGACCTACCAGCCGAAGGACGAGGAGGGCGAGCAGTTGCCGCCCGAGTCGACCCTGGTGCAGATCAAGGCCGAGGACGTGCTGCGGGAGACCGCGGCGACGCTGACCCGCCTCTTCGACGTGACCGCCACCAAGGACTGGGCGAACTGCGCGGCCCGCGCCGACGTCTCGGTCGACGGACGCGTGCTGGTGAGCGGCGTGCCGGTGTCGTACCTGCTCTTCCTGGAGAAGCAGCTCACGGACATCAACACCTTCGTCCGCAAGCTCCCGGTGCTCGACGCCTCCGAGGCATGGAGCCAGGACCCGTCCACCGACTCCTGGAAGACCGAGCCGGTGCGGACCCTGCGGACGAAGAAGGTGCCCCGCAACCACGTGAAGGCGGAGGCCACCGAGAAGCACCCGGCGCAGGTCGAGGTGTACTACGAGGACATCCCCATCGGCTACTGGACCACGGTCAAGTTCTCCGGTGCGCTGCCCGCGCGGCGGATCAACGAACTGCTCGACCGGGTGGAGAAGCTCCAGCAGGCCGTCAAGTTCGCCCGCGAGGAGGCCAACGGCGTGGACGTCACGGACCAGCGGGTGGGTGACGCGGTCTTCGGTTACCTCTTCGGGTGACCGACCATGGAATCCCCGGCGGCGGTCGACGCGGCCGGGGTGCGCGAGGAGCGCAAAGCTGAAACTGAAGTTTGTCGTGACGACGCGGCTCAAGTGGAGGTTCGAGTCCTCCCCCCGGCACTTTCGCACCTCCGTACGTCCCGTACGGATACGGGCCGGGGTGGCCCAAATGGCAGAGGCAGGCCGCGATCAATCTCAGACTCTTGCTCCAGACTCAGCATGCGCCGCCTATCGCCGGATCAACCGGGCCCGTGCCCGTGTGCGTCGAGATGCCGGTTCGACTCCGGCCCGCGGAGCTTCGGTCTGCGGTCGTCTAAAGGCAGGACACGGCGACATAAAACTGACACGGGACCTTTAAAAGTGCCGGCGTGCCGTACAGGCGGCAACCACAGGGCTCGGGGGCCGGCTACGCCCCCGGGCCCGCTCCCGTTCCCGGGCCCGCGTCACCCCGTCGCGCGCAGCGACACCCCGCGCCCGGCGAAGAAGCGCTCGAAGCCGGCCAGTGGCAGCTCCGCCGCCCGGGTCGATGCCGATGTGCCGGACGGGTTGTGGAAATGCACGCCCGTCCCGTCGGCCGTGCGCGACGTCAGGAGCACCAGATGGCCGCCGCGTCCCGGCGCGGGCCGCTGCGGGTGACGGATCGCGTAGTGGACGGACGCCATGACGGACCGGCCCTCGTCCAGCAGGTCCAGGATCTCCGCCGGTGCGAGATGACGGTGGACGGTGGCCTCCAGGCCGTGCTTCTCGCGTACGTACGTGGCGAACGGGGCGTAGACCAGTCCCCGGATCTCGCCGTCGTCGTCCTCGGTGTACGCGCCGTACTCGAGCGCTCCGTCCCGCAGCGAGAAGAGTGACGGGGCGTCGGCGCCGAGCGCCATGCGCAGACAGGTCATACCGCACAGATGACCGGCCCAGCGCGCGTACTCGGCGGGCGACTTCGCGCCGGAGTCCGCCCAGGCGGGATCGGATGCCGGGTCAAGACCGCCCTCGACGATCGGCCCGACGAGCTCGAACGAGGCGAACTGTGTCTGGACGGGGACCCGGCAGGCAGGACAGCTCACGAGCGGTCTCCGTTCATCTCCGGTGGCCGGTCACTGCCGGTACCCGGCCAGGAAGCGGCCGATGCGGCTGATCGCCGCGTCAAGATCGTCAGCGTACGGGAGGGTCAGGATCCGGAAGTGGTCGGGCCGCGCCCAGTTGAAGCCGGTGCCCTGTACGACCTGGATCTTCTCGCGCAGCAGCAGGTCCAGGACGAACTTCTCGTCGTCGATGATCGGATGCACCTTCGGGTCGATGCGCGGGAAGGCATACAGCGCCCCCTTCGGTTTCACGCACGACACCCCGGGGATCTCGTTCAGCTTCTCCCAGGCGCGGTTGCGCTGCTCGTACAGCCTGCCGCCGGGCACCACCAGGTCCCGGATGGACTGGCGGCCGCCGAGCGCGGCCTGGATCGCGTACTGCGCGGGCGCGTTGGGGCACAGACGCATGGAGGCGAGCATGGTCAGCCCCTCCAGGTAGCTGCGGGCGTGCTGCTTGGGTCCCGACACCACCATCCAGCCCGAGCGGAACCCGGCCACGCGGTACGTCTTCGACAGCCCGCTGAAGGTGAGGCAGACCAGGTCGGGGGCGAGCACCGCCACGCTGTGGTGCTCGGCGTCGTCGTACAGGATCTGGTCGTAGATCTCGTCGGCGAACACCATCAGGCCGTGCCTGCGGGCCAGGTCGAGGATGCCTTCCAGCACCTCGCGGGGGTAGACGGCACCCGTCGGGTTGTTCGGGTTGATGATCACGACGGCCCGGGTGCGGTCGGTGATCTTCGAGGCCATGTCGGCGAGGTCGGGGTTCCAGTCCGACTCCTCGTCGCACACGTAGTGCACGGCCTTCCCGCCGGCCAGCGTCGTCACCGCGGTCCACAGCGGGTAGTCGGGGGAGGGGATGAGTACCTCGTCACCGTCCTCCAGCAGCCCCTGCACCGCCATGGAGATCAGCTCGGAGACACCGTTGCCGAGGAAGATGTCGTCGACGCCGATCTCGCTGAGCCCCATGGCCTGATAGCGCTGCGCGACGGCCCGGCGGGCGGACAGGATGCCGCGCGAATCCGTGTAGCCGTGGGCCTGCGGGAGCATCCGGATCATGTCCTGGACGATCTCCTCCGGCGCCTCGAAGCCGAACAGCGCCGGATTGCCCGTGTTGAGCCGCAGCACGCTGTGGCCCGCCTCCTCCAGGGCGTTGGCGTGCTCGATGACCGGGCCCCGGATCTCGTAACAGACCTCGTTGAGCTTGCTGGACTGGCGGAATTCCATGCGGTGCCTCCCCGACCCGATTGCGATACTTGGTTTTACCAAGCTTGGGCTTGGAAAGTCCAACAACATGTCTAGACTGCGTCGCATGCCACGTCAGCAACAGCCCGCAACCCGCCCGGCCCGCCGCCGGAGTTACGACCAGTTCTGTGCCGGCGCCAGGGCGCTGGACGCGGTCGGTGACCGGTGGACCCTGCTGATCGTCCGCGAACTGCTGGCCGGTCCCCGGCGCTACACCGATCTCCACGCCGACCTGCCCGGAGTCAGCACGGATGTCCTCGCCTCCCGGCTCAAGGACATGGAGCAGGGTGGGCTGGTCACCCGCCGCAGACTGCCACCGCCCGCCGCCGCCTCGGTGTACGAACTGACCGAGCGGGGGCACGGGCTGCTGCCCGTCCTCGCGGCGCTCGCCGAATGGGGCGCGCCGGCACTCGTGGAACGGCGGCCCACGGACGCGGTCCGGGCGCACTGGTTCGCCCTTCCGCTGCTGCGCGCCCTGGAGGGGTTCGGCGGATCGGTCGCCGGCGGGGTGGTCGATGTGCACCTGGACGAGGGCGAGTTCCATGTCCGTACGGGGAAGCAGGCGCCGGGCGAACCGGTCTACGGGGACGGGCCCGCAACCCGTGCCGACGCGCGCATCGTCCTTGACGCGGCGCTCTGTCTGGCGCTGGGCCGGGGAGAGCTGACGTTCGCCGAGGCCGTCAAGGACGGACGGATCGAGGTGTCGGGCGAGGGGCCGCTCGCCGTGGAGCTGCGCGGCGCGTGAGGGTTGTCGTGGCGTGATTCGATCGGTCAACTTCTGGGTAGCGTCGGGGCATTTGGGATGTCCGGGACACCGATGAGAAGGAGTTGCCCGTGCGAAGTGGCAGACAGCAGGAGCGGCAGGAGGGTCGACAGGGACAGCAGCGGCGCCTGGGCAAGGCGCTTGTCATCGGGGGCTGCGTGGCCGCACTCGGCTTCGTACCGGCGGCGGCCGTCGCCACCCCCGGCAGCGGGGTGAGCGGCACTGTGGTCGCCGAAGGAACCTCGGTGGGCAAACTGAAGGTGAAGGCGCCGAAGGGGCGGACCGACGTCACCTTCCGGACGATCACGGTCGAGCCGGGCGGCTCCACCGGCTGGCACACCCACCGCGGCCAGCTGATCGCCGTCGTCAAGTCCGGGACGCTGACCCGCACCCTGGACGACTGCACGGTCGAAGTGACCCCAGCGGGCACGTCCTTCATCGAGCCTTCCGGTGCCCGGCACCGCCACGTCGGCCGCAATCTGGGCACGGAACCCGTCGTCCTCTGGGTGACCTATCTGCTGCCGGAGGGCAGCCCGCTCTCCGACGACGCCGACGCGGTGGACTGCGGAGAGAAGTAGCGGCAGCGCGAGGCACCGCCCTCTGGCGTCCCGGGACTCTCGCAGGACCGCCGGGCGCCGACCGTCAGCGGGCGAGTGTCTCCCCGTACGCGCCGAGGCCGGCGCTCACGAGGCCGTCGCGGAAGGTCAGCACCTCGTACACCCGGCCCCCGATCTGGTTGCGGTAGTCGATCACCAGCGTGTCGACGCCCGCCCGCACGTCCATCACCTCGAACTCCAGGTCGGGGATGAGTTCCAGGCCCCGGGCCCAGTACGCGCGCAGCTCGCTCTTGCCGCGGACCGTGCCGGAGGCTTCGCCGGTGAACCGCGCGATCATGGGCGAGCTGAACGTCACGTCCTCGTGGTAGTGCGCCAGGATGCGTTCCAGGTCGTGGGAGTTCCAGTCGTCCTGCCACTGCGTGGCGAACCCGCGGGCGAATTCGAGATCCATGGGCAGGACCGTAACGGGCGGGGCCGGTGGATGCCGCACGTTTTCGGCGACGGTGCACGATGGACATGTGCGATTCGAAGCGATCACCTGGGAGCGGCTGGCAGACGAGCTGGCCGCGCACGCCGACGCGCTGAAGCCCGCAGACGGCGGACCCTGGCTCAGGATCGCGGTCGACGGAGCTCCGGCGGCCCGTACCGCCGAACTGGCCGAGTCCGTCGCCCAGGGGCTGCGGCTGCGGGGCCGGGCGGTGCTCCCGGTGTCCACCGCGGGGTTCCTGCGGCCGGCGAGTCTGCGCTACGAGTACGGAAGACGGGACCCCGACTCGTACTACGGCAGCTGGTTCGACACCGGGGCCCTGTGGCGTGAGGTGTTCGGTCCGCTGGAGCCGGGCGGGAGCGGGCGGGTGCTGCCCGATCTGTGGGATCCGGTCACGGACCGGGCCACGCGGAGCCCGTACCGGCATCTGCCGGAAGGGGGGGTGCTGGTCCTGCACGGGCCGTTGCTGCTGGGGCACTGGTTCCCGTTCGACCTGAGTGTCCATCTGCGGCTGTCGGCCGGTGCGCTGCGGCGGCGCACGCCGGAGGACGAGCAGTGGACCCTGCCCGCGTTCGCCCGTTACGAGGACGAGGCGGCGCCCTCCGAGAACGCGGACGCGGTCGTCAGGGCCGACGATCCGCACCGTCCCGCCTGGACCGGGCTGCGGCGGGACGGGTAGCGGGAGGCGTCACCCGGCAGGCAGCGGGGGCCGGCCGCCCACGGTCGTGACGGCCTCCGACCCCGCCCGGCACCCCGCCGCCATGGCCGACGCGTCGTCGGCCCCCGCCAGCCGGGCCGCCAGGAAGCCTCCGGTGAACGCGTCACCGGCCCCCGTGGAGTCCACGGCCTCGGGCACGGGTTCGGCCGGAACGCGGGCGGTCACCGTTCCCGCGGTGGCGAGCAGGGCGCCGCCCTCGCCCAGGGTGACGGCGGCCTGGCGGACCAGCAGGCTCAACTTGGCGGCGGCGTCCGCAGGTTCGGTGAGCCCTGTGAGCAGCCGGGCCTCGTCCGCGTTGGGCAGCAGGAGATCCGCGCCCTCGGTCAGGGCCAGGAACCGGTCGACGCCCAGCTCGGCGAGGAACCCGGCCGATGCCGGGTCGATGCTCACCGGAATGCTCCGCCGCCCGGCCTCCCGCAGGGCGAGCAGAGCCGTCGCACAACTGGTCGTGGCGAAAAGGAGGTAACCGGAGAGATGGAGGTGGGCGATGCCATCGAGCATCGCGGGTGACCAGTCCTCCGGGGAGAGCCGCAGCACGGCCCCGCTGTCGGTGAGGAAGGTGCGCTCGGCGGAGGGGTCGACCAGCGCGACGACGGTGCCCGTCGGCGCGTCGTCGTCCACGGCCAGCAGGTCGCGTACTCCCGCCCGCCGGAGCCGGTCCCGGTGCCAGTCCGCGGAGTCGGCGCCGACACGGGCCACCAGCCGCACGTCACGGCAGCCCGAACGTACGGCCCAGCAGGCCACGTTGGCCCCCGCACCACCGGCCCGTGTCCGGATCCGGGCCGCCGTGTCCGTGCCGTGGAGCAGCGCCGGACCGTGCCGCGCCACCACGTCCGTGACCACGTCACCGACGACGAGAAGGCCGCCGGTCACCGGGTGGCCCAGGCTGTGGTGATCCGTGCCCCGAGCGTCTCCAGGCGCCGCAGCGTGGCGGGCACGTCCAGGATCGGCTTCACTCCCGCGCAGACGACGGTGATGCCCGTCCGGGCCGGCAGCCGCGGATCGGCGGACTCGTCCTGTGTCGCGGTCCGGCCCCGGTGTACGCCTCCGAGGCCGCCGGTCGCGAAGACCCGCAGCCCCGCCCGTGCGGCGAGGAACGCGGTCGCCGAGACCGTCGTGGCACCGCTCGCCCCCGTCGCCAGTGCCGGTGCGAGGTCCCGGTGCCCCAGCTTGTGCCTCGCAGGGTCCTCGGCGATCCGCTCCAACTGGGCCTTGCCCAGGCCGACCCGGGCGCTGCCGTCCAGCACGGCGACCGTGGCGGGCACGGCACCCGGCGACCGCACGAGCCCCTCCAGTTCCTCGGCGACCCGCAGATTGCGCGGGCGGGGCAGACCATGCGCGACGATCGTCGACTCCAGGGCGACGACGAGGGGCCGGTCCTCGGCGAGGGCGGCCCGCACCTCCGCGGAGAGAACGGGAGCGCGGGGGGCGGCGTCGGCCGGCTCAGTGGGTGACATGTTCACATCCCTGTCGCGGCCGGGGCGGGATCAAACGTGCGCCCGTCCCGGCGGCCGGAAGTCGCCGCGCAAGACGTAGCGTCGGACCATGAAGTCTCTGACTGACTCTCCGTCGCCTGCGGTTCGGCACTTCTACGACGACCTGGCCGCGGGGTACGACCTCATTTACACGGACTGGGAGGCGAGCATCGCGCGGCAGGCGGCCGCGCTCGCGGCGCTCATCGGCGGAACGGTCGGTTCCGGCAACGGGTCCGTCGCGTACGACGTGCTGGACTGCGCCTGCGGCATCGGGACCCAGGCGCTGGGGCTGGCGGCGCTGGGGTACCGGGTCACCGGGAGCGATCTGAGCCCCGTCGCGGCGACCCGTGCCGGGAGGGAGGCGGCCTCGCGCGGGCTGACGCTGCCGGTCACCGCCGCCGACATGACGAAGCTTCCGTTTCGCGACGGCTCGTTCGACGTCGTCGTCTGCGCCGACAACTCCCTGCCGCACCTGCTCACTCCGCAGGCGGTGCTGGCCGCACTCGGCGAGATGCGAAGGGTGCTGCGGCCCGGCGGCGTGCTGCTGCTGTCCACCCGGCCGTACGACCGGCTGCGCCGCGAACGGCCGGCATCCACGCCCCCGCAGGTCAGGGAGGGGGAAGGGGGCCGGGTGGTCACCTTCCAGTTGTGGCACTGGCGGCCGGACGGCGAGCGCTACGACCTGGAGCACTTCCAGCTGCTGCCCGACGCACCGGCCGAATCCGAGAGGGAGGGGGACTCGGGGGACGGCTGGAGCGTGCGTACACGGCGCACCTCGTACTGGGCGCTGTCGCAGGATCAGCTCGTCGAGTTCACGACGCGGGCGGGGCTGCGGGAGCCCGTGTGGCACGAGCCCGACGAGTCGGCCTTCTTCCAGCCCGTCCTGGTGGCGCGGCGTCCGGAGGCGGTGGCTAAGGTGACCGGCCATGACCACATTTGATCAAGCTCCCGCCTCCTTCGCCGTGCACATCCCGGACGCCGTCCTTGAGCCGGAACCGCTGGAACCCGGACAGATCGTGTCGGGCGAGCCCGAGGTCACCGGCAAGGTGCTGTGGGAGTCGGCCGACGGCAAGCAGGTGCGCGGGATCTGGCAGATCACGCCGGGCGTGGTCACGGACACCGAGGCCAATGAGCTGTTCGTGGTCGTCAGCGGACGTGCGACCGTCGCGGTCGAGGGCGGCGCCACGCTGGAGATCGGACCCGGCGACGCCTGTGTGCTGCGCGAGGGCGACCGCACGACGTGGACGGTGCACGAGACGCTGCGCAAGGCGTACCACATCAGCCTCTGAGCGTCCGGTGGCCCGGCCTCGGGCAGCGCGGGCAGCGCGGGCAGCTCGGGCTGCTCCCGCGCTCGGGCCGCTCCCGCGCTCAGCCCGTTTCCGCTCTCGCGCCGCTCCCGCTCTCGCGCCGCTCCCGCTCTCAGGCCGTGGCGCGGTGGGTCAGGCTCCGGCGCAGCGCCAGTGCCGCCATCGGCAGCAGCAGGCACGCTCCGGTCAGGTTGAGCCAGCCGTAGCCGGCCTGGGAGACGATCACGCCGGCGACCGCGCCGCCGATGCCCGCCGACGCGTTCATGGTGAGGTCCGACAGCCCCTGCACGGCGGCGCGCGCCGCCTGCGGTACGGAGTCGGTGAGCAGCGCCGAACCCGCCACCAGGCCGGCGGACCAGCCGAGGCCGAGTACGAACAGGCCGGCCGCGGTCCTGCCGTGCGCGGCGCCCGCGGTACCCGCCAGCAGTGCGGCGAGGGCGAGGAGCCCGGCGGCCAGCCCGATGACGGTGAGGCGGCCGAAACGGTCCGCCAGCCAGCCCATGACCGGCGAGAACGCGTACATCCCGGCGATGTGGCCGCTGATCACCAGCCCGATCAGCTGGAGGTCCGCGCCGTGGTGGCCGAGGTCGACCGGCGTCATCACCATGATCGAGACCATCGCGGTGTGCGAGACGGTCACGGTCACCAGGGCGAGCCGGGCCATGGGCGAGGCCCGCACGGCCGCGAGACCCGCGCGCAGCGAACGGCCCCCGGCCGACCGGTTCTCCTGCGGCGCCAGGGCGCGCGCGGTGAGGAGGGGATCGGGCCGCAGCAGCACCGCGACCACGACGGCGGCGAGCAGGAAGATGCCGGCCGCCCAGACGAACGGGCCGGCCGTCTCCGAGACGGCGGTGCCCCGGAACACCCGGCCCGCCGGGGCCGCGATGTTGGGCCCGAGCACCGAGCCGATGGTGGTGGCCCAGATGACGGTCGAGATCGCCCGGCCGCGGCGGTCGGGTTCGGCGAGATCGGCGGCGGCGAATCTGGCCTGGAGGTTGGCCGAGGAACCCGCACCGAACCCGGCCATGCCGAGCAGCAGCAGCGGGAAGCTCTCCACGACGGTCGCCAGCACCACGAGGCCCGCGCCGAGCGCCCCGATCAGATACGCCAGCACCAGTCCGGGGCGGCGGCCCCGCGAGGTCATCAGTGCGGCCAGTGGCAGCGAGAGCAGGGCCGTGCCGGTCACCGACGCGGTGGGCGCGAGGCCCGACAGCGCCTCGGAGCCGCTGACGCGCGTCGCCAGCACCGGGGCCAGGGCGATGCCGATGGGCACACCGAGGCCGCCGAGTATCTGACTGGCGATGAGCACGCCGGACGTCCTGCGCCGGAGTGCGGGCAGGTCCGCCGCGGTGACCGGTCCGGCGGAGACGGGGCCGTCGGGGGTATCGGGAGCGTTGATGGTGTGGGGCACCGACGCAGTGTGCCAGGCGGCACGCAGAGTCCGAACCCCCGCGTCCGGACCCCCGCAGGTCACGGCAGTCGTGCCGGATCCGGGCACGACCCCGCCGGGCCCGGCCGGCTCAGAACAGCGGCTGCGGCAGCACACCCTCCAGAGCCAGCAGCTGCCGCTTCGTCTCCAGCCCGCCGCCGAAGCCGCCGAGCCCGCCGTCGCTCTCCACCACCCGGTGGCAGGGCACCACCACGGGCAGCGGGTTGGACCCCATCGCGGCGCCGACCGCCTGGGCCGCGCCGGGCTGGCCCACCCGGTCGGCGAGGTCTCCGTAGCCGGCGACCGCGCCGTACGGCACACCCGTCGCCAGTTCGCGGAGCACCTGGCGGTTGAAGCCGCTCGTCAGCGACCAGTCCAGGTCGAGCGAGAACTCCCGCAGCGTGCCCGCGAAGTACGCCGCGAGCTGGCGTATGGGTTCGGCGAGGCGCGCGGAGCCGGGTGACTCCACGGGTTCGGCGCCGAGCCGGGTGCGCAACCGGTCCAGCGCCTTGTCCCGGACCGCCGGCCGGGCGTGGAAGACCACGGTCACCAACCCGGCTCCGGTCGCGGCCAGCAGGAGCGGGCCGATGTCACTGTCGACCACGGCCCACTCGACAACCCCGTCGCTGTTCATGGCCACCACCGTACGACCGCCCACTGACAACGGACGCCGGCTCCTGGTGTCCCCGAGCGGTCAGCGGGTGGCCTCACGCACCACGTCGGGGGCGTTGGTGATGATGCCGTCCACGCCGTAGCCGGCCACCCGGAGCGCGTGCTCGGCGTCGTTGACCGTCCAGGCGCTGACCCGGAGCCGCTTGTCGTGCGGGCCCTTCAGCGCGTGCACCGCCGCCACGTACTCGCCCGAGACCGAGGTGTACGCAGGGTTGATCTGGTCGGTGAACTCCGCGTACGACGGCAGGTCCGCGACGGCCGGAGTGCCGAGGAAGCCCGTGACGACGTCCGGGCGCTGCTCGTGCACCTTGCGCACGCTGCCGGCCCCGAAGCTCTGGATCACCAGACGGCTGCGGACGTGCTCGCGGTCGAGCCACCCCTCCTGGCGCAGGACCCGCAGGGTCGCCTGCTCGATTCCGGGATAGGTCTCGGGGCTCTTGATCTCCAGGAGCAGGTTCTGGTCGTTGCGCCCGATCCGGTGCAGGTACTGCCGGAGTGTCGGCACCCGGGCGCCGGCGTACAGCGGACCGAACCAGCTGCCCGCGTCCAGCCGGGCGATCTCGGCGGCCGTGAAGTCCTTGACCGCCCACGGAGCACGGTCGGGGAAGACCTCCTCGGCATCCGTGGTCCGCTTCAGATCGGTGTCGTGGATGACGACCAGCACGCCGTCCCTGGTCAGCTGGACGTCGTTCTCCACCCAGTCGAAGCCCAGGACGTCGGCCTTGTCCACGGCCGCCAGGGTGTTCTCCGGGGCGTACGCCGACGCACCCCGGTGGGCGATGACGAGCGGGTCGTCCGTCCGGCCCCGGGCCACGTCGCTCACTGTCCGGACGCCGGTGCCGACGGCCGTCGCGGCGGGGGCGCCGACGGTGTGGGCCACCGCCGCGGTGCGTCCGGCCGGGGCGGCGTCCGTACCCGGCGTCCCGGCGGCCGTGCTCGACATCAGCAGCGCGCCGGCGCCCAGCAGGGCGGCGGCAGCGGCGGAGGCGGTTGCGGTGCCTGCGTACACGTGGACTCCTTGCGTCAGAGTTACGGACGGCCCGAGGGTCCCAGCCGTCCCCGAACAGGGAAGGGGCGACGGATGGCCACGACGTGAACGCACCTCGGGGACCGGGTCACGGGCCGCCTTCCCGGTCGATAAAATGCAGCTCTTCTGTTTGTTTGCCGGGCCTTGCGCCTTAGGGTCATCCGAACCCGGGCTTCTGCGAAGGGCGTACGAGCATGCAGGGCACAATCGACGGCTTCGGCTACGGGGCGGTCACTCCCGTGGCCGCTTTCCTCATGGCCTGTCTCGGCGCGGCCCTGGGCCTGCGCTGCACCACCCGGTCCCTGCGTACCGAGCGTTCCTTCAAGGCCGGCTGGCTGGCTCTGGGTGCGACCTCCATAGGCTCCGGCATCTGGACGATGCACTTCATCGCGATGGTGGGGTTCACCGTCGAAGAGGTACCGATCGGCTACGACAAGGCGATCACCTTCGCCAGCCTCGCCGTCGCGATCGTCATGGTCGGTATCGGGATCTTCCTGGTCGGGTACCGCGGCGCCACCCGCATGGCGCTGGTGACGGGAGGAACGATCACCGGACTCGGTGTGGCCTCCATGCATTACCTCGGCATGGCCGGTATGCGACTTGATGGGCAGTTCGAGTACGACACGATCACCGTGTCCCTCTCGGTCGTCGTCGCCGTGGTGGCCTCGACCGCCGCACTCTGGGCCGCGGTCTCCATCCACGGCTTCCTGCCCAGCCTCGGCGCCAGCGTCGTCATGGGTGTCGCGGTGAGCGGGATGCACTACACGGGCATGGCCGCTCTCAGGGTCCACCTCCACCCCGCCGCCCTCACCGGCTCCTCCCCGGGCTCCGGCGACAGTGCGACCGCGCTGCTCGTCCCCATGCTGGTCGGCCCGGCGTGCTTCCTGCTGCTGGCCGCCGTCGTCGTGATGTTCGATCCCCTGGTGGTCATGGGCACCCCCGACTGGAACGACCCCGCGGCCGGCCGAGAGGACCGGATGCCCGGCATCCCGGCCCAGCGCCAGGTTCCCCGGTTCGGTACGCACGCCGACCCGGCCTCGTTCCACTCCCAGCAGCGCCAGGACTCCACGCAGCCCCAGGACTGGTGACCGCGGGGCCGCCGCGTGCCCTGTCCCGGCCCCGTTGTCAGTGGGGGGTCGTACGGTGGTTGCATGCGGCCCGTTTCGAAGATCGAACGTTCGGTGGCGCCTTTCGAGGTCGTCAGTCCCTACCAGCCCAGTGGCGATCAGCCGGCGGCCATCGCCGAGCTGGAGCGGCGCGTCCGGGCAGGTGAGAAGGACGTCGTGCTCCTCGGCGCGACCGGCACCGGCAAATCGGCGACCACCGCCTGGATGATCGAGAAGCTCCAGCGCCCCACCCTGGTGATGGCGCCGAACAAGACCCTCGCCGCCCAGCTGGCCAACGAGTTCCGCGAGCTCCTGCCGAACAACGCCGTCGAGTACTTCGTCTCGTACTACGACTACTACCAGCCCGAGGCCTACGTCCCGCAGTCGGACACCTACATCGAGAAGGACTCCTCGATCAACGAGGAGGTCGAGCGGCTCCGCCATTCCGCCACGAACTCGCTGCTCACCCGGCGGGACGTCGTCGTGGTCGCCTCCGTGTCCTGCATCTACGGCCTCGGCACCCCGCAGGAGTACGTGGACCGGATGGTCCAGCTCAAAGTGGGCGACGAGATGGACCGCGACCAGCTGCTGCGCCGCTTCGTCGAGATGCAGTACACCCGCAACGACCTGGCGTTCACCCGCGGCACCTTCCGGGTGCGCGGCGACACCATCGAGATCTTTCCGGTCTACGAGGAGCTCGCCGTCCGCATCGAGATGTTCGGTGACGAGATCGAGGCCCTCTCCACGCTCCACCCGCTCACCGGCGAGATCATCAGCGAGGACCGGTCGCTCCACGTCTTCCCCGCGAGCCACTACGTCGCGGGCCCCGAGCGCATGGAGAGGGCGGTCGGCCGCATCGAGAAGGAGCTGGAGCAGCGTCTCGCCGAGCTGGAGAAACAGGGCAAGATGCTGGAGGCCCAGCGGCTGCGCATGCGTACGACGTACGACATCGAGATGCTCCGCCAGATCGGCACCTGCTCCGGTGTCGAGAACTACTCGATGCACTTCGACGACCGCGACCCCGGCACCGCTCCCCACACCCTCCTCGACTACTTCCCCGAGGACTTCCTCCTCGTCCTCGACGAGTCGCACGTCACCGTCCCGCAGATCGGTGCGATGTACGAGGGAGACGCCTCCCGGAAGCGGACCCTCGTCGACCATGGCTTCCGGCTGCCCTCGGCCCTGGACAACCGCCCGCTGAAGTGGGAGGAGTTCCTCGGACGGATCAACCAGACGGTCTACCTCTCCGCCACCCCCGGCAAGTACGAGCTCTCCCGGGGCGACGGCTTCGTGGAGCAGATCATCCGGCCCACCGGCCTCGTCGACCCGGAGATCGTCGTCAAGCCCACCGAGGGCCAGATCGACGACCTGGTGCACGAGATCCGCAAGCGCACCGAGAAGGACGAGCGGGTCCTGGTCACCACCCTCACCAAGAAGATGTCGGAGGACCTCACCGACTACTTCCTGGAGCTGGGCATCCAGGTCCGTTATCTGCACAGCGACGTCGACACCCTGCGCCGTATCGAGCTGCTGCGGGAGCTGCGCTCAGGCGAGTACGACGTCCTGGTCGGGATCAACCTCCTGCGCGAGGGACTCGACCTGCCCGAGGTGTCGCTCGTGGCCATCCTCGACGCCGACAAGCAGGGCTTCCTGCGCTCGGCCACCTCACTGATCCAGACCGTCGGACGTGCGGCCCGTAACGTGTCGGGGCAGGTCCATATGTACGCGGACAAGATCACCCCGGCGATGGCGCAGGCCATCGACGAGACCAACCGCCGCCGCGAGAAGCAGATCGCGTACAACACCGAGCGCGGACTCGACCCGCAGCCGCTGCGCAAGAAGATCAACGACATCGTCGCGACGATCGCCCGCGAGGAGGTCGACACCGAGCAACTCCTCGGCACCGGTTACCGCCAGGGCAAGGGGACCAAGGCGCCCGTGCCCACGCTGGGCATCAAGGCCGGCGCCGCGAAGGGGAAGGCCGGCGGGGACAAGGCTGCGGTCACCGACCGCCCGGCCACGGAGCTCGCCGGGATCATCGAGGAGATGACCGACCGGATGCGCGCCGCCGCCGCCGACCTGCAGTTCGAGGTGGCCGCCAGGCTGCGTGACGAGGTGGGGGAGCTGAAGAAGGAGTTGCGCCAGATGCGGGAGGCGGGTCTGGCCTGACCCCGGGGAACCCGGTGTGTTGCAGGACCGACACAAAACGGCCCGCGGTGGCTGTGTCCGTGGTGTGAATGCGTAGGGTGCTGGAAAACCGCGCAAGGACGGTTGCGGGGACAGCGGAGAGGGGACAGCGCGTGACGGTCAATATGACCAAGGGTCAGGCCATCAGCCTGCAGAAGAGCGACGGGGGGACCCTGACCGCGGTACGGATGGGGCTCGGCTGGCAAGCGGCTCCGCGCCGGGGTCTGTTCGGCTCGCGCACCCGGGAGATCGACCTGGACGCCTCGGCGGTCCTGTTCGCCGACAAGCAGCCGGTCGACGTCGTGTTCTTCCGGCACCTCGTCAGCGACGACGGCTCGGTCAAGCACACCGGGGACAACCTGGTCGGCGGCGCCGGCTCGGGCGGCGACGACGAGGCGATCCTGGTCGACCTCCAGCGGGTGCCGGTCCACATCGACCAGATCGTCTTCACGGTGAACTCCTTCACCGGCCAGACGTTCCAGGAGGTGCAGAACGCCTTCTGCCGCATCGTGGACGAGACCAACGGCCAGGAGCTCGCCCGCTACACGCTGGACGGCGGCGGGCAGTACACCGCCCAGATCATGGCGAAGGTGCACCGTTCGGGGAGCGGGTGGCAGATGACCGCCATCGGAAACCCGGCCAACGGCCGTACCTTCCAGGACCTCATGCCGGCGATCCTGCCGCACCTGTAGGCAGTGCCGGACCCACGGGTCCGCATCGCGACGCGCAGCTCCCGGCAGCATCGGCCGCCGGGAGCTGCACCGCATCGCGGCACCGGCGCCGCCACCACGTACGCCACGGCATCGGGGCGCCGCCCGGCGCCGCACCACGCACGACACCGCATCGCGCAGCAGCAACTCGTCGAGGGGACAGGGCAATGACGGCCGAGCTGGTCCGGGGGCAGAACCACACATTGCCCCAGACCCGTCTGGAGATCCGGGTTTCGGCCGGCGCGCCCGTCGTGGCCGGTGCCACGCTCGGGGACGAGCACGGCACCGTGCACGGCGTCGAGTGGATAGCCCACCCCGGCTCCCCGCAGCTGCCGGGCCTGGAGGTGTCCAGGCAGGCCGCGGCCGAGCACCGGCTCGCGGTCGACCTCGACGCCCTGCCCGAGGCGGTGCACCGGGTCACCGTGCTGCTGGCGCTGCCGCTGGAGGCGGGCGGCCCGACCCGGTTCGGGACCGTGGCCTCGCCCTTCGTCGCCGTCACCGGACTCGACGGCGCGGAGATCGCCACCTTCACCCTGACCGGCCTGGACAGCGAGTCCGCCGTCGCCGCTCTGGAGCTCTACCGAAGGCAGGGGGCCTGGAAGGTCCGCGCGGTCGGGCAGGGTTACGCCGGCGGTCTCGCCGCGATGCTCGCCGACCAGGGCGTCGCGGGGGCAGCCGAACTGGCGAGGTCGATCCAGGAAGCGGTAGCCCGCGGACTGGCCCGCTCGGTGACCCCGCCCCCGCCCCGCACCCCGGAGGGCGGCCGGGTCACACACGCAGGAGGCCCCGCGGCGCCCCAGAGCGCCGGACGGCCGCAGGCGGCCCCGCAGCCCGAGCCCTCCTCGCCGTCCTCCGCGCCCACCGCCCCGGTCGCCCCGGCCCCGCCGTCCGCGGGGGGCCCCATCGACTACGCGCACCCTCGCCGCGAGTCGACCGCGCCCCCGCCGCCTCCGCCCGCTGCGCCGCCCGCCCAGCCCGGCAGGCCCGCGACCCCCGTGGCCGGGGACGCGACCGGCTGGTCGATGGACGAGCGCCTCTACAACCAGGTCTGGGGCATGTTCGAGGACCTGGCCCGGGCCACCGCCGCGTACCGCAGCGCCGTCGACTTCGCCGAATCCCGGATGGACCAGGAGCTGGAACGGACCCTGTCCGATCCGCGCAGCCGGATCGGCGGCGCGGGCGACCGGGCCCGTGAGCAGGCCCGGGCCAAGCGCGACGAGCTGACCGGCCGGGCCCGCGAGGCACTGGACCGCGACCTCGCCCAGCTCGCCGCCGAGGCCGCCGTGGTGGAGCCCGCGCTGCCCCCCGCGTACGCGGGCTGGGACAGCCCCGTCTGGCATGCCTACCGCGTCCCGATGGAGATCCCCATGGCCCTGCGGATCGGTGACCTCCACCTGCCGGAGAGCAGCGGGATGAGCATTCCGCTGCTCGTCCGGTTGCCGCTGGAGCGTGGCATGTGGATCGACAGCGGACGCACGGCGTCCGAGGCCGCCGCCCTGACCGATACGGACCAGCTGCGCCGGCTGGCCATGGAGAGCGCCGTTCTGCACGCGGCGCGGATGCTCGCCGTCTACCCGCCGAACGAGTTCTCGGTCCATGTCATCGACCCGGCGGGCTCCGCCGCCGCGGCGCTGGCCCCGCTGGTCGGCGCCGGGGTGCTCGCGAGCCCGCCCGCGTCCGGCCCCGGGGGAGTGTCCTCCGTCCTCGCCCACCTCACCCGGCGCGTCGACCTCGTGCAGATGGCCATCAGGGCCGGAGCCGCCGATTCGCTGCCGCCCGACCTGGACCCGGCCGAGCAGCTGCTGATCGTCAACGACTTCCCGCACGGCTTCGACGACCGTGCCGTCACCCAGTTGCGCTATCTCGCGGACGAGGGGCCCGCCGTCGGCGTGCATCTCATGATGGTCGCGGACCGGGAGGACGCCTCCGCGTACGGTCCGGTTCTCGACCCGCTGTGGCGGTCCCTGCTCCGCGTCACCCCGGTCGCCGACGACCATCTGGCCGACCCCTGGGTCGGTCACGCCTGGACGTACGAGCCGCCCGCGACCCCGCCCGGCAGCCGCGTGCTGGAGCAGGTTCTGGAGCGCGTGGCAGCCGCGCGCCGCACCGGGCATCGCTGACCGGTCGGCCCGGCCGCTATGGCCACACCCATTCCCACCTGGCGTTTTGGAGCATCTTTACCCTTCTCTTTACCTTTCCTTGGTGTTCCCTGTACTGTTCATTGAGCGGAGGGGAGTACTCCCGATCGCGGCGTTCCCGTCAGTACGGACTGTGACCGGTCCCGGGGCGCCGGCCCAGGCGCGCATCCCGTGCGCCCAGGTGGAAGAGACCTCCGGCAGCGACGACGCTGATCAGTAGCCGTAGCGAACTGCCGGAGGCGCAGTGGACGTTTCATGGACCCTCTGGGCGCTGACCATTCTTGGTCTGAGCGCCCTCATCGCCGTCGACTTCTTCATCGGGCGCAAGCCCCATGACGTATCGACCAAGGAAGCCGGAATCTGGACGATCATCTGGATCGCGCTGGCCGCCCTCTTCGGGCTCGGCCTGCTCGTGTTCGGCGAGAGCCAGGCCTCGGGCGAGTTTTTCGCCGGCTTCATCACCGAGAAATCGCTGAGCGTCGACAACCTCTTCGTCTTCGTGCTCATCATGGCGAAGTTCTCGGTGCCCTCCCACCTCCAGCAGCGGGTGCTGCTCGTCGGCGTGCTGATCGCCCTGGTGCTGAGGGCGATCTTCATCGCCGCGGGCGCCGCGGTCATCGCCAACTTCTCGTGGGTCTTCTACATCTTCGGGGCGTTCCTGATCTACACCGCCTGGAAGCTGATCCAGGAGGCACGGGCCGACGAGGAGGAAGAGGAGTTCGAGGAGAACCGCCTCCTCAAGAACATCGAGCGCCGCTTCGGTGTCGCCGACCGGTACCACGGGACCAAGCTCTTCATCCGCAACAACGGCAAGCGTGTCCTGACGCCCCTGATGGTCGTCATGCTCGCCATCGGTACCACCGATGTGCTGTTCGCGCTGGACTCCATCCCCGCGATCTTCGGCCTGACCCAGGACCCGTACATCGTGTTCACCGCCAACGCCTTCGCGCTGATGGGGCTGCGGCAGCTGTACTTCCTGATCGGCGGCCTGCTCAAGAAGCTGGTCCACCTCAGCTACGGGCTCTCGGTCATCCTCGGCTTCATCGGCGTCAAGCTGGTGCTGCACGCGCTGCACGAGTCCGGGGTGCACGTCCCCGAGATCTCCATCCCGGTCTCGCTCGGCGTCATCTGCGGGGTGCTGGTGATCACCACGATCACCAGTCTGATCGCCAACAGGAAGACGGCCGAGGCCGAGGCCGCGGTGAAGGCCGGCAAGGCGGAGGATTCCGCGGACAAGGGTGCCGGCGTCGACGCCTGACACCTGAGCGGAGGGCGGGGTGACGGGCGCGGATGCGCGGCCGTCACCCCGCCGCCATGTCACCAGCCCCGGGCGCGCCATTCCGGCAGGTGCGGACGCTCGTCGCCCAGCGTGGTGTCGTGCCCGTGTCCCGGGTAGACCCAGGTCTCGTCGGGCAGCGGGTCGAAGAGCTTGGTCTCCACGTCGTGCAGCAGGCTCGCGAACGCCTCGGGGTCCTTGTTCGTGTTTCCGACCCCGCCCGGGAAGAGGCAGTCCCCGGTGAACAGGTGCGGAGCACCGTGCGGGTCGTCGTAGACGAGCGCGATCGAGCCCGGGGTGTGGCCGGTCAGATGGCGGGCGGTCAGTGCGACCTGCCCGACCCTGATCGTGTCGCCGTCCTCGACGAGCACATCCGTCGGGACCGGGATCCCCTCGGCGTCGAACCGCCCCGCGTACGTCCGCGCACCGGTGACCGCGACCACCTCACCCAGCGCCTGCCAGTGGTCGCCGTGCCGGTGCGTGGTGACGACCGAGGCGATCGAGTCGTCACCGATCAGCGTCAGCAGGGTTCCGGCCTCGTTGGCCGCGTCGATCAGGAGCTGCTCGCTGGTCGCCCGGCAGCGCAGTAGATAGGCGTTGTTGTTCATCGGGCCGACGGCGACCTTGGAGATCATCAGATCCGTCAACTCGTGTACGTCCGCACGCCCGCCGACCTTGACCGTTCCGCTGTACGTCATGCCTCTCAGCCTATAGCGGGGGCAGCGCGGGAAGGGCTCCGCCTTCGACGGTCAGGGCGGACCCGTCGCGCCTGCCGCTGAGCCAGCCGAGCAGTTCGGGAGCCGTGCCGCGGACGGCCACGGGTCCGCCCTCCGCGCCGCCGCCGGTCGTCCAGACCCGGCCCCGGTCGTCGGTCACGGCCGTCGACACGACCGCGGGGTGCCGGCCGAAGCGCTCGGCGAGGAAGTCGATCTCCCGGGCGGTGAACTCGTCCGGCAGGTCCTCCAGCTCGTAGCCGATCCCCAGGTCGACGTGGTGCAGCTCGACCTCGCCGCGGCGGCGGAAGGGGATCCGGGAGGCGGAGTCCGTCACACCGTTGCGCAGCGTGACGGTGCGCGACCAGTCGGCGGGGGCCGCGGTGGCCGCCACGAAGCGGTCCGCGCTCGCGGCCAGGTCGGCGAGCTGCTCCGCCTGCGGCCGGGGCGCGTCGCGCTCGATGTCACCGTCGCGGGTTTCGCTGTCTGCGTACATGGGCCGGCCCTGGAGAACATTTACCAGCGCGTCGGCGTTACGTGAGAGGTGCGCGACGACATGACCCCGGCTCCAGGCCGGGAGACGCGACGGTTCGGCGAGTGCCGCGTCGTCCAGTTTCGCCGTGGCGCTGAGCAGCCGGTCGGTCGCTTCCCGCAGTGCGGCCAGGTCGTGCGCATGATCAGTCATGGGTCGAGCCTAGCGTCGGCCACTCATTCGGGTGAAGGAGTCATCAGCCGTCCGTAAATCGAATGCGCGTGCTATACGCTCGGAGTCGAAAGCTTCGTACATCGCTGTGGCACCCCCCATACCCTGGGGCAGGGGCTCAGTTCCCCCGCTTCTCTCTAGAAAGGTGCGGACCGGCGTGGCCGACCGTCTCATCGTCCGTGGCGCTCGCGAGCACAACCTCAAGAACGTCTCGCTCGACCTCCCCCGCGACTCCCTCATCGTCTTCACCGGGCTCTCCGGGTCGGGCAAGTCGTCGCTCGCGTTCGACACGATCTTCGCCGAGGGCCAGCGGCGCTACGTGGAGTCCCTCTCCTCGTACGCCCGGCAGTTCCTCGGCCAGATGGACAAGCCGGACGTCGACTTCATCGAGGGCCTGTCGCCCGCCGTCTCCATCGACCAGAAGTCGACCTCGCGCAACCCGCGCTCGACGGTCGGCACGATCACCGAGGTCTACGACTACCTCCGGCTGCTCTTCGCCAGGATCGGCAAGCCGCACTGTCCCGAGTGCGGCCGTCCCATTTCGCGCCAGTCGCCGCAGGCCATCGTGGACAAGGTCCTCGGCCTGCCCGAGGGCAGCCGCTTCCAGGTGCTCTCGCCGCTGGTCCGCGAGCGCAAGGGCGAGTTCGTCGACCTCTTCGCCGACCTGCAGACCAAGGGGTACAGCAGGGCCAGGGTCGACGGCGCGACCATCCAGCTCTCCGAGCCGCCCACGCTCAAGAAGCAGGAGAAGCACACCATCGAGGTGGTCATCGACCGCCTCACGGTGAAGGACAGCGCCAAGCGCCGGCTGACCGACTCGGTCGAGACCGCGCTGGGCCTCTCCGGCGGCATGGTCGTGCTCGACTTCGTCGACCTCCCCGAGGACGACCCCGAGCGTGAGCGGATGTACTCCGAGCACCTCTACTGCCCGTACGACGACCTCTCGTTCGAGGAGCTGGAGCCGCGCTCCTTCTCCTTCAACTCCCCCTTCGGCGCCTGCCCCGACTGCACGGGCATCGGCACGCGGATGGAGGTCGACCCGGAGCTGATCGTCCCGGACGAGGACAAGTCCCTCGACGAGGGCGCGATCCACCCCTGGTCGCACGGCCACACCAAGGAGTACTTCGGCCGCCAGATCAACGCCCTGGCCGAAGCCCTCGGATTCCGTACGGACATCCCCTGGGCCGGGCTGCCGCAGCGCGCCAAGAAGGCCCTGCTCTTCGGCCACAAGATCCAGACCGAGGTCCGCTACCGCAACCGGTACGGGCGCGAGCGCGCCTACACCACGCCCTCCTTCGAAGGTGCGGTGCAGTTCGTCAAGAGGCGGCACTCCGAGGCGGAGAGCGACTCCAGCCGGGAGCGCTTCGAGGGCTACATGCGCGAGGTGCCCTGTCCGACCTGTGAGGGCACCCGGCTCAAGCCGATCGTCCTCGCGGTCACGGTGATGGAGAAGTCCATCGCCCAGGTCGCCGCGATGTCGATCAGCGAGTGCGCCGAGTTCCTCGGCCGCATGAAGCTGAACGCCCGTGACAAGAAGATCGCCGAGCGGGTGCTCAAGGAGGTCAACGAGCGGCTGAAGTTCCTGGTCGACGTCGGCCTCGACTACCTCTCGCTGAACCGCGCGGCGGGCACCCTGTCCGGCGGCGAGGCGCAGCGCATCCGGCTCGCCACCCAGATCGGCTCCGGTCTGGTCGGTGTGCTGTACGTGCTGGACGAGCCGTCCATCGGCCTGCACCAGCGCGACAACCACCGGCTGATCGAGACCCTGGTCCGCCTCCGCGACATGGGCAACACGCTCATCGTCGTCGAGCACGACGAGGACACCATCAAGGTCGCCGACTGGGTCGTCGACATCGGCCCCGGCGCCGGGGAGCACGGCGGCAAGGTGGTCCACTCCGGATCGCTCAAGGAGCTGCTGGCCAACGACAAGTCGATCACCGGTCAGTATCTGACCGGCAAGAAGTCGATCGCGATGCCCGAGATCCGGCGCCCCGTCGACCCCTCGCGCCTGCTCACGGTCCACGGTGCCCGGGAGAACAACCTCCAGGACATCGACGTCTCCTTCCCGCTCGGCGTGCTGACCGCCGTGACCGGCGTCTCCGGCTCCGGGAAGTCGACCCTGGTCAACGACATCCTCTACACCCACCTGGCCCGCGAGCTGAACGGCGCCAAGTCGGTGCCCGGCCGCCACACCCGGGTCGACGGGGACGACCTCGTCGACAAGGTGGTGCACGTCGACCAGTCGCCCATCGGCCGGACGCCCCGGTCCAACCCGGCGACGTACACCGGCGTCTTCGACCACGTCCGCCGGCTGTTCGCGGAGACGATGGAGGCCAAGGTCCGCGGCTACCTCCCGGGCCGGTTCTCCTTCAACGTGAAGGGCGGCCGCTGCGAGAACTGCTCCGGCGACGGCACCATCAAGATCGAGATGAACTTCCTGCCCGACGTGTACGTCCCGTGCGAGGTCTGCCACGGAGCGCGCTACAACCGGGAGACCCTGGAGGTCCACTACAAGGGCAAGTCCATCGCCGAGGTGCTGGACATGCCGATCGAGGAGGGCCTGGAGTTCTTCGAGGCCGTCCCGACCATCGCGCGTCACCTGCGCACGCTCAACGAGGTCGGTCTCGGATACGTCAGGCTCGGCCAGTCCGCGCCGACGCTCTCCGGCGGTGAGGCCCAGCGGGTGAAGCTCGCCAGCGAGCTCCAGAAGCGCTCCACCGGACGCACGGTCTACGTCCTGGACGAACCGACCACCGGTCTGCACTTCGAGGACATCTCCAAGCTGATCAAGGTGCTCTCCGGCCTGGTCGACAAGGGGAACTCGGTGATCGTCATCGAGCACAACCTCGATGTCATCAAGACCGCCGACTGGGTCATCGACATGGGCCCCGAGGGGGGCAACGGCGGCGGCCTGGTCATCGCCGAGGGCACCCCGGAGTTCGTGGCGGGCGTCCCCGCCAGCCACACCGGGAAGTTCCTCCAGGGCATCCTGGACGCGGACCGGGTCAGCGAGGCGGCCGTGCCCGCAGCGCGCAAGCCGGTGCGCAAGACGGCCGCGAAGAAGGCGGTCGCCGCGAAGTCCGCCCCCGCGCGGAAGACGGCGACGGCGAAGGCCACCACGGCCAAGGCGAAGGCCACCGGGACGGCAGCGGCGAAGAAGTCCGCGGCCAAGAAGACGACCCGCGCGCGCAAGGCCTGACACCACGATCGCGCGGTGCGAGGTGGCGGCCCCTCCGGAGGGGCCGCCACCTCGCCGTGTCCGGCGTCGCGCCCGCCCCGGCGTGCACCGTCGCTTCCCGCACCGGCCCCGACCAGGCACGACCGCGCGTGACCGGCCCGCGCGCAAGGGCGCCCGGCTCCGCCGGTATCGTCGGATACGTCACCGCTGCACCGCTGCTCAGGCGCCCCGGCAGCCCTGGCACCCTTACCCCTCTGACCCGTGGAGACCGCATGTCCGGCCAGCCCACCGCCCGCCGCACCGTGCTGAAGGGCGCCGCTCTCGCAGGCGTCGCCGGGCTGGGAGTGGCCGCCTGTTCGACCGAATCGAAGCTCGGGCACGCCGAGACCCCGACCCCGACCGCGCCCGTCGAGCTCGGCGCCCCCGACGAGATCCCGGTCGGCGAGTCCAAGCTCTACCGCGAGCAGCGCGTCATCGTCAGCTGCCCGGCCAAGGGGCAGTACAAGGCGTTCAGCGCCCAGTGCACCCACGCGGGCTGCCTGCTGGACAAGGTCGAGAAGAACGAGGGGCACTGCCCCTGCCACGGCAGCCTCTTCGACACCACGACCGGCAAGGCTCTGCACGGCCCCGCGACCGTGCCGCTGCCCTCGGTCCCGGTCAAGGTCGAAGGCGGGAAGCTGATCGCGGGCCCCGACGCCTGAACCGGCCGCCCACCGTCGGCCTCACTCCCAGTCCCAGTCGATGCCGACCAGACCGGGCCGCACCCCCTGCTCCACCAGATGAACGGTCCGGTGCCGGCCGGTGAGCGTGAGATCGGTCCGGGCCCCGCGCGGTGCCCCCGCCGAGACCTGCGCGAACCGCCGGCACCGTACCGGCAGCGCCTCCTCGTCGAAGCCGACCTGCAGCACGTACTGCCCGCCGCCGAAGCTGAAGCCGCGGACGTACTCGCCGCACGGCCCTCCCGTACCGTCCTCGAAGCCGTAGCCGAAGAGGTACGTCTCGCCCGCCCGCAGCCGGGTGTCGAAGAGCAGCTCCGCGACCAGTACCCCCGTCTCCGCGTCCCATCGGACCCGCCCCGTCCGGCAGTTCTCCCGGGCGCTCACCGCGACCCGTGCCGGATCGCACCCCGGGTCGCCGCGGTACACGGCGAGATAGCGGTCGACGCCGTCGCGGTGGGCGCGCACGACGTGCTGCGAGCTCCGGACCTCCATCCGGCGGCCGGGACCGATCCGTACCCGCTCCTGATGCCCCACCGTGTGCAGCCCGCCGTCCGAGGGCGACTCCATCGCCGCGAGCAGCCGCTCCACCGCCCCGGAGGCCTCCATCAGGGAGCGGTACGAGCGGGCCGGCGGGCGGTCGGCGTCGGCGCCGGACTCCCCGGATCCCAACAGCCCGAGCAGGGAGTTCCCCGGCAGCTCCAGCACCTCCTCCAGCGCCTTCACCGCCCGCAGGGACTCCGGCCGCTGCGGCCGGCGGGCGCCCTGCTGCCAGTAACTGAGACTGGTCACACCGACCTTGACACCGCGATGCGCCAGATGGTGCTGCACCCGCTGGAGCGGCAGTCCGCGTACCGAGAGTGCGGTGCGGAGCGCCAGATGGAACGGGCCGGTGTGCAGCACCTGCGCCAGTTCGGCCTCGGTGTGCTGCATGCGTCCTCCAGGTGAACGTTCACGACGGGCGACGGCCGGGCCGCGCCGGCGGGTGTGGGACCGCAGGTGGCAGGGGGAGAGCGTTCACGCACCCGCCACCGGCGTTCACACCGCGATGTTCCCCCGCATTGAAGCGTGTTGACCGGCTTCCGACAACGGTTGATGCTCCTCGTCAGCGTCCGGACGCGCTCCTTGGATCCCCCACCCCCCGCCATGGGAGGAACGCCATGCGCAACCGAAGAATCCGGCCGGGACGGCTGTCGGTGACAGCCGTCCTCGCCGCCGTACTGCTCGCCGCCCCCACGGCGACCGCCGCCGCCGATCAGCACCACCACGCCTCCGCTGCCGCCGGTCAGCAGTTCACCGCCTCCTCCGCGACGGGCACCCTCGCCGCCGCCCAGCGGCTGAACATCAGCATGCAGGCCCAGCAGAAGACGAACTGGTGCTGGGCCGCAGCCGGCAACACCATCGCCACCTGGTTCGGCCGGAACTACAGCCAGAACCAGTTCTGCAACGCCGCGTTCGGGCGTGCCCAGGGCTACGAGTGCCCCAACTCGCAGGCCTCGCTCGGCAACGTCCAGGACGGTCTGTACTGGGCCGGCATCAACCCCGGCTCGTATGTCACCGGCTGGCTGCGCTACCCGACCGTGCAGGCCGAGATCACCGCCGGACGTCCGGTGGAGACCCGCATCCAGTGGTCCTCCGGTGGCGGCCACATGCATGTCCTGTACGGGTACGACGACGCGAACAGCTGGGTCTACTGGGGCGATCCCTGGCCCTCCAGCGACCGCTACAACTGGGCCTCGCACGCCTGGTACGTGAACAACAGCGAGTTCTCCTGGACCCACTCGCTCTACCGGATAGGGGCGTGACGGCATGACCTCCACCCGTTCCCCGGGCCTTCCCGCCACGCGGACCGCACGCCGTGCACGTCCGTTCGCCGCCGCACTGGCCGCGAGCGGCGTGCTGGCCGGTGCCGCCCTGCTCACCGTCGCCCCGCAGGCCGCCGCGGCCACCGGGCCCTCGGCCACCCCGGCGGCCCTGGCGGCGGCCCACGAGGCGGCCACCGACGCCACGACCCTGGACACGCTGTCCCGCTTCTTCGCCCGTGAGGGAGCCGTCACCAGGGCGGCCGCCGCACCCCGGATCGAGGGCGCGGCCGTGCCCGTACGCACCCTGTCCGCGGACTTCGTCGCGGGAGAACCCGGGGCGCCCGTCGCCGCACTGGACTACCTGGCCAGCACGGCGGTCTCCTCGGACGGCCAGAAGGCATCACTCTGGACACTCCCCGAACCGGGGAAGGACGGGAACTGGCAGGTGGTGAACATCGCCACCGGCGACGACGAGACCAGGTACGCGGCCGCAGGCGCCCGCAAACTGCCCGGCGGCATCGTCTTCCGCGAACCGCAGATCGACGCCTGGTACGTCCAGAAGGGCAGCCGGGTGCTCCCGCTGGACGGGGACGCAGTGCGTGCGGTCGGCGCGGGCGGCACCACGCTGGCCGCCTACCGCACCCGGGTACGCAATGCGTACGCGGACAAGCTCCCCGGTTCCGGCTACGCCCGCGCGGGCCGTGCGGGCGGCTACGGGCCCACCGGCGCGCAGCCCGCAGAGGGACGGCCCGGGCCCGCCATCGCGGCGGGCACCGCCACGGGCACCGCGCTGACGGCGACCTCCGGGGCGGCGGCCGCGGGCGCCGTCGCCGTACTCGCCCTCTGCGGCGTCACCGTCCTGCGCACCCGCCACCGCCGCAGGACAACGTGACCACGGGGCCCGTCCGGGCCCGATGACCCCGCACTCCGGGACACGTGCCCCCACCCCGTGTCCCGGAGCGCGGCACCATCCCCGGACCACACCGTGCTGTCACTGCCCGCAAGTAGGGTGGGAGCCATGGCAGACCCCTCCAGCTACCGCCCCAAGCCGGGACAGATCCCCGACTCCCCGGGGGTCTACAAATTCCGCGACGAACACCGCCGGGTGATCTACGTCGGGAAGGCGAAGAGCCTGCGCCAGCGCCTGGCCAACTACTTCCAGGACCTGTCCGGCCTCCATCCGCGCACGCGCACGATGGTGACCACCGCCGCGTCCGTGGAGTGGACCGTCGTCTCCACGGAGGTCGAGGCGCTCCAGCTCGAGTACTCCTGGATCAAGGAGTTCGACCCCCGGTTCAACGTCAAGTACCGCGACGACAAGAGCTATCCGTATCTCGCGGTCACGCTCAACGAGGAGTTCCCGCGCGTTCAGGTCATGCGCGGTGCCAAGAAGAAGGGCGTGCGTTACTTCGGTCCGTACGGGCACGCCTGGGCGATCCGCGAGACGGTCGACCTGATGCTCCGGGTCTTCCCGGTACGCACCTGCTCCGCCGGCGTCTTCAAGAACGCCGCCAGGACCGGCCGCCCCTGCCTCCTCGGCTACATCGGCAAGTGCTCGGCCCCCTGCGTCGGACGGATCACCCCCGAGGAGCACCGGGAACTGGCGGACGACTTCTGCGACTTCATGGCCGGCCGCACCGGCACGTACATCCGCCGCCTGGAGAAGGACATGATGGCGGCGGCCGAGGAGATGGAGTATGAGCGCGCGGCCCGCCTGCGCGACGACGTGGAGGCGCTCAAGCGCGCCATGGAGAAGAGCGCCGTCGTCCTCGCCGACGCCACCGACGCCGACCTGATCGCGGTCGCGGAGGACGAGCTGGAGGCTGCGGTCCAGATCTTCCACGTCCGCGGCGGCCGGGTGCGCGGCCAGCGCGGCTGGGTCACCGACAAGGTGGAGAACGTCGACACCTCGGGGCTCGTCGAGCACGCGCTGCAGCAGCTGTACGGCGAGGAGACCGGCGACTCCGTCCCCAAGGAGGTCCTCGTCCCGGCCCTTCCCGAGGACCCCGAGGCGGTCTCCCAGTGGCTGGCCGGCCGCCGGGGCTCCCAGGTCAGCCTGCGCATCCCGCAGCGCGGGGACAAGAAGGACCTGATGGCGACGGTCCAGCGCAACGCCCTGCAGGCCCTCGGACTGCACAAGACCAAGCGCGCCTCCGACCTGACCACCCGGTCCCGGGCCCTGGAGGAGATCGCCGAGGCGCTCGGCCTCGACACGGCCCCGCTGCGCATCGAGTGCTTCGACATCTCCCACCTCCAGGGAGACGACGTGGTGGCGTCGATGGTGGTCTTCGAGGACGGTCTGGCCCGCAAGGGGGAGTACCGCCGCTTCCAGATCAAGGGCTTCGAGGGACAGGACGACGTCCGCTCGATGCACGAGGTGATCAGCCGGCGCTTCCGGCGCTACCTCCAGGAGAAGGAGCGGACAGGGGAGTGGGAGGAAGGCACCGGCACTGACGGTCCGGGGGCCGACAGCCCCGCCGTCGGCCCCGCTACCACGGGACCCGTGCCCGCCGCCCCCGACCAGGACGCGGCCGCCGAGCCCCGTGAGGACGACGGCCGGCCCAAGCGGTTCGCCTACCCGCCGCAGCTCCTGGTGGTCGACGGCGGGCAGCCCCAGGTCGCCGCGGCCAAGCGGGCCCTCGACGAACTGGGGATCGACGACATCGCCGTCTGCGGCCTGGCCAAGCGGCTGGAAGAGGTCTGGCTGCCCGATGACGACGACCCGGTGGTCCTGCCCCGTTCCAGCGAGGGCCTCTACCTCCTCCAGCGCGTCCGCGACGAGGCACACCGCTTCGCCATCACCTACCAGCGCGCCAAACGGGCCAAGCGCATCCGCTCCAGCCCCCTGGACGCGGTCTCCGGTCTGGGAGAGACCCGGAAACAGGCGTTGATCAAGCATTTCGGCTCCGTGAAGAAGCTGCGGCAGGCGACAATCGACGAGATCTGCGAGGTTCCGGGGATAGGCCGCAGGACGGCGGAATCAGTGGCTGTCGCCCTCGCCGCGGCCGCCCCGGCCACGCCCGCCGTGAACACGGCCACAGGAGAGATCATTGAAGAGGACGACGGGGGCAGCACGGCATGACCGAGAACGAGAATGAACACGGGCACGACCGCACAGACCGAGCAGACGGAGCAGCAGACGTGAGTACGGGCACCTCGATCGAGACGGGCGACAGCACGGTGGCCATCCCCGAGCTGGTGATCATCTCCGGAATGTCGGGCGCGGGCCGCAGCACGGCGGCCAAGTGTCTGGAGGACCTCGGCTGGTTCGTCGTCGACAACCTGCCGCCCGCGCTGATCCCCACCATGGTGGAGCTCGGCGCCCGCTCGCAGGGCAACGTGGCACGGATCGCCGTCGTCGTCGACGTCCGCGGCCGTCGCTTCTTCGACAACCTGCGGGAGTCCCTCGCCGACCTGGAGTCCAAGGGCGTCACCCGCCGGATCGTCTTCCTGGAGTCCTCCGACGACGCCCTGGTCCGACGCTTCGAGTCGGTCCGCCGACCGCACCCCCTCCAGGGCGACGGCCGCATCGTCGACGGGATCGCCGCCGAGCGCGACCTGCTGCGCGAGCTGCGCGGCGACGCCGACCTGGTGATCGACACCTCCAGCCTCAACGTGCACGAACTGCGCGCCAAGATGGACGCCCAGTTCGCGGGCGACGAGGAGCCGGAGCTCCGCGCCACCGTGATGTCCTTCGGCTTCAAGTACGGGCTGCCCGTCGACGCCGACCTCGTGGTGGACTGCCGCTTCCTGCCCAACCCGCACTGGGTCCCCGAGCTGCGCCCCTTCACCGGCCTCAACGAGGAGGTGTCCGCGTACGTCTTCGACCAGCCGGGCGCCAAGGAGTTCCTCAACCAGTACACGGAACTGCTCCAGCTCGTCGCCGCGGGTTACCGCCGCGAGGGCAAGCGGTACGTGACCATCGCCGTCGGCTGCACGGGCGGCAAGCACCGTTCGGTGGCCATGTCGGAGAAGCTGTCCGCCCGGCTCGCCGCCGAGGGCATCGAGACCGTGCTCGTGCACCGGGACATGGGGCGCGAGTGACCAGTCGCAACATGCGTCTGCGCAGACTGCGCAGGGGCACCCCGCTGTCGGGCCGCAAGCGCGGCGCACAGCCCAAGGTCGTCGCGCTCGGCGGCGGCATGGGTCTGTCCGCCTCGCTCACCGCGCTGCGGCGGATCACCGGAGACCTGACCGCGGTGGTCACCGTCGCCGACGACGGCGGATCCAGCGGCCGGCTCCGCGAGGAGCTGGGCGTCCTGCCACCCGGCGATCTGCGCAAGGCGCTGGCCGCCCTGTGCGGCGACGACGACTGGGGCCAGACCTGGGCCCAGGTCATCCAGCACCGCTTCCAGTCCAAGGGCGACCTGCACGAACACGCGGTCGGCAATCTGCTGATCGTCGCCCTGTGGGAGCAGCTCGGCGACCACGTGCAGGCCCTGGACCTGGTCGGCAAGCTCCTCGGCGCGCACGGCCGGGTGCTGCCCATGTCCGCCGTGCCGCTGGAGCTCCAGGCCCTCGTCAAGGGGCACGACCCCGACCACCCGGACCAGGTGGACACGGTGCGCGGCCAGGCCACCGTGGCGCTCACCCCGGGCGAGGTCCAGTCCGTGCACGTGGTCCCGCACGACCCGCCGGCCGTCCCCGAAGCGGTCGCCGCGGTCCTGGACGCGGACTGGGTGGTGCTCGGTCCCGGGTCCTGGTTCTCCTCCGTCATTCCGCATCTGCTCGTGCCCGATCTGCTGGACGCACTGATCGAGACGAAGGCCCGGAAGGTCCTCTCGCTGAACCTCGCACCGCAACCCGGTGAAACAGATGGCTTCTCTCCGCAGCGTCATTTGGAGGTTTTGGGACGACACGCCCCTAAACTCGCCTTGGACGTGGTGCTGGCCGACGAGGCCGCCGTGCCCGACCGCGAGTCCCTCGTCGATGCCGCGAAACGGCTCGGCGCCGCGGTCGAGCTGGCGCCCGTGGCCTCACCCGACGGCGATCCGATTCATGACCCGGAGCTGTTGGCTGCCGCGTACGACCGTATTTTTCGGATGCATGGAAGGATCGGCCCATGGCGATGACGCCAGCGGTGAAGGACGAAATCTCTCGGCTTCCCGTAACCCGGACCTGCTGCAGGAAGGCAGAAGTCTCGGCGATTCTTCGGTTCGCGGGTGGGCTGCACCTGGTGAGCGGCCGGATTGTGATCGAGGCGGAGCTGGACACCGCGATGGCGGCGCGCCGGCTGAAGCGGGACATTCTCGAGATCTTCGGGCACAGCTCGGAGCTCATCGTGATGGCGCCCGGCGGGCTGCGGCGCGGCTCGCGCTACGTCGTGCGCGTGGTGGCGGGCGGCGACCAGCTTGCCCGCCAGACCGGCCTGGTGGACGGCCGGGGCCGTCCCATCCGCGGACTTCCCCCGCAGGTGGTCTCGGGGGCCACCTGTGATGCCGAGGCCGCCTGGCGCGGGGCCTTCCTGGCCCACGGCTCGCTCACCGAGCCGGGCCGCTCCTCCTCCCTGGAGGTGACCTGCCCCGGTCCGGAGGCCGCGCTCGCGCTGGTCGGCGCCGCCCGCAGGCTCTCCATCGCGGCGAAGGCCCGAGAGGTGCGTGGCGTGGACCGCGTCGTCGTCCGGGACGGTGACGCCATCGGCGCGCTGCTGACCCGGCTCGGCGCCCACGAGTCGGTGCTGGCCTGGGAGGAGCGGCGGATGCGGCGCGAGGTCCGCGCCACCGCCAACCGGCTCGCCAACTTCGACGACGCGAACCTGCGCCGGTCCGCCCGGGCCGCGGTGGCCGCAGGCGCCCGGGTGGGGCGCGCGCTGGAGATCCTCGGCGAGGAGGTCCCCGAGCACCTCGCGGCGGCCGGACGGCTGCGCATGGAGCACAAGCAGGCCTCCCTGGAGGAGCTGGGCGCGCTCGCCGACCCGCCGCTGACCAAGGACGCCGTCGCCGGACGGATCCGCCGCCTCCTGGCGATGGCCGACAAGCGGGCCCAGGACCTCGGCATCCCGAGCACGGAATCCACTCTCAGCGAAGAGCTGGCCGACGGCCTGGTCGGCTGATCCGCGCCCCCTGCCGGCGAGCTGCGGGGGGAACGCGCCGCGCACCCGCGGGCGTTGACGCTGCGTAATCGCCGCAGCGAGGGGGACCGGACAACCGGAAGCCCGTACTCCTACTGGGGAGTACGGGCTTCCGCCGTTCCTATGGCCCCGCTCGATGTCACCCCGAAGGCTTCGGAGAGGTAGGGTCGGAGGCGGTCGGGGACATCCCATACAACTCGCCGGCGTCGAAAACCGGCGTACCTAACGAGGAGATCGGTTCGTGACGATCCGCGTAGGCATCAACGGCTTTGGCCGCATCGGTCGTAACTACTTCCGCGCGCTGCTGGAGCAGGGTGCGGACATCGAGATCGTGGCTGTCAACGACCTGGGTGACACTGCGACCACGGCCCACCTGCTGAAGTACGACACCATTCTGGGTCGTCTCAAGGCAGAGGTGAGCCACACCGCCGACACCATCACCGTCGACGGCCACACCATCAAGGTGCTCTCGGAGCGCAACCCGGCAGACATCCCGTGGGGTGAGCTGGGCGTCGACATCGTCATCGAGTCGACCGGCATCTTCACCAAGAAGGCCGACGCCGCCAAGCACATCGCGGGCGGCGCCAAGAAGGTCCTCATCTCGGCTCCGGCCAAGGACGAGGACATCACCATCGTGATGGGCGTCAACCAGGACAAGTACGACGCGGCCAACCACCACGTCATCTCCAATGCCTCCTGCACCACCAACTGTGTGGCGCCGATGGCCAAGGTTATCGACGAGAACTTCGGCATCGTCAAGGGCCTGATGACGACGGTCCACGCGTACACGAACGACCAGCGCATCCTGGACTTCCCGCACTCCGACCTGCGTCGCGCCCGCGCCGCCGCGGAGAACATCATCCCGACCACGACGGGTGCCGCCAAGGCCACCGCCCTGGTCCTGCCGCAGCTCAAGGGCAAGCTCGACGGTATCGCGATGCGTGTTCCGGTCCCGACCGGTTCCGCCACCGACCTCGTCGTGACGCTGCAGCGCGAGGTCACCAAGGACGAGGTCAACGCCGCCTTCAAGAAGGCGTCCGACGACGGCGACCTGAAGGGCTTCCTGACGTACACCGAGGACCCGATCGTGTCCTCGGACATCGTCGGCGACCCGTCGTCCTGCACCTTCGACTCCTCCCTGACCATGGTCCAGGAAGGCAGCACGGTGAAGATCCTCGGCTGGTACGACAACGAGTGGGGTTACTCCAACCGCCTCGTCGACCTGACCGTCTTCGTCGGCGGCCAGCTCTGATCCCAGGATCGGCAGGCACCTCGATGTGAGCACGGGGCTCGAACGGCGCAACGCAGCGCCGTTCGGGCCCCGCTGCATGCTCTCTCGTCCTCCAAGGAGTCCAGACAGATGAAGACGATCGACGAACTTCTCGCCGAAGGGGTCAGCGGCAAGCGCGTATTCGTCCGCGCCGACCTCAACGTGCCGCTCAGCGGCACCACCATCACCGACGACGGCCGCATCCGCGCCGTCCAGCCGACCGTGGCGAAGCTGGCCGAGGCCGGCGCCCGCGTCGTCGTCGCCTCGCACCTGGGCCGTCCCAAGGGCGCCCCGGACCCGGCGTTCTCGCTGGCCCCCGCGGCCACCCGCCTCGGTGAGCTGCTCGGGACCGACGTGGCCTTCGCGACCGACACGGTCGGCGAGTCCGCCCGCGCCACCGTCGCCGCGCTCACCGACGGCCAGGTCGCCGTCATCGAGAACCTCCGCTTCAACGCCGGCGAGACCTCGAAGGACGACGCCGAGCGCGGTGCCTTCGCCGACCAGCTGGCCGAGCTCGCCGATCTGTACGTGGGTGACGGCTTCGGTGCCGTGCACCGCAAGCACGCCTCGGTCTTCGACCTCCCGGCCAGGCTCCCGCATGCCGCGGGCGACCTGATCGCCACCGAGGTCGGCGTCCTGAAGAAGCTCACCGACGACGTGCAGCGCCCCTACGCGGTCGTGCTCGGCGGCGCCAAGGTCTCCGACAAGCTCGGCGTCATCGACCACCTCCTGGAGCGCGCCGACCGCATCCTCATCGGCGGCGGCATGGCGTACACCTTCCTCAAGGCCCAGGGCCACGAGGTCGGCAGTTCGCTGCTGCAGGAGGACCAGATCCCGGTCGTGCAGGAGTACCTCAAGCGCGCCGCGGAGAAGGGCGTGGAGTTCGTGCTCCCCGTCGACGTCGTGGTCGCCCCGGCGTTCCCCGACCTCAAGACCAAGGCCCCGGCCCACTCCACCACCGTCGCCGCCGACGCCATGCCGGCCGGTCAGATGGGACTGGACAACGGCCCGGAGACCAACAAGCTCTACGCATCGAAGCTCGCCGACGCGGCCACCGTCTTCTGGAACGGTCCGATGGGCGTCTTCGAGCACCCCGATTTCGCCGAGGGCACCAGGGCGGTCGCCCAGGCCCTCGTCGACTCCTCGGGCTTCAGCGTGGTCGGCGGTGGCGACTCCGCCGCCGCGGTCCGCATCCTGGGCTTCGACGAGAACGCGTTCGGACACATCTCGACCGGTGGCGGCGCCAGCCTCGAATACCTCGAGGGCAAGACGCTTCCCGGCCTCGCCGCACTGGAGGACTGACCTTTCATGACCACTCGCACCCCGCTGATGGCGGGCAACTGGAAGATGAACCTCAACCACCTCGAGGCCATCGCCCACGTCCAGAAGCTCGCCTTCGCCCTGGCCGACAAGGACTACGACGCCGTGGAGGTCGCCGTCCTGCCGCCCTTCACCGACCTGCGCTCCGTGCAGACGCTGGTCGACGGCGACAAGCTGAAGATCAAGTACGGCGCCCAGGACATCTCGGCGCACGACTCCGGCGCGTACACCGGTGAGATCTCCGGCCCCATGCTCGCCAAGCTGAAGTGCACCTTCGTCGCCGTCGGCCACAGCGAGCGCCGCCAGTACCACGCGGAGACCGACGAGGTCTGCAACGCCAAGGTGAAGGCCGCCTACAAGCACGGCCTGACCCCGATCCTGTGCGTCGGTGAGGGCCTGGACATCCGCAAGGCCGGTGACCAGGTCGCGTACACGCTCGCCCAGCTCGACGGCGCGCTCAAGGACATCCCGGCCGAGCAGGCCGAGACCATCGTGATCGCCTACGAGCCGGTCTGGGCCATCGGCACCGGCGAGGTCGCCACCCCCGAGGACGCGCAGGAGGTCTGCGGTGCGATCCGTGTCCGCCTGGCCGAGCTGTACTCGCAGGAGCTGGCCGACGCGGTCCGCATCCAGTACGGCGGCTCGGTGAAGTCCGGCAACGTGGCCGCGATCATGGCGCAGCCCGATGTGGACGGCGCACTGATCGGCGGCGCCGCACTGGACGCCGACGAGTTCGTCAAGATCGTCCGCTTCCGCGACCAGTGAGTATGCGCTAGCGCGGATCCGTCGTACCCTTGCGGGGGCCAGGAGGGCAGCCTCCCGGCCCCCGTTGTTCGCACATGCAGTCAGGAATTCCGGAAAGTAGGGACCAGCCGTGATTTTGGGGTTCGAGATCGCCCTGATCGTCTTCAGCCTGCTGCTGATGCTGCTGGTGCTGATGCACAAGGGGAAGGGCGGCGGCCTTTCCGACATGTTCGGTGGCGGAATGCAGTCCTCCGTCGGCGGTTCCTCGGTCGCCGAGCGCAACCTCGACCGGATCACCGTCGTGGTCGGTCTGGGCTGGTTCGCATGCATCGTGGTGCTTGGTCTGCTCATCAAGCTGGACAACTGACCCGTCGTACGCGATTCCGGTGAGGGTGTAACTCCAACCACTGGACGCGCGTTGGGCCTTACGTAGACTGGGGCATCTTCGAGCACCATCACGCAGGGAGTTACGACCGTGGCAAGTGGCAACGCGATCCGGGGAAGCCGGGTCGGAGCGGGGCCGATGGGGGAGGCCGAGCGCGGCGAGTCCGCGCCCCGGGCCCGCATCTCCTTCTGGTGCTCGAACGGGCACGAGACGCAGCCGAGCTTCGCCCATGACGCGCAGGTACCGGAGACCTGGGACTGCCCGCGCTGTGGATTCCCGGCCGGCCAGGACCGGGACAGCCCGCCGGACCCGCCGCGCACCGAGCCGTACAAGACGCACCTCGCGTACGTGCGCGAGCGCCGCAGCGACGCGGACGGTGAGGCGATCCTCGCGGAGGCCCTCGCCAAACTCCGCGGCGAGATCTGAACCCTCTCGTGCCCCAGTAGAAGTTGTTCACCGGCCGGACACCCCCAGGGTGTCCGGCCGGAACGCTTCTGCCGTGCCGCAGCCCGCCGTTGTCCCGTCCGCCGCCCTGATCAATTAAGTTGGAGGGGCAGCGGGGAACTGCGGTTACGAGAAGAAGTGGGCTGATGTCCGGGATGAACGCACAAAGCCGAACCAGGCTCAACCAGACGCCGGAATGGACCGCGCTGGGCAAGCACCGTGAGCAGCTCGGGAAGACCCATTTGCGACAGCTGTTCGCGGACGACCCCGAGCGCGGCACGGAATACCGCCTGCGCGTCGGTGACCTGTACGTCGACTACTCCAAGCAACTGGTCACCGACGAGACGCTCCGGCTGCTGCGTGAGCTCGCCGGGGCCACCGGGGTCGCCGAGCTGCGGGACGCGATGTTCCGCGGCGACAAGATCAACACCACCGAGGACCGCGCCGTCCTGCACACCGCGCTCCGCGCCCCGCGCGATGCCGTGATCGAGGCCGACGGCGAGAACGTGGTGCCCGCCGTGCACGCCGTGCTCGACAAGATGACCGCCTTCTCCGACCGTGTCAGGTCCGGCGAGTGGACCGGCCACACCGGCAAGCCGATCAAGAACATCGTCAACATCGGCATCGGCGGCTCCGACCTCGGACCCGCCATGGCGTACGAGGTGCTGCGCTCCTTCACGGACCGCTCGCTCACCGTCCGCTTCGTTTCCAACGTCGACGGCGCCGACCTGCACGAGGCCGTGCACGACCTCGACCCGGCCGAGACGCTCTTCGTCATCGCGTCGAAGACCTTCACCACGATCGAGACGATCACCAACGCCACCTCGGCCCGTGACTGGCTCCTGACGGGTCTGAGGGCGGGTCATGACGCGGTGGCCAAGCACTTCGTGGCCCTGTCGACCAACGCGGAGAAGGTCTCCGACTTCGGCATCGACACCGCCAACATGTTCGAGTTCTGGGACTGGGTCGGCGGCCGTTACTCGTACGACTCGGCCATCGGCCTCTCGCTGATGATCGCCATCGGTCCGGACCGGTTCCGCGAGATGCTCGACGGCTTCCACCTCGTCGACGAGCACTTCCGCACCGCCCCGGCCGAGGAGAACGTCCCGCTGCTGCTGGGCCTGCTGGGTGTCTGGTACGGCGCGTTCTTCGACGCCCAGTCGCACGCCGTGCTGCCCTACAGCCACTATCTGTCCAAGTTCACGGCGTACTTGCAGCAGCTCGACATGGAGTCCAACGGCAAGTCCGTGGACCGGGACGGCAATCCGGTCGACTGGCAGACCGGTCCGGTCGTCTGGGGCACCCCCGGCACCAACGGCCAGCACGCCTACTACCAACTGATCCACCAGGGCACCAAGGTCATCCCGGCCGACTTCATCGGCTTCGCCGAGCCGGTCGACGCACTGCTGCCCGGCCTGGTCGCCCAGCACGACCTGCTGATGGCCAACTTCTTCGCCCAGACCCAGGCCCTGGCCTTCGGCAAGACCCCCGACGAGGTGCGCGCCGAGGGCGTCCCCGAGGAACTGGTGCCGCACAAGACCTTCCTCGGCAACCACCCGACGACGACGATCCTCGCCGACCGGCTGACCCCGTCCGTGCTCGGCCAGCTCATCGCGCTGTACGAGCACAAGGTCTTCGTCCAGGGCGCCGTATGGAACATCGACTCCTTCGACCAGTGGGGCGTCGAGCTCGGCAAGGTCCTCGCCAAGAAGATCGAGCCGGTGCTGACCGAGGGCAAGGGCGCGGAGGAGCTGGACAGTTCGACCGCCGCGCTCGTCACCGCCTACCGCGAGTTGCGGGGGCGCTGAGCGCATGGCCGAGGGGGGCGGGGACGTACGGCTGCGGGCTCCGGCACACACGCTGGACCCGCGGGCCGTCGGCTGGTGGCGGACACAGTGGCTGCTGCTGACGGCACTGCCGGTGGTGGTCCTGGCCGTGCTGGGCGTGTTCATCCCGTCCGCCCGGCCCTGGCTGCTGCTGTCCGCCGCCGCGCTCGCGGTCCTCGGTACCGGCTGCGCCGTCCTCGTCCCCCTCTGGTGGTTCCGTACGCACCGCTGGGAGGTCACCGACGAGGCGGTGTACGTCCGGACGGGGGTGCTGTGGCAGGAGTGGCGGATCGCGCCGATGTCCCGGATCCAGACCGTGGACACCGTGCGCGGCCCCCTCGAACAGCTCTACAGGCTCGCCACGGTCACCGTCACCACCGCCTCGTCCAAGGGCCCCGTCCGGATCGAGGGCCTCGACCACGAGCTGGCGGCCGAGCTCGCCGAGCGGCTGACCCGGATCACCCAGGACACCCCCGGTGACGCCACATGAGCACCGCCGCCCCGCCCGGGGACTGGCGCCGGCTCGACCGGCGTACGGTCCTGGCCACCGCCCTCGTCACGGCGGGCGTGGCGGCCGGAGCCGCCGTACCGACCACGCTCGGGCTCTCCGGACGGTTCGGGTTCGCCGCCGCCGTCAGCTGGGTGGCGGCGGGCGCGGCCCTGCTGATCGCGGGCAGCGCCGGCGCCGACTACCTGCGCTGGCGCCGGACCCGCTACCGCGTCGGCGCCGACCGGGTCGAGCTCCACACCGGCCTCCTGCTCATCAGGAAGCGCTCCCTCGCACGGGAACGCATCCGCAGCGTCGACCTCACCGCCCACCTGCTCCAGCGCATCCTCGGCCTCGTCACCGTCCGCATCGGCACCGGTGAGCACCACGGCGACGACTCCACCCTGGAACTCGACCCGGTCCTGCGCGCCGAGGGCGAACGGCTGCGCCGCGCGCTCCTGGAACGCGGCCTCACCGAGGCGTCCGGCAGCCACCGCGAGGGCGAACTCGTCACGCTCGACCCGCGCTGGATCCGCTACGCACCGGTCTCGTTCGTCGCCCCGGCACTCGGTGGCGCCGCGGCTGGGGCCGTGCTGCAGGTCAGCGACTGGTTCGGGGCGCAGGGCCAGGTGATCGAGTGGGCGAGCGACCGGTTGCGGGACTTCTCCCTGCCCTCCGTGATCGTGCTCGTCGTGCTCGCCGCGACGCTCGCCGGCGTCGTGGGCGCGCTGGGGCTCTGGGTCGAGATGTGGTGGAACTACCGCCTCGAACGCGAACCGGGCGGCACCCTGCGCATCCGGCGCGGACTGCTCACCTCCCGGTCCGTCTCCATCGAGGAGCGGCGGCTGCGCGGCGTCGACCTCGTCGAGCCGCTCGGCGTCCGGCTCCTGGGCGCCGCCCGGGTCGACGCCATCACCACCGGACTGGCCAAGGACGACGAGGAACAGCACGGCGACCACAACACCCTGCTGCCCGCCGCTCCCCGGCAGGTAGCCGACGGGGCCGCAGCCGCGGTGCTGCGTGAGGCGGTGTCCCCGACCGGTGCCGCGCTGACGGCGCATCCGCCCGCCGCGCGCGGCCGCCGGATGCGCCGGGCGTACTGGGCGGTCCTGGTACCCGTTCTGGTCCAGGCCCTGCTCGGCGCCCTGCTGACGCCGGTCCTGCTCTGGACCGCGCTCGGCTGCGCGGCCGTCGGGCTGCCCGTCGGGGTGCTGCTGGCGCGCGACGCCTACCGCGGTCTCGGTCATGCCCTCAGCGGCGGCTACCTGGTGACCCGCTCGGGCACCCTGCGCCGCTCCACCGCCGCGCTGGAGCGGGCCGGGGTGATCGGCTGGACGGTCCGGCAGTCGTACTTCCAGCGACGGGCCGGGGTACTGAACATCACCGCGACGACGGCCGCGGGAGCGGGTGCCTACACGGTGTACGACGCGGACGCGTCCGAGGGCCTCGCCTTCGCCTCCGAGGCCGTGCCGGGGCTGCTGGAGCCCTTTCTGGAGCGGAACCCGCCGGGGGAGTGAGGCTCGTTCCCCGGCTCCGCCGAAGGGGCGCGGGCCGGGGAACGAGCCCCGGTCAGCCGTGCGTCGTGTCGATGACGCAGAAGCGGTTGCCCTCGGTGTCCGCGAGGACCACGAAGTCCGGGTCCGGCGGGTACAGCTTCCAGTCGACCCGGACGGCGCCGAGCGCGAGCAGCCGGGCCACCTCGGTGTCCTGCTCCTCGGTGTACAGGTCGACGTGGACCCGGGGGACCTCCTGCACCGGGACATCGCTCAGGCCCAGCGACACCGCCGGTCCGGGTCCCTCTGCCGGGACCAGCACGACCCAGTCCTCGGCGAGCGGCTCGCGCTCGACGTAACCGAGCGCCGCCTTCCAGAACGCCGCCGCACGCCGTACGTCCGACGCGCCCATCACCACGCTTCCGATATGCATGGGACGAGCCTTTCACGCCGCAGGCCCGGCACGCTCCGAGGAGCGAACCGGGCCTGCGAGGCGTACCGCTGACGGGGGGTCAGGCGGACGCCGGCGGGTACAGGGCGCGCGGCAGCTGCGAGGCCGCCGCCGCGTCCAGCAGCCACAACGTCCGGCTGCGACCGTAGGCACCGGCAGCCGGGGCCTGGATCTCCCCGGCACCCGACAGGGCGATGGCCGCGGCCTCCGCCTTGTCCTCGCCCGCGGCGAGCAGCCACACCTCGCGTGCCGCCCGGATGGCGGGCAGCGTCAGCGAGACGCGGACGGGCGGCGGCTTGGGCGCCCCGTGCACACCGACGACGGTGCGCTCGGTCTCCCGTACCGCGGGCAGCTCCGGGAAGAGCGAGGCCACATGCGTGTCGGGGCCGACGCCCAGCATCAGCACGTCGAACACCGGCACCGGACCGTGGTCCTCCGGACCGGCCGCGGCGGCCAGTTCGGCGGCGTACGCGGCCGCTGCCGCATCGACGTCCTGGCCGCAGGGCCCGTCCGACGCGGGCATCGCGTGCACCCGGGACGGGTCGAGCGGCACCGAGTCCAGCAGGGCCTTGCGGGCCTGCGTGACATTGCGCTCCGGATCGCCGTCCGGCAGGAACCGCTCGTCGCCCCACCACAGGTCGAGCCGCGACCAGTCGATCGCGTCCCGGGCGGGCGCGTCGGCGAGCGCGGCCAGCAGGCCGTTGCCGTTACGGCCGCCGGTGAGCACCACCGAGGCGTGACCGCGTGCGGCCTGGGCGTCCACGATCTTCGTGATCAGCCGGGCCGCCGCGGCCTGCGCCATCAGCTCCTTGTCGCGGTGCACGACGAGCTGCGGGACGACGCTCACTTCGACGCCGCCTTCTTCGCCGGCGCGGCCGTCTTCTTGGCGGCGGGCGCGGTCTGGCCGGAAGGTGCGGCGGCCTTGGGCTTCGCCGCCTCCCCGAGCCGCTCCACGCCGAACTTCACCGACGACTCGTACGTGTTGTCCGGGTCGAGCCGGCGGAGCTCCTCGGCGAGCAGCTCCGCGGTCTCCCGGCGCTTGAGCGCCACCGCGCGGTCCGGCTGACCCACCATGGAGAGGGTGGCCAGCGAACCGTCGGCCCGGTCCAGCACGATCGTGCCGGACTTGGTCTCCATCCGGACGGCCGTCAGACCGGGGCCGCCGGACATGGTGCGCTCGACCGGGACCTGGAGCCGGTCCGCGAGCCACATGGCCAGCAGCTCGCAGCTCGGGTTCTCGGCCTCGCCCTCGACCGTCGCCGAGACGACGTCCACGGCCTGCTGGTCGAGTGCGGCGGCCAGCATCGACCGCCACGGCGTGATCCGGGTCCAGGACAGGTCCGTGTCCCCGGGGGTGTACGACTTCGCGCGCACCGACAGTTCGGCGCTCGGCTGCTCCGCCGAGTAGGCGTCCGTGATCCGGCGCTGGGCGAGCGCGCCCAGCGGGTCCTTCGCCGGATCGGCGGGCGCGGCCTCCGGCCACCAGACCACGACCGGGGCGTCCGGCAGCAGCAGTGGCAGGACGACCGACTGGGCGTGGTTGGCCAGTTCGCCGTGGAGCCGCAGCACCACGGTCTCGCCGGTACCCGCGTCGGAGCCGACCCGGACCTCGGCGTCCAGCCGGGCGTCACGCCGGTTGCGCGGCGAACGGCTGACCCGCTTGATCACCGCGATGATCCGGGAAGGGTGCTCGCGCGAGGCGTCGCCCGCCGACTTGAGAGCGTCGTAGGCGTTCTCCTCGTCGGTGACGATGACCAGCGTGAGCACCATGCCGATCGCCGGGGTGCCGATGGCACGACGGGCCGACACCAGCGCCTGGTTGATCTTGCTGGAAGTGGTTTCCGTGAGATCGATCTTCATGGCCGGCGCCAGCTCCGTCCGTCTCGTGCGAGCATCTCGTCCGCCTCGGCCGGGCCCCAGGTGCCCGCCGGGTACTGCGCGGGCTTGCCGTGCTTGTCCCAGTACTGCTCGATCGGGTCGAGGATGTTCCAGGAGAGTTCGACCTCCTGGTGGCGGGGGAAGAGGTTGGCGTCGCCGAGCAGCACATCGAGGATGAGCCGCTCGTAGGCCTCCGGGCTGGACTCGGTGAAGGACTCGCCGTAGGCGAAGTCCATCGTCACGTCCCGGACCTCCATCGAGGTGCCGGGCACCTTGGAGCCGAACCGCACGGTCACGCCCTCGTCCGGCTGGACCCGGATGACCAGGGCGTTGCCGCCCAGCTCCTCCGTCGCCCCGGACTCGAACGGGAGGTACGGGGCGCGCTTGAAGACGACCGCGATCTCCGTGACCCGGCGGCCGAGCCGCTTTCCGGTACGGAGGTAGAACGGCACGCCCGCCCAGCGGCGGTTGTTGATCGTCAGCTTGATCGCGGCGAAGGTGTCGGTCTTCGACTTGGGGTCGATACCGTCCTCCTCCAGATAGCCGAGGACCTCTTCGCCGCCCTGCCACGCGTGCGCGTACTGACCGCGCACGGTGTGCTTGCCCAGGTCGTCCGGCAGCTCGACGGCCGTGAGCACCTTGAGCTTCTCGGCGACCAGGGCCTTCGGGTGGAAGGAGCCGGGCTCCTCCATCGCGGTCAGCGCCAGCAGCTGGAGCAGGTGGTTCTGGATGACGTCACGGGCTGCGCCGATGCCGTCGTAGTACCCGGCCCGGCCGCCGATGCCGATGTCCTCGGCCATCGTGATCTGGACGTGGTCGACGTAGCTCCGGTTCCAGATCGGCTCGAACATCGTGTTGGCGAACCGCAGCGCCAGGATGTTCTGGACCGTCTCCTTGCCCAGGTAGTGGTCGATCCGGAAGACCTCGTTGGGCGGGAACACGTCGTGCACGAGCTGGTTGAGCTCCTGCGCGCTCGTCAGGTCGTGACCGAAGGGCTTCTCGATGACGGCACGCCGCCAGGAACCCTCCTTCTGGTCGGCGAGCCCGTGCTTCTTGAGCTGCTGGACGACCTTGGGGAAGAACTTCGGCGGCACGGAGAGGTAGAAGGCGAAGTTGCCGCCCGTCCCCTGCGCCTGGTCGAGCTCCTGGATGGTGGCCTTCAGGGTCTCGAAGGCCTCGTCGTCGTCGAAGTTGCCCTGGACGAAGCGCATCCCCTGGATGAGCTGCTGCCAGACCTCTTCGCGGAACGGCGTACGGGCGTGCTGCTTGACGGCGTCGTGGACCTCCTGTGCGAAGTCCTCGTCCTGCCACTCGCGGCGCGCGAAACCGATGAGCGAGAAGCCCGGCGGCAGAAGGCCACGATTGGCCAGGTCGTAGACGGCGGGCATCAGCTTTTTACGGGACAAATCGCCCGTGACGCCAAAGATGACCAGGCCCGACGGCCCCGCGATACGCGGGAGCCGTCGGTCCTGGGCGTCACGGAGCGGGTTGGCTCCGGGAACACCAGACAAAGTGGTCAGCCCTCCGAAGGGGCGAGGCGCTTGAGCTCTGCCTCGGTCGAGTTGAGCAGGTCGATCCAGGCGGCCTCGAACTTCTCGACGCCCTCGTCCTCGAGGAGCTGGACGACGTCGTCGTACGAGACACCCAGCTTCTCGACGGCGTCGAGCTCGGCACGGGCCTGCTCGTAGGTGCCGGCGATGGTGTTGCCCGTGATCTGCCCGTGGTCCGCGGTCGCTTCCAGCGTGGCCTCGGGCATGGTGTTCACCGTGCCGGGGGCGACCAGGTCGTCCACGTACAGCGTGTCCTTGTACGCGGGGTCCTTCACGCCGGTGGAGGCCCACAGCGGACGCTGCTTGTTGGCGTGCGCCTTGTCGAGCGCGGCCCAGCGGTCCGAGGAGAAGACCTCCTCGAACGCCTGGTAGGCGAGCCGGGCGTTGGCGAGGGCCGCCTTGCCCTTCAGCGCCTTGGCCTCGTCGGTGCCGACCGCGTCGAGACGCTTGTCGATCTCGGAGTCCACGCGGGAGACGAAGAACGAAGCCACCGAGTGGATCTTGGAGAGGTCCAGGCCCGCGGCCTTCGCCTTCTCCAGACCCGCCAGGTAGGCGTCCATGACCTCGCGGTAGCGCTCCAGCGAGAAGATCAGCGTGACGTTGACGCTGATGCCCTTGCCGATGACCTCGGTGATCGCCGGCAGACCGGCCTTCGTCGCCGGGATCTTGATGAGCGTGTTCGGCCGGTCCACCAGCCAGGCCAGCTGCTTGGCCTCGGCGACCGTGGCCGCCGTGTGGTGGGCCAGACGCGGGTCGACCTCGATGGAGACCCGGCCGTCCTGGCCCTCGGTGGCGTCGAAGACGGGACGCAGGATGTCGGCGGCGTCACGGACGTCCGCCGTCGTGATCATGCGGATGGCCTCGTCCACGGTGACCTTGCGGGTGGCGAGGTCGGTGAGCTGCTGCTCGTAACCGTCACCGTGCGAGATCGCCTTCTGGAAGATCGAGGGGTTGGTGGTGACACCCACGACGTGGCTCTGGTCGATCAGCTCGGCGAGGTTGCCCGAGGTGATCCGCTTGCGCGAAAGATCGTCGAGCCAGATCGCCACGCCCTCGTCGGAGAGGCGCTTGAGTGCGTCTGTCATGAGAATTGCATCTCCTACTAGTCGTATAACGGCGTCAGCGCGTGACGGCGGCGAGAGATTCCCGGGCGGCGGCCGCGACGGCCTCGCCGGTGAAGCCGAACTCGCGGAAGAGGACCTTGGCGTCGGCCGAGGCACCGAAGTGCTCCAGCGAGACGATCCGGCCGGCGTCCCCGACGTAGCGGTACCAGGTCAGACCGATGCCCGCCTCGACGGCCACGCGGGCCTTGACGGACGGCGGCAGGACGCTGTCCTTGTACGCCTGGTCCTGCTCCTCGAACCACTCGACACACGGCATCGACACCACACGGGTCGGGATGCCGGCGGCCTGGAGCTCCTCACGCGCCTCGACGGCGAGGTGCACCTCGGAGCCCGTACCGATCAGCAGGACCTGGGGCGCTGCGCTGTGCCCGTCGGCCGTCTCGGCCTCGAACAGGACGTAGCCGCCCTTGACCGCGTTCTCGTTCGCCTCGTACGTCGGCACACCCTGGCGGGTCAGCGCCAGACCGTGCGGAGCGCCCTTGCCGAACACCTTGGTGTAGCGGCGCAGGATCTCGCGCCAGGCGAGGGAGGTCTCGTTGGCGTCGGCCGGGCGGACCACGTTCAGGCCCGGGATCGCGCGCAGCGAGGCGATGTGCTCCACCGGCTGGTGGGTCGGGCCGTCCTCGCCGAGACCGATCGAGTCGTGCGTCCACACGTACGTCACCGGCAGGTGCATCAGCGCGGACAGCCGCACGGCGTTGCGCATGTAGTCGGAGAACACCAGGAAGGTGCCGCCGTAGATGCGGGTGTTGCCGTGCAGCGCGATGCCGTTCATGGCCGCGGCCATGGCGTGCTCGCGGATGCCGAAGTGGATCGTGCGGCCGTACGGGTCGGCCTCCGGCAGCGGGTTGCCGGCCGGGAGGAACGACGAGGTCTTGTCGATCGTGGTGTTGTTCGAGCCCGCGAGGTCGGCGGAGCCGCCCCACAGCTCGGGCACGATCTCACCGAGGGCCTGGAGCACCTTGCCGGAGGCGGCGCGGGTGGCGACGCCCTTGCCGGGCTCGAAGACGGGGAGCTTGTCCTCCCAGCCCTCGGGCAGCTCGCCCGCGGAGATCCGGTCGAACTCGGCGGCGCGCTCCGGGTTGGCGGTGCGCCACGCGGCGAAGGTCTTCTCCCACTCGGCCTTGGCCTCGCGGCCGCGGTCCAGTGCCTCACGGGTGTGCGCGATGACCTCGTCGGCGACCTCGAAGGTCTTCTCCGGGTCGAAGCCCAGGACCCGCTTGGTCGCGGCGACCTCGTCGTCGCCGAGCGCGGAGCCGTGCGAGGCCTCGGTGTTCTGGGCGTGCGGTGCGGGCCAGGCGATGATCGAGCGGGCCGCGATGAACGACGGGCGCTCGGTCTCGGCCTTGGCGGCCAGCAGCGCCTTGTACAGACCCGCCGGGTCCAGGTCGCCGCTGGGCAGCTGGTCGACGCGCTGGACGTGCCAGCCGTACGCCTCGTAGCGCTTCAGGGTGTCCTCGGAGACCGCGGTCTCCGTGTCGCCCTCGATGGAGATGTGGTTGTCGTCCCAGAGCAGGACCAGGTTGCCCAGCTTCTGGTGCCCGGCCAGCGAGGACGCCTCCGCGGAGATGCCCTCCTGGAGGCAGCCGTCGCCGGCGACGACCCACACCATGTGGTCGAAGGGGGAGGTGCCGGGGGCCGCCTCCGGGTCGAACAGGCCGCGCTCGTAGCGGGCGGCCATGGCCATGCCCACGGCGTTGGCGACACCCTGGCCCAGCGGGCCGGTCGTCGTCTCCACGCCGGTGGTGTGGCCGTACTCCGGGTGCCCCGGGGTCTTCGAGCCCCAGGTACGGAAGGCCTTCAGGTCATCGAGCTCCAGGCCGTACCCGGCCAGGTAGAGCTGGATGTAGAGGGTCAGGCTGGTGTGGCCCGCCGAGAGCACGAACCGGTCGCGGCCGGTCCACTCCGCGTCGGCGGGGTCGTGCCGCATCACCTTCTGGAAAATGGTGTACGCGGCGGGAGCCAGGCTCATGGCCGTACCCGGGTGGCCGTTTCCGACCTTCTGTACGGCGTCCGCGGCGAGGACGCGGACGGTGTCCACGGCCCGCTGGTCCAATTCGGTCCACTGGAGGTCTGTGGTGGTCGGCTTGGTGCTCACCCTGAGTCAGGGCTCCTCTCCACTGTCGTAAACCGGTGACTGTGACCGCACCGGGCATTGCCGAGCCTACCCCCGTCAGGACCCGCGATTTCCGGCTCCTTCCAGGGTGCGGGCGGCCCGTCGAATCCGCCTCCCGTATGAGCGCGGGGCCTCACCGATGGGCCCTCTCCGATGAGCGTGAGGGCTCACTCCTGAGGCCTCCGATGAGCGCCGGGAGCCACTCCTGAGACGCCCTCGCCGAGTGGTCCGGAGCACATCTGTACGAGCGTGCGTGCGCTCCTGGCGCCCCGCGGCCCGCAAGGGCCCGTGCGGGCGTTCGCGCATGTGCCGCGGCAACGCCCCGCGCCACATCAACACGAGCCCACCCCCGCGAAGGACGGCCTGTCCCCAACGTCTACAGTGGTCTGGTTCGCGCAAGTCTTTACCGGGCCTACACGCCCGGAGCTTGCTGGGATTTCTCTGTCAGGGGTGTGCGTGACGGCCGTCGAGTCCCGACCCGCAGGGGTCGCCTTGACTCCGGGCCCAGGGGGCCATCGCCCATTCGGGGCCCGTGTCAAGGCATTCGTGGCACTGACCAAGCCTCGGATCATCGAGCTGTTGCTGATCACCACTGTTCCGGTGATGTTCCTGGCCGCTCAGGGTGTACCCGACCTGTGGCTCGTGCTCACTACCACCATCGGCGGATACCTGTCCGCCGGCGGTGCCAATGCACTGAACATGTACATCGACCGCGACATCGACGCGTTGATGGACCGTACGTCGCAGCGCCCGCTGGTCACCGGAATGGTGAGCCCGCGCGAGTGCCTGGCCTTCGGTATCGCCCTCGCGGTGATCTCGACGGTCTGGTTCGGGCTGCTGGTGAACTGGCTGTCGGCGGCACTGTCGCTCGGCGCCCTGCTCTTCTACGTCGTCGTGTACACGATGATCCTGAAGCGCCGTACCTCGCAGAACATCGTCTGGGGCGGTATCGCGGGCTGCATGCCGGTGCTCATCGGCTGGTCCGCCGTGACGAACTCGATGTCCTGGGCCGCGGTGATCCTCTTCGCCGTCATCTTCTTCTGGACGCCGCCGCACTACTGGCCGCTGTCCATGAAGGTGAAGGACGACTACGCACGGGTCGGCGTTCCGATGCTGCCGGTCATTGCCTCCAACCGGGTGGTGGCCCGCCAGATCGTCCTCTACAGCTGGGTGATGGTGGCCGTCTCGCTGCTGCTGACCCCGCTGGGCTACACCGGCTGGTTCTACACGGTGGTGGCGGTGCTGACCGGTGGCTTCTGGCTCTGGGAGGCGCACGCCCTGCTGAGCCGGGCCAAGTCCGGCGTGACCGGCGGGAAGCTCAAGGAGATGCGGCTGTTCCACTGGTCGATCACCTATGTGTCCCTGCTGTTCGTCGCCGTGGCGGTGGACCCCTTCCTGCGGTAGCACCTCCTCCGTACGACCTGCCGACGGGCGGGGAGCGTGGCACAGGCCACGCTCCCCGCCCGTCGCACGTTGATCTACCCATCGGTAGCATCTGGTGCATGGCAGAGACGGCTGAGACCCAGCAGGTGGACAGCAAGCAGGCGGCACGCGCGGAGCGCAGGGCGGCCAGGCTGGCCAAGCAGATCGGTGCGTTCGCGAAGGCGCACGGCGGTGCCGAGGGGCAGCTCGCCTACATCGGGCAGATGGGCACCCGCATCGTCCTCGTCGGTGAGGACGGGGGCTGGGGCGACCTCGTCGCCCCCTCGTACGCGGTCGCCGAGAGCGCCGCGCGGAAGTCCGGGATCACGATGCACGAGTCCTTCGACGGCGAGTTCGCCGCGAAGGTCCACACGGGCCCGTACGAGTGGACCCGCATGGCCGGCATCCAGATCGGCGGCCCGGCGAACAAGGCCTGAGGAACGGCCGCCAACGCATCAGGGGCTCCCCCGCAGGACGGCGTACCAGCCGTGCGGGGGAGCCCCTGACGCGTTGGGCGAGGGGGGTGCGGGCTCAGCCCGCCGCAGCCGGCTCCGGCTGCTCGGCCGCCGGGCCCGGAACCGCGGCGACAGCCACCGGCCGCTCACGCAGCGACAGCAGGACGCGGACCACGCCGATCCAGACCAGGCACGAGCCGAACATGTGCACCCCGACCAGGATCTCGGGGGTGTCGTTGAAGTACTGCACGTACCCGATCACGCCCTGCGCCATCAGGATCACGAACAGGTCCCGGGCGCGGTGCAGCGGGCCCACGGGCGCGTCGACGGCCTTCAGGACGAACCAGAGTGCGACGGTCAGCGCCACCACGACCCACGCCAGGTCGGCGTGGAGCTGCGCGATCATCTTCCAGTCGATCGGGATGCGGTGGACGTCGCTGGAGTCACCGGCGTGCCGCCCGGCCCCCGTGACCACCGTGCCGACCGCGATCAGCAGCCCGGCGGCGACCGCCAGCAGCCAGGTCAGCTGTGCGACGGCCTTGCCCACCAGGGGGCGCGGCGCCTCGTCACCCTCCCGGACCCGCTGCCAGGTCACCAGGGCGATCGTGAGCAGTGCGGTGGAGAGCAGGAAGTGTGCCGCGACGGTGTACGGGTTGAGGCCGACGAGCACCACGATGCCGCCGAGCACGGCGTTGCCCATGACCACCCAGAACTGCGTCCAGCCGAGCCGGGTGAGGCTGCGGCGCCACGGCTTGGCGGACCGGGCGGCGATGATCGCCCACCCGACCGCCGCGCACAGGACGTAGGTGAGCATCCGGTTGCCGAACTCGATGACGCCGTGGAAGCCCATCTCACTGGTCGTCGTCAGGCTGTCGTCGGTGCACTTGGGCCAGGTCGGGCAGCCGAGGCCGGAACCGGTCAGCCGCACGGCACCGCCGGTGACGACGATGACGACGGTCATGACGACGGCCGACATCGCCGCACGGCGGACGGTCCGGGGGGACGGCGTCCAGCGCTCGGCGATGTAGAGCAGCGGATTCCGTACGGCTTGAGCGACTTCGGCTCGGGTCAGCTTGGGCACGCGCACCATCGTAGGCGGCCGCTTGTGCAAGCTTTCACGAGGGGGACGATTACCCCGAACCCCTTACGGAACGCACCTGCGGGCTCACTCCCAGCGGAAGAACCTGGCCGCCGCGCCCAGCCCCAGCACCGTCCACACCGCGAGGATCCCCAGGTCGCCCCACGGCATCGCGGCGCCGTGCTGCAGCACGTCCCTCAGCCCGTCCGACAGGGCCGCGATCGGCAGCAGCCCCAGCACCGACTGCACCGCGTCCGGGAACTTGTCCAGCGGCACGATGACCCCGCCACCGACCAGCAGCAGCAGGAAGACCAGGTTGGCGGCGGCCAGCGTCGCCTCCGCCTTCAGCGTCCCGGCCATCAGCAGGCCCAGCCCGGAGAACGCGGCGGTGCCGAGGATCAGGAGCAGCAGCACGGCGAACGGGTTGCCGTGCGGCGACCAGCCCAGCGCGAAGGCGATCACCGTCAGCAGCACGACCTGGAGCACCTCGGTGACCAGGACCGCGAGCGTCTTGGCGGTCATCAGCGCCCATCGGGGCAGCGGTGAGGCGGCGAGCCGCTTGAGCACGCCGTAGCGCCGCTCGAAGCCGGTGGCGATGGCCTGGCCGGTGAACGCCGTGGACATCACGGCGAGGGCGAGAATGCCGGGCGTCAGGAAGTCGACCGACTCACCCGAGCCGGTGTCCACGATGTCGACCGCGCTGAACAGCACGAGCAGCAGCGTCGGGATGATCACCGTCAGCAGCAGCTGCTCGCCGTTGCGCAGCAGCATCCGGGTCTCCAGCGCGGTCTGCGCGGCGATCATGCGGGGCAGCGGGGCCGCGCCCGGCCGGGGGGCGTACGTACCGGCGCTCATGCGCGCAGCTCCTTGCCGGTCAGTTCGAGGAAGACGTCCTCCAGGGTGTGGCGCTCGACGGAGATGCCCTGGGGCATCACGCCGTGCTGGGCGCACCAGGAGGTCACGGTGGCCAGCAGCTGCGGGTCGACGTCGCCGGTGATGCGGTACGCGCCGGTCGTGAGCTCCGCGGCCGCCGTGCCGTCGGGCAGCGCCTTCAGCAGGGAGCCGAGGTCGAGGCCGGGGCGGCCGGTGAAACGAAGGGTGTTCTCGGCGCCGCCGCGGCACAGGGTCTCGGGGCTGCCCTGGGTGAGGAGCCGGCCGGCGTCGATGATGGCGACGTCGTCGGCGAGCTCCTCGGCCTCGTCCATGAAATGGGTGGTGAGGACGACGGAGACCCCGTCGGCGCGCAGCTCGCGCACGAGGTCCCAGGTGGAGCGGCGGGCCTGCGGGTCGAGGCCCGCGGTCGGCTCGTCCAGGAAGACCAGCTCGGGGCGGCCCACGACGGCCATCGCCAGGGCGAGCCGCTGCTGCTGGCCGCCGGAGAGCCGGCGGTAGGTGGTGCGGCCGCAGCCGCCGAGGCCCAGACGCTCGATGAGGGCGTCCACGTCCAGGGGGTGGGCGTGCAGTTTCGCCATGTGGCGGAGCATCTCGTCGGCGCGCGCGCCGGAGTAGACGCCGCCGGACTGGAGCATCACGCCGATGCGGGGGCGCAGACGCGCCGCGTCGGCGACCGGGTCGAGGCCGAGGACCCGGACCGTCCCGCCATCCGGACGGCGGTATCCCTCGCAGGTCTCGATCGTGGTGGTCTTGCCCGCGCCGTTGGGGCCGAGGACCGCGGTGACCGCACCGGCCCGGACGTCCAGGTCGAGGCCGTCCACCGCGGCCTTGCTGCCGTACCGCTTGACCAGGCCGCGGACCTGGACGACCGGGCCGGAGGGGGGTGGGGCGGGCTCGCTCTTCATGGGCGGTAAGTCTAGGCAGCCGTCCGCCGGGGCCCGGTCCGGGGGCTTGATTAGGTAACCCTAAGTGATGGATTCCACCCTTGATCGTTCCGGACCGTGGTTGTCAGAGCCGGAGGAATTACGCAACAATGGCGTTGTGAAATACGTTGGCGAGGCTCCGCAGGAGGAACTCGCGACCGGAGAGCGCTCGACGCGCAACCGGGTCGCGCGCTCCATCCTGGACCATGGCCCGTCCACCGTCGCCGACCTGGCGAAGCGCCTGGGACTCACCCAGGCAGCCGTCCGCCGCCACCTCGACGCCCTCGTCTCCGACGATGTCATCGAGGCCCGCGAGCAGCGGGTCTACGGGGCGCGGACCCGTGGCCGTCCGGCCAAGGTGTTCGCCCTGACCGACTGCGGCAGGGACGCCTTCGACCAGTCGTACGACAAGCTCGCCGCGGATGCCCTGCGCTGGATCGCCGAGACCTCGGGCGACGAAGCGGTCATGGCCTTCGCCCGGGCCAGGATCGCCGACCAGTCGGCGGCCTACCGCGCGGCCGTCGAGGCCGCGGCCCCCGAATCCCGTACGGAGGCGCTGGCCAAGGCCTTGTCCGCCGACGGGTACGCTGCTACGGCGCGCAGCGCGCCGGGCCCGCAGCAGGGTGAACAGCTGTGTCAGCACCACTGCCCGGTCGCACATGTCGCCGAGCAGTACCCGCAGCTGTGCGAGGCGGAGACGGAGTTCTTCTCCAGCCTCCTGGGGACCCATGTGCAGCGTCTGGCCACCATCGCCCACGGCGACGGGGTGTGTACGACGTACATTCCGCGCAGCGGGCACCCCACCCCACAGACCACTGATTCAGCATCTGCAAGAACGGCCGGGAGGAACCCCGCATGACGCTCCCTACGGAGACTGCCCACCCTGAGCTCGATGGCCTGGGCACGTACGAATTCGGCTGGGCCGACTCCGACGCGGCAGGCGCAGCGGCCAAGCGCGGCCTCTCCGAGGCCGTCGTCCGCGACATCTCGGAGAAGAAGAACGAGCCGGAGTGGATGCTGAAGCTGCGGCTCAAGGGCCTCAAGCTCTTCGGCAAGAAGCCCATGCCGAACTGGGGCTCGGACCTGTCGGGCATCGACTTCGACAACATCAAGTACTTCGTGCGTTCCACGGAGAAGCAGGCGGAGTCCTGGGAGGACCTGCCCGAGGACATCAAGAACACGTACGACAAGCTCGGCATCCCGGAGGCGGAGAAGCAGCGCCTCGTCGCCGGTGTCGCCGCGCAGTACGAGTCCGAGGTCGTCTACCACCAGATCAACGAGGAGCTGGAGGCGCAGGGTGTCATCTTCATGGACACCGACACCGCGCTGAAGGAGCACCCGGAGCTCTTCAAGGAGTACTTCGGCACCGTCATCCCCGTCGGTGACAACAAGTTCGCCTCGCTGAACTCGGCCGTGTGGTCGGGCGGCTCGTTCATCTACGTGCCGAAGGGCGTGCACGTCGAGATCCCGCTCCAGGCCTACTTCCGTATCAACACGGAGAACATGGGCCAGTTCGAGCGGACGCTGATCATCGTAGACGAGGACGCCTACGTCCACTACGTCGAGGGCTGCACCGCGCCGATCTACTCCTCGGACTCCCTGCACTCCGCGGTCGTCGAGATCATCGTGAAGAAGGGCGGCCGCTGCCGCTACACGACGATCCAGAACTGGTCGAACAACGTCTACAACCTGGTGACCAAGCGCGCCGTCGCCTACGAGGGCGCGACGATGGAGTGGGTCGACGGCAACATCGGCTCCAAGGTCACCATGAAGTACCCGGCCGTCTACCTCATGGGCGAGCACGCCAAGGGCGAGACCCTGTCCATCGCCTTCGCGGGCGAGGGCCAGCACCAGGACGCCGGCGCCAAGATGGTCCACATGGCTCCGAACACCTCGTCGAACATCGTCTCCAAGTCGGTGGCGCGAGGCGGCGGCCGTACCTCCTACCGCGGTCTCATCGAGATCGGCGAGGGCGCGCCCGGCTCGAAGTCCAATGTGCTCTGTGACGCGCTGCTGGTCGACACCATCTCGCGTTCCGACACCTACCCGTACGTCGACGTCCGCGAGGACGACGTGTCGATGGGTCACGAGGCGACCGTCTCCAAGGTCTCCGAGGACCAGCTCTTCTACCTGATGAGCCGCGGCATGACCGAGTTCGAGGCGATGGCGATGATCGTGCGCGGCTTCGTCGAGCCGATCGCGAAGGAACTCCCGATGGAGTACGCCCTCGAGCTCAACCGGCTGATCGAGCTGCAGATGGAGGGTTCGGTCGGCTAGTACGCCGATCGCCCGGATCCCCCTGATATCTGTCCGACTGAGAAAGAGAGCACCACGACAGCCATGGCTGAGGCTCAGAACATCCCTGCGGGCTCCACGACCGCCGGGTCCATCGCGGTGGCCGCCGAGTCGACCGTCGCCACGCGCATGAGCGCGCCCCCGTCCTTCGACGTCGCGGACTTCCCCGTCCCGCACGGTCGCGAGGAGGAGTGGCGGTTCACGCCGCTGGAGCGGCTGCGCGGGCTGCACGACGGCACGGCCGTCGCGGGCGGCGGCGGCGTGAAGGTCGCCATCGAGGCGCCCGCGGGCGTCACGGTCGAGACCGTCGGCCGCGACGACGCACGCCTCGGAAAGGCCGGTACGCCGGTGGACCGGGTCGCCGCGCAGGCGTACTCGTCCTTCGAGCAGGCCTCCGTCGTCACCGTCGCCAAGGAAGCCGTGCTCACCGAGCCGATCCGGATCGCCGTGCACGGCGAGGGCGGTGTGGCCTACGGCCACCAGGTCATCGAGCTGGGCGCCTTCGCCGAGGCCGTCGTCGTCATCGACCACACCGGTGACGCGGTGCTCGCCGCCAACGTCGACTACGTCCTCGGCGACGGTGCGAAGCTGACCGTCGTCTCCGTCCAGGACTGGGACGAGCAGGCCGTCCACGTCGGCCAGCACAACGCGCTGGTCGGCCGTGACGCCTCCTTCAAGTCCATCATCGTCACCTTCGGCGGCGACCTCGTCCGGCTCCACCCGCGGATCGCCTACGCGGGCCCCGGCGGTGAGGCCGAGCTCTTCGGTCTGTACTTCACCGACAAGGGCCAGCACCAGGAGCACCGCCTCCTGGTCGACCACAACACCCCGCACTGCAAGTCCAACGTGGCCTACAAGGGCGCGCTGCAGGGCGACGGCGCCCACGCCGTGTGGATCGGCGACGTCCTCATCCAGGCCGCGGCCGAGGGCACCGACACCTACGAGATGAACCGCAACCTGGTCCTCACGGACGGTGCGCGGGTCGACTCGGTGCCGAACCTGGAGATCGAGACCGGCGAGATCGTCGGCGCCGGTCACGCCTCCGCGACCGGCCGCTTCGACGACGAGCAGCTGTTCTACCTCCAGTCACGCGGCATCCCGGCCGAGGAGGCCCGCCGACTCGTCGTGCGCGGCTTCTTCGCCGAGCTGGTCCAGCAGATCGGTCTGCCGGACGTCGAAGCCCGCCTCCTCGACAAGATCGAGACCGAGCTGAAGGCGTCGGTCTGATGACCTTCGTCAAGGCGTGCGCGCTGAGCGAGCTGGAGGACGACACCCCGAAAAGGGTGGAGCTCGACGGCACGCCGGTGTCCGTCGTCCGCACCGAGGGCGAGGTGTTCGCGATCAACGACATCTGCTCGCACGCGAACGTGTCGCTGTCCGAGGGTGAGGTCGAGGACTGCATGATCGAGTGCTGGCTGCACGGATCGAGCTTCGACCTCCGTACCGGCAAGCCGTCCGGCCTTCCCGCGACGCGCCCCGTCCCCGTATACCCCGTCAAGATCGAAGGGGACGATGTGCTCGTCTCCGTCACCCAGGAGTCCTGAGTCACCCATGGCAACGCTTGAAATCCGCGACCTGCACGTCACCGTCGAGGCCGACAACGCCACGAAGGAGATCCTCAAGGGCGTCGACCTGACCGTGAAGCAGGGCGAGACCCACGCCATCATGGGCCCCAACGGGTCCGGCAAGTCCACCCTCGCGTACTCGCTCGCGGGTCACCCCAAGTACACGATCACCAGTGGAACGGTGACCCTGGACGGCGAGAACGTCCTGGACATGACCGTCGACGAGCGCGCCCGCGCCGGCCTGTTCCTCGCCATGCAGTACCCGGTCGAGATCCCCGGTGTCTCGGTCTCCAACTTCCTGCGTACCTCCGCCACCGCCGTCCGCGGCGAGGCGCCCAAGCTGCGTACCTGGGTGAAGGAGGTCAAGGAGACGATGGCCGGCCTCCAGATGGACCCGGCGTTCGCCGAGCGCAACGTCAACGAGGGCTTCTCCGGCGGTGAGAAGAAGCGCCACGAGATCCTTCAGCTGGAGCTCCTCAAGCCGAAGATCGCGATCCTCGACGAGACCGACTCCGGCCTGGACGTCGACGCGCTGAAGACCGTCTCCGAAGGAGTCAACCGGGTCCGCGAGTCCGGCGAGGTCGGCACCCTGCTGATCACGCACTACACGCGGATCCTCCGCTACATCAAGCCCGACTTCGTGCACGTCTTCGCCAACGGCCGCATCGCCGAGTCCGGCGGCGCCGAGCTCGCGGACAAGCTGGAGGACGAGGGCTACGAGGCCTACACGAAGGGTGGCGCTTCCGCGTGACACAGCTGCCGGGCCTCCTCGACACCGAGGCGATCCGCAAGGACTTCCCCCTGCTGGATCGTACGGTCCACGACGGTAAGAAGATCGTTTATCTGGACAGCGCTGCGACCTCGCAGAAGCCGCGCCAGGTGCTCGATGCCCTCAACGAGTACTACGAGCGGCACAACGCCAATGTGCACCGCGGCGTGTACACGATCGCGGAGGAGGCCACGGCGCTGTACGAGGGCGCCCGTGACAAGGTCGCCGCGTTCATCAACGCGCCCAGCCGCAACGAGGTGATCTTCACCAAGAACGCCTCGGAGTCGCTCAACCTCGTGGCCAACATGCTCGGCTGGGCCGACGAGCCCTACCGGGTCGACCACGAGACCGAGATCGTCACCACGGAGATGGAGCACCACTCCAACATCGTGCCGTGGCAGCTGCTCTCGCAGCGCACCGGCGCGAAGCTGAAGTGGTTCGGCATCACGGACGACGGCCGGCTGGACCTGTCCAACATCAACGAGATCATCACCGAGAAGACGAAGATCGTCTCCTTCACGCTGGTCTCGAACATCATGGGCACGATCAACCCGGTCGAGCAGATCGTCCGGCGCGCCCAGGAGGTCGGTGCACTGGTCTGCATCGACGCCTCGCAGGCCGCCCCGCACATGGTGCTCGACGTGCAGGCGCTCCAGGCCGACTTCGTGGCCTTCACCGGTCACAAGATGGTCGGCCCGACCGGCATCGGCGTGCTCTGGGGACGGCAGGAGCTCCTGGAGGACCTGCCGCCGTTCCTCGGCGGCGGCGAGATGATCGAGACCGTGTCGATGCACTCGTCGACGTACGCCCCCGCGCCGCACAAGTTCGAGGCCGGTACGCCCCCGATCGCCCAGGCAGTCGGCCTCGGTGCGGCCGTGGACTACCTCTCGGCGATCGGCATGGAGAACATCCACCGCCATGAGCAGGCCATCACCGCATACGCGGTGAAGCGCCTGCTGGAGGTCCCGGACCTCAGGATCATCGGTCCGGCCACCGCGGAGGACCGCGGCGCCACGATCTCCTTCACGCTCGGCGACATCCACCCGCACGACGTGGGCCAGGTGCTCGACGAGGAGGGCATCGCGGTCCGGGTCGGACACCACTGCGCACGGCCGGTCTGCCTGCGGTACGGAATTCCTGCGACGACGCGAGCGTCGTTCTATCTGTACTCCACGCCCGCCGAGGTCGACGCCCTGGTGGACGGTCTGAACCACGTCCGGAACTTTTTCGGTTAGACAGCGGCTGAGGGTTGACTGGTGAAGCTTGATTCCATGTACCAGGAAGTGATCCTGGACCACTACAAGCACCCCCACGGGCGCGGCCTGCGGGACGGCGACGCCGAGGTGCATCACGTCAATCCGACGTGCGGTGACGAGATCACGTTGCGGGTGCGCTACGACGGCGAGACGATCGCCGATGTGAGTTACGAGGGCCAGGGCTGCTCCATCAGCCAGGCCAGCGCCTCCGTACTGAACGAGCTGCTGGTCGGCAAGGAACTGGGCGAGGCCCAGAAGATCCAGGCCGCGTTCCTGGAGCTGATGCAGTCCAAGGGACAGCTGGAGCCGGACGATGCGATGGAGGAGGTGCTGGAGGACGCGGTCGCGTTCGCCGGTGTCTCCAAGTACCCGGCCCGGGTCAAGTGCGCGCTGCTGAGCTGGATGGCGTGGAAGGACGCGACGGCGAAAGCGCTGTCCGAAGGGAAGACGGCATGAGCGACAACGAGACTCTCACCACCAAGCCTGCCTCCGAGGAGGAGGTCCGCGAGGCGCTGTACGACGTCGTCGACCCCGAGCTGGGCATCGACGTCGTCAACCTGGGCCTGATCTACGGCATCCACATCGACGACGCCAACATCGCGACCCTCGACATGACCCTGACGTCCGCGGCCTGCCCGCTGACCGATGTCATCGAGGACCAGGCGAAGTCCGCCACCGACGGCATCGTCAACGAACTCCGGATCAACTGGGTCTGGATGCCGCCGTGGGGCCCGGACAAGATCACGGACGACGGCCGCGAGCAGCTGCGCGCGCTGGGCTTCAACGTCTGAGCACCCCCGTACGCGTACGAACGGCCCCCGGCACCCGCCGGGGGCCGTTCGGCTTTGTCCGTTCGTCCGGCGTACGCCTGGCGTGTGCCGCCCATTGGTACGGGAGCCGGAACCTACTCCTCGACACCACGCCGACGAGAGGTACGCCGTGCCGCACACCCCTGTCCTACGCCATCGCGGAACCGTCGCCGCCGCCGGAGGCGCCCTGGCACTCGCCGCTCTGGGCCTCGGTGTGCCCGCGCACGCCGCGAGCTACGGAACGCCGACGATTGCCCTGTCGGCCCAATACCTCTCCGGCGCGGTCGGCGCCACCGCCGACCCCGTGGTGACGGTCACCGTCGCCCAGAGCGGCGCCGACGTCACCGCGCTCGGCGTGGCCGCCTCCGCCAGCTCCAAGTCGTCCGTCGCCGCGACCGGGGACGTCACCGTGACCGGCGCCGGCGCCACCCGGCAGCTCCGTGTGGCCCCGCACGCACGCGGCTACACCGACCTCACCATCAAGGTCACCGGACTCGGCGGCAAGACCGCCACCAGCACGCTGCACTTCGCGGCCTCCGCCGCCGTGCAGAACGCCTCCGACACCCGCTACCTCACCGGCTCCTCGGACGCCTCGGCCGCCGTCGACGCCGGGGGCGGTTACGCCGTGGTCGCGGACGACGAGACCAACACCCTGCGTCTCTACGACCGTTCGGTCTCCGGTGCGCCCGTACGGACCTGGGACGTGGCTTCGAAGCTCGGTGTCTCCAAGGAGATCGACATCGAGGGTGCGGCCCGCGTCGGCAACACCATCTACTGGACGGGCTCGCTGGGCAACAACAAGGACGGCGAGTACAAGGCCGACCGCAACACCGTCTTCACCACCACGGTGAGCGGCTCCGGCGCGACGACCCAGCTGACCGTCGGCGGCTCGTACAGGAAGCTGCGGGACGACCTCGTCGCCTGGGACAAGGCCAACGGCAATCGCTACGGCTTCGCCGCGGGCACGGCCGACGGCGAAGCCCCCAAGCAGATCGACGGGTTCAACGTCGAGGGCCTGGAGTTCGCCCCCGGTTCGACGACCACGGCCTACCTCGGCTTCCGGGCACCGCTCGTACCGCCGAAGGCGGGCGGCAAGGCGCTGCTCGTCCCCGTCACCAACTTCGACAAGGTGGCCGGCTCCGGAGCGAAGGCGGTCATCGGCACGCCCGTCGAGCTGGACCTCGGCGGGCTCAGCATCCGTGACATCCGGAAGAACTCCGCCGATCAGTACCTGATCGTGGCCGGTTCCTGGGCCGCGGACGACAACTCCGACCCGTACGCCCTCTACACATGGGACGGCGTCGCGGGGCACGCGCCGGTCAAGCGGCTGGACCTGCCGACCGCCGACCCGGGCGGCTGGGAGGCCGTGGTGGACGTCCCGGATCTGACGGTGCCGGGCGCACGCGCCCAGCTGATCACGGACGCGGGTTCGGCCGATCTGTACGGCGACGGCACCGAGGCCAAGGACCTCGACCACGACGCGTGGAAGAAGTCCCGCGCCACCTGGTTCACCGTGGGCAGCTGATCCGGCGGGGCGAACCGAAGGGTTCGCCCCGCCGTACGGCCGTGCCTGTCGGCCCGGCCGGCCGTCGCGGCCGTCCCGCCGGTCGCGACGGCACCGTGCGGGAGACCCACCCGCGTTCGCCTCCTGCGCGGCGGGAGTCGCGGCCGGAGGGCCCGGCCCCGTCCGCCCGCCTGTGTCACAGGCGGGCAGTACGGTCGCCCCATGGCAGCACGAATCGATCTGACCCTCGACTGCGCACATGCGCCGCTTCTCGCCGCCTTCTGGAAGACGGCTCTCGGCTACGTCGACGAGCCGCCACCGGCGCCGTTCCGGACGCGTGAGGAGTGGCTCGCGTCCTTCGGCCTGCCGGAGGACTCCGCGGACGACGGCGCCTGGCTCTGCGATCCCGATGGTGCGGGCCCCCGGCTGTCCATCCTCAAGGTCCCCGAGCCCAAGACAGCGAAGAACCGGCTCCACATGGACGTCCGGGTGCCGGGGCACGGAAGCCCCGATGAGCGCTGGGCCCGGATCGAGGCGGAGTCCGTACGCCTGGTGCGGGCGGGCGGGAGCGTCCTGGAGAAGTTCGACGGGCACCACGTGCTGATGGCGGACCCGGAGGGCAACGAGTTCTGTGTCGCCGCGGCCTCGGGCTGACGGGGTGATCCGCCAAACGCCCTCCGCCGGGTGAACCACCCGCGTCATCATGCCCGCCGGGCATGATGACGGACATGACCGCTTCCTTTTACAGCATCGTCGTCGACGCCCGGGACCTTCCCTCGCTCGCCCGGTTCTGGTGCGGGGTGCTCGACTGGCAGGTGCTCTTCGAGACCGACGAGGAGATCGTCATCGGCGCGGACAAGGACGCCCTGCCGGGCATCACCTTCGTCCCCGTGCCCGAGGCGAAGGGGATCAAGAACCGGCTGCACATCGACCTGGCCCCCGACGACCAGGACGCCGAGGTCGAGCGCATCATCGCGCTCGGGGGCCGGCGCACCGACGTCGGGCAGCCGGGCAGCGCGACCTGGGTGGTGCTGGAGGACCCGGAGGGCAACGAGTTCTGCGTGCTGTCCCCGAAGAACTCGCTCATCGACTGAGCCTCCCGCCGATGAGCGGCGCCTCCGGGGAGCAGCTACTCCGTGTACTGCGGCGGCACCGCGGCGGCCTCGGCGAGTACGGGCCCCAGGTCCTCGGTGCGGATCCGGCGGTCGACGTACAGCAGCCCCGTCACCAGCGGCGGGAAGGTGGCCACGACCAGCTGTGAGATCAGCTGGCCGACCATGATCGACAGCACATAGCCGCTGACGGCGGCGATGACCGCCGCCGGATTCGGGTCGTCGCCCAGGTTCACCGTGCCGAGCATGCCCGAGAACGTGCCGAGCAGTGAGAACGGGATCTGGATCAGATAGCCGGCGAACCCGGCGACGGCGCCGGCCAGCAGCGTGATCCCGAAGATCCGCCACCAGTCGCCGCGCACCAGCCGCGACGAGCGGCGCAGCGCCCCGATCGGACCCTGGCTCTCGAAGACGACGACCGAGGGAGCCAGGCTGAATTTCACCCAGAGCCAGGTCGCCAGCGGGGCCGTCGCCAGGGCGCCCAGGACACCGATCAGGATCACCGCGACCTGCCCGCCGCCGTCCGTGCTGACCGCGGCGATCACGATGGCGACGAAGCCGATCCAGGCGAGCAGGATCGGGACCAGCACGATCAGCCAGGTCAGCAGCACCGTCCCGACCACGGCGGGCATCCGGCTCCAGGCCCGCCGCCAGACGGTGGAGAACGTGGTCGGGCGGCCCAGGACCGCCTCCTGGAGGACCGCGGGCACCGCCGTGTACATCAGGGCCGTGGAGATCACGGTGGCGATCAGGGCCACCAGTGCGACCGAGCTGAAGGCGATGAGCAGCGGCACCCAGTCCTCCGCGCGGGGGTCCTCGTCGGAGCCGAGCGACAGGATGCGGTCCAGATGGTCCGCGACCGCCGAGTACGCGATCGCGGCGGCGGTCAGCACCACGGCCAGCGCCCCGCCGTACGCGGCGGCACCGACGCCGAGCAGCTGCTTGCCGTAGCGGCCGACGGTGGCGAAAGCGCCGCCCATGACGTCCCCGAGCCTCATCGGGCCCAGGGGGACCACCCCCGGCTTCGGCGGCACCCAGCCACCGCCCCAGCCGCCCCAGCCGGGCGGCCCCGGAGGTCCCCCGTACGGCGCACCCCCGTACGCACCGCCACCCCACCCTGCGTCCTGCGCCACTGCTGCTCCGTCGGTCAGTCGATCATGATCTGGCATGTACTGGACGGACCACGGTAGCGCCCTCGTCACCCATTCGGCCCAGAGCCTCCCTCGGCCTCCCATGCGTACACTCGTACACATGGGATACGGACTGCTGGCCGCGGCCATAGCGGCGGAAGTGGCCGGGACGACCGCCATGAAGTACAGCGAGGGATTCGCCCGGCTGTGGCCCTCCCTGATCACCGTCGCCGGGTACCTGCTGGCCTTCTCGCTGCTCGCCCAGACCCTCAAGACGATGTCGATGGGTACGGCCTACGCGATCTGGGCCGGGATCGGAACGGCAGCCGTCGCCGTCATCGGCATGCTGTTCATGGGGGAGTCCGGCAGCCCGGTCAAGGCGGCGGGCATCGCCCTGGTCATCGCCGGTGTGGTGGTCCTCAACCTGGGCGGCGCGCACTGATGGCGCGCAGGTACGACCCCGAGCGCCGAGAGCGGATCATCGACGCGGCGATCCGGGTGGTCGGCGCCAAGGGGATCGCCGGGCTCAGCCACCGCTCCGTCGCCGCCGAGGCCGATGTGCCGCTCGGCTCGACGACGTACCACTTCGCCTCGCTGGACGAACTGCTGATCGCCGCCCTGCGCCGCACGAACGAGAACTTCGCCGCGCTCATGCGCCGGAGCAGTGCCCTCACCGACCCGGCCGCCGACCTCGCGGCCGAACTCGCCCGGCTGCTCGGGGAGTTCTTCGGCGCCGGACGCGGCCCGGCGGAGCTGGAGTACGAGCTCTACCTCGCCGCTCTGCGCCGGCCCGCGCTGCGTCCCGTCGCCGCCGAGTGGGCCGACGGCACCGCCGCGCTCCTGGCACCCCGCACCGGCCCGGTCACGGCACGGGCACTGGTCGCTTTGATGGACGGGATCTGCCTGCAGGTGCTCCTCACCGACGGGGTCTATGACGAGGCGTACGCACGGGAGATGCTGGGCCGCATCAGCCGGGAGGTCGGGAGACGACCGATCGCCCCGTGAACGCTTCGACTTCCCGGCGCCCTCCGTACTCGCGATGTCCTGCCCTGCCGACCGGAAGGGCTTGCCTCGGTCTGCCGGGGGATGGCCACCATCCCCGGGATCCGGGCCGCCCAGGCTCAGGACGTGCTGAACCGGCCGGTCATCGGCATCCACCTGCCGGGCGAGTGTGACCTGTTGCTCCTGGACGCGGAGACCCCGCTGTACGCCGGAGGGGCGATCCGGACTCGGCGTCCGGCTACCCCGTGACGGCGCGGCCGCGTCGGCCGACGAGGAGGGGCGGCGTTCCTGACGCCGGGTCCGTACCGGCCGTCGTGCGGGAGGCCGCGGGGGTGGTTCCCGTACGACGGCCGGCGGGTCGGTACGAGGAGGGCGGGGCCGGCCCCCTCGGTGCGGTTCCGCGACGCCCGGACGCTGAGACCGGTTGGCCCGGGCCGCCCCCGGCCGGTTAGGTTCGGGGCATGACCGACACGACTTCTCCCCGTTCCACCGGCGCCGTCGCCGCCGGCCTCGCCACCATCGCCGGCGACGGTTCCGTTCTCGACACCTGGTTCCCCGCTCCCGAGCTCACCACAGAGCCCGGACCGGCCGGAACCGAGCGGCTGACCCCCGACCGCGCGGTCAACCTGCTCGGCGAGGGCGCCGCCAAGGCCATCGGCGTGGACGCCCGCCGCGGGGTCGAGGTCGTCGCCGTCCGCACGGTCATCGCCTCGCTCGACGACAAGCCGCTCGACGCGCACGACGCGTATCTGCGCCTGCACCTGCTCTCGCACCGCCTCGTCCAGCCGCACGGGCAGAACCTGGACGGCCTCTTCGGTCTCCTCACCAACGTGGCCTGGACCTCGCTGGGCCCGGTCGCCGTGGACGACGTGGAGAAGGTGCGGCTGAACGCCCGCGCCGAGGGACTGCACCTCCAGGTCACCTCTGTCGACAAGTTCCCGCGCATGACGGACTACGTCGCGCCGAAGGGCGTCCGCATCGCCGACGCCGACCGGGTGCGGCTCGGTGCGCACCTCGCCGCCGGCACCACCGTCATGCACGAGGGCTTCGTCAACTTCAACGCCGGCACCCTCGGCACCTCCATGGTCGAGGGCCGCATCTCCGCCGGTGTCGTCGTCGGGGACGGTTCCGACATCGGGGGCGGCGCCTCCACCATGGGCACGCTCTCCGGCGGCGGCAAGGAGCGCATCGTGATCGGCGAACGCTGCCTGGTCGGTGCGGAGGCCGGTGTCGGGATCGCGCTCGGTGACGAGTGCGTGGTGGAGGCCGGTCTGTACGTCACCGCCGGCACCCGTGTCACCCTGCCGGACGGTCAGGTCGTCAAGGCGCGCGAGCTCTCCGGCGCCTCGAACATCCTCTTCCGCCGCAATTCGGTGACCGGCACCGTCGAGGCCCGCCCGAACAACGCGGTCTGGGGCGGCCTCAACGACGTCCTGCACAGCAACGACTGAGAAGAGGTCCGGCAATGGGGGGTCACCGCCCCTCAATTGCCGGGCCCTTCAAGCGGCGAGGAGTTCCTCGTACGCCCTACGGAGCCCGTCGGCCGCCTCGCGCCCGGCGGGCTGCAGCGGTTCACGGACCGGGCCCGCGTCCAGCAGGGCCTTCGCCGTCACCGTGCCCGGCAGCCCGGACGCCATCATCAGCTCCGTGAGCGGAGCCAGGCGAGCGTTCAGCCGGGCCGCCCCGGCGGTGTCCCCGGCGTCGAACGCGTCCAGCACGGCACGCAGCGGGCGGGGCGCCGCGTTGGCCACGGTGCTGACGTATCCGGCGCCGCCCACCGCGTACAGCGGCAGATTCAGCTCCTCGCAGCCCGAGTAGTACGCCAGCGCGGTGGCGGCGATCACCTTCGTCGCCCCCAGCAGGTCGTACGAACAGTCCTTCACCGCCACGATGCGCGGGTGCTCCGCCAGCCGGAGCATCGTCGCCGGCTCGATACGGGTCCCGGTGCGGCCGGGGATGTCGTACAGCATCAGCGGGAGCCCGGACGACTCGGCGACCCGCAGGAAGTGCGCCTCGACCGCGGCCTGCGGAGGGCGGCTGTAGTACGGGGTGACCACCAGCAGTCCGTCGGCGCCCGCCGCCTGTGCCTGTCCGCCCAGTTCCACGGTGTGCCGGGTGTCGGCCGTCCCGACGCCCGCGACCAGCGACACGTCCGGGCCGACCGCCTCCCGCACGGCACGCACCAGGGCCGCCTTCTCGGCATCCGAGGTGGTCGGGGACTCGCCGGTGGTACCGCTGAGCACCAGACCGTCGCAGCCGCCGGCGACCAGCGCCACGGCGTGTGCGGCGGCCGCGTCCGGATCGAGGGCGCCGCTCGGGGTGAACGGCGTGATCATGGCACAGAGGGTGCGGCCGAAGGGGCGGGGGCGGGAGGGTACGGGCGGCGTCATGTCCGCAGTGTCGGCCGCCCGGACCATGAAGGTCTACTTAGTTCTTCTCCGGGTGAAGGTGAAGTAATACTCAACTATGGCCCTGTTCTGGCATGATCGGCCGCACATGTGGGCGGGGCGACACGGGGCGGGGTACATGAAGATGCGGACGACGACGGGCCGGGGTATGCGCGGCCCGATCCCGGCAGCGGCCCTCGTCCTCGCGGGGACGCTCGCCCTGGCCGGGTGCTCGGGATTCCTCGTGCCGGCCGGTGAGGGGGAGCCGGGGCCGGGCCCCTCGCACACCTCCGCCGGGGGAGCGGCGGCGACGCCGTCGCCGCCGGCCCTCGCGACCGGGCCCGACGCCCGCCCGGCCCCCACACCCACCACCACCGGAGGCTGCCCGGCCTCGGGCCTCGTGGTGGACATGGGGCCCGTGGAGGCCGCCCTGGGGCACCGGGCCGTCGGGCTGACGCTGACCAACTGCGGCGGCGAGCCCCACCGGGTCAACGGCTATCCCTCGGTCCAGGCCCTCGACGAGAACGGCGACGCCCTCCCGGTCAAGGTGAACCCGGGCTCGTCGTACTTCGGGAACGACAAGGGGCCTGAAGAGGTCATGCTGGCCCCCGGGAAGACCATGCGCTCGCTCCTGGTCTGGGTCTCCACCCCCACCGGCGGCGACCTCATCGAGGGCGACGCGCTGGAGATCGCCCCCGCCCCCGGCCTGGAGCCCCGCACCTTCCCGCTGGAGGGCAGCGACGTGCGGCTGCTCGACGAGTTCAACATGACGGGCTGGCGGACCGTCACGCCCGAGTGACCCGTGCGGCTCAGCGACGGGCCATGTACAGCCCGAACGCCTTGTGCAGCAGCCTGCTGACCGGGTAGTCCCACTCGCCGACGTACTCGGCGGCACGCCCCCCGGTGCCTGCCTTGAACCGCAGCAGACCCAGCAGATGGTTGCCCTCGTCGAGGGTGTCCGTGATGCCCCGCAGGTCGTACACGGCGGCGCCCCGCTCGTGCGCGTCGCACATCATCCGCCACTGGATCGCGTTGCTGGGCTGCACCTCGCGCCGGCGGCTCGTCGAGGCACCGTACGAGTACCAGACGTGGGAACCCACGGTCAGCATCGTCGCCGCGGAGAGCACCTCACCGTCGTGGTGGGCGAGATAGAGCCGCATCCGGTCCGGGTCCTCGGCCCGCAGCGCGGTCCACATGCGCTGGAAGTAGCCGAGCGGCCGGGGGATGAAGCGGTCACGCTCGGCCGTCTCCCGGTACAGCTCGTAGAAGACCGGGAGGTCGTCGAGGCCGCCCTCCACGACCTTCACACCCGCCTTCTCCGCCTTCTTGATGTTGCGCCGCCACTGCTGGTTCAGTCCGTCCCGGATCTCCTCCAGCGAACGTCCGGCGAACGGCACCTGGAACACGTACCGCGGCTGCCCGGCGCTGAAGCCGTCCGTGTCCCCGTCCGCACCCTGCTGCCAGCCCAGCCGGCGCAGCTGCTCCACGACCTCGGCCGCCCGGGGCTCGGTCTCATCCGCCTCGACGTCGCGCAGCCGGCCCGCGGCCGGGTCCGCGATGGCGTCCTTGACCGTCGCGGCGTCCCAGCGGCGGGCGACCACGGGCGGGCCCATCCGTACCGTGAACGCGCCCCGGGCCTTGGCGTGGGCCACCAGCGGATCCAGCCAGGGGCGCAGCTCGCCCTCGTGCCACGGGATCACCGGGCCCTCCGGCAGATAGGCCAGATACCGCTTCAGCCTCGGGACCGGGCGGTACAGCACCAGCCCCGCGCCGACGATCAGCCCGTCCTCGTCCAGCCAGCCGATGCTCTCCGCGCGCCAGTCGGGCTTCACCTCACCCCACGACGGGACCTGCATATGGCTTGCCGACCCCCGGCCGGCGACGAACGCCACGTGCTGCTCGCGCGTGATCTCCTCGACCCGCAGCGTCATGCGGTACTCCGTTCGTTGTCCGATTCGTCAGCGTAACGAGAGGCACGCGAGCCACGGTTGACCTCAAGCGCGCTTGACGTATCAGGGTGGTTGTCACGGGCGCACCGCAAGGGTGCGCCGGTGAGGGGAGCAGCCATGACAGTGGAGTTCGTGTCCCGGCCCGATGTCACCCGTGCGGATGCGGGACTCGTCAAGGCCAGTACCTGGGACGCCGGCACACCGGAGCGCCGGCGGCAGACCGTCGAGGCCATCCGTGCCGCGTGGGGGACCAGACGGTGGCCGCACCCGGGCCTGCTCTCGTACAGCGTGTACACGGGGGAGGACGCCGGAACGCTCTTCCACTACTCGCAGTGGACCGGCGAGGAGAGCTACCGGGACTTCGTCCGGGACGGCAGGGACGAGCGCAACGCCGAGATCGACGCGGCAGTGCCGGGCATCGAACGGCTCGGACTGCACACCTACGAGCTCTACCGGTCCTCCTCGCCGGGCGGCCGGGAGCCCGGCTGCGTGGTGGTGGTCGACGTCGAGTTCGACGGGGCCGACAAGGCCCGCCAACGCGACTGGGTGGACGGTGTGTTCGAGGCACTGGGTACGGATCCGGCCCCGGCGCCCGGCGGGCTCGCCGGACACTTCCATGTGAGCACCGACGGCACCCGGGTGCTCAACTACGCGGAGTGGGAGAGCGCACAGGCCCACATCGACGCCCTGGCCGCGCCCGGCAACGGCATCGGCTCGCGGACGCCGCAGTGGGAACGGGTACAGACCTACCCGGGGATCACCGGGGGTGGTGTGCGCCGCTACACCCCGGCGCTCAGCCTGCGGCCGGGGCAGGGCGGATAGCCCGCGGGCACGGGTCCCGAGGGCCTCCGGGGGCGGCAATCCCTCGTGCACGGAGACCAGTTGCCCGGGCGCCGCGGACAGTGGGTCCCCATCTGTCCCGTGCACCGGGCGGCCGGGGGCGCAATGCGTCTAGGCTTGGGCCGCCTGACCCCGTACGCGACCGGAGCCGTGGCCCCGGCGACGTGTACGCCCGCACGTTTTCGAGGAGACCCCCTGATGTCCGCAGAGCGCCCCATCCTGCCGCCGGTACGGCTGCACACCGAGGCGGAGCTGGCACGGGACGCGCTCGCGGCACCGCTGCTCGCCCGCGCCGTCCGGCTCGCCCGCTGGGCCGGCCCCGACACGAGAGTCGGCGCCGGCGGCGAACTCGTCGACGCCCAGCTGCCCGCGGCGGCCGAGCACCTGGGCCTCGCAGCGGACGAGGACGGCGCTGCGGAGGCCAGCGAGGCCTGGCGGCTCGCGGTGGACACCGGACTGGTCGAGGTCGAGGACCCGGAGACGGAGCCGGGTGCGGACGAGGAGGGCTTCGCCGAGGACGCGGAGGGAACCGTCACCGCCGGGGAGAACCTGGCGCTGCTGACCGGCGGTTCGCCGCAGGACGTGCTGTCGATCTGGCTCGACGGCCTGGAGGCCGCGCACGCCGACGCCACCGCCCCGGTCTTCGACGACTTCGCCGACCTCGTCGGCGAGGACGGGTCGATCGACTTCGACGCACTGGACTGGGACCCGGAGACCGAAGCGGAATTCCTCGACGGGGTGCTCGGCAACCTCTATCTGCTCACGGTCGGCGAGGGTGCGGGGGACGAGGCCGTGCCGCTGCCCGCCCTGGCCGCCTCGATGATCGTCCCCGACGACATGGGCGAGCCCACCGACGACATCCTGGAACAGGTGTCGGACGCGATGATGCGCCTCGACGACCAGTTCCGGGTGCTCGAACCGATCGGCATCGTCGAGTACCGGCCGGTGGACGAGGCGTTGCTGGCCGAGGAGGGCGAGGAGTCCGTGCCGCCCGCCGACGACGACGATGTCACCCGGTACGGCATGGTGAAGCTGACCCCGCTCGGTATCTACGGCATCCGGGCCCGGATGCTGGACGCCGGTGTGGACGCCCCGGCCATCGGCGACCTGGCCGACAAGGGCGCCGATGTACTGCTCGGCGGCATCGCGTACTACCCCGAGGCGGCGGCCCGCGGCGAGATCGAGCTGTGGCTCGCGCGCCACGGCGCCGACGGGGCCGCCGGTGAACTCCTGGCCGCCGCGCGCGGCGGGGACCCGCAGGCACCTCTGCGCCGGCTGCACTGCCAGCAGGCGCTCGCCCTGGTCGGCGCGGACGCCGAACCCGCGGTGCGCGCAGTGCTGGGCGACCCGGAGCTGGGCGGACTCGCCCGGGTCTGGCTCGCCGAGCGGGGCGCCGCCGACGTACCGCCGCCCTCGGAGGCGATGATCTTCTGGCTCGCCATCGACACGATCGCGGCACAGCTGGAGGCGGACGGCGATCTGGACGAGCTCCAGGGCCTGGTCGAGGGGCTGTCCGGCCAGCACAGTGGCTTCTTCGACGAGGCGTGGCGGGTGGACCACCCGGCGACGGGGGACGTCCTGGAGGCGATGGGGCGGCTGCACAGCGACAAGAAGCAGGCGAAGGACGCCCGCAAGGCCGCGTTCAAGGCCCGCTCCCGGGGCGGCTCGGGCAACTGAGGGACCTGACGGGGCGGGTGGCGGACCAGCGCATTCGGCCACCCGCCGTCGGGGATGTTCACGGAAGGGATTCCCTCGAAGTCGTCCTCAGTTCAACTGATGTTGGCGCAAGGGCGGGACGGTGAGCGCACCAACAACCCGCCCCAGCTGCACCAGGAGTACGTGATGGCCTTCACGCGCAGGGAATTCACCAGACAGTCCGCCCTCACCGGTGCCGGCATCGCCCTCACCGGAACCGTTGCCGCGCTGGCCACCGCCCCCGGCGCCCTCGCCGCCGGGGACTCGAAGCACGGCCACGACGACCACGGCCACGGGCACGGCGGACACGGGCACAGCCACGAGCCCGGCTACGGGCCGCTGCTGCCCGACCCGAAGGGCATACTCGCGCTGCCCGCCGGCTTCTCGTACAAGGTCATCACGCACAGTGGCGTCACCAAGCTGGAGACCGGCGAGTCCACCCCCTCCAACCACGACGGCACGGCCGCCTTCGAGGGCGCGCGCGGCGTGACCCTGCTGGTGAACAACCACGAGCTGAGCGGTACCCGGGCCGGCTGGGAGCACCCGGTTCCGCTCATCGACGGCCTCGTCTACGACCCGGTCGCGGCCGGCGGCTGCACCGTCGTGGAGACCCGCCGCGACGGCCGCACCGCCGAATGGGTCGGCATCGCCGGCACCTCCACCAACTGCGCCGGCGGCTCCACCCCGTGGGGCACCTGGCTGACCTGCGAGGAGACCGAGGACAAGGCCGGCAAGAACGGCCTGCTCAAGGACCACGGCTACGTCTTCGAGGTCGACCCGTACGACAAGCGCGCCAACCGCGACCCGCGTCCCATCAAGGCGTTCGGCCGCTACGCCCACGAGGCCGTCGTCATCGACCCCAAGCAGGGCCACGCCTACCTCACCGAGGACGCGTCCGGCCCCAACGGGCTGCTCTACCGCTGGGTGCCGCCGCGCGGCTTCAAGCACGGCCACGGCAAGCTCCGCACGCTCGCCGACGACGCCGGTGTGCTGCAGGCCACGAAGTGCTTCGACAAGAACGGAGCGTTCGTCGACGACCTCTCCCGCGCCACGAAGATCGGCACCGTGTACGGCGTGGACTGGGTCGACGTGCCCGACCGCGACGCCAAGAGCGTCTCGGTGCGCAAGCAGTTCGGTGACAAGGACATCACCCGCGCCCGCAAGCTCGAAGGCATGTGGTGGGGCGACGGCGGCGCCTACATCGTCTCCTCGTTCGCTCGCGCGGAGAGCCCCGTCCCGCACGACGGCCAGGTCTGGTTCTACGACCCGAAGCGCCGCACGCTGACGCTGAAGGTGCTGCTCGGCGTCAACGCCGATCCCTCCAAGGACGGCGCCTTCGACGGCCCGGACAACATCACGGTCTCGCCCTACGGCGGCCTGGTCATCTCCGAGGACGGCGAGGGCATCCAGCACCTGTTCGGGGCGACCGAGAGCGGCCGCACCTACCCCATCGCGCGCAACGAGCTGAACGTCGGAACGGAGGCCGATCCGGAGTACAGCGAGTTCACCGGTGTGACCTTCTCGCCCGACGGGAAGACGCTCTTCGCCAACATCCAGACACCCGGCATCATGCTGGCCATCACCGGTCCGTGGAAGCGCCAGCCGCGCCGCGAGGGGTAAGGCCTTTCGGTCGGCGGGTGCCCGGCCGGAAGCGGGGCCGGGCACCCGCCGGAGCCGGAACCCCTGATTACGAATCCGGCATCAGTGCGGCCCCAGGAGTGGTCGGGCATGGCGTCGGGCGTTTTCAGGGCGCATACTCAAGGTAATGAAACAGTCAGCCGGATCCCGGCGTCACCTGCCTTCCAGTCCCTTCAACCGCCCGGCCCAGGCGGCCCCACCGGTCGAATTGTTCGATGTGGGCGACAGGGTGTCGCATGACCAGTTCGGACTCGGGCGAGTCCTTGCTGTCGAGGGCGACAACGACGCAGTGCTCATCGACTTCTCGGGGCGACAGGGGAGGATCCTGAGCCCGTACTCCAAGCTGACCAAGCTCTGAGAGAAGCGACGAGCACGCGCCGCGTACGCCATATATCTCTCGCCGACCGCCTTCAGGGGCACCCGCAGCCAGCCGGGTGCCCCTGAAGCCGTTGTGGTGTCGGCCGGTCCCTCCGGGGACCCGGTCCCTAGAGGGACTGGGCGGCGGGCTTGACCATGCCGCGGACGGTGCGCGACTTCACGAAGTCGCCCATCGCGGTCATCTCCCACTCCCCGGAGAACTGCTTGATCAGCTTCGCCATCATCACGCCGGTCTGCGGCTCGGCGCCGGTCAGATCGAAGCGGACCAGCTCCTCGCCGGTGGCGCCGTCGATCAGCCGACAGTAGGCCTTGGCCACCTCGGTGAACTTCTGACCGGTGAACGAGTTGACCGTGAACACCAGACCGGTCGCCTCCGGGGGGATCCGGCCCAGGTCCACGACGATCACCTCGTCGTCGCCGGCGCCTTCACCGGTGAGGTTGTCGCCCGAGTGCTTGATGGCACCGTTCAGGATGGAGAGCTTGCCGAAGTAGCAGCTCTCCAGGTGATTGCGGTTGGGGCCGTAGGCGATCACCGAGGCGTCGAGGTCGATGTCCTTGCCCCGGAACGCCGGCTCCCAGCCGAGGCCCATCTTGACCTGGGAGAGCAGTGGGCGGCCGCCCTTGACCAGCGACACCGTCTGGTTCTTCTGCAGGTTGACCCGGCCCTTGTCGAGGTTGATCTTCCCCGAGGCCAGGGGCGCGGGGGGCGCGGGAGGCGCCGGAGGCGCCTGGGGTGTGACGGGGGGAGCGGCGATCCGCGGGTCCACCGGCGCGGCGACGGGGGCCGGGGGAGTGACCGCGACGGGGGCCGCGGCGGGCTCCTCCTCGACCGAGACGCCGAAGTCGGTGGCGATGCCGGCCAGCCCGTTGGCATAGCCCTGGCCGACCGCGCGGGCCTTCCAGGCGCCGCCGCGGCGGTAGACCTCGATGACCACGAGCGCGGTCTCGGCGCCCAGCTGGGGCGGGGTGAACGTGGCGAGCGCACTTCCGTCGTCCGCGTTGCGCACGGTGGCGGTGGGCTCGATGCCCTGGAAGGTCTGACCCGCGCCGTCCGGGCTCGCGGTGACGACGATCTTCTCGATGCCGGGCGGCACGGCCGCGGTGTCCACCACGATCGCGTCGGGTGCGGTGCCGCCGCCGGAGCGGTAGGTCACACCCGGGCCCGCGGGCTGGTTGTAGAAGATGAAATCGTCGTCGGAGCGCACCTTGCCGTCGGCGGTGAGCAGCAGGCCCGATACGTCGAGCCGCACGGGGGCGGCGACGTCCACCGCCACGCGGGGGGCGGAGAGTGGGATGTTCGAGCCGGGTGTCATAGCGGTCATGCACGGGGTAACGAATGACCCGGCTTTGCCGTTCCCTTACCTTCGGGCGGCTTCGCCCGTACGGCGGCAACGGGGTTCGTGCACGGGCGGCCCCGCTCAGTACGGCCAGATCGGCGGGTTGGTGCAGAAGTGGCCGCCGAGGTGGGCGTGGTCCGGGTTGTCCGGGTCGAGCTCGCCGTGTTCGGCGATGAGCTTCGCCGCGTACTCCTCCGAGTCGTCCTGCGGGTCGTAGCCGAGGGAGCGGGCCGTCGTCAGGTCCCACCACAGGCGGGTGTTGTCCGACGAGCCGTGGATCACGGTATGGCCCACGTTCTCCGCGGTGAGCGCGGCGTCGAAGAGCCGGGCCCCGTCGGCGGGGCTCATCCAGACGGACAGCATCCGTACCGACGTCGGCTCGGGGAAGCAGGAGCCGATGCGTACGGAGACGGTCTCCAGGCCGTGCCTGTCCCAGTACAGCTGGGCGAGGTCCTCACCGAAGGACTTGGAGAGTCCGTAGAAGGTGTCCGGGCGCCGAGGCGTGTCGATGGGGATGAGCGGGTCGCCGGGGAGCGGCCGGGGAGTGAAGCCGACCGCGTGGTTGGAGGACGCGAAGACGATCCGCCGCACGCCCTCCGCGAGGGCGGCCTCGTAGAGGTTGTAGGTGCCCTCGATGTTCGCCCGGAGGATCTTGTCGAAAGAGGCTTCCAGGGAGATGCCCGCAAGGTGGATGATCGCGTCGACGCCCCGCACGGCCTCGCGCAGCGCTTCCTTGTCGCCGAGGTCCGCGGTGATCGCGTCCGGCTCGCCCTCGATGGGGATCATGTCGAACAGGCGGAGCGTGTAGCCGTGGGCGGGCAGCAGTCCGCGCATCAGGGTGCCGAGACCGCCGGCGGCGCCGGTGAGCAGGACGGTGCGGGGAGCGGACATACGCGGATCTCCTCGGTAGGTCGGCGAGCGTGGCGAGCGGGCGCTCGCCCGATGCGTGGTGGGGGCGGCGCCCGATGCGTGGTGGGCGCGGGCGCCCGATGCGTGGCGGGCGCGGGTGCCCGATGCGTGGATGGCATTCACATGCGTGGACAAGTTACGGAGCGTGTGCGGTTGCGTCAAGGGGGGTTTGTTGCTTGCCCCTGTCCGGGGCGGGGGGTCCGTCCTCAATCGCCGGACGGGCTTGTTGGTGCGGCCCCGCCGCGGGGTGCGCCTCTGTGCGGTGGGTGGGGTGGGGTCCCTCCGGGGAGACTCCTCAAAAATGGCGTGTGCACCCCGGTGCGCGAACGACCCGGGTCGTACGCCATTTTCTGCGGGGACTCCCCTGCACGCCCCCACCCGGCCGCCGTGCGTCTGCACACCGGCCCTGCGACTGTCGCAGACGCAAGGCGGCCGGTCCGGGGCCGTGCAGGGGAGTCCCCGCAGGACGACGAACGGATACCGGGGTCCGCTGCGTGGGACTGGAAACGTTCGTCGTTTGAGGAGACGCCCCGGAGGGGCACCGGACCCCCACCCGCCGGGCAACGGCGCACCGGGGCGGGGGACCCGGACCCATCAAGCCCGTCCGGCGCTTGAGGACGGAACCCGTGCCCCGGACCGGGGTGACCCGCCTTGACCCGTGCCAAGGCGCTGCCTTAGCGTAAGACCGTTCATGAATATGGACGTCAATCAGAATTGTGCACGCCTGAATCCGCTCAGGGAGCGCCCGTGACCTCAGCCCCACTTGCCGCCCGACTCACCGCTGTCGCCGGGCCGCTCTTCTTCCCCGTCACCGCCTACGGGCCGGACGGCTCCGTCGACCTCGACGTCTTCCGCGCGCACGTGCGCGCGGGCGTCGACGCCGGTGCGGCGGCCGTATTCGCCTGCTGCGGCACGGGCGAGTTCCACGCCCTGACGCCCGAGGAGTTCCGCCTCGTCGTCGCCGCGGCCGTCGAGGAGACCGCCGGTGCGGTGCCCGTCGTGGCGGGCGCCGGATACGGCACCGCCCTGGCGGTCCAGTTCGCGAAGCTCGCGGAAGAGGCCGGCGCGGACGGGCTCCTCGCCATGCCGCCGTACCTGGTCGTCGCCGGTCAGGAGGGACTGCTGGCCCACTACGCGGCGCTCGCCGCCGCCACCGGCCTGGAGACGATCGTCTACCAGCGCGACAACGCCGTCTTCACCCCCGAGACCGTCGTCGCGCTGGCGAAGACGCCGGGCATCATCGGCCTCAAGGACGGCTACGGCGACCTCGATCTGATGCAGCGCATCGTCAGTGCCGTCCGCACCGGGCTGCCCGGCCAGGACTTCCTGTACTTCAACGGGCTGCCCACCGCCGAGCTCACCGGCCTCGCCTACCGGGGCATCGGCGTCACGCTCTACTCCTCCGCCGTCTTCGCCTTCGCGCCCGACATCGCGCTGGCGTTCTACCGCGCTCTGGAGTCCGGCGACGACGGCCTCGTCAACGCACTGCTCGACTCGTTCTACCGGCCGCTCGTCGAACTGCGCGCCAAGGGCCGCGGTTACGCCGTCTCGCTGGTCAAGGCGGCCGTCCGCCTCCAGGGCCTGGACGTCGGCGAGGTCCGCAGCCCGCTCACCGAGCCGCCGGCCGCGCACATCAAGGAGCTGACGGAGATCATCGGGGCCGGCCGCGCGCTGCTGGAGAGCGCCGGCGCGGGGGAGCGCGGGTGAAGACCTCCGCCTTCCTCTACCCCTGGGACGTCGTCGGGGATCCGGCCGCGGCTGCCCGCGTCGCGGACCTCGGCGTCCAGCAGGTGACGCTCGCCGCCGCCTACCACTCCACCCGGGCACTGACCCCGCGCCACCCCGCGCGCCGCATCGTCACGGCCGAGCACGCCGCGGTGCTGTACCAACCGGACGCCGGGCGGTGGGCGGGGCGTGAGCTGCGCCCGTACACCCAGTCCTGGGTGGACTCGGACGACGCCTACGCGGAGGCCGCCGAGGCCCTGGCCGGTGCCGGGCTCGACGTGCACAGCTGGGTCGTGCTCGCGCACAGTTCCCGGCTGGGCGCGGAGCATCCGGAGACGTCCGTGGTCAACGCCTACGGGGACCGCTACCCGTGGGCCCCGTGCATCGCGCAGCCCGCGGTCCGCGCGTATCTGGTGGACCTGGCCGCGGAGGCGGCGGTACGGGACGGGGCGCGGGGCACCGAGCTGGAGTCGTGCGGCTGGTACGGCTTCGCGCATCTGCACGCCCACGACAAGGTCGGGGGCGTCGGCCTCGGGGACGCGGCGCAGTACCTGATGTCGCTGTGCTTCTGCCCGGACTGCCGGGCCGGATACGAGGGGCAGGGGCTGGACGCCGCGGAGTTGGGCCGTGCCGTGCGGGGCGCACTGGAGCCGGTCTGGGCCGGTTCCGGTACCCCGGAAGCGGGTTGGGGCGGGGTCGAGAAGCTGCTCGGCGCCGATCCGGCCGGGGCCACGCTCCGGTATCGCACCGAGGTGGCCCGCGGGCTTCAGGAGTCGGTGGTGGCCGCGGTGCGCGCCGCCGCCGCCCCAGGGTTCCAGGTGCTGCTGCACGCGGACCCCGCGCCGTACCGCTCCGGCGCCAACGTGGGCGTCGACCCGGAGCACATCCTGTCCGTGGCGGACGGCGTGGTGCTGCCGTGCACCGGCGGTGACGCGGCGCGCGAGGCGGTGCTCGGCCCGTTCGCCGGACGCGGAGGCGTCCTCGCGGCCAACCTCACCGTGGTGCGCGGGATGGGCGGCAGTCCCGGCACGCTGGAGCGCGACGCCGCGCACGCCGCCTCCCTCGGAGCGAACCAACTGCGCCTGTATCACGCGGGGCTGGCCTCGGGGCCGGACCTCGAAGCCGTCACCGGGGCGCTCTCACGCCTCGGCCGCTGACGCCCGCGGGCCGGTGGGGGTCTTTCCCTGCCGGCCCGTGAGCAGCCATGCTGCCGTCAGCAGCGCCACCGCGCCCACCAGCGGCAGCAGCACCCGCACGTCCACCAGCGCGAGCAGCCCCGCGCCCAGCGCCAGCGCCACCGCGTTGGGCGCCATCATCAGCGTGGCCGCGGTCGCCGACGTCCGGCCCAGTACCGCGTCCGGCGTCTCCCGCTGCACCGCCGTCATCGCGGCGATCAGCACACAGGGCAGGCCCACACCGATCAGTGCGCACGCCGTCAGCGCCACGGTGTCGTACGGCAGCGCCCGCAGGCCCACCGCCACCGCGAACACGGTGATGCCCGCCGCCGCGAAGACCCGTTCCGGCATCCGTCGCAGCAGCGGTGCGGCCAGCAGCCCGACCGCGACGGACCCGATGCCCTGCGCCGCGTAGAGCACTCCGGCGTACGCGGGGGAGCGGCCGAGCACCCCGTCCACGACGGCGTACAGCATCGCCCCATTGAGCCCGGCGCACAGCATCGTGACGGATCCGGCGAGCACCAGCGGCCGCAGCGCCGGCGCTCCCCACACCTGCCGTATCCCGGAAGGGCGGTGGACCTCGGCCGGCGCCGGTCCGCGTACCCGCAGCGCCCCGTAGAGGCCCGCGGCCAGGGCGAAGGAGGCCGCGTCCAGCAGGGCCACCGCGTCACCGCCGAAGCGGGCGCAGAGCGCCGCGCCGGTGAGCGGGGCCACCAGCTTCACGCCCTCGTTCGCCATCATCCGCAAGCCGTTGAAGTCGCCCAGCAGGCGGGCGTCCACGGCCTGTGCGACCAGGGCGGACTCAGCCGCGTCCATGAGTACGGAGGCGGCCCCGTACAGCAGCAGGACGGCGAACAGGATCCAGATCCGGCCCGAGGGGTCCACGGCGGCCAGTGCCGTCAGCAGCAGCGCCATGACGACGTTCGCCCCGGCCAGCAGCGGCTTCCTCGGCAGCCGGTCGGCCACCGCTCCGAGGGCCGGCCCGAAGAGCACCGGAAGCCAGACGGCGAAGAGCGCCAGCGCCGCCAGACTGTCCGAGCCCGTCAGTGACTTGACCCAGATCCCGGCAGCCAGTGACATCGCGGAACTGCCGAAACCGGACACCACGACCGAGGTGAGCAGCAGCCCGGCCGTCCGGTCCCGCAGTATCCGTCCTGCCGCCGACTCACCCATCGAACCTCCCTGACCTGCACGTCCGTTACGCGATCAGGCTGGCCGGTAAGGCCGTTGCAGGACATCGGGCGGTTGCCGTAGGCGGTGGGGGGCCGACGGGGTGCCGGGGAGATCGGTGTACGGCACACGTCTTAGCCCGGTGAAGTTCTTCTGCCAGAAGCGTTGACGAAACATTCGCGGCGCCTCTAGCTTCAACGCGTCGTACTTCGTACGTCATATATGAGACGCGATACGCGAGATGCGAGAGCCCTTCACTCATGACCTTTGCGCCCACCCCGATTCCGTCCCGCACCCAGTACGTGCTGGAGGCGATCAAGCACGCGATCCTCACGGCGCAGCTGAGACCAGGGCAGGCGCTCGTCGAGACCGAACTCGCCGCACAGTTCGGGGTGTCCAAGACCCCCGTCCGTGAGGCGCTCAAGACGCTCGCCGGGACCGGCCTGGTCGTCATGAGCCAGTACAAGGGCGCCATCGTGCGGCTGGTCGACGCGACCATGGCCCGGGAGGTGTACGACGTGCGGCTGCTGCTCGAACCCGAGGCGCTGCGTCGCTCCATCACCCGCAAGGCCTCGCTCGACGAGGCCCAGGAGGCCCTGGAGCGCGCCGACTCGGCGGGTGACAAGGCCGACAGGTCGCTCGCCAACCGGGACTTCCACCGGGCGCTCTACCTGCCCTGCGGCAACCCCCTGCTGGCCCGGATGCTCGACGAGGTCCGCGACCAGGCGGCGCTCGTGTCGACGGTCGCCTGGTCGACCATCCCCTCCTGGGAGCGGGAGGCGGCCGAGCACCGGGAGATCCTGCGGCTCGCGCTCGCCGACGACGCGGACGCGGCGGCCGGGGCTCTGCACGACCACATCGCGTCGTTCGTGCGCCGCGCGTTCCCCGACGACGAAGACGGGGGTGACGCGGCGTGAACCAGCAGCACATCGACGAAAGGCCTGTCCGCATGGACCTCACACCGCTGAAGGCGGCCCTCGCAGACGTCGTGGCGATCCCGGTGACCCCGTTCGCCGAGGACGGCACCATCGACACGCAGGCGCACCGCGCCCTGCTGCGAAGGATGCTCGACGGCGGCGTGCGCATCCTCACCCCGAACGGCAACACCGGGGAGTTCTACGCGCTCACCCCCGAGGAGCGGCGTACCGTCACCGAGCTGACCATCGACGAGGCCGGCGGCCGCGCCACGATCCTGGTCGGCGTCGGGCACGACGTACCGACCGCCGTCGCCGCCGCCGAGCACGCCCGTGACGCCGGCGCCGAGATGGTGATGGTGCACCAGCCCGTTCACCCGTACGTCTCGCAGGACGGCTGGGTCGACTACCACCGGGCCATCGCCGAGGCCGTCCCCGGACTCGGTGTCGTCCCCTACATCCGCAACCCGCACCTCGACGGCGCGTGCCTGGCGGTGCTCGCCGACAGCTGCCCCAACGTGATCGGCGTCAAGTACGCCGTCCCGGACGCCGCGCGCTTCGCCGCCTTCGCCCGGGACGCGGGCCTCGACCGCTTCGTCTGGGTCGCGGGCCTCGCCGAGCTGTACGCCCCCGCCTACTTCTCCGCGGGTGCCACCGGCTTCACCTCCGGCCTCGTGAACATCGCGCCCGGTGTCTCCCTGGCCATGCTGGAGGCGCTGCGGGCCGGCGACCATCCGGCCGCCATGAAGGTGTGGGAGCAGATCCGCCGCTTCGAGGAGCTGCGCGCCGACCGGCAGTCCGCCAACAACGTGACCGTCGTCAAGGAGGCGCTGGCCTCGCTCGGCCTGTGCGGCCGCGACGTCCGCCCGCCCAGCCGGGTGCTGCCCGAGTCGCAGCGCGCCGAGGTCGCCGACCAGGTCGCGGGGTGGTCCATATGACCGGTCGCATCGCCCCCGAGGAACTGCGCAGCCACCAGTGGTACGGAACCGACGGGCTGCGCTCCTTCAGCCACCGGGCCCGCACCCGCCAGCTGGGCTACCTCCCCGAGGAGCACCTGGGCAAGCCGGTCATCGCGATCCTCAACACCTGGTCGGACATCAACCCCTGCCACGTCCATCTGCGCGACCGCGCGCAGGCGGTCAAGCGCGGGGTCTGGCAGGCCGGCGGATTCCCGCTCGAGTTCCCCGTCTCCACCCTCTCGGAGACGTTCCAGAAGCCGACCCCGATGCTCTACCGCAACATGCTGGCGATGGAGACGGAGGAGCTGCTGCGCTCCTACCCCGTCGACGGCGCGGTGCTGCTGGGCGGCTGCGACAAGTCGACGCCCGCGCTGCTGATGGGTGCCGCCTCCGTCGACCTGCCCGCCGTCTTCGTGCCGGCCGGGCCGATGCTGCCGGGGCACTGGCGCAACGAGGTCCTCGGCTCCGGTACCGACATGTGGAAGTACTGGGACGACAAGCGGGCCGGACTCATCGGTGACTGCGAGATGGGCGAACTGGAGAACGGGCTCGCCCGCTCACCCGGCCACTGCATGACGATGGGCACCGCCTCCACCCTCACCGCAGCCGCCGAGGCGCTCGGCGTCACCGTCCCCGGCGCCTCCTCCATCCCGGCCGTCGACTCCGGTCACGACCGGATGGCCGCGCAGTCGGGCCTCCGGATCGTCGAACTGGTGTGGCAACAGCGGAAGCTGTCGTCGATCCTCACCGCGGAGGCGTACGAGGACGCCGTCGCCACCGTCCTCGCGCTCGGCGGCTCCACCAACGCCGTCATCCATCTGATCGCCATGGCGGGCCGCTCCGGCATCAAGCTCACCCTGGACGACTTCGACCGCATCGCGCGCACCGTGCCCGTGCTGGCCAACCTGCGGCCCGGCGGGAAGTACCTCATGGAGGACTTCCACTTCGCCGGCGGACTGCCCGGCTTCCTGGCCCGGCTGACCGACGTCCTGCACCTGGACCGGCCCACGGTCGCGCACGACACCCTGCGCGAACAGCTCGACGGCGCACTCGTGCACAACAGCGACGTCATCCGCGAACGCGACAACCCCCTGGCGGACGAGGGCGGCGTGGCGGTGCTGCGCGGCAACCTCTGCCCGGACGGGGCGGTCATCAAGCACATCGCCGCCGAGCCCCACCTGCTGCGCCACACCGGTCCCGCGGTCGTCTTCGACGACTACAAGGAGATGCAGCGCACCATCAACGACCCGGCACTGGCCCTCACTCCGGACCATGTGCTGGTGCTCCGCAACGCCGGACCCAAGGGCGGCCCGGGGATGCCGGAGTACGGGATGCTGCCGATCCCCGACTACCTGCTGAAGCAGGGCGTACGGGACATGGTGCGGATCTCCGACGCCCGGATGAGCGGCACCAGTTACGGCGCCTGCGTCCTGCACATCGCCCCCGAGTCGTATGTGGGCGGGCCCCTCGCGCTCGTGCGGACCGGCGACCCGATCACTCTGGACGTCGAGGCGCGCCTGCTCCATCTCGACGTGACGGAAGAGGAGCTGGAGCGGCGCAGGGCCGAGTGGACGCCGCCCGCCACCCGGTACGAGCGCGGCTACGGGGCGCTCTACCACGACCAGATCACCCAGGCCGACACCGGCTGCGACTTCGCCTTCCTGGCCCGGCCGGGAGAAGTCCCCGACCCCTACGCCGGCTGACGGCCCAGCAGAATTCGGGCGCACCGCCCCGTTCGGAATATCGAACATCATGCGGCAAGCGCTTGCGCACTACACGCATCACCGCACCACCGCACCCTCACGCACCACCGCACCGTCCAGCACCCTCACGCACCACCGTGCACCCCGTACCTGAGAGAGAACGGAGACGTGTCATGGCCCAAGCCGCCGCTGTGGCCACACCGCCCAAGGTGCCCAGGCGCCGCTCCGCGAGCCCCCGCCGACTGCCGTATCTGCTGATCGCCCCCGCGGGGCTGCTGATGCTGGGTTTCATCGCCTACCCGGTGATCAGCGTCTTCTACTACAGCCTGCAGAACTACAACGTCACCAAGCCGTGGCGGAACGGCTTCGCGGGCTTCGACAACTTCACCCGGATCTTCACCGACGACGACCAGTTCTGGACGACGCTGGGCTTCAGCGCCCAGTGGGTGGTCGTGCAGGTGGCGCTCCAGCTCACCCTCGGCCTCGCGCTCGCGCTGATCGTCAACCAGAGCTTCATCGGCCGCGGCATCTCCCGCGCCATGGTCTTCTCGCCCTGGGCCGTCTCCGGTGTGCTGACCAGCACCATCTGGATCCTGCTCTACAACTCCTCGACCGGGTTCAGCCGCTACCTCGCGGACGCCGGGATCGGCGACTACGGCACCTCCGTGCTCTCCGACACCGGAACCGTCTTCTGGGCCGCGACCGTCGCCGAACTCTGGCGCGGAGTCCCCTTCTTCGCCATCCTCATCCTCGCCGACCTCCAGTCCGTCTCCAAGGAGCTGTACGAGGCGGCGTCCGTCGACGGCGCCGGGCGGATGCGCCAGTTCTTCCACATCACCCTGCCCCACCTGCGGGACGCGATCATCCTGTCCACGCTGCTGCGCGGTGTCTGGGAGTTCAACAACGTCGACCTGCTCTACACCCTCACCGGTGGCGGACCGGCCGGCGAGACCACCACCCTGCCGCTCTACGTCGCCAACACCGGCATCGAGGGCCACGACTTCGGGTACGCCTCCGCGCTCACCACCGTCGCCTTCGTGATCCTCCTCTTCTGCTCGATCGTCTATCTGCGCCTGAGCAAGTTCGGAGGCGAACACAAGTGACTGCCGCACTGGCCGAGAAGAACGGCACCGACGCCGCGCGACCGCCCGTCCGCGACCACCGCACCCCGGCCGCGCACCGACGCGGCAAGCCCGGCCGTGAACGCGCCTTCGACGACGTACCGCGCTGGCAGATCTACGTACCGCTGGGCATCTACCTCGTCTTCACCCTCATTCCGTTCTACTGGATGTTCCTGTTCGCCGTGCGCCCCGCGGGCTCCACCTCGCTGGTGCCCTGGCCGATGACCGGGGAGCACTTCTCCAAGGTCTGGAACGAGCGCAGCTTCGCCGTCTTCTTCCAGAACAGCATGATCGTCGGGGTCTGCACCCTGGTCTGCACGACGCTCGTCGCGCTGGCCGGCGGCTACGCGCTCGCCCGGTTCAACTTCAGGATCAAGAACGGCTTCATGCTGGCGCTGCTCTGCTCGCAGTTCATCCCGGGCGCGCTGATGCTCGTACCGCTCTTCGAGATCTTCAAGAACCTCCAGATGATCAACTCCCTGGGGAGCGTGGTCATCGCCGAGACGGTGTTCCAGCTGCCGCTCTCCATCATCCTGATCAGTGGATTCATCAAGAACGTGCCGGTCACCCTGGAGGAGGCCGCCTGGGTGGACGGCTGCTCGCGCTTCCGGGCCTTCTGCGCGGTCGTGCTGCCGCTGCTGCGGCCGGGCCTCATCGCGGTCGGCTCCTTCGCCTTCGTGCACAGCTGGAACCACTTCCTGTTCGCCCTGATGTTCCTCAGCGAGCAGGACAAGCAGACGATCCCGGTCGGCCTGAACACCCTCATCGGCGCGGACAGCGTCGACCTGGGCGCGCTCGCCGCCGGCGGAGTGATCGCCGCGGTCCCCGTGGTGATCGTCTTCGCCTTCATCCAGAAGTGGCTCATCACCGGCTTCAGCGCCGGCGCAGTGAAGGGGTGACGGACATGCCGTCCCTGCCCACCACACCCGTCCCGATCGTCCTCGCGGGCGCCCGCGGCCACGGACGCTGGCACCTCGCCAACATCCGCCGTCTCCAGCACCAGGGCCTCGTCCGGCTTGCCGGGGTCTGTGAGCTGAAGCCGCTCGACGACGGCGAACTCGACGCCTTCGCCGGTGAACTCCCGGAGCAGTCCTCCGACTTCGGTGCGCTCCTGGACTCCACCGGGGCCCGCGCCGCCGTCATCTGCACCCCGATCCAGACCCATGCCGAACTGGCGCTCACCGCCGCCGGCCGGGGCGTCCACCTCCTGCTGGAGAAGCCGCCCGCCGCGACGCGGGCCGACTTCGAACGGATCCTGGCCGGGGTGCGGGACGCCGGCGTCGCCTGCCAGGTGGGTTTCCAGTCCTTCGGCTCGCACGCCGTGCCCGCCATCCGCGAACTCGTGCGCACCGGCGCCATCGGCACCGTCCGGGGCTACGGGGCCGCGGGCGCCTGGGTCCGGGACGAGGCCTACTACCGGCGGGCGCCCTGGGCCGGGCGGCGCCGGATCGGGGACACCGACGTCGTCGACGGGGTCCTGACCAACCCGCTCGCCCACGCCGTCGCCACCGCCCTCGAACTGGCCGGCAGCGGCACGGCCCAGGACGTCGTCGCCGTCGAGACCGAGCTCTTCCGCGCCCACGGCATCGAGGCCGACGACACCTCCTGCGTACGCATCACCACCGCCTCCGGCGTCCCGGTCACCGCCGCCGTCACCCTCTGCGCGGAGCAGGCCGGGGAGCCCTATGTGATCGTCCACGGCGACCGCGGCCGGATCACCTTCTGGTACAAGCAGGACCGGGTGCTCGTCCAGCGCGCCGGACACGGCCCCGAGGAGGCGGTGCACCGGCGGACCGACCTCCTGGAGAACCTCGTCGAGCACCTGGTCCGGGATGCCTCCCTGCTCGTACCGCCGCACCGCACCGGGGCGTTCATGGAGGTCGTCGAGGCGGTACGGACCGCCGACGAACCGCGCGCCCTGCCGGACGACGCCTGGTACACCGTGCCCGCGACCGCCTCCGCAGCCCCCCGCCGGGTGGTGCGCGGGATCGACGGACTGGTCGCGGCGGGCGCCGACACCCTCACCCTCTTCTCCGAACTCGGCGCCCCCTGGGCGACCAGGTCCTGTCCGGAGTTCCCCCGCGGCGTCGCGGCGTCCGGTGCCGCCGCCTCCGGCGTTGTCGTCAGTCGCGAGGGCTCCGCCCTCCCTCCCTCCTCCGCCTTGGATCCGACGGCACCGGACGCCGCTCCTTCTCCCGCGCTGGAACCCCGGACAGGACCTACCACCGAGGTGAGTTCATCGTGACCACCACCGCACTGCTGAGCTGCGCCGGCCGCCCGGTCGGCCGCTACACCTACCTCCCCGCCGCCGACGGCCGGCCCTACCTCCACCCGGTCACCACCCTCGCCGGCACCCCCGTCACCGAGGAGCGCCCGGCCGACCACGTGCACCACCTGGGCACCTCCGTCGCCGTCCCGGACGTCGCCGGGCACAACTTCTGGGGCGGGCGCACCTTCGTCCGCGACCAGGGCCCCACCGTGCTCGACAACCACGGCGTCCAGCGTCATCTCGGCTGGAAGCTCCGCGACCCGGACGGATTCGTCGAGGAGCTCAGCTGGGAGGCCGGCGACACCGAACTGCTGCGGGAGCACCGCACGGTCGCCGCCGCGGAACTCTCCCCGGCCGCCTGGGCGCTGGACTTCTCCTTCTCGCTCACCAACCGGGGCACCGCGGACCTGTCGATCGGCAGCCCCGCCACCAACGGGCGGCCGGGCGCCGGATACGGCGGCTTCTTCTGGCGGGCGCCCAAGGAGGCGTCGGCGCCCGCCGTGTTCAGCGGCTCCGCGGAGGGCGAGGAGGCGGTGCACGGGAAGGCCGCCGACTGGGTGGCGATGAGCGGCGACGGCTGGACCCTGGTCTTCGCCGGGGCGACCGAGGAGACCCGCCGGGACCCGTGGTTCGTGCGGACCACCGAGTACCCGGGCGTCGGCTCCTCCCTCGCCGCGGACCGCCGGCTCCCCGTTCCCGCGGGTGCGACGATCGTGCGCCGGGTCGTCACCGTCATCGCGGACGGCCGGCTCGGCCCGGACGAGGCCGCGGCCTACGTCCGCCGGGCGGTGACCGCGTGAGCGCCCCGGCCGAGCGCCCCTGGACCGCCGACCTCGGCGACGGCACCTACCGCAACCCGGTGCTGAACGCCGACTGGTCCGACCCCGACGTGGTGCGGGTCGGCGAGGACTTCTACCTCACCGCCTCCAGCTTCGGCCGGGTCCCCGGACTCCCGTTGCTGCACTCGCGCGACCTCGTCAACTGGACCCTGATCGGCCATGCCCTGGACCGCCTCGAACCTGCCGCGGACTTCGCGGTGCCCCGGCACGACTGCGGGGTGTGGGCACCGTCGCTGCGGCACCACGCCGGACGGTTCTGGATCTTCTGGGGCGACCCCGACCACGGCATCCAGCAGATCAACGCCGAGGACGTCCGAGGCCCGTGGAGCGCGCCCCATCTGGTCAAGGCCGGCAAGGGACTGATCGACGCCTGCCCGCTGTGGGACGAGGAGACCGGCGAGGCCTACCTCGTGCACGCCTGGGCCAAGTCGCGCTCCGGGATCAAGAACCGGCTCACCGGCCACCGGATGAGCCCCGACGGACGGGAGCTCCTCGACGAGGGCAAGACCCTGATCGACGCCGACACGATCCCCGGCTGGTTCACCCTGGAGGGCCCCAAGCTCTACCGCCGGGACGGCGAGTTCTGGATCCTCGCCCCGGCCGGCGGGGTGAGCACCGGCTGGCAGGGCGCCTTCCGCTCCCGCGAGTTCTTCGGGCCGTACGAGGAACGCGTCGTCCTCGCCCAGGGCCGTACCGAGGTCAACGGGCCGCACCAGGGCGGCTGGGTCACGACCCCGGCCGGCGAGGACTGGTTCCTGCACTTCCAGGAGCGCGGGGCGTACGGGCGGGTGGTGCACCTCCAGCCGATGCGCTGGGACGCGGCGGACGGCGGCTGGCCGGTCATCGGCGACGGGGGCGAACCCGTCACCGTACACACCAAACCGGTCGCGCCCGAGCAGTCCGCGGCGGCCCCCGCCAGTGGTGACAGCTTCCCGGGCGGCCGGTACGGCAGGCAGTGGCAGTGGACGGCCAACCCCCGCCCCGGCTGGACCGTCGAGCACGGCGGGGACGGGCTGCGGCTCAGCTGCGTACGGACCGCGTACGCACACGATCTGCGGGCCCTGCCCAACGTGCTGGTCCAGCGGCTGCCCGCCGAGACGTTCACCGTCGAGGCCGATCTGGCCCTGGGCAGCGAGGTGCCGGGGGCCAAGGCCGGTCTCGCGGTGCTTGGGGACGCGTTCAGCTGGATCGGCCTGGAGCGGCCGGCGGACGGTGCGGACGGGATTCGGCTCGTGCACCGGTACGCCGAGACGGTCGCCGAGCACGAACGCGACGCCGAACACGGCAGGGCGGCCCCCGACGGCACGGCCCGGCTCCGGATCGAGGTCACCGCCGGCGCCCGCTGCCGCTTCTTCGCCGACACCGGGGACGGCGCCGGATTCAGGGCATCGGGCCAGGTCTTCGCCGCCACACCGTGGCGCTGGGTCGGCGCTCTGCTCGGCCTGTTCGCCACCGCACCACCGGGAACGGGGCCGGCCGGGACGGCCTGCTTCACCGGATTCCGCACCACCCCCTGAAACGCGTACCGGACAGGCCGTCGAAGGGCGACGGCCGGCCGGCACCGGACCACCGAACCCCCCACTCATGCGCACGAACCGAGAGAACCGAGAGAGAAGAGCCGATCATGAACATCTCGAAGACGCAGCGGGGGCGTGCCGCGGCGGCTGTCTCGCTTGCCGCGGTGCTCGCACTGACCGCGACCGCCTGTGGTGACGACGGCAGCGACACCGGTACCGAGGGCAGCGGCAAGGGCGAGATCACCTTCTGGGACAACAACGGTGGTCCGCGTACCGCCATCTGGACCGAGATCATCAAGGACTTCGAGAAGAAGTACCCGGACATCAAGGTCAAGTACGTGCCGATCCCGATCGCCGACGTGCAGTCCAAGTACGACACGGCCATCGCCGGCGGCGGTCTCCCGGACGTCGGTGGCGTGGGCACCGCCTACCTCGCCAACATGGTCTCGCAGGAGGCCCTCGACCCGCTCAACGACCGGATCAAGGGCTCCACACTCAACGGCAAGCTCGTCGAGAGCATGGTCGACGGCGTCAAGGTCGCGGGCGGCCGGGGCGACGACATGTACTCCGTGCCGACCTCCGCCAACAACGGCGCACTCTGGTACCGCACCGACCTGTTCAAGACCGCCGGCCTCGAAGCGCCCACCACCTGGGCCAACTTCTACAAGGCGGCCGAGAAGCTCACCGACTCCAAGGACAACAAGTTCGGCTACACGATCCGCGGCGGCGCCGGCTCCATCGCCCAGGCGATCGACGCCTCGTACGGCCAGTCCGGCATCACGGAGTTCTGGAACGGCGACAAGACGACGCTCAACGACCCGAAGAACGTCGCCGCGCTGGAGAAGTACGTGGCGCTGTACAAGAAGGCGACGCCCGCCGCCGACGTCAACAACGACTTCACCAAGATGGTCGCCCAGTTCGACACCGGCACCATCGGCATGCTGAGCCACAACCTCGGCTCCTACCAGGACCACCTGAAGGCGCTGGGCAAGGAGAAGTTCGCCGGCATACCGAACCCGATCGGCGACGGCGGCACCCGGGTCCAGGTCTCCAACCCGGTCGACGGTCTCGGCCTGTTCCGGTCGAGCAAGAACAAGACGGCCGCCTGGAAGTTCATCGAGTTCGCCGCCTCGCACGAGTCGAACAGCAAGTGGAACGAGTCCGCGGGCGCCATCCCGGCCAACACCGAGGCCGCCAAGGACCCGTGGATCAGCGCCACCGAGTCGACCGAGCTCGCCGCGAAGGCCCTCACCGACGGCTCCACGAAGATCGTGCAGCTGCCGTACTACCTGCCGGACTGGAACAACATCAGCAAGGCGGACAACGAGCCCGAGTTCCAGAAGCTGCTGCTCGGCAAGGTCACGGCGAAGGACTTCCTGGACAAGATCGCGGACGAGCTGAACAAGGCCCAGAAGGAGTGGAAGGAGATCGGCAACGGCTGATCCGGTCCCTCTCCAGGCCGACACCCCGGTGACCGGGGACCGGCGGCGGTTCGGGTCGCGTCCCGCCGCCGGTCCCCACTCCTCCTGCACTTCTCCTCCTGCACCCCGTACCGCCGTACGTCCGCGTACGCACCGCTACGCATCCATGAGAGAGGCAGCTTCACCGTGTCACTCACCCGCAGGCAGACCGCGGCCGCCATCGCCGCGCTGCCCCTGGCGCTCGCCACCGGTACCACCGCGGCGGCGCACGGACCGGGCGGCCGTCCCCGCCCCCGCACCCTGCACATCGCCGGCGACTCGACCGCCGCGCAGAAGTACGCCGACGCGGCGCCCGAGACCGGCTGGGGCATGGCCCTGCCGTTCTTCCTCGGCCGCTCCCTGACGGTCGCCAACCATGCGATGAACGGCCGCAGTTCGAAGAGCTTCATTGACGAGGGACGGCTCGCCGCCCTGCTGGACGAGGTGCGCGAGGGCGACCTCCTGCTGATCCAGTTCGGGCACAACGACGAGAAGACCGAGGACCCGGCCCGCGGCACCGACCCGTACACCACCTACCAGGACTACCTGCGCCAGTACGTGAACGGCGCGCGGGCCCGCCGGGTGCGGCCGGTCCTGCTCACCCCGGTGGAGCGCCGCCGCTTCGCCGACGACGGTACGGCGAAGCCCAGCCACGGCGCGTACCCGGCCGCGATGCGCGCGCTGGCCGCCGAGGAGCGCGTACCCCTGCTCGACCTCCAGGCGCTCACGCTCGCGCGCTGGCAGGAACTCGGCCCCGACGGCACCCAGTCGTACTTCAACTGGCTGGAGCCGGGGCAGTCGCCCAACTATCCCGACGGGCGACAGGACAACACGCACTTCCAGCCCCGCGGCGCCATCGAGGCCGCACGGCTCGTCGCCCGGGCCCTCGTGGCCGGGAAGGTACTCGCCCCGCGCGACGTACGGCGCACCGATTCCGCGATCCCGCTCGAGTGGATCACCTGGCCGCAGGCCTGACCCCGGCCGCCACCCCCGTTCCCCCACGGTTCACTTCACCTCACCTCACCACCGAAGGATCCGCCATGCCCGCACGCATCTGTCATGCCCGCGCCATTGCCCTGGTGATGGGCTGCGCCTCCCTGGCGCTCGCCGTGTCCGTCCCCGCCCAGGCCACCGCGCACCCGGGCGGAGCCGGCCACCAGAAGGGCATCGACCGCGCCGTCCTCGCCAAGGGCGACGGCTGGGCCGCAGCCGACGGCTCCACCACCGGCGGCGCCGCCGCCACCCCCGACCACGTCTACACCGTGAGCAACCGGGCCGAACTCATCGCCGCCTTCGAGGACGCGGGCGACGCCCCGAAGATCGTCAGGATCGACGGCACCGTCCACGGGAACTCCGACGCCGCGGGCACCCCGATCGACTGCGACGCGTACCAGACCGACGGCTACACCCTGGACAAGTACCTCGCCGCCTACGACCCGGCCACCTGGGGCCGCGAGGAGGTGCCGTCCGGCCCCATGGAGGACGCCCGGGCCGCGTCGGCCGAGCTGCAGAAGGCCGCGGTGAACGTCAACGTCCCTTCCAACACCACCCTCGTCGGGGTCGGCAAGGACGCGACGGTCATCGGCGCCAGCCTCCAGATCCGGGGCGTCTCCAACGTCATCGTCCGCAACATCTCGTTCGAGGACACCTACGACTGCTTCCCCCAGTGGGACCCCACGGACGGTGAGACCGGCCACTGGAACTCCGAGTACGACAACCTCGTCGTCTACGGCTCCCACCACGTCTGGGTCGACCACAACACCTTCAGCGACGGGGACCGCCCCGACGCCGGTCAGCCGCGTTACTTCAACGAGCTGTACCAGCAGCACGACGGGCTCTTCGACATCGTCAGGGGCGCCGACCTGGTCACCGTCTCGTACAACGTCCTCAAGGACCACGACAAGACGATGCTCATCGGCAACAGCGACGGAGCCGGCGCGACCGACAGCGGCAAGCTCCGGGTCACCCTGCACCACAACCTCTTCAAGGACGTGAACGAGCGCGCCCCCCGCGTCCGCTTCGGGCAGGTCGACTCGTACAACAACCACTTCGTCGCCACCAAGGGCAGCGTCTACGGCTACACCTACGGCATCGGCTCCAAGTCCCAGCTCGTCGCCGAGCACAACGCGTTCACCCTCGGCGCCGGATTCGACCAGGCCAAGATCCTCAAGAAGTGGTCCGAGTCCCCGCTCACCGCCACGGACAACTACGTCAACGGCCGCCGCACGGACCTCATCGCCGTCCACAACGCGGGCGTCCCCGCGGAGCAGCTCACCGCGGGCGCCGGATGGACGCCGACCCTGCGCACCAGGGTCGACCACCCGCTGTTCGTGCCCCTGATCGTGGGCCTCAAGGCGGGCGCCGGCCGGATTCCCGGCGCCTGAGCACCGACAGTCCCGTACCGGACCGCCCCCGCCGGTGCCTCCACGGCACCGGCGGGGGTGCCGCCCGGCCCGTCGCACACCCCGCGCAGGAAGTAAGGAAGTACCGCCATGCCCAGCAGACGCAGCGCCCTGGCCCTGCTCGCGGGCGGCAGCGCCGCCCTCGCCCTCGGCGCGGCCCCCGCCGCGCACGCCCAGGACCGTCCCGGCGCCCGCCCCTTCGGACGCTACGGCTCACCGTCCCACCGCCTGGACGCCGCGACCCTGTACGTCGACGCACGCGGCAGGGGCGACCACACCGCGGTCCAGGCCGCCGTGGACGCCGCGACCGGCCCCGGCCGCACCCTGGTGATCGCCCCGGGCACCTACCGCGAGACCGTCGACATCCCGGCCGACCGGACCGGCCTCACCCTCATCGGCGCGAGCGACGACCCGCACGACACCGTCATCGTGTACGCCAACGCCAACGGCACCCCCCGGCCCGACGGTTCGGGAACCTACGGCACCAGCGGCTCCGCCACCGTCACCGCCCGGCCCGCCGGACTCACCGCCCACGGCCTGACCTTCGCCAACGACTGGCTGCGCGCCGACCATCCCGATTACACCGGCACCCAGGCCGTCGCCATCAAGGTGCAGGGCGACCGCTCGGCGTTCTACGGCTGCCGCTTCCTGGGACACCAGGACACCCTGTACGCCGACTCCCTCGCCCTCACCGCCTTCGCCCGCCAGTACTACCGCGACTGCTACGTCGAAGGCGACGTCGACTTCGTCTTCGGCCGCGCCACCGCGGTCCTCGACGGCTGCCACTTCCGCACCCTGGCCCGCACCGATCTGACGGCCGCGCCGTACGGCTTCGTCTTCGCGCCCAGCACCGCCGGTGCCAACCCGCACGGCTACCTGGTGCGGCGCTCCCGCATCACCAGCACCGCGCCGGACGGCTACTTCAAACTGGCCCGCCCCTGGGTGCCCTCGTCCGACCTCACCGCGCACCCGATGCTGACCGTGCGCGACAGCCACCTCGGCGCCGGGATCGACACGGACGAGCCGTACGGGACCATGTCCTCGGGCTTCCCCTGGCAGGAGCAGCGATTCGCCGAGTACCGCAACACGGGCCCCGGCGCGCGTGTCACCGTGCCCGCCAACCGCCCCCGGCTGACCGCGGCCGAGGCGCGCCTGCACACCGCGGCCGCCTGGTTCGGGGACTGGCGTCCGTACCGCTAGGGCGTGCCAGGCATGACGGGAGCCCCGCCGGAGCGGTCCGGCGGGGCTCCCGTCACCGTCGCTCAGTCGTAACTGATGTCCGAACTGCTGTACTTGCAGTACGTGCCGTCCGGCCCGCTGCCGGTCTCGGTCGGCTCGTCACCGTCGTCGTTGCCCGTGTAGCGCACGCACGGCTTGATCTTCTTGCTGCTGTCGCCGTGGATCCGGACCGACCTCAGCGTCGCGGTGTCGCCGTAGTTGGTGTTGATCCCGACCAGCGCCTTGCCCGGCGCCGTCACGTCGATGCCGCTGACCGAGATCGTCCGCTTGTACTGCTTGGAGCAGTTGCCGCACGACCGGACGAGCTTGCCGAAGTCCGAGACCTGGAAGCCGCTGATGCTCAGCGTGCCCGCGCCGTTGAACTGGAAGACCTTGTCGTCGGCCTTCCTGGCACCGCCGCCGGTCACCTTGTACGTGGCACCCGACGAGGTGCCCTTGAAGGACGCCGCGTCCTCGCCGACGTCCTCCCACCACACGTTCTGGATCGTGCAGCTGCCCTTGCAGTGGATGCCGTCGGCGGCCGGCGAGCCGACGACCACGTTCTTCAGGACGGCCCCGTCGGCCAGTTCGAAGATCGGGTCCTGGCCCTCGTCCTGCCCGCCGTCGCCCAGGTCCCCGCTTCCGTAGAAGCGCTTCAGCCCGCCGTCGTACGTCCCCGAGACCTTGATGGTTGCCGAGACGGCCTTCGAACCCGAGGGCGTCGGCCATGCGGCGGCCGCGGCGGCGGTGGGGGCCGCGCCGGCCGACTGGACCAGCAGGCCGGTGGTGAGCGCGGCGCCGGTGAGCGCCAGCGCGGTGGTCGAAGCGGCGATCATGCGGCGGCGGCCGGTGCGCCGGGCGTGGCTGCCGTGCGGTGCGGCTCGATTCTTCATGTCGGTGTCCCGTTCCTTGGTGGTGGGGGGAGCGTTGCGCTCCTTGGTCGCCACCGCGGGGGACAAGGGTTGCCGGGTTCCGCCGTCTTCTTTCCGTCCGGGCCGGCCGGTCAGTGATCCGGGCCGAAGCGGTCGCCCACCGAGGCCCGTTCACCGTTGGTGCGGACCGCGTGCGCCGTCAGGTAGTCGCCCGTCGCGTCCCGGTCGCCCTCCGCGTGGTTGTACTGCCCGGCGAACGTGTGGGTGCCGGCCGGCACGGTCCGGCCCGCCCGCAACGCCCACCGGTAGACGAGATGGCCGCTGTCCTCGGTCACCGACACGGTGAAGTCCTTCTCGGGCAACGAGCGCCAGGAACCGGTGCTGTTCACGCCGCCGGTGAGGGCGATCCGCAGCTCCACGGTGAGCGAGGTGAGCGGCTCCGACGTCCGCAGCGTCACCTCGCTCTGGGCCCAGTACGCGTTGGAGTGCGGGTCCACAGCGCCGTCCGCCCACAGCGGTCCGTCCTCGGTACGCAGCGAACCGAGGCCCGCGGGCGGGGTCACGGACGGCGCGGGGGAGGACGCCACGGGCGCCGCGGCCCGCTCCCCGTGCGATCCGCCCTCACCGGCGGACGTGACGGCCACCGCACCGAACGCCAGCACCCCGCAGACCGCGGCCGTCGCCCCCGCGACCCGCAGCCACGGAGCCGCCGCACGCCGCGGGCGCACCACCCGGACCGGCGGACGGCCCTCGGCCATGCCCCGCTCCACCCGGGCCAGCATCCGCTCCCGGTCGGGGCGGTGCGCCTCGGCGGCCTCCCGCAGCCGCACGGACAGCTCCTCGTCCTTCACCGGTCTCCTCCGCTGCGCTGCGCCGCCACGGCCGCCTGGACGTGCGAGGCGGCGGCGGGCGTCTCCGGACCCAGCAGCCGCTGCAGTTCCGCGACGGCCCGCGAGGTCTGGCTCTTCACCGTACCCACCGAGATCCCGAGCACCAGCGAGGTGTCGCGCTCCGAGAGGTCGAAGGCATGCCGCAGCACCACACACGCGCGCTTGCGGAACGGCAGCCTGCGCAGGGCCCCCTGGACGTCGACGACCGCCGACACGTCCGGATCGTCGACCGCGTCCCCGCCGCCGCGCGGGGCCCAGAACAGCGCGATCCGCCGTCGCTCGCGCACCGCGCTGCGGATCCGGGTCCGCGCCATGTTGGCCACGACGCCACGCGCGTACGCCACCGGATGGTCGGCGTCCCTGACCCGGTCCCAGCGGTGCCAGAGCGCCAGCAGGGCGTCGGCCGCCAGGTCGTCGGCGGCGTCGGCCTCGCCGGTCAGCAGATGGGCCAGCCGCGCGAGTTCGGCGTAATGGGCCTCGAAGAACTCATGGAACTCGGCGGCAGCGGCATCGGCGTGGTCGATGGATGTGCCCACAGCTACCTCATCTCAGCGCTCGAATCCCGGTGCCCGCACGGTCGGACTGTGTACGTTCCCATCCGCCGCCCACAGTGGGCGGGCGGGGCGAGAGCGTACCAGCGCGCCACGGAAGCGCTTCGACGTGGGTGCGTAACCAAGTAAGACGTAACCGGGCGAAAACCTGAAGGGGCCCGGGACATGAGAGACGTCCCGGCACCCCGATCCGGGTGCCGGGACGTCTCTCGTGTCCCGCTTACCGCTGCAACGCGGCTTTCATCATCTTCTGGGCGATGGGGGCCGCGAGGCCGTTGCCGCTGACCTCCGAAGCCGCCGAACCCGAGTCCTCCACGATCACGGCGACCGCGACCTCCTGGCCGTTGCCGTCGTCCTTCGCGTACGAGGTGAACCACGCGTACGGGGTGTTGCTGTTGTCCACCCCGTTCTCCGCGGTGCCCGTCTTGCCGCCCACCTCGGCCCCGTCGATCCGGGCGTTGGTGCCGGTGCCCTCCTCCACGACGGTCACCATCGCGCTGCGCAGCTGTTCGGCCGTGGACGAGGACACGATCCGCTTCATGTCACCGTCCTCGAAGTCCTCCAGCGTGCCGCCGTCCGCGTCCGTGACCTTGGAGACCATGTGCGGTGCGGCCAGCTCGCCGTCGTTGGCGAGGGCCGCGGAGACCATGGCGATCTGGAGCGGCGTCGCGGTGACCTCGAACTGGCCGATGCCGCTCAGCGCCGTCTGCGCCTTGTCCATCCCGGAGGGGTAGACGCTCTTCGAGGCCCGTACGGGCACGTCCAGCTTCTCGGTGTTGAAACCGAACTTCTCCGCCATCGCCCGCACCTTGTCCTGGCCGAGATCGGCGGCGACCTTGCCGAAGACGTTGTTGCAGGAGTACTGGAGGGCCACGCGCAGCGTCGCGTTCTCGCAGGGGGCGGTGGCGCTCTCGTTCCTGAGGGGGGTGCTGGTCCCGGGCAGCGTGTACGGGACGGGGCTCTTCGTGGGCTCGTCGACCGAGCCGTACAGCCCGTCCTCCAGCGCGGCCGCGGCCACCACCAGCTTGAACGTCGAACCCGGCGCCAGCGGCTGCCGCAGCGCGCGGTTGACCAGCGGCTTGTCCGGGTCGGCGAGCAGTTTCTGCCAGGCGTCGCCGTCCGTCGTCCCGCTGATGGTGGACGGGTCGTAGGACGGGGAGGAGACCATCCCGAGGATCTGCCCGCTCCTCGGGTCGATCGCGACCGCCGCGCCCTTGTCGTCGCCGAGCGCCTCGGCCGCCGCCTTCTGCACCGCCGGGTCGATCGTGGTCAGCACGTTGCCCGGTGCGCTCCGCTTGCCGGTCAGCGCGTCCAGCGGGTTCTTCAGCCGGGTGTCGGTGCCGTCCAGCACATGGCTGTAGATCCCTTCGAGCTGGGTGGAGCCGTAGGCCTGCGAGCCGTAACCGGTGACGGCCGCGTAGAGGTCACCGTCCTCGTAGGTGCGCTTGTACGCGAGATCGCCGCCCTCCGTCCTCTTCGATCCGGTGACCGGGGAGCCGGACACGATGATGTCGCCGAGCGGCTGCGCGTACTGCGCGATGACGTTCCGCCGGTTGTGGTCGTCTTCTGCGAGCGCCCGGGCCTGGTACGCCTGCACCCAGGTCGCCCGCCCCAGGAGGGCGAGGACCAGCAGCAGGCTGAAGACCGAGGCGCGCCTGATCGTCTTGTTCATCCCGCTGGAGGGACGAGCGGGACGCCGCGCTCCGTTCCCGGTTGTGCCGCTTCTCACCCATTCCTCATGAACGCGCTGCCCCCGCCGGGTCAGCGGGGCGTGATGAACCCGGACTCGTACGCCGCGATGACCGCCTGGGTGCGGTCCCGGGTGCCGGTCTTCGCGAGGACGGCCGCCACATGGCTCTTCGCCGTCGCCGGGCCCACCCGCAGCCGGCCGGCGATCTCCGCGTTGGTGAGCCCGCTCGCCATCAGCCGCAGTACGTCCGCCTCCCGGTCGGTGAGCCTGGCCGCCCACGGTGGCGCGGCGGCCGGCTGCCGCTTGCCGTACGCGGCGGCCAGGCCCCGTACCGCGGCGGGGAAGAGCAGCGAGTCGCTGCGGGCGACCAGCCGTACCGCCTGCACCAGGTCCTCGGCAGCCGCCCGCTTGAGCAGGAAGCCCGCCGCTCCGACGCGCAGCGCCTCGTACACGTAGGCGTCGTTCTCGAAGGTGGTCACGACGACGATGCGTGGGGCGGGGTCGAGCGTGGCCAGGATCTGTTCCGTCGCCCGGATCCCGTCGACCTCCGGCATCCGCACATCCATCAGCACCACGTCGGGGCGCAGTTCGCGCACCACGGAGACGGCCTCGGCGCCCGTCGACGCCTCGCCCACGACCTCCAGGCCGGGCTCCGCGTCCAGGATGACCCGCAGGGCGGTGCGGACCATGCGCTCGTCGTCGGCGAGGACGATCCGGACCGGTGTGCTCATCGCTGCTCCTGTGCGGGGGTGTGGAGGGGGAGGCGGGCGGTGAGCCGCCAGTGGCCGTCGTGTTCGCCGGCCTCGGTACGGCCGCCGAGCAAGAGGGCCCGCTCAGTGATGCCGCGCAGACCGCGGCCTCCTCCGGGGCGCACCACCGCCGGCCGTCCGGGCAGCGGACTGGCCAGGACGATCTCCAACTCCCCGGCGGCGTGCACCGTGATCCGCAGCCGCACCGGTTCACCGCGCCCGCCGTGCCGCAGCGCGTTGCTCAGCCCTTCCTGCACGATCCGGTACGCCTCGCGGGACACCGTCCCCGGGACGCCGTCCGGGTCGCCCTCGGCGACGTACTGGACGGGCAGCCCGCAGTGCGCGAGCAGCCCGCCCAGCGCGTCGAGCCCCGGGCCGGACGGCTCGTCCGGCGCCCAGGCCCCGTTGTCGTCCCGGCGCAGCAGCCCCAGCACGGTGTCGAGCTCGCCGACGGTACGCCGGGTCGTCTCCTCGATCGCGGTCAGGGCGGCCCGGACGAACTCCGGGTCGCTGTCCAGCACCCTGCGGGCCGCGCCTGCCTGGAGGGTGACGGCGCTGAGCGCGTGGCCGACCGAGTCGTGCAGTTCGCGGGCCAGCCGGTTACGGACCGCCAGCTCGGCCGCACGGCTTTCGGCGGCGGCCAGCCGGTCGTCCGGGGTCGGGCCCAGCAGGACCGGTGCCCGGTTCGCCAGCAGTGCCCCGGCCGCCGCCGCGCAGCCCGTCAGGGCCACCAGCATCGCGGTCCCGGCGAAGGGCGCCAGGGCCAGGACCCATGACCGGTCCAGAGCCTCGGGCAGATACAGCGCCAGGGGGTCCCGCAAGCCTGAGAAGAGCGGCAGCCCCATGACACCCACGGCGAACGGCACCAGCGACAGCGTCATGCCGCTGATGACGCCGCCGAGTCCCACATGCAGGGTGAACCAGGCCGCCGAACGGATCCTGGCCTGCCGGGTCCTGGCGGGCCCGTCCGCGAGCGGCCGGTCCGCCGGCAGCCCGCACAGCGCACGGGCGGCGGCCACCGAGAGCGGCCGGGCGAGCGGGAGGAGCGCGGTGACCGCGGCCATCGGCAGGGCGTAGGCGAACGCGATCAGCTGGTTGACCGGTGAGTCGAAGACATTGACGTCCGGGCGGTACAGCCCCACGATCACCGTGCCGACCAGGAAGTACGGCATCAGCAGGGCGCCGCCGATGATCAGGTGCAGCCAGCGCTGCCGGGCCCTTCGGCCGAGCAACGGCGTCACGCCCGGGGGCCCGCCGGCCGGGTCGCGGCCGCGCGCTCCGCCAGGAAGTACGCGCCCAGCGTCATCACGAGCGTCCCGACCAGCATCTGGACAGCGTAGATGAGCACCATGGTGGCGGTGGGCTGATCGGCGATGTCGTCGACATCGCTCAGCGAGGCGATGCTCATCCAGCCGCCCCAGCAGGCCGTCGCTCCGGATCCGCCCCAGGCCAGCGCGAGCGGCACCCGCAGCGGCAGCGCGGAGTCGCGGCGGAAGGCGAGGAGCAGGACCCCGGCGACGGTGACGACGAGGAAGAGGACGTAGACCGCTTCGAGTACCGCGGAGCCGCTGGTGCGCTCCTCGATCCGGCCCTCGTTGAGGCCGGCCGTCGAACCGGTGGCCCAGAGCAGATGCAGCGTGCCGGGCACCAGGGCGAGCAACGAGGCGGCGACGGCGGCGGCCCGCAGGACGGGAGAGGTGGGGCTGTCGGGCAGTTCGCGCAGCGTGCCCTGCCAGAGGTGGCCCCAGCGGTCCTTGGCGTACAGCGCGAACAGGGTGCCGAGGGCCAGTCCCTGGATGATGAAGCCGGTGTAGACGACGCCGAAGACCCACTCGTCCAGGAAGGGGCGGCCCACGTCACCCTTGTTGACCGTCTTCCCGCCCAGAAGCCGGACCAGGAGCTGGAGCGGATAGCCGGTCATGATCGGCAGCAGGAGACCGGTGGCCACCCACATCGGCAGGGCGAGCAGCCAGGCGGGCACGCGGCGGCCCCAGGCCTGGGTGAGCAGCAGGGCGATGACCACGACGGCACTGTCCATCAGGACCGACGCGCCGTTCGCGACGGCCATCGTGGTGCGGTGGTCGAGGAGCGAGCTGCCGTCCGGGATGCCGACGTGACTGCCGGAGATCCAGGCGGCCTTGAGGACGATGTAGGGCAGGCACGAGACGATCGCGACGCAGCGCAGCGCGGTGCGGTGGCGGTCGGTGACCGGAGCGGCGGCCGGTGCGGGAGCGGGTACGAGAGGTGTCTGCGTCATGGCACCCACGCTGCCGCGCGGCCGGGCGGGGCACGTCCTGCCGGGCGACGATCCGTCTCCGCCGGACGGCGGAGACGGATCGTCGTGGAGGGTCGTCGCGACGGACCGTCGGGCCGTCGCGCCGGGTCAGACCAGTTCGGGCTGCAGTTCTGCCTGCCGCACCGGTGCGGGCTTCGGATCCCACTGCCGGGTGGTCCGCACATACGCGTAGATCACCGAGACCAGTGCCCCGATGAGCAGTGGGCCGAACAGCCAGGCATGGGCGGCCATCTGCGTCGGCAGCCAGCGGGCGGCCACCAGGATCGCGGCGAAGACCGTGCTGCCGTAGGCGACCAGCTGGATTCCGGACCGTTCCCAGCCGCGGCTCTGAGAGCGCAGGGCCGTCTCGATCGTGAGGGTGAAGATCACGCCGGTGATGATGTCGATGCCGTAGTGGTAGCCGAAGCCCAGCGTCGCGGCGAGTGTGGCGATCAGCCAGAACGTGCCCGCGTACCGCAGGAACCGGGGGCCCTTGCGGGAGTGGATGAAGATCGTGGTGGCCCACGCCGTGTGCAGGCTGGGCATGCAGTTGCGCGGGGTGAAGTCGTCGAACGGCATGTGGTGGGGACCGCTGCGCGGCGGCAGGGTGTCGGGCCACAGGTTGGCCGCGGCCCAGTGCCCGCCTTCGGCGCCGTAGGCGAAGACCGGTCCGACCACCGGGTAGATCATGTAGATGGCCGGTCCGAGGAGGCCGATGACCAGGAAGGTGCGCACCAGATGGTGGGCCGGGAAGGCGCGTTCGTCCGCCACCTTGCGCAGCTGGTACAGGGCGACGACGACCGCGGCCACCGCGAGCTGCGTGTAGACGGAGTCGAGGAAGACCTCGCCGAACGAACCGGTGGCCCTGACCATCCGGCCCACCAGCCACGAGGGGTTGCCCAGCGCGTGGTCGGCGGTCGCCACGTACTGGTCGAGCACCAGCGGGCGGGTCTTCGAGGTGATGAGCAACCAGGTGTCGCCGGTCTTGCGGCCGGTCACCAGCAGCAGGCCCAGCCCGACGCCCTTGAGCAGCAGGAGACGTTCCGCACCGGTGCGGCGGGTGACGGCGATGACCGCGCACCCCAGGATCACCCACAGCGCGCCGTTGCCGAAGGGGTGGCCGTGGGTCACCGGCGCGTCGGCCACCCAGCGCACCAACAGGATGACGAGGTCGATACCGATCGCGGTCCCCACCGCGATGAACCGCTGCCGCCAGGTGAGCACCACCAGCATCAGGCCCATGCTGGCGTACAGCAGGAACCCCGAGGCGGGAGCGACTATCACCTCTCGCGCCTGGCTGGCGATCGGTCCCGGCAGTCCGTAGTGACGCGCGGCGATTTCGAGAGCGACGAGGAATCCGAGGCCCACCACCCCCGCCGTGGCCCACAGTACTGTCCTCGGCCGACGCCAGGTACCGGACGTGATTCCGTTGGTTATTCGCGAAAACACCCGCGATGCTATAGGTATCAAGAGTTTGGCCGATTTGTTAGATGCTGGTGGAGTACGTCGCGACATGGGTCATTTGTCGCGTCGGGTGGCGTGGTTTGCCGGTGCGGTGTGGACGATGAGGTCAATCGCCATGAATTCGAGCATGTTATCGGAGTGATGTTCGAGGACTCGATGGTCATGGCGGATTACGCGGCAGGCCGCCGGCCTGCCGCGTGGGGCGGGCGGCGGTTCTCACCCGGACCGGTGTCACCCGCAGAGGTCTCACCCGGGCCGGTCTCCCGCGCAGGTCTCACCCGGGGGGTCCGCCCAGAAAGGTCTCACCCGCGCAGGTTTCACCCGGCGGGCAGGGTGAACAGCAGCTCGTCCGTCTCCTCGCCGCGCGCGTGCGCATACCCGTGGTCCTCGCCGGTCACGGTGAAGCCGCACTTCTCCAGGACCCGCCGCGAGCCCACGTTGTCGGCCGCGGCACGTGCGTGCAGCGGGCGTTCCGGTACGACGTCGAGCAACGCGCCCAGCGCGGCCGTGGCCAGACCGCGACCCCAGTGCGCGCGGTCGATCCAGTACATCACCTGCCGGTCGTCCGGCGCCCCGTACGCACCGGCGCTGCCGACCACCGCACCGTCCGCGAGCACCGTGCGCGTCACGACCGACGGATCCGCGAGGATGCGCGCCCAGTGCGCGTCGAACGCCTGCCGGTCGGACGGGTCCTCGCTGGTGAAAGCGGCCGTACGAACCGACTCGGGGTCGGACATCCACGCGAAGAACAACGGCAGGTCGGTGTCGCGCACCGCGCGCAGCGAGACGTTGACGCTCCCCACGGTCAGAGCCTCCGGGTCGCGAGGGTCAGCCGGTCCCGCGCGTCGAACAGCGCGTCCTTGACCATCTGCTCGTGCGCCGGTGTGAGCCGGGCGACCGGCACCGAGCAGCTGATGGCGTCCCGGGCCGGGGTGCGGTACGGGACCGCGACGCCGAAGCAGCGCAGCCCCAGGGTGTTCTCCTCGCGGTCCACCGCATAGCCCTGTTCGCGGATCAGGTGCAGCTCCTCGATGAGCTTCTCCCGGTCGGTCAGGGTGTGCTCGGTCAGCGCGGGCAGCGTCTCGGGCAGCATCTTGCGGACCTGCTCGTCGCTGTGGGTGGCCAGCAGCGCCTTCCCGAGCGAGGTCGAGTGCGCGGGCAGCCGGCGTCCGACGCGGGTGAAGGGGCGCAGGTAGTGCTGGGACTGGCGGGTGGCGAGGTAGACCACGTTCGTTCCGTCGAGCCGCGCGAGGTGGATGGTCTCCGTGGTGTCGTCGGAGAGCCGGTCCAGGGTCGGACGGGCGGCCGCGACGACCTCGTCGCCGTCGATGTACGAGGTGCCGACCAGCAGTGCGCGCACACCGATCCCGTACCGCGTCCCCGTCGCGTCCGTCTCCACCCAGCCCAGCTCCACCAGCGTGCGCAGCAGCATGTAGAGGCTGGACTTGGGGTAGCCGACGGCCTCCTGCACCGCGGCGAGGGAGTGCATGCCCGGCCGCCCGGCGAAGTACTCCAGCAACTCCACCGTCCGTACCGCGGACTTGACCTGTGCCCCACCAGACTCGGCAACCGACATGCCCAACGCCCCTTCCAGCCCACTTGGGAAACCCTGCGACTTCTTGCCAACACCGAACGCCCGGAAATAGAGTCGCTTCATATTCACGATCAGGAACTCTGTTCAGAATACCGAACAACTTCTGATGTGTGGCAGTGGAGCGGAAGGAAACACGGTGGCAGCAGCACCAGTCTGGAGCGTCGACCCCCGCACCGGGAACCCGCGTGAGCAGGTTGCGGTGGAGGCTACAGCGGAGGAGGTCGACCGTGTGGTCCGGGCCGCCCACGCCGTACGGGCCTCCCTCGCGGACCGCGCCGTGCGCGCCGCGTTCCTGCGCACCGCGGCCGATCTGCTCGCCGGGGCCGGTGAGCACGTGATCGAGGCCGCCGACGCCGAGACGGCGCTCGGACCGGCCCGGCTGACCGGCGAACTCGCCCGCACCGCAGCCCAGTTGCGGGCCTTCGCGGAGGTCGTCGACGAGGGTGCGTACCTCGACATCCACATCGACCACGAGGACGCCACTCGCACCCCGCCCTGGCCCGACCTGCGGCGTTACAAGATCCCCCTCGGCGTCGTCGCCGTCTACGCGGCCAGCAACTTCCCGCTCGCCTTCTCCGTACCCGGCGGCGACACCGCCAGCGCCCTCGCGGCCGGCTGCCCGGTCGTGATCAAGGCACACCCCGACCACCCTGCGACCTCCGAACTGTGCGCCTCGCTCCTGCGCAGGGCCGCGGCGCAGCACGGACTGCCCGAGGACGTCGTCACCCTGGTGCACGGCTTCCAGGCGGGCGTCGAACTGGTCCGGCACCCGCTCGTCAGCGCCGCCGGCTTCACCGGCTCGATCCGCGGCGGCCGCGCCCTCTTCGACGCCGCGGCCGCACGGCCGGTCCCCATCCCCTTCCACGGCGAGCTCGGCTCCCTCAACCCCGTCGTCATCACCGAGGCGGCCGCCGCCGAGCGCGGCGAGCAGATCGGCGCGGGGCTCGCGGGCTCGATCACCATGGGCGCGGGCCAGTTCTGCACCAAGCCCGGCTTCGTCCTGGCCCCCGAGGGCGAGAACGGCGACCGGCTGCTGAAGTCCCTCACCGGAGTGGTCAGCGACACCGAGGCCGGAGTCCTCCTCGACCACCGCATGCGCGACGCCTTCCTCGCCGGAGTGAGCGAGCGCGCCGCACTCCCGGACGTGGAGCTCCCGGTCACCCCCGGAGCCGGCGGCGATCACACCGTCGCGGCCGGCTTCCTGACCGTACCGGCCCACCTGCTCGCCACCGAGGGCCCGCACGACGCGCTCCTGGAGGAGTGCTTCGGCCCGGTCACCGTCGTCGCCCGCTACACATCCGAGGACGAGATCACCGCGGTCCTGTCCCGGCTGCCCGGCAACCTCACCGCCACCCTCCAGATCGCCACCGAGGAGGCCGACGACAGCGCCGCCGCGCTCCTGGCCGCGCTCACCCCGCTCGCCGGACGCGTCCTGGTCAACGGCTGGCCGACCGGCGTCGCCGTCGCGCCCGCCCAGCACCACGGCGGCCCGTACCCGGCCACCACCTCCACCTCCACCTCGGTCGGCGCCACCGCGATCGAGCGCTGGCTGCGCCCTGTCACCTACCAGACGACCCCCGAGGCGCTGCTCCCGCCGGAGCTGCGCGAGGACAACCCGCTGGGCCTGCCCCGCCGCGTGAACGGACACCCCGCATGACCCTGAGCCTCCCCGAACTCCCCTTCGGCCTGGAACCGTTCGGTCCCGCCACGGGCTGGAACTACGAGGAGGGCGTGCTCACCGGCCGCGCGGGCGCCCGCCAGGACCGCTTCGTGCCGCCCGGCGGCGCCGCCCTCGACACGGAGAGCGACGCACCCCGCCTCCTGGGCCCCGCCCCGGCAGGCGACTTCCAGCTGATCGCCCGGGTACGCGTCGGCTTCGCCGCCGCCTTCGACGCGGGGGTCCTCTACCTCCACGTCGGCGACCGGGAGTGGGCCAAGATCTGCCTGGAGCTCTCCCCGGAGCGCCCCACCATCTGCACCGTCGTCACCCGGGGCCACTCCGACGACGTCAACTCGTTCGTCGTCGACGGCGACACCTACTGGCTGCGCCTGAGCCGCACCGGCAACGCCTTCGCCTGCCACGCCTCACCCGACGGCGAGAAGTGGACCTTCGTCCGCGTCTTCGCCCTGGGCGACGCGGAAGGGGCAGCCGGCGCGTCCATCGGCTTCCTCGCCCAGTCGCCCACGGGCGAGGGCTGCGAGGTCTCCTTCGACCGGATCGAGTTCCGCCCGACGGGCCTCGCGGACCTGCGCGACGGCAGCTGACCGAAGCACGCCTCGATGCCCCCGCTTTCCTTCCTTGTCCGGAGAGCGGGGGCATCGGCGCGCGTGGCCGTACCCGGTGGGGACCGCCACCCCTTCAGCCGGCGGCCGATCATCTGCGTTCGGTGATCTCCGACGACGCGCCCAGGAGCACGGCACGCAGCATGCGGACGGGGCCGAGCGGCGTGGCGGGACGAGACCCGCGTGTCCGGCGTCCTCGGCGCGTCAGCGGGCCCCGGCCCGGACGGAATCCGTGAGCGGTCCGGGGCGGGAACGAAACCTGCCCCGCCATGACCCGCCCGCACACCTCAGGTCCAGGGCAGCGTGCGCCACGGGCCGGCCGGGTCGCCGGTCAGGGCGCGGTGGGTCGCGAGGGCTGTCTCGTACCACTCGCCGAACTCCTCCTCGTCGAAGTGGAGGCAGCGGCCAAGAATGTAGGCGGCCGAGAAGTCCTCCCACGAGCGGTAGTTGACCTGGACGAGACGGCCGGCGCGGACCACGGCCGCCTCCGCCTCCTGCAGGGAGCACAGGCGGGCGGCGAGGCCCCAGCGGGCCATGCCGGAAGCCCGGCCGTAGTCCCAGGCCTCGACGCTCCGGACGAAGCCCCCTTCGGGGAGCAGGCCGTCGGCGCGGAACCGCGCCTCGTAGCGGGCGATGCGGCCGATCAGCCGCTGCACGCTCGTCACTTGACCCTCCAGCTCCGCGGCGGTGACGGTGCGGCCCTGGGTGACGCCGTCCGCGGTCAGGCAGGGTTCGGTGGCGGCCTCGGTGCGCCGGCGCACCACCTTCGCCGCGGCCTGACGCCAGTGGTCGACGTCGATGGGGCCCGCGAAGTCCAGGGCCATGGAGCGGCGCAGTTGCAGGACGAACTCCCAGACGCCGCTGACCATCCCGGCGCTCAGCAGCCGTTCCTGAGTGTCCTGCCAGTCCTCGCGGGTGCGGACGTCCCACCAGCGTTCCAGCGTGCGCTTCTCGATGCGGTAGCCGCTGCCGTGGTAGGCCATCGAGTTCCAGTAGTGCCCGTTGCGCACGTTGATGTGCGCACCGGCCGCGAGACCGAAGGCGACGGGACCGCTGCGCGGCCCGCCCGTCTCCAGGGTGTGGACGGCGTCCCGGGCCAGCCCCGGCCGTTCGACAGGGGCGGAGTGGCGCTGCCACAGGGCGCGTCCCTCCGGCCCGGCCGGCAGGACGCCCTCGCAGGGGCTGCCGGGGTTGACGACGAGGTAGGGCGGGTCGTTCTGGTGCCAGGCCTCCGCGAACCAGCCCAGGTCGTAGCAGTTGTAGACCGGGTCGGCGACGGGCGGCGGCAGCATGCCGCCGGTGTAGACGGCCAGGCACATGGTCTGGGTCTGCGGGCTCCAGTAGGGGTGGAATCGGGTGTTGCCCGGGTTCGCGTCGGCGTACGCCCGGGACTGCATCATGTACAGGTCGGCCCGGGCGACGAGGTCGTAGTACGCGGGCCAGTCGCCGCGCGCCTTCGCCTCGTACAGCCCCCGCTCGACCGCGCTCGGCGCCTGCCAGCCCTGGGCTGGGGCCGTCGGACCGGGCAGGGCTCTTCCGTCGTGACCAGCTGTCAAACCCATGGGCAAACCTTAAGGGGTGGCCCGGCCCGGTCGGCGTGCCGGACCCTTCGGGCGGCGGGCTCCAGCCACCGGGCTTCGTGCCGGCGCGGGCCGAGCGACCACAGGAGCGTGCGGAGTGCAGGGCCTGCTGCATGGACTGGGCGGTCCCGACGCACTCCAGGACGCTGTCGGCGCCGATGCCGCCGGTGAGGTCCTTGATCCGGGCGATGCCTTCGTCTCCGCGCTCGGAGACGATGTCGGTGGCGCCGAACTCGCGGGCGAGCTTCTGCCGGGATTCGTGCCGGGACGTGGCGCGATGATCCGCTCCGCACCCATTTCCTTGGCCGCGATCACCCCGCACAGGCCGACGGCGCCGTCACCGACGACGACCGCGGTGGAGTCGGGCTTGACCTCGGCGGCGTCGGCGGCCCACCAGCCGGTGCCCATCACGTCGGAGACCGCCAGCAGCCTGGGCCGGAATTCCTCGCCCGGATGCCCGTCCGTGGCGACCAGGGTGCCCTGCGCGTTGGGGATACGCACGTAGTCGGCCTGGCAGGTGCTCATGAACTCACGGTGCAGGCCGTTGGACTGGAAGCCGTGCCGACAGTTCGGGCAGGTGTTGTTCGAGGTGGCGAACGGGCCGACGACGAACTGGCCGGGCCTGACCGAGGTGACCCCGATGCCGGCCTCCTCGACGTAGCCGACGTGCTCGTGCCCCATCGGATGCGGATCACCGATACCGTCACCAGGCGGGCTGACCCAGCGACACGCAGACCGACTTGCGACGGCTCACCACGGTGGAGGCAGGGCATGGAACGTGTGGTGCGGGTCTTCTGGGGTCCCCGGAAGGAGACACCCCAGGAGCTGGCAGGACGCTGGAAGGCGATGCTGCACGCGCTGCCCGCGCTTCTTACGGCAGCCTCCTGCGCGCCCACGGGGCAGCCGTGGACCTGGACCCGGCACCACACCTCCGGCCGCCCCACGGAGCTCAGGCCCGACGAGGCAGATCTGGCAGCCGCGCTGCAGGAGGATCACGACTCCCCGCAGACCTCGGACGGCGCCGGACTGAGCCTGTCGAGCGGGGGCGAGCAGGGCTGGGAGATCAGTATCTCCGGGCGCGGCGGCGGGGAGTCGGAGTACGTGACCCAGGCCGTCGTGCTGAAGGTCGCCTCCCCGGACGACGCCGAGGTCCCCGAAGCCGCGCTCCTCGCGCTGATCGCGGACATCTGGGAGCCGGACTTCGGTGAGGCGACCGATGACGAACTGCTCGACACCCTGGAGGACCGGGCCGGTTTCGACTACACGCTCTCCCATGTGAGCGTGGGCCGGCTCGGCTACCTCTCCGCGAGGCGTGCGGCGCTGGCGCCCGCCGGGGTGGGCGTGGCAGCCGAGGAGCTGCGCGGAGCGGGTGTGCTCCTCGACATCGCGCCGCCCGGGGACATCGAGGCCGTCGTGGATGCCTATGTGCGCCTGCGCGACGCCGGCGCGCTGGAGCCTCTGCCCCGTCCGATGAACCGCACCTGCCTGTGAGGGGGCGCCGGGTGCGCCCGGCCGTACGGGGCGGGGCGGCGGCCCGGGAATGGCCGGTACCCCGTCCGCGTTCCCCACTGAGCGGAGGGCCCCTCCGCGCTGCGGGAGCAGCCGCACGAGAGCCTGGAGAGAAGAAGAGTCATGCGCGTCGAGATCTGGAGCGACATCGCCTGCCCGTGGTGCTACATCGGCAAGGCCCGCTTCGAGAAGGGCCTGGCAGGGTTCGCCCACCGCGACGAGGTCGAGGTGGTCCACCGCTCCTTCGAGCTCGACCCCGGGCGCGCCAAGGGCGACACCGCGCTGGTGATCGACATGCTGGCGCAGAAGTACGGGCGCACCCCCGAGGAGGCGCGCTCCATGGAGGCGAACGTCGCGGCCAACGCGCAGGCCGAAGGGCTCGGCTACCGGGCCGAGGGCCGTGACCACGGCAGCACCTTCGACATCCACCGGCTGCTGCACCTGGCCAAGGCCCGCGGCCGTCAGGACGAGCTGCTGAGCCTGGCCTACCGGGCGAACTTCGCCGAGGAGCGTTCCGTCTACGACGACGGGGTGCTGGTCGACCTGGCCGTCGAGGCCGGTCTCGACGTGGACGAGGCGCGCGCGGTGCTCGCCGATCCCGAGGCGTACGCGGCCGAGGTGCGGGCCGACGAGCGGGAGGCGTCCGAACTGGGCGCCAACGCGGTGCCGTTCTTCGTGCTGGACCGGCGCTACGGCATCTCCGGCGGCCAGCCCGCCGAGGTCTTCGCCCAGGCGCTGGAGCAGGCGTGGAAGGACCGCCCGCTGACCGCGATCGGCGGGGACGCGGCGGCCTGCGACGCCGACGGGGCGTGCGAGGTTCCGCAGGCCGGCGGCGCGGCCTGAGCCTGTGAGCTGCACCCATAAGGTTCCCTTGGGTGGACCCCTTAACTCTTGGTGATTGACTATGAGTTAAGGGGCATTCAGGCTGGGCCCATGATGATGTCTTCGCTCAGCCGTGCGGTGGCCGCCGAGTTCGCGCCGGAGACCGCCTACCTCGACACCTCCTCCTGCGGGCTGCTGCCCCGCCGTACCGTCGACGCCGTGAAGGCGCTCGCCGAGGAGAACGCCACCGGTCGCAGGGCCGGTGCCGGCGACTTCGGCGCGGTGGACCGGGCCAGGGCCGGCTTCGCGCGGCTCGCCGGGGTCGACGCCGGCCGGGTCGCGGTCGGCAGCTCGGTCGCCGTCCATGTGGGTCTGATCGCCTGCTCGCTGCCGGCTGGGTCCGAAGTCCTGGCGCCCGAGGGGGAGTTCAGCTCGGTCACCAGCCCGTTCGCGGTCCGTGGTGACCTCCGGATGCGGTACGCACCGCTGGCGGAGCTGGCCGACGCGGTGCGGCCCGAGACCGCGCTCGTCGCCCTCTCCGCGGTGCAGTCCGCCGACGGCCGGCTCGCCGCCCTGGACGCGGTGCGGGCCGCGGCCGCCGCCCATGGGGCCCGTACGCTGCTGGACGCCACCCAGTCCGCGGGCTGGCTGCCGCTGGACGCGGGGGCGTACGACTACACGGTCACCGGCGGTTTCAAGTTCCTGCTCTGCCCGCGGGGCACGTCCTTCCTCACGGTCACCGAGGACGCGCAGCGGTCGCTGCCGCCGGTCTTCGCGGGGTGGGTCGCTGCCGCGGACTCGTGGAACAGCCTGTACGAACCGGTCGCGACGCTCGCCCCCGACGCCCGACGCTACGACGAACCTCCCGCGTTCCTTCCGTATCACGGCGCCGAGCACTCCCTCGCGCTGCTGAACGAGATCGGCGTCGACGCCCTCCACGACCACGCCACCGGGCTGGCGGCCCGGTTCCGGGAGGGGCTGGAGGGGCTGGGCCACAAGCCGGTGCCGGGGGCGACGGCCGTCGTCGGCGCGCCCGGGCTCGGCGACCGGGCCGCGGACCTGGAGCGTGCCGGGGTGATGGTGTCCGACCGGGCCGGCAATCTGCGCGCGGCCTTCCACCTGTACAACACCGAGGCCGATGTGGACCGTGCGCTGGACGTGCTCGGCGGCTGATCCCGGGCGGTCAGTGGTTCTCCGGGCGGTCCGCCCGTCTGCCGGCTCAGGCCGTCAGTGGTTCTCGGGGTGTCTCCCGGCAGGGGCTGGCGGCGGTTCGGTTGTCCGGCCGTCTGCCGGCTCAGGCCGTCAGTGGTTCTCGGGGTGTCTCCCGGCAGGGGCCGGCGGCGGTTCGGTTGTCCGGCCGTCTCCCGGCTGAGGCCGTCAGAGGTTCTCCGGGCAGTCCGCCGTCTCCCGGCAGAGGTTCTCCTCGACCCGGGCCAGCAGCCTGGCCAGCTCCTCGCGCTCCCCGGTGTCCAGTCCCGCGAGGGTGTGCTCCTCCAGATTCGTCCAGGCCCGTTCCACCTCGGAGAGCAGTGCGCAGCTGTTCTCGGTGGCCTCGACCAGGACGGCCCTGCGGTCGGCCGGGTCGGGGCTGCGGCGGACGTGTCCGGACTGCTCCAGGCGCTGGAGCATCTTGGTGACGGTGGACGGGTCCAGGTCGACGGCCTTGATCACCTCGGACTGCCGGACCGCCCCCGCATCCCAGAGGTACATCATCAGGAACTCCTGGCCGGGGTAGAGGTCCGCCCCCTTGAGCAGCTTGCCCGCCGCGATCCGGTGGAGCCGGGCGACCCGGGACACGGCATGGCTGACCGGGCCGCCGCGTGCGGCGCTGGGCAGCTCGGTACAGGCGGGATCGGAGGTCATCGGGGGGCTCCTCTGGTGGTGCGGGCGGCTCCGCGGCCGCCGGGCGCGGTGTCCCGCAACTTTACCTTGGTCGGCCAAGTAATGCGCTACAGTGGCACGCGTCGCAGATGCTTGGTCGACCACATAGTTTTGGTTGGCCGGCCATATATCTCTCTCTGGGGGCTTCTCATGACCACCGCATTCGATGCGCTCGACCTGGCCGGCACCCCGCTCGCCAACCGCATCGCCCTGGCGCCGATGACCCGCAGCCGGGCGGGCGAGGGCGGGGCGCCGGGCGAACTGACCGTGGAGTACTACGCCCAGCGCGCCTCGGCCGGGCTCCTCATCACCGAGGGCATCCAGCCGTCGGCCGTCGGCCAGGGTTACCCGAGCACCCCGGGGCTGCACAGCGCCGCGCAGGTCGCCGCCTGGCGCAAGGTGACCGACGCCGTGCACGCCCGGGGCGGCAGGATATTCGCGCAGGTCATGCACACCGGCCGCATCGGCCACCCGGTCCTGCTGCCCGACGGGCTCGTCCCCGTCGGCGCCTCCGCGGTCGCGGCCACCGGGCAGGTGTTCACCCATGAGGGCCCGAAGGACTTCGTCACCCCGCGCGAGCTCACCGACGCCGAGATCCGGGCGACGATCGCCGACTTCGTCAGCGCGGCACGCAATGCCGTGGACGCGGGCTTCGACGGGGTGGAGCTGCACGGCGCCAACGGATACCTGATCCACCAGTTCCTGGCGCCCAACTCCAACCTCCGCACCGACGCGTGGGGCGGCTCCGTGGAGGGCCGGATCCGGTTCGCCCTGGAGACCGTGCGCGCCGTCGCCGCCGAGATCGGTGCCGCCCGCACCGCGATCCGCCTCTCGCCCGGCAACACGTACAACGACATCGACGAGCCCGCGCCCGAGGCCACGTACAGCGCGCTGGTCCAGGCGATCGAGCCGCTCGGGCTCGCCTATCTGCACGTCGTCGAGGGCGCGGCCGGCGACCGTGAGCTGACCGAGTCCCTGCGCAAGCAGTTCAACGGGATCCTCGTCCTCAACCCGGCGAGCGAGGGCCCGACCGGACCCGACGCGCTCGCCCTGATCGAGGAGGGAGTGGCCGACGTCGTCTCGTACGGCGTGCTGTTCCTGGCCAACCCGGACCTGCCCGAGCGGCTGCGCGCGGGCGGCCCCTTCAACACCCCGGATGCCACCACCTTCTACGGGGGCGACCACCGCGGGTACACGGACTACCCCGTGCTCGGGGCCTGACGAACCGGCGGGCCGGCCGCCGCTCTCACGCCGACTCGCGGCGGACCAGCTCCGTGGGCAGGATCACCGCGGCCGGGTCCTCCCCACCGATCTGCGCCAGCAGCACCCGTACCATCTCGGCGCTGATCCGGTCCCAGGGCTGACGGATCGTCGTCAGCGCCGGCCGGGAGGCGAGCGCCGCGGGGGAGTCGTCGAACCCGCCCACCGCGACGTCCTGCGGCACCCTGCGCCCGGCCTTCTCCAGAGCGGCGAGCACGCCCTGGGCCATCAGGTCCGAGGCGACGAACACCGCGTCCAGGTCGGGTGCCCGTTCCAGCAGCAGCCCGGCGGCCGCCTCGCCGCCCGCCCGGCTGTAGTCGCCGGGCACGATCAGTGAGTCGTCCGCGGGCAGTCCGCAGTCGGCCAGCATCTCGCGGTAGCCCGCGAGCCGCTCCACACCGCCCGGGGTGTCCAGCGGGCCGCTGACCGTACCGATCCGGCGGCGCCCCGACTCGTACAGGAAACGCACCATGTCCCGGGCGCCGTCCCGGTCGTCGGCCGCCACATAGCTGACCTTCGACTTCTGCCCGAGCGGCTTCCCGCAGGCGACCAGGGGGACGCCCGCCTCGTGCAGCTGGGCGGCGACCGGGTCGCCCGAGTGGCTGGAGACCAGCAGGACCCCGTCCACATGGCCGGCGATGTAGCGCATGTTCCGGCGGCGCTCCGCCTCCGTACCCGCGATCATCAGCAGCAGCGGGATGTCGTGCGCGGCGAGCGCGCTCGTGCAGCCGCGCAGCAGCACATTGAAGTTCGGGTCCTCGAAGAACCGCTCCTGCGGCTCGGTGAGCAGGAACGCCACCGAGTCGGAGCGGCCCGTGATCAGTGACCTGGCGTGCCGGTTCACCGTGTAACCGGTCTTGCGGATGGCGGAGTTGACCGCGTCCAGCGCGGCCGGACTGACGTTGTGACCGCCGTTCAGCACCCGGGAGACCGTACCCCGGGAGACCCCGGCCTCCCGCGCCACGTCATGGATCGTCGGTGGCCGTCGGCGTCCCGTACCGGTCTGTTCTGTGCGGCTCATGGTGCATGATCTTTCATCAAGTGACGTCCTGGCGGGGCCCGTCAGGACTTTACGGCCCCGGAGAGCAGGTCGAGGCTCCAGAACCGCTGGATGACCAGGAACAGGGCGATCAGCGGGACGATGGCCAGCAGCGCCCCCGTGATCACCAGCGTATAGAGGGCCGGAGTGGTGGAACCCTGCTGGAGCAGGGTGAAGAGGCCCAGCGTGACCGGGAACTTCTCGTCGTCGCCGAGCATGATGTACGGCAGCAGGAAGTTGTTCCAGATCGCGACGAACTGGAAGAGGAAGACGGTCACCAGGCCCGGCACCATCATCGGCAGGGCGATGGTCCGGAAGATCCGCCACTCCCCGCCGCCGTCCATCCGGCCGGCCTCGATCACATCGCCCGGCACGGCGGCCGCCGCGTAGATCCGGGCGAGGTACACCCCGTACGGGGAGAGGATCACCGGCAGCATCACCGACAGGTAGGAGTCGGTCAGGTCGGCCTTCGCCATCAGCAGGTACTGCGGCACCGCCAGGATCACCGGCGGCATCAGAACCCCCGCCAGCAGGATGTTGAAGATGCTCTCCCTGCCGCGGAAGCGGTACATGGCCAGCGCGTACCCCGAGACGGCGGAGACCGCCGTGGACAGCAGTGCGCCCACCCCGGCGTAGAGGGCCGAGTTGGCCATCCACTTCCAGTAGACGCCGTCCCGGTACGCGGACAGGTCGGCGACGTTGTCCGCGAAACCCGAACCGGGCAGGAAGGTGAAGGTGGAGAAGAGTTCGCTGCCGGACTTGGTCGAGGCGACCAGGATCCAGGCGACGGGCAGCAGACAGTAGAGCGCGCCGAGCAGCAGGGCGGCGGTGGGGACGAGGGCGAACCGGCGGGGGGCCGCGGTCAGGGGTCCGAGTTGCGGCGTGGTCACTGGGAGGCCCCCTGCTTCGTACGGGAGTTGGCCGCCTTGAGGAAGCCGAAGGACAGGGCCAGGGTGGCGACGGCGATGATGACCGCCTGGGCGGCCGCCGCGTAGATGTCGTTGTTGACGAAGGCGTCCTGGTAGACCTTCATCAGCGGACTCCAGGTGGTGGAGAGGGAGTTGGTGAGCGGTTTCAGCGTCGTCGGCTCGTTGAACACCTGGAGGGTCGCGATGATCGAGAAGAAGAACGTCAGCACCAGGGACGGCGCCACCATCGGGATCTTGATCCTGAGCGCGATCTGCAACTGGGAGCAGCCGTCGAGCCGTGCCGCCTCGAAGATCTCGGCGGGGATCGCCCGCAGCGAGGTGTAGATCACGATCATGTTGAAGCCGGTGCCGCCCCAGACCGCGATGTTGGCGAGCGCGAGGTAGAGCGGTCCGCCGTCGAGCAGATCCGGCTGCGGCAGACCCGCCTTGTCCAGCAGGAAGTAGAACGGACTGACGTCGGGCAGGTAGAGGAAGCCCCACATCAGGGCGGCGACGACGCCCGGGATCGCGTACGGGAGGAAGATCGCCAGCCGGGTGAAGCCGCGCAGCCGGAGCCGTTCGGTGTCCAGGAGCAGGGCGAAGAGCAGGGCGAGCCCCAGCATCACGGGGACGACGATCGCGCCGTAGCCGAGGATGCGCAGCGCGCCGTGGAGCAGTTCGGAGTCGGAGAGCGCGTCGGTGTAGTTGGCGAACCCGGCCCAGATCTCCTTGCGGGCCCCCTTGCCGAGGCCCAGTCCGCTGACCTCGGTCCGGCGGAAGCTGAGGTGGAGCGCGTAGCCGATGGGCAGGGCGAAGAAGAGCAGGAACAGCACCGTGGCGGGGATCAGGAAGGCGTACGGGGCGCTCTTGACCCCGTACGGCTTCCGGCGGCGTGCGCGTGTCACTCGGAGACTCCGAAGCCCTGCTTCTTCAGGTCGGCGACGGTGGCGTCCTGCATCGCGGTCAGGGCCGGCGCGAAGGCGGACCTGCTCTTGGCGGCCTCGGCGAAGTTGTCCTTGAAGGCGGTGTACGCGACGTTCACGTTCGGGCCCCAGGCGGCCGGGGCGGTGCCCTTGGCGATCTTCGCGGCCTCGGTGTAGAAGTCCGGCTGGTTGGCGAAGTAGGCCGGCGGCTTCGCGAGCGCGCCACCGGTCTGGGCGGCCGTGGCGGCGGGGTAGATCCCGCTCTCCTTCACCAGCGCGGCGAGGGCCGTGGAGTCGGTGTTCAGCCACTTGGCGAAGGTGGCGGCGGCCTCCTTGTGCTTCGAGTCGTTGGTGACGGCGGTGGAGGAGCCGCCCCAGCTTCCCGTCACGCTCTCGCCGGACGTCCACTGGGGGAGCGGGGCCATGGCCCACTTGCCCGCGGTGTCGGGGGCGGCGGTGGTCAGGGTGCCCGGCGCCCAGACCGCGCTGACCCAGGCGATCTGCTTGCCGGTGTTGAGCGCCTTGTTCCAGGCCGGGGTGTACATCGGCTGGTTGTCGATGGCGCCCTCCTTGACCAGGCCGCCCCAGAAGCCTGCGACCTTCTGTGTGGCCGGGTCGTCGATCGCGACCTTCCACTTGTCGCCGGAGGTGGTCCACCACTGGGCACCGGCCTGCTGGGCGAGGCCCGCGAAGAGGCCGGAGTCGTTGGAGGAGAACGTGGTGAGGTCCTTGTCCGGCGCCTTTTCCTTCAGCGCCCGGGCGGTCTCGGCGAACTCGTCCCAGGTGGTGGGCACGGACAGGCCGTACTGCTTGAACAGGTCCTGGCGGTAGTAGAACATCAGCGGGCCGGAGTCCTGCGGCAGCGCGTACAGGGCGTCCGAGCCCAGCGTCGCCTGCTGCCAGACACCGTCGGCGAACTTCCCCTCGGCGTCGCCCGCCTCCTTGGATATGTCGGCCAGCACGTCGTTGGAGACCAGGGTGGGGAGCGCCTGGTACTCGGCCTGCACCAGGTCGGGTGCCTTGTGCGCCTTCGCCGCGGTGATGATCTTGGTGACCAGGTCGTCGCCCGAGGCCTGCTTCTTCACGGTGACCGTGATGCCGGCCTTCTTGCCCTCGCCCTTGTTCCAGAGGTCCGCGACCTTGTCCAGGCCGGGGGCCCAGGCCCAGTAGGTGAGCGATACGGGGCCGGAGGCGGCCGGGCCGTCGCCGCTGCCGTCGTCCGACGAGCCGCAGCCCGTGAGCAGTGCGGTGGCGGCGAGCGAGGCGGCTGCGGACGCCGCGACGATGCGGTACTTCATGGAGGTCTCCCCTGACGAGAAGCGAGGGTGCAGCGCCTGATGTGCGCTGTGAGCGTTCACAGTAGAGAAACGAAACCGACACTTGTCAATGGTTGATGCTGTGCGGTTATGTTGGGCCTGCGCCACCGAGAGTGTGTGTGCACGTTCCCAGAAGTTGTACCAAAGAGCCCAGGAGACGCCCATGCCGCACACCCCTCGCGCGACTGCCCCGCAGGGTCTGCACCAGCTGGCCTTCGGCGGCGACTACAACCCCGAGCAGTGGCCCGAGGAGGTCTGGCACGAGGACATGCGCCTCATGCGGGAGGCCGGCGTCACCATGGTCAGCGTCGGGATCTTCTCCTGGGCCCTCCTGGAGCCCGAGCCCGGCGCGTACGACTTCGGCTGGCTCGACCGGCTCCTGGACCTGCTGCACGTCAACGGCATCCGCGCGGACCTCGGCACCCCCACCGTCGCCCCGCCCGCCTGGTTCTACCGCGCCCACCCCGAGGCGCTTCCCGTCAGCCGGGAAGGCGTTCGGTACGCCTTCGGATCACGCGGCGCGATCTGCCACAGCAACCCGGACTACCGGGCTGCCGCGGCGAACATCACCGAACAGCTGGCCCGCCGGTACGCGAACCACCCGGCCCTCGCCCTGTGGCACGTCCACAACGAGTACGGCGTCCCGGTCAGCGCCTGCTACTGCGACAACTGCGCCGCCCACTTCCGCCGCTGGCTCACCGCCCGACACGGATCCGTCGAGGCCGTCAACGAGGCCTGGGGCACCGCCTTCTGGGGTCAGCGCTACCGCGGTCTCGACGAGATCGACCCGCCCCGCACCACCCCCACCGTCGGCAACCCGGCCCAGCAGCTCGACTACGCCCGCTTCGCCGACGCCACCATGCGCGAGAACTTCTGCGCCGAACGCGACCTCCTGCACCGGCTCGCCCCCGGCATCCCCGTCACCACCAACTTCATGACCGCGCTCAGCCAGTGCGACTCGGTGGACTACTGGGCCTGGGGCCGCGAGGTCGACCTCGTCACCAACGACCACTACCTGATCACCGACGGCCGCCGCACCCACGTCAACCTCGCCATGGCAGCCGACCTCACCCGCTCGGTCGCGGGCGGCGCGCCCTGGCTGCTCCTGGAACACTCCGCCGGCGGCGTCAACTGGCAGCCCCGCAACCCCGCCAAGCGCCCCGGCGAGATGGCCCGCAACAGCCTCGCCCACGTCGCCCGCGGTTCCGAGGGTGCGATGTTCTTCCAGTGGCGCCAGTCCCTGCGCGGCGCGGAGAAGTTCCACTCGGCGATGCTCCCGCACGCCGGCACGGACTCCCGGATCTGGCGCGAGGTCTCCCGGCTGGGCGCCGACCTGGGCCTGCTGAACGGGATCCGCACCACCCGGACCGTCGCCGACGTCGCCATGGTCTGGGACTGGCAGTCCTGGTGGGCGCAGTCCCTGGAGTGGCGCCCGAGCCAGGACCACGACGCACGCGAGCGCGCCGACACCTTCTACGCCTCGCTCTTCGACCGGCACCTCACCGTCGACTTCGCCCACCCCGACGCAGACCTGTCCCGCTACCCGCTGGTCGTCGTCCCGGCCCTCTACCTCGCCACCGAGGAGTCCGGCCGCAATCTCCGCCGGTACGTGGAGGGCGGTGGCACACTCGTCGTCTCGTACTTCTCCGGCATCGTCGACGCCGACGACGCCGTGCACCCCGGCCCGTACCCGGGCGCGCTCAGGGACGTCCTGGGGCTGACGGTCGAGGAGTTCTCCCCGCTCGCCGAGGGCGGCACGGTCCGCCTGATCACCCCCGAGGGCGCACCCGAGGGGCCGGAGCTGACGGGTGACCTCTGGTCGGACGTGGTGATCCCGCGCGGCGCCGAGACCATGTGGTCCTACGCCGACGGCATCCCGGCCGGCCGGCCCGCCGTCACCCGCCACCGTCTCGGCGAGGGCACCGCCTGGTACGTCTCCACCCGGCTGACCGGCGCAGACCTGGACGCCGTGCTGGACCGGGCCTGCGAGGACGCCCGCATCGCGCCGCGTACCGGGATCCCGTACGACGTCGAGGTCGTCACCCGCACCGGCGACGCCGGCACGTACCTCTTCGTCATCAACCACACCGGGGGTGACACCAAGGTGCCGCTCGACGCCCCCGGCACCGAACTCCTCACCGGAGAACCGGCCACGGGCCACCTCGCCGTCCCGGCAGGTGCCGTCCGTGTGGTCCGGCTCGACAGCTGAGGACGCACGACCCGCTTCCCCCTGCACCTCCCGCGCAACGGTCGAAGGGACATCGACGATGTACGCAGCGACGCACGGCAAGAAGAGAGCGGGGGTGCTGGCGGCCTCGCTGTCCGGCCTCCTGCTGGCAGCGCTCCCCACCCTCCCCGCCCACGCGGCCACGGCCGCCACCGCCCCCGCCAACACCGGATTCGAATCGGGCAGCACCGGCTGGTCGACCTACTCGGCGGGCGGGCAGAACGCCGCCTCCTTCACCGAGGCCGGCGGCCACAGCGGCAGCACCCGGCTCAGCCACTGGTCCGCCTCCGCCTACAAGGTGGAGACGTACCAGTACCTCACCGGCCTCACCGACGGCACGTACACCCTGAGCGCCTGGGTCAGGTCGGGCGGCGGCCAGAACTCCGCGTACCTCGCCCTGCGCAACTGCGGCAGCGCCGAACAGCGCACCGACCTGCCGCCCACCGCGAACGGCGGCTGGATCCGCCTCGTCACCTCGGTCAGGGTCACCGGCGGTTCCTGCACGATCAGCCTGAACTCGGACGCCCACGCGGGGGAGTGGGCCAACTTCGACGACATCGCCTTCACCCGCGGCGCCACCGGGCTCACCGTGAAGGGCGGTGACCTCTCCACCCTCCCGAAGAACGAGGCGCACGGCGCCGTCTACCGCAGCGCGAGCGGCACCACCGGCGACGCGATGAGCCTCCTGAAGTCCGCCGGGATGAACTACGTCCGCCTCAAGGTGTGGGTGAACCCGGCCGACGGCTTCAACGACAAGGCCCACGTCCTGGCCATGGCCAAACGCGCCAAGGCCCTCGGCATGAAGACCCTCGTCGACTTCCACTACTCCGACGCCTGGGCCGACCCCGGCAAGCAGAACAAGCCCGCCGCCTGGTCCGGCCACGGCTACGCGCAGCTGCGCACGGACGTGTACAACCACACGTACGACGTGCTGAGCGCCCTCAAGGCCCAGGGCACCACCGCCGACATGGTCCAGATAGGCAACGAGACCAACGCCGGAATGCTCTGGCCCGAGGGTTCCACCGACAACTGGTCCCAGCTCGCCGGGCTGCTCACCTCCGGAGCGAACGCGGCGAAGGCCGTCTCCTCCGGTACGAAGGTGGCCCTGCACCTCGCCAAGGGCGGCGACAAGGCCGGCACCCGCTGGTGGTTCGACAACGCCGTCGCGTACGGCGTGCCCTTCGACGTCATCGCGCTCTCGTACTACGGGTACTGGCACGGGCCGCTGAGCGACCTCCAGGCCAACCTCGACGACGCGGCAGCCCGCTACGGGAAGCCGGTCCTGGTCGCCGAGACGGCGTACGCGCACACGCTGGCCGACGCCGACGGCCTGGAGAACAACATCGCCACCGCGGGCCAGCTCGTCAGCGGCTACCCGGCCACCCCGGCCGGCCAGGCGGCCAACCTCCGTGACGTGATGAACGTCGTCGAGGCGGTCCCCGGCGGCAGGGGCCTCGGCGCCGTGTACTGGGAGCCGGCGTGGACCGCCGTCAGCGGCAGCGGCTGGGACCCGGCCGACCCCGCCTCCGGCAACGCCTGGGAGAACCAGGCACTGTTCGGCTACGACAGCAGGCTGCTTCCGGCGGCGAGCTGGTTCTCCCACCGGTAGCCCTTCGACGGAGGTGTGCCCGGTCACTTCGACGCTGACCGGCCGGGGTTCACGGGCGGGGAAGGTCCTGGTATGCCGGGTCCGGGACGCTGTCTCGCGTGAGCGCCCAGAGTGCGAGCGCGAGGCAGCTGGCCGTGGCGCCCAGCGCGCACACGGCACCCCAGCCGGCCGCCGTGTAGAGGGAGGTCGCGGCGATCGCGCCGGTCGCGCTGCCGATCGAGTAGAAGACCATGTATCCGCCGATCAACCGGCTGCCCGCGTCCGGATGCAGCGCGTGGATCAGGGTCTGGTTGGTGACATGGACGGCCTGTACGGCGAGGTCGAGGAGGATCACGCCGACGCCCAGGACCCAGAGCGAACTGCGGGTGAAGGCCAGGGGCAGCCACGAGGCGGCGAGCAGCGCCAGGGCGATGCCGGTGGTCTGTCGGGAGAGTCCGCGGTCGTTGAGGCGGCCCGCCCAGGCCGCCGCCAGGGCGCCGGCCGCTCCGACCAGGCCCAGCGCGCCGATCGCGGTGTGGGAGAAGGAGTACGGGGGCTCGCTGAGCGGCAGGGCGATGCTGCTCCACAACGTGCTGAACGCCGTGAAGACGAGGAGGCCGAGCAGGGCGCGGAGCCGCAGGAGCCGTTCCCGAGCGAACAGGGTGACCGTGGAGCGCAGGAGCTGTCCGTAGCGCAGGGACGCCGGCTGGGCGGCGTTGTCGCGCGGCAGCACGCGGTGCAGGACCAGGGCGAGCAGCGCGGTGAGCGCCGCCGAGGCGAGGTAGACGGAGCGCCAGCCCGCGAGATCGGCCAGCACACCCGATGCGGTGCGGGCGAGCAGGATCCCGACGACCACGCCGCTGGTCACCGTGCCGACGACGCGTCCGCGCCGGGCGGGCGCGGTCAGGGCCGCGGCGAAGGCCACCAGCGTCTGCGTGACCACTGCGAGCAGTCCTGTCCCGGCCATGCCCGCGAGCAGAACCGCCGCGGTGCGGGAGGTGGCGACCACGGCCAGCGCCGCCACCAGGAGGAGCAGTTGGGCCACGACGAGCCGTCTGCGGTCGGCCACGTCGCCCAGCGGTACGAGGAAGAACAGCCCCAGCCCGTATCCGACATGCGTCAGCGTGACGACGCTGCCGACGAGTGCCGGGCTCATGCCCAGGTCGTGGCCCACGGTCACCAGGAGCGGCTGGGCGAAGTAGACGTTCGCCACCGAGGTTCCACAGGCGACGGCGAACAGCAGTGTGACGCCGCGGGACAGGACGAACCCGGAGCCCGCACTGCCTGCACCGCCGCGGTCCGCGATCCGCGTTGGTGTCGCATCCTCACAGTCGTTGAGCATCAGCATCCCTCCGCCGCGCACCTGGTTTCATCTTGCTACCAGAAGGGACCGTAGCTTTTATTGGTAGCATCTTGCAACCAATGTGGATCTGCCGGCGTGGATGTGGAGGACGGCATGGTGACAAGGACGCGTTTCGACGACAGCGACTGCCCCGTCGCGCGGTCGGTGGACGCGATCGGCGACTGGTGGTCTCTTCTGATCGTGCGGGACGCCTTCGACGGGAGTCGGCGCTTCGGGGAGTTCCAGCGCAGCCTCGGCGTGGCGAAGAACATCCTCACCGCACGCCTGCGCGCCCTGGTCGCCGGCGGTGTCCTCGAATCCGTCCCCGCTTCGGACGGCAGCGCCTACCGGGAGTACGTACTGACTCCGAAGGGCGAAGCGCTCTTCCCCGTCATCGTGGCGCTGCGGCAATGGGGGGAGCAGAACTTCTTCGCCCCGGACGAACCGCACTCGCAGTTGCTCGACCGCCGGCAGGGACAGCGTCTGCGCGCGCTGGAGGTCCGGGCGGCGGACGGGCGGCGGCTGAACCCCGAGGACACCACCGTCCACAAGGTCTCCCCCCGGTGATCCTGGGGGGCGGCCCTCAGGCCAGCGGGGCCCCGTGCCACTTCCATGACGTGACGCGCTCGCGGCCCGGCAGGTCCGCGCGGCCGGTGGACCAGAGCAGGACGGTCCACCGGTCCTCGTCGGCCGGGGCGTCGGGGAAGAGCCGGGCCAGCACCCGGTCGCACAGGTCGGCGGGCGGCGTCCAGGTGACGCCGAGGCCCTGGGCGATGTCGTGGGTGTGCACGAGGGTCTCCACGATGCCCATCGCGGCGAACCCCTCCGGGTCCGAGACGCCGTAGGAGTGGTACGAGCGGACATCGGGGGAGGCCGTCCGCACCATCGCGGACAGCAGGGCGCCGCTCGCCTCCAGGGTCTGGAGCAGCCCCGCGGTTCCCGCCTCAGGGTCCGCGAAGATCGCGTTCCAGGGGCCGCCCTCACGCTCCGGAGCCCAGCGATAGGGAACCTCGGTCTCCAACGGGGGCCTGCGCGGGCCGAGCTGGACGGCGTACGCGAAGAGGTCGTCGCTCAGGTGCTCCACGGTCTCCCAGCAGTCCCAGGTGAGCGTGCCCGCGGGAATGCGCCAGTCCTCGGCCGGCGAGCCCGCGAGCGTGTCCACCGCCAGGCTCACCGCCGATGTCACGTCGTCCGCGGTGACCGGCAGCCGCTTCCCGGTCAGCCGCGCCCGCTCACGCGCACCGCACTCCACACAGAACTCGTTGCCCTCCGGATCGGCCAGGGTCGCCCAGCCCCGCCCGTCCGGCCTGCGGCGGTCGGCGACCAGCGTGGCGCCGAGGCCGAGCAGCCGCTCGACCTCCTCGTCACGGGTGCGGTCCTCCGGCTGGATGTCGAGGTGGATGCGGTTCTTGACGCTCTTCGGTTCGGGCACGGTGACGAACAGCAGGGCGGCATCGGGGGTCTCGACCAGAGCCTCGGGATCGCCGGGGAAGTCGTCGTCGGCGAGGGAGGAACCCAGCACCTCCGCCCAGAACGCGCCGAGCTTGTAGGCGTCGGCGCAGTCGATGGTGACGTGGTGTACGTGTGAAGTCATGGGGGTCACTGTCGCCGCTTACCCGTGCGGAGGTCCAACGAGTTGAAGCGCCGGGGGCATCCGCGTCGATCCGGATCCCTTGCGCACCACCGGGAGCCGGCCCGCGGCCCGGTCACTCCCTTTCCTCCCGGCTGTACAGCCGCCGCCCCTGCCCGCTCTCGTCCGCTCCCCAGAAGTCGGTGTACTCCTTGTCGTCGAGGCTGCCGGAAACCCGGAAGACGCCGACGCCGGTACCTGGCTCGTTCACGACGAGAGAATGCTGACTGCCCTTTTTGTCAAGGTAGTTCACCTTCAGGTGGTATTCGACGTACTCCCTGCCCAGGAGTTTCGCCTCGACGGCCATGACGAAACCCTCTCCCGCCTTGAGGACCTGTGACTGACGGGTGAAGTAGGGCCTCCCGCGATCACCGTGCGCGCCGAGTTCCGGTCGGCTTCCGGCCTTCCTGCGGCTCGCCGTCGTTCGGACACCCGCCGAAGGTGTTCACGTTGGCTGACCCGTCGCACCATGCTGCCCCCGCTCCGGAAATTTCTTGATCCTAGCGCGGTCCACGAGGGTGGGCCCAGCGGATTCGCGGCGGGTCGAGGGCAAGCCCAAGGGGCGGGACGCATCGCCGCGTCCCGCCCCGACCAGCTGTCGTACGCCCCTACTTCACCGGCGTGAAGTCGCGCGCCCCGATGAACTCCGGGCGGCGGATCGGAGCCGCGAACGGCTCCTGTGCCGTGTTCTCCACACTGTTGAACACGATGAAGACGTTGCTGCGCGCGTACGGGGTGATGTTGTCGCCCGACCCGTGCATCGCGTTGCAGTCGAACCAGGTCGCCGAACCGGCCTTGCCCGTGAAGAGCCTGATGCCGTGCCGGTCGGCCATCTTCGTCAGCGCCTCGTCCGACGGGGTGCCGGCGTCCTGCATCTGAAGGGACTTCTTGTAGTTGTCCTTCGGCGTCTCGCCCGCGCAGCCGAGGAACGACTTGTGCGAACCGGGCATGATCATCAGCCCGCCGTTGGTGTCGTAGTTCTCGGTCAGCGCGATCGACACGGACACGGTCCGCATGTTCGGCAGTCCGTCCTCGGCGTGCCAGGTCTCGAAGTCCGAGTGCCAGTAGAAACCCGAAGCCCCGAAGCCCGGCTTCACGTTGATCCTCGACTGGTGGACGTACACGTCCGAGCCCAGGATCTGACGGGCCCGGCCCACCACGCGCTCGTCGCTGACGAGCCGGGCGAAGACCTCGCTGAGCCGGTGGACCTCGAAGACCGACCGTACGGAGTCCGACTTCGGCTCGATGATCGAGCGCTCGTCGGCCCGCACCGCCGGATCGGCGATCAGCCGCTCCAGCTCGGCGTGGTAGCCGGCCACCTCGTCCGGGGTGATCAGCTGGTCGACGGTGAGGAAGCCGTCGCGCTCGAAGCCCTGGAGCTCCTTGGCGGCGACCGGACCCGGCGCGCCCGGCGCGGACCAGATGACCGGGTCCTGGCGCGGAGTGGTCATCTCGGCGGCGCCGCGCGAGGGGTACAGGTCGGCGCGTACATCAGTGGTCATGGTGGTTCAGCCCTCCTCGGTCAGCAGTGGGTAGACACCGTTCTCGTCGTGCTCCTCCCGTCCGGTGACGGGCGGGTTGAAGACACAGACGCAACGGAAGTCCGTCTTCGGGCGCATGGTGTGGTGCTCATGGCCGTTGAGCAGGTACATCGTGCCGGGCGTGATCCAGTGCTTCTCACCGGTCTCGTCATTGGTGAGCTCGGCCTCGCCCTCGACGCACAGGACCGCCTCGATGTGGTTGGCGTACCACATCGACGTCTCGGTACCCGCGTACATCGTGGTCTCGTGGAGCGAGAAGCCGACCTTCTCCTTGGCGAGCAGGATGCGCTTGCTCTCCCAGGTGCCTGAGGCGGCCTTCACATGCCGGTCGGTGTTCTCGATGTCACTGAACGATCGGACGATCACGGTGGGTCAGTGCCTTTCTCTCTACGGTGTTTCTCGTCGGGCCCGCCCGGGGCGGGCCCGGGTCAGGCGGTCTCCCGGACGCAGCGGGCCAGCGTGCGCAGGCCCTCGTCCAGCTCCTCGGGGGTGATGGTCAGCGGCGGCAGCAGCTTGACGACCTCGCTCTGCGGACCGGAGGTCTCCAGCAGCAGTCCCAGCTCGAACGCGCGGGCGCAGACGGCGGAAGCGCGGGCCGGGTCGTTGAACTCCATGCCCCACACCAGTCCGCGGCCGCGGAACTGCGCGCTGTCGTGCTCGGCGCAGATCGCCAGCAGGGCCTGCTCGACCTGCTCGCCGCGCGCCAGCGTCTGCTTCTCCATCTGGCCGTCCGCCCAGTAGGCGTCGAGCGCCGCGGCGGCGGTGACGAACGCCGGGTTGTTGCCGCGGAAGGTGCCGTTGTGCTCGCCCGGCTCCCAGATGTCCAGCTCGGGCTTGAACAGGCAGAGGGACATGGGCAGTCCGTAGCCGCTGATGGACTTCGACAGCGTCACGATGTCCGGCGTGATGCCCGACTCCTCGAAGGAGAAGAAGCCGCCGGTGCGGCCGCAGCCCATCTGGATGTCGTCGACGATCAGCAGCATGTCCTGGCGGTGGCACAGCTCCTGGAGCGCGCGCAGCCACTCGGCGCGGGCGACGTTGATGCCGCCCTCGCCCTGGACCGTCTCCACGATCACCGCCGCGGGCTTGTTGAGCCCGGAGCCCTGGTCCTCCAGCAGCCGCTCGAACCAGAGGAAGTCCGGGACGGTGCCGTCGAAGTAGTTGTCGAACGGCATCGGCGTGCCGTGCACCAGCGGGATACCGGCCCCCGCCCGCTTGAAGGCGTTGCCGGTGACGGCGAGCGAGCCGAGCGACATGCCGTGGAAGGCGTTGGTGAACGAGACCACGGACTCGCGGCCCTTGACCTTACGGGCCAGCTTCAGCGCCGACTCGACCGCGTTGGTGCCGGTCGGGCCGGGGAACATCACCTTGTACGGCAGGTCGCGGGGCCGCAGGATGACGTTCTGGAACGTCTCCAGGAAGGCCCGTTTGGCGGTGGTCGCCATGTCCAGGCCGTGGGTGATGCCGTCGCGCTCGATGTAGTCGATCAGTGCGCGTTTCAGCACCGGGTTGTTGTGGCCGTAGTTGAGGGAGCCGGCCCCGGCGAAGAAGTCGAGGTACGAGTGGCCGTCCTCGTCGGTCAGCCGGGCGCCCTGCGCGCGGTCGAAGACGGCGGGCCAGCCTCGGCAGTAGCTCCGTACCTCGGACTCCAGGGTCTCGAAGACACTGAGGGCGGGCGGGGTGATGGTCACAGCGGGTCTCCTGCGTGAGGGGGTGTGACGGGCGGCGGTGAAGGTGACTGCGACGGGCGGCACCCGCCGGGAAGGGCCTGCTCAGGCGTGGAACGGGCCGATGCTGTAGAGCACTTCCGGCAGGTGGGTGCCCTCGGGGAACAGGCCGCCGTCGAAGAGCACCTCGCGTTCCAGTGCCACGTCGTGGCGCTGTGCGTAGGAGGTGAACAGGCGGTCCGATGCCTTGTTGTCCGGGGTGATGGTCGTCTCGACCGAGGCGAGGCCCTGCTCCGCGGCGACGCGTGCGGTCAGGTCGTCCAGCAGCTTCGCGGCCAGTCCGGTACCTCGGTGGCCGTGGTCGACGGCCACCTGCCAGACGACGAGCGTCTCGGGGCGGTCGGGCCTGATGTACCCCGTCACGAAGGCGACCGGGGAGCCGGTCTCGTCGCGGGCGACCACGGAGGTCGCCGCGAAGTCACGGCACCACAGCAGGTAGCTGTACGAGGAGTTGAGGTCCAGGACCTCGGAATCGCGGGCGATACGCCAGATCGCGGCTCCGTCCTCCACTCGTGGGGTGTCGATGGTGATGAATTCGCTTCGGGCACGTGCAAAATCTGCTGGTGCGGCGGTCATGCGAATTGAATTTACCCAGCAAATTTCGAAATTGCATCGGGCCAAGGGGTTGGGTGAGGCGATGTGCTGTGTTATCACGCGAGCGTGCGCCCCGGCGCGAAACCGCTACGCTTTCTTCCGATTTGGTACGCATTTATCCGGCATAACGCCCCCGGTTGTGGAGTCGGTCACAAGGTCGTAACTCTCGCGCGACGCAACCGAATTGTGGAGATGGAGTCCCGTGGAAACTGGGGTGTTTAGCCTCCGGGAAAGCGGGCAGAAGAATGCGGGGAGCTGCTCTGAATAAGGCAGCTCCCCGCATTTGTGGATTGAGCCTGAATTTATGCGGCGGTCCAGGTTTCCGAAACGGCCTTCCGGGCAGCTTCCAGATCGACCTGCCGGCCGGTATCGGCCAGCGCCGCCCCCAGAGCCGCGAGCGAGGAGAGCACCGCGCCCCGCGTCGCATCCACACCGTAGTGATTGACCCGGATCATCTCCTTGGCCAGCGCCCCGCCCCCCGCGATCAGCGGCAGCGACGGGTCGGCCGCCCGTGCCTGCGCGACCAGTTCCGCGGCGTCCACGCCGTCCGGCGTCCGCAGTGTGGTCGCCACCGGAGCGGCATCCCGCGCCTCGTGCACGTACGGCGTGAGGCCGCCGCCGAGCGCCACCGCGCCGGCCCGGGTCGCCGCGGCCGCGGCGGCGTGGCGGGCCATCAGCGCGTCCAGTCCCTCCGCCTCGATCCGCTCCACGCAGGCCTCCAGGGCCAGCATCTCCAGCTGGGCCGGGGCGTGCAGCAGCGCCCGGCGGCCGCCGTCGATCCAGCGCTCCTTCCAGTCCAGCAGGGAGAGGTAGGAGCGGCGTGGGGCCTGCGCGTTGGCGGCGATCCGCTCCCAGGCGCGTGCGCTCACCGACACCGCGGACACCCCGGCCGGACCGCCCATCGCCTTCTGCGCCCCGATCACACACAGGTCCACGCCCCAGGCGTCCGGCAGCAGCGGCTCGGCGCCCACCGAGGCGACCGCGTCCAGCATGAACAGCGCCCCGTGCGCCCGGACCACCTCACCGATCTCCGCGACCGGGTTGGTGTTGCCGGTCGCCGCCTCCGCGTGCACCAGGGACACGAAGTCGATCTCGGGGTGCGCGGCCAGCGCGTCCGCGACCTGACCGGCGGTGACGGCCGTGTGGAAGGGCACCTCCAGATCGATGACCTCGGCACCGCAGTCGCGCAGCCAGTTGCCGAACGTCTGCCCGTACGGGCCCGTGACGACGTTCAGCGCCGTCGATCCGGGCCGGGCACCGCCCCTGATGCAGCCTTCGAGGGGGAGGAGCGCCTCGCCCTGCATGATGACGACGTCCTGCTCGGTGGCGAGGAGACCGGCCACGCGCCGCTCGATCGCCGCGAAATGCGCGGCGGTGAGCGGGGTCAGGTCGAGGAAGGGGTGCGTCACGGTGGTGCTCTCTTCGGGATCGGGTCGGTGTGCGGGCCGGCCTGTGGGCCAGGCCTGCACCGAGGGTACCGAGCCCTCCGGGGGCGGCCCGGACCCGTCCGCCGGACGCCGTCCGGCGGGGCGCGGCCCGCGGACCGGTGCCTCGTACAGTGCTGTCCATGAGCGATCACGAGGCGCCGCGGGTGCTGCAGGTGAAGGGGCGGGTGCTCGTCGGCCCCGAGGACGTCAGGGACGAGATCTGGGCGGTCGACGGGAGGGTGACCTACGAGCGGCCCCCGGGCGCGGACGAGGCGGTCGTCGTCACCGGCTGGGCCCTGCCCGGACTGGTGGACGCCCACTGCCACGTCGGGCTCGACCACCACGGCGCCGTCGACCCGGCGACCACCGAGAAGCAGGCCCTCGACGACCGGGAGGCGGGCGCGCTGCTCCTGCGGGACGCGGGATCGCCCGCCGACACCCGGTGGATCGACGACCGCGAGGACCTGCCGAAGATCATCAGGGCCGGCCGGCACATCGCCAGGACCCGGCGGTACACCAGGAACTACGCGTACGAGATCGAGCCGGACGAACTGGTGGCGTACGTCGGGCAGGAGGCGCGCCGCGGAGACGGCTGGGTGAAGCTCGTCGGCGACTGGATCGACCGCGAGGTGGGCGACCTGACCGCCTGCTGGCCGCGCGAGGAGGTCGGGGCCGCCATCGCGGAAGCGCACCGGCTGGGGGCCCGGGTCACCGCGCACTGCTTCGCCGAGGACTCGCTGCGTGATCTCGTCGAGGCAGGGATCGACTGCGTCGAGCACGCGACCGGGCTGACCGAGGAGACCATCCCGCTCTTCGCCGAACGCGGGGTCGCGATCGTCCCCACCCTGGTCAACATCGCCACCTTCCCCATGCTCGCCGAGGGAGGCGACGCCAAGTACCCCCGCTGGTCCGCCCATATGCGCCGGCTCCACGAGCGCCGCTACGACACCGTGCGCGCCGCGTACGACGCGGGGGTGCCGGTCTTCGTCGGCACCGACGCCGGCGGGGTGCTCGCGCACGGTCTGGTGGCCGACGAGGTGGCGGAGCTCGTCAAGGCGGGCATCCCGGCCCTGGAGGCGCTGTCCGCGACGACGTGGGCGGCCCGCGCCTGGCTCGGCAGGCCGGGGCTGGAGGAGGGCGCGCCGGCCGACCTGGTGGTGTACGACGAGGATCCGCGGGCGGACGTGCGCGTGCTGGCGGCCCCGCGCCGGGTCGTCCTGAACGGGCGCGTGATCGGCTGATCCGGGTGTCCCGGGCCGGGGTCGGCCCGGGATGCGCCGTGTTGACCGCCAGTGACCCGGAGCGCGCGCGCTCGTTGAATCACTCCGCGAACTCGGCGTGGTCCGGTGCGAGACCCTTCCGAGCCGCCCGCGTTCAGTGAAACGGGTGAACTCAAGGAACGCACGTGCCGGATTATTCGAATACAGACACGGAAACCCCCCTTTGGGGTGAACTCACGGCAGGTGTCTGCCAGTTCACCCTCTGTGCGTAAAGATTCACGGAGTCGAGGCCACCGGTGCCCGCGATGTCCCCCATTGGACGGCGCCGGTGGCTCCATGTCTCTTGTGGGGGTTCCACCATCTTGAACAGCAACACCTTCCGCCTCGCCGCCCTGGCGGTCGCCGCCGCTCCCGTCGCCCTGCTGGTCGCCGTCCCGGCGCACGCCACCACCACCACGACCACCGGCGACGGGAAGGCGAGCGCGGTCGTGCTCCGCACCGCACTCGACGTCTCGCTCCTGAACAAGACGATCGACGTGCCGCTCAAGGCCACGCTCAACGAGGTGCAGGCGCCGCGGAGCGCGGAGAAGACCGCGCTCAGCGTGAAGCTCGACGGGGTGGAGGGCGGAAAGCCGGTCCGGGTGCTGCGTGCCGATGTGGCCACCGCGAAGGCGACCGTGGACGGGCATCGTGCCGAGGGCTACAGCAATATCGTCAGGGCGCGGCTGCACCTGCCCGGTCTGCCGCTGCTCTCGCTGGTCGAGGTCGAGCAGGTCACGTCGAAGGCGGTCTGCGAGGTGGGCCACAAGCCGGTCGCCGAGTCGAACGTGCTGGGGCATGTGAAGGTCCTCGGCAAGCGCGTCACCCTCACCGCCGCGGGCACCACGCAGATCGCGGTGCCCGGCGTCGGCTCCGTGACGCTCGACCTGTCGAAGACGAGTACCACCTCCCGCACCGCCGCCGCGGTCGCGCTGCAGCTGAAGGTCTCGGTCAACCCGCTCGAACTCAACGTCGCCGATGTGAAGGGTGAGGTCACGCTCGCCGAGGCCACCTGTGAGACGCCGAAGGCGGCCTCCACGGGCGGCGGTGAGAACGGTGGCGGCGACAACGGTGGCGGCGACAACGGGGGTTCGACCGACGGCGGTTCGACCGACGGCGGTTCGGGCAACGGGGGCTCCACCAACGGAGGCTCCACCGACGGCGGATCCGGGACCGCAGGCTCCACCGAGGGCTCCACGGCCGGTGACACGGCCGGCGACACCGGGGGCGACGTGAAGCCCCAGACCGGCACCGATGACGCACCGCGGACCACCACCGACGCCGACCTCGCCGAGACGGGCAGCAGCTCCACCACGCCGTACGTCGCCGGAGGCGCAGCCCTCCTGCTGGCCGTCGGCGCCGGCGCCATGGTCGTGGCCCGGAGGCGTGCACAGGGCTGACACCCGAGGCCCGAGGGGGCGGTCGGGGGGCCGTAGGGCCTGTCGTCACACTGCTGTCCGCCTCTCGGGCGGCGACGGCAGCGTGGCGACGGGCCCCAGGAGGGGAGGGAAGCGGCGTTCCGCAGACGGAGCGCCGCTTCCCACTTGTGCGACGGCAGCGCCGAATTCGGACGAATGTTCACGGGGCGGCGGGGATCGGCGCTATGTTCGGCTGCCATGGACCAGACCACAGATCCGGCGGCCCCGGACGAGTCGGCGCCCGAGACCCCCGCCGCGCAGCCGGACACCCTCTTCGAGCGGATCGGCGGCGCCGCAGCCGTCGCCGCCGTGGTGGACCTCTTCTACGCACGTGTCCTGGCCGACCCCGAGCTGACGCCCTACTTCGCGGGGAAGGACGTGACCCGCCTCAAGGCGCACCAGCGCTTCTTCGTCGGCAGCGCCCTCGGCGCCACGGCCCCCTACACCGGCCGGGCCATGAGCCACGCCCACCAGGGGCTCGGCATCACCGGGCCCCACTTCGACCGGGTCGTGGACCATCTCGCCGCAGCGCTGGCCGACGGCGGCGTCGATGCCGCCACCATCGGCCTGATCGCCGCGAAGCTGGCCCCCCTCAAGCCGGACATCGTCAGCGGCTGACCGCGGACAGTGCCTGAAGGGCCTGGTCGAACACCTGGAGGAACCGGTTGGTCGTCGTGCGGTCCCGTACGGCCAGCCGGAGCCACTCCTCGCCGAGCCCCGGAAACGTGTCGCCGCGCCGTGCCGCGAAACCCAGCATCCGCAGCCGCTCACGTATCTCCCCGGCCCGCTCCAGCCGGATCAGCACGAACGGTCCCTGTGCCGGCTCCACGACCCGTATCTCGGTGAACTCCCGCAGACCCGCCACCAGATGGCAGCGGTCCACCGCGATCCGGTCCGCCGCCGCGGCCGCCTCGGCCAGCGCCCGCGGTTCCACACAGGCCTCGGCCGCCGCCAGCGCCGGGGACGACACGGGCCACAACGGCTGCGCCTCCTCCAGCGTGCGGATGGTCTCCGGCGCGGCCGCCACGTACCCGATCCGCAGCCCGGCGAGCCCCCACGTCTTGGTCAGGCTGCGCAGCACCACGAGCCCGGGGATGTCCGTACGGCCGCACAGCGCCTCGCGCTCGCCCGGCACCGCGTCCATGAACGCCTCGTCGACCACCAGCGTCCGCCCGGGACGCGCCAGCCGCTCCAGCACGGCCGCCGGATGCAGCACCGACGTCGGGTTGGTCGGATTGCCGACCACCACCAGATCCGCGTCGGCCGGCACATCCGCCGGATCCAGCCGGAAGCCGTCCCCGGCCCGCAGCAGCACCCGTCCCACCTCGTGCCCGGCCGCGCGCAACGCCGCCTCCGGCTCGGTGAACTGCGGATGCACCACGACCGGTCTTCGGGCCGGCAGCGCGCGGGCGATCAGCACGAACGCCTCCGCCGCACCCGCCGTCAGCAGGAGCCGCTCCGGCGGCAGCCCGTGCCGGGCGGCGACCGCGGCACGCGCGACACGCCCGTCCGGGTACGCGGCGAGCGTGCCCAGGGACGCGGCTATCCGCTCCTTCAGCCAGGCCGGTGGGGTCCCGGCCCGTACGTTGACGGCGAGATCGGTCAGATCCCGGCCCCGTCCCCGTACCTCCGCGTCACCGTGATGACGCAGATCGTGCGCGCCCGCGCCTGTGGCGTCGGGACTCTCAATGGGAGTGTGCATGACCGCCATGGTGGGGGTGGTGGTGATGGCCGTCGTCGTCAGGGTGGAAGTGCGGCTGCTGCGGCAGTCCCACCTTGTCCTCGAAGCCCGGCAGTGCGATCCGGTACACGCAAGAGTCGCAGTTCATCCGCAGATCGCCCTTGACGGCCTCCCGGTAGCGCTCCATGACCAGATCGAGCAGTTCTTCCGCGGCACCGATCACCTCGGCCGACCGGACGTCCAGCCCGGGGTGGGCGGCGGCCCACTCCGTGGTCTGGTGACGCACCCGGTCCGGCAGGATGCCCGTGAAGAGGAAGTACGGCAGAACGACTATGCGCCCCGCACCCAGCTTCACGCAACGGTCGAGACCGGACGGCACATCAGGGGCGGCCAGCGAGACGAAAGCGGTTTCCACACCCGCGTAGCCCCGGCCCTCCCAGAACAGCCGTGCGGCCTTGTGCACCTCGGCGTTGGCGTCCGGGTCGGTGGAGCCGCGCCCCACCAGCAGAATCGTCACCTCGGAGCGGTCCGTGTCGCCCAGCACCTCGTCCACCCGCCGCTCCAGCACCTTCAGCAGCGCCGGATGCGGTCCCAGCGGACGCCCGTACGTGTACGAGATGCCCGGGTGGCGCTCCTTCTCGCGGGTCAGCGCCGCCGGGATGTCGCCCTTGGCGTGCCCGGCCGACACCAGCATCAGCGGGACGGCGGCGAAGTGCCTGACGCCCTGCTCGACGAGCTCGGTCACCGCGTCGCCCAGCGGTGGCGGCGACAGTTCGATGAATCCGCCCGCGACGGGCAACTGCGGGTTACGGGCGCCGAGTTCGGCCACGAAGTCACGGAAGGCGGCGGCCCCGCCCTCGTCCCGGGTGCCGTGGCCGGCGATGAGCAGTGCGGGCCGGTCGGACGGGGTGTTCACGGATGCTCCTGGGTGCTCATGGGGGGTGGGGTTGGGGTACGGGGTGGTGGTGGCCCGGTTCACGAAGCCGCCTCCGGTGCCGGGGCGGCCGTGGCCGACTGCCAGCGGTAGCCGCGCGGGGTGACCATGCGGCCCGCGATCTCACGGGTGGCGGTGTTGCCCACGGTGACGACGGTCATCATGTCGACGACCGCCGGGTCCAGGGCCGCGAGCGAGGTCACCCGGCTGGACTCGTCGGGCCGGGAGGCGTTGCGTACGACCCCGACCGGAGTGGCCGGATCCCGGTGCTCCGACAGGATCGACAACGCCTTCGGGAGCTGCCAGTCGCGGCCCCGGCTGCGCGGGTTGTAGAACGTCACGATGATGTCGGCCTCGGCCGCGGCCCGGACCCGGCGCTCGATGACCTCCCACGGGGTGTGCAGGTCGGAGAGGCTGATCGAGACATGGTCGTGGCCCAGCGGGGCGCCCAGGATCGCCGCCGCCGCCAGCGCCGCCGTCACCCCCGGCACACCCACCACGTCGATGTCGGCGCCCGCCTCGGCCAGCGCCGGCGACGCCATCGCGTACACCCCCGCGTCACCGCTGCCGATCAGCGCCACGGCGTGGCCCTTGCGCGCCTCGGCGACCGCCGTACGGGCCCGCTCCTCCTCGGCCCCGAGGCCCGACTCCAGAACCGTCGTACCCGGCCGCAGCAGATCCCGGATCTGGTCGACGTACTGATCGAGCCCGACCAGCACCGACGCCCGCCGCAGCTCGTCCCGGGCCCGCGGCGTCAGCAGGTCACGCGCCCCGGGACCGAGGCCCACGACCGCGAGCCGCCCACGCGGCGCCCGGCGCACGACAGCACACGTGGCCATCGCCGCCCGCCCCTCGGGGGCCGACTTCCGCTTCGGCACGAGGAGTTCACCGCCGCCCGCGAGCGCCGCGGCCTCCGCGACCGAGGGCGTACCGACCGCGGCGAGGGGCGCTTCCGACGGATGCGGGACCTCGATCCGGGCCAGCTCCTCGGCCGGGTACGTACGCAGCGGCACGCCGAGCCGTGCGGCGGCGGCCACGATCCCGGGCTCCTGCGCCTTCGCGTCCACGGTCACCAGCTCCGCGATGCTCAACGGCGAGAGACCTGCCCCCGCCAGCGCGTCCCGGATCAGCCCGAGCACCTCGTCCGCGGGCGCGTCCTTCGACGCACCGACCCCGACGACGAGCGAGGCGGGCCGCAACGCGGCCTCCCTTGACCCGAGTTCCACGATCCGGTCGGTGAGGTGCAGCACCGCCGATCCGGTCGCGCCGGGGCGCACATTCGGCGGCAGGGCAGGCAACGGCCGTACCGCGTCCGCCCGCAACGCCACCGGAGCACCGTCCAGCATCGCCCGCGACACCCCGGCGACATCTCCCTCCACGGGGAGGCCCAGCATGTCCAGACCGGGCACGCCCACCGCGTCCGTCGCCGTCGTCACCACCGGCGCCGCGCCCAGCACCTCACCGACCGCCACCGCGAGGGCGTTCGCCCCGCCGCCGTGCCCGCCGAGCAGCGCCACCGCGTGGCGCCCCGCCTCGTCGACGCAGACGACACCGGGGTCGGCCGCCTTGTCCGTGAGCAGCGGCGCGACCAGCCGCACCACGGCCCCCGTCGCGAGGAAGCACACCAACTGCTCGCACTCGCCGAACGCCCGCTGCACGGCCTCGCGCACCGGACCGTCGTAGACCGCGGCACGGCCGGGCCAGGCCGCGGCCAGCCGGTCACGGGCGACGGCGCCCGCCGCCGTCGCGGAGATCAGGCCGATCACTGGGTTGCTCCTTCATTCGCACCGGCCGAGGGGCGGACGCCCCACAGCAGAAAGACCGGGTTGGCCGCGGCGAGCCGGGTCACGTCACCGGGCAGGGGCGCCAGCCGCGACGACTGCAGCAGCACACCCTCGGGCTCCAGCCCGGCGGCGGCCAGCGCCGACCGCACCGGCCCCACCCGGTCCAGGGCCGCCACCGCGACCACGACGGCACGCCGTGCCCGCCGGGCACACGCCGTCACGATCGCGGGCAGCTCATGACCGCCGCCCCCGATGAACACCGCGTCCGGGTCCGCCAGATCGGACAGCACTATGGGCGCGGCACCGTGCACCGCCCGCACGTACACGCCGTGCGCGGCGGCGTTCGCCCGGATCCGCTCGACCCCGTCCGCCGTCTTCTCGACAGCGACAGCGGCCGCGCCGAGCCGCGCGCACTCCACCGCCACCGAACCCGAACCGGCACCGATGTCCCACACCAGATCACCCGTGCGCGGCCCGAGACGCGCCAGCGCCAGCGCCCGCACCTCGAACTTGGTGATCATCGAGTCACGGTGCTCGAACTCCGCCTCGGCCAGCGCCCAGCCGGCCGGACCGGCCGCCGGACCCGCCACCGTGCGCACCGGCGAAAGGGCCCGCGACTCGTCCAGGCACAGCACCACACTCACCGGATCCGGCCACTCACGGCCCGCCGCCTCGTGCAGCGTCAGCCGCTCGACGCGCTCGTGCTCCGGATCCCCGAGCGCCGTCGCGACGACCAGGGTCCGCTCCTGGCTCCGGTACAGCAGCCCGGCCGCCAGCTCGGCGGGCCCGGCGCCCGGCCCCGTCAGCACCGCGACCTTCGGGTGCGCGAAGCAGACGTTGACCGCGGTCCGCGGATCCCGCCCGTGCGCGCTGACCACGACCGCGTCGTCCCACGGCAGGCCCAGCCGGGCGAACGCCACCGCGATCGACGGGGCCCCCGGCCGCACATCGAGCGCCTCGGGCCCGAACCGTTCCGCCAGCGCCCGCACGATCCCGAAGAACCCCGGATCGCCGGAGGCCAGCACGACCACCCGCGCCCCGTCGTCCTCGGCGAGGTGCCTCCCGATCCGGTCGAGTGCCGGGGCCAGCGGCCCCAGCACCACCCGCCCGGCGCCCGCCGGAAGCGGGCCGGCGTCCAGATGACGCCGGGCCCCGGCCACCAACGTGGCCCCGGCCACCGCCCGCACGGCCTCGGGCGTGGGCGGCGCCCCCGTCCCCGTACCGAAGACCCGGATCACGAGCCGGACCGCTGGGCGCGCAACTCGGCCCGCGCCGCCCTGTCGGCCTTGCGGTACCCGTGGAAGTGGCCCGGGTGGTACAGGTGCGAACGCGTCCCGGACGCCGACAGCGCCGGGCCGACCAGGAACAGCGTGTGCTTCCAGAGCTTGTGCTCCTTGACCGTGGCCTCCAGCGTCTCGATCGTGCAGTGCAGGATCAGCTCCTCCGGCCACGTCGCCTGGTACGCGATCACCACCGGAGTCGACGTCGGATAGCCGCCCTCCAGCAGCTCCTGCGTCAGCTGACCGGACCGGGCCGCCGACAGGAACAGCGCCATCGTCGTGCCGTGCCGGGCGAACTCCCGCACCTCCTCGCCGGGCGGCATCGGCGTCTTGCCGCCACCGAGCCGGGTCAGGATCACCGACTGCGCCACCTCCGGAATCGTCAGCTCGCGCTGCGCGATGGCCGCGACCGCCGAGAACGACGACACCCCGGGCACGATCTCGACCGCGACCCCCAGCTCGCCGCACCGGTCGACCTGCTCCTGGGTGCCACCCCACAGCGCCGGGTCACCGGAGTGGATCCTGGCGACCTTCAGTCCTTCCTCCGCCGCCCGCCGGTACACGGCGACGACCTCTTCGAGGGACATCTGCGCCGAGTCGAGGATCTCGGCCCCCTCCCGGGCGTGTTCGAGGACCTCCTCCTGCACGAGGCTGGCCGCCCAGATGACGATGTCGGCGGCCGCGATGGCCCGCGCCGCCCGGAAGGTCAGCAGATCGGCGGCGCCGGGGCCGGCACCGACGAACGTCACGGTGCCACGGGTGGGCGCGGCGGCTGCGTCGACTGCTTCGGACATGGAACGGGTCCTTTCGAGAACGTGGATCGTGGGATTCGGGGATGCGCGCACCGGGGTCAATCGGCTAGCAAGAGCCCATGGCGGTGTTCGTCGCGCTCGGCGCGTTCCTGATGACCCTGGTCGGCGGCTGGGTCGCCCAGCGCGTCACCGACCGCCGCCACCTGGTGCTCGGACTCGCCGGCGGACTGATGCTCGGCGTCGTCGGCCTCGACCTGCTGCCGGAGGCCATCGAGGCAGCGGGCGGCCTCGTCTTCGGCGTACCGGCCGCCCTGCTGCTGTTCGTGGGCGGCTTCCTCTTCGCGCACCTGGTGGAGCGTCTGCTCGCCGTACGCCAGGCGGCACACGGCGCGAGCGAGGAACGCGTGCCCCAGGTCGGTCTGACGGCGGCGGCCGCGATGGTCCTGCACAGCCTGATGGACGGCGTGGCGCTCGGCGCGGCCTTCCAGGTCGGCGGCGGCATGGGAGCGGCCGTCGCCCTCGCCGTCATCACCCACGACTTCGCGGACGGCTTCAACACGTACACGATCACCAGCCTGTACGGGAACGCCCGCCGCAAGGCCATGACGATGCTGTACGCGGACGCGGCGGCGCCCGTCGTCGGCGCGGCGACGACGCTCGTGTTCACCCTTCCGGAGCAACTCCTCGGCTGCTATCTCGGCTTCTTCGGCGGCGCCCTGCTGTACCTCGCCGCGGCCGAGATCCTGCCCGAGGCGCACCACGAGCACCCGGCCCGCTCGACCCTGCTGTGCACGGTCGCCGGAGTGGGCTTCATCTGGCTGGTGGTGGGCCTGGCGCAGTGACCCCCGGGGCGAACGCCTCACAACTTGCCGCCCCGTCCGCCGTCGCGCGGCGCCGGCGCGATCAGCGTGGAGAGGTACGGCAACGGTCCGTCGGCCAGCTCAGCCGCCGGCCGGATCGACTCCTCCGGCAGCCCGAGCGCCGAACCCCACACCGCGTCCTCGGTCCGCCCCGTCTCCCGCAACGCCGTGGCGACCTCCTCGGCCAGCCGCCCGAACTTGTACGCGACGACCGTCCCGGGCCCCTTCAGGGCCTCCCTCAGCACGGCCGCCCCGGCGGTCACCGGCACCAGCGTCAACGGCTCGGTGCCCTCGGTCAGCACCGCGCCGCTGCGCGCGGCCAGGTCCTGCATCGCCGTGATCCCCGGCACCGTCACCACGGCCGTACCCGGCAGCAGCTCACCGATCGTGTGCGCGAGATACGTGAACGTCGAGTACACGTTCGGATCGCCGATGGTCGCGAACGCCACCGAACCATGCGTACGCAGCAGCTCCGCGACCCGCGCACCCGCCGCGTCCCACGCCGCCTCGCGGCGCGCCCGGTCCGTGCGCTCGTTGAGCGCGAACACGACCCGCACGACCTTCTCGGCACCGACGTAATGCAGCACCGTCGCCTCGGCACGCCCCCGCTCACCGGTGTCCATCACGGGCACCACGACGACGGCGGCATCACGCAGCGCGTTGACGCCCTTGACGGTCACCAGCTCCGGATCACCGGGTCCGACTCCGACCCCGACCAGCGTGTTCATCCCTTGCACCTCTCCACGAATCGGCGGGCCGTACCGGGCGCCGAGGCCCAGTGCGTATGCAGATAACTCGCGTGCACGCCCTGCTGCACGAACCCCTCGACGCGCCGCTCCGGCTGATGCATGCCCCAGGCCGGAGCATCCCCGGACCCGGGTTCCAGCACGGTGCGGTGGAACTCGTGCCCCCGCATCCGCGTCCCGGCCACCGCCAGCACACTGTCGGAGAGCGCCACGGCGTCCCGGTAGCCGAGCGTCAGCCGCTCCGACATCCGCGCCTCGGAGTCCAGGACCCCGCACATCGGCAGCCCGTCCAGCGACCGCGCCAGATACAGCAGCCCCGCACACTCGGCGGCCACCGGGGCCCCGGAGGCGGCGAGCTCCGCCACGGCCTTGCGCAACGGCTCGTTGGCCGACAGTTCGGGGCCGTACACCTCGGGAAACCCGCCCCCGATGACCAGCCCCCGAGTCCCTTCGGGCAGCGCCTCGTCCCGCAACGGATCGAACGGCACGACGGTGGCCCCGGCGGCGGCGAGCAGCTCGCCGTGCTCGGCGTAGGAGAAGGTGAACGCCGGCCCGGAGGCGACGGCAATCTTCAGCCGTTCCGGCGTGCTTTTCAGCCCCGTCGGCATACCTTCCGTGCCTCCCCGCGTACGTCCCAGCCCTTCCGGGGCACAATCCAGCCCCTCCGGCGTTTGAGGAGCGGGGGTCCGGGGGCGGAGCCCCCGGACACGGGAAGGGGCGGGGAGGGGAACAGGCCCGCCGCAGGCGCCCACCGCCTCAGCCGCACTCCACGCACCCGCACCCGGCACAGCAGGCGCGGACCGCGCCAAGGCAAGCAACGCCTCCAGGTCACATCCGGCCCGCACCCGATCCCCCATCGCCGCGACAGCGGCCACCGCATCGCCCCGCCGCTCGGCCACCGGCACCAGCCCCAGATGCCGCGACGGCACAGCCACCTGCTCGGCCCGCCGCAACACCCCCAGCACCGGCACCCCGGACTCGTCCAGCGCCTCCCGCAGCAACGCCTCGTGCCGGTCGGAGCCCACCTTGTTCAGGATCACCCCGCCGATCCGCACCTGCGTGTCCCACGAGGCGAAACCGTGCACCAGCGCTGCCACGGACCGCGACTGCGACGACGCGTCGACGACGAGCACCACCGGCGCCCGCAACAACTTCGCGACGTGCGCGGTCGAAGCGAGCTCGCCCTGGCCCGACGCCCCGTCGTACAGCCCCATCACGCCCTCGACGACCGCCAGGTCACACCCCTGCGCACCGTGCGCGAACAGTGGAGCGATCAGCTCGGGCCCGCACATGTACGCGTCGAGATTGCGCCCCGGCCGCCCGGTGGCGAGGGTGTGGTAGCCCGGATCGATGTAGTCGGGCCCCACCTTGTGCCCGGACACGGCGAGCCCCCGCCCGGCGAAGGCGGCCATCAGGCCCGTCGCGACGGTGGTCTTGCCGCTGCCGGACGACGGCGCGGCGATGACCAGGCGCGGAACGTTCACCACTCGATGCCCCTCTGGCCCTTCTGTCCGGCGTCCATAGGGTGCTTGACCTTCGACATGTCGGTCACCAGATCGGCGGCCTCCACCAGCGCGGCAGGCGCGTTGCGCCCGGTGATCACCACGTGCTGGCTGCCCGGCCGCCGACGCAGCACCTCGACGACCTCGTCGGTGTCGACCCATCCCCAGTGCATCGGGTAGGCGAACTCGTCGAGTACGTACAGCCGGTACGTCTCGGCTGCCAGGTCACGCTTGACCTGCTCCCAGCCCTCCCGCGCCGCCGCCTCGTTGTCCAGCTGCTGGTCGCGCTGGACCCAGGACCAGCCCTCGCCCATCTTGTGCCAGGCGACGGAACCGCCCTCGCCGCTCGCGCCGAGGACCTTCAGCGCGTTCTCCTCGCCGACCTTCCACTTCGCCGACTTCACGAACTGGAAGACCCCGATCGGCCACCCCTGATTCCAGGCACGCAGCGCCAGCCCGAAGGCCGCCGTCGACTTGCCCTTGCCGATGCCGGTGTGCACCACCAGCAGCGGACGGTTGCGACGCTGACGCGTGGTGAGTCCGTCGTCCGGCACGCTGACCGGCTGTCCCTGCGGCATTACGCGGCCCTCCTGCTGTAGCCCTGAACGTCCTTGACCAGACCCGCGATCGAGTCGGCCCGCAGCTCGTCGAGCGTGACGGCGGTACCGCCCAGCTCGCCCGCGAGGCTCACCGCGAGCCCGAGGCGCACGGGCCCCGACTCGCAGTCCACGACGACGGAAGCCGTGCCCTCCACCTCGTGCAGCCGGGCCGCCCGCGCGGCCAGCGCCACCGGCTCCGGCCCCCCGGTCGCCCGCCCGTCCGTCACCACGACCAGCAACGGCCGCCGCGAAGGATCGCGCAGCCGCTCCACCCGCAGCACGTCATGGGCCTTGAGCAGCCCGGCGGCCACCGGGGTACGCCCGCCGGTCGGCAGCATCTCCAGCCGCGCGGCAGCCGCGTCCACCGACGACGTCGGCGGCAGCACCACCTCGGCGTCCTTGCCCCGGAAGGTGATCAGCCCGACCTTGTCGCGCCGCTGGTAGGCATCCATCAACAGGGAGAGCACCGCACCCTTCACCGCGGTCATCCGCTGCCGGGCGGCCATCGACCCGGAGGCGTCCACGACGAACAGCACGAGGTTCCCCTCACGCCCCTCCCGCACCGACTGCCGCAGATCGTCCCGCCGCACCACCAGACCCCGGCCCGACCGGCCCCGCGCCCGCTGATGCGGTGCGGCGGCCTGCACGGTCGCGGCCAGGTGCAGCTTGGTCAGCGCGCCCTGCGGACGCCGCGCACCGGTCGTCCGCCCGTGCTCGGTACGCGCCCGGGACCGCCGCCCCGCCGCGCCCTCGCCGAGACCCGGCACGCTCAGCATCTTCGTACGGAACGGCTCACCGGCCCGTACGGGCTGCTGCTCACCGCTTCCGCCGCCGGGCTGCCCCTGTTCCTTCTCGCCGCCCTGCTCGGGGACGGACTGCGCGGGCGTGTCTTCGGCGCCGCCCTCGGGCTGCGGCGGCGTGTCCGGCCCGTCGCCCTCCGGCGGCCGGCCGCCTCCACCAGGCCCGTCGGGGTCCGGATCGTCGTCCTCGCCGCTGTTCTGCTCCAGCGTGTCGTCGAGCTTGTCCTCGTCGAGTCCCGGCGCGTCGAACGGGTTGCGCCGACGCCGGTGGGGGAGCGCGAGCAGGGCGGCCTGCCGCACGTCCTCGGCCAGTACATCGGTACGCCCCGCCCAGGCGGCCAGAGCGGTGGCGGTCCGGGCCATCACGATGTCGGCCCGCATCCCGTCGACCTCGAAGGCGGCGCAGGTGGCCGCGATCTGCCGCAACGCACCGTCGCCGAGCCGTACTTGGGGAAGCAGGGCCCGTGCGGCAACGATCCGGGCCCGCAACGCGCCTTCCTCGTCGGCCCACTGCGCGGCGAACGCGGCCGGATCGTCGTCGTACGCGAGCCGGCGTCGCACGACCTCGACCCGCAGATCGGTCTCACGGGAGGCGGCGACCTCGACGGTCAACCCGAACCGGTCGAGCAACTGCGGGCGCAGCTCCCCCTCTTCGGGGTTCATCGTTCCGACCAGCAGGAAGCGGGCGGCATGCCGTACGGAGACGCCTTCGCGCTCCACGTACGAGGCACCCATGGCCGCGGCATCCAGCAGCAGATCGACCAGGTGGTCATGGAGGAGGTTGACCTCGTCCACGTACAGGATCCCGCGATGCGCGTCCGCGAGGAGCCCCGGCTCGAAGGCCTTCACGCCCTCGGCGAGCGCCCGCTCGATGTCCAGCGCCCCGACGAGCCGGTCCTCGGACGCGCCGACGGGCAGCTCCACGGTCCGCGCCGCGCGCGACGCGCCGGACGAGGCTTCGTGGGGGCCGTCGGGACACGCCGGGTCGGGTGACGTCGGGTCGCACGAGAAGCGGCAGCCGGGGACGACGGACACCTCGGGCATGAGCGCGGCGAGCGCGCGCACGGCGGTGGACTTGGCGGTCCCTTTCTCGCCGCGCACGAGGACGCCGCCCACGGCGGGGGAGACGGCGTTGAGCAGCAGCCCGAGCCGGAGGTCGTCCTGCCCGACGATGGCGGTGAAGGGATAAGGCGTACTCACAAGGCCTCCTTGGCAAGGGAACAATCAAGTCCCCGCAGGGCGAACTCCAGCCCCTCCGGCGTCTGAGGAGCGGGGCCCGGGGCGGAGCCCCGGTTCGGGAAGGGGCGGGCAGGGGACAGCCCCGCCGCAGGCGCCAGGCGGGGCCCCCTCACGCGTCCCCCTCCAGTTCGCCCTCGAGCTCCAGGTACGTCGCCCGCAGCCGCTCCAGCGTCTCCGCGTCCGGCTCCGCCCAAAGCCCCCGCTCCGCCGCCTCCAGCAGCCGCTCCGAGATCCCCCGCAGCGCCCACGGGTTGGACTTCTTCATGAAGTCCCGGTTCTCCGGATCGAACACGTACTCCGCCGACAACTTCTCGTACATCCAGTCGTCGACCACCCCCGCCGTCGCGTCGTACCCGAACAGGTAGTCCACGGTCGCGGCCATCTCGAAGGCGCCCTTGTAGCCGTGCCGGCGCATCGCCGCCATCCAGCGCGGGTTCACCACCCGCGCCCGGAACACCCGGTGCGTCTCCTCGCCCAGCGTCCGCGTCTTCACCTGGTCCGGCGTCGCCGAATCGCCCACGTACGCCTCGGGCGACTCACCCGTCAGATGCCGCACCATGGCGACCATGCCGCCGTGGTACTGGAAGTAGTCATCGGCATCCACCAGGTCGTGTTCGCGCGTGTCGACGTTCTTGGCCGCCACCGCGATCCGCCGGAACGCCGTCTCCATGTCCCCGCGCGCCGCCCGCCCCTCCAGCCCGCGCCCGTACGCGTAACCGCCCCAGACCGCGTACACCTCGGCCAGGTCCGCGTCCGAGCGCCAGTTGCGCGCGTCGATCAGCGGCAGCAGCCCCGCCCCGTACGCCCCCGGCTTCGAGCCGAAGATGCGTGCCGTGGCCCGGCGGCGGTCGCCGTGCTCCGCCGTGTCCTCGTCGGCGTGCGCCCGTACGTAGTTGGAGTCGGCCGGCTCGTCCAGCTCCGCCACCGCGCGCACCGCGTCGTCGATCAGCCCCACCACATGCGGGAACGCGTCCCGGAAGAAGCCCGAGATCCGGACCGTCACGTCGATGCGCGGCCGGCCCAGCTCGGTCACCGGCACCACCTCGAAGCCCGTCACCCGCCGCGAGGCGTCGTCCCACACCGGGCGGCAGCCGAGGAGCGCCAGGATCTCCGCGATGTCGTCGCCCTGCGTGCGCATGGCGGAGGTCCCCCACACGGTCAGGCCGACCGACTTCGGGTAGTCGCCCGTGTCGGCGAGGTACCGGGCGATCAGCGAGTCGGCGAGCGACTGGCCGACCTCCCACGACAGCCGGGACGGAATCGCCTTCGGGTCCACCGAGTAGAAGTTGCGGCCCGTCGGCAGCACGTTGACGAGCCCGCGGGTCGGTGAACCCGAGGGGCCCGCCGGGACGAAGCCGCCGTTCAGGGCGAGCAGGATGTGGTCGATCTCGTCGGTCGTCCGGGCCAGCCGGGGCACGACCTCCTCGCAGGCGAAGCCCAGGACGGCGACGGCGTCCGGGAGTTCGAAGCCCAGTACCTCGCGTACCAGCCCGGCCGCCGCGGTCACGTCCCAGCCGCGCGCCTCCATGCCCTCCGCGAGCCGGCGGCACAGCTGCTCCAGCAGGTCGATCGCGTCCGCGCCCGTCCTGGCCGGGCCGTCCACCAGCTCACTCAGCTCGGCCGGCACCTTCACGGCCGCGCCCGGCTCGCCCAGCAACTCCTTCTCGCTGAGCCCGAAGTGCTCGGCGATGGCCGCCCGCAGACCGGGCAGCGCGTTCGCCGTGCCGCCCCACACCTGCGAGGCCCGCAGCACCGCGAGGACCAGGTTGACCCGGGCCTCGTCGACCGGGCCGCCGCCCAGGACGTGCAGACCGTCGCGGATCTGGACGTCCTTGATCTCGCAGAGGTAGCCGTCGATGTGCATGACGAACGAGTCGAAGTCGTCGTCGCCCGGCTGCTCGTCGACATGCAGGTCGTGGTGCAGCTCCGCGGCCTTGACCAGCGTCCAGATCTGCGCCCGCACCGTCGGCGCCTTGGTCGGGTCCAGATCGCTGACCAGCGCGTACTCGTCGAGCAGCTGCTCCAGCTTCGCCAGATCGCCGTACGTGTCGGCACGGGCCATCGGCGGGACGAGGTGGTCCACCACCGTGGCGTGGCCGCGGCGCTTGGCCTGGGTGCCCTCGCCCGGGTCGTTGACGATGAACGGGTAGATCAGCGGCAGTTCGCCGAGCACCGCGTCCGGGCCGCAGCCGGCGGACAGGCCGAGGCCCTTGCCCGGCAGCCACTCCATCGTGCCGTGCTTGCCCATGTGGACGACGGCGTCCGCGCCGAACGTGTTCTCCAGCCAGCGGTACGTCGCCAGGTAGTGGTGCGAGGGCGGCATGTCCGGGTCGTGGTAGATCGCGATCGGGTTCTCGCCGAATCCGCGCGGCGGCTGGATCAGGACCACCACGTTCCCGAACTGGAGCGAGGCGAGGACGATGTCGTCGCCGTCCACGTACAGCGAGCCCGGCGGCTCGCCCCAGTGCTCCAGCATCGAGTCGCGCAGTCCCGGCTCCAGTTTCGCGAACCACGCGCGGTAGTCGGCCAGCGGCACCCTGGCGGGGGCCGCCGCGAGCTGCTCCTCGGTCAGCCACTCCACGTCGTGGCCACCGGCGTTGATGAGCCGGTGGATCAGCTCGTCGCCGTTGTCCGGGTGGCCGTCGACCCCGTAGCCGGCGTCGCGCAGGGCGTCCAGGACACGGATCGCGGAGGCGGGGGTGTCCAGGCCGACCGCGTTGCCGACGCGGGAGTGCTTGGTGGGGTACGCGGTGAAGACCAGGGCGAGCTTCTTCTCGGCGTTGGTCTTGTGCTTGAGAACGGCGTGGCGGACGGCGATCCCGGCGACGCGGGCGGCGCGCTCGGGGTCGGCGCGGTACACCGGCACTCCGTCCGGGCCCTGCTCCTTGAAGGAGAACGGCACGGTGATGAGCCGGCCGTCGAACTCCGGGATGGCGACCTGCATCGCCGCGTCCATGGGGGAGAGCGCGGCGTCCGACGCGTCCCACGCCGCCCGCGAGGACGTCAGGCAGAGCCCCTGCAGCACCGGCACGTTCAGATCGGCGAGCGCCCCGATGTCCCAGGCCTCGTCGTCGCCCCCGGCGGAGGCGTCCGACGCACGGGTGCCGCCGGCCGCGAGCACCGTGGCGACCAGGGCGTCGGCCCGGCCGAGGAGCTCGTACAGACCGGCGTCCGCGCCGCGCAGCGAACCGCAGTACACGGGAAGGGCGTTGGCGCCGCGTGCCTCGACGGCGTCGCACAGCACGTCGACGAACGAGGTGTTGCCGGAGAGGTGGTGCGCCCGGTAGAAGAGCACGCCCACGGTCGGGCGGCCCTCGGTGAACGCACGGCTGCCGTGCAGACCCCACTCGGGCATCTTCTGCGGTTCGGCGAAGCCGTGCCCGGTCAGCAGGACGGTGTCGGAGAGGAAGCGGGCCAGCTCGACGAGGTTGCCCGGGCCGCCCTCCACCAGGTAGCGCAGCGCCTCGGCGACGACGCCCGCCGGTACGGACGACTCGGCCATCAGCTCGGCGTCCGGCACGGTCTCACCGCCGAGCAGCACGGTGGGGATGCCCGACGCCTTCAGCGCCGCGAGGCCGTCCTCCCAGGCGCGCTTGCCGCCCAGCAGACGGACCACGGCGACGGAGCAGCCCTCGATCAGTGCGGGCAGTTCGCCCTGGACGTCGATACGGGTCGGGTTGCCGATCCTGTACGGCGCGCCCGAGGCGCGCGCGGCGAGGAGGTCGGTGTCGGCGGTCGACAACAGCAGCACGGTGCTCATGGGGGCGGTCAGTGGCGCGTTCATGCGCGTGCTCCAGGTGCTCCGGGGGCGATGAAGGGAAGTCCTGCCGGTGCGCCCGACTCGATGAGTCGCCACAGCGCATCGGTGTCCGCGTGTTCCTCGATCAGGTCGCCGAGGCGGTCGAGCTGTTCCTCGCGCAGTCCGGCGAAGCAGGTGCCGGGGGCGGGGACGAAACGGCGGCCGGCGGCCTTGGCGATCTCGGTCAGGAAGCGGCGCCGGAAGGTGTCGCTCTCCAGCGAGCCGTGCCAGTGGGTGCCCCACACGGCGCCGGACCGGCAGCCGTCGAGGCGCTGTCCGTGCCCGTCGGTGAGGAAGGGTTCGCCGCCTCGTACGTCCGCGACGCCGTGGTGGATCTCGTACCCCTCGACCGGGGCGCCGAGCGCTTCCCCGGCCGGGCGGGCGAGGGTCTTCTCGCGGTCGAACCGGATGCGTACGGGCAGCAGTCCGAGCCCGTCGACCTGCCCGGCGCGCGACTCCACGTCGTCCTCGATGTGCTCGCCGAGGATCTGGTAGCCGCCGCAGATGCCGAGGACCGGACGGCCTTCGGCGGCGCGCCGCAGCAGTGCGTCGGCGAGCCCGCGCTCGCGCAGCCAGGCGAGTGCCTTCACCGTGCCCCGGGTGCCGGGCACGATGACGAGGTCGGCGTCGTGGAGTTCCTCGGGACGGTCCACGAACCGCACGACGACGCCCGGTTCGGCGGCGAGCGCGTCCACGTCGGTGAAGTTGGACATCAGCGGCACGGCGCACACGGCGACGCGCAGGATGTCCTCGCCGTGCGGCGGGGCGACGACCGACTCGCGTACGGTGCCGCGCAGCGAGACCCGCAGACCGTCCTCCTCGTCGATGCCGAGGCCGTGGGCGAACGGCAGCACCCCGTAGGTCGGCCGTCCCGTCAGTTCGCGCAGCATGTCCAGGCCGGGCTCCAGCAGCGAGACGTCGCCGCGGAACTTGTTGACCAGGTAGCCGGCGATCAGCGACTGGTCCTCGGCAGAGAGCAGCGCCGTCGTACCGAAGAACGAGGCGAAGACCCCGCCGCGGTCGATGTCGCCGACGACCACCACCGGGAAGCGTGCCGCCCGGGCGATGCCCATGTTCACGATGTCCGTGCGCCGCAGGTTGATCTCGGCCGGACTGCCCGCCCCTTCGCAGATCACGGCGTCATACGTGCCCCGAAGCTGCTCCAGGCAGTCCACGACGGTGGACAGGAGCGACTCCTGCCGGCCGCCGTGGTAGCCGCGTGCGCTCATCTCGCCGACCGGACGGCCCATCAGGACGACCTGGCTGGAGCGGTCGCTGCCGGGCTTGAGCAGCACCGGGTTCATCAGCGCGGTCGGCTCCACCCGGGCGGCCTGGGCCTGCATGGCCTGGGCGCGGCCGATCTCGGCGCCTTCGCGGGTGACGAAGGAGTTGAGTGACATGTTCTGCGCCTTGAACGGCGCCACCTTCACGCCCCGGCGCACCAGCCAGCGGCAGATGCCCGCCGTGACGACGCTCTTGCCCGCGTCCGATGTGGTCCCGGCGACCAGCAGTCCGCCGCTCATGTCGGTCTCCGTCCTGAGAGTCGAGGTGTCGTGCTGCGGGAACCGGCCGTACGGGCCCCCGCGATGCCTCGTGCCGCGAACCCCGCGCCCAGCCGGGCCGCCACGCTCACGCCGAGGGCCAGCGCGCTCACCCGGCGCGACAGCCGTACGGCCCGTTCGATGTCGGCGGGCTCCACCGCGCGGCCCGTCTCCCCGTTGAGCACGGGACGGTGCTCGACCCGGCCGCCGTAGGCGAGCGTCCCGCCGAGCCGTACGCCGAGCGCACCGGCGAACGAGGCTTCCACCGGGCCCGCGTTCGGGCTCGGGTGCTTGGCGGCGTCGGCCCGCCAGGCGCGGACCGCTCCCCGTGGCCGCCCCCCGGCGGTCACGGCGAGCAGGGCCGTCAGCCGGGCGCCGGGCCAGCCCGCGAGGTCGTCGAGGCGGGCCGAGGCCCAGCCGTAACGCCGGTAGCGGGGCGACTTGTGACCGACCATCGCGTCGAGCGTGTTGGCGGCCCGGAACCCGACGAGTCCGGGCACCCCGCCCAGCGCGCCCCACACCAGGGCGCCGACCACGGCGTCCGAGGTGTTCTCGGCGACGGACTCCACGACGGCGCGGGCGATCTGCGGCCCGTCCAGGGACTGCGGGTCGCGGCCGCACAGATGCGGCAGCCGCTCCCGGGCCAGTTCGATGTCCCCGGCGGCGAGCGCGCCACCGATGGCCCGGGCCTCGCGCCCCAGCGACGTACCACCGATGACGGACCAGGTGGCGGCGGCGGTCAGGGCGACGGACGCGGCGGGGTGGCGGCGCAGGGCACGGGAGGCCAGCGCGGCGCCCCCGGCGGCGCCTCCGGCGCAGACCAGGGTGTGCAGGGCGCCCCACCCGCGGTGGTCGCGCCACAGACGGCGTTCGACGCCTGCCGCGGCCCGCCCGAAGGCGGCGACCGGGTGTCCCCTGCGGGGATCACCGAGCAGCAGATCGCCGATCAGACCGGCCGTGGCGCCGTACGCGAAGATGCGATCGGCACGCACGGTTCAGCCGGCCGTTGCGCCTCGAAGGACCTCAGGACCTGTTCTGCGTTGCACAGGAATGGACGCACGGCAGCCGGGCATGGCGATATGTCCTCACTCAGGGTCCGCGCCCTGGTTCGACGTGACGGCGACGAGAGTCTCCTGGCTTCCGGATCCGCAGTTCCCCCGGCCTTCCAGTCCGCTTGCGTGGACCGTGACTTCCAGTGGTGGGGGACTGCTCCCCGGTGACAGTGGCGGGACCGCGCCGGATTCGCACCGGCTTCCTCTGCTGTCGCCGTAATGGCTCCGGCAGTCCACCACGCTCTGCGAACGCCCGTCAACTTGCCGTTGACCTGCGACGGTGCAGTGTGCTGAGACGCACATCGGGCCGGACGCACCTCAGGTGCGTCCGGCCCGATGAGGGTGGGACCGGTGGGGCTCAGGCAGTGGTCAGGCGACGATCAGGTAGATGCCGTAGGCCACGGCCGCGGCGCACAGGCCGAAGCAGACGTACGCGCCGGCGCGGACCAGCATGAGCGAACCGCCCGCAGGGCCGCCCGTCGAGCCGCCCTGTGCGGCCGGTTCGGGCTGCTTGGAGAGGCCGACGATGCCGAGGGTGAAGAGGCCCACCAGCGCGACGGTGGCGACGAGGGAGACGCCGAAGACGGTGCCGAGGGCTGCCCAGTCGATGTTCATGGGGATCTGTCCTTACCGGGGCTCTTAGACCGTGGCGGGTCGGGCCGGGTCGGCGACCGGCCCGGCGGGGGCCGGGATGGTGGCCGTGAGGTCGTGGGGCTGAGCGGCCGCGGTGGGCGGCGGGCTGACGGCCGCGATGGCCGTGGTGACGACGCCCGCGGGCTCGGCGTCCTCACCGGCCGGGGCGACGTCGTCGTGGCCGACGGGCTTGCGCCGCGACAGCATCCAGATCGCACCGGAACCGGCGATCAGCAGTGCCGCGACGACCACGACACCCCAGGTCCCCTGCTTGGTGAGCAGCTCCGCGCCCGCGCCGACCAGACCGGCGGCCGGCAGGGTCAGGCCCCAGGCGACGAACATCCGGGTGGCGGTGGACCAGCGGACCACGCCGCCCTTGCGGCCGAGGCCCGCGCCCATGACGGCGCCGGAGCACGACTGGGTCGTGGACAGGGAGAAACCGAGGTGGGAGGAGGCCAGGATGACGGTGGCCGCGCTGGTCTGGGCGGCGAAGCCCTGCGGCGGCTTCAGTTCGGTCAGGCCGCTGCCCATGGTGCGGATGATGCGCCAGCCGCCCAGATAGGTGCCGAGCGCGATGGCGAGGCCCGCGGAGACGATGACCCAGACCGGCGGGTTGGAGCCGGGGGAGAGGACGCCGCCGGTGACCAGGGCGAGCGTGATGATGCCCATGGTCTTCTGCGCGTCGTTGGTGCCGTGCGCGAGCGACACGAGCCCGGCCGAGGCGATCTGGCCGGCGCGGTACCCCTTCGCGGTGGCCTTCTCCTGGGCGCCGCCCGTGACCTTCCCGCCGATGCGGTACGTCAGCTTGGTGGCCAGCAGCGCGGCCAGACCGGCGACGACCGGTGCGGCGACCGCGGGGAGCAGCACCTTGGTGACGACGGTGCCGCCGTCGACCGACGACCAGCCCGCGGACATCACCGCGGCGCCGATCAGGCCGCCGAACAGCGCATGGGAGGAGCTGGAGGGCAGGCCGACCAGCCAGGTCAGGAGATTCCACAGGATGGCGCCGACGAGCGCCGCGAAGATGACCTCGGTTCTGAGCCCGTCTTCGTTGATGATCCCGCCGGAGATCGTCTTGGCGACCTCCACCGACAGGAACGCGCCTACGAGGTTGAGAACGGCGGACATGGCCACCGCTGTCTTGGGTTTGAGTGCGCCGGTCGAGATGGTGGTGGCCATCGCGTTGGCGGTGTCGTGGAAACCGTTCGTGAAATCGAACACTAGAGCTGTCACGATCACAATCGCGAGCAGCAGCGTGATGTGTTCCATTTACCCAGGCAATCGTTCGACGTCAGTGGCACGTGGACCGTAGGCAATCTGAGTGAACGGAAGATGAACTGGGCAGGGCGTTGCGGTGACCCCAACCGGAGTGCCGTCGCTCTTTTCGTCCGCCGGAAGACGGCGGGATTCCGGTACGGGCCGGTGTGGGCCCGGAATCCGGCGCCCGGGGAGGCTGTCGCGGGAGGGGTGGCAGAGGGCCGCTCATCCGTTGAAAGGATCTTCGTATGAGCGGTGAGTGGCGGGATTCGATCGAACGGGCCTGGGACGCGGTCGTCGCCACCGCCCGCCGGACGGCCTCCGAGGGACTGGTCGTGGGCACCTCGGGCAACGTGTCGGCACGGGTCGGCGAAACCGTACTGGTCACCCCGAGCGGAGTGCCGTACGACCGGCTCCGCCCCGAGGACCTGACCGGCGTCGATCCGGAGGGCAACCAGGTCCTCGGCACCATGGCCCCCACCAGCGAGCTTCCGCTCCATCTCGCGGTGTACCGGAACACCGACGCGGCCGCCGTGGTGCACACCCACGCGGTGCACGCAACGGCCGTCTCCACGCTGGTCGCCGAGGTGCCGTCGGTGCACTACGCCGCGGCGATGCTGGGCGGCCCCGTCCGGGTCGCCGCCTATGCCCGCTACGGCACGGACGAACTGGCCGAGAACATGCTCACGGCCCTGCGCGACCGCACCGGCTGCCTGCTGGGCAATCACGGAACGGTCACCTACGGTGCCTCCCTCGACGAGGCGTACGACCGCACCGCCCAGCTCGAATGGCTGTGCCGCCTCTGGCTCACCGCGAGCTCGGTGCCCGGCCGCACTCCGGCCCTGCTCACGCCGGAGCAGCTGAGCGACGTCGGGGAAGCGCTGAAGGGGTACGGGCAGCCGCACGGAAACCGGTAGGTCCTGTCGTCGAACTCCCGCCGTCGCCCGAAAGGCAGGCGGGAGTTCGACGACAGGACCTGGGGGACCCGGCCGGCCACCGGACGGCCCCGCCCGCTGGCCGTGCGCGGTGAAGCCCGTGACACTGAAGCCGTGCGCCCCGCTACAGCAACGGCAGCAGCCGTCACCACGATCCTCGGCGTCGGCGCGGCGGCGGCGGTCGCCGCCGGCCGGTACGCCGGCGACGTCGCCCTCAAGGCACCGTCCGGACGCCCCCTCCCCGCCGACCGCCGGCTGACCGTGCATGCGACGGCGGCCGGGCAGGTCACCCTCACCCGGTCCTTCAGCTCACTCAGGCCGGGCACCTACGGGCTGGTGGGCGACGACGTGCACGCCGTCGTGGGCCCGGTGATCGACCAGGCCCACCAGGCGGCCGACACCGTCGTGCGCCGGCTGGAGCGCGTGAACCACGGCACCCTGCGCCCCGGCGCCAAGGTCCGCATCACGCCTGAACTCCACAGCGGCGACCCCGCCACCGCCCTCGGCCTCGAATTCCGCGAGGTGGAGATCCCCGGGGAACTCGGCGGCCTGCCCGCCTGGTTCGTACCGGGGCCTCGCGACACCTGGGTGATCACCGCACACGGCCTCGGCACCACCCGGGAACACCCGCTGAACGTGACGGCCTTCCTGCACGGGCAGCAGCTGCCGGTGCTCGACCTCGCCTACCGCGGCGACCCCGGAGCTCCCCGCTCCCCGGACGGGCTCGCCCATCTCGGTGAGTCCGAGTGGCGGGACCTGGACGCGGCCATCCGCTTCGCCGTGCGCTACGGCGCCGAGAAGGTCGTCCTGCACGGCTGGTCGACCGGCGCCTCGATGGCCCTGCACGCCTGCGTGAACTCCGCGCTGCGCGACCGGATCTGTGGACTCGTCCTCGATTCGCCGGTGCTGGACTGGCAGGCCACGCTGCGCGCCCTGGCCGCCGCCCACGGCGTCCCCTCCGCCCTGCTCCCCCTCGCCGTCCGCGCCGCCCAGGGGAAGACCGGACTGCACGGGGCCCGGCTCCTGGACACCTCGCTGCCCGCGACCCTGCACGTGCCGACGCTGATCTTCCACGGGCCCGACGACACCCTGGCCCCCTGGCAGCCGTCCAGGGAGCTCGCCGCCCGCCGCCCCGACCTGATCTCCCTGCACGCCGTGCCCCAGGCTCCGCATGCGGCGATGTGGAACGCCGGCCCGGCCCACTACGAAGAGACGCTGCGGCGCTTCCTCACGCCCCTGATGTGAGCTGATGTGCCGCTTCGGCCGATTGGTCCCGGCCGGTGCGGCACCGCCCCGACACCGGTGATCCGGGTTCCGTTTGGGCTTTCGGGCCGTCAGAGGCAAGACTGCTCCCCGTGACGTCCCGTACCCCGCGCGACTCCAGGCTGCGACTTGTCCGCCCGCGACCCCTCGCCACCGCTCGCAAGGCCGTGAGCACCCGGCGCACCAGGCCGGCGCCCCGCCCGCCCGAGGGCACCCCGCCCCGGGCGGAACTGGCCCGTCAGGCCAGGGCCGCTCTCGCCGACGCCGTACGGATCGCCCGCTGGGCGGCCGGCGGCGCGAGCCCCGGCACGCCACCCCTGGCCGCCCAGGCCCTGGAACGGGCCGCGGCGGCGCTGGCGTTGTCCCCGGCCCAGGTGCGCTCCGGCTGGGACCGGGCCCGGCTCGCCGGCCTCGTGGAACTGCACGGCGAGAGGGCCCGGCCCGGCTGGCGGCTGCGTGCCTGGGACCGCGACGACTCCGCCGTGCTCCGTGGCTGGGTGGCGCTGTTCGACGCATGGTCGCTCGTCCACCCCGCACCCCAGGACATCGAGTCCACCGCGGTCGCCGAGGCCGTCGAGGCCGTGCCCCAGGTGCTCTCGCTCCTTCAGCTCTCGGCCGGCCCCGTCACCGTGCCCGCCCTCCTGGACCTGCTCGGCCAGCGTGTGGCGGAACTGCACGAGGAGCGCTGCGAGGTGCCGTACGGGCCGCAGCCGCTGCCCGCCCCCGCCGAACCGGCGCCCACCGCCCACCCCGCCGCACTGGTCGCGCTCCTGCTCGACTGGGCCCTGGAAGGGCTGGCCGCGGTCGGCGCGCTCACCCTCGGCGCCGGGACCGCCACCCTGACCCCGCTCGGCAACTGGGCGGTCTGGGTCAAGCTGGAACAGATCTGCGTCGCCGCCCAGAGCCCGGCCGGGAACATCGAGCAGTCCGCCGCCGACATGCTGCTCGGCTGCGCCCGCCTCACACCCGGGCCGGCCCGCGCCGAATACCGGGCCTGGCTGGCCGCCCGCCCCGTCGGCAGTGCCGTCGCCGAACTGCTCGGCGTGGCCCGCGGTGAGGACGCGCTGCTGCGCGGGCTCGCCTTCGAGGCCCTCAGAGTCGTCGGCGCACCGGCCGAGCCCGAGGTGCGCGCCGTCGTCGCCGACCCGTCACTGCGCCCGTACGCGCTGCTCTGGCTCGCGGAGTACGACGGAACCGACCCCGAGGACGCCCAGGAGGTCCTCAGCCGCGAGGAGGCCACCTGGCTCTGGGTCGACACCGCGGCGGCCGTCGCCGACCACGGTGAGACGGGACTGCTGGTCCGCCACCTCGACTCGGCCGTGCAGGGCACCGTCCCGGCGCTGCTGGACGAGGTACGGGCCGTGGGCCACCCGCGTACCGTCCAGGTCCTGGTCGCCCTCGCCGCCGCGCACCCCGACCCCGCGCTCGCCAAAGCGGTCCGCAAGGCGGCGTTCCAGGTGCACACGGGCGGCGCCTGAACCCGGGGGCTTCGCCCCCGAACCCCCGCTCCTCAACCGCCGGAGGGGCTTGGCCTTCCCCGCCGCCGCACCTTCGCGGCAGCGGGGGCACTCTCGGCCCCGCCGCAGGCGCCCGACCCCCTCAGCCCGCCGATCCCGGGGCGTACGTCCCGAAGCTCCACACATTGCCCTCCGCGTCCCGCGCCATGTAGTCCCGGGAGCCGTAGTCCTGGTCGGTGGGCGGCATGAGGATCTCCACCCCGTACTCCACGGCCCGTGCGTGGTGGGCGTCCACCTCGTCGACCACCACATAGACACCGGCCGGTCCGGCCCCCTGCATCGCCTTGGCGAAGACGCCCTCGCGACCGTTGGAGCCCAGCATCACCCTGCCGTTGCCGCAGGACAGCTCCGCGTGCATCACCGTGCCGTCCTCGCCCTCGTACACCGCTTCCTCGGTGAAGCCGAGCCCCTGGGTCAGCGTCCTGATCGCGGCCTTCGCGTCGTCGTACAGAAGCGTCGGATAGACCGTCGGTACGCCTGTCGTCGCGTCTGCCATCGTGCTCATTCCCTTCTCGCGCCGAACCGGGCCCCGCACGCCCCGGCTGTGATCTGCGTCTCAGTCTTGCACCGGGCACTGACAACGACCTGCGCAGCGCCGCTCCTCGTCGTTCGCGCAGGTCAGCGGAAGGTGTCGCAGGCGGCCATGTCGCCGCTGGTGAAGCCGGTGGTGAACCACTGCTGGCGCTGCGCGGCCGAGCCGTGCGTCCAGGACTCGGGGGTGACCCGGCCCTGGAACTTCTCCTGGATCCGGTCGTCCCCGACCGACGCGGCCGCGTCGAGCCCGTCCCGGATGTCCGCCCGGGTGAGTTCGGTGATGAGGGGGCGGCCGGTCGACTCGTCCGGCGTGGTCGTCGCGTGGTTCGCCCAGACCCCGGCGTAGCAGTCCGCCTGGAGTTCCACCTTCACCGCGTTGCTGTTCTCGCCGGTCCGTCCGTCCTGCGAGCGGGCCAGCGTCCCCATCTGGTTCTGCACGTGGTGTCCGTACTCGTGCGCGACGACGTAGGCCTCGGCGAACGGTCCGCCGCTCGACCCGAACTTGGTCCGCAGCTCGTCGAAGAAGCCCAGGTCCAGATAGACCTGCCGGTCACCGGGGCAGTAGAACGGCCCCACGGCCGAGGTCGCCGACCCGCAGGCCGTGCTGACCCGGTCGGTGAACAGGACCGTGCGGGCGCTGCCGTACGTGGCGTCGCGCCGCTGGAACTCCTGGCCCCAGTAGTCCTGCACGCTGTTGACCACCGCGACCGTCCGGCAGTCGTCCTTGGTGTTGGCGTCCCGGCCGGTCCGGCAGTCCTGCTGGACCTGTGCCGCCGACGAGGCGGTCGCGGTCGTGCCCGAGTCGCCGGAGGAGAGCCCGAGCTGATCGGGGCCGACCCCGAAGAGCAGCCCCAGGATCAGCGCGATGACCCCCGCGATCCCGCCGCCCACGGTGGCCCTGCCGCCGGGGATGCGGCTGCCGCGCGTGTCCTGGACCTCGGACGTGTCCAGATCGGCGTCGTCGTCGAACTGCATGGCACCACCCTCTGCTCCGCTCGCGGCTGCCGCACAGCCATGCGCCGAGTATCGGATAATTCACACCGCAATGCCCGTTTTTCCCTGTGGGGTGGGGCCGGTCGGGCGCGCTGGGCGAGCTTTCGGCAACTGCGGTGGGAGCAGGCGGAAAAGTGGTTGGACACCGCCAGTAGACTGGTTCTCATGGCAATTCTCCTTGTGCGTGTGCGTGAGTAACGGCGTCGAGTCGTGAATCGCTAGTCGTTCCTCCGCCGTCCATACCGCTCTGGAGTTTTCCCCCGTGATCACCGCTTCCGGCATCGAGCTGCGCGCCGGCGCCCGCATGCTCATCGAATCCGCCTCCTTCCGCATCGCCAAGGGTGACCGCATCGGCCTCGTCGGCCGCAACGGGGCGGGCAAGACCACCCTCACCAAGTGCCTCGCGGGCGAGGGCACCCCGGCGGCCGGCACCATCACCCGCTCCGGCGAGGTCGGCTACCTGCCGCAGGACCCGCGCACCGGCGACCTCGACGTGCTCGCCCGGGACCGCATCCTGTCCGCCCGCGGCCTCGACGAGATCCTGCGCAAGATGCGGGAGAACGAGGAGCGGATGGCGAACGGCAAGGGCGCCACCCGCGAGAAGGCGATGAAGAAGTACGAGCGCCTGGAGACGGAGTTCCTCACCAAGGGCGGCTATGCGGCCGAGGCCGAGGCGGCCACCATCGCCGCGGCCCTCAGCCTTCCCGACCGGGTGCTGGGCCAGCCGCTCCACACGCTCTCCGGTGGTCAGCGACGCCGTGTCGAGCTGGCCCGGATCCTCTTCTCGGACGCCGACACCCTGCTCCTCGACGAGCCCACCAACCACCTGGACGCCGACTCGATCGTCTGGCTGCGCGACTACCTCAAGAGCTACCGCGGCGGATTCATCGTGATCTCCCACGACGTCGAGCTCGTCGAGACGGTCGTCAACAAGGTCTTCTACCTCGACGCCAACCGCTCGCAGATCGACGTCTACAACATGGGCTGGAAGCTCTACCAGCAGCAGCGCGAGGCCGACGAGAAGCGCCGCAAGCGCGAGCGGCAGAACGCCGAGAAGAAGGCTGCGACGCTCAACGCCCAGGCCGACAAGATGCGCGCCAAGGCCACCAAGACCGTGGCCGCGCAGAACATGGCCAAGCGCGCCGACCGGCTGCTCTCCGGCCTGGAGGCCGTCCGGGTCTCCGACAAGGTCGCCAAGCTGCGCTTCCCCGACCCCTCTCCGTGCGGCAAGACCCCGCTGATGGCGGAGGGCCTCTCCAAGTCCTACGGGTCGCTGGAGATCTTCACCGACGTCGACCTCGCGATCGACAAGGGCTCCCGGGTCGTCATCCTCGGCCTCAACGGCGCCGGCAAGACCACCCTGCTCCGGCTGCTCGGCGGCGCGGAGAAGCCCGACACCGGCGACATCATCGAGGGCCACGGGCTGAAGCTCGGCTACTACGCCCAGGAACACGAGACCCTCGACCCGAACCGCACCGTCCTGGAGAACATGCGCTCGGCGGCACCCGACCTCGACCTGGTGGCGGTCCGCAAGACCCTCGGCTCGTTCCTCTTCTCCGGGGACGACGTGGACAAGCCGGCCGGGGTGCTCTCCGGCGGTGAGAAGACCCGGCTCGCCCTGGCGACGCTGGTCGTCTCCTCCGCCAACGTGCTGCTGCTCGACGAGCCCACCAACAACCTCGACCCGGCCAGCCGCGAGGAGATCCTCGGCGCGCTGCGCACGTACAAGGGCGCCGTCGTCCTCGTGACGCACGACGAGGGCGCCGTCGAGGCGCTCCAGCCCGAGCGCATCATCCTGCTGCCCGACGGCGTCGAGGACCTGTGGGGTGCGGACTACCGGGACCTGGTCTCGCTGGCCTGACCCGGTCCGGGCGCGTGCCGGGCTCCGTCCCGGCCGTCCGCCACGCGCGCGGCGGCCGTATTCCGGCCGTCGCGGCCCGCTGATCCACTCGCACTGGATCATTCGGCCTACGCGTGATCCATCATCTGTGTGAGGGCGTCTCGTACCTCGGCGCGGCACCCGGCGGCTAGCTGCCGGGTGCACGCATGAGGGGCCCCGGACCCTGTGCGGCCCTGACCTGGCCGTTCCTCCGCCGCGGTTGCTCCGTCCGCTCCACAGCCCAGCGGAATCCTGGATTCCGTTCGTGTCGCCGCCCTCCCGGGGTGCCGATCCGCTTGCACGGACCTTGCCGAATGGGTGGCCAGGACGGCCCCGAGGGGTGATCATGAGAGTCCAGAGCGCACTTCCCACGAGGAGGCACGGGTGGCCGAGACTCTGAAGAAGGGCAGCCGGGTAACCGGCGCCGCGCGCGACAAGCTCGCGGCAGACCTGAAGAAGAAGTACGACTCCGGTGCGAGTATCCGGGCGTTGGCCGAGGAAACGGGCCGCTCCTACGGATTCGTCCACCGGATGCTCAGCGAGTCCGGAGTGACGCTGCGGGGACGTGGCGGAGCGACACGAGGCAAGAAGGCCGCGGCGGCCTGACGGCCGTCCACGGATCGGGGCAGGTCGTAGGACCGGTCCCGGGGCTCACCGGTTTCGGCGGTGGCCACCCGGTCGATCGTGCGGTCGGTCGGGTGGTTACTGTTCAGTCACTTAGCTTCATGTGCTGACTGCACCCGATCCGGAGGCGCTCCATGACCTCGCTCGACACTGTGCTCGACAAGGACGGCGTACGACTCACCGTCGACGACGCGGTTGCCACGGTGACCCTCACCAATCCGGCCAAGCGCAACGCTCAGTCCCCCGCTCTGTGGCGGGCGTTGACAGAGGCCGGACGGGCTCTGCCCGGCAGTGTGCGGGTCGTCGTGCTGCGCGCCGAAGGTGTGTCCTTCTCCGCCGGACTCGACCGCCAGGCGTTCACCCCCGAGGGCTTCGACGGTGAGCCGTCGTTCCTCGACATGGGGCGTGGCCCGGAGGCCGAGCTCGACGCGGTCATCGCCGAGTACCAGGAGGCGTTCACCTGGTGGCGCCGCAACGACATCGTGTCGATCGCGGCCGTCCAGGGGCATGCCATCGGCGCCGGCTTCCAGCTCGCCCTCGCCTGCGATCTGCGGATCGTCGCCGAGGACGTGCAGTTCGCCATGCGCGAGACCAGCCTCGGGCTGGTCCCCGACCTCACCGGCACGCACCCCCTGGTGCACCTGGTGGGGTACGCACGCGCGCTCGAAATCTGCGCCACCGGCCGCTTCGTGCACGCCGCCGAGGCCGAACGTACCGGCCTGGCCAACCTCGTGGTGCCCGCCGCGGAGCTCGAGGGAGCCGCCCGCGATCTGGCCGGCGCCCTGATCGCGGCCCCGCGCGACGCCGTCATCGAGACCAAGGCCCTGCTCGGCGGCGCCGTCTCCCGTACGTACGAGGAGCAGCGCGCCGCCGAGCGTGCCGCGCAGGGCCGTCGGCTGCGCGACCTCTCGGGCACGGCCGACTGAAAGCACCCGGCAGCGGGGCCGGACGCATCACCCCGGGCCCGCTGCCGGGTCGGCTCCCGGCGGGACGTGTCCCTCCGTCACCGCCGTGACCAGTACCGCGACCGGCGGATGCCCGTCCACCGCCTGTGTCACCGCCGCCCGCACCGAGCGGGCCACGTCCAGCGCCCGGTGGCCGCCGTCCGTCGCCAGCTCGACCCGGACGTGGTCCGGGCCCGTGTGCACGGGCGCGCCGAGCGCCCGCGTCAGCGTCGCGACGCCCGTCACTCCAGCGGCCGCACGGCCCGCCGCGTTCTCCGGATCCGCCGGGCGCACCTCGACCGGGGGCGGTTCGGCCCCTTCCGGTTCGGTGTCCAGCAACTCGGCCACCCGGATGTCCACCTCGTCGACCACCAGCCCGAGCCGCCGGGCGGCAGCCGCCAGCAGAGCGGAGCGCAGCGCCGCGGCGGCGGCCGGAATCGGCAGGTGCGCCGTCGCGGCCACGGTGGCCTCGATGCGCAGCGGGCCCGGCGGCAGAGCGCTCGGGGGCGGCGGCACCTGCGGGGCGGGCGCCGCCTCGGCGTCGGCCACGGCGATGCGCAGCTCCATGAGCACCGGTCCCGAACCGTCCACCGCCCGGCGCAGTACGGCCGCCGCCGCCCGTTCCGAGATCCAGGCCCCGTCCGCCGGGCCGCCCAGCGGGAGAAGCCGGCCCAGACCGAGCCGCTGGCGAACCGCGGCCGTCCATCCTTGGGTCCTGCGCGAGCTGTCAGCCGTCGTCATTGCTCCAGCCTGCCGCATCCACGGCGCGAGACCGGGCAAGCGCACTTAATCTGGGCAAGGAAGTCCAATCTGCCCCGAAGGGAAGAACGGCGATGACCGAGACCCCACAGCGCAACCGGCCCGAGAACCCCGACAAGGACTCGACTGGCGGTGACAGCAGGAGCAGCTCGCTGAGCAGGCGTGGTGGGGGAGCCCCGGCCACCCGCGGCCGTACGACGATCGCCGACGGTGTCGTCGAGAAGATCGCCGGAATGGCGGCACGCGACGTGGTCGGTGTGCACGCGATGGGCAGCGGACTCTCGCGGACCTTCGGCGCGGTGCGTGACCGCGTCCCCGGCGGTTCCAAGTCGGTCACCCGCGGGGTGAAGGCGGAGGTCGGCGAGTCCCAGACGGCCCTCGACCTGGAGATCGTCGTCGACTACGGCGTGTCGATCAGCGAGGTCGCCCGCGATGTGAGGGAGAACGTTGTCGCGGCCGTCGAGCGGATGACGGGTCTCGAAGTCATCGAGGTCAACATCGCGGTGAGCGATGTGAAGCTGCCCGACGAGGACGACGACGAGGACCAGTCCGAGCCACGTGTCCAGTAGTCCTCCGTCAAAGGCAGTTGAGGAGCCCAGATGAGCATGGCTGTGGTCGGCATGGTGGCCGGCATGGCGCTCGGGTTCGCCGGGTACTTCGGCGGGTTCGGAGCCTTCCTGCTGGTGGCCGCCCTGGGGGCGATCGGCTTCATCGCCGGTCGCTTCCTCGACGGTGACCTGGAGCCCGGTGACTTCTTCCGGAGTCGCGATCGCGGCGACCGACGGCGGTGACGGCGTTGTCGGGGGAGAGCGGCCGGGTCGCCGCCGCGGAGCGAGGGGAGACCCGGGTCGCCGACCGGGTCGTCGCGAAGATCGCCGCGCAGGCGGCGAAGGAGGCGGTGGACGAGCCCGCCAAGGAAGCCGCGTCGCCGCGGGCCACGGTCACGGTTCACCGTGACACCGCCCGCGTACGGGTGACTCTGGAGCTCGGCTATCCCAGCGACATCGGGCGCCAGTGCGGTGCCGTGCGTCGCCGGGTCGCGATGCGGGTAGAGGCGTTGGCAGGGATGGAGGTGCCCGAAGTGGCCGTACAGGTCGAGCGCCTGCACCCCTCGGGAGCGAGCCTCGCGGCGCAGGGGAGGATCCGATGACCGAGCCCCGGAACCCGGAGAACAGCGCGGAGCACACCGTCGAACACGGGGACGTGCTCGCGCTCGACCAGTCGGCGTCGTCCGCGGCGTTCGACCCGGTCCCGTCCAAGGAACGGAGCGAGGGCGGAGCGGGCCGCTTCTGGTCCGCCCGCCGCATCCCGGCGGGCATCACCGCCCTGGTGGTCCTGGGCGGTACCGGACTGCTCCTCTACGACGTCGCGGCGGTCCGTGCCGACCACCCGGCGATGCAGTGGCGCCGCTCGCTGGCCGACGAACTGGCAGAGCGCCGGCTGGACGACGTGTGGGTGCTCACGGGCGCCTCGGTCGCGGTGGCGGCCGGCCTGTGGCTGCTCGTCCTCGCACTCACTCCCGGACTGCGCGATCTGCTGCCGATGCGCCGCGACCGCCCGGACGTGCGGGCTGCCCTCGACCGGACCGCGGCGGCCATGGTGCTGCGCGACCGGGCCGTGGAGGTCTCCGGAGTGCAGTCGGTCCGGGTCCGGATGGGACGCGGCAAGGTGGGGGTGCGGGCCGTCTCGCACTTCCGTGAACTCGACGACGTACGGGCCGATCTGGACACCGCGCTCTCCAGCGGCATCAAGGAACTCGGACTGGCCAGGCAACCGAGCCTGTCCGTCCATGTCCGCCGTCCGGCGAAGAAGGGGTGAGCCGCGTGATCGGGACCGTCAACCGCGTACTGCTGGGCCTGGCCGGACTGGTACTGGTCTGCGTGGGCGGCGGGGTGCTGGCCGCGGCGCTCGGTCTCTCCGTGCCGTCCTGGTGGCCGTGGTACGGCAAGCGCGACGTCCTCCTCAGCGACGCGGACCGGGACCGCTGGCGCTCCGAGGGCTGGTGGTGGCCGGTCGTGATCGCGGTCCTCGCGGTCCTGGTGGTGCTCGCCCTGTGGTGGCTGCTGGCCCAGCTGCGCCGGGCCCGCCTCGCCGAGGTGCTCGTGGACAGCGGCGACGGAGAGGGCGCGCTGCTGCGTGGCCGCGCCCTGGAGGGTGTGCTCGCACAGGAGGCGGGTGCCCTGGACGGGGTGGCCCGCGCCCAGGCCGTCCTGACCGGCAGACGCAGCGAGCCGCGGGCCAGGATCCGGCTCCTCATGGAACCGCACGCCGCCCCCGAGGAGGCGCTGGGCCGGCTCACGGACGAGGCGCTGGCCCATGCCCGGGACTCCGCCGGGCTGGCGAAGCTGCCGGCCGAGGTGCGGCTGAAGGCGGTCAAGCACCGGGCCGAGCGCGTGAGCTGACGGGCGGTACGCCACGCGGGAGGGGCCGGACGGCACAGGCCGTCCGGCCCCTCGCGTGTCGCGCGTCCGGGCGGAGGCTCAGAAGCCGCGCCGGGACCCGCCGTCGACCGGCACCATGAGGCCCGTCAGATACGAGGCGGCGGGCGAGAGCAGGAAGGCCGCCGTCCGGCCGAACTCCTCCGGAGTGCCGTAGCGCCGCAGCGGGATGGCGGCCTCGCTGGCGGCGCGGGAGGCGGCCGCGTTGCCGGACAGCGCGTCGAGTTCACGGACCCGGTCCGTGTCGATGCGGGCCGGCAGCACGCCCACCACGCGGATGCCCCGCGGGCCGAGCTCGTCGGCCAGTGACTTCGCGAAGCCCGCCAGGCCGGGCCGCAGTCCGTTGGAGATGGTCAGTCCGGCGATCGGCTCGTGGACGGAGCCCGAGAGCACGAAGCCGATGACCCCGCCCTCGCCGAGCGCCGCCGCCGCCGTCCGGGCCAGGCGCACCGCGCCCAGGAACACCGACTCGAACGCCGACTGCCACTGCGCGTCGGTGTTGTCCGCGGCGGAGCCCGGCGCGGGGCCGCCGACGCTGATGAGGATGCCGTCGAGCCGGCCGAACCCTTCCTGCGCGGACTCCACCAGCCGCCGTGCCACGTCCGGGTCGGCGTTGTCGGCCGCGAGTCCGACGGCGTCGGGGCCCAGCTCGTCGGCGGCCTCCCGGACGCGCTTCTCGTCGCGGCCGGTGATGATCACTTTCGCGCCGTCGGCGACCAGAGCGCGCGCCGTGGCGTTGCCCAGCCCCCGGGTCGCTCCGGTGACGACGTACACACGGTCCTTCAGTCCAAGATCCATGGTCCTATCCTGCCTCCTGCTCCCGCGCCCTGTCCTCGGCGGCCTGCGCTTCGGCCAGTGCCACCGCCGTGCCGACCAGCCCGATGTGGCTGAAGGCCTGCGGGAAGTTGCCGAGCTGGCGCATGGCCGCGGTGTCGTACTCCTCGGCGAGCAGCCCCACGTCGTTGCGGAGCGCCAGCAGCCGTTCGAAGAGTTCGGTGGCCTCGTCGGTGCGTCCGGTCATCCGCAACGCGTCCGCCAGCCAGAACGAGCAGGCGAGGAACGCGCCCTCGCCGCCCGGGAGTCCGTCGACCGCGGTGCTGTCCGTGCTGTAGCGGCGCACCAGTCCGTCGCTGCCCAGCTCGTCGCGGACGGCGTTCACCGTTCCGACGACGCGCGGGTCGTCCGGCGGCAGGAACCCGGTCCGGGCGATCAGCAGCGTCGCGGCGTCCAGCTCCCGCGACCCGTACGACTGGGTGAAGGTGTTGCGTGCCGGGTCGTACCCCTTCTCGCACACCTCACGGTGCACGGCGTCCCGCATCGTCCGCCAGCGGTCCGCGTCGCCGGGCAGCGAAGGGTCCTCCTCAAGGCTGCGCACCGCGCGGTCCGCCGCCACCCAGGCCATCACCTTGGAGTGCACGAAGTGGCGGCGTCGGCCGCGGATCTCCCAGAGCCCCTCGTCCGGCTCGCGCCAGGTGGACTCCAGGAAGCCGAGCAGGCTGAGCTGGAGGCTCCAGGCGTGCGGCGCGTCGTCCAGGCCCGCGGTCCGGGCCAGCCGGAGGGAGTCGATGACTTCTCCGTACACGTCGAGCTGACGCTGGCGCACGGCGGCGTTGCCGATCCGGACCGGGGCGGAGTTCTCGTAGCCGCGCAGCCACGGAAGTTCCGCCTCGGGCAGCCGGCGCTCGCCCGCCAGTCCGTACATGATCTGCAGGTCGGCCGGATCCCCGGCGACCGCGCGCAGCAGCCAGTCCCGCCACGCGGCGGCCTCCTCCAGGTAGCCGGCCGAGGTCAGCGCGCCGAGGGTCAGCGTGGAGTCCCGCAGCCAGCAGAAGCGGTAGTCCCAGTTCCGTACGCCGCCGATGTCCTCCGGGAGCGAGGTGGTCGGGGCCGCCACGATGCCGCCGGTCGGACCGAAGGTGAGTGCCTTGAGGGTGATCAGTGAACGGATCACGGCTTCCCGGTAGGGCCCCTCGTACGTGCACCGGTCGGACCACTCGGCCCAGTCGGACAGGGTGTTCTCCAGCGCCTCGTACGGGTCGACGAGATCGGGGCGCGGTGAGTGCGAGGGATGCCAGGTGAGGACGAAGGCCACCTGTTCGCCCGCGGAGACGCTGAACGACGAACACGTGGAGAACTGCTGGCCCCAGGTCTTGACGGGTGGTTCGCTGCGCAGCCAGGCGGAGTCGGGCCCCGCGACCGCCACCCGCTGGCCCTGCGAGCGGCGCATCCACGGCACGACGGAGCCGAAGTCGAAGCGCAGCCGGATCACCGAGGCCATGTCGACCGTGCCGCTGATGCCCTCGATGATCCGCATCACATCGGGCTCGTGGTCGCGCTGCGGCATGAAGTCGATGACCTTGACGGTGCCGGTGCGGGTCTCCCAGAACGTCTCCAGGACGAGCGAGTCACCGCGGTACGCACGGCGCGTGCAGGTGTCCGCACCCTTCGGGGCGATGCGCCAGTGGCCGTTCTCCTCGTCGCCGAGCAGCGCGGCGAAGCAGGCGCCCGAGTCGAAGCGGGGCAGGCACAGCCAGTCGACAGAACCGTTCCTGCCGACCAGGGCTGCTGTCTGGAGATCGCCGATGAGGGCGTAGTCCTCGATGCGTGGGGTCACGTTCTGGCGTGTTCCCGAACCTGGCGCCCGTTAAGCAGCCACGGGGTCAGGAGAGGCGGGTGTCACCCCCGCGGACGTCGTCCCCGACGTGCGGTCAGGCCTTCGCCGGCTCGGGCTCCGCCGCATCGGCCTGCTCGGCGGCCTCGGCCGCCGCCGCGAGCCGGTCGCGCTTCTCCCGGCGGGCCAGCACCACGTAGCCGACCGGGACACCGGCGGCGAACAGCCACCACTGCACGGCGTACGCCATGTGCGGGCCGATGGAGCTGTCGTCGGGAGCCTCGATCAGCTCGGGGGAGTCGCCCTTCGGCTCCGGCCCGGTCTGCTCGATGTAGCCGCCGAGCACCGGCCGGGAGAGGAGCTTCGCCTGCTGGGCGCTGTTGATCAGCATCACCTGGCGGTCCGGCAGGTCCGAGATGTCCTTGATGCCGCTGGCGCTCGTCGTCTCGTCGGCCTTGAGCCGCCCGGTGACGGTCACCTCGCCCTTGGGTACGGCCGGTACGTCGGGGAAGGCGTGCTGGTCGGCGGCGGACGGGACCCAGCCGCGGTTGATCATGACCGTGCCGCCGCCCTTGAGGTCGAACGGGATCAGCACATGGACGCCGATGGAGCCGTCGATGGCGGTGCGGCGCCGGACGACGACCTGGTGCTTCTCGTCGTACGTCCCGGTGGCCGTCACCGCCCGCCAGTAGTCCGAGCGCGGAACGACATGACCCGGTGAGGTGAGTCCCGCGACCGGCACGGGCTTCGCCTTGAGGTTGTGCGTGATCAGGGCGTTCTGCGCGACCTTGTGCTCATGCCGGTGCAGCTGCCAGAAACCCAGTTCGACCATCGTCGGAATCAGGACGAGGGCGATGAGGGCGAGAATCAGCCACTGCCGGGTCAACAGGAAGCGGTACACCCCATGACGGTACAACTGCGTCATGGGGTGCATCGCGGAGGGGGTGGGGGCACGAGCCCGGCATGACCCGAACGAGAGGCCCCAGGCGCTCAGACTTTGTCGATGATGCCCACCTTCCCCTCCGCGCGGGCGCAGTGGCCGCCGCAGAACCAGTGCCCGTCGACCTCGACACCCTGGCCGATGACCTGGACCCGGCAGTGCTCACAGATGGGCGCCATGCGGTGGATGGCGCAGGAGAAGCAGTCGAAGACATGCACCGCGCCCTGCGCGTGCACCTCGAAGGACATCCCGTAGTCGTTTCCGCATACCTCGCAACGTGCCATGCGCCACAGGGTGGGACGCTGGGGCGGCGACGGGCGAGCGGTGGGCGGGCGAGTCGCCCCCGGTTCACTCCGATGACGGCGTCGGCGCCGGCACCCTGGTGGACGCGGCCACGTCCCGCAGGAGATGGGTGAAGGCGCTCTCGTCGATGATCGGCGTACCGAACGACTTCGCCTTCACGGTCTTCGAGGTCGCCGCGTCCGGGTCGTTGGTGACGAGCAGGCTCGTCAGCCGGGAGACGCTCGTCGCCACGTGCAGCCCCGCCTCCACGGCCCGGTCCTCCAGGAGCTCGCGGTCGATCGAGGTGTCGCCGGAGAACGCCACCCGCATGCCCTGCATGAGAGGTTTCTCCTTTTCGTACCGCCCCGGGTTCGGATACGGGCAGGCCGGGCGCTTGCGCGAGGGGCGCCAGCTGTTCTGCGCGCCGTACGAGGGCTGGTAGCCGATCCGCGGGGTGACGGGGGAGTCCGACCACTCGGTCAGCGGCCGGCACTCCAGCAGCGGCAGCCGCATTCCGTCCCGGGCCGCCGCGTGCAGGCTGGGGCGGAACGCCTCGGCGAGCACCCGGGCGTCGTCCAGCGCGTGGTGCGCGCGCTCCTGCACCACGCCGAAGTGCGCGGCCAGCGACTCCAGCTTGTGGTTGGGCAGCGGCAGCCGCAGTTCCTTGGAGAGCGCGATGGTGCACAGCCGCTGCTGGACGGGCGCGATCACCGCGGCCCGTGCGTACTCCCGGGCCAGCATCGACCAGTCGAAGGCGGCGTTGTGCGCGACGAGCACGCGGTCGGCGAGCCGCTCGGAGAGCTGGGCGGCCACCTCGGGGAAGAGCGGGGCGCCTTCCAGGACATCGCTCGTCAGCCCGTGGATCCAGACAGGGCCGGGATCGCGCTCCGGGTTGACGAGGGTGTACCAGTGGTCCTCGACGTTGCCCCGGGCGTCGAGGCGGTAAACGGCGGCGGAGATGATCCGGTCGTCCCGTGCGAGGCCGGTGGTCTCCACGTCGACGACCGCGTACCCCTGCGGGTAGGCGGTCGGCCACGGTGCTGCGGTCTGGCGGTCGTCGAGCATGGTCACAGAGAATACGGGCCGACACCGACAGCCCCCTATTCGGCCGTCACCCCCGGCCCCCCCCCCCCCGCCGGCGAGCAGCCCCTCCACCAGGGCCCGTACAGACGTGACGAACAGTCGTTCCTGGTCGGCCGGCCGGGCCAGCGCCCGGGCCAGTGCCGGGTCGCCGCCGGCCGTCGACGCGCTCCACAGATCGCCCTCGGCGGGCGACTGCACGGGGGACCGTTCCCGGTTGCGCTCGACGAGCAGGAAGCCGACGGTGTGGAACTGCACCGCCCGTACCGCGTCCGCCGCCCGGGCGCCGCGCAGCCCGGCGGCGTGCACCTCGTGGGCGAGCGCCTGCTGGGCCGGCAGGAACATGCGTTCCGTCAGCCCCCGTTCGTGGACCATCGCGATCAGGTGCGGCCGGGCGCGCAGGTCCCGGCGGAGCCCGCGGGCCACGGAGACGATCCTGGCCGCCGGGGTGCGGCCGGTGGGGCGCAGGGTGCCCATGTCCAGGACGGTGCGCTCGACGAGGGCGTCCAGCAGTGACTCGCGGTTGCCGACGTGCCAGTAGATCGACGTGACGGCGGTGCCCAGTTCGGCAGCCAGCTTGCGCATGGTGAGGGTCTGCGGACCGTGCTGCCGTACGAGCCCGGCAGCGGCCGCGAGGACCTCCTCGCGGGTCAGCGACGAACGCGCCACAGCTCCTCCAGTATCCAGAACTCCGTTACACGCACGGCTATTTACCCTTCGCGAGCTCCGGTGTAACTGTGTTACAGAACCCGGCGCGGACAACCGAGAAGGGTGGCACCACATGGCACGTGTACGGTACGGCGCGCGCACCGAGGCCGAGATCGCGGAGGCCCGCGAGGCCCGCTCCCGGCTCCCGGACATCTGGTCCACCGGCGTGGCCGCCGTCTGGGAGAGCGACCCGGACGCGGTGGCCGCCGTCCTCCCACCGCCCCTGAAACCCTCCGCCCGCCCGCTCGTCCGGGCGAACATCAGCAAGGTCGATCTGCCCGGTTATCCGCTCGGCGCGGGCTCCGTCGCCGTCGCCGCCGTCCATGACGGGCACGAGGGCTGGTACCCGCTGGTCATGCCGATGACCCACGAGCGGGCCCTGACCGGCGGCCGTGAGGTGTTCGGCGAGCCGAAGAAGCTCGGCGAGGTCAGCGTGGAGCGCGAAGGACTCGTCGTGCACGCCTCGCTCGCCCGCCACGGCATCGCCTTCGTCGAGATCCGCGGCGCTGTCGGCGAACAGCTCCCGCTGCCCGCACCGGCCACCAAGCTCGACTTCTACTTCAAGTTCCTGCCCGCGGTGGACGGCGAGGGCTTCGACGCCGACCCCGTCCTGATCCACTGCACCCGCCACGAGAAGGTCCGCCGGCTGGAGCGGATCACCGGCGACGTGGTGCTGCGCGAGTCCATGTACGACCCGGTCGCCGACCTCCCCGTACTCCGCGTCCTCGACATCACCATCGGCGAGAAGACCAGCGACCAGCAGGGCCGGGCCGTCGAGCGGGTGAGCGCCGACGCGCTCCTGCCGTACATCCACCAGCGCTACGACGACCCGCAGCAGATCCACGACGGCCCGCCGCGAGGGAGCGTCCGATGAGGCTCCAGGAGGGGCAGGTCGCCGTCGTCACCGGCGCCGCGAGCGGAATCGGGCTCGCGATGGCCCGGAGGTTCGCGGCCGAGGGGCTGAAGGTCGTCCTCGCCGACGTGGAGGAGGGCGCGCTCGACAAGGCGGCCGGCGAACTGCGCGCGGAGGGCGCACACGTGCTGGCCCGGCCCGTCGACGTCAGCGAGCGCGACTCCGTACAGGCACTTGCCGACGCCGCGTACGAGACCTTCGGCGCCGTGCACGTGCTGTGCAACAACGCCGGGGTCGGCTCCGGAGCCGAGGGCCGGATGTGGGAGCACGAGCCCAACGACTGGAAGTGGGCCTTCGCCGTCAACGTGTGGGGCGTCTTCCACGGCATCCAGGCATTCCTGCCGCGCATGCTCGCGGACGGCGGGCCCGGCCACGTCGTCAACACCTCGTCGGGCGACGGCGGGATCGCCCCGCTGCCCACCGCGTCCGTGTACGCCGTCACGAAGTCGGCCGTCGTCACGATGACCGAGTCGCTGTACGCGCACCTGAGGGCGGAGGGCGCGGCGGTCGGCGCCTCGGTCCTCTTCCCCGGCCCGCACATGCTGCGCACCGGACTGTGGGAGTCGCACCGCAACCGGCCCGACCGGTACGCCAAGGAGCGCCCGCGCAGGACCCCGTACCGCAGCCTCGACCAGTGGGAGAAGGCCATGAAGGCGGGCGGCCACGAGGTGGAGTTCACGCCCGTGGAGGACGTCGCCGCCACCGTCGTGGACGGGATCCGCGCCGACCGCTTCTGGATGCTGCCCGACAGCGAGCACAGCGACCGTCAGATCCGCGCCAGGTCGCAGTCGATGCTCGAGCGCTCCAACCCGTCCTACCTGGAGAACTTCATACTCGACTGAGGGGACAGGACCCAGCGATGACCCACGACGACCCGTACCTGATCATCTCCTCCGACTGCCACGCCGGACTCCCCACCGAGGAGTACCGGCCCTACCTGGACAGCCGCCACCACCGCGAGTTCGACGACTTCCTGGCCGGCCGCGACCGCCGCCGCGAGGAGATGACCCGCCTCGGCGTACGCAACGAGGCCTTCGCCGACAAGTGGTTCCACGACAACGAGGAGGGGCTGAAAGGCGGTTGGGACGCGACGCAGCGTCTCAAGGAGCTCGACGGCGACGGTGTGGCGGCCGAGGTCGTCTTCCCCGACGCGGACGCCGTCGACAGCCGCACCGCGGCCCCCTTCGGGGTCGGTCTCGGCCTCTCCGGGGACCAGGACCCCGAGCTGGGCATGGCCGGAGCGCAGGCCCACAACCGCTGGCTCGCCGAGTTCGTCTCACAGCACCCCGAACGCCACTGCGGTGTCGCCCTGCTGCCCGTCACCGGTGAGACCGACCGGGTCGTCGCCGAGATCCACCGGGCGAAGGAGTCCGGCCTCGGCGCCCTGATGATCCCCTCCATGTGGGTGGACAAGGCCCCGTACCACGACCGCCGTTACGACCCCGTGTGGGCGGCCGCCGCCGAGACGGGCATGCCGATCGTCACCCACTCCGGCGCCGCGCCCCGCCACGAGTACGGCGACCACCTCGGCATCTACGTCTCCGAGGTCACCTGGTGGCCCTCCCGCCCGCTCTGGTTCCTCCTCTGGTCGGGCGCCTTCGAGCGGCACCCCGGGCTGAAGTTCGGCGTCGCGGAGTCCGGCTGCTGGTGGCTGCCGAACCTCCTGTGGTTCATGGACCGGCTCTACCTCGGCGCCCACGGCGGCAAGAAGCTCTCCCCGTTCGCCGAACTGAAGCGCCCGCCGCACGAGTACCTCGACCGGCAGGTGTTCGTCTGCGCCACCAACACCAAACGCCGCGAACTCGCCCAGCGGTACGAGATCGGCGTCGGCAACATCCTGTGGGGAAGCGACTTCCCGCACCCCGAGGGCACCTGGCCCGACACCGCCAACTGGCTGCGCAACACCTTCCACGACATCCCCGTCGCCGAGACCCGCGTGATGCTGGGCCTCGCGGCCGCGGAGGTCTTCGGCTTCGACACGGACAGGCTCGCCCCCATTGCCGCGCGCATCGGCCCCACCCCCGCCGACCTGGGCCAGAGCACCGACCAGGCCGCGGTCGAGGCGTCCTGGGCCCGCTCGCGCGAGGTCGGCCGGCACTGGCTGACCGACCACGACTTCCCGGTCCTGGGGGCGTCATGACCGACCACGACTTCCCGGTCCCGGGGGGCGTCATGACCGACCACGACGTGCTGATCCCGGGGGCGTCATGACCGACCGCTACACCGTCATCTCCGCCGACTGCCACGCCGGCGCCGACCTGCTCGACTACAGGCCGTACCTGGAGTCGAAGCACCACGACGACTTCGACGCCTGGGCGGCGGCCTACGTCAACCCGTACGAGGACCTGGTCGCCGACACCGCCGACCGCAACTGGAACTCGGACCGCCGCCTCGCCGAACTGGAGGCGGACGGCATCGTCGCGGAAGTCGTCTTCCCCAACACCATCCCGCCCTTCTTCCCGTCCGCCTCCCTGATGGCCCCCGCGCCCTCCCGGCAGGAGTACGAACAGCGCTGGGCGGGCCTGCGCGCCCACAACCGCTGGCTCGCCGACTTCTGCGCCGCCGCACCGGGCCGGCGGGCGGGAGTCGCCCAGATCCTCCTCAACGATCCGGCCGAGGCGGTCCGTGAGGTCCGGCGCGCCAAGGAGGCGGGCCTCACCGGCGGTATCCTGCTGCCCGGCACCCCGCCGGGCTCCGGCATACCGGAGCTGTACTCCGCGGTGTACGACCCGCTGTGGGCGGTCTGCGCGGAGCTGGACGTACCCGTCAACCACCACGGCGGCTCCGCCTCCCCGCCGCTCGGCGACGAACCGGCGGCCCGCGCGGTCTTCATGGTCGAGACGACGTGGTTCTCGCACCGGGCGCTGTGGCACCTGATCTTCGGCGGTGCCTTCCGCCGCCACCCCGACCTGAAGCTGGTGCTCACCGAACAGGGCTCCGGCTGGATCCCGGGCATCGTGGAGATGCTCGACTACTACCACGGCCGGCTGGTCGCGGCGGCGACCCGCGCGGCCACCGCCGAGTCCAAGTTCGGCGCGGGGCTGTCGGCTTCCATGGGCGCACGCCCCAGCGAGGTCTGGCGCGACAACTGCTTCGTCGGCGCCAGCTTCATGCGCCCGCACGAGGTGCCGCTGCGCGACCGGATCGGCCTCGACAAGATCATGTGGGGCAGCGACTACCCGCACGACGAGGGCACCGCCCCGTACTCACGAGAGGGCCTGCGGATCGCCTACGCGGGACTGCCGCCCGCGGAGATCGCCGCCATGACCGGCGGCAACGCGGCCCGCGTCTACGGGTTCGACCTGCCGGCGCTGGACCGCATCGCCGCCACCGTCGGCCCGACGGTCGAGGAGATCGCCGAACCCCTGAAGGAGGTCCCGCAGGATGCCACCAGCCCCGCCTTCGCGCCGGGTGGGTCGGTACGCGTCTGGTGACGCCGAGGGTCTTTCGCCGCGAAGGAGCCCGGAGATGAGACCATCCCCGGGTGACGGACACCCAGGCGCACCACGAACCGCACGGCAACGGGCTGGGCGCGCGGCTGAACTGGCTGCGCGCCGCGGTCCTCGGGGCCAACGACGGTGTGGTCTCCACCGCGGGCCTCGTCGTCGGCGTCGCGGGCGCCACCGGCGACCGGGGCACCCTGCTGACGGCGGGGCTGGCCGGGCTGCTGGCCGGCTCCATGTCGATGGCGGCGGGCGAGTACGTGTCCGTCTCCACCCAGCGTGATTCGGAGAAGGCCGCGCTGGCGACGGAGAAGCGCGAGCTCCAGGAGACCCCGGAGGCGGAACTCGCCGAGCTCACCGGCCTGTTGGAGGGCAAGGGGCTCAGCCGCGAGGTGGCCCGCGAAGCCGCCGTCCAGCTCACCGAACGCGACGCGCTGCGCGCCCACGCCGAGGTCGAGCTGGGCATCGACCCGGACGACCTGACGAACCCGTGGCACGCGGCAGGGGCCAGCTTCCTCGCGTTCACGGTGGGCGCGCTGCTGCCCCTGCTGGCGATCGTGCTGCCGCCGTCGTCGCTGCGCCTGCCGGTGACCGTGCTGTCGGTCCTCGCCGCCCTGGCCCTGACGGGCTGGTGGAGCGCCCGGCTGGGCGAGGCGAAGGCGGGCCCGGCGGTGCTGCGGAACATGGGCGGGGGAGCGGTGGCGATGGCCGTGACGTATGTGGCGGGGGAGCTGCTGGGGGCGGCGGGGGTCTAAGAGATTGCAGATCATCAAGGTGTTGCTTCCCGACCTGGGGCTCGTTGGTCCGGTATGCGCATCCCGGACGAGGCCCGTGATCAACTCTCCGCGAAATTGGCGGTGTTGTTCCCGCATCTGGACGAGCGGCAGCGACTGCTGAGGGGAACCGAGGCCCGGCTGCTGGGGCATGGTGGCATCAGCGCTGTCGCTCGGGCGGCCCAGGTCAGCGAGACGACGGTCCGCAATGGCGTGTTCGAGCCGGAACCCGGAGAGGAGCCGTTGGGGCGGGTCCGGCGTCCCGGCGGAGGACGCAAACGGGTCGCCGATCTGGATCCGGGGCTGCGGCCGGCGCTACCGGCTCTGGTCGAGCCCGAGGAGAGAGGCGACCCGATGTCGCCGCTGCGGTGGACGGTGAAATCGCCCCGTACGCTCGCGGCGGAGCCGGGCTGCCTACCCGAGGGCGACACGGCTGCTGATCACCGCCGACGCCGGCGGATCCAACGGCTACCGCACCCGGTCCTGGAAGCGCGAGCCGGCCCAACTCGCAGCTGAAACCGGACCGACGATCACCGTGTGTCACCAACCGCCAGGCACGCTGAAGGTCGGGCAGTCGGAGAGGTTCGCACCCTCCGGCTCCCACAGATCCCCAGGCACAGGCTGGCAAGGACAACAGGAGCAGGACGACGTGTAAATGATCGGCAATCCCCTTAGACCGTTACTGACCGGTGCGGGCGCATGATCCGGCCGGGCGGAAAGAGGTCTTCCCCGACGGTGTGTGTGTCTCTGCCGACGGTGATGGTGAGGCGGTCGAGAGCGGCCAGGGGGGTCAGGTCGATGACGCTGTCGACGTCGGCAGGGGTTCCTTCGGACCGGGGGTAGAGGGAAAGCGTTGTCAGCTCTGTCAGTTCTCTCAGGGGCGTCAGCTCCCCGGACAGCCGGCAGCGGAAGAGAACGAGCTTTCCGAGGGAGGGGAAGCCGCTCAGGACGGCCGGGTCCAGGTCGTCCAGACCGTCGAGAGTGAGCGAGCGAAGACGAGACCGGGACGGCGCTGCGGCCATGTACCGAAGCTGGGACGAGCTTTCGATGCGGAGCTCCTCCAGCTCGGTCCACCGCTCGATTCCCTCCAGGTTCAGTTCGCTGGCCTGCCCGATCAAGTAGAGGGACTTGAGGCGGGTGTGCAGCGGTAGTTCGCCGAAGCTTCCGACGGCGAAGCGGTGGCCGAGAACCACGGTGCTTGCTGTGAGGGGTTCCAGCTGTCCGGCTGACAGGCCGGGATGCAGCTGGATCAGGGAGAGCAAGGTCAGCGGGAGGCCGTACAACGGACTCAGATCGCGAACCTCCGGGCATTGGCTGAATCCGGCCTCGGTGAGCGAGCGCATCGAGGCCACGGGGGAGATATCCGTCAGCTCTCTGTTGTCGAAGACGAAGAGCTTCCTCAACTCACGGCGGGACACCAGCGGGGACAGGTCGCGATGGCTGCCCTGCAGACGGACCGAGTGGGCCTCGGGGACATGGCGCAGAGCACTCATCTGCTCGGCGGTGGCGGCGGAGACGTACGGTTGTTCCCAGGCCTGTGCTGCCAGGATCTCCCGTGCGTAGGTCTCGGCGTCGAAAGCACCCCATGCCTCGCACAGCTGCCCGGCGACCCACGGCCGCTCGTCCTCCCTGTACTGCCTGATCACCTCGTATGCTGTTTCGCCCCCCACCAGACCCGCCGTCATCACCACATAACCCGCCGAAAACTCATCCTCCACGTCCTGAGGCCCCGGCAGCAGCTCGAGGACCAGTTCGCCGACGGCCGCCAGCTGCTCCGCCTCCTCGCGTGTGCGCGGTGGCAGTAACTCCTCCGTCCGGCGCCGGACGTCGTCCCGCACTGCGGCATCGAGCTCCGGCGCGTGCTCCACGCTCGCCGCCGCCAGCAGCACGAGCCGGTGGCGGTACGTGGGCGTTCGGTCCGCTCGCTTCAGCAACTGCCGCAGCAGCCTGCCACGTTCGTCCGGGCGGGCGTGCCCCACCGCCATCTGTACGACATCGTGCCACTGGTCGTCGTGCGCCTGCCTGACCAGCACCCCGAAGTCACGGGCCTCCACGGCCGCCTTCGCCCCCAGGTAGTCCTGGAACGTCCGGTGCACGAACCCGACCGCCCCCGGCGCGGGTTCCCGCAACAGCCCGCTTCTGATCAGGAGGTGTTGGAACACGTTCTCGGGGCTGCCCTGAATCTGGGACATGGCCGCCAGCCACTCGGTCACCATCGCCAAGGCCTCGTCGTGCTCCGCCTCCGCCTGACCGTTGCGGATCAACCAGTACGCCAGCCGCTGCAACAGCGCCGTCTGTTCTTCCCTGGTCAGGTCGACGCCCTCGACCCCGTTGACGTCGCGTTCCGTGTCGCGCCGAACGAGCAGCATGTCCAGCGCCGCGTCGTACAACTCCTTCCGCGCACGCGGAAGTTGCGTGCGGCGGTCCCGATTGAGGGCGCACAGCAGCGCACACATCAGCGGGTTCGTCGCGAGCCGGCCCAGGTCGCGCCGCGTCCCCACGGCGTGCCGCAACGAGGCTTCGTACGCGTCGAGCTGCTCGCGCTCCTCGTCCGACCGGCACTCGGAGCGTGCGGCCGTGTGCCAGTGGTCGACGAATGCGCGGATGTCCTTCGTCGTCATCGGCATCAGGGAATGTGCCTCGAATCCGGAGCCGGACAGCCAGCTCTCCGGCACGGCGGACGGCCGGGTCGTCACCACGTAACGGGACCTCGGATACGCGGTGAGCAGGTCCTTCAGCCATTTCTCGGTACGCTGACGCAGCCGTGCAGGGACTTCGTCGACCCCGTCCACCAGCACCAGGCCGCGGCCTTCGGACAGCAGCCGGTCCGCCCACCCGGCGGGCGCAGCGCCATGCAGTGGGACGCCCGCCGCGTGCAGGAAGTCCTCCGGACCCGGCAGCTTTCCGTCCGATGTGAATGCGCGAAGGCGCAGGACGAATGGCACGCAGCGGTTCAAGTCGGCGAGGTCCCCGCCGAACGTCTGCCGGGCCGCATTCACCGCCAGCCACTGGACGAGGGTGCTCTTGCCCGAACCGGCCGTCCCTCGCAGCAGCAGTCGGCCGGTCCCCGCGAGGGCCTGCTCCGCCGTGACCGTCACCCGCTCCGGCGCGGTCGCCTCCCACCACTCCGGTCCGCTGTCCCGGGAGCTCACCGACAGGCTGATGTAGCCCGTCTCCAGCGGCCACTCGCCCGTCGACCGCCCCAGCGTCAGCCCGAACAGCCCTATCCGGCTGTGCGCCGTGGCCATGAACTCCGTGTACCGCCGCTCGAAGTCCAGCGCCGCCGTGCCGGGGCGCGGGCCGACCCGTTCCCGTACGTCCGCCACCAGCTCCCGCGTCCGCTCTGCCGCGCGCACCTGCTCCACCGCCGCCCGTGCCGTGAACGACGGCTCGGCGGTCAGCTGCTCCATGGCGTGCGCGCAGCAGCGGTCCAGGAGCTCCCCGTAGAGCCCGGCCGCCCGGTCCGACAGCCCGGCCGGGGGCGCCGACAGTTCGGCGGACAGCCGGTCGGGATCCAGGTTCAGGCCGAACAGCCGGTCGGCCGTCAGCTCGCCCGCCGCGACGAAGGTGTCCTGGACCGCTTCCACGGCGGCCAGCCGTTCGTTCTCCGGCAGCCCGGTGTACGACTCCGCCAACCGGCCGGCGAGTACCCGCGCCAGCCGGTCCGGCTTCGCCGGGCGGGGGAGCGGCCGCACCGGGTCCGGGACCAGGCCCGCGCCCGGCTTCGGGGTGATCAGTGATCGAGCGACCGAGCCGATCACCGTCGTCGCCAGCCGGACCAGCGCAACTTCCAGACCCTGCACGGCAGTTCCTCCCCCTGTCGGACTCCGGTGGAGGGATCGTACGACGGCCGCGCTGTCGGAAGGTGCCAAAAGCTGCTGACAGCATGTCTCGCATACTTGTTGGTAACAACGTCTAGTCGGGGGCCGACCTGCGGCTCTACGGTGCAGGCATGCCGACGAACCTGCCCGATGTAGTGCTCTGGTCCATACCGGCCTTCGTCCTGCTCACCGTTCTGGAAATGGCGCTCCACCACTTCCACCCCGACGAGGACGCCGCCGGTTACGAGGCGAAGGACGCCACCACCAGCATCACCATGGGGCTGGGCAGCCTGGCCTTCGACCTGCTGTGGAAAGTGCCCATCGTCGCGATCTACACCGCGGTCTACGAACTGACCCCGCTCAGCATCCCCCTCCTGTGGTGGACCGTCCCGCTGATGCTGCTGGGGCAGGACTTCTTCTACTACTGGTCCCACCGCGGCCACCACGTCATCCGGATCCTCTGGGCCTGCCACGTGGTCCACCACTCCAGCCGGAAGTTCAACCTCTCCACCGCGCTGCGCCAGCCCTGGACCTCGCTGACCGTGTGGCCGTTCTACCTCCCGCTGATCGCGTGCGGCGTCCACCCGGCGGCACTGGCCTTCTGTTCCTCGGTCAATCTCGTCTACCAGTTCTGGGTGCACACCGAGCGGATCGACAAGCTGCCCCGGCCCTTCGAGTACGTCCTGAACACGCCCTCCCACCACCGGGTGCACCACGCCTCCCAGGGCGGCTACCTCGACCGGAACTTCGGCGGCATCCTGATCGTGTGGGACCGGTGGTTCGGGTCCTTCACCGCGGAGACGGAACGGCCCGTGTTCGGGCTCACCAAGAACATCGACACGTTCAACCCGCTGCGGGTCGCCACCCACGAGTACGCCGCGATCGCCCGCGACGTCCGCGCGGCGGGCAGCTGGAGCGAGCGGGCCGGGCGGGTCTTCCGCGGACCCGGCTGGAAGCCCGCCGAAGTCGCGGCGGGCAGGGCCACGGCCGCTCCCGCGCGGGAGCGCACCGGATGAGCGCCGGCCCGTCCCCGGACCGGCGGGAGCGTCTCGTGCGCCCCCTGCTCATCGCCTTCCTCCTCGCGTGCGTGGCCGACCTCGTCGGGGTCCTCACCGACGCCGGCCCCGTCCACCTCGTCGCCAAGCCGCTGCTGATGCCGCTCCTCGCCGCGTACGCCGTCGCCCGGCGCGGGCCCCGGCTGCTGATCGCCGCCCTGCTCTGCGGCTGGACCGGGGACGTGTTCCTGCTGGCCGACGCCGACCTCGCCTTCCTCGTCGGGATGGGCGGATTTGCCGCAGGACACCTCTGCTACCTGCGGCTCTTCGGCCGGGCCCGCGGCGCACTGCTCCCCGGTATCGGGTACGCGGTCGTCCTGACCGTCTTCGTCGTGCTGATCTGGGACGGGTTGCCGGCCGGGCTACGGGTCCCGATGGCGGGCTACAGCCTGCTGCTGACCGCCATGGCCTACCGCTCCGGCGTCCTCGGCCGGTACGCGGCCGCCGGAGGCGCGCTCTTCCTGCTCTCCGACGCCCTGATCGCCACCGGCATCGCCGACTGGCCGCAGCCGCCCGCCCCCGATTTCTGGGTCATGCTCACCTATGTCGCGGCGCAGTTCCTGCTGACCCTGGGCGCGCTCGCGCCGGGGGCGAAAAGAGCCGGTGCGGTCTTCGGGGCGTACCGTGAGCGGAGTATCAGCATCTGAGATCAGCAAGGACCCCCACGCATGCGCGCCACCGTCATCCACGCACCCCACGACATCCGCGTGCAGGAGGTCCCGGACCCGGTGATCCAGCAGCCCACCGACGTGGTGCTGCGGGTCCTGCGGGCCTGTATCTGCGGCAGCGACCTGTGGGCCTACCGCGGCGAGTCCGCCCGGCAGCCCGGCCAGCGCATCGGCCACGAGTTCCTGGGGATCGTCGAGGAGGCGGGCGCCGAGGTCAACGGCTTCGCCGTCGGCGACCTCGTCGTCGCCCCCTTCGTCTGGTCCGACGGCACCTGCACCTACTGCGCCGAGGGCCTGACCACCTCCTGCCCGCAGGGCGGCTTCTGGGGCTCGGTCGGCTCCGACGGCGGACAGGGCGAGGCCGTGCGCGTTCCGTTCGCCGACGGCACACTGGTCAAGCTCCCCGCCGCCGCGGCCTCCGACGACCACCTGCTCACCGCGCTCCTGGCCCTGTCCGACGTCCTCGGCACCGGCCATCACGCCGCTGTCGGCGCCGGTGTGAAGCGGGGCTCCACGGTCGCCGTCGTCGGTGACGGTGCCGTCGGCCTGTGCGGCGTCATGGCCGCCAAGCGGCTCGGCGCCGAGCGGATCATCGCGCTCGGCCGCCACCGGGCACGCACGGACATCGCCCGCGACTTCGGCGCCACCGACATCGTCGCCGAGCGCGGCGAGGCAGCCGTCGAGGCGGTACGGGAACTGCTCGGCGGCGAGGGCGCCCAGGCGGTCATCGAGGCCGTCGGCACCGAGCAGTCGATGCGCACCGCCGTCGGCATCACCCGCGACGGCGGCTCCATCGGCTACGTCGGAGTGCCGCACGGCAGCGGCACCGGGCTGGACCTCGGCATCATGTTCGACCGGAACATCGCCCTGCGCGGTGGCGTCGCCCCCGTACGCACGTACATTCCGGAACTGCTCCCCGACGTGCTGTCCGGCACCATCGACCCGTCGCCCGTCTTCGACCTGGCGGTCGGCCTCGACGAGGTACCGGCCGGCTACAAGGCGATGGACGAGCGCACGGCGCTGAAGGTCCTCATCAAGCCGTGAGCCAGACGGCCGCGTCCGCCCCCAGCGGTCCGGGCGGGCGCGACCAGTCGGCGGGCGCCCCGTCGAAGGCGACCGGCGGCAAGGCATGGCGCAGGCGGCCCAGCGGGCTGTCGGTCTCGGTGAGCCACTTCCGCGGGTCGTAGTGCTCGGGTTCCGTACGGTCCGGCGTCGCCGGGATCTCGTCGGTCAGCCAGGCCGCGGTACGGGCCAGCGAGAGGGTGGCCAGCCGCGAACCGCCCTCGTCGTGCTGCTCGGTCAGCGCCCGCAGTACCGCCGCGGCCAGCAGATAGCCGGTGCCGTGGTCCAGCGCCTGGGCGGGCAGCGCACCCGGCGGACCGTCCGGCTCCTCCGGGTCCGCCTCGGCCACTGCGATGCCGGTGGCGGCCTGCACCACGCTGTCGAAACCGCGCTGCCCGGCCCATGGGCCCTTCCCCCAGGCCGACAGGCGCCCGATCACCAGACCAGGCCTGCGCGCGGCGAGGGACCGCGGCGTGAGGCCGAACCCGTCGAGCGCACCGGGCCGGTATCCGGTGACGACCACGTCCGCCCCGGCCAGCAGCTCGTCGAAGACCTCGCGGCCGGCGCCGCTCGCCAGGTCGATGCTCACCGACCGCTTCCCGAACCCCGTGTCGCTGTGCGCGTCCTGGCTCTCCGGGAGCTGCGGGGCGTCGATCCGCAGGACGTCGGCGCCGAGCAGCGCGAGCGTACGGGTGGCGACCGGCCCCGCGGTGACCCGGGTGAGGTCCAGGACGCGCAGTCCGGCAGCGGGCCGCAGCGGTGTGCCGCCGAGGGCTGCCGTCCGCCGCACCGGGGCCGCGTCCAGCCGCTCCCTCTCCACCAGCGGCACACCGGAGAGTGCGACGCGGCGCGGGTCGACGGCCCACTCCCCGGGTGTTCTGGCGGCCACGGCCAACCCGCCCGCGGCGTACACCGCCTGCTCGATCCCGTCCGCCCGCAGCCCGGCGAAGGACGCCGCCACGGCGTCCACGGCCAGATCGTCGGCGGTGTCCGCGGGCAGCCCCAGCGTGCCCAGCAACCGGGCCCGGTGGTGCGGGTAGTTGGCGTGCGTACGGACCCAGCCGTCGGCCGTGCGCCAGAACCGGGAGAGCGGAGCGAAACTCGCCGGGGCGCGGCCGTCGATCCGCAGATGGCGCTCGCTGACGAACGCGGTGGCCACCGCGCCGTCGTCGGTCCGGACCCGGGGCACGGGGCCGCCGGTGCGGCGGGCCGCGAGCTCGGCGGCGGCCAGGGAGCAGACCGCGACCGCGGCGCGGGCCAACTCCCGCACGGGCAGCCGGGCGGGGAGCAGCCCGGCCGCTTCTGTCGTCCCGATCCGGGAGAGAAGTACGGAGTCACCACCGAGGGCGGCCCAGGCCTGCCCGGTGGCTGAGTCGGGGAGGTGCGTCATCCCCGCACTATGGCACTGAGTGCCATGTGCGGGACAGGGGCGGACCCGGGCGGACCGGGGCCGGCACGGAGGGTTCCTGTGCCGGCCCCTCGCTCCGTCCCCTACCAGCGCACCGCGTCCAGCGCGTCCACCACTCCGGCCCCGTAGAAGCCGTTGCGGTTCTTGCCGCCCTCGCAGACCGCGTCGATCTTGCCGTCGCCGTCGATGTCGTACGGGTCACCGCACGCCGTGGCGTCGGCCTCGAGCGTCAGCAGCGCCTTGACCGCGGCGGCCGACGCGTACGGATGCGTCGACTTGATCAGGGCCACGACGCCCGCGACGTGCGGGGAGGCCATCGACGTACCGGCCTTGTAGCCGTACTTGCCGCCCGGCAGCGTGGACAGGATCAGACCGCTCGTCGCCGGCGGCGCCGGCGTCTGATAGGCCGTCGAGTCCCCGCCCGGCGCGGCCACGTCGATGACGCCGTTGCCGTAGTTCGAGTACGAGGCCTTCAGCCCCTTCGCACCCGTCGCCGAGACCGTCACGACCCCCGGCAGCATCGTCGGGATGTCGAGGCACACCTTCGGGTCGATGGTCCGGGTGACCGGCGTGGTGTCGTTGGGGCTCGTGACGTCCTCGATCGTGTCGGCCGCCAGGTCCTCGGCCGCGTTGCCCGCCGCGGCGACGTTGACCGCGCCCTTGCCCTCGGCGTACCGCGTGGCCCGGGCGACGGCCTCGACCAGTGCGCCCTGGTCCGGGTCGTCCTTGCAGTTGAACAGCCACGGGTCGGTGTAATAGCTGTTGTTCGTGACATCGGCACCGTGGTCCGCGGCCCACATGAAGCCGCAGACGACGGCCTCGGTGTAGAAGAAGCCGTCCGGGTTGCCCACCTTGATGCCGGAGACCTTCACGCCCGGCGCGACCCCGGTCACCCCGATGCCGTTCTTCGCGGCGGCGATGGTGCCCGCGACATGCGTGCCGTGATCGCTCTCACCGGTCTTCGGACGCCAGGCGCCCTCCGAGGTGTCCGGTGCGCCGGAGACACAGTCCGCCGAGCCGCGGCGGTCGAAGTTCGGGGCGAGATCGGGGTGGGTGTCGTCGACACCCGTGTCGATGACCGCGACCGTGACCTTGGAGCTGCCCAGCGACTTCTCGTGCGCCTTGTCCGCCTTGATGGCGGGCAGGTCCCACTGCAGGGGCTCCATGGGGTCCTGGCCCGCCGTGGCCTGCGCTGCCGCAGTCCGTTCCTGCTGCGCGGTCAGCGGCTGGTCGACCCCGATGTCCTTCGTGGCCTGCGGAACGATCGGGTTGGTACGGGTGGCGCCCGCCGAGTCGACGCCCCTGACGCGGCGCATCGACTGCGCGAACTGCGGGTTCTGCGAGTGGGCGACGATGACCCCGATCCGGTCGTAGGCGATCACCACCGTGCCGCCGGCCCGCTCGATGGCCTTGCGCACCTGCTTGACGGTGCCGTGACCGCCGCGGGTGTTGACCACGTACGACAGCTTCGGACCGTCCGTCGACACCGCCGCCGAGGGCGTCTCCTGCGCCGGGGCGGCGGAGGCGGTGCCCGTCGGCAGGAAGCCGAGCGATGCGGTGAGGGCCAATCCGACGGGCAGCGTCAGTGCGCGCTTCCGTCTGGATCCCAGATGAGCCATGGGGTCTCCACTTCATCCGTGTCTGTCGACGGACACGGGGTGTGTCCAGTCGCGTACATGACGAGTGAAGCTATCGCTGATCATCCCGGCTCATCAATGAGTTCGAGAGAACCGATTCCGGCCGGAGCGTCCGAAGGGGTGACACGAAGACGACGGAAACCGAGGTGAACCGCTTCGCCGCGCGCTGCGTGCCGTTGTCAGGGGAGGCGTACATCACTCCCCGATATCGAGGTCCCCAGTGAGATCCACCGTCCCCACCACCACTACCGCACCCGCGTCGCGAGGAGATTCCGTGGCTACCGATGCACCGCCGCCCGAGGGCAGTACGGAGACCGGCCCCGCCCAGCCCACGACCGAGGAGTTCGTCGCGGAGCAGGCGAGCCAGGAATTCGGCGAACTCCGCCGCTCGTACCGCTCGTTCGCCTTTCCGCTGACCATCGCCTTCGTGGCCTGGTACCTGCTGTACGTGCTGCTCTCCAACTACGCCGGCGGCTTCATGGGCACCAAGGTGTACAGCAACTTCAACGTGGCCTTCGTCTTCGGCCTCGCCCAGTTCCTCACCACCTTCCTCATCGCCTGGTTCTACTCGCGGCACGCCAACGCGAAGCTCGACCCGAAGGCCGAGGCCATCAAGTCCCGTATGGAGGCCGACGTATGAGCGCCGCGTACCACTCCCAGACCGTCGTGACGCTCGCCGCCTCGTCCACCAGCGAGCACCGGCCGCTGATCATCTCGCTCTTCGCGGTCTTCGTCGCCGCGACCCTCGGCATCACCGTCTGGGCCGGCCGCCAGACCAAGAGCGCCTCCGACTTCTACGCGGGCGGCCGCCAGTTCACCGCCTTCCAGAACGGCCTCGCGGTCTCCGGCGACTACATGTCCGCCGCCTCGTTCCTCGGCATCGCCGGAGCCATCGCCCTCTTCGGCTACGACGGCTTCCTCTACTCGATCGGCTTCCTCGTCGCCTGGCTGGTGGCGCTGCTGCTGGTCGCCGAACCGCTGCGCAACTCCGGCCGCTACACCATGGGCGACGTCCTCGCCTACCGGATGCGCCAGCGCCCGGTCCGTACCGCCGCCGGTGTTTCCACCATCGTCGTCTCGATCTTCTACCTGCTGGCACAGATGGCAGGAGCGGGAGTTCTGGTCTCGCTGCTCCTCGGAATCACGAGCGACGCGGGAAAGATCCTCATCGTTGCGCTGGTCGGCGTACTGATGATCGTCTACGTCACCATCGGCGGCATGAAGGGCACCACCTGGGTGCAGATGGTCAAGGCCGTCCTCCTGATCGCCGGCGCCATCCTGATGACCTTCATGGTGCTGTGGAAGTTCGACTTCAACGTCTCCGACCTGCTGGGCACCGCCGCCGAGAAGAGCGGGCACGGCGCGTCGTTCCTGGAGCCCGGGCTCAAGTACGGCGCCACCGGCACCTCGAAGCTGGACTTCCTCTCGCTCGGCATCGCCCTGGTGCTCGGCACCGCCGGTCTGCCGCACATCCTGATCCGCTTCTACACGGTGCCGACCGCCAAGGCCGCCCGTAAGTCGGTCAACTGGGCCATCGGCATCATCGGCGCCTTCTACCTGATGACGATCGCCCTCGGATTCGGCGCCGCGGCCCTCATCGGCCCGGCCGAGATCAAGGCGAAGAACCCGGCAGGCAACGCGGCGGCCCCGCAGCTCGCCGAATACCTCGGCGGGGTCGGCTCCACCGGCGGCGCCGTCATGCTCGCCGTGATCTCCGCCGTTGCCTTCGCCACCATCCTCGCCGTCGTCGCGGGCCTCACCCTCGCCTCCTCGTCGTCCTTCGCCCACGACATCTACGCCAACGTCATCCGCAAGGGGAAGGCCACCGAGAAGGAGGAGATGAGGGCCGCCCGCTGGGCCACCGTCTTCATCGGCGCGGCCGCGATCGTCCTGGGCGCCTTCGCCCGCGACATGAACGTCGCCGGCCTGGTGGCGCTCGCCTTCGCCGTCGCCGCTTCGGCCAACCTGCCGACACTCCTCTACAGCCTCTTCTGGAAGCGGTTCACCACCCAGGGCGCGCTGTGGTCGATCTACGGCGGACTCGCCAGCTCGGTGATCCTGGTGCTGTTCTCTCCGGTCGTCTCCGGAAACGCGAAGACCTCGATGTTCAAGGGCGTCGACTTCGCCTGGTTCCCGCTGGAGAACCCGGGCCTGATCTCCATCCCGCTGGGCTTCCTGCTCGGCTGGGTCGGCTCCCTCCTGTCCAAGGAGGAGCCGGACAAGGGCAAGTACGCCGAGCTGGAGGTCAAGTCCCTCACGGGCATCGGAGCCCACTGAGAGCAGAAGTTCACACAGGAGTCGGGTGCCCGCACCGCTCCGTCGCCGCGGCCGCGTCGTAGAGTCCTACGACGCGGCCGCGCCGCACCTCGTGTCAAACGGGCCCCGCCGTTGTCACAGGTCTCGCGTAGTCTCGGAAGAGTCAGATACCGCAACCGGGAAGTCACCGGGGGAGGGGGCCCACCATGCTCATCGACACATTCGACCGGGTTGCCACCGACCTGCGTGTATCGCTCACCGACCGCTGCAATCTGCGCTGCACCTACTGCATGCCCGAAGAGGGCCTGCAGTGGCTCGCCAAGCCCGACCTGCTGAGCGACGACGAGATCGTCCGGCTCGTCCGCATCGCCGTCACACAGCTCGGCATCACCGAGGTCCGCTTCACCGGCGGAGAGCCGCTGCTGCGCCCCGGCCTCGTCTCCATCGTCGAGCAGTGCGCGGCCCTGGAGCCCCGCCCCAGGATGTCGCTGACGACCAACGGCATCGGACTGAAGCGGACCGCCGCCGCGCTCAAGGCCGCGGGCCTGGACCGGGTCAACGTCTCCCTGGATACGCTGCGCCCCGAGGTGTTCAAGACCCTCACCCGCCGCGACCGCCACCACGACGTCCTGGCCGGACTGGAAGCCGCCCGCGAGGCGGGGCTCACCCCGGTCAAGGTCAACACCGTCCTGATGCCGGGGCTCAACGACGACGAGGCACCCGACCTCCTCGCCTGGGCCGTGGACAACGCGTACGAGCTCCGCTTCATCGAGCAGATGCCGCTCGACGCCCAGCACGGCTGGAAGCGCGACGGAATGATCACCGCAGGAGACATCCTCGAGTCGCTGCGCACCCGCTTCGACCTCACCGCCGAGGAGGACGGCGAGCGCGGCTCCGCCCCCGCCGAGCGCTGGCTCGTGGACGGCGGACCCCACCGGGTCGGCGTCATCGCCTCCGTCACCCGGCCGTTCTGCCGGGCCTGCGACCGCACCAGGCTCACCGCCGACGGCCAGGTCCGCACCTGCCTGTTCGCCCGTGAGGAGACCGACCTGCGCGGCGCCCTGCGCTCCGAGGCTCCGGACGAGGAGATCGCCCGGCTCTGGAAGGTCGCCATGTGGGGCAAGAAGGCCGGTTCCGGCCTCGACGACCCGTCGTTCCTCCAGCCCGACCGCCCGATGTCGGCGATCGGCGGCTGACCGACGGAATCCGAGGGCTCAGGGCGGATCCGAGGCTCAGGACGGGTCCCAAGGCCCAGGACGGATCCGAGGGTCCTAGGGCCTCTCGTCCGACTCCCATTCGGTCAGCGTTACCACGTCCTTCAGGAAGCCCCGGACGCCCAGGAACGACGAGAGATGCTCCCGGTGATCGTCACAGGCCAGCCAGGTCTTGCGGCGCTCCGGAGTGTGCAGCTTCGGGTTGTTCCACGCCAGCACCCACACGGCATCGGCACGGCAGCCCTTGGCCGAGCAGACGGGCGCGACGGCAGCACTCGCGGACGCGGAATCGGGTCCGGCGGAATCGGCGGAATCGGGTTCGGGGGAGTTCACGGACTCAACCCTAGAGCCTGAGCCGGACGGCAGACCGTGCGGCATCCCCGCCGGAGAAAAGGCGACGCCGAGCAGCCACGGGGGGAGCTGCCCGGCGTCGGTCCGTCGCTCCGACGGGGGATGCGGAGCGCTCACGAAGTATGTCACGCAGACCGGGCTGCGGTGCACTGGAACTTCATGATTGATCTGAGCTTTTCTTGAGCTTGGGCCCGTCCCGGGCTCAGCCGTGCTCCTGTGGATCCGGGCTTCGGAAAACATGTCCGGATTCCGGACCGGGCTCCGCCGGAGCGGCCATCGGCGCGGCTTCCAGCACGGGGCGCGTGGCGGCCGGCACGAAGGTCGAAGGGATGGAAGGACCGTTCTCCCGGCCCGCGTTGGCGATGACGACCGCGACATAGGGGAGGAGAACCCCCAACGCGAGCGCCACGATCGCCACATGGCGTTCCACGTTCCACAGGACCGCGGCGGCGACCACCGAAACCGTGCGCACGGACATCGAGATCACATAGCGCCGCTGCCTGCCGCGCACGTCCTCGGCGAGCCCCTGCCGCGCCCCCGTGATCCGGAAGACCTCCGCACCACGCTGTTTCCCCAACACGTCTCCACCACCCTTCCCCGAGCTCATGACGAACTGGGGGAGACCCCGTTCCTGCGCCGGACGCTCCCCGGACCGGACCGGATCCCACGGTACGCCCGGCCTCCCCCGGGTTCGAGACCGGGGCGCGCCGCATACGTACACCCCACCACCCCGTCGCACGTACGGACCCGTCCGACATGCGGCGTACCGGACCAGGACCGAAACTGGGCGGACATGCGCGACACCGCGTCGCACAAGGAGGCGACATGAGCTGGTTGTGGGCAGTCATCGTGGGCCTGGTGCTCGGTCTGATCGCAAAGGCGATCCTGCCGGGCAAGCAGGAGATCCCACTCTGGCTGACGGTCATTTTCGGCATGATCGGCAGCATCCTCGGCAATGCTGTCGCCACCTGGATCGGCGTCAACGACACCAAGGGCATCGACTGGACGCGCCATGTGCTCCAGCTGATCGGAGCCGTGGTGGTGGTCGGTGTCGGTGACATGCTCTGGGCCTCGATCCGGGGCAGCAGGCAGAAGACCTGAACCACGCAGAGCACAGCACGACGGCGGGGCACGCATCATGCGTGCCCCGCCGTCGTGCTGTCGTGACGGCTCAGCCAGCCGTGACCTCGATCGCCGCGAGGTTCTTCTTGCCCCGGCGCAGCACCAGCCAGCGCCCGTGCAGCAACTCCTCGCGGGACGGGGCCGCCTCGCCGTCGAGGGCCTTCACGTTGTTCACGTAGGCGCCGCCCTCCTTGACCGTGCGGCGGGCGCCCGACTTGCTCGGTGCCAGACCGACCTCGACCAGCAGGTCGACCAGCGGACCGAGCTCGGTGACCTGCGCGTGCGGCACCTCGGAGAGCGCGGCACTCAGTGTCGCCTCGTCCAGCTCGCCGAGCTCGCCCTGACCGAACAACGCCTTCGACGCGGCGATGACCGCGGCACACTGGTCCGCGCCGTGCACCAGCGTCGTCAGCTCCTCGGCCAGCGCGCGCTGCGCCGCCCGGGCCTGGGGCCGCTCCTCGGTGACTTTCTCCAGCTCCTCCAGCTCGGCGGGGCTCAGGAAGCTGAGGATGCGCATGTAGCGGGAGACGTCGCGGTCGTCCACGTTCAGCCAGAACTGGTAGAACGCGTACGGCGTGGTCATCTCCGGGTCGAGCCAGACGGCGCCGCTCTCGGACTTGCCGAACTTGGTGCCGTCCGCCTTCGTCATCAGCGGCGTCGCCAGCGCGTGCACCTCGGCGCCCGGCTCCAGGCGGTGGATCAGGTCGAGACCCGCGGTCAGGTTGCCCCACTGGTCGCTGCCGCCCTGCTGGAGGGTGCAGCCGTGGCGCCGGTACAGCTCCAGGAAGTCCATGCTCTGGAGCAGCTGGTAGCTGAACTCGGTGTAGCTGATGCCCTCGTCGGACTCCAGCCGCCGCGCGATGGACTCCTTGGTGAGCATCTTGTTGACCCGGAAGTGCTTGCCGATGTCCCGGAGGAACTCGATCGCGGACATGCCCGCGGTCCAGTCCAGGTTGTTCACCATGACCGCGGCGTTCTCGCCCTCGAAGGACAGGAACGGCTCGATCTGGGACCGCAGCCGCGCCACCCAGGCGGCGATCGTCTCCGGGTCGTTCAGCGTGCGCTCGGCGGTCGGCCGCGGGTCACCGATCTGGCCCGTGGCCCCGCCCACCAGGGCGAGCGGCCGCAGACCGGCCTGCTGGAGCCGGCGCATGGTGAGCACCTGCACCAGATGGCCGACGTGCAGACTCGCCGCAGTGGGGTCGTAGCCGCAATAGAACGTGACGGGACCGTCCGCGAGAGCCTTGCGCAGTGCGTCCTCGTCAGTGGACTGGGCGAACAGCCCGCGCCACTTCAGCTCGTCGACGATGTCCGTCACGGTTCCGTGTCTCCTCAGCTACGTGTATCGAATGCGCTTCGTGTATCGAATGCGTGCCGGTATCGAATGCGCCGCCTGTGTCGAAAGACAGCAGATCGAAAGGCAACCGTCAGTCTAGGCGGGTCATACGCCCCGGCTCACCGAGCTCATGTTGAAGTCCGGGATGCGCAGCGCGGGCATCGCGGCCCGGGTGAACCAGTCGCCCCACTCGCGCGGCAGCGTCTTCTCCGTCCGGCCCGCCTCGGTGGCCCGCGACAGCAGGTCCACGGGCGACTCGTTGAAGCGGAAGTTGTTCACCTCACCCACCACCTCGCCGTCCTCCACGAGATACACCCCGTCGCGGGTCAGCCCGGTCAGCAGCAGCGTCGCCGGGTCGACCTCCCGGATGTACCACATGCAGGTCAGCAGCAGTGCGCGGCCGGTCGTCGCGGCCACCATCTCCTCCAGGGACCGCTCACCACCGCCCTCCAGCAGCAGGTTGTCGATCGCCGGGGCGACCGGCAGCCCGGTCTGACCGGCCGTGTGGCGCGTCGTCGTCAGCCGGTCGAGCCGGCCGTCGCTGATCCAGTCGGTCCGGCCCAGCGGCAGCCCGTTGTCGAAGACCGACGCACCGTCCCCGGAGGAGTGCGCGATCACGAACGGCGCGGATTCGAGCCCCGGCGCGTTCGGGTCGCTGCGCAGGGTCAGCGGCAGTGGCGACAGGGTCTCGCCGAGCCGGGTCCCGCCGCCCGGCTTGGAGAACACCGTCCGGCCCTCGACGGCGTCCCGGGCGGTGGCCGACCACAGCTGGTAGATCAACAGGTCGGCGACGGCGGTCGGCGGCAGCAGCGTCTCGTACCGCCCGGCGGGCAGCTCGATCCGGCGCTCCGCCCAGCCCAGCCGCTGGGCCAGCTCGGCATCCATCTCGGCCGGGTCGACGTCCTTGAAGTCGCGGGTCGAGCGCCCCGCCCAGGCCGAGCGCGACCGGTCGGGCGACTTGGCGTTCAGCTCCAGCGTCCCGTTCGGCTGGTCGTGGCGCAGCCGCAGCCCCGTCGACGTACCCACGTAGGTCGAGGTCATCTCGTGATGGGCGAAGCCGTACAGCTCACGGCCCCCGGCGCGGGCCCGGGCGAAGGCGTCGCCGAGCGCGGGCGCGAACGCCGCGAAGACGTCCGAGCCCGTCTCCGCGGGCGCGTCCGTGAAGTCGGGGGACTCCGGCACCCCGGTGACCAGCGGCTGTGCGTCCTCGGCCGGTCCGGCCCCGCGCGCGGCGGCCTCGGCGGCCCGCACCAGCGGCTCCAGGTCCGCCGCGGTGACGGCGGACCTGGACACGACACCGGAGGCGGCGCCCTCGGACCCGTCGACGGTGGCGATGACGGTCAGGGTGCGGCCCCGGGTCACCCCGTTCGTGGTCAGCGCGTTGCCCGCCCAGCGCAGATTGGCCGACGACTCCTCGTCGGCGATGACCACACAGCCGTCGGCGGTGGACAGTGCGAGCGCGCGCTCGACGATCTCGTGCGGCTTGCTGACGCGGCTCATCGCCCGGCCTCCTGCGTCGTGTTGAGACTGTGCCTGCCCGGGGGCCGCCCCCCGGACCCCCGGCCGGTTCCGTGGTCGCCGCTCATCGCCCGGCCTCCTGCGTCGTGTTGAGGATGTTCACGCCCCGGAAGAGGGCGGAGGGGCAGCCGTGCGAGACCGCCGCGACCTGGCCCGGCTGGGCCTTGCCGCAGTTGAAGGCGCCGCCCAGGACGTACGTCTGCGGGCCGCCCACCTTCTCCATGGAGCCCCAGAAGTCCGTCGTCGTCGCCTGGTAGGCGACATCGCGCAACTGCCCGGCCAGCTTGCCGTTCTCGATCCGGAAGAACCGCTGCCCGGTGAACTGGAAGTTGTACCGCTGCATGTCGATCGACCAGGACCGGTCGCCGACCACGTAGATCCCGCGCTCCACCCCGCCGATCAGGTCCTCCGTGGAGAGCCCGCCCGGATCCGGCTGCAACGACACGTTCGCCATGCGCTGCACGGGGACGTGCCCCGGCGAGTCCGCGTACGCGCACCCGTTGGACCGGCCGAGCCCCGTCAGCTTCGCGATCCTGCGGTCCAGCTGGTAGCCGACCAGCGTCCCGTCCTTGACCAGGTCCCAGGACTGCGCCTCGACGCCCTCGTCGTCGTACCCGATCGTCGCGAGCCCGTGCTCGGCGGTGCGGTCGCCCGTCACGTTCATCACCGGGGAGCCGTACGCCAGCTTGCCCAGCTGGTCGAACGTGGCGAAAGAGGTCCCGGCGTACGCCGCCTCGTACCCCAGCGCCCGGTCCAGCTCGGTGGCGTGGCCGATCGACTCGTGGATGGTCAGCCACAGGTTGGACGGGTCGACGACCAGGTCGTACGTCCCCGCCTCGACGCTCGGCGCCCGCATCTTCTCGGCCAGCAGCCCCGGGATGCTCTCCAGCTCCGTGCCCCAGTCCCAGCCGGTGCCCGTCAGGTACTCCCAGCCGCGTCCCGCCGGCGGCGCGATCGTGCGCATGGAGTCGAACTCGCCGGTCGTCGCGTCCACGGCGACCGCGGTGAACTGCGGATGCAGCCGCACCCGCTGCTGGGTGGTGACCGTGCCCGCGGAGTCGGCGTAGAACTTGTTCTCGTGGACGGTCATCAGGGAGGCGTCCACATGCGCGACGCCCTCCGCCCCCAGCAGCCGGCCGCTCCACTCGGCGAGCAGCCCCGCCTTCTCCTCGGCCGGTACGTCGAAGGGGTCGATCTCGTACGCCGAGACCCAGCTCCGCTCCCCGTGCACGGGCTCGTCGGCGAGCTCCACCCGCTCGTCCGATCCCGCCGCCGCGATCACCTTCGCCGACAGCTTCGCCATGGCGACGGCCTGCGAGGCCACCTTCGCCGCGGCGTCCATCGTCAGATCCACCCCGGAGGCGAACCCCCACGCCCCGCCGTGCACCACCCGTACCGCGTACCCGAGATCGGTGGTGTCCGACGACCCGGCCGGCCGGGCGTCCCGCAGCCGCCAGGTGGCGCTGCGCACCCGCTCGAAGCGGAAGTCGGCGTGCACGGCTCCCAGCGCCCGCGCGCGGGCCAGCGCCGCGTCGGCGAGGGGCCGTAGCGGGAGGGCCAGGAACGACTGATCTACCTCATGGGGCACGGGCGGCCTCTCCTCTGCGTTCACATACCCTCGGATCGTTTACGAGGCAGTGAAGCACGGCCACAGCGGCGTCGCGGCCGATTTCCGGGCCGAGCGCGGGGAGCGGGCCCCCGCGGCGTCCCGCGGTCCGGTCGCCGGCCGTCCGGGCCGGGTCGTCACTGTAGGAACCCCACAGTGACCGGCCGAAGGCGCTGTCAGGGGCCGATTCCTCGTGGGGCGGACGGTACCGATAGGTTTTCGAGGTACCAGACCGCTACCGAAAGGGTGATCCGTTGAGCCGCTCGGTTCTCGTCACCGGAGGAAACCGGGGCATCGGCCTCGCCATCGCCCGCGCTTTCGTCGACAACGGCGACAAGGTCGCGATCACCTACCGTTCCGGGGAGCCGCCCGCGGCGCTCACCGAGGCCGGTGTTCTCGCGGTCCGTTGCGACATCACCGACAGCGAGCAGGTGGAGCAGGCCTACAAGGAGATCGAGGAGAAGCACGGCAGCGTGGAGGTACTGGTCGCCAACGCCGGTATCACCAAGGACCAGTTGCTGATGCGGATGTCCGAGGACGACTTCACGTCCGTACTCGACACGAACCTCACCGGCACCTTCCGAGTCGTCAAGCGCGCCAACCGTGCCATGCTGCGCGCCAAGAAGGGCCGCGTCGTCCTCATCTCCTCCGTCGTCGGCCTCCTCGGCTCGGCCGGACAGGCCAACTACGCCGCCTCCAAGGCCGGTCTGGTCGGTTTCGCCAGGTCGCTGGCGCGCGAGCTCGGTTCGCGCAACATCACCTTCAACGTCGTCGCGCCCGGTTTCGTCGACACCGACATGACGCAGGCGCTCACCGAGGAGCAGCGCAAGGGCATCGTGTCCCAGGTGCCGCTGGGCCGCTACGCGCAGCCCGACGAGATCGCCGCCGCGGTGCGCTTCCTCGCCTCCGACGACGCGTCGTACATCACTGGAGCCGTCATCCCCGTTGACGGCGGATTGGGCATGGGTCACTGATCACCATGAGCGGAATTCTCGACGGCAAGCGCATCCTCATCACCGGGGTGCTGATGGAGTCGTCCATCGCGTTCCACACCGCCAAGGTGGCCCAGGAGCAGGGCGCGGAGATCATCCTGACCGCCTTCCCGCGGCCCACGCTGACCGAGCGCATCGCCAAGAAGCTGCCCAAGCCGGCCAAGGTCATCGAGCTGGACGTGACCAACGCCGAGCACCTGGACCGGCTGGCCGGTCTGGTGCGCGACGAGCTCGGCTCCCTCGACGGTGTGGTCCACTCCATCGGCTTCGCGCCGCAGGACGCGCTCGGCGGCAACTTCCTCAACACCCCGTTCGAGTCGGTCGCCACGGCGATGCACGTCTCGGCGTTCTCGCTGAAGTCACTCGCCATGGCGTGCAAGCCGCTGATGAGCGAGGGCGGTTCGATCGTCGGCCTCACCTTCGACGCCCAGTACGCCTGGCCGCAGTACGACTGGATGGGCCCGGCCAAGGCAGCGCTGGAGGCCACCTCCCGCTACCTCGCCCGTGACCTGGGCAAGGACGGCATCCGCTGCAACCTGATCTCGGCCGGGCCGATCGGTTCCATGGCGGCCAAGTCCATCCCGGGCTTCGGTGAGCTCGCCGACGTGTGGAACACCCGTGCGCCGCTGGCGTGGGACATGAAGGACCCGGAGCCGGCCGGCCGCGGCATCGTCGCGCTGCTCTCGGACTTCTTCCCGAGGACCACGGGCGAGATCATCCACGTCGACAGTGGCGTGCACATGATGGGTGCCTGACCCCACTCGCGCATCACGGCCGCGCACCGCCTCCTCCGGGGGCGGTGCGCGGCCGTTTCCCTTGCCCCGCCCGGCCTCCCGGCGCTCAGGTCGAAAAGCCGGCCGATCCACCGCAGAATGTGGAGGAACCGGACTTCTGGTCAGGCTGAGGGGAGGAGATCGCTGTGCGCGGCACTCGTCACCGAACCCGAACCCGATCCCTGCTGGTGGCCTCCGCCGTCGTCGCCGGGCTACTGGTGCCCGTGGGCCTGTATGCGGCGGGGCACGTGGGAGCCGCAGGCGCGGCCGCGCCTCCCGCGCCCGACCCCGAACCCTCCGGCGCCGAATGCCGTACGTCGGTGAAGGGCTCCCGGGTCGTCGCGTACTGCCACAACCCGTACCCCTCCGCCGACCGCGTCCAACTGCACACCGAGTGCGCCCGCTGGTGGGACATCGACGCCGACTCCAGGCCGGTCGAGGTCCCCCCGGGCCGGACCGTACGGCTGGACGACCGCTGCTGGAAGGAAGTCCGCTCCGCCTGGGTCACCCACGCCACCGAGACGCACCGGGCCGAGGCGTCCTAGGCGTGCGTCCCCGGCGGGGCCCCACGGGCGAAGGTCCCAGGGGCAAGGCCTCGTGCCGGTACGGCGCGCCCGGCTTCCTCGGCACGCGGCAATCGGGCAGGCTGGCCCCGGTCAGGGCTCATCCCGACCGCCCTGCCGAGGAGCGGTCATGTACGAGTTACGGGCCCCGAGCCCTGCCCCGGTGCGCGCGGCGGGGGAGCCGGCCCCCGAGTCCTCGCGGCGGCTGCTGACCTGGCTGGTGGCCATCGCGGTGGTCTGCGTCGCCGTCCAACTGGCCTTCGTCGTACCGGGATCGGGCCTCGGGTGGGACGAGACCGTCTACGTCAGCCAGGCCGGGGGTGACGCCCCGGCCGCGTTCTTCAGCGCTCCCCGCGCCCGCGGCATCTCCTACCTGGTCGCACCGGTCGCCGCCCTCACCGGGTCCACGACCGTCCTGCGGATCTACCTCGCCCTCCTCTCGGCCGGCGCGCTCGTCGGCGCCTTCCGGGTCTGGCGCACCCTGGTGCCCGGCCGTGTCCTGGTCTGCGCGGGAGCCCTGTTCGCCACTCTCTGGCCGACCCTGTTCTACGGCTCGATGGCCATGCCGAACCTGTGGTGCGCGCTGGGTGCCCTGGCCGCCACCGGGTGGGTCGCGCGTGCTCTGCTGCGCGGGGCGGGGCGGGCCGAGCTCCTCGGCGCGGGGGCGGCGATGGCCGTCGTCGTCCTGATGCGGCCGGCCGACGGGGTGTGGCTCGCTCTGCCGTTGCTGCTGGTCGCAGTGGTGCGGCCACGGATGTTCGCCGCGCTGGCCGTCGGGCTGCTCGCGGGCGCCGCACCGTGGATCGTGGAGGCGTTCGCGCACTACGGAGGGCCGCTCACCCGGCTGCACCGGGCCAGCGAGATCCAGGGCGGCCTGGGCTGGAACCTGGCGGTGGACGACCAGGCCAAGGCGTTGGAGGGGCGCACTCTCTGCCGCCCCTGCACCATTCCGTGGCAGCGGCCCGGCGCGACGGTCTGGTGGGTCCTGCTGCCGTTCCTGACCGCCGGAGGAGCGGTCGTCGCACGCCGGGCGGGCCGGGGCACGGCGGTCCTCCTGGCGACCGGGACGGCGGTGTCGCTCGCCGTGCCGTACCTCTTCCTGATCGAGTACGCGGCACCGCGCTTCCTGCTGCCCGCCTACGCGCTGCTGTCCCTGCCGGTCGCGGAATGCCTCGTACGGCTCTACGCCCAGGCGCGCGGTCCCGCCGGGCAGCCGGGGCGTACCGTCGCGCGGCGGTGGCGCGTCGTCGCGCTCGCTGCCGTCCTCGCCGCCCATCTGGCCGTGCAACTCCAGGTGACGAGCCGGGTGTCCGCCAGCAGCAAGTCGACCACCGCGGACTTCGCGGCCGTGGCCGCCGCGCTCCACCGCAACGGAATCCGCCCGCCCTGTGTGATCAGCGGCGACCAGGCGGTCCCGATCGCCCACTACGCGGGCTGCGCCTCACGGCAGACCGCCGGGCACGACGGGAGCATCACCCCCGCCGGTCTCAGAGAGGCCGCCCGGCGGGTCCCGACGGCCGTTCTCGTCTCCGGCGGCGGCCCCCGGCCGGCGTACGCCCCTGCGGGACCGCCCGTCTTCCTGGTGGAGACCCGGGGCGAGGGACCGTTCACCGGCTATCTGTTCCCACCGCCGGACCGCCCCGGCCCGGACCGGCCGGACTCCTGAGAAGGCTTGCGACGACCCGGGGCCGGACGGTCAGTCGGGGAGCGGGACGCGGATCACCGGGTCGAACGGGTGCTTGTTGAAGCCGGTGCGCAGATTGCGGCATCCCGGCGCGCCGCACATGAAGAACTCCTCGACGCTCCGGCGGCCCGTGAGGGCTCTGAGCCACACCTTCTCGTTGGTGGTGAGAGCGCGGTGTTGTTCGTCTGAATCGCAGGTGAAGCAGTACATCTGACGGGGCTGCACAAGACCTCCCGAGGCGGGCGGACCGACCGGACAGGGCGAAACGAACCGAGCGAACCGAAGCATAAGGGGGCGTGGCGGGCGAGGGCAGCGCCCGCGGGAGCGTTTCCCGCGATGGTCCCCGCCCGCGGGGGGAGAACCCGGCGGCCCGGCGCACGCGCGCCGGGCCGCACACGTGACCGCAGTGGCGTACCGGTATTCCCTATGCCCGCTCCACCAGGCAGCTCAGCGCGTGACTCGCGGCCTCCGCCGCCGCCGTCTCCGCGTCGCCCGCCCGGATCGCCTCGACGAGCCGGCTGTGGTCCATGTGGTTCTCCGGTCGCAGCTCGTGACCGATGTCGACCCGTAGGTAGTCCTTCAGCAGATCGCCCAGGTCGGCGTAGAGCCCGGTCAGCACCTCGTTGTGCGAGGCGGCGACCACGGCCAGATGCAGCGTCGCGTCCGCCGCCACGAACGCCTCGGCGTCCCCCGCCGCCCAGGTCTCCTCCCGGCGCCGCATGAGCGTGTCCAGCTGCTTCAGGTCCCGCTCGGTGCGGCGGGCGGCGGCCAGGCGCGCCGCCGACGACTCCAGCGTCGAGCGCAGCTCGGCCACATGACGCGGATCGGCGGACGCGAACCGGCGGTGCATCACCCCGGCCAGCTCGCTGACGGCCACCACATAGGTCCCCGAGCCCTGCCGGATGTCGAGCAGCCCGTTGTGCGCGAGCGCGCGCACCGCCTCGCGCACGGTGTTGCGGGCCACCCCCAGCTGCTCGACCAGTTCGGGCTCGGTGGGGATGCGCGACCCCACGGGCCACTCGCCCGACGTGATCTGGTTCCTCAGCTGGGCAATCACCTGGTCGGCGAGTGCCGAACGCCGCGGGGACGTCAGCGCCATGGTGCTCCTTGCTCCGGTGTGCGGGCGGGCGGGGCCGCCCGGGCCCCCCGAATCGTCTCAGAGGATTGGACAAGCAATCATCCCATGATTCTATGATGGCCCCATGCCTGACGACACGCCCCCTCCCCGCACCCCGACCCGGACGCTGGGCCCCGCCGCCCCTACGGCCCCCCGCATCGAGGTGCCCACGCAGGGGACCGGCCCCGCCCCCTGGGTGCTCCGCCTGGTCGCCGTCGGGCTCGTCCTCACCGCGCTCAACCTCCGCCCCGCCATCACCAGCCTCGGCGCCCTCCTCGAAGAGGTGCGCGACGGGCTGCACATGAGCGGCAGCGTCGCCGGCGTACTCACCTCCGTACCGCCGCTCTGCTTCGCGGTCTTCGGCATCATGGCTCCGCGCCTGGCCCGCCGCTTCGGACCGGGCGCGGTCGTCTGCGCGGGCATGGTCGCCATCACCGCGGGGCTGGTGATCAGGCCCCTCGTCGGCGGCACGGCCGGCTTCCTCGCCGCGAGCGCGCTCGCCCTCATGGGCATCGCCGTCAGCAACGTCCTGATGCCGGTGATCGTCAAGCGCTGGTTCCCGGACCGCGTCGGCTCCATGACCGGCCTCTACTCCATGGCCCTGGCGCTGGGCACCTCGCTGGCCGCGGCCGTGACCGTACCCATGACCGAGGCGATGGGCGGCAGTTGGAAGGCCGGCCTCGGCGTCTGGGCCGCGCTCGCCGCCGTCGCGATCCTGCCGTGGGTCCCGCTGGTACGGGACCGCAGCGGCGCGGCGGGACACCCCGCGGCCCACCGGACCGAGGCCCCCGCGCTCCGGATCACCCGCAGCCGCACCGCCTGGGCCCTCGCCTGCTTCTTCGGCCTCCAGGCCACCGCCGCCTACATCACCATGGGGTGGATGCCCCAGATCTTCCGCGACGCCGGCGTCTCGGCCGGTACGGCGGGAGTCCTGCTCGCCCTCACCATGGCCATGGGCGTGCCCCTCGCCTTCGTGATCCCGAGGGTCGCCGCCCGGATGAGGAACCAGGGCCCGATCGTCGTCCTCCTCGGCGCCTGCGGCCTCATCGGCTACGCGGGCCTCTACCTCGCCCCGTCCGGCGGGGCCTGGGCCTGGGCGCTGCTCCTCGGCATCTCGAACTGCGCCTTCCCGCTCGCCCTCACCATGATCGGCATGCGCTCCCGCAGCGGCGCCGGAGTGGTCCGGCTCTCCGCGTTCGCCCAGTCCACCGGCTACCTCATCTCGATCCCCGGCCCGCTCCTGGTCGGCGTGCTCTACCAGCACAGCGGCGGCTGGGGGCTGCCGATCGCCCTCATGGCGGCCCTGATGGTGCCGCAGATGGTGGCCGGCATCCTGGCAGGCCGGGACCGGACGATCGAGGACGAATGCTGAGATGCGAGACTGGGGCCATGTCTCCTGTGCTCGATCCGAATCCCCAGAACGGTCAGAAGAAGCTGCTCATGGTCTTCGGGGCCATGCTGCTGATCACGGTCGTCATCGGCGTGATCGCCTCCATCGCCTCCCCGTGACGCACGGCTCCCGGTGCGAGGGTGGGGCTAGCCCCACCATCCCCTAGGGGGCCAGGGTCAGGGTGAAGTGGGTGGGTCACCGGATGGGAGCGGCGCCCCCCGATCCGTAGGTTCTGAGTATCGGAATCCAGCACCCACGGAGGCGGACATGCCGGCCCGTACGCACACCCGCCCCACCCGTCAGGACGCCGCCGGTGTCGAGGTCCGGCTGCCGTGGTGGGCCGTCGCGCTGCCCGCCGTGGCCTTCGGCGCGCTCCTCCTGCTGATCGCGGGACCGGGGCAGGCGCACGCCGCCACGGGTGATCCCGCGGTCGGCCGGTTGCTGGAGCGAATCGTGGAGCTGCTGACCCCCTGACGTCCGGAGCGCGGGGCGGGGGAGCCCTCCAACACCCTGCGCCAGGTGGCACATTTCATGCGAAGCTGAGGTGTATGAGCGTCGATACACCTCGCAGGATCGTCCTTCTCAGGCATGCAAAGGCGGAATGGTCGCAGGACTCCGACCATGAGCGGCCGCTCGCGGAGCGCGGCCGCAAGGATGCCCCCGTGGCAGGCCGCAAACTCGCCGATTCCGGGATCGTCTTCGATCTGGCCCTCTGTTCGACCGCGGCCAGGACGCGCGAGACATGGAAGCTGGCCGTGCACGAGATGCCCGAGCGTCCCAGGACCGTGTACGAGGAGAGGCTCTACGAAGCCTCGCTCGGTGAGCTGATCGCTCTGATCAACGAGACCCCCGACGACGTCCGCGATCTGCTGGTCATCGGCCACAACCCGGGCATGCACGCCGTCGCCGACGCCCTGGCGGGCGGGGCGGAGGGCGACGCCCTGGCGCGCATGACCCGCGGCGGCTTCCCGACCGCCGCGTTCGCCGTGGTCGAGCTTCCCGGCACCTGGAAGAGCGTGGAGCACGGCGTCGGCAAGCTCGTCGAGTACTGGACTCCGAACGACTGACCGCCCCGGCTCATGACAGGGCCCGGATGCCTACGCCGAAGCGTGCGCACCCGGGCCCTGTCGCGTGCGCCGCTACTCGACGAGGCCGTCGGCGGCCTCGACCTCCTCGCGGGTGATGCCGAGCAGATAGAGCACGGTGTCCAGGAACGGCACGTTCACCGCGGTGTGCGCCGCCTCGCGGACCACCGGCTTGGCGTTGAAGGCGACCCCGAGCCCCGCGGTGTTCAGCATGTCCAGGTCGTTCGCCCCGTCACCGATCGCCACCGTCTGTGCCAGCGGCACCCCGGCCTCCGCGGCGAAGCTGCGCAGCAGCCGGGCCTTGCCCGCCCGGTCGACGATGTCCCCGGTCACCCGGCCGGTGAGCTTCCCGTCGACGACCTCCAGGGTGTTGGCAGAGGCGAAGTCGAGCCCGAGCCGCTCCTTGAGATCGTCCGTCACCTGCGTGAACCCGCCGGAGACGACGCCCACTTGGTAGCCGAGCCGCTTCAGCGTACGGATCAGGGTGCGGGCGCCCGGCGTCAGCCGGACGTCGGCACGCACCTTCTCCACCACCGACACGTCGAGCCCCGCCAGCAGCGCCACCCGCGCGTGCAGCGACTGCTCGAAGTCGAGCTCGCCGCGCATCGCCTGCTCGGTCACCGCGGCGACCTCGGCCTCGCAGCCGGCATGGGCCGCGAAGAGTTCGATGACCTCGTCCTGGATGAGCGTCGAGTCGACGTCCATCACGACGAGGCGCTGCGCCCGGCGGCTCAGCCCGGCCGAGACGACCGCCACGTCGACGCCGATCCCGGCCGCCTCGACGGCCAGTGCGGTGCGCAGCGCCTCGGTCCCGGTGCCCGACACCGCGAACTCGACGGCGGTGACCGGATACTTCGCCAGCCGGAAGATACGGTCGATGTTTCCGCCGGTCGAGGTGATCGTGGCCGCTATGGCCGCGGTCGACTCCGCGGTCAGCGGATGCCCGAGCACCGTCACATGGGAACGGCCGTCGCCGCGCGGACGGTTGTCGCCCGTGCCGGAGATGATCTCGGCCTGCAGTTTCAGCGACTCGGCCCAGCTGTGCACGGTGGCCCGCAGGTCGCCCTCGGTGGTCCCGCCCGCGGTCGGGGCGGTGACCAGCGCGCACAGGACGATACGGCCACGGGTGACGACCTGCTCGATGTCGACGACATCGACCGAGTAGGCGGCGAGGGTGTCGAAGAGCCCGGCGGTGATGCCGGGCCGGTCCTTCCCGAAGATCTTTACCAGAAGGGTCGGCGTGTCTGCGTCCCGACGTGACTCAGGAGGCTCAGGGGGCAGCGAGGACTGAGGGGGCTGAGATGCGCTCATGGTGCTCCCACCGTATCGGTCCGCGGCAGGCCCCCGACGGCCCGTCCCGAGGACCGGACAGCCGGGCCGGCGCCGGGGATGTTCACCTTCGGTGCGGTCTGCTGCACCTGATTTCCTTTGTGGTGATAACTCGCGGTTTCGTCCGGGTCGTTCGCAACGGTGCGGTCTCGGTTCGGCCAACCTCCCGCCCGGCTTTCGCATCGGGGACTGCTCCTGGAATAGTTCCCCACGATGTTCAGCATCCCTAGACTCCCTGCAACGGGGGTAATTCGGGGGACAACTAGTGGGGCGCGGAGTGCCGGAACTCGTACTGGAATTGAATGGCAGGACCTGGACGCTCGATCCGTCCAGGTCGTACACCCTCGGGCGTGATCCGCAGGGTGACATGACGATCGACGACGCCAGAGTGTCGTGGCGGCACGCCACGATCAGCTGGAGCGGACGCGGCTGGTTCATCGAGGACCACGGCAGTACCAACGGCACGTATGTGCAGGGCCAGCGGATCCACCAGATGGAGATCGGGCCCGGCTCCACCGTGAACCTGGGCAACGCCACCGACGGCCCCCGGCTGAGCCTCGGCGGAGCCGACGTGTACAGCGGGCAGGCGGCCGCGGGTGCCCAGGCCCCGGCCCAGCAGCCGCAGCAGCCGTACCCGGGACCGCAGCAACAAGGACCGGGCGGGCAGCAGCAGCCGCAGGCCTGGCCGCAGCAGCCCCAGGCCCAGCCGCAGCAGCCCCATGTGCCGCAGCAGCAGGGCATGGCACCGGCACCTCACGGCGGCAGCCCGGGCGGCGCGGCGGGGGCGCCTCCCGTGTACGGCGACCGCAGCCCGACCACGTTCCACCAGCTGGCGCTCGGCCGGGTGATGCGGATCGGCCGTGCACTGGAGAACGAGCTGGTCGTCTCCGACCTCCAGGTCTCGCGCCACCACGCCGAGTTCCACGCGACACCCGACGGCCGGTTCGAGATCCGGGACCTCGGATCCCACAACGGCACGTACGTCAACGGCCAGCCGCTCTCGAAGTCCGGCTCCGCGCTCATCGGCCCGAACGACATCGTCGGCGTCGGTCACTCGACCTTCCGGCTCGTCGGCGACCGGCTCGAGGAGTTCGTCGACACCGGTGAGGTCTCCTTCGCCGCCCGCCACCTCACAGTGACGGTCGACGGCGGGAAGCAGATCCTCAAGGACGTCTCGTTCGGCGTCCCGGAGAAGTCGCTGATCGGAGTCATCGGCCCGTCCGGCTCCGGGAAGTCCACCCTGCTGAAGGCGCTCACCGGCTACCGGCCCGCCAACCAGGGCGACGTCCTCTACGACAACCGAAATCTGTACAAGCAGTTCGCCGAGCTGCGCCAGCGCATCGGTCTGGTCCCGCAGGACGACATCCTGCACAAGGAACTGACCGTCACCCGGGCCCTCAAGTACGCCGCCAAACTCCGCTTCCCCGCGGACACCACGGAGGCCGAGCGCCAGGCCCGGATCCAGGAGGTCCTCGCCGAGCTCAAGCTCGACATCCACAAGGACAAGAAGGTCACCTCGCTCTCCGGCGGCCAGCGCAAGCGCGTCTCCGTGGCCCTGGAGCTGCTGACCAAGCCGTCGCTGATCTTCCTGGACGAGCCGACCTCCGGCCTCGACCCGGGCATGGACCGCGATGTCATGCAGCTGCTGCGCGGCCTGGCCGACGACGGCCGTACCGTCCTGGTCGTCACGCACTCGGTCGCCGAGCTGGCCATCTGCGACAAGCTCCTGGTGATGGCGCCGGGCGGTTCCGTCGCCTACTTCGGTCCGCCGGAGGAAGCGCTCAACTTCTTCGGCTACAGCACCTGGGCCGACGTCTTCTCCGCGTTCGAGAACTACCGCGACTACGACTGGTCGGGCCGCTGGCGCGGCTCGCAGCACTACCAGATGTACGCGGCTGACATCGACGCCGTCGCCGCACAGCCCGTGCACATGCCGCCGCACCAGCAGATGCGCCCGCCGAAGCCGCAGGGCTGGATGACCCAGCTGTGGACGCTGATGCGCCGCTACGTCTCGGTGATCGCGTCTGACAAGGGCTTCATGGGCCTGATGGTGATCCTGCCGGCGGTGCTCGGCATCGTCAGCGTGGTCATCCCCGCAGACTTCGGCCTCGCCCCGCCGAAGCCGCCGTCCCGCTTCAACGGCGACGCCGGCACGATCATGCTGATCCTGGTGATCGGGATGACCTTCTCCGCCGCGGCCAACTCCGTACGAGAACTGATCAAGGAACGGGTCATCTACGAACGGGAACGGGCCACCGGCCTCTCCCGCTCGGCCTACCTGATGTCCAAGGTGATCGTGCTCGGCGTGATCACGGCCATCCAGGGCGTCATCATCTGCGGCATCGGCTTCGCCACCCGCGATCTGCCCGCGGAGGGTCTGATCATGCCGCCCGCCGTGGAACTCTGCGTGACGATCATCGCGCTCGGCTTCACCTCGATGATGTTCGGCCTGGTGATCTCCTCGCTGGTGAAGACCTCCGAGAAGACCATGCCGCTGCTGGTCATGTTCGCCATCGTCCAGGTCGTCTTCACCGGCATCCTCTTCCAGGTGTACGGATCGCCCGGCCTGGAGCAGTTCGCCTGGCTGATGCCGTCCCGCTGGGCCATCGCGGGCGCGGGCTCCACGCTCGACCTCGCCCACCTGATGCCGCCGTGGGACCAGAAGAACCCCACGGACCTGGACCCGCTGTGGGAGCACTCGGTCAGTCAGTGGGGGATCAACCTCACGGTGCTGCTGGTGCTCGGCGTCATCTGCGGCTTCGCGGTCGCGCGTCTGCTGCGCCGCCATGAGCCCGAGGTCATGCGCAAGTAGCAGGGCGCCCTGCGCACAGCACGACGCCGAAGGGCGGCACCCCGCGGGGTGCCGCCCTTCGGCGTGGTCCGGAACGGATCAGTACGCGCTGTCGACGTTGTCGATCGAGCCGTACTTGTCGGCCGCGTAGTTGGCCGCCGCGGTCAGGTTGGCGACCGGGTCGTACTGGGTGTGCGGGGTGCCGCTGACGTGGTAGTAGTCGAACGTCGGCTTGATGATCTGGAGCAGACCGATCGACGGCACGCCGTTCTGCGCGTTGATGTCCCAGTCGTTGATGGCGTTCGGGTTGCCGCTGGACTCGCGGATGATGTTGCGGTGCAGCCCCTCGTAGGTGCCCGGGATGCCCTTGTCCTTCATGATGGCCAGGGACTCCTTGATCCAGCCGTCCAGGTTGTTCGCGTACACGGGGGCACGGGACTCGGAACGGCTCGCGGCGTGCGAGCTGCGCTTCTCGGCGGCCTTCTTGGCCTTCCACTTCGCGGCGGCCTTCTCCTTCGCCTTCTTGGCGTCGGCCTTGGCGACGGCGTCGACCTTCGCCTGTACGGCGGCGGCCTTCTTGGTCTTCGCGGCTTCGATGGTCTTGACCATCTGCTCGGCGGAGGAGTGCTGCTCGATGAGACTGGCCTGGATGGTCTTGGCCTGCGGGGCACTGGCGGCGGACCCGAAGACGACGGGGGACGCGGAGAGTGCCTGGGGCTCGGTCTCGGCCTCGGCGTTACCGGGCACCAGGGACAAGGAGAGGGCAGCGGCGGCGACGGCGGAGATGCCGGCGGCGGAGAGCTTCTGGGTCTTGTTCAGGCGTCGGAGACGGCCGGGAATGCTGGACGCGGACATATCAGGCGTACCTCTTCGAATCGCGGAAGGTCCTCACGGAGGACGAAGACGGGAGGCGACTTCGCTTCTCCGTCGGGGACGAGTGCAATTGTTAGCGGCAGCAAAACGGCGTGGCAAAGGTGTGACGTACGAAGCCGGGTAGTGGAACACGACGGTGTTGGGGGCCTCCAATCGCTGCCCATGACCACCCAAATCGCCCTTTTCGCTCCACTATGGGACTTCGTAAGTGACGTGGGTCCTATGTGTGGCCTCACATCGGGCGGGTGACAAACTCACCGTCCGTTGCTCAAGCAATGCGGAATGTTAGATTCCGGCAGGGGGTGGATCGACCGAGCGCCTCGTCGGGGACGCTGCCGGGACCCGCGGGGAGGGATCGGCTCATGGTCCTAGTCCCAGAGCCCCGAAAAGGGCCGTCCACAGGCCGATACGGGGCTGGCGGGTCCGCCGGTACCGTGAGGCCATGAGCCATCGCCCACCGTCGGGCCTCGCCGCGGTGAGTGCCGCGCTGCTCGCCATGAGCCGGCACCTCGAAATGCGGGACGTCCTGAAAACGATCGTCGCGTCGGCCCGCGAACTGCTGGACGCCGAGTACGCGGCCCTCGGGGTCCCCGACGACCACGGCGGCTTCGCCCAGTTCGTCGTCGACGGCGTCAGCGACGAGCAGTGGAAGGCCATCGGCCCGCTCCCGCGCCAGCACGGCATCCTCGCCGCGATGCTCCACGAGGCGAAGCCCGAGCGGCTGGCCGATGTCCGCAAGGACCCGCGCTTCGAGGGCTGGCCGGACGCCCACCCCGACATGTCCGACTTCCTCGGGCTGCCGATCAGGGACGGCGACGACATCATCGGCGCCCTCTTCCTCGCCAACAAGCGGTGCCCGAAGCCCGAGGGCACCTGCGGGTTCACCGCGGAGGACGAGGAACTGCTGGGGATCCTCGCCCAGCACGCCGCCATCGCCCTCACGAACGCCCGGCTGTACGAGCGCAGCCGCGAACTGACCATCGCCGAGGAACGCTCCCGGCTCGCCCACGAGCTGCACGACGCGGTCAGCCAGAAGCTCTTCTCCCTCCGGCTCACCGCCCAGGCCGCCGCCGCCCTGGTCGACCGCGACCCGGCCCGCGCCAAGGACGAGCTCCAGCAGGTCGCCGCCCTGGCGGCCGAGGCCGTCGACGAGCTGCGGGCCGCCGTCGTCGAACTGCGCCCCGCGGGCCTCGACGAGGACGGCCTGGTCGCCACCCTCCGGACCCAGATCCAGGTCCTGGACCGCGCCCACACCGCCCGCGTCACCTTCGCGAGCGCGGCGGTACGGGCGCTGCCCGCCGCCCAAGAGGAGGCGTTGCTCCGGGTCTCCCAGGAGGCCCTGCACAACGCGCTGCGCCACTCCGGGGCGGGGCACGTCGACGTCACCCTCGCCCGCCGCGACGGCTGCACGGTGCTGCGGATCACGGACGACGGCCGCGGCTTCGACCCGGCGGCCACGCGCCGGGCGGGCAGGCACCTGGGCCTCGTCTCGATGCGGGACCGCGCCGACGGCGTCGGCGGCAAGCTCACCGTTGAATCGGCGCCCGGCAAGGGCACCACGATCGAGATGGAGGTGCCCGGTGGCTGAACGGCTCATCAGGGTGCTGCTGGTCGACGACCACCAGGTGGTCCGCCGCGGCCTGCGCACGTTCCTGGAGATCCAGGACGACATAGAGGTCGTCGGCGAGGCGGCCGACGGCGCCGAAGGGGTGGCCAGGACGGAGGAGCTGCGGCCCGACGTGGTGCTGATGGACATCAAGATGCCGGGCACCGACGGCATCGAGGCCCTGCGCAGGCTCCGCGAGCTGGAGAACCCGGCCAAGGTCCTGATCGTCACCAGCTTCACCGAACAGCGCACCGTCGTCCCGGCCCTGCGCGCCGGTGCGTCCGGCTACGTGTACAAGGACGTCGACCCGGACGCGCTGGCCGGCGCCATCCGCTCGGTGTACGCGGGCCATGTCCTGCTCCAGCCCGAAGTGGCCGGTGCGCTGCTGGCCCAGGACGACCCGGGCAGCGGTACGGGCCGGGGGAGCACCCTCACCGAGCGGGAGCGGGAGGTTCTGGGCCTGATCGCCGACGGCCGGTCGAACCGGGAGATCGCGCGGGCCCTGGTGCTCTCCGAGAAGACCGTCAAGACACATGTCTCGAACATCCTGATGAAGCTGGACCTCTCCGACCGCACCCAGGCAGCGCTCTGGGCCGTCCGGCACGGGGCGGCGGGCTGAACAGGCGGCCGATCCGGGTGGCCGAAACAGGCGGCCGATCCGCGCGGCCGATCCGTGCGGCCGGACCGGTGACCTGAACGGCTGACCGAGTCCGGGCGTCACCCTCCGGGCCCGTGTTTCACACTCCCGTGTGTACGTCACCCGAACGGCGCATCCTCTTCCGGCCCGGGGCGTTCTTCATGGCGTGCTGTGGCGGCTGGCCGCAGCGACACGAGGAGGATCCTGAAGTGAAGAACCTGAAGAAGGCTGCTGCCGTCACCATGATCGCCGGTGGCATCATCGCCGCCGGTGCCGGCGCGGCCTCCGCCACCGGTCACAGCGGTGCCGGCGCCCACGGTGTCGCGGCCCACTCCCCGGGTGTGGCCAGCGGCAACCTCGTCCAGGTCCCCGTCCACGTCCCGGTGAACGTGGTCGGCAACACCGTCAACGTGATCGGCCTGCTCAACCCGGCCTTCGGCAACTTCGGCCTGAACGGCTGACGCGCCGTACCCACGGCTGTGCCGCCGTCCGGCCCCACGCGGTGCCGGGCGGCGGCACCACGTCGTCCGGCACCGCGCGCCTATCGCGCCCGCTCCTCCACATAAGCGTTGTAAGCCGCCACCTGCGCCCGGCGGGCCACCCGCTCCACCGGCCGCAGCGCCTCTCCCCGCGCCGCCATCTCCGACGCGCTCACCGCGCCGCCGTGCCCGTTCTCCTGCGCCACCGAGACCAGCAGCCCGACCCGCTGCGCCAGCTCCAGCACCCGCACCGCCCGCGGCGGATACCCCGGGGCGAGCACCTCACGGCCCCGCTCCGCCCGCGCCCGGTACGCGTCCACGGCGGCCTCGGCCACCGGCCCCGACCCGGCCACATCGAGCCGCGACAGCAGCGCCGTCGCATCCCGCAACGCCTCGGCGAGCTCCCGCTCCGCCTCGCCCAGCGACGGCACATCGGCGGGCGGAGCCTCGCGTACCTCCAGGCACCGCCACACCACATCGACGTGGAGGTCCCCGGCGGGCCCCGCCTCCCGTACCTCGGGCACCAGCCCGTACGGCGCACCGAAGGTGACCACGGCCTCCTCGGCCTCCAGCGCCCGTGCGTTGAACTCCGCCGGGCCGCTGAGGCCCAGCAGATGCCCGGGAACCGGCAGCGCGACCCGGAAGCCCGTCACCCCCAGCCCCCGCAGCCGCCCCAGGGCCAGCGTGAGACCGACCGGTCCCGCCTCACCCGGCAGCCCGTCGACGCGGTGCACCGCGTCCTGTCCGACAATGGCGAGCGCCGCGTCGTCCGGCGACACGAGCCCGGCCAGCAACGCGTTGCCCCAAGCGGCCAGCAGCCCTGAGCGTGGTTCCGAAAGCATGGGACCACCCTAGGGAACGGACCGGGTCCCTGTCCCCACCCTCCCGCGACCCGCTCCCGGCCCCATGGAGACGGTGCGGCGACTGCGCGACAACGGGCCCAGCGCCTGAGGCGCTCGCGCAGTGGCGTAGGTTTTCCCTGGGAGCTGTGCCTACAGGCACGCGACGATCTCGAGACTGCATGGGGAGACAACGCGCTCATGAGCGATGTACTGGAGCTGGTGGACGTATCAGTGGTCCGCGACGGACGCGCTCTGGTGGACGATGTCTCCTGGTCGGTCAAGGAGGGGGAGCGCTGGGTCATCCTCGGCCCGAACGGCGCCGGCAAGACCACCCTCCTCAACATCGCGTCCAGCTACCTCTTCCCGACGAAGGGCACCGCCACGGTCCTCGGCGAGCAGCTCGGCGGCGTCGGCACCGACGTCTTCGACCTGCGCCCCCGCATCGGCATCGCGGGCGTCGCCATGGCCGAGAAGCTGCCCAGGCGCCAGACCGTGCTGCAGACGGTGCTCACCGCCGCGTACGGCATGACCGCCACCTGGAACGAGAACTACGACAAGGTCGACGAGGACCGCGCCCGCGCCTTCCTCGACCGGCTCGGCATGACCGAATACCTCGACCGGAAATTCGGCACCCTGTCCGAGGGCGAGCGCAAGCGCACCCTGATCGCCCGCGCCATGATGACCGACCCCGAGCTGCTCCTCCTCGACGAGCCGGCCGCCGGCCTCGACCTCGGCGGCCGCGAGGACCTGGTCCGCCGCCTCGGCCGGCTGGCCCGCGACCCGTACGCACCCTCCATGATCATGGTGACCCACCACGTCGAGGAGATCGCCCCCGGCTTCACCCACGTCCTGATGATCCGCCAGGGCAAGGTCCTCGCCGCAGGGCCCATGGAGACCGAGCTCAGCTCCCGCAACCTCTCCCTCTGCTTCGGCCTGCCGCTCGTCGTCGAGCACCAGGGCGACCGCTACACCGCCCGCGGACTGCCGCTCGGCTGAAGGCCGTTGCTCCCCGCGCCGCCGGACCCGACCTCTCGCGCACTGTCCCCGGAGGGACTCGCGGTCATACGATGACCACGTGGACATCGACGCGTGGGTGTGGTGGCTGATCGGCGCGGTGGGACTGGGCATCCCCCTCGTTCTGACCGCGATGCCCGAGTTCGGCATGTTCGCCGTCGGAGCGGTCGTCGCGGCGGTCGTCGCGGCCCTCGGCGGTGGAATCGTGGCCCAGGTCCTGGTCTTCGTCATCGTCTCGGTGGCCCTCATCGCCGTGGTCCGTCCGATCGCCAACCGGCATCGCGCGGACCGGCCCCACCTGGCCACCGGCATCGACGCGCTGAAAGGCCGTCAGGCCGTCGTGCTGGAACGCGTCGACGGCAGCGGCGGCCGGATCAAGCTCGCCGGGGAGATCTGGTCGGCCCGCGCACTCGACGCGGAACTCAGCTTCGAACCGGGCCAACAGGTCGATGTCGTCGACATCGACGGGGCAACGGCAGTCGTCATGTGACCGAACGGCCCCCACAGCAGCGCCCGTTCTGCGAGACTCGAAGTCGATCATCATGGAAACCGGACCGGCAGGACAACCGACCTGACCCACGGCCCATCCGATCTCGACCTCGCTCACCGCGATCCGTCGGCAACCGAAGGGCACGAGGAATCGATGCAACCGATCATCATCGTCCTGATCATTCTGGTGGTGCTCGTCTTCATCGCTCTGATCAAGACGATCCAGGTCATCCCCCAGGCCAGCGCCGCCATCGTCGAACGTTTCGGCCGGTACACCCGCACCCTCAACGCAGGCCTGAACATCGTCGTCCCGTTCATCGACTCGATCCGCAACCGGATCGACCTGCGTGAACAGGTCGTCCCCTTCCCGCCGCAGCCGGTGATCACCCAGGACAACCTGGTCGTCAACATCGACACCGTCATCTACTACCAGGTGACCGACGCCAGGGCCGCGACGTACGAGGTCGCCAGCTACATCCAGGCCATCGAGCAGCTCACCGTCACCACGCTCCGCAACATCATCGGCGGCATGGACCTGGAGCGGACCCTGACCTCCCGCGAGGAGATCAACGCCGCACTGCGCGGAGTCCTCGACGAGGCCACCGGCAAGTGGGGCATCCGCGTCAACCGCGTCGAACTGAAGGCGATCGAGCCGCCCACCTCCATCCAGGACTCGATGGAGAAGCAGATGCGCGCCGACCGTGACAAGCGCGCCGCGATCCTCCAGGCCGAAGGAACGCGCCAGTCGGCGATCCTCACCGCGGAGGGCGAGAAGCAGTCCGCGATCCTGCGTGCCGAGGGTGAGGCCAAGGCGGCCGCCCTGCGCGCGGAGGGCGAGGCCCAGGCCGTCCGTACGGTCTTCGAGGCGATCCACGCCGGCGATCCGGACCAGAAGCTCCTCTCGTACCAGTACCTCCAGATGCTCCCCAAGATCGCCGAGGGCGACGCCAACAAGCTCTGGATCGTGCCCAGCGAGATCGGCGACGCCCTCAAGGGCCTCAGCGGCGCCTTCGGAAACCTCGGCACCGGCATGCCGGGCTTCAACACCGGCGGCAAGGAGCGCCGCGAGGAGCCCCCGGTCGACTGACGTGTACATACCCTCGTGCATGATCAGTGCACCAAGCACCGATCATGCACGGGGGATTCGACATGAACACCTGGGAGATGCCCGCCGTCTTCGTCGCGGGCATCAGTGCGGGCACGATCAACACGATCGTCGGCTCGGGGACGCTGATCACCTTCCCGGTGCTGCTCGCCACCGGCCTGCCCCCGGTCACCGCGACGGTCTCCAACGCGCTCGGCCTGATCCCCGGCTCGATCAGCGGCGCGATCGGCTACCGCAAGGAACTCCAAGGACAGCGCCGCCGCGTCCTCAAGTTCTCCGCCGGTGCCCTGATCGGCGGCCTCGCCGGCGCCACGCTGCTGCTGAAGCTGCCGTCGACCGCCTTCGAGACCATCGTCCCGATCCTGGTCGCTCTCGCTCTCGCCCTGGTCATCCTGCAGCCGCGCATCAGCAGAGCGGTCCAGCGCCGACGCGAGCACACCGGCGCCACAGCCCGCTCCGACGGCGGCCCGCTGCTCTTCGTCGGCCTGATGCTCGCCAGCGTGTACGGCGGCTACTTCACCGCGGCCCAGGGGATCATCTACCTCTCCCTGATGGGCATGCTGCTCGACGACACCATGCAGCGCCTCAACGCCGTGAAGAACGTCCTGGCGGCCGTCGTCAACAGCATCGCCGCGCTCTTCTTCCTCTTCGTCGCGGACTTCGACTGGACGGCCGTCGTACTGATCGCTGTCGGCTCCGCACTCGGCGGCCAGATCGGCGCCAAGATCGGCCGCCGGCTCAGCCCCACGTTCCTGCGCGCCCTCATCGTCACGGTCGGCACGGTGGCCATCGTCCAGCTGCTGCTCCGCTGACACGCGGAAGCCCGCCCCTCACCGAAGCGGGCTTCCCCTACGTCACGAGGCGTACGGCGGCTACGCCGCGGACTGCGCCAGCCACTCCGGCAGCGCCGACCGGTCGCCGGCCCCCAGAGCCAGCAGCATCGCGTCCGCCGGCGACGGCACGAACGGCTGCCTCAGCAGCGGCATCCCCGCCTCCTGAGGCGTACGCGCCGCCTTGCGGTGGTTGTCCTCGGCGCAGGAGGCCACCGTGTTGAGCCACGTGTCCTGACCGCCCTGGGCCCGCGGCACCACGTGGTCGACGGTGCTCGCCCGCCGCCCGCAGTACGCGCACCGGTGCTGGTCCCGGATCAGCACACCCCTTCTGGACCACGGTGCCTGTCTTCGGAACGGCACCCGTACGTACCGGCAGAGCCTGATCACCCGGGGCACCGGAATGTCCACGGCGGCACCGCGCATACGGAGATCGGGATGCGACTGCTCGACGACGGCCTTGTCCTGAAGAATCAGCACCACCGCACGGTTCAGCGTCACCGTCGACAGCGGCTCGAAGCTCGCGTTCAGCACCAGCGTGTCCCGCATTTCGCCCACCTCCCGTGTGCCGCCCGCCCCCTGGCAGGCCCGGATCAACTCTGGCCGGGCCGGCCGCAATGGACAACGCAATAAAAAAATGCCCTGCCCTGATCTCTCCAAGACCAGGGCAGGGCAAACAGGGGTGGAACCTTTGGCTTCACTCGCTCGCGGCGGGCTCCGCGTACTCACCGATCAGCTGGGCACGGCCCAGCGTGTGGAAGCGCAGGTTGAAGCCGACAACCGCGGGAGAGGTGTCACTGTCGGGACCGAGCTTCTCGCTGTCCACCGCGTACACGGTGAACACATAGCGGTGGTTCTCGCCGGCCGGCGGAGCGGCTCCGCCGAACTCCTTCGACCCGTAGTCGTTACGGGCCTGCACGGCGCCCGCGGGCAGCCCCTCGAACGTCCCGCTGCCCGCACCCGCCGGCAGCTCCGTGACCGACGCCGGAATGTCGAAGACCACCCAGTGCCAGAACCCGCTCCCCGTCGGGGCATCCGGATCGAAGCACGTCACGGCGAAACTCTTCGTCTCCGCCGGGAACCCCTCCCACCGCAGCTGCGGCGAGGTGTTCCCCGCCGCGTGGACCTGTGCGTCCGCGAGCACGGCCCCCGGCGCGAGGTCCTCGCTCACCACGGTGAACGACGGGACCTCGGGATGGAAGTCGTGCGGCAGCGGAGCCCTCTTCGGCTCGGTCACGTCAGCACCTCTCCTGATCGGTTCAGCTCTCGGAAGGTTCCGGAAGGTCACCTTCCCCTCCGACCCTAGAGCCAGTTGCGCTGCCCACCGACCTGCGCCAGCCACTGATTCAGGTACGCCGTCCAGTCGGTCCCCTGGAAGTCGTTCAGACCCACCTTGAACGCACGGTACGAGTCGCTGCCCTCGCTGAAGAGTCCCGGCTTCTTGTCCATCTCCAGTACGACGTCCATCTCACGGTCGTCCGCGATGAACGTCAGCTCGACCTGGTTCAGCCCCCGGTACTGCGACGGCGGGAAGAACTCGATCTCCTGGTAGAACGGCAGCCGCTGACGCGTGCCGCGGATGTGGCCGCGCTCCATGTCCGCGCTGCGGAAGCCGAAGCCCAGCTGCCCGAAGGCGTCCAGGATGGCCTGCTGCGCCGGCAGCGGGTGCACGTTGATGGGGTCGAGGTCGCCCGAGTCGAGCGCCCGTGCGATCTCCAGCTCCGTGGTCACCCCGATGTTCATGCCGTGCAGGTGCTGGCCCGCGAACATCGTGATCGGGGTCTCCCACGGGATCTCGAGCCCGAACGGCACGACGTGCACCGCACCCGCCCGCACCTCGAAGGCACCCCCGAGGCGCAGCTTGGTGAACTCGATGTCCTGCTTGGTCTCCTGGTCCTGACCCTCGACCTCGACCCTGGCCTGCAGGCCGACGGAGAGCCCCTCGATCTGCTGGTCAACGGACCCGCCCTGGATCCGCACCTCGCCCTGGACGACCCCACCCGGTACGACGTTGAGCTCGGTCAGCTCCGTCTCCACCGAGGCGCCACCGGCACCCATGCTCGCGAGCAGCCGCTTGAAGCCCATGTTTTCTCCTCCTAGGTCCTGACCCCTACATACGCGCCATGACCGTAGTCGGTTCCCGGTAACCTCGAACGTCATGATCGATGGCCAGGACCGTACGCCGCTGACGCGGGACTTCTTCGACCGCCCCGTACTGGAGGTGGCGCCGGACCTCCTGGGCCGCCTCCTGGTCCGCAGCACGCCGGACGGCCCGATCGAGGTGCGCCTGACGGAGGTGGAGGCGTACGCGGGAGAGATCGACCCGGGTTCCCACGCCTTCCGTGGCCGAACACGGCGCAACGGCGTCATGTACGGGCCCCCCGGCCACGCGTATGTCTACTTCACCTACGGCATGTGGCACTGCCTCAACCTGGTGTGCGGCCCGGAAGGCATGGCGAGCGGAGTCCTCCTCAGGGCCGGCGACGTCGGCACGGGGGCCGACCTCGCTCGCAAACGTCGACTCTCGGCCCGCAACGACCGGGAACTGGCCAAAGGCCCGGCCCGCCTCGCGACGGCGCTGGACATCGACCGGGCACTCGACGGCGCCGATGCAATCGCCCGTCCCGGTGCACACCTCGCCGTACTGCATGGCACCCCCCCACCCCGCGACCAGGTACGGAGCGGTCCGCGCACGGGGGTTGGCGGTGACGGAGCGGTACACCCGTGGCGCTTCTGGATCGACGGAGACCCCACGGTGAGCCCGTACCGCGCCCACGCGCCACGCCGCCGGTCAACTTGACTCGCCCTTGGGGGACGCCTAATGTAGTCCGAGCCGCTTGACACGGGTACAGCTCTTGGTTCGGTCCATCGGATCGCACGCCGGGCAACCTGAAGCGGCCAACCACTACCTACGACTCACCCTTGAGGGTGCGGATTTCGGCATGCCGAAATTCTTTCCCGTGACTCGATTATGAGCCACTGAGGGAATCGGCTAAAGTAGTGGACGCGCCGAAAGGAAAACGCGAAAGCGAATTCCTCAAGGCGGGAAATGCGAGACCCGCTTCGACCGGGAATCGGACACGAAAGAGTCTGATAGAGTCGGAAACGCAAGACCGAAGGGAAGCGCCCGGAGGAAAGCCCCAGAAAATGTTCTGAGGGTGAGTACGAAGGAAGCGTCCGTTCCTTGAGAACTCAACAGCGTGCCAAAAGTCAACGCCAGATATGTTGATACCCCGACCTGTTTCGGCAGGTTCGAGGTTCCTTTGAAAGTCCTAACAAGTCTTCGGGCTTGGTAGGCAATGCACACAGCGAGGACACAGCGAACGGCCGGTCATATTCCGACTCGGTCGTTCCGCTCTCGTGGTGTCTACCCGATTACGGGAAAACATTCACGGAGAGTTTGATCCTGGCTCAGGACGAACGCTGGCGGCGTGCTTAACACATGCAAGTCGAACGATGAAGCCTTTCGGGGTGGATTAGTGGCGAACGGGTGAGTAACACGTGGGCAATCTGCCCTTCACTCTGGGACAAGCCCTGGAAACGGGGTCTAATACCGGATAATACTTTCCCTCTCATGGGGGAAGGTTAAAAGCTCCGGCGGTGAAGGATGAGCCCGCGGCCTATCAGCTAGTTGGTGGGGTAATGGCCTACCAAGGCGACGACGGGTAGCCGGCCTGAGAGGGCGACCGGCCACACTGGGACTGAGACACGGCCCAGACTCCTACGGGAGGCAGCAGTGGGGAATATTGCACAATGGGCGAAAGCCTGATGCAGCGACGCCGCGTGAGGGATGACGGCCTTCGGGTTGTAAACCTCTTTCAGCAGGGAAGAAGCGAAAGTGACGGTACCTGCAGAAGAAGCGCCGGCTAACTACGTGCCAGCAGCCGCGGTAATACGTAGGGCGCAAGCGTTGTCCGGAATTATTGGGCGTAAAGAGCTCGTAGGCGGCTTGTTGCGTCGGTTGTGAAAGCCCGGGGCTTAACCCCGGGTCTGCAGTCGATACGGGCAGGCTAGAGTGTGGTAGGGGAGATCGGAATTCCTGGTGTAGCGGTGAAATGCGCAGATATCAGGAGGAACACCGGTGGCGAAGGCGGATCTCTGGGCCATTACTGACGCTGAGGAGCGAAAGCGTGGGGAGCGAACAGGATTAGATACCCTGGTAGTCCACGCCGTAAACGTTGGGAACTAGGTGTTGGCGACATTCCACGTCGTCGGTGCCGCAGCTAACGCATTAAGTTCCCCGCCTGGGGAGTACGGCCGCAAGGCTAAAACTCAAAGGAATTGACGGGGGCCCGCACAAGCAGCGGAGCATGTGGCTTAATTCGACGCAACGCGAAGAACCTTACCAAGGCTTGACATCGCCCGGAAAGCCGTAGAGATACGGCCCCCCTTGTGGTCGGGTGACAGGTGGTGCATGGCTGTCGTCAGCTCGTGTCGTGAGATGTTGGGTTAAGTCCCGCAACGAGCGCAACCCTTGTTCTGTGTTGCCAGCATGCCCTTCGGGGTGATGGGGACTCACAGGAGACTGCCGGGGTCAACTCGGAGGAAGGTGGGGACGACGTCAAGTCATCATGCCCCTTATGTCTTGGGCTGCACACGTGCTACAATGGCCGGTACAATGAGCTGCGATGCCGCGAGGCGGAGCGAATCTCAAAAAGCCGGTCTCAGTTCGGATTGGGGTCTGCAACTCGACCCCATGAAGTCGGAGTTGCTAGTAATCGCAGATCAGCATTGCTGCGGTGAATACGTTCCCGGGCCTTGTACACACCGCCCGTCACGTCACGAAAGTCGGTAACACCCGAAGCCGGTGGCCCAACCCCTTGTGGGAGGGAGCTGTCGAAGGTGGGACTGGCGATTGGGACGAAGTCGTAACAAGGTAGCCGTACCGGAAGGTGCGGCTGGATCACCTCCTTTCTAAGGAGCATCTAGATTCCGCAAGGAATCCAGAGCCACTACGCCGGCAAATGTTCGGCGGTGGTCAGCTCATGGGTGGAACGTTGACTATTCAGTACCTGGTGGTTCAACCGGGTCGTAAGTACTGCTCCTCGGAGCGTGGAAAACGAACCGATTGAATTCCGGGTACTGGGCGCGCTGTTGGGTGTCTGAAGGTATGGCCGCAAGGTTGCCTTCAAACGCCGGCCCCAGTGAACTCGCCTTTAAGGGCGGGGTGATGGGTGGCTGGTCGTTGCTTGAGAACTGCACAGTGGACGCGAGCATCTGTGGCCAAGTTTTTAAGGGCGCACGGTGGATGCCTTGGCACCAGGAACCGATGAAGGACGTGGGAGGCCACGATAGTCCCCGGGGAGCTGTCAACCAAGCTTTGATCCGGGGGTTTCCGAATGGGGAAACCCGGCAGTCGTCATGGGCTGTCACCCGCTGCTGAACACATAGGCAGTGTGGAGGGAACGAGGGGAAGTGAAACATCTCAGTACCCTCAGGAAGAGAAAACAACCGTGATTCCGGGAGTAGTGGCGAGCGAAACTGGATCAGGCCAAACCGTATGCGTGTGATACCCGGCAGGGGTTGCGCATGCGGGGTTGTGGGATCTCTTTTTCATGGTCTGCCGGCCGTGAGACGAGTCAGAAACCGTTGATGTAGGCGAAGGACATGCGAAAGGTCCGGCGTAGAGGGTAAGACCCCCGTAGCTGAAACATTAACGGCTCGTTTAAGAGACACCCAAGTAGCACGGGGCCCGAGAAATCCCGTGTGAATCTGGCGGGACCACCCGTTAAGCCTAAATATTCCCTGGTGACCGATAGCGGATAGTACCGTGAGGGAATGGTGAAAAGTACCGCGGGAGCGGAGTGAAATAGTACCTGAAACCGTGTGCCTACAAGCCGTGGGAGCGTCGCTGTATGTGCTTGCACATGCAGTCGTGACTGCGTGCCTTTTGAAGAATGAGCCTGCGAGTTTGCGGTGTGTTGCGAGGTTAACCCGTGTGGGGAAGCCGTAGCGAAAGCGAGTCCGAATAGGGCGATTTAGTAGCGCGCTCAAGACCCGAAGCGGAGTGATCTAGCCATGGGCAGGTTGAAGCGGAGGTAAGACTTCGTGGAGGACCGAACCCACCAGGGTTGAAAACCTGGGGGATGACCTGTGGTTAGGGGTGAAAGGCCAATCAAACTCCGTGATAGCTGGTTCTCCCCGAAATGCATTTAGGTGCAGCGTCGTGTGTTTCTTGCCGGAGGTAGAGCACTGGATAGGCGATGGGCCCTACCGGGTTACTGACCTTAGCCAAACTCCGAATGCCGGTAAGTGAGAGCACGGCAGTGAGACTGTGGGGGATAAGCTCCATGGTCGAGAGGGAAACAGCCCAGAGCATCGACTAAGGCCCCTAAGCGTACGCTAAGTGGGAAAGGATGTGGAGTCGCAGAGACAACCAGGAGGTTGGCTTAGAAGCAGCCACCCTTGAAAGAGTGCGTAATAGCTCACTGGTCAAGTGATTCCGCGCCGACAATGTAGCGGGGCTCAAGCGTACCGCCGAAGTCGTGTCATTCACACATATAGGGCCAACGCCTGTGTGGATGGGTAGGGGAGCGTCGTGTGCCGGGTGAAGCAGCCGCGGAAGCGAGTTGTGGACGGTTCACGAGTGAGAATGCAGGCATGAGTAGCGATACACACGTGAGAAACGTGTGCGCCGATTGACTAAGGGTTCCTGGGTCAAGCTGATCTGCCCAGGGTAAGTCGGGACCTAAGGCGAGGCCGACAGGCGTAGTCGATGGACAACCGGTTGATATTCCGGTACCCGCTTTGAAACGCCCAATACTGAATCAGGCGATGCTAAGTCCGTGAAGCCGGCCCGATCTCTTCGGAGTTGAGGGTAGTGGTGGAGCCGACGAACCAGACTTGTACTAGGTAAGCGATGGGGTGACGCAGGAAGGTAGTCCAGCCCGGGCGGTGGTAGTCCCGGGGTAAGGGTGTAGGCCGTGTGGTAGGTAAATCCGTCACACATTAAGGCTGAGACCTGATGCCGAGCCGATTGTGGTGAAGTGGATGATCCTATGCTGTCGAGAAAAGCCTCTAGCGAGTTTCATGGCGGCCCGTACCCTAAACCGACTCAGGTGGTCAGGTAGAGAATACCGAGGCGTTCGGGTGAACTATGGTTAAGGAACTCGGCAAAATGCCCCCGTAACTTCGGGAGAAGGGGGGCCATCACTGGTGAGGGAACTTGCTTCCTGAGCTGGGGGTGGCCGCAGAGACCAGCGAGAAGCGACTGTTTACTAAAAACACAGGTCCGTGCGAAGCCGTAAGGCGATGTATACGGACTGACGCCTGCCCGGTGCTGGAACGTTAAGGGGACCGGTTAGCTGACTTTCGGGTCGGCGAAGCTGAGAACTTAAGCGCCAGTAAACGGCGGTGGTAACTATAACCATCCTAAGGTAGCGAAATTCCTTGTCGGGTAAGTTCCGACCTGCACGAATGGCGTAACGACTTCTCGACTGTCTCAACCATAGGCCCGGTGAAATTGCACTACGAGTAAAGATGCTCGTTTCGCGCAGCAGGACGGAAAGACCCCGGGACCTTTACTATAGTTTGATATTGGTGTTCGGTTCGGCTTGTGTAGGATAGGTGGGAGACTTTGAAGCAGCCACGCCAGTGGTTGTGGAGTCGTCGTTGAAATACCACTCTGGTCGTGCTGGATGTCTAACCTGGGTCCGTGATCCGGATCAGGGACAGTGTCTGATGGGTAGTTTAACTGGGGCGGTTGCCTCCTAAAGAGTAACGGAGGCGCCCAAAGGTTCCCTCAGCCTGGTTGGCAATCAGGTGTTGAGTGTAAGTGCACAAGGGAGCTTGACTGTGAGACCGACGGGTCGAGCAGGGACGAAAGTCGGGACTAGTGATCCGGCAGTGGCTTGTGGAAGCGCTGTCGCTCAACGGATAAAAGGTACCCCGGGGATAACAGGCTGATCTTCCCCAAGAGTCCATATCGACGGGATGGTTTGGCACCTCGATGTCGGCTCGTCGCATCCTGGGGCTGGAGTCGGTCCCAAGGGTTGGGCTGTTCGCCCATTAAAGCGGTACGCGAGCTGGGTTTAGAACGTCGTGAGACAGTTCGGTCCCTATCCGCTGTGCGCGTAGGAATATTGAGAAGGGCTGTCCCTAGTACGAGAGGACCGGGACGGACGAACCTCTGGTGTGCCAGTTGTCCTGCCAAGGGCATGGCTGGTTGGCTACGTTCGGAAAGGATAACCGCTGAAAGCATCTAAGCGGGAAGCCTGCTTCGAGATGAGTATTCCCACCCTCTTGAAGGGTTAAGGCTCCCAGTAGACGACTGGGTTGATAGGCCAGATGTGGAAGCCCGGTAACGGGTGGAGCTGACTGGTACTAATAGGCCGAGGGCTTGTCCTCAGTTGCTCGCGTCCACTGTGTTGTTCCCGGGTTGCGAACAGTTATCGCACCGGTTGAACAGCTTCACTACTTAATTGAAAAGTGTGCTTGTTCGCTAGAACCCGATAGGGTTTCGGTGGTCATTGCGTTAGGGAAACGCCCGGTTACATTCCGAACCCGGAAGCTAAGCCTTTCAGCGCCGATGGTACTGCAGGGGGGACCCTGTGGGAGAGTAGGACGCCGCCGAACAATCTTTGAAGGACCCTTGGTCCCAGCGTTCAACGCTGGGACCAAGGGTCCTTTTTGTTTTCCGAAGCGCGTCGGGTGTCCGGCTGCGCAAGAATGTCTGTAGTACCCGATGACAGGAGCACCACCGATGTCCACCAACTCTCCCGACGATCGTTCGGAGCGCGAGCCGCGTCGCCGGGACGGCGGTGACCGGGGCGGCTTCAGCGGCGGTCGTGACGACCGATCAGGCGGCCAGCGTCGGGACAACGACCGCGGCGGCAACCGACGCGATGACAGCCGGCCCACCAGTGGCGGCGGTTTCCGCCGTGATGACAGTCGGCCCACCAGCGGAGGTGGCGGCGGTTTCCGTCGCGATGACCGTGACAACCGGGATCGTGCTCCGCGACGTGACGACAGCCGTGGCGGGTCGTCGGGCGGTGGGTTCCCTCGCGACGACCGTGCGCCGCGTCGTGATGACAGCCGTGGCGGCTCCACCGGTGGTGGCTTCCGTCGCGACGACAGTCGTGGTGGTTCCTCGGGTGGTGGCTTCCGTCGTGATGACCGGGCTCCGCGTCGGGACGATGACCGTGGTGGGCGTCCCAGTGGTGGGTTCGAGCGTCGTGACGACCGGCCGCGTGGGCCGCGTCGCGATGACGACAACCGCACCGGCGGCGGCTTCCGTCGCGACGACAGCCGTGGCGGCTCCTCCGGTGGTGGCTTCCGCCGTGATGACAGCCGTGGTGGGTCGTCCGGTGGTGGGTTCCGTCGCGACGACAATCGTGGCGGGTCGTCCGGTGGTGGCTTCCGTCGTGATGACCGGGCTCCGCGTCGGGACGATGACCGTGGTGGGCGTCCCAGTGGTGGGTTCGAGCGTCGTGATGACCGGCCGCGTGGGCCGCGTCGCGATGACGACAACCGCACCGGCGGCGGCTTCCGTCGCGACGACAGCCGTGGCGGCTCCTCCGGTGGTGGCTTCCGCCGTGATGACAGCCGTGGTGGGTCGTCCGGTGGTGGGTTCCGTCGCGATGACAGCCGTGGTGGGTCGTCCGGTGGTGGGTTCCGTCGCGACGACAGTCGTGGTGGTTCCTCGGGTGGTGGCTTCCGTCGTGATGACCGGGCTCCGCGTCGGGACGATGACCGTGGCGGGCGTCCCAGTGGTGGGTTCGAGCGTCGTGACGACCGGCCGCGTGGGCCGCGTCGCGATGACGACAACCGCACCGGCGGCGGCTTCCGTCGCGACGACAGCCGTGGCGGCTCCTCCGGTGGTGGCTTCCGCCGTGATGACAGCCGTGGTGGGTCGTCCGGTGGTGGGTTCCGTCGTGATGACAGTCGTGGCGGTTCCTCGGGTGGTGGCTTCCGTCGTGATGACCGGGCTCCGCGTCGGGACGATGACCGTGGTGGGCGTCCCAGTGGTGGGTTCGAGCGTCGTGACGACCGGCCGCGTGGGCCGCGTCGCGATGACGACAACCGCACCGGCGGCGGCTTCCGTCGCGACGACAGCCGAGGCGGCTCCTCCGGTGGTGGCTTCCGCCGTGATGACAGCCGTGGTGGGTCGTCCGGTGGTGGGTTCCGTCGCGACGACAGTCGTGGTGGTTCCTCCGGCGGTGGCTTCCGCGGGCAGCGGGACGATCGCGACCGGGGTGGCTACCGCGGGCGCGACGACCGTGGTGGGTACGAGCGGCGGGACGACCGGGACCGTGAGCCCATCAAGCGGCTTCCGATTCCCGACGAGGTCACCGGCCACGAGATCGACAAGGATGTCCGGCAGGAGCTGATGAGCCTGCCCAAGACCCTGGCCGAGGATGTCGCCAGGAACCTTGTCATGGTGGCCCGGCTCCTCGACGAGGACCCCGAGCAGGCGTACGCGTACTCGCGCATCGCCCTGCGGCTTGCCTCGCGTGTGGCGGCCGTGCGGGAGGCTGCCGGCTTCGCCGCCTACGCCACCCAGAAGTACGCCGAGGCGCTGGCGGAGTTCCGGGCGTCCCGGCGGATGACCGGTTCCGTGGAGCTGTGGCCTGTCATGGCCGACTGCGAGCGTGGACTCGGCCGGCCCGAGCGGGCGATGGCCATGGCCGGTGAGCCCGAGGTGCAGAAGCTGGACAAGGCCGGTCAGGTCGAGATGCGTCTGGTGGCTGCCGGTGCCCGCAGGGACATGGGGCAGATCGATGCCGCCATCGTCACGCTGCAGAGCTCCGAACTCGCCTCCAGTGCCGTGCACCCGTGGACGCCCCGCCTGCGCTATGCGTACGCGGACGCGCTGCTGGCGGCGGGGCGCGAGGACGAGGCGCGCGAGTGGTTCGGGAAGGCCCTGGAGGCCGACAAGGACGGCTCCACGGACGCATCGGACCGCCTTGCCGAGCTGGACGGTGTCGAGTTCGTCGACGCCCTCGGTGGCGACGACGACGATGCGGCTCCCGCCGGCGTCGAGGCGCCGGTCGTGGTCGATGCGGACGACGACGACATCGACGAGGACGAAGATGACGACGCGGATGACGACCAGGACGAGGACGACGGCCCCGTCAAGGCGTAGCGCATGAGAAGAGGGCGGCACCCCACGGGGTGCCGCCCTCTTCTGCGTTCGGGAGGGCTCAGCCGAGAGTCAGGCTGCGCAGAACCAGCCCCGTGGCGGGCTTGGGGCCGAAGGAGGTCGACTTGCGCGGCATGGTGACGCCCTCCCGGGCCAGGTCCCGTACCACCTCTTCGCGCACCGGATGCATCAGCACCGCCGTGGAGCCGTGGCGCTCGGCCTGTTCGACCGCTGCCGCCGTGTCGTGGATGTAGGCGATGTGGGCCGGGTCGTCGGGGATCCGCCAGATGTGGTCGAGCAGGACGGAGTGCAGGACCGTCGCGTCGAGGGTGCGCCAGGCGGCCGGCCGGTCCGCGGGAACGGTCCGGTTCAGCAGGGCCGGGTCCGGGCTGTCGACCAGATGGAAGCCGCCGTCGCCCGCGAGCAGGAAGGCGTTGCCCAGGGCCGCCGCATCGGCAAGCACGTCCAGGGCACGCGGGAGCGGCCCCTCGACGGTGCGGACGCGGAACAGACCGTCCAGTGAGCCGATCGCGTCGGCGACGGGCAGGCCGTGCAGCAGCCGGTGGATGGAGCGGACCCGGAGCGGATAGCGGGCGGTGTCGACCAGAAGGACCAGGCCGAAGTCCCAGGGGCCGGGCACCGTGTGCTCCTGCCGGAGGCGGAGGTAGGTGGCCCAGCGGTGATGCCCGTCGGCGATCAGGGCCTGGCGGCCGGCCAGATCCGTTTCGATCTCCGCGCGGTCGGCGGGGTCGGTGACCGCCCACAGTCGGTGGCTGTAGCCGTCCTCGGTGGTGGTGGCGAGCAGCGGCGGCCGGTGGACGGTCCGCTCGATGACGGCGGTCGTCCCCGTGGCGTCACCGTCGCTGCGATAGGTGAGCAGCAGGGGTTCGAGATGCGCCGCGGTGGTGCGCATCAGATCGGCGCGGTCCTCCACGACATCGGCCATCACGTCCTCGTGCGGGAGCACGATGCCGTCGGCGGGGTCGGAGAGGGCCAGCGCGCCGATGACACCGCGCTGGAGGGTGTCACCGTCACGTTGCTCGTACACGTACAGCGCGGGCTCCGGGTCGGGGGCCAGGACGCCTTCGGCGAGCCAGCGGTTCAGGGTCGCGGCGGCCTGTTCGTGCCGGGCGGCGGCGGAGTCGGCCTGGGGCAGGATCAGACGCACGATGTTGTGCGGATCCGCCGATTCCAGATGGTGCAGCCCGTCGGGGCGTACGACGACGTCGTAGGGGGGCGAGGTCACCGCGGCGAGACTGCCGACCTGCTCGGGGACGTAGCGCAGCCCACGGAACGGAATCAGACGCAGTCCCTGGTCCGCCGGGCCTCGTGTGTTCATTTCCGCATCGTATGCGCGGGGCGGGGATGCGCGATGATCGGGGGATACGCAGGCGATGAGGAGCGCGGAATATGAGTCGGGCGAGCAGGACCAGGCCGAGCGGGAGCAGCACCGCGCTGAGCGAGGCGTACGACACCGCGCTGCTCGATCTGGACGGTGTCGTGTACGCGGGCGGGCAGGCGATCGACCATGCCGTCGACGCTCTCGGTACCGCGCGGGGCGGTGGGATGCATCTCGCGTACGTGACGAACAACGCACTGCGGACGCCGGCCGCGGTGGCGGAGCATCTGACCGAGCTGGGGGTGCCCACCGAGGCCGCCGATGTGATCACGTCGGCACAGGCCGTGGCCCGGCTGGTCGCCGATCAGCTGCCGCCCGGGGCGCGGGTGCTCGTGATCGGGGGCGAGGGGCTGCACGTCGCGCTGCGTGAACGGGGACTGGAGCCGGTCGAGTCGGCGGACGACGACCCGGCAGCGGTGGTGCAGGGATACGGCGGGCCCGACATGGCGTGGGGCCGGTTCGCCGAGGCCGCGTACGCGATCAACCGCGGGCTGCCGTGGTTCGCGTCCAACACGGATCTGACGATCCCGAGCGCCCGGGGGATCGCGCCGGGCAACGGGGCGGCCGTGGAGGTCGTACGGATTGCCACCGGGGCCGACCCGCAGGTCGCGGGGAAGCCGCTGCCGCCGATGCACCGCGAGACGGTGCTGCGGACCGGGGCCGAGCGGCCGCTGGTGATCGGGGACCGGCTGGACACGGACATCGAGGGGGCGTTCAACGGGGGAGTGGACTCCTTGCTGGTGCTCACCGGGGTGGCGGACGCGGCGCAGTTGCTGGCTGCCGCGCCGGAACACAGGCCGACGTACGTGGACGCCGATCTGCGCGGACTGCTGACGGGGCAGCCCGAGGTGACGCGGACGGGCGAGACGTTCGGCTGCGGCGGCTGGACGGCCTCCGCGCACGGCGAGGCGCTGGTGCTGGAAGGCGACGGGGACGCGCTCGACGGTCTGCGGGCGCTGTGCGGGGCCGCGTGGTCGCACGCCGGGGAAGGCTCGTGCGGCCTTGACGCGGGGAAGGCGCTGGCCCGGCTCGGGCTGTAGGAGGAAGCGAGGGGCGGCCCGGTGAGCGTGTCGTGGGACGGCCGGGCGCCCCTGGAAGGCCGAGCGTATTTGGCTAGGCTAACCTAACCGCGTGTTGGTTGAGAGTCCTCCGAACCCGAGCCCCGGCCCGATAGCCGCGCCGGCGAGCGCCGCGCCCCCCAGGCGCCATGCGGTACGTGCCGCAGGGCTCCTGGTGGCGTTGGCCGCCCTGGTGCTGGTCTGCCTCGCGAGCATCGCGATCGGCGCCAAGGGGCTGCCGCTCGCCGATGTCTGGCACGGCCTGTTCCACTACGCGGGGAGCGGCGACGACGTCCTCGTACGGAAGGTCCGGATCCCCCGGACCGTGCTGGGGCTGATCGTCGGTGCCGCGCTCGGGCTCGCCGGGGCCGTGATGCAGGCGCTGACCCGCAATCCGCTGGCCGAGCCCGGGCTGCTCGGTGTCAACGCGGGTGCGTCGGCGGCGGTCGTCTCCGCCATCAGCTTCTTCGGCGTCACCTCGCTGACCGGGTACGTGTGGTTCGCCTTCGCCGGGGCCGCGATCGTCTCGGTCGCCGTGTACCTGCTCGGCGGCAGCCGGTCCGCCAATCCGGTGCGGCTCGCGCTGGCCGGGACGGCCGTCACCGCCGCGCTGTACGGCTACGTCAACGCCGTACAGCTGCTGGATTCGGCGGCGCTCGACCGGCTGCGGTTCTGGACCGTCGGCTCGCTGGCCTCCGCGAACATGGAGACCGTCGGCAAGGTGTGGCCGTTCATCGCACTCGGCGTGCTGCTCACCCTGCTCATCGCGCGGCCGCTCAACGCCCTGGAGATGGGCGACGACACCGCGCGGTCCCTCGGCGCCCATCTGACCCGGACCCGGGTCCTCGCGATGCTCGCCGTCACCCTGCTGTGCGGCGCCGCGACGGCCGCGTGCGGGCCGATCGTCTTCATCGGGCTGATGATCCCGCACCTGGTGCGCGCGATCACCGGTCCCGACATGCGCTGGATCCTGCCGTACGCGGCCGTGCTCTCCCCGGTGCTCCTGCTCGGCGCCGACGTCGTCGGCCGGGTCGTGGCCCGTCCGTCCGAACTGCAGGTCGGGATCGTCACCGCGCTGCTCGGCGGGCCCGTCTTCATCCACCTCGTACGACGCAAGAGGATGTCCCAGCTGTGAAGGCCACCCAGGAGGAGACGGCGGGGACGAAGGGCACGGCCCGGTCGGTGCGGGCCGTGCGGACGGCCGGCGGGTACTCGTTCCGGATGAACGTCCGGGCCGCCCTCGTCATCGTGCTGCTCGCCGCCCTGGCGGCGGGGACGGCCGTCGTCCTCATCGGCAGCGGCGACTTCTCGATGACGCCGGGCGAGGTGGTCACCACGCTCTTCGGACACGGCACCTTCCAGCAGGAGTTCATCGTCACGGACCTGCGCCTGCCGCGGGTGCTGGTCGGACTCCTCGTCGGGGCGGCGCTCGGCGTCGGCGGCGCCGTGTTCCAGACCGTCTCGCGCAACCCGCTCGGCAGCCCCGACGTGCTCGGCTTCGGCCAGGGCGCCACCGTGGGCGCGCTGACCGTGATCGTCCTCTTCCAGGGCGGGGCGGCCGCGGTCGCGGGCGGCGCGGTGGCCGGCGGCCTGCTGACCGGCGTCGCCGTCTACGTGCTGGCGTGGAAGCGCGGGGTGCACGGATTCCGGCTCGTCCTGGTGGGGATCGGCGCCGCCGCCATGCTCACCGCCGCGACCCAGTACCTGATCACCAAGGCCAACCTGGTCGACGCGACCCGTGCCGTCGTCTGGATGACCGGCTCGCTCGACGGCCGGGACTGGGCGCAGGTCTGGCCCCTGCTCGTGGTCTGTGGCGTGCTGCTACCGCTGGTGTTCGGGCACGGGCCCGCGCTGCGGGTGATGGAGATGGGCGACGACGCCGCGTACGCGCTCGGTGTACGTGTCGAACGCACCCGGCTCGTCCTGATGGGCTCCGCCGTGCTGCTCGTCGCCGTCGCCACGGCTGCCGCGGGACCGATCGCGTTCGTCTCCCTGAGCGCCCCGCAGCTCGCCCGCCGGCTCACCCGCTCCACCGGCCCGAACCTGGTCGCCGCGACCTTCATGGGTGCCGCGCTCCTCCTCGTCGCCGACTGGGTCTCGATGGAGGCCTTCGGCGACCGGCAACTGCCCGTCGGCGTCGTCACCGGCGTCCTCGGCGGCTGCTATCTGCTGTGGCTCCTGGTGTCCGAGCGCCGGGCGGGCCGGATATGAAGGCCCGCGCACGGGGTACGGCGCGGGCGGCCGGTACCGGTCCCGCACCCCATTCCCCCACCGATCCGACCCACCTCCGGAGTATGACGATGCAGCGCCTCACCGCCGACTCGGTGACCCTCGGCTACGACCAGCGGGTCATCGCGGAGAACCTCTCGGTCGAGATCCCCGACCACTCGTTCACCGTGATCGTCGGACCCAACGCCTGCGGGAAGTCGACCTTGCTGCGGGCGCTCTCCCGGATGCTGAAGCCGACCGGCGGCCGGGTGCTGCTGGACGGGGAGACGATCCACAGCCTGCCCGCGAAGAAGGTGGCCAGGACGCTGGGCCTGCTGCCCCAGTCCTCCATCGCCCCGGAGGGCATCACGGTGGCGGATCTCGTCGCCCGGGGTCGTTACCCGCACCAGGGGCTGCTGCGGCAGTGGTCACCCGAGGACGAACGCATTGTCGAGGAATCGATGGCGTCGACCGGGATCGGTGCGCTGGGTGATCGCTATGTCGATGAATTGTCCGGAGGCCAGCGTCAGCGGGTCTGGATCGCGATGGCACTGGCGCAGCAGACGCCGCTGCTGCTGCTCGACGAGCCGACGACGTACCTCGACATCCAGCACCAGATCGACGTGCTCGACCTGTGCGCGGAACTGCACGAGACGCAGGGGCGCACCCTGGTGGCGGTCCTGCACGATCTGAACCATGCCGCGCGGTACGCCACCCACCTCATCGCCATGCGGGAGGGCGAGATCATCGCGGAGGGCGCGCCCGGGGAGATCGTCACCGCGGAGCTCGTGGAGCGGGTGTTCGGGCTCCGGTGCCAGGTGATCTCCGATCCGGAGACGGGGACGCCGCTGGTGATTCCCGCGGCGCGGAAGCGCGGTGCGCGGGTCGCGGGAGCGGTGGCCGGGGGCGCGTGACCTGCGGCCACGCTCTGTCCTCAATCGCCGGACGGGCTTGCTGAGGCCACGCTCTGTCCTCAATCGCCGGACGGGCTTGGTTCTGCCTGGTCCGATGCACTTCCTGACGCAGTCACAGCAGCGATCTCAGCTTCAGCAGGTCGCGGAAGCCCGCCTCCAGGCGGACCCGGCCCGAACCCCACGCCTTGGCGAAGTTCAGCTCGCCGTCCACCATCGCCACCAGATCGTCCCCGGTCATCGCGAGCCGGATCTCCGCCTTCTCCCGGGGCGGCCCCTCGACCGTGTCCAGGACCTGGATCCGGCCGTCGGCAAGGCGTCCGGTGAACGTGATGCCGAGGTCCTTGATGTGGCAGCTGAGCGAACGGTCCAGCGCCGCCGCGCCGCGCACATCGCCGTCGGCCCCCGCGAGGTTGTCGGAAAGTCTGTCGAGTGCGCTGCGGCACTCCGCCATGGTCGCCATCGTGACCGACGGTACCGCAGCCCTTCGGGGTAGCGTTTCCCGCATGAGCGACTCGATGCCGGGGCCCGACACGGCCGCCGCAACCGCACCTGGGGAGATCCCGCAGGACGTGCCGCAGGAGCCGCCCCCCGCGGTGTCGCACGAGCCTGCCGGCCCGGCACCGCTCGGTGTCGTACGCACGCCCACGGGAAACGCGGACGTGGACGCGCACCTGGAGCGGCTGGCCGATGCGGACCACCTCGCGGCGGACGGACACATCGAGGTGTACGAGGATGTACACCGTGGCCTGCGCGAGGAGCTGACCGCACTCGACGCCAGGCCCGCACCCGCACCGACGCCCCCGTACAACAGACCGACACCCCCGTACGACAACAGGAGCTGAACCGAACGTGGCAGGAGTGGCCCGTCGCCGCCTCGACGCCGAGCTGGTACGCCGAAAGCTCGCCCGCTCACGCGAGCACGCGAGCCAGCTGATCGCCGCAGGACGGGTGACCGTCGGCGGCAACACCGCGACCAAACCGGCCACCCAGGTCGAGACGAGCGCCGCCCTCGTCGTCACCAAGGACGACAGCGACCCCGAGTACGTCTCTCGCGGCGGCCACAAGCTGGCGGGCGCCCTCGCCGCCTTCGTCCCCCTCGGGCTGAAGGTGGAGGGGCGGCGGGCGCTGGACGCCGGGGCGTCGACCGGGGGGTTCACCGATGTGCTGCTGCGCGCCGGAGCGTCCCGCGTTCTCGCCGTGGACGTCGGATACGGGCAGCTCGCCTGGTCGCTCCAGTCCGATGAACGCGTCACCGTCAAGGACCGTACCAACGTGCGGGAACTGACCCTTGAGGCGATCGACGGCGAGGCGGTGGACCTGGTGGTGGGCGATCTGTCGTTCATCCCGCTCGGTCTCGTGCTGCCCGCCCTGGCGCGCTGCGCCGCCCCCGACGCGGACCTGGTCCTCATGGTCAAGCCGCAGTTCGAGGTCGGCAAGGAGCGCCTCGGCAGCGGCGGTGTGGTGCGCAGCCCCGAGCTGCGCGCCGAAGCGGTACGGGAGGTGGCCCGCCGGGCGTGGGCGCTGGGCCTGGGGGTCCGAGGCGTGACGGCCAGCCCGTTGCCCGGACCTTCGGGGAACGTCGAGTACTTTCTGTGGCTGCGGGCCGGAGCACCGGAGCTGGATCCCGCAGATGTCGACCGTGCAGTGGCGGAGGGGCCTCGTTGACGACGAATGCGGCACGAACAGTATTTCTCTTGGCGCACACCGGCCGGCCGGCCGCGATCCGCAGCGCCGAACTCGTCGTCCAGGGGCTGCTCCGCAGCGGCCTGGGCGTGCGGGTCCTGGCGATGGAGGCGGCCGATCTGCCGCTGCCGTCGTCCGTGGAGACCGTGACCGACGCCTCGCCCGAGGCGGTGAACGGCTGTGAGCTCCTGATCGTGCTCGGCGGCGACGGGACGCTGCTGAGGGGCGCGGAGCTCTCGCGCGCCTCCGGCGTCCCGATGCTCGGCGTCAACCTCGGGCGGGTCGGCTTCCTCGCCGAGGCCGAGCGCGACGACCTCGACAAGGTCGTCGACCGGGTCGTCACCCGGGCGTACACCGTCGAGGAGCGCATGACGATCGACGTCCTCGTGCACAGCAACGGCGACATCGTCCACACGGACTGGGCGCTCAACGAGGCGGCCGTGCAGAAGGTGTCGCCCGAGCGGATGCTGGAGGTCGTGCTGGAGATCGACGGCCGGCCGGTGACCGGATTCGGCTGCGACGGCATCGTGTGCGCGACGCCGACCGGTTCGACCGCGTACGCCTTCTCGGCCGGCGGGCCCGTCGTGTGGCCCGAGGTCGAGGCGCTCCTGATGGTCCCGATCAGCGCCCACGCGCTGTTCGCCAAGCCGTTGGTGACCTCGCCGACCTCGGTGCTCGCCGTCGAGGTCCAGCCCCACACCCCGCACGGGGTCCTGTGGTGCGACGGGCGCAGGACCGTGGAACTGCCCGCGGGCGCCCGCGTCGAGGTGCGGCGCGGTGCCGTGCCCGTACGGCTGGCACGGCTGCACCAGGCGTCGTTCACGGACCGGCTGGTGGCCAAGTTCGCGCTGCCGGTGTCGGGGTGGCGGGGCGCGCCGCACTGACCCCGGCGGGTTCCCGTACCGGTGGATCCGGCGCCCCGACCGCGGCCCGTGTGCACGCGGGCCATGAAACCTCGTATGGTCATGTGCGTGTTGGAGGAGATGCGGATACGGTCGCTCGGAGTCATCGACGACGCGGTGGTGGAGCTGTCACCCGGTTTCACCGCGGTGACCGGTGAGACCGGCGCGGGCAAGACCATGGTCGTCACCAGCCTGGGGCTGCTGCTCGGCGGACGCGCCGATCCCGCCCTGGTGCGGATCGGCGCCAAGGCCGCAGTCGTCGAGGGCCGGATCACGGTGGCCGAGGGCGATGCGGCGGCGCTGCGGGCCGAGGAGGCCGGGGCCGAGATCGAGGACGGTGCGCTGCTCATCAGCCGTACCGTTTCCGCGGAAGGGCGCTCCCGGGCCCATCTCGGCGGCAGATCCGTGCCGGTGGGAGTGCTGGCCGAGCTCGCCGACGAACTCGTCGCCGTGCACGGCCAGACCGACCAGCAGGGGCTGCTCAAGCCGGCCCGGCAGCGGCAGGCCCTGGACCGGTACGCGGGCGACGGCGTCGCCGTGCCCCACGCCAAGTACGCGGCGGCCTACCGGAGGCTGCGCGAGGTCGCGGGTGAGCTCGACGAGCTGACCACGCGCGCCCGTGAGCGGGCCCAGGAAGCCGATCTGCTGCGCTTCGGGCTGAACGAGATCGCCGCGGTCGAACCGCTGCCCGGCGAGGACACCGAGCTGGCCGCCGAGGCGCAGCGCCTCGGCCATGCCGACGCGCTCGCCTCCGCCGCCGCACTCGCGCACACCGCGCTGGCGGGCAACCCCGAGGACCAGGAGGCCGTCGACGCGACGACCGTCGTCGCGGCCGCCCGGCAGGCGCTGGACGGGGTGCGCGCCCACGATCCGGCGCTCGCCGCACTCGCCGACCGGGTCGGTGAGATCTCCATCCTGCTCGCCGACGTCGCGGGCGAACTGTCCGGGTACGCGGACCAGCTGGACTCCGATCCGCTGCGGCTCGCCGCGGTCGAGGAGCGCCGGGCCGCGCTCACCGGTCTCACCCGCAAGTACGGCGTGGACATCGCCGCCGTGCTGGCCTGGGCCGAGGACGGGGTGGCCCGGCTGACCGAGCTGGAGGGCGACGACGACCGGATCGGCGAGCTGACCGCGGAGCGGGACGCGCTGCGCGCCGAACTCTCCGGCCTCGGCCAGGCGTTGTCCGACGCCCGTACGGAGGCCGCCGCGCTCTTCGCCGAAGCGGTGACCGCGGAACTCGCCTCCCTCGCCATGCCGCACGCCCGGGTCTCCTTCGACATCCGGCAGACCGAGGCGGCGGACGAGGCCTCCGGCATCGAGATCGGCGGCCGCAACGTGGCCTACGGGCCGTCCGGCGCCGACGAGGTCGAACTCCTGCTGGCCCCGCACCCCGGCGCCCAGCCCCGGCCGATCGCCAAGGGCGCGTCGGGCGGTGAGCTGTCCCGGGTGATGCTCGCCGTCGAGGTGGTCTTCGCCGGCTCCGACCCCGTACCCACCTATCTCTTCGACGAGGTCGACGCGGGCGTCGGCGGCAAGGCGGCCGTCGAGGTCGGCCGCCGGCTCGCGAAGCTCGCCAGGTCGGCCCAGGTCGTGGTCGTCACCCACCTGCCCCAGGTCGCCGCGTTCGCCGACCGGCAGCTGCTGGTCGAGAAGACCGTGGACGGCTCGGTGACCAGGAGCGGTGTCACGGTCCTTGAGGGCGAGGACCGGGTACGGGAGCTGTCGCGGATGCTCGCGGGCCAGGAGGACTCCGAGACGGCCCGGGCGCACGCGGAGGAACTGCTGGCCACGGCGCGGGCCGACGGATAGGGGTTCCGCGCCCACGGCACGGGCCGACGGACAACCGCGACGCACGGGAGGCACGCGGAGGCTGACTGGAGCCACGCGCGGGTTGAGGGGAGCCACGCGCGGGCCGATGGACAGGGGGATGACCGCGACGCACGGGAGCCACGCGCGGGTCGAGGGGAGCCACGCGCAGGCCGACGGACGGGAGCACGCGCGGGTCGAGGGGAGCCACGCGCGGGCCGATGGACAGGGGTCCGTACGGGTGGGATCCCGGCGTCCGGATTCCTGCGGATTTCACCCGTGCGGGTGGTGTGCCGCGCCCGGTTTGTCGCGGTGCGCACCGGCGTACGGGTTCGGTCGTGCCGGAACGTGCGTACGGACTGGCATCCTTGGCGGTGTACGTACGGCCGCGGGTGAGGCCGTCACGCCCGCATCGGGAGCCCCGGGAGCCATTCAACGTGTCACAGCTGCGTACGGTCCAAGTGCTGGGCGGCGGCAGTGCGGGCAGCAGTGCCCATGTCGCTTCGCTGGCCGCCGGACTTGTCGCGCGAGGCGTGCAGGTCACCGTCTGCGCTCCGGCCGGACTGGACCGTTCCTACGAATTCTCCGTCACGGGCGCCCGGTTCACGCCCGTGCCGCGGCGCAGTGACCCCGCCGCGGTCGCCGCACTGCGGGCCGCCTGCGCGGGTGCCGACGTCGTGCACGCACACGGACTGCACGCCGCCGTCCGGGCCGCCCTGGCGCTGGGCGGCCGGCAGGTACCGCTCGTCGTCACCTGGCACACCAGGACCCACGCCGAGGGCGCGCGCCGCCGGCTGGTCCGTCTGCTGGAGCGGAGAGCCGCCCGCTCGGCGGCGGTGGTGCTCGGCGCGTCGTCGGACCTGGTCGACCGGGCCCGGCGCCGGGGTGCGCGCGACGCCCGTCTCGCGCCCGTCGCCGTGCCCCTGCCGCGGCTTCCCGTGCCCGCGCCCGACGGAAAGGTGCGCGCCGAACTCGGGGCGGTGGAGCGGCCGTTGATCATGGCGGTGGGCAGCCTCGTGCCGCGTCACGGGTTCGGCACGCTGCTCGACGCGGCACGGATGTGGCGGCGGCTCGACCCCGTCCCCCTGCTGGTCATCGCGGGCGAAGGGCGGGAGCGGGCCGCGCTGCGGCGGCGGATCAAGGCGGAGGACCTGCCCGTCTCGCTGATCGGCAGCCGCACCGACGTTCCCGAACTCCTGGCCGCTGCCGACCTGGTCGTGCTGTCCAGCCGTTGGGAGGCGCGGTCGCTGCTGGCCCAGGAGGCGTTGCGGATCGGTGTGCCGCTGGTCGCCACCGCTGTCGGCGGTGTGCCCGAACTCGTGGGCGACGCGGCGGAACTCGTGCCGTACGCGAACGCGGAGGCGCTCGCCCGGGCCGTGGCCCGCCTGCTCGGCGATCCGACGGAACGGGACCGGATGGCGGCCGCCGGGCTCCGGCAGGCGGCGAGTTGGCCGACCGAGGACGACACGATCGCCCAAGTGCTCAGCGTGTACGACGAGTTGGCGCAGCCGCTGGCGGCGGTCCGGCGCTGACGGCGTCGGTCACGTCGCGTGGCGGCGGGCGCGCAGGGCCAGGCTCAGCGCCAGGACGGCCTGCGGGTCGTCGAGATCGGTGCCGAGCAGCTCACCGATGCGGGCCAGCCGGTTGTACAGCGTCTGACGGTTCAGATGCAGTTCACGTGCCGTCTCCGCCTTGCGGCCCGCATGGGCCAGATACGTCTCCAGCGTGGGCAGCAGCGGCGGGCGCGAGGTGCGGTCGTGATCGCGCAGCGGGCCGATCGCCCGCTCGACGAACGCCGCCAGGTCCGGATGGTCCCGCAGCCGCCACAGCAGCAGATCGATGTCGAGCCTCCGGGCGTCGTACCAGGGCCGGTCGCCGAGCCCCTGCGCCGCCGTGGCGGTCTCCGCCGCGTGCCGCAACCCCGCCCCGGCCACCGCCCAGCCGCCCGCCACCCCGACCACCACCACGGGAGGATGGGAACCCGCCCGCTCCAGACCGGCCCGTTCCACCCCCGCCCGCAGCGCCGCGGCGACCCGGTCGGCCACCGCCGTACGTTCCGTCTCCGTGCGCAGCCCCAGCAGCAGCGGCACCCGGCCCTCCACCGGCCGCACGCCGAGCAGCACCGGCACACCGACCGAGGACAGCTCCTCCAGGACCGCGCGCGCCAGCAGGGCCCAGTTGCCGGAGGGCGAGAGCTCCGGAGCCAGCCGCATCACCACGGGCAGCAGCGGCGTCTCGCCCGGCCTGAAGCCCAGCACGCGGGCCTGCGCCGGCGCGTCCTCGGGCGCGATGCGGCCCTCCGCGAGATCGGTGAGGAAGTCGCCCCGGCCGCGTGCCGCGAGCTCCTCCTCCTGACGGGCCTGCATCAGCACCACCGCGAGGATGCCCGCCGCCCGCTCCGCCGCCATCCGGTGCACCGGCACCAACGGCCCGTCCACCGCCAGCAGGACCAGCCTGGCCCGCACCGAACCGGTCCCCGGACCGCCGCCCGGCACATCCACCAGCACCGCGCCGACGGGCGGCGACTCGCGGGCCGCACGGTCGCCGCGCATCCCGTCCCACACCTGCAGCGGATCGGCGGAGACGGGGCCCGACTCGGTGCCGGCCGCGTACAGCAGCTGGCCGTCCGCCGTCTCCAGGAAGACCGGATTGGCCGTGAAATCCGCCAGGATGCCGAGCACCTGGGGTACCCCGCCGCCACCGAGCAGCGCCTGCGTACAGCGCCGGTGGACCTCCTCGGCCTGCTGGAGGAGCGCGTAGTGGCCGTTGACGATCTCGGTGTGGATCTCCTCCGTCACCGTCACGAACGGCACCTCGCGGTGCAGCTGGACCAGCGGCAGCCCGGCCGCGCGGGCGGCGTCCACGATCGACGACGGCAGCCTGCTGAACCGCGGACCGAGCTCCACCACGAGCGCGGCGATGCCGCGGTCGGCGAGCCGGCGGACGAACGCGCGCTGCTCGGCGGGGCGGGTGCCGAGCCCCAGACCGGTGGTGAGGAGCAGCTCACCGCCCTTGAGCAGCGACGCGATGTTGGGGACCTCGCCCGCGTGCACCCAGCGCACGGTGCGGCCCAGCCGCTCGGCGCCGGTCACCACCTCGGGGAGTCCGCTGCGCAGCCCCGGCAGCTCAAGGGCACGCTGCACGGTGATGCCGCCTCGGGTCTCCACTGACTCTGGCCTCGCGCTTCACGTCGGTCGGACCGGGCGGTCACGCGATTGCGGTCGCCCTGGTCAGGAAGGTACCGGCCCGGGGCGCGCGCGGCTTCGTCGGGGCGGTACGCCGTTGACAGGGCCCGGGCACGCTGCGATCTTGAAAAAATCCCGTACCCGGACGCGTGGGAGGAACCCATGGGCCGCGATGTGCCTCGGCACGACCGTCTTCCCGGCCCGCTCGTCGGCGCCGACTGGCTCGCCGCGCGGCTCGGGTCGCCGGGGCTGCTGGTGCTCGACGCCTCCGTCGGCGCGCACCGGGGGAGCGCCCGGCGGATCGTGGGGGCGCGCCCGTTCGACATCGACGGCGCGCTCTCGGACCACTCGGGGCCGCTGCCCCACACGATGCCCGGAGCCGACCGCTTCACCGAGGAGCTGCGCACCCTGGGCCTCCACGACGGCGACACGGTCGTGGTCCACGACGCGGTGGGCATCTACTCCAGCGCCCGGGCCTGGTGGATGCTCAGGGCGATGGGCTTCGACCGGGTCGCGGTGCTCGACGGGGGCCTGCCCGGCTGGACGGCCGCGGGACTGCCGACGGAGAGCGGCGCGCCCGCGGCGCTCGCGGAGCGCGGCGACTTCACGGCCGCTCCGCGCGCGGGGATGTTCGTGGGCGCGGACGAGGTGGCGGCGGCCCTCGCCGACCCGGCGTCCGCCGTCTTCGACGCCCGGTCCCGGGAACGCTTTCGGGGTACGGCTCCCGAGCCGCGTGCGGGCCTGCGCGGCGGCCATATGCCGGGGGCGGTCAACCTGCCCTTCGGTGAGGTCCAGCACGAGGGCCGGATGCGTCCGGCGGCGGAACTGCGGGCCGCGTTCACCGCTCTGGCGCAGGACCGGGAGCGGCTGCTCCTCAGCTGCGGATCGGGTGTCACCGCCTGTGTCCTGGCGCTGGGCGCCGCGCTGGCCGGATACCGCGACCTGGCGGTGTACGACGGCTCCTGGAGCGAGTGGGGGCTGCCTTCGCAGGACCGCCCGGTGGTGACGGGACGGGAGACGGAGCCGAGCTGACGCCGGCGGTGCAGTCCCGTCTCCGCATCGTTCTGCTCCGCGGACACGCTGTGACACCGGCCGCCCGGTGACGGCGCCCTAACCGGTGGACTCCGATCCGGAAGGCCGCAGCAGCCGCCCGCCGAGCAGCACTGCGCATGCCCCCAGCGTCAGTAGCCCGCCGAGGAGGAAGGTGCCCCGCGCCCCGGCCGGCGGCAGGACCAGTCCGCCGAGTGCGGCGCCCGCTGCGATACCGGCGTTGTACGAGCCGGAGTTCGCCGCGAGTGCGATGTCTGTGCGGCCCGGCGCGCAATGCAGCATCGCGTTCTGGGTGGTCATGAACACCGGCCCGAGTGCACTGCCCATCAGCGCCAGGAACACGACCGCAGCCACCCGGTCGCTGCCGGCCGCGTAGAGACCGAGCATGCCCACCGCCTGCGTGGCAACGGCAGTCGTCAGCGTGGCCTGCGGAAAACGATCCAGCAGCGCCCCGGTGACGGTTACTCCGGCCAGGCACGCAACACCGAAAGCCACCAACAACGCACTGACCGCGCTCGCGGAGAACCCGGCCACGTCGCCCAGGAACGTGACGACGTAGGTGTATCCCGCGAAGGCTCCGGCAGAGGACAGGGTCCCGGCGGCCAGCACGATCCCGAACCGGCGGACGTCGGGACTGGTTCCGTAGGCGGCGGCCTCTTCTTCCGGACGGGAGGTGGGCAGCAGAACGGCGATGGTCACCAGCGAGACAAGCCCCAGAGCCGCGAGCAAGGCGATGGGCGCCTGCCAGCCGCTCTGCCGGCCCAGCCACGTCCCGGCGGGAACACCGAGCACGAGGGCGAGCGAACCGGCGACGGACAGCGCTCCGACCACCCGTCCACGGATCCCGGGCGCGAACAGGCCCACCGCGACCGGCCCCATCACGGCCCAGAACAACGCTTGGGCGAGCGCTGTCAGAAGCCGCGCGAAGAGGAGCACCCCGTAGGAGGTGGCCAGCGCCGCGACCAGGCTGGACACGACCAGCGCGGCCAGCAGTCCGGTGAGCACATGGCGCCGGGGCACCGTCCGTACGACGTGGGCGAGCGGTAATGACGCGACGGCCACTGACACGCCGTAACCGGTGACCAGGAGGCCGACCGCTGACACTGACACCTGGAGGCTTTCGGAGATGAGCTCCAGGAGGCCGATCGGCAGGTTCTCCGCGGTGTTGAGGGTGAAGGCGGCCAGCATCAGGGCCACGAGCACCGCGGCCCGGTGCCACGCAGGCGGACGCGTCGTGACCTTGCGGGCTCTGCCTGAATTCGCCCCTTGCGCCTGCTCGGCGGCATCGTTCATGTCGGTAGCCCACCGGGCCGCCCGGTTCCGCCGCAACCGGATTCAGCTGCGCGCGCAGGCGGGCATGCCCCGGTCGTCTGCGTCGATGACGACCGGGACGGTCCGGTGCAGGAGGGGAACCACCGAGGTCAGAGGCATGAATCCCGCCCCCGTGTCGTATCCGGCACGGCTACGGCATCCCCCGCGCGGAATCCGGCACGGGAAACGGGATCCCACAGCACGTCAGCCCACGTACGCCCCGCTCGCCGTCAGCCGCAGCGCCGTGTCGATCAGTGGCACGTGGCTGAACGCCTGCGGGAAGTTGCCCACCTGGCGCTGGAGCCGCGCGTCCCACTCCTCGGCCAGCAGGCCCAGGTCGTTGCGCAGGGACAGCAGGCGTTCGAAGAGCTGGCGGGCCTCGTCGACCCGGCCGATCATCGCCAGGTCGTCCGCCAGCCAGAACGAGCACGCCAGGAACGCGCCCTCGTCGCCCTCCAGGCCGTCCACGCCCGCGTTCTCGCCCGAGGTGGGATAGCGCAGGACGAAGCCGTCCTCGGTGGACAGCTCGCGCTGGATCGCCTCGATGGTGCCGATGACCCGCTTGTCGTCGGGCGGCAGGAAGCCCATCTGCGGGATCAGCAGCAGGGAGGCGTCCAGTTCCTTCGACCCGTAGGACTGGGTGAAGGTGTTGCGCTCGGGGTCGTAGCCCCGCTCGCAGACGTCGCGGTGGATGTCGTCGCGCAGTTCGCGCCACTTCTCCAGGGGCCCGTCCGTGTCGCCGGACTCGATCAGCTTGATGGTCCGGTCGACCGCGACCCAGGCCATCACCTTGGAGTGCACGAAGTGCCGGCGCGGACCGCGCACCTCCCAGATGCCCTCGTCCGGCTCGTCCCAGTGGTTCTCCAGGTACTCGATCAGCTTGAGCTGGAGACCGGTCGCGTAGTCGTTGCGGGTCAGGCCCGTCATGTGCGCCAGGTGCAGCGCCTCGGTGACCTCGCCGTACACGTCCAGTTGGAGCTGGCCCGCGGCACCGTTGCCGACGCGGACCGGGCCGGAGTTCTCGTACCCGGGCAGCCACTCCAGCTCGGCCTCGCCCAGCTCGCGCTCGCCCGCGATCCCGTACATGATCTGCAGGTTCTCGGGGTCGCCCGCGACCGCCCGCAGCAGCCATTCGCGCCAGGCACGGGCCTCCTCGCGGTAGCCGGTGCGCAGCAGCGAGGAGAGGGTGATCGCGGCGTCGCGCAGCCAGGTGTAGCGGTAGTCCCAGTTGCGGGAGCCGCCGATGTCCTCCGGCAGGGAGGTGGTCGGCGCGGCGACGATGCCGCCGGTCGGCGCGTACGTCAGGGCCTTCAGGGTGATCAGCGAGCGGACCACGGCCTCGCGGTAGGGGCCGTGGTACGTGCACTGATCCACCCAGTCGCGCCAGAAGTCCGCGGTGGCCTCCAGGGAGCCCTCCGGGTCCGGGAGCGCGGGCGGTTCGCGGTGCGAGGGCTGCCAGCTGATGGTGAACGCGATCCGGTCACCCGGGGCGACGGTGAAGTCGGAGTACGTCGTCAGGTTCTCGCCGTACGTCTCCGCAGGGGTGTCGTACCAGACCGAGTCGGGGCCCGCGACGGCGACCGTACGGCCGTCCACCTTGTGCACCCAGGGGGTGACACGACCGTAACTGAACCGCATCCGAAGCTCCGAGCGCATCGGAACCCGGCCGCTGATGCCCTCCACGATCCGGATCAGCTGGGGCGCGCCGTCGCGCGGCGGCATGAAGTCGGTCACTCTGACCGTGCCGCGCGGCGTGTCCCATTCCGATTCCAGGATCAGTGAGTCCCCGCGATAGCGGCGACGGTCCGCCGACGGCGGTTCCGTGCCCTCCGCGCGGGCCGGTCCCAGGCGCCAGAAGCCGTGCTCCTCGGTACCCAGCAGTCCCGCGAAAACGGCGTGTGAATCGAAGCGGGGCAGGCACAGCCAGTCGGCCGTGCCGTCCCGGCAGACCAGGGCGGCGGTCTGCATGTCTCCGATGAGTGCGTAATCCTCGATGCGCCCGGCCACGTGCATCTCCAGTCGAACGGCCATGTCGCCCCGTGGGGCATTACTGCGGGTCAAGAGGTCGTTGCAAGGGGTTGATGTGGGGGAACCTGCGAGCTCGTACCTCGCCCGGAGCGAGTGTCCGAGCAGGATACGACGCACCCGGGTGATCCGCGCGACGCTCTTGACAACAAGGAGAGCCGAACGGGTGGGGAGTGAGGGACATGCGGGGATCCCGTGCCCCGAGTGTGCCGGGAGTGGCCGGAAGCAGGCTCCCCTCGTCGCTGTTACCCTGGTAGCCCGTGGACGGTGGTCGTCAGCGAGAGCAGACGAGGCCCCCGAACCGCAGCGACGGCACCTCCGGACTCTCCGGACGGAAACGCCGGTACGCACCTCACGATCGCGACCACGGGAGCCCCCTTTGGCTATGCAGCCCACATCCACGACGACCAAGCACATCTTCGTCACCGGGGGTGTCGCCTCTTCCCTCGGCAAGGGTCTGACTGCCTCCAGCCTCGGTGCCCTGCTCAAGGCGCGCGGCCTCCGGGTCACCATGCAGAAGCTCGACCCGTACCTGAACGTCGACCCGGGCACGATGAACCCGTTCCAGCACGGCGAGGTGTTCGTCACCAACGACGGCGCCGAGACCGACCTGGACATCGGCCACTACGAGCGCTTCCTGGACGTGGACCTCGACGGCTCCGCCAACGTCACCACCGGCCAGGTCTACTCGACGGTCATCGCCAAGGAGCGGCGCGGCGAGTACCTCGGTGACACCGTGCAGGTCATCCCGCACATCACCAACGAGATCAAGCACCGGATCCGCCGCATGGCCACGGACGACGTCGACGTCGTCATCACCGAGGTCGGCGGCACGGTCGGCGACATCGAGTCGCTGCCGTTCCTGGAGACCGTCCGCCAGGTCCGCCACGAGGTGGGCCGGGACAACGTCTTCGTCGTGCACATCTCCCTGCTGCCCTACATCGGCCCGTCCGGCGAGCTCAAGACCAAGCCCACCCAGCACTCGGTCGCCGCCCTGCGCAACATCGGTATCCAGCCGGACGCCATCGTGCTCCGCGCCGACCGTGACGTACCGACCGCCATCAAGCGCAAGATCTCGCTGATGTGCGACGTCGACGAGGCCGCCGTGGTGGCCTGCCCGGACGCCAAGTCGATCTACGACATCCCGAAGGTGCTGCACTCCGAGGGTCTGGACGCCTACGTCGTGCGCAAGCTCGACCTGCCGTTCCGCGATGTCGACTGGACCACCTGGGGCGATCTGCTGGACCGCGTCCACAACCCCGACCACGAGGTCACCGTCGCCCTGGTCGGCAAGTACATCGACCTGCCCGACGCCTACCTCTCGGTCACCGAGGCCATCCGGGCCGGCGGCTTCGCCAACAAGGCCCGCGTCAAGGTCAAGTGGGTCGCCTCCGACGACTGCAAGACCCCGGCCGGTGCCAAGAAGCAGCTCGGCGACGTCGACGCCATCTGCATCCCCGGCGGCTTCGGCGAGCGCGGTGTCATCGGCAAGGTCGGCGCCATCCAGTACGCCCGTGAGAACAAGGTGCCGCTCCTCGGCCTCTGCCTGGGCCTGCAGTGCATCGTGATCGAGGCGGCGCGCAACCTCGCCGAGATCCCCGACGCCAACTCCACCGAGTTCGACGCCGCCACCGCCCACCCCGTCATCTCGACGATGGAGGAGCAGCTGGCGTACGTCGAGGGCGCGGGCGACCTGGGCGGCACCATGCGCCTGGGCCTGTACCCGGCGAAGCTCGCCGAGGGCTCGCTGGTCCGTGAGGCCTACGACGGCCAGCCGTACGTGGACGAGCGCCACCGTCACCGCTACGAGGTCAACAACTCCTACCGCGCCGAGCTGGAGAAGAAGGCCGGTCTGGTCTTCTCCGGCACCTCCCCGGACAACAAGCTCGTCGAGTACGTCGAGTACCCGCGCGAGGTCCACCCGTACCTGGTCGCCACCCAGGCGCACCCGGAGCTGCGCTCCCGCCCGACCCGCCCGCACCCGCTCTTCGCGGGCCTGGTGAAGGCGGCAGTCGCGCGCAAGACGGGCGCCAAGCCGGGTAAGTAGCGGCATCCCCGCAGGCGTTACGGTTGACCGGGGTACGCATCCTTCGAGGACGCGTACCCCGGTCACTGTTTTTTGTGGGAGGACGTAGATGGGTTTCCAGGACACGCCCGAGGACTGGCCGGTCACCGCGACCGGGACTCCGTTCCGGGGCAAAAAGACCAGCGTCCGCACCGACGACGTCGAGATGCCCGACGGCACGATCGCGCGCCGCGACTACCAGGTCCACCCCGGTTCGGTCGCCGTGCTCGCGCTCGACGACGAGGACCGCGTCCTCGTGCTGCGCCAGTACCGGCATCCGGTGCGCCACAAGCTGTGGGAGATCCCGGCCGGACTGCTCGACGTCCCCGGCGAGAACCCGCTGCACGCCGCGCAGCGCGAGCTCTACGAGGAGGCGTACGTCAAGGCCGAGGACTGGCGGGTGCTGACCGACCTCTACACCTCGCCCGGCGGTTCCGACGAAGCCGTACGGATCTTCCTCGCCCGGAACATCTCCGAGGCCGACGGCGAGCGCTTCGCCGTCTCCGAGGAGGAGGCCGACATGGAGCTGGCCCGGGTGCCGCTCCAGGACGTGGTGCGGGGCGTCCTCGCCGGGGACCTGCACAACAGCTGCCTCGTGGTGGGTGCGCTCGCGCTCGCGGCGGTGCTCGCGGGCGACGGGGCCGACTCGCTGCGGCCCGCGGAGGCGCCCTGGCCCGCCCGGCCGTTCGAGGCCTGATGGCCCGCGGGGAACACCGGGGGCGGGCCTCGGCACGCTTCCCGGTACCTCTTCGCGTCCCCTGATCGGACAAAATGCTGATCCGATCGGGGGACCTCCCCGTCGCGCTCCACCCGATTCGCCCACCCGCCTGAACTACGCTCGGAACGCCCTGACCGGAGTCCCGGCGGGCGACGCGTGCAGCGAAGTGGAGCGTGGCCCGTGACGGATCAGGCGGTGGACACCAGCGACCCGGCCGAGGCAGCGGGGACCGAGGAGCCGGCCGCCGTCGAACCACCCCGATTCTTCGGACGCGAGCGCGAGTTGAAGGAACTCCGGGCCGATATCGAACGGGCCGGACTGGACACCATGGCCGGTCGCAAGAGCGGCCGGGCCCGGGTCCTGCTGATCGCCGGCCGCCCCGGATCCGGCCGTACCGCGCTGGCGGACGAGCTCGCCCGCAGACTGCTCGCCGCCGGTGACTACCCCGACGGGATGGTCCGCGTCCGGCTCACCGAGCCCGGCGGCGGCGCCGTCCCCGCCGAACGCGCCGCGCGCGAACTCCTGCGCGGGCTGGGCGTGGCCGGGCCGCCCGGCGCGGATGCGGACGAACTGTCCGAGATGGTCCGCGAGGCGCTCGCCGTACGCCGTGTCCTGCTCCTGCTCGACGACGCCCCCGACGCCGAACAGGTCGACCCGCTGCTGCCGGACAACCCGGACTGCCTCGTCATCGCCACCGCACAGGGCCCGCTGACCGGGATCCCCGGCGTCCGGCCCTGCACCCTCGGCGGTCTGGACGCGGGCTCCGCCGTGGAACTGCTCGCCGGGGCGATCGGGCAGGTCAGGATCACCGTCGACCCGCTGACGGCCGAGACGCTGGCGGAGGAGTGCGGCGGTCAGCCCGCCGCACTCGTCATGATCGGGGGCTGGCTGGCCACCCGTCCGACGGCCTCGGTCGCCGATGTCACCAAACAGCTGCGGGACCTGCCGGACGACACCGAGCAGTCCGCCGGTGCCCGACCGCTGGCCCGTGCCTTCCGGCTGGTCCACGACTCCTTGCCGCCGACCGCCGCCCGGATACTGCGTCTGCTCTCCCTCGCCCCGGCCGGACTCGCCGACGCCCACACCGCCTCGGCGCTCGCCGGCTGTTCCGTCTCGGCCGCCCGGACCACCCTCGACGACTTCGTGCGCCTGGGCCTGCTGCGCAGCGACGGGGCCGAGCAGCCGCAGTACGAGGTGCCGGGCTGCCTCGCTGCGCTGCTGCGGGCGCTGCTGGAGGACCGGGACCGCCCGGCCGAGATCCAGCTCGCGCAGGCCCGGATGCTGGAGCGCACCGTGCGCCTGCTCCAGTCCTGCCGCGCGGTCACCGAACCGGAGGGCTCCCCGTCCCGGCGCAAGCTCGCCGGGCTGCCGCGCTCCCTGCGGTTCCCCGGCCCCGAGGCGGCGGCCGCCTGGCTGCGGATCCGCAGACCCGCACTGCTCGCCTCCGCCCGGATCGCCGTCGAGGACGGCGAACTCGACACCCTGGCCCGGCGGTTGGTGGCCGCACTGGTACGGGCGCTGGCCGCGCACGAGGGCACCGAGGCGGCCGCGCCCGAGCTCTACGGGCTGCACGGCCTGGTGCTGGCCGTCGCGGAGCGGCGCAATCTGCCGCGGGAACGGGCGGCCGCCCTCCTCAACCTCGCCGATCTGGACGCCGGGACCGGCCGGACCCGGGAGGCGCTGGCCCGCTACCGGGCGGCGCTGGACGCCGGACGGGCCGCGAAGGATCCGTACGCCACGGGCCGCGCCATGGAATCCGTGGGCGGCGCCTACGCGGAACTGGGCGACTTCCACCGGGCCTCCGACTGGTACGGCCGGGCGCTGGCCCAGCGCCTCACCCAGGGCGAGCGTGCCGACGAGGCGAGGCTCTACGGGCGCCTCGGCACCGTCCACACCTACGCGGGGCGGTACGGCGAGGCGCTGCGGAACTGGCGGGCGGCGGCGGCCGGCTACCGCAGGCTCGGTGATCTGCCCGCCCATGCCCGGGCGCTCAGCGAGGTCGCCCGGGTCCAGGAGTACGCGGGCCGCCCGCAGGAGTCGCTGCAGACCTGCCGGGAGGCCGTGGAGTGGGCGCGGCAGGCCAAGGACCTGCGGCTGCAGGCCGCACTGGAGCTCCGGCTGGCCGACACCCTCGACCGCCTCGGAGACCCCGCAGCTGCGGGGCTGCACCGGGGTGCGGCCGAGAGATTGCTGGGTGAGGAGAGCACAGCCTACGAAATCCGTAGTGCGACGACAGAAAATTAATGCTTTGTAAGGCTAGACAGCGAGAAGTCCTTCATTAGACTGGCTCTGCCGCGGGTGTTCGCGGTGTCTCCATTTACGCTGTGTCTATCCGGGTATGTATAGCTATGCCCTGATAACCCTCTGAGCCAAGGACCGTGATCGACGTGAAGGTCGGCATCCCCCGCGAAGTCAAGAACAACGAGTTCCGCGTGGCGATCACGCCTGCCGGTGTGCACGAGCTCGTCCGTCACGGCCACCAGGTCGTCGTCGAGGAGAACGCCGGGGCCGGCTCCTCCATCACGGACGAGGAGTACGTCGCCGCCGGAGCGCAGATCCTGCCCACCGCCGACGAGGTCTGGGCCACCGCGGACCTGCTGCTGAAGGTCAAGGAGCCGGTCGCCGAGGAGTACCACCGCCTCCGCAAGGACCAGACCCTCTTCACGTACCTGCACCTCGCCGCCTCCCGCGCGTGCACGGACGCGCTGCTGGAGTCCGGCACCACCGCCATCGCCTACGAGACCGTCGAGACCGCGAACCGCGCGCTGCCGCTGCTCGCCCCGATGTCCGAGGTCGCGGGCCGGCTGGCCCCGCAGGTCGGCGCCTATCACCTGATGCGTTCGGTCGGCGGCCGCGGTGTGCTGCCCGGCGGCGTCCCGGGCACCGCGGCCGGCAAGGCCGTCGTCATCGGCGGCGGCGTCTCCGGCTGGAACGCCACGCAGATCGCCGTCGGTCTCGGCTTCCACGTCACGCTGCTCGACAAGGACATCAACAAGCTCCGCGAGGCCGACAAGATCTTCGGTACCAAGGTGCAGACCGTCGTCTCCAACGCCTTCGAACTGGAGAAGGCCGTCATCGAGGCCGACCTGGTCGTCGGCGCCGTGCTGATCCCCGGAGCGAAGGCCCCGAAGCTGGTCACCAACGAGCTCGTCGCCAAGATGAAGCCCGGAAGTGTACTTGTCGACATTGCAATTGATCAGGGTGGCTGCTTCGAGGACTCGCACCCGACGACGCACGCCGAGCCGACCTTCATGGTTCACGGATCGGTCTTCTACTGCGTCGCGAACATGCCGGGTGCCGTCCCGAACACCTCGACGTACGCCCTCACCAACGCGACGCTGCCCTACATCGTGGAGCTCGCGAACCGTGGCTGGGTCGAGGCGCTGCGCCGGGACGCCGCGCTCGCCAAGGGCCTCAACACCCATGACGGGCAGGTCGTTTACCGCGAGGTGGCCGAGGCGCACGGCCTCGACCACGTCGAACTGAGCACGCTTCTCGGCTGACGGGTCAACACCCTTCGTCAACCTCACGCGTCCGGCCGGACCTTGCCGAGCAAGGTCCGGCCGGACGCGTGTCGGGCCTTGTCGGGGCCGCGCGCAACTCGTCTCGAACGTAACCCTTTAACCGATTCGTGCACCCGCGAAAAGTACGCCCGAGGGGCTGCGCGCCCTTGACAGCGGGGTGTTCGATTGCCGACACAACGGGCCGGGTCCGGCGGATTGTGTTGCTGCGGACCGGTGACACGCCATAGAGTCGCCAATCGTCGGCATGGTGCCACGCTGACCTATCGATAAGTTTCCTGGTCACGTCCAAGGAGGTAAGACGACTTGTGAATGAGTCGACATTTACTCCCGGGGGTGTTCATCCAGGGATGCCGGCGCGGGGCCAGAGCCCGAACGGGCTGGAGGCTGTCGGCTCCGTCGCTGTCCGCACCTTCGCCACCCACCAGCACATGACGACAGCCCCCCAGATGATGGACGGCCTACACGTGAACGCCATGGCCGGCAACGAGAGTGGCCGGGACACCGCCCACTTCGCCGACTTCGACGAAGCGCCCCAGGGGCACTTCTACGACCCAGACGCCGAGTACGAGCCCGATCCGGAGTACGCGGCCACCCTCGCGCCCGACGCCGCCCGGCAGCGCCGCGAGCGGATCGGCCCGACCGGCCGGCCCCTGCCCTACTTCCCGATCCCGGGCCCGCTGACCGATCACGGTCCCGCGAAGATCATCGCGATGTGCAACCAGAAGGGCGGCGTCGGCAAGACCACGTCGACCATCAACCTGGGTGCCGCGCTCGCGGAGTACGGCCGGCGCGTCCTGCTCGTCGACTTCGACCCGCAGGGAGCCCTGTCGGTCGGCCTCGGCGTCAACCCGATGGAGCTCGACCTCACGGTCTACAACCTGCTCATGGAGCGGGGCATGGCGGCCGACGAGGTCCTCCTGAAGACCGCCGTGCCCAACATGGACCTGCTGCCGAGCAACATCGACCTGTCGGCCGCCGAGGTCCAGCTGGTCAGCGAGGTCGCCCGCGAGTCCACGCTGCAGCGCGCCCTGAAGCCGCTGATGGCCGACTACGACTACATCGTGATCGACTGTCAGCCCTCGCTCGGGCTGCTCACCGTGAACGCGCTGACCGCCGCGCACAAGGTGATAGTGCCGCTCGAGTGCGAGTTCTTCGCGCTGCGCGGTGTGGCCCTGCTCACCGAGACCATCGAGAAGGTCCAGGAGCGGCTCAACCCGGAACTGGAGCTCGACGGCATCCTCGCCACGATGTACGACTCCCGTACGGTGCACAGCCGCGAGGTCCTCGCGCGCGTCGTCGAGGCCTTCGACGATCACGTGTACCACACGGTCATCGGGCGCACGGTCCGCTTCCCGGAGACCACGGTCGCCGGTGAGCCCATCACCACGTACGCCTCCAACTCGGTCGGTGCCGCCGCCTATCGCCAGCTCGCCAGGGAGGTGCTCGCCCGGTGTCACGCCGAGTGAGTCTGCCCGGGGCCGACGAACTGTTCCGTACGACCGGGGGGATGGGGCTCCAGTCCTCGTCCCCCGCGGAGCGGCGGCGCAAGGCGAACGGTGAGACCCGGGTGCCGGCTCCGGCCGGCGAGGCGGATTCCGGGGACGGCACGCCAGGGGAGGGCTCCGAAGCCTCCGAGGGCGCGGCCCCCTCCTCGCAGGAGGAGCACTCCGCGGCGGACACCGACGCCAACGCCGGCGGCTCGCGCAGCCGGGGCGGCGAGAACGACCGCGTCGCGGTGGCCGCACAGGCAGGCCGCCGCCCACAGCCGCCGTCCTCGCAGGAACCCGTGCCCGCCCCCGTCGTCCAGCAGCAGCGCAGACGGGGCGGCGGACGCGGCGCGAACCGACGGCCCAGCGGCCGGGAGCGCCACGACGAGAAGATCACGGTCTACGTCTCCGCCGAGGAGCTGATGGACCTCGAACACGCGCGTCTCGTGCTCCGCGGCGAGCACGGCCTTGCCGTCGACCGGGGACGCATCGTCCGTGAGGCCGTCGCCGTGGTCCTCGCGGACCTGGAGTCACGGGGCGACGCGAGCATCCTCGTCCGGCGGCTGCGCGGCCGCTGAGCGGTGCGGCGCCGGTAGCCTGCCCGCAGGGCGCCCGCCGGCCGAGCGGTGCGGCCCGTACCCGTACGGGCCGCCGCCCGTCTCCCGTCGCACCCTGGATCTCCATGCCGACACCCGACCAGTCCGCCCGTGCCTCCCGCCGCCCCCTGGGCCGCGGGCCGGGCGGCGGACCCGTGCCCGGGGACGGGCCGGCGGCGCAGGACGTTGCCCCGGTGCCGGACGAGGTCCTTCCGACGGAGGTTCCGGCAGCGGATGAGGGCCTTCCGGCCGAGGATCCGGTGGCTGACGAGGCGCCCGGACCCGTAGAGCCCGAGCCTGAGCCCGAGTACGAGCCTGAGCTCGATCACGAGCCTGAGGCTCAGCGCGAAGCCGAACCCGAACCCGAGCCGACCCCCGCCCCCGCCCTCGCCCCCGACGACGGGCGTTTCACCGTCCGGCTGGCGAACTTCGAGGGCCCGTTCGATCTGCTGCTCCAGCTCATCTCCAAGCACAAGCTGGATGTGACCGAAGTCGCTCTGTCCAAGGTCACCGACGAGTTCATGGCCCACATCCGGGCCATGGGGCCGGACTGGGACCTCGACCAGACCACCGAGTTCCTCGTCGTCGCCGCGACCCTCCTCGACCTGAAGGCCGCCCGGCTGCTGCCCGCCGCCGAGGTGGAGGACGAGGGCGATCTGGCGCTCCTGGAGGCCAGGGACCTGCTCTTCGCGAGGCTGCTGCAGTACCGCGCGTACAAGCGCATCGCCGAGATCTTCAGCGCCCGACTGGAAGCGGAGGGCCGGCGCTTCCCCCGTACCGTCGGGCTGGAACCGCATCATGCGCAGCTGCTGCCCGACGTCGTCATCAGCATCGGGGCCGAGGGCTTCGCCCGGCTCGCCGTGAAGGCGATGCAGCCGAAGCCCCGGCCGCAGGTCTACGTCGACCACATCCACGCCCCCCTGGTCAGCGTGCGCGAACAGGCCGGGATCGTGGTGGAGCGGCTCCGCGAGGCGGGGGAGATCAGCTTCCGGGAGCTGACCGAGGACGCTCCGGACACCCTCACCGTCGTCGCACGCTTCCTCGCCCTGCTGGAGCTCTACCGGGAGAAGGCCGTCGTCCTGGACCAGGAGGAGGCGCTCGGCGAGCTCACGGTGCGCTGGGCCGGGGGAGCGGGAGCCGGGCCCACCGTGACGGACGAGTTCGATCAGGAGGCACAGGACGTGCACGATGCACAGCGGGACGTGAAGGAATGAGCGAGCAGGACACCACCGGCTCCGCCGTCGCGGACCTCGATCTCAAGCCCGCTCTGGAGGCCGTCCTCATGGTCGTCGACGAGCCCGCGACCGAGGAACACCTGGCCAAGGTGCTGGAGCGGCCCCGGCGGGCCGTCGCCGACGCACTGCGGGAACTGGCCGACGAGTACACCGTCCAGCGCCGCGGTTTCGACCTCAGACTCGTCGCCGGCGGCTGGCGCTTCTACACACGCCCGGAGTACGCGCCCGCGGTCGAGGGCTTCGTCCTGGACGGGCAGCACGCCCGTCTGACGCAGGCGGCACTGGAGACCCTGGCGGTGGTCGCGTACCGCCAGCCGGTGAGCCGGTCGAGGGTCTCGGCGGTGCGCGGCGTGAACTGTGACGGGGTCATGCGGACCCTGCTGCAGAGGGGTCTGGTCGAGGAAGCGGGCGCGGAACCCGAAACAGGTGCGATCCTGTACAGGACGACGAACTACTTTCTGGAGCGAATGGGCCTGCGTGGCCTGGACGAGCTCCCGGAGCTCGCGCCCTTCCTCCCCGAGGCGGACGCGATCGAGGCTGAGACGCTAGAGGGTGTGCCGTCGTTCGATCCGGACGCACCGGACACCCCGGATACTCACGCACACGACAAGACGGAATTTTGATGCGAAGCAGTGGCAGGAACAGCGGCAGCAGCGGCGCCGGCGGCAGGAGCGGCGGCAACAGCGGCGGCGGCGCCAGGAGCGGCGGCAGCGGCGGCGGCAGGAGCAGCAGGAACAACACCGGCACCGGCAGGAACAGCAACCCGAACCCCCGGACCCCCGGCTCCGGGCGCGACGACAAGCAGGAGCAGCGCCCCCGTCGTCCCCGCCCCGAGGAGCGCCGCTACGACGTCGGCAACGACAAGCCGGGCGGCGACGGCGGTACCCGCAAGGGCCGCGGCGAGGCTGCCCGCGGCGGAGCCAAGGGCGGCCCGAAGGCGGCGTCGAGCGGCTCCAGGGGCGGCGGCCGGCGTGCCCCGTACGGCTCCCCGGCCCGCTCGCGCGAGCTCGACGCCAAGATCGAGCAGCGCAACCGCGACCGGTACGCGGACAAGCCCGAGATCAAGACGCCCAAGACCCACCCGGGCGCCGAGCAGGAGGGCGAGCGGCTGCAGAAGATCCTCGCCCGGGCCGGCATGGGCTCGCGCCGCGCGTGCGAGGAGCTCATCGAGCAGTCCCGCGTCGAGGTGAACGGCGAGATCGTCGTCGAGCAGGGCATGCGCGTCGACGTGAACCACGACGAGATCAAGGTGGACGGCCTGACCGTCGCCACCCAGTCGTATCTCTTCTTCGCGCTGAACAAGCCGGCCGGTGTCGTCTCCTCCATGGAGGACCCGGACGGTCGTCAGTGCCTCGGCGACTACGTCACCAACCGTGAGACGCGTCTCTTCCACGTCGGCCGGCTGGACACCGAGACCGAGGGCATCATCATGCTCACCAACCACGGCGAGCTGGCCCACCGTCTCACCCACCCGAAGTACGGCGTGAAGAAGACCTACCTCGCCGCCATCCAGGGCCCGCTCCCGCGTGACCTGGGCAAGCGGCTCAAGGACGGCATCCAGCTGGAGGACGGGTACGCCCGCGCCGACCACTTCCGCGTCGTCGAGAACACCGGCAAGAACTACCTCGTCGAGGTGACCCTCCACGAGGGCCGCAAGCACATCGTCCGCCGGATGCTGGCCGAGGCCGGCTTCCCCGTCGAGCGGCTCGTGCGCACGTCGTTCGGGCCGATCCCGCTGGGCGACCAGAAGTCGGGCTGGCTGCGCCGGCTCACCAACACCGAGGTGGGCATGCTGATGCGCGAGGTCGGTCTGTAGACCACCCCGCCGGGTGGGCCGACCACCCCGCACACCGCTCACGGCCCGCGGCCGGTTCCTGTTTCGCGATTTTCGAACAGGAACCGGCCGCGGGTCTTTTGCTGTCCCCGTTCCACCTTTATAGTCAGAGTGACTATTAAGGAGGCGGGCGTGAGTCTCGCGGATGTACTCGACCCTCTGCAGCAACCCCTGGTGACCGTGCTGGACACCCCGGTCAGCTGGACCGAGGTGCTGGGCTTCGGCAGCGGTGCGCTGTGCGTGTGGCTCGTGGCCCGCCAGCACCTCGCCAACTGGCCGATCGGCATCGCCAACAACGTCTTCTTCATCCTGCTGTTCGCCCAGTCCGGTCTGTACGCGGACGCGGGCCTCCAGATCGTCTTCATCGCCCTTGCCGCGTACGGCTGGTGGACCTGGACCCACGGGGGTGGACCAGGTACGGACGGCCTGCCGGTGCGGCGCACCACCCGCACCGAATGGGCCGGGCTGCTCGTGGCAGGGGCGGTGGGGACCCTCGCGCTCACCGTCCTGCTCGACCGGGCCACCGACTCGACGGTGCCCTTCTGGGACGCGCTGACGACCGCCCTGTCGCTCGCGGCGACGTACGGGCAGTGCAGGAAGCTCGTCGAGTCGTGGTGGCTGTGGATCGCCGCCGACGTGGTCTACATCCCGCTGTACGCGTACAAGGAGCTCTACCTGACCTCGCTGTTGTACGCCGGATTCCTGACGCTGTGCCTCATCGGCCTGCGCAACTGGACACGCGACCTCACCGTCCGCGCCCCGGAGCCCGTGGAGGCCGTGGCATGAAGCGTTTCGCCCACGGGCTGGTGCTCGGGAAGTTCTATCCGCCGCACGCCGGCCACCACCACCTCGTCCGTACCGCCCGGGACCGCTGCGAGCGGCTGACCGTGCTGGTCTGCGCCGCCTCGGTGGAATCGGTGCCGCTCGCCGACCGGGTCGCCTGGATGCGCGAGGTGCACCCGGACGTGACGGTGGTGGGCGCCATGGACGACACCCGGATGGATCTCCACGACCCGGCGATCTGGGACGCCCACATGGCCGTCTTCACCGGGGCCGTGCCCGAACCCGTGGACGCCGTCTTCACCTCGGAGGCGTACGGGGACGAACTGGCCCGCCGCTTCGGCGCCGAGCCGGTCTGCGTCGACCCGGACCGCACGGTCTTCCCGGTCTCCGGCACCGCCGTCCGCGCGGATCCGGCCGGCTGCTGGGATTTCCTCGAACCTCCGGTCAGGGCGGCGCTCACCCGCCGCGTCGTCGTCCTCGGTGCCGAGTCCACCGGAACCACCACCCTGGCCCGCGACCTGGCCGGCCACTACCGGCGGCGCGGCGGCATCTGGGCGCACACGGGTTACGTGGCCGAGTACGGGCGTGAGTTCAGCGAGCAGAAGCTCGCCGCGCTGCGCGCCCGGTGGCCCGAGGCCCAGTGGGAGGACGTCTCCTTCACCACGCACGACTTCCCCCTCATCGCCGAGACCCAGAACGCCCGAGAGGAGGCGGCGGCCCGCGCCGGTTCCCCGCTGCTCGTCTGCGACACCGACTCCTTCGCCACGACCGTGTGGCACGAGCGGTACGTCGGCGGCCGCAACCCCCTCGTCGAGCGGACGGCGGACCGGGTCACCCACCACCTGTGGCTGCTCACCGACCACGAGGGCGTCGCCTTCGAGGACGACGGACTGCGCGACGGAGAGGAACTGCGGCCCTGGATGACCGACCGCTTCCGGGCCGAACTCACCCGTACGGGAAGGACGTTCACCGAAGTCACCGGCAGCAGAGCCGAACGGCTGGCCGCCGCCGTCGCGGCCGTGGACGCCCTGCTCGCCGACGGCTGGAACTTCGCCGCGCCCCTCCCGGAGCGACGATGAACGCCGCCGCGCCCCAGGGCTACGACCCGCACGCCTTCGAGCCGTTCGCCGTCACCGTCGACCTCGCCGTCTTCACCGTTCGCGAGTCCCGGCTGCACGTCCTGCTCGTCGAACGGGGCGAGGAGCCGTACAAGGGCCACTGGGCGCTGCCCGGCGGCTTCGTGCTTCCCCGCGAGTCCGCCGGTACCGCGGCCCGCAGGGAACTGGCGGAGGAGACCGGGCTGACCGAGGACACCGTCCCGTCCCTCCACCTGGAGCAACTGGGTACCTACAGCGAACCGGACCGCGACCCGAGGATGCGGGTCGTCTCCGTCGCGTACGCCGCCCTCGTCCCCGACCTGCCGGAACCACGCGGCGGCGGCGACGCGGCCGGCGCCCAGTGGTGGGACGCCGGACAGCTCGGCACGCTCGCCTTCGACCACGACGTCATCCTCGCCGACGCCCGGGCCAGGGTCGGCGCCAAACTCGAGTACACCTGCCTGGCCACCGCGTTCTGCCCGCCCGAGTTCACCCTGGGAGAGCTCCAGCAGGTGTACGAGACGGTCTGGGGCGTCGAGCTGGACCGGCCCAACTTCCGGCGCAAGGTCCTTGCCACACCCGGATTCGTCCAGGCCGTGGAGGGACCGCCGCGCCGCACCGGAGGACGGGGAAAACCGGCCGCCCTCCACCGGGCGGGTGCCGCCACCGCCCTGCACCCCCCACTGCTGCGACCGGAAGGAAGAAGCACGTGATCGTGACCAGGACCCTCACCAAACAGGCCGCCACCGGCGCGCTGACCGGGCTCGCGCTCGGCGACGCCCTGGGCTTCCCGACCGAGTTCAACAACGTCCCCTCCATCCTCGCCACGTGCGGGCCGTGGCGCCAGATGCGGCTGCCGAAGCCGGCGTTCGTCACCGACGACACCCAGATGACCCTCGCTCTCGGACGCGGAATCCGTACCGCCATGGACCGCGGACTGCTCACCCCGCTGCGCCTCGCGCGGCCGGTCCGCGAGGAGTTCGTCGACTGGTACCACTCGCCCGACAACAACCGTGCCCCCGGCCGCACCTGCATGACCGCCTGCCGTCTGCTCGACAGCGACCGCCTCTGGCAGGAGGCCAGCCAGACCGGTTCCAAGGGCTGCGGCGCCAACATGCGCGTCGCACCCGTCGGCCTCGTTCCCGGACTGAGCGAGGAACAGCGCGCCGGCGCCGCCCAGCTCCAGGCGGCCCTCACCCACGGACACCCGACCGCACTCGCCGCGTCCGACCTGACGGCCCGTGCCGTCTACCTGCTGGCCCAGGGCGCGGAGCCGATGGGCCTGGTCGGCCAGTTGCGCAGCTACGCGTACGAGAACAGCAACCGTTACCTCACCCGCTGGCTCGGCGACCTCTGGCGCCACGCGGGCGACGCGTCCCCGGAGCTGTACATCCAGCGCGGCTGGGACGAGTGCCTCACCGCCCTGGCCCGGGTCCAGGACGCCCTGCGCCACCCGTCACCGGAGACCGACCCCTGCGAGAGCACCGGCGACGGCTGGGTCGCCGAGGAGGCCCTCGCCACGGCCCTGCACTGCTTCCTGCTCTTCCCCGACGAACCCGTCACCGCCCTGCGCCGCGCCGCCTGCACCCGGGGCGACTCGGACTCGCTCGGCTGCCTGACCGGCGCGCTGGCCGGCGCGCATCTGGGCTCGGCGGCCTGGCCCAAGGAGTGGTCGGAGCGGATCGAGTACCGGAGCGACCTCCTGTCCCTGGGGGCGCTCTGGGACGCTTGAGCCATGCTCACGAACACCGCACTCCTCAAGGAGGCCGGGCTGCCGGTCACCGACCTCGGCCCGGTCGTCGCGGGGGGACGCCACCCCCTGCTGTTCGCCACGGTCTCCGGGGCGCATCTGTACGGGTTCCCCTCCCGGGACTCGGACGTGGACCTGCGGGGGGTCCACGTCCTGCCCGCCGAGGACCTCGTCGGGCTCCGGGAGCCCGACGAGACCCGTTCGCGGATGTGGGACAGCGACGGGGTGGAGATGGACCTCGTCACCCACGACCTACGCAAGTTCGTCCGCCTGATGCTGAAGCCGAACGGCTACGTGCTGGAGCAGCTGCTGTCACCCCTGGTCGTGCACACGAGCGCCCTGCACGCCGAACTTGTGGCCCTCGCCCCGGCCGTCCTCACCCGCAACCACGCCCACCACTACCGCGGATTCGCCAACACCCAGTGGCGGCTCTTCGAGAGGACCGGTGAACTGAAACCGCTGCTGTACACCTTCCGGGCGCTGCTCACCGGTATCCACCTGATGCGCACCGGCGAGGTGCTGGCGCATCTGCCGACGCTGCTCGCCCGGGTTCCGGCACCGTCCTACCTCCCCGGGCTGATCACGGCGAAGGCCGCTGCCGAACACGGGGGAGCGGACGGGGTGGACACCGTGGCGGTGGCCCGGGACATCGAGTCGCTGCACCGGGCGCTCGACGGGGCCCAGGCGGACTCGGGGCTCCCGGACGGGGCGAGCGGCTTCGACGCACTGCATGAACTGGTGGTGCGGGCGCGCCTCGCTCCGGTCCCGGCGGGCTGAACCGCACCGCACCGCACCGCACCGCCCCGGCCGGCGGGACCGGCCTCAGCCCGCCGAACCCGCCTCGGACGCCAGGGCCGACGCCCGCCGGGCACGGATCAGGAAGTCCTCGACCCGCGCCCGGTCCGGCCGGTCCGGCAGCGGGGAGACGGCGGCCGCCTCGTCACTCTCGTCGGCCAGCGACGCCATGCGCCGCTCCACCTCCGGCCAGGGGACCTCGCCCCGCTTGACCGCCAGCAGTTCCTCCCGGGCCGTGCCCACGTCGATCGTGAGCTCTCCCGTACGCAGCAGGTCCCGGCAGCTCGCCAGCAGCCGCAGCAGATGCATCGCGTGCTTCCAGCGAGGCGCCCCGTACTGCCGGACATCCGCCTCCAGCTTCCGGCGCTGCCCCAGTGCGTACCGGACGAAGGTCTGATGGGCCTGCCGGGACAGGAACGCCTCGCGCAGGGAGAGGAGTTCACGGCCCGTCGCGTCGATCCGCTCCACGAGCGGCGAGTGCAGGCACTCCAGCACATTGGGGTTGGCCCGCAGAGCCAGGTCGCAGAACCGCTCCAGCTCCCACGAGAACTGTTCGTCGGCCGGCCCGTCGACATGCGTCGGAGGCTTGTCGAACCGCCAGAACAGCGGGGTCGGGGCGAGGAACACCCCGCGCCGGTCCGTGTCGCTGCCCTCCGTCGCGAGCCCGAAGGCGCGTGAGCCCATCACACAGGAGTAGACCGTGTGGTCGCGGACCAGGGACTCGTCGCCGGGGGAGATCATGCAGGGAGAGTACGGGCACGTGCCGCCGCGTCTCACGGACAGGGCGCCCCGGCGCGGGACGCCGTCATCCCTCTAGGCTGAAACGCAAGCGCAGACGCGGCAGGAACAGGCAAGGAGCACGACGTGGCGGTACGAGCGGTCCGCGGAGCCGTCCAGCTGGAGCGGGACGAGGCCGGACACATGGACGAGCAGGTCAGTGCCCTGCTCACCACCGTCCTGGAGCGCAACAGCCTGGTCGCGGACGATCTGATCAGCATCTGGTTCACGGCCACACCCGATCTGCACTGCGACTTCCCGGCCGCCGCGGCACGCGGCATCGGTATCGTCGACGTACCGCTGATCTGCGCCCAGGAGCTGGACATCGAAGGCGCCATGCCCCGGGTGGTACGGATCCTCGCCCATGTCGAGACGTATCTCGCCAAGTCCGAGATCGCCCACGTCTACCTCGGCGCCACCGCCGCCCTTCGCAAGGACATCGCCCAGTGAGAACCGCCCTCGTCATCGGAACGGGCCTCGTCGGCACCTCCGCGGCCCTCGCCCTCGCCGGGCGCGGTATCAAGGTCCACCTCGTCGACCACGACCCGGAGTCGGCGCGTACGGCGGCCGCCCTCGGAGCCGGTACGGACGAGCAGCCCGAGGGACGCGTCGACCTGGCGATCGTCGCCGTGCCGCCGGCCCACACCGCGACCGTGCTCGCCACCGCCATCGGCAGCGGCGTCGCCCGCGGCTACCTCGACGTCGCGAGCGTGAAGGGCGGACCGCGCCGCGAGCTGGAGGCGCTCGGCGTCGACCTCACCCCGTACATCGGTACGCACCCGATGGCCGGCAAGGAGCGCTCCGGCCCGCTCGCCGCCACCGCCGACCTGTTCGAGGGCCGGCCCTGGGTTCTCACGCCCACGCGGGACACCGACACCGAGGTCCTCAACCTCGCACTGGAGCTGGTCGCGCTCTGCCGCGCCGTCCCGGTCGTCATGGACGCCGACGCCCACGACCGGGCCGTCGCCCTCGTCTCCCACACCCCGCAACTGATCTCCTCGATGGTCGCCGCCCGCCTGGAGGAGGCCGACGAGACCGCGGTGCGCCTGTGCGGCCAGGGCATCAGGGACGTCACGCGGATCGCGGCCTCCGACCCCCGGATGTGGGTGGAGATCCTGTCCGCCAACCCGGGCCCGGTCGCCGACGTCCTCGCCGGTGTCGCCGCCGATCTGGAGGAGACCGTCAACGCCCTGCGCGGGATGCAGTCCGCCGACGAGGACAAGCGGCGCGAGGGCACCGAAGGCATCCAGGACGTCCTGCGCCGCGGCAACGCCGGCCGCGTCAGGGTCCCCGGCAAGCACGGGGCCGCCCCCGCCTCGTACGAGGTCGTGGCCGTCCTCATCAGCGACCGCCCCGGCGAACTGGCCGGGATCTTCGCGGACGCGGGCCGGGCCGGGGTCAACGTCGAGGACGTACGGATCGAGCACGCCACCGGGCAGCAGGCGGGCCTCGTCCAGCTGATGGTCGAACCGAGCGCCGCCCCGGCACTGAGCGCCGCCCTGCGCGAGCGGGGCTGGTCGATCCGGCAGTAGGGCCTTCTCCCGGGCCCTTGGGACACCGGGCCGGGAGGCACTTTTCCACAGGGGTGGTCGGGCCCGCCCCGGCACTCGGTAACCTTGTGCGGGGCGGGTTCACGCGTCCCGTCCCGCCCACCCCGTGTACCAGGAAGGTGTCCACCACCGTGGAAACCGTAAGCGCCGCCGCCCGGACCGCCCCGGCCGCAGTGATCGTCGCCATCGACGGCCCCTCCGGAACCGGCAAGTCCAGCACGTCCAAGGCCGTCGCCGCCCAGCTCGGCCTCAGCTACCTGGACACCGGTGCCCAGTACCGGGCGATCACCTGGTGGATGCTGAACAACGGCATCGACGTGCACGACGCGGCGGAGGTGGCGACCGCGGCCGCCAAGCCGGTCATCGTCTCCGGCACCGACCCCACCGGCCCGACGATCACCGTCGACGGCGAGGACGCCTCCGGCCCGATCCGTACGCAGGAGGTCACCTCCAAGGTCAGCGCCGTCAGCGCCGTCCCCGAGGTGCGCACCCGCATCACCGAGCTGCAGCGCACCATCGCCGCCGGAGCGGAGAAGGGCATCGTCGTCGAGGGCCGCGACATCGGCACCACCGTGCTGCCCGACGCCGACATCAAGATCTTCCTGACCGCGTCCCCGGAGGCCCGCGCGGCCCGCCGCAGCGGCGAGGTCAAGGGTTCCGACCTGGCCGCCACCAAGGAAGCACTGATCAAGCGGGACGCAGCCGACTCCGGCCGCAAGACCTCGCCGCTAGCCAAGGCGGACGACGCGGTCGAGGTGGACACCACCGAGCTGACCCTCCAGCAGGTCATCGAGTGCGTCGTCACCCTCGTCGGGGAGAAGCAGGCCGCCAAGTGACACCTGCCACGGGCGCGCCCACGCTGCGCGGAGCGGCGGTCGGGCGCGGCATCGGGATCGGGCTGATGCACGGGCTCTTCAAGCCCCGCGTACTCGGCGCCTGGCGGGTCCCCGCCTCCGGACCCGTCATACTCGCGGTGAACCACTCGCACAACATCGACGGGCCGATGCTGATGGGCACCGCGCCCCGGCCCGTCCACTTCCTGATCAAGAAAGAGGCGTTCGTCGGCCCCCTGGACCCGTTCCTGCGTGGAATCGGTCAGCTGAAGGTGGACCGTTCGATCGCCGACCGCACCGCCATCACCCACGCCCTCGGCGTGCTGGAGGACGGCGGAGTGCTCGGGATCTTCCCCGAGGGCACCAGGGGCGAAGGAGACTTCGCCTCGTTGCGCGCCGGACTGGCGTATTTCGCGGTACGCAGCGGGGCGCCGATCGTGCCCGTGGCCGTACTGGGAAGCACTGAGCGCCGCGGACGGTTGATATCGGCACTGCCGCCGTTGCGCAGCCGTGTCGACGTCGTCTTCGGTGAGGCGTTCGAGGCGGGCGATGGCAGCGGCAGACGGACGCGCACGGCGCTGGACGAGGCGACGGTGCGCATCCAGGGACGGCTGACCGGCCACCTGGAGCAGGCCAGGCGCCTCACCGGGCGCACCGAGTAAGACTTGAGTAGTGGACCGCGTGCTGCGTGGTCCATCGATGATGATGCAAAGAGGAACGGACTTCATGAACGACCAGATTCACTCCGGCGGCTCGGACCACGAGCACGGAGCGCTTGGCGATGCCGAGTACGCGGAGTTCATGGAGCTCGCCGCGCAGGAGGGGTTCGACCCCGAGGACGTCGAGGGTGCCATCGGTGCGGCCGGTCACGGCCCGCTGCCCGCACTCGCCGTCGTCGGCCGCCCCAACGTCGGCAAGTCGACCCTGGTGAACCGGATCATCGGCCGTCGCGAGGCCGTGGTCCAGGACAAGCCCGGCGTCACCCGTGACCGCGTCAGCTACGAGGCCGAATGGGCGGGCCGCCGCTTCAAGGTCGTCGACACCGGCGGCTGGGAGCAGGACGTGCTCGGGCTGGACGCCTCCGTCGCCGCCCAGGCCGAGTACGCGATCGAGATGGCCGACGCGGTCGTCTTCGTGGTCGACTCCACGGTCGGCGCCACCGACACCGACGAGGCCGTCGTCAAGCTGCTGCGCCGGTCCGGCAAGCCGGTCGTGCTCTGCGCGAACAAGGTCGACGGACAGAGCGGCGAGGCGGACGCCACCGCGCTCTGGTCGCTCGGCCTCGGCCAGCCGCACCCGGTCTCCTCGCTGCACGGCCGCGGCACCGGCGACATGCTGGACGCCGTGCTGGAGGCGCTTCCCGAGGCACCGGCCCAGTCGTTCGGCACGGCGGTCGGCGGCCCGCGCCGCATCGCGCTGATCGGCCGTCCGAACGTGGGCAAGTCCTCGCTGCTGAACAAGGTGGCCAACGAGGACCGCGTCGTCGTCAACGAACTGGCCGGCACGACCCGTGACCCGGTCGACGAGCTGATCACCCTCGGCGGCATCACCTGGAAGTTCATCGACACGGCGGGCATCCGGCGCCGGGTCCACCTCCAGGAGGGCGCGGACTACTACGCCTCGCTGCGTACCGCGGCCGCCGTGGAGAAGGCCGAGGTCGCCGTGATCCTGATCGACTCCAGCGAGTCGATCAGCGTCCAGGACCAGCGCATCGTCACCATGGCCGTCGAGGCCGGGCGCGCGATCGTCCTCGCCTTCAACAAGTGGGACACCCTCGACGAGGAGCGCCGCTACTACCTGGAGCGCGAGATCGAGACGGAGCTCGCGCAGGTCGCGTGGGCCCCGCGGGTCAACGTCTCGGCCCTCACCGGCCGCCACATGGAGAAGCTGGTCCCGGCGATCGAGACCGCGCTCGCCGGCTGGGAGACCCGTATCCCCACCGGCCGGCTGAACGCCTTCCTCGGTGAGATCGTCGCCTCCCACCCGCACCCGATCCGCGGCGGCAAGCAGCCCCGCATCCTGTTCGGCACCCAGGCGGGCACCACGCCGCCGCGCTTCGTGCTCTTCGCCTCCGGCTTCCTGGAGCACGGTTACCGCCGCTTCGTCGAGCGCCGGCTGCGTGAGGAGTTCGGCTTCGAGGGCACGCCGATCCACATCTCGGTGCGGGTCCGCGAGAAGCGCGGCCGCAACAAGTAGGCAACCGGGTGAGGCCTGCGCCGTCCCTGCGCCTGTGCAAGGCCCAGGGACGGCGCGCTGCGGCCCCCTCGGGGCCCCGAGGCCGTTTGAAGCCTCCAAGGGGCCGTCAGCGGCCTCCTGAACACACGACGGAGCCCCGGACCGCTCGCTGAACGAGCGGTCCGGGGCTCCGTCGTACGGTCAGGCTCCCCGTGAGCCCGGCGGCAGCGCCGCCGCCGGCCTGCCCCCGCCCGCGTGCCGTCCGACCCGCTGCCACGAGCCGAGGCTCCCCGTGTGGCCGCCCGGGCCGCCACTCTGCCCGCCCGTGCCGCTCGCGGTACTCCCCGCTCCACCGTGCCCGGAGTGGCCGCTCAGCGGGGCGCGGGAGCCGAAGAACCCGGAGCCGAAGGCCGGCAGGCCCAGACTCTCCTCGCCACTCCGATCACCCGGCAGCGCCCTGAACGACCTGCGGTACTCGGAGTACAGCGCGTCGTAGATCGGGGTGTGGGACGGGCCGCCCGATGGGCCCTGCGCGGGACGCATGGCAGGGATCGGGCTCGGACGCTGGTGGGAGGGGTCGTATGAGTGCACGTAGGTGCCAACGACCCCGCCGCCCGTCGGATGCGGGCCCGGGGGAGAATTAGCGGTTCGCCGCGGGTGCGCGGTCATGATCAGGTCCCGGCCAGCGGCATCGCGGCCGCGACCAGCAGCCCGCCGGCCGCGGCCTTCTCCAGGGCGTCGCGCAGCAGGTCCTCGCGGGGCTGCTGGCCGATCGAACCGGCCGGGGCGGCGTAGACCAGCACGGTCTGCGACTTGTTGGCCGCGGTCCGCCAGCCCTCGGTGACCTGAAGCGGTGCGTGCGCCTGCCACCAGGCCACCGGAGCCCCGCCGCCGGTCCCCGGCTGGAGCACCGCGTGCAGCTGCCCCATGGCGAGCAGGATCGACCAGCCGTGCAGCACCTCGGGGACCTGGTCCATCCGGTGGACCGGGCGGAAGTTCTGCTCCAGCAGCAGCTGGAGGAACTCGTCACCGGCACTGCCGTCGGTGCCCGGGCGGGCGATGGCGCCGGTCGGCTCGACGACCAGGGCGGGGTGGAGCTCGTCGTCGATCAGGACGAGGCCGCTGGTGATTCCGAGCACCGCCTGCTCGGGCGTCAGCCGTTCCGGGGCCTCCTGCTCGCTGCCGGTGATGCTGCGCACGGCCCCCTGCAGCTGTTCCTCGGCGACCTGGACCACCTGCGAGGGAATGCAGCTCGCATGGGCGAAGGCCAGGACGGCGGTCTCGTCGCCGACGAACAGCACCGTGCTGGTGCGCTCCTGCTCGGAGTCGCCGGGGGTGCGGCAGGAGGTGCAGTCGTAACTGCCGGGGGCGTTGTCGCCGACGAGCAGCCGGTCGGCTTCGGCGTCGCCGATCTCGGCGCGTACGTCCTCGCTGACGTCGAGCATGCGCGGCACGGGTGGCTCCTCGAACTCGGTACGTGCGCCGGGCGGTTCCCGGCTCATGAAGGAGACAACGGGTGAGCCGCTGCCTGGGTCACGCGAGAAGGGGAACGGAATCGAACCGCGCAGCGTGTTCGATTTGGTGATACCCGGACAAACGCGGACATGGCGAAACGTGCCGTACGCAGGTGAGTCACCCGGCGGGGAGGCGTCGGCCACGCCGGGGCCGCCGCTGCCGCGGAGGAGCGAGGGCACTGCCGGGCGCTCACGGCGGAGGCGCCCGGCACGGCTCTCGGCAGGCCGTGCGGGGCCGTAATGCGGAAGCTCCGGGTGTCCGCTATACGGGCGGAAGGGGGCGGGGAGGGGGCGTGGTGGGATGGTGTGGATATCGTCACCCAGGGATAAGGGTGCGATAAGGAAGGGTGAATTCCTGGTGGTGTGTTCATTTACGGATGGTCTCTCCGGAGGGAAATCGACATCACCCGGTAGTGTCTATTCCGCTTGTTTTCCGGGCTCTTTCCGCCCGCTTCGGTGATCGTTTTCTGCCCTGTGTGATTACTGTGCGTTCGACGGTGAATCGTGCGTCCGAACGAATGACCGCGCAGCGAACACGTGTAGTGATCCTGTGACACAAGTGTGACCGGCGAGGTACGTGGGGATGCGGTGCGACGGGGTGGCGCCCCCGCTTCCGTAGCGGTCGGGCGCCGCCTACGGTGAGAGGCATGGCACCTGTACCGACTCCTTCCGCCCAGCCCGACGACACTCCCGGCGCCTATGTCGGCCTCACCTCCGAGACCGCCGAACAGCGAGCCCGGAAGCGCGGCTGGGCCACGGTCAGAGCCCTGCCGCCGGGCACCGTGATCACCATGGAGTTCCAGAGCGGCCGGATCAACTTCGAGGTCGAGGCGGGCGTCGTCAGACGCTGCTGGACCGGCTGAGGGCCGCATGCCGCGTGGCTCGCCGCCCGCGCCCCTGGATGGCGGAAGGCCCCGACTCCGGTCGGGGCCTTCCGCCATCCAGGGGCGTGGCGCGCGCCGCGCCCGGGTTCCGCGGGGTCAGCCGCCCGCCACCGGCCGGGCAGGGGCCGCGCCGCCGCGGGGCGTACGTTCCGTGTGCGGTGGGCGGCGGCTGCCCGCCGGGGTGACCGGGGTCCGCTCGGAGCGCGTGGTGTGGCCCGGGTGCGCGGGCGGTGCGGTGTGCGCCCGGGGGCGGCCGCCGGTGACCGTGACCACCGACGTCTGGTGTCCGCCGGTGCCGGCCGGTTCACGGGCGGAGCCCTGTGCCGCGTTGCCCATGGCATGCAGGCCGGCCGTCGCCGGCTGGGGAGTGCCGGCCGGGGCGGGGTGCGGTGCCACGGTCCTGCCGCGGGCGCTGAGCCATTCGCGGGCCGCGAAGATCCAGTTCTCGGCCCGGGTGATCAATGGCTCGACCCAGGGCAGGCCCAGGAGGATCAGCAGCCCGGCCGCCCATCCGAGCACCACATCGCTGAGCCAGTGCGTACCGAGGTAGACCGTCGTCAGACCGACCCCGAGGGAGACGATCGCGGACATGGCCGACAGATAGCGCCTGGCGCGCGGGGTGGCGGCCAGATAGGCAAGGATTCCCCAGGTCACGACCGCGTTGGCGGTGTGGCCCGAGGGAAATATATCGCCGCCGGCGAAGAGCTCCGCCGATCCGATCTGCGTCGCGTAGTGCGGGCCGAGCCGGCCGAGGCCGATCTTGACCGCGCCCACCGTCACGTTGAGCAGCAGGAGTGAGGCGCCCAGCGTCAGCAGGGGTCGCAGGGTGTGCTGCCGCCAGGAGCGCCAGCCCAGCCAGCAGGCGACCATGACCGCCGTCGGCCCGCGCTGTCCGAGGACGACGTAGTAGTCGAGGAAGGCGTGGATGCCGGGCCACTGCTGGTACGGCCGGAAGAGCATGACCTTCCAGTCCAGGGTCACCAGCCAGGACGACATGAGCACGGCAATGACGATGGCCAGATAGAACGCCAACGTCCCGCCGAAGAGAGCGATGCGGTGAGGACTCATCCGCGGTGTCTCTATCTTCGGCGGTTCCGGCTCCCGGTCCAGACGGGCAAAGATGTCGGTACGCACCCAATCGACGTTACAGCGAGTGAGTGGGTGAACCGGTCGATCCGGCCGCTTTGTGATGACGATGTGATGTGGACTATGTCTCAGTCCGAGCCGATTTTCTGAGTTTCCGGGAGTTCGGAATTCCTTTCGATCCATTCATTCGGCAGACGTTTCCGGCAATGCATTCGGTGATGAACGGAAAGGCGCTCCGGGCGGCGAAGAGCATTTGTCCGGAGCGCCCGCGAGAGGGAACGGACGGTATCGGTCCGGTTACTGGACGCCTTCGGGCGGTGCACGCCCGGGGCCCCTCGCGGCCTCCGTGCCCCTGGTCCGCGCGGCGGGAGGGCCGGTCGTCGCAGGTCGGCGCGGGGTCCCGGCGGGGGGCGGCTCCGGCGCCCGTAGTGGCGTACGCCACACTCGACGGCGTCGGCCGGTATGAGATGGGCCACGTGTGGCCCTGCCGAACTCGCGTACGCTGACGGATCACTCGCCCGTCGATGCCGGGCCCGGAGGGACAGCGGACGCTGAATCCCCGGGGGGCCTGCCGAGCGCGAGGGACCTTTGGGAGGTAGATGCATGTCCGGGACGACCACAGCCCGAATCCGTCTGCGCGAAGCCGCCGACGGAGCCAATCGATGGGTCGTCCTGGTCGTCCTCTGCCTCAGCCTGCTGCTCGTGGCACTCGACGCGACCGTGCTGCACGTCGCCGTCCCCGCCGTCACCGAGGACCTGCGGCCCAGCGCCGTCGGTCTGCTGTGGATCGTCGACGTCTATCCCCTGGTCTGCGCGTCCCTGCTGATCCTCTTCGGCACGCTCGGTGACCGCGTGGGACGGCGGCGCATACTGCTGCTCGGCTACGCGCTCTTCGGGGTCGCATCCGCCGTCGCCGCCATGGCCGACAGCGCGGGCGTGCTCATAGCGGCCCGGGCCATGCTCGGCGTCGGCGGCGCGATGATCATGCCGGCGACCCTGTCGATCCTCCGGCAGGTCTTTCCCGACCGCCGTGAGCGGGCGGTGGCCATCGGCGTGTGGTCGGCCGTCGCCGCCGTCGGAGCCGCCACCGGCCCGGTCATCGGCGGCTTCCTCGTCGAACACTTCTGGTGGGGCTCGGTCTTCCTCATCAACATCCCGCTGATGGCCCTGATCCTGCCGCTCGGCCGGCTGCTGCTCCCGGAGTCCCGCGGCAGCAACGACGGCCCCTGGGACGTGCTCGGCGCGCTGATGGCCGCCGCCGGTGTCCTCGGCGTCGTCCTCGGGGTGAAGCGCGCGGGAACCGGCGAGGGGCTGTTCGGCCCGGGCACTCTCGTGCCGCTGCTGGCCGGGGTCGCGCTGCTGGCCGCGTTCGTCCGCCGTCAGAAGCGCCGGACGCATCCGCTGGTCGACATGGGGATGTTCGCCAGGCCCGCCTTCACCACCGCGGTGGGCTGCATCGTCCTCGCCATGCTCGCCCTGGTCGGCCTGGAGCTGATCGCTGTCCAGTACCTCCAGCTGGTCCTGGACCTCAGCCCGCTGGAGACCGGTCTGCGCCTTCTGCCGCTCACCTTCGCCGCGATGGCCGCGGGTGCCACCGGCTCGTACACCCTGCGCCGGGTCGGACCGCGCCGGATGGTCGGCTGGGGCTTCGTCCTGACGGCGGCCGCGGTGCTGATGCTGACCGCGATGGGCCAGCACGACCGGCCCGGCCTGCTGACCGTCTCCTTCGTCCTGCTGGGCTTCGGCCTGCAGTCCACGCTCTTCGGTGCGTACGAGTCCATGCTCAGCGAGGCCCCGGCCGACCGGGCCGGCGGGGCCGCCGCGATAGGCGAGACCTCCTACCAGCTGGGGGCCGGCATGGGCATCGCCCTGCTGGGAAGCGTGATGAACGCCGCGTACGCACCCGGTCTGGCCAAGCTGCCCGACGAGGGGGTCCCCGCCTCCGCGGGCGCCGCCGCGGCGCACTCGCTCGGCGAGGCCTATCAGGTCGCCGCGCAACTGGGCGGCCCGCTCGGCGCCGTATTGCGGTCCACCGCACGGGACGCCTTCGTCGGCGGGCTGCACATCACCCTGCTGGTCAGTGCGGGTCTGCTGCTCCTCGGGGCCCTCGCGGCACTGAAGCTGCCCCGCGCGATGGAGTGCCCGCCGTTGCTCTGCGAGGCCCGGGAGTCCGTGGACGGTCATGAGGTGCCCGGCCCCCGGGACGCGGCCGGTCACCAGGAGCTCCCGCACCCGCACGAGCTGCCGGACCGGGAGCGGCCCGAGGTGCTGCTCCGGCTGCCCGCGCGGCGCACGCCGGCCGAGGCGACGGGCTCTGGACGCGCGGCACACTGAGTCGTAACGTCGGGACGACGCCGTAACTAACACTGCTAGTTTTCGGCGTTCCCCACCGACATCGGTACCGTGCGAGCCGCCGGAGGCACCCCCTCATGTCCACCGCTCCGTCCTCGAAACTCCCGCCCTTCGACCCCCGTGACCCGATCGGCATCGACGATCTCCTGGGCGACGAGGATCTCGCGATCCGCGACACCGTCCGGGTCTGGGCCGCCGACCGGGTCCTGCCGCACATCGCCGAGTGGTACGAGAACGGCGAGCTGCCCGGCATCCGCGAGCTGGCCCGCGAGCTCGGATCGCTCGGGGCCCTGGGCATGTCCCTGGAGGGCTACGGCTGCGCGGGCGCCACCGCGGTCCAGTACGGGCTGGCCTGCCTGGAGCTGGAGGCCGCCGACTCCGGGATCCGCTCGCTCGTCTCCGTACAGGGCTCCCTCGCCATGTACGCCATCCACCGCTTCGGCTCGGAGGAGCAGAAGCGGCAGTGGCTGCCCGGTATGGCGGCCGGTGAGATCATCGGCTGCTTCGGCCTCACCGAACCGGACCACGGTTCCGACCCGGCCGGCATGCGGACGTACGCCAAGCGCGACGGCGACGACTGGGTTCTCAGCGGCCGCAAGATGTGGATCACCAACGGCTCGGTCGCCGGGGTCGCCGTGGTCTGGGCGCAGACCGACGAGTCCACGGCGGGCAGCGGCATCCGCGGATTCGTGGTGCCGACCGACGCCCCCGGTTTCTCCGCGCCGGAGATCAGGCACAAGTGGTCCCTGCGCGCCTCGGTCACCAGCGAGCTGATCCTCGACGACGTGCGGCTGCCGGCCGACGCCGTCCTGCCGGGCGTCACCGGGCTGCGCGGCCCGCTCAGCTGTCTCAGCCATGCCCGCTACGGCATCGTCTGGGGCGCGATGGGCGCCGCCCGGTCCAGCTTCGAGGCGGCCGTCGACTACGCGAGGACTCGTGAGCAGTTCGGGAAGCCGATCGGCGGCTTCCAGCTCACCCAGGCCAAGCTCGCCGACATGGCCGTCGAACTGCACAAGGGCATCCTGCTCGCCCACCACCTCGGCCGTCGGATGGACGCGGGCAGGCTCCGTCCGGAGCAGGTCAGTTTCGGGAAGCTGAACAATGTGCGGGAGGCCATCGAGATCTGCCGCACCTCGCGCACGATCCTCGGCGCCAACGGGATCTCGCTGGAGTACCCGGTGATGCGCCACGCGACGAATCTGGAGTCGGTGCTCACCTACGAGGGAACCGTGGAGATGCACCAGCTGGTGCTGGGCAAGGCGCTCACCGGCCTGGACGCGTTCCGGTGAACCGGAACGGCGGCCCGACCGATCGGTGAGCGCCCCGCTCAGCTCTGGTTGAAGAAGCCGTCGGCCGGCCGGCCGACGGCTTCGCCGGTGACGACCTGCGTGTCGGCGGGGCTCAGCAGGAAGACCCGGGTGGCCACGCGCTCGATCGAGCCGCGCAGTCCGAAGATCAGTCCCGCGGCGAAGTCCACCACGCGCTTGGCGTCGGCGGAGTCCATGGACGTGAGGTTCATGATCACCGGGACGCCGTCCCGGAAGAGCTCTCCGATGGCCCGGGCGTCCCGGAAGCTGTCCGGGGTCACGGTCGCGATCCGGCGGCCCGTCTCCTCGGCCGTCTCCGTGGCCACCCGCACCCGCGGATCGGTCACCCAGGCCTGACCGGTCCCGGTCCTTGCACCCTCGGCGTACTCGTCGTCGTCGTAGTACCGCTCGTCGTTGTCCTCTACGAGGCCCAGCCAGGCACTCGCCTTGCGCACCGATCCCATGGACGCCTCCTCTCACCGCGGTTCCTTGGCGTTCCGCATGTCTTTCGTATCCCTATGGTCGTCCATGATGCGGATCGTGCGCCAAGGGGATAGGCGGCGCGCAGGGCATTCGTGACGGTACTGGTGCAGAAGATGTGGCGATTCGTCAAGGTTCCTCCTGCATAAGGGCCCTGGAGATAAGAAAATATGCTCCTCCGGTCCGTACGGGTGACATGGGGGGCGTACGGGTGAACGGGTCACTCGATACGATGCACGTCGCGCAGGCGCCCGAGCGCCGCGCACAGCTGAACGACTCCCGGGGGATGGCCGTGTTCGGAATCGTCAGGCCCTGCACTCACCGCTTGTCGGAGGGGCTCAAGGCCGAGTGGATGGCCCATCTCTGCGGGCTCTGTCTGGCACTTCGCTCCGATCACGGGCAGTTCGCCCGGATCGTCACGAACTATGACGGTCTGATCGTCTCGGTCCTGACGGAGGCTCAGACCGAGCGCACCCCCGGGCAGCGGCGCACGGCCGGTCCCTGCCCCCTGCGCGCCATGCGCACCGCCCCGGTGGCGCGGGGTGAGGGCGCCAGGCTCGCGGCGGCCGTCTCGCTGGTGCTGGCCTCCGCCAAGGTGCGCGACCACGTGGCCGACCGGGACGGCCTGTTGGCGCGCCGCCCGGTGGCCGCCGCCGCACGCCGGGTGGCCGCGGGCTGGGACCGGGCCGGGGCGCGCACCGGGGCGCAGCTCGGCTTCGACACCGCGCTGCTCGTCGACGCCGTCGACCGGCAGACCGGCATCGAGCTGCTCGCGGGGCCGGGCACCCCGCTGCTGACGGTCACCGAGCCCACCGAGACCGCCACCGCCGCGGCCTTCGCACACACCGCGGTGCTCGCGGGCAAGCCGCAGAACGCGGAGCCGCTCGCGGAGGCGGGGCGGCTCTTCGGACGCCTCGCGCATCTGCTGGATGCCGTGGAGGACCAGGAAGCTGACGCCGCGTCGGGCGCCTGGAACCCCCTGACGGCGACCGGCACCTCGCGCGCCGAGGCCCGCCGGCTGTGCGACGACGCGCTGCGTGGCGTACGGCTGGCGCTGCGCGACGCGGAGTTCGCCGACGACAAGCTCGCTCATGTGCTGCTGGCACACGAGCTGCGGCGCTCGGTGGACCGGGCGTTCGCCACGGACGTCTGTTCCCATCAGGGTGGCGGGCTTCTCACCGAAGCCGGCCACCCGTCAGGAGCGCGGCCCACGGGGTCCTTCGGGCCGCCTCCCGGCAATCCGTACGCCCCCACGGGCCCGTCCGGCCCCTTCGGTCCGCCGCCGCCGGAGCCCCCGCGCGACCGGCGGGGGCTCGTCCTGGGGTGCCTGGTGTGGGCGGGCCTCGCCTGCACCTGCCAGATGTGCTGCGGGACCTTCGACGATCCGTGGAGCGGTCAGCGGCGCGAGGGGCTGTGCAGTAAGTGCGACTGCGGCGACTGCTGCGACGCCTGCGACTGCTGCAGCAATTGCGGGGACTGCTGTGACGGCTGCGACTGCTGCGGATGCGACTGCAGCTGCTGACCCGGCGCCCGGAACCTCGTCCGCCGTCAACGTCACTGACTGTGCGTCACTTGATCTCCGGCGGCGAGATCTGCGAGGTCGCGACCGCCGAGGCGGAGATGCCCCACTTCTTCAGGATCCGGTCGTAGGTGCCGTCCGCCTTGAGCCGGTTGACGGCGGCCTGGAACGCGGGCGCCAGCGGGGTGCCCTTCTTGAAGGCGAAGCCGACGTCGAGCCGCTTGAACTCGTTGAGGAAGCGCACCCCCTCCTGCTGCCCCACCGCGTACCGCAGGCCGTTGATGGTCGACATCACCACGTCCGTGCGCCCCTGCTGGAGCGAGGTCCAGACCGCCGACTGATCGGAGTACGTCTTCACGTCGTACGCCTCCTTGCCGGCTTCGGAGCACAGGTGCCGGTTCTTCTCCAGCGTCACCTCGAAGGTGGTGCCCGCCGCCGTCCCCACCGTCAGACCGCAGAGCTGGGCGAGACCGGTGACCTCGGCCAGCTTGCTGTCGTCCCGGACGGCGAAGCCCTGGCCGTCGTTGAGGTAGGTGACGAAGTCGATCGTCCGGCTGCGTTCGTCGGTGACACCGAAGTTGCCGGTGCCCACCTCGTACTTCCCGCTGCCGAGCGCGGGCAGGATCGCCTCGAACGCGGCGACCTCCCGTTGCGGCTTCAGCCCCAGGACCCTGGCCACGGCGTCCCCGAAGTCGATGTCGACGCCGGCCAGGGTCGTGCCGTCCGCGAGATAGGTGGCGCTGGGCGGGGAGCCGACGCTGGAGGCGATGCTCAGGGTGCCGGACGAACGGACTCCGGCGGGCAGCAGGGCGGCCGCCGCCGCGTCCTTCCTCACTCCCGACACGACATCGGCGGTGGGGACGGCGCCCTTGGGGGCGGAACCAGCCGCGCCCGCCGGGGAGGCCGCCGGATCGCCGGACCCGCACGCGGTCAGCGTCAGAGTGGCGGCGGTGATCAGCGCGAAGGCAGCGGTGTGCCGGGTACGGGGCATGAGGGATGGTTCTCCAGATTCGTCGGCCGCGGACGGGCGCGGGGCAGCGCGCGACGGCCCACGGACGGGGCGGAGGAAAGGCGGAACTCGAGGCAAGACCGGTGCGAGGGGAGGGTGGTGCGGCGTTGTGTACGCGAGGGCACGCGGGGAGAAGAGCTCAGACGCCGGTCACGGCGCGAGCGGGAATGCGGGACGGAGCAGGGCGAAGGCTCAACAGGAACAGGACCACACGCGACCGAAGTCGATGTGGGAGCGCTTGACCAGCCACTGCTGCGAATGCATGGCCCAAGTGGAACAGGCATCCGGTGGTCCGTCAACTGACCTGAGACGCACCTCTCATAGTGTGGACGGGGTTGACAAGCCGCGCCGAACAGCGCTTACCGCAAAGGCGGATCGGGCTGAGGGGCCCGCTCCCCGTTGTGTTCCACCGTTGTGTTCCGTGCCGAGGGCGCGCCCCGTGTTCGATCGCCGCATCCACGGAGCCCTCGTATGTCCGCACAGACAGACACCCTCCCGCCGGCTCTTCCGGCCGAGCCCCTCGAAGACAACGATGCCGACCGGCTGCGGATCGTTCCGGTGCGCCGGACCGGCCAGTGGACGGCCGCCGCCGCCGTACTGGTCCTGCTGGCCCTCGCGCTGAACTCCGTCATCCGCAACGACGCCTTCCAATGGGACGTCGTCGGCGACTACTTCACCACCACGGCCGTGCTGCGCGGCCTCGGCCTCACGCTCTGGCTCACCGCGCTCGTGATGGCGCTCGGCTTCGCGCTGGGGACCCTGCTCGCCGTTCTCAGACTCTCCGCCAACCGCGTGCTCCAGGCGGTCGGCTGGGGGTACGTGTGGCTCTTCAGGTCGACCCCGATCCTGGTCCAGCTGCTGTTCTGGTTCAACATCGGCGCGCTCTACCCGGAGATCCTCGGCATCCGCACGGTGAACCTTCTCGGCCCCGTCACGGTCGCCGTCATCGGACTGACGCTCCACGAGGCCGCGTACGCGGCGGAAGTCGTCCGCGGCGGCATCCTGTCCGTGGAACGCGGACAGTTGGAGGCCGCCCAGTCGCTCGGGCTCGGCCCGTGGCGGCGGCTGCACCGCATCGTGCTGCCGCAGGCGATGCGCTCCATCGTGCCGCCCGCCGGGAACATGCTGATCGGCACGCTCAAGGGCACGTCGATCGTCAGCATCATCGCCGTACAGGACCTGCTGTACTCGGTGCAGCTCGTCTACCACCGCACGTACCAGGTCATCCCGCTGCTGCTGGTCGCCACCCTCTGGTACGTCGTCGTGACCTCACTGCTCAGCGTCGGACAGCACTACGTCGAGCGGCACTACGCGCGCGGCACCGGGGACGCCCGGTGAACGCCGTCCCGACGCTCGTCGTCATCGGCGCCGGACCGCGCGGCACCGGCGTCATCGAGCGCATCGCGGCCAACGCCCCCGCGCTGTACGGCGGCAGGCCGCTGGACATCCACCTCGTCGACCCGTTCCCGCCCGGCGGGGGCCGGATCTGGCGCCACGACCAGTCGCCGCTGCTGTGGATGAACTCCATGGCCGAGGACGTCACCATGTTCACCGACGACACCGTCCGCCTGGAGGGTCCCGTACGGCCCGGTCCGGCGCTCGACGCCTGGGCGGCCGACGTGCGCGAGGGACGGACCGCACCGGGCCCGGACATCGCCGCCGACCCCGGACTCCGCGCCGAGATCGACGAGTTGACGGGGGAGGACTTCCCGAGCCGGCGGTTGCAGGGCGCCTATCTGCGCTGGGTGTACGAGGAGTCGGTGGCCGCGCTCCCGCCCACCGTCACCGTCCACGAACACCGCGGCCGGGCCCTGCGCGTCACCGGCCCCCGGGACGGCCGCCAGACCGTCCACCTGGAGGGCCGCGCCGAACCGCTCACCGCCGACCTCGTGGTCCTCACCCTCGGCCACCTCGACGCCGAACCGGACGACGAACAGCGGCGGCTCTCCCGCTTCGCGGACCGGCACGGCCTCATCCATCTGCCGCCCGACTTCACCGCCGACAGTGACCTCAGCGCCCTGCCCGCCGGAGAACCCGTCATCGTGCGGGGCTTCGGACTCGCCTTCATCGATCTGATGGTGCTGCTCACCGAGGGCCGCGGCGGACGCCACGAGAACGGCACCTACCTGCCCTCCGGCAGGGAACCCGTCCTCTACGTCGGATCCCGGCGCGGTGTCCCGTACCACTCCAAGATCGGATACGTCCGCCCCGGCGAGCGGCCCCCGCTCCCGCGCTTCTTCGGACCCGACCGGGCCGAGGAGCTCCTGAGCCGCGCCGAGCCCCCCGACTTCCGCCGTGACATATGGCCCCATGTCGACAAAGAGCTCGGCTACGCCCACTACCACCGGCTGTTCAACGCCCACCCGGAACGCACCACGGCCGACTGGACCGCCTTCGAGGAGAAGTACGCGGCCGCCGACCCGGGCAGTGCCGATCTGCGGGCGGTGATCGCCGCGGCCGTTCCCGACCCCGCCGACCGGCTCGACCTGGCGGCGCTCGATCACCCGCTGGACGGGATGCGCCACACCTCGGCCGCCTCGTTCCAGGAGGCGACACGCGCCTACATCACCGCCGACCTGGACCGCCGGCACGATCCCGGGCACAGCGAGGACCTCGCCGTCTTCCTCGGACTGCTCTCCGTGTACGGCCAGTTGACCCGGTTCCCCGACATCGGGGAGTGGTGGCACGGCTTCTTCAGCTACCTCGCGTCCGGACCGCCCGGCCCCCGGCTGCGGCAACTGCTCGCGCTGTCGCGGGCCGGTGTCGTCCGCTTCCTCGGTGCCGGGATGACGGTCGGAACCGACGAGGAACTGGGTGTGTTCCGTGCGGCCGGCGCCACCGTGCCGGGGGAGCGGCTGGAGTCCCGCGCCCTCGTCGAGGCCCGGCTGCCCGACCCCTCACCGCGACGCACCCGCAGCACCCTGCTCCGGGCGCTGTACGAGGACGGGGCGGCCGCCACCGCCTCCGGACTCCTCTCCGTCGAACCCGCGAACGGCCGGATCCTGGACCGCGACGGCCTCCCGCACCCCCGCCGCTTCGCCCTCGGCCCGCACACGGCCGCCCGGACGAGCGGCGCGTTCACCCGGCCGCGCACGGGCGGCCCGGCGTTCGGGCAGAACGACGCCACCGCACGCGCCGCCCTCACCTTCCTGCGCGGCCTCGGCGGCACCGATGACTGACCGGCACGCGCACTCCCGAACGAAAGCCCCCGAGGACATGCCCATGAAGACGACCAGCCGTCCCCCGAAGACCGAACCGGCCGACGCGTCAGCCGCTGCCCCCGCCACGCCCATGGTCGAGATCCGGGGGGTGCACAAGAGCTTCGGCTCCCTCGACGTCCTGCGCGGCATCGATCTCTCCGTGCGCCCGGGTGAGGTGACCGTGATCCTCGGCCCCTCCGGGTCCGGCAAGTCCACCCTGCTGCGCACCGTCAACCACCTGGAGAAGGCGGACCGGGGCTCGATCACCGTGGACGGGGACTTCGTCGGCTATCGCAGGAAGGGCGACCGGCTGTACGAACTCCCCGAGCGCGAGGTCCTGCGCCGCCGCACCCGGATCGGCTTCGTCTTCCAGAACTTCCACCTCTTCCCCCACCTCACCGTCCTGGAGAACGTCACCGAGGCGCCGGTGGCCGCACTCGGGCGGACGAAGCAGCAGGCCGCCGCCACCGCACACCGGCTCCTGGCCCGCGTCGGACTCGACGACCGGGCGACGGCGTATCCGAGGCAGCTCTCCGGCGGCCAGCAGCAGCGTGTCGCCATCGCCCGGGCCCTCGCCCTCGAACCGAAACTGCTGCTGTTCGACGAACCCACCTCCGCGCTCGACCCCGAACTGGTCGGCGAGGTCCTCGACGTCATCAAGGACCTCGCGGAGCAGGGCACCACGATGATCGTCGTCACCCACGAGATCGGGTTCGCCCGCGAGGTCGCCGACACCGTCGTCTTCATGGACGAGGGACGGATCGTCGAACAGGGCCCGCCCGCCGAGGTGATCGACCGGCCGCGCCACGCACGCACGCGCGCCTTCCTCTCCAAGGTGCTGTGACCCGGCACTCCGGGGCCCTGCGCCATGTCCGTACCCGCCGAAAGAGCCCGCCCATGCCGCCTCTCCGTCCGCTCCACCTGGCCGCCGGTATCGGTGGCCCGCCCCGCTACGACCCCGCGCACTACACCGGCCTCGCCCGGCTCGCCGAGGACGGGGCCCTCGACTTCGTCTCCCTCGGCGACTCGTTCGCCCGGCCGGGGCCCGACGCGCTCGCGGTGCTCTCCCGGGTCGCGCCCGAGACCCGCAGGATCGGTCTCGTCCCGACGGTCACCACGACCCACACCGAGCCCTTCCACGTGTCCTCCGCCGTGGCCACGCTGGACTGGGTCAGCCGCGGCCGGGCCGGCTGGTGCGTGGACGTGTCGAGCACCGCCGCCGAGGCCCGGCTGTTCGGCCGCCGCTCCGCCGCGCCCGCCGCCGAACTGTGGCGTGAGGCCGGCGAGGCCGCCGACGCGGGGACGCGTCTGTGGGACAGCTGGGAGGACGGTGCCGAGATCCGGGACGCCGCCACCGGACGCTTCCTCGACCGCGGCAAGCTGCACCGCACCGACTTCGAGGGCGCCGCCTTCCGTGTGCGTGGCCCCGCCGTCGTGCCCCGGCCTCCGCAGGGCCACCCGGTCACGGTGGTCGACGGCACGGCCGGTCCGGCGCGGGAGGTGGCCGCGCACCACGCTGACGTGGTGCTCGTACGGGCCGGCACACCCGAGCGGGCCGCCGGGATCCGCGACGACGTGCACCGCCGCGCGGCGGACCACGGACGGGACCCCAGGACGCTGCGGGTGCTCGTCGCGCTCACCGTCGACCTCGGCGACGCCGAATCCCCTCCGGAACCCGGGCTGGCGAGCGGGCCGCCGCTCGCCGGGCACGGGACGTACTACCGCGGCGGCCCGGTCGACCTCGCCGACCTGATCACCCAGTGGTACCGGGCCGGAGCCGTCGACGGTTTCCACCTCACCCCGCTCACCCCGGGGCGCGACCTCGAACGGATCGTCAACGGCACCGTGGCCCTGCTCCAGCACCGCAGTCTGTTCCGCACCTTCTACCCCGGCGGCACCCTCCGCGAGCATCTGGGCCTGCCCCGCCCGGCCAACCGGTACGCCCTCCAGGGAGCACGGGCATGACGGCCGCACCGAAACAGATGCATCTCGCCGCGCAGTTCCCGGTGGACGACATGACCGTCTGGGACGACCCGCGCTCCGGCAGTCAGATCGAGTTCGCCTCCTTCGCACACCTCGCGCGGACCGCCGAACGAGGGCTGTTCGACTTCCTCCTCCTCGCCGAGGGGCTACGGCTGCGTGAGCACGACGGCCTGGTCCACGACCTGGACGTGGCCGGCCGCCCCGACCCCCTCACGGTGCTGCCCGCGCTGGCCGCGCTCACCGACCGGCTCGGTCTCGCCGCCTCCGTCAGCGCCACGTTCCACGAGCCCTACGAACTGGCCCGCCGGTTCGCCACCCTCGACCACCTCAGCGCCGGCCGGTCCGCGTGGAACGTCGTCACCTCGGCCGACGCCTTCGCGGGTGAGAACTTCCGGCGCGCCGGCCACCCCGGCCGCGCCGACGGGGACGCGTACGCCCGCACCGCGGAGTTCGTCGCCACGGCCCGCGGGCTGTGGGACTCCTGGACGCCCGAGGGCGCCCCGCGCCCCTTCGCCCACCACGGCCGGCACTTCCGGGCCGAGGGCGAGTTCACCGTCCCGCGCCCGCCGCAGGTGCACCCCGTCGTCATCCGGACAGCGGACGGGGCACAGGACCGCGAGTTCGCCGCGGCCACCGCCGACGTCGTGCTCACCCGGCACGGCACCTCGCGGGCGGGCCGCGCGTTCTGTGCCGACATCAGGAGCCGGCTGGCGAAGTACGGCCGGGAACCCGGCGAACTGAAGATCATGCCCGGCACCGGTGTGGTGCTGGGCGACAGCGACGCGGAGGCACGGGAGCGGGCGGCCGGGATCCGCCTGCAACAGGTCTCGCCGCAGCACGCGATCGCCGCCCTGGAGCGCATCTGGGGCCGCGACCTCTCCGCGTACGATCCCGACGGGCCGCTGCCCGCGTGCGATCCGGATCTCGCGGCGGCGCGGCCCGGGAACGGTGACGCCCTCGCGCTCGCGGCGCGCTGGCGCGAACTGTCCCGGGAGAAGGGGCTGTCCATCCGGGGCACGGTCATCGCGGCGACGGACCGTCAGCCCTTCATCGGCAGTCCGGAGACCGTGGCGGCGGAGATGACCCGTCGCGTCGCCGCGGGAGCCGCCGACGGCTTCGTCCTCGTTCCCCATCTCGTCCCCGGCGGCCTCGACGACTTCGTCGACCGGGTCGTTCCGCTCCTCCAGGAACGGGGGGTGTTCCGCACCGCGTACACCGGCTCCACGCTGCGGTCGCACCTCGGGCTCGCCGCGCCGGTATGGAAAGGTTGACCACATGAGCACGGACGCACAGCAGCAGGCAGCGCGGGACTGGAACCACTGGCACGAGGAGCGGACCGCCACGGTCGCCGCTCCGCACGGGCCGCTGTCCCTCACCGGCACCCACTGGCTCTCCGACTACCCGGAAGGTCGAATTCCGGCCGTCCCGGGGCACTGGGCGGAGGACGGTGACGAGGTGGTGCTCACCGCGGGCCCCGAGGACGGGCTGAGCGTGGACGGGAAGGCGTTCACCGGCCAGGTCCGCCTCGGCGCCGACCGCGGGCCGATCGACGGTTCCCGGGTGGCGCAGGGCGGGCGCCGGCTCGTCGTGCTGAGCCGCGAAGGCCTGTGGGCGGTACGGGACTTCGACCCGGACTCTCCGGCGCGACGCGCCTTCCGCGCGATCGAGGCCACACCGTACGACCCGCGCTGGGCCGTGCCGGGCCGCTTCCGCCCGTACGACACCTCCCGTACCGTCCGGGTCGAGAACGCCGACGGTGTCGAGCGGGGGCTGGGGCTCGGCGGCGAGATCGCCTTCGCGCTGGACGGCGTGGAGCACACGCTCCAGGTGGCCGTGGAGGGCGACGGCTCGCTCTGGGCGGTCTTCGCCGATGCCACCAGCGGGGACACCAGTTACCGCTTCAGGTTCCTGCGGCCCCCGGCCCCGGCCGCCGACGGCTCGGTGACGGTCGATCTCAACCGCGCGCTGTTGCCGCCCTGCGCCTTCGCGGACCACTTCATCTGCCCCTTCCCGCCGCCGGGCAACACCCTGCCGATCGCCGTCGAGGCCGGAGAGCGGCGCAGGACCGACGGCTGAACCCACCCCCTCGTCCCGGCCGCGCCCGGCCCCGGCAGACCGTCCTGTGCCGGGGCCGGGCGCGGCGGCGGGAAAGGGGGTGCCCCGCAAGCTCAGGCCAAAAGGCGCCCTTGCGCCAGAAGTTGACGCCTTGAATACTCCCGAGCAGCGCTTGTCAGGGGCACGGCACATCCGGAATGCGGACGGATGGCCGCGCCCATGACTGCGCCTCACGGGTCCGACCACCCCACAGGCGGACCCCCGACCTCCTCGGGAGGAAACAAGTGAGGATCAAGCGCACCACCCCCCTCAGCACCGCCGCGAGACGCAGCAGGGCCATCGGTATCGCCGCAGGTCTCGTGGCCGTCGCCGCACTCACCGTCCCCAGCGCCCAGGCCAGCTCCACCGGAACGTACAGCGCGAACCAGCTCTCCGCCGCCAGCGACGCCGTGCTCGGCGCCGACGTGGCCGGTACGGCCTGGAACGTCGACCCCGTGACGAAGAAGGTCGTGGTCACGGCCGACAGCACGGTCTCCGCCTCGGAGATCCAGCAGATCAGGGACTCCGCGGGCGCCAACGCGGGCGCCCTGCGCATCGAGCGCACCTCCGGTAAGTTCAGCAAGCTGCTCTCCGGCGGTGACGCCATCTACGGGCCCGGCTTCCGCTGCTCCCTCGGCTTCAACGTCCGCAGCGGCACCACGTACTACTTCCTGACCGCCGGTCACTGCACCGACGGCAACCCGCCCTGGTACACCAACTCCGCCAACACCACGAGCATCGGTCCGACGGCCGGGTCCAGTTTCCCGACCAACGACTACGGTCTGGTCCGGTACGCCAACACCTCCCTCGCCCACCCGGGCACCGTCGGCAGTGTTGACATCACGAGCGCGGCGAACGCCACGGTCGGTATGTCCGTCACCCGCCGCGGCTCCACCACGGGCATCCACAGCGGCACCGTCTCGGCGCTCAACGCCACGGTCAACTACGGCAACGGCGACATCGTCTACGGCATGATCAAGACGAACGTGTGCGCGGAGCCCGGCGACTCCGGCGGTCCGCTCTACTCCGGCTCCAGGGCGATCGGGCTCACCTCGGGCGGCAGCGGCAACTGCAGCTCCGGTGGGACGACCTTCTTCCAGCCGGTCACCGAGGCACTCAGCGCGTACGGCGTCAGCATCTACTGACACGCCGAGTGGCCGGTCCAGCCCCCCGGAACCGGCCCGTCCCTCGAAAGCGCAAGTCGAACACGCCGAGCCCCCGCCCGAATTACGGGCGGGGGCTCCCGCTGACCCCGCGGCTTTTGAGAGGATGTGACACAGGACGGTCACGCAGGAGCAACGGGGGCGGATGCTGCGCCTCCCGGAGGGACGGCCTCCGGGAACCCCCCGGCAGACACCCCAGGGGGTTCCAGGTCCGTGAAACGCATCGGAGTGACCGGTCATCGCAGCATTCCGCAGGAAGCCCACGACCATGTGCTGGCCTCGATGCGAGCGGCGTTCCGCGGATTCGACGGCTCGGTGGAGGCACTGTCCAGCCTGGCCGTCGGGGCGGACCAGCTCTTCGCCGACCTCGCGCTCGCCCATGGCGCCCAGCTGACCGTGGTCATCCCCAGCGGCGACTACGAGGCCTGCTTCGCCGACGGGGCGGAACTGGCCCGCTACCGGGCGCTCAAGGCCCGGGCCGTGCGCGAGGTCAGACTGGACTACCCGCACTCCACCGACGAGGCGTACTACGCCGCCGGCGCCTACATCGCCGATCACTGCGACCGGCTGATCGCCGTGTGGGACGGCCGCCCCGCCCGCGGCCTCGGCGGTACGGGGGACATCGTGACGTACGCCCGCGGGCTCGGCCGCCCGGTGACGGTGATCTGGCGCGACGGGGTCGAGCGGAGCTGACCGGCCGTCACGGGCGGTGGTGCCCCGCGTGACGGCCGGCCGTCACGCGGGACGGTGTGCCGGTGGCCTCACATCTGGTGCCGGGCGAGCCAGTCGGTGTGCTGCGGGGAGACGATGCGCTCGGTCTCGAACACCGCCCGCGGCCACTGGCGCTCGTTCAGTGTCGTCTCCATCGCTATCTGCATCGACTCCAGGTCCTTCTCCACCAGGGAGTGGGCCGAGATCAGCGGATGGTGGCGGCGCATCTCGGCCCAGGCCAGACAGGCGGCGGCCGCGGCGGAGAGCACTCCGGTCAGCGCGAAGGACTGGCCCACCGAGAAGGCCCTGAGCAGGGCGAGCAGCAGTGCGAGGGCCGTCAGCACGGCGATGGTGGTCGACCAGACCAGGGTGGCCCGCCGGGAAACCTCCTGGCGGCGGCGGTACCAGCTGCGCTGTTCGATCAGCCGGTCACGTACATATGTCTCCTTGCGCACGGTGAATGCCTTCTCCCGCAACGCGCGCATGGAATCGGTGATGAGACCACCGGAATCTGCCGCCCGGTCCCGGGGGTCGGACCAGCCGACCTTGCGGAGCTCCTGCAGCCCTTCTTCGAGCCGGTTGGCGAACACCGCTTCGGGGTGCTGTGTGCCGGTGTCGAACGGTGAGCCGTGCACCGAGTAACGCCAGCACATCGATTTGATGAACTCCGCCGCGGAGCGATTGAGTTGCCAATGCGACTTTGCTTTCCGCCGAGAGGTGAGGAAGGTGGCGACCAGGACGCCGAGGTAGGCCAACACTGCGGCACAGTCGGTGAGTTGGAGGGTGCCGCCGACCTCCGCGCGCCAGGGCAGTGCGGCAGGTATCGTGCCCCCGACCAGCAGGATGAGCTGCCATCGGGTGGTATTCACCGCCTCCCGCTGGCGGGAGACCGCAATGGCGTCCGTATGGTGAAAGAGCTCCGGCAGATCAGCGTTCCTGAAGACCATGCTCTGCAGTGGTCCGGGAATCGCCGTCATGTTCACTCCCGTCTGCGGTTATGTCGTCACCCCGATGGCGGAATCCGTTGTTCCGCTCGATCGGCGCCGGTCCCGTGTGACGCTCGTGTTCCAAGTGGGCGTCCTCAGTTGCCAACCGAAGCCATGAGAGTAAAGTCGTGCCGCCGGACACTGCAATGGTGCAGGTACCAACGCTGGTTTCCTGTCCGGAACCATTCCATCGGAACGAATCCCCTCAAGGACGGCCGTGAAGACCACTGAATCCTCCCTCTCCTTCGCCGTTGCGAAGAAGAGCCGTGTGCCGCTCGCCTCGATCGACGCGCGTGGCGGCGAAGCAGCCAGGAAGCTCGGTCGGGTGCACGTCGCCTCCGCCGGTCGCCCCAGCCAGGCATCCACCTTCAACTCCTCCCTCTGAACCCTCTCCAACGGATCAATCCTCCGGGACGGTCAGGTCTGCCGGATCACCCTTCCGGCCTGGCTAGACTGGTGGAATGACAGGACCCCTGGTCCCTTTCCGTGAAGTAGTCCTCAAGGTTCACAGCAGGTGTGATCTTGCCTGTGACCATTGCTATGTCTACGAACATGCCGATCAGAGCTGGCGAACCCGTCCGAAAACAATCTCTGACGAAGTCATCTTCCGGACTGCTCAGCGCCTGGCTGAGCATGCCAAGACACACGCACTGCCCTCCGTGTCAGTAATCCTGCACGGAGGGGAGCCTCTGCTGGCGGGCCCCGCCCGGCTGCGGCGCATCTGCGAAGAGCTGACCTCCGCCTTCGACGGCATCGCCGCGCTCGACCTCCGGATCCACACCAACGGACTGCAGCTCAGCCCGCGCTATCTCGATCTCTTCAACGAGTACGACGTCAAGGTGGGCATCTCCCTCGACGGCGACCGCGCGGCCAACGACCGGCACCGCCGCTTCGCCGACGGGCGCACCAGCCACCCGCTGGTACTCAAGGCCGTCGAGCTGCTCCGGCAGGAACGCTACCGCCATCTCAACCTCGGCCTCCTGTGCACCGTCGACATCGAGAACGACCCGGTCGCGGTCCTCGACGCGCTCACCGAGCTCGAACCGCCGCTCATCGACTTCCTGCTTCCCCACGCCACCTGGGACGACCCGCCGCCGCGGCCGGACGGATCGCCCACCGCCTACGCCGACTGGCTCCTCGCGGTCTTCGACCGCTGGCAGGAACAGGGGCGTCCGGTGCCGGTGCGGATCTTCTCGTCGGTCGCCTCGACACTCAACGGCGGCCCCAGCCTCACGGAGTCGCTGGGCCTGGCCCCGACGGACCTCGTCGTCGTCGAGACCGACGGCAGCCTGGAGCAGGTCGATTCGCTGAAGAGCGCCTACGAGGGCGCGGCGGACACCGGCTTCGACGTCTTCGCGCATGCCTTCGACGAGGTCGCCGCGCACCCCGGCGTACGGGCCAGACAGCTCGGCCTGGAGGGGGTCAGCGACACGTGCCGCCGCTGCCCCGTCGTACGTTCGTGCGGGGGAGGCCTGTACACCCACCGCTACAGTTCCGCCGGTGCCGGTGAGGGATTCGACAACCCGTCCGTGTACTGCCACGACCTCGCCGCCCTGGTGCACGGAATCGAGGCCCGGACACCCGCGGACGCCGTGGCGCCCGAGGTGGCCGATCCGGCCGAACTGCTCACGGCCCAGGAGGACCTCACCCGCACCCTGCTGGCGCGGCTGCACGCCGACCTGGACGGCAGGGGCGGTGAGCGGTGGGCGCGGGCCTGGGAGCTGGCGGCCGTCCTGGAGGGCTCGGACGAAGAGGCCCGGGGGCTGGACGCCGTACTCGCCCATCCGTACACGCGTACCTGGCTGCTCGACGCGCTGGACGCCCTGTACGAGGAGCGGGCCGGGGCGCCTTCCGGTGCGGCGGACGGGCTGCAGACCCTTGTCGCGGCGGCGGCCGTGCGGGCCGGCCTCGACGTACGGGTGCCGGTGCCCTACCGGGACGGCGGGCTCGTCCTGCCGACCCTGGGCCGGCTGACGGTCGCCGGGCCGGGGGAGCACGGCACCGTGCTCGTCCGCGCGGCCGGTGACGGGTTCCTGGCGGGCCCCGCCGCCGGATCGGCCGAGCGGCGCATCCGGCGGTCCGCCGCGGCCGAACCCGGCTGGCTGCCGGTGCGCGGGTTCGCCCTCCCGGGCGCCCCGTTCCCGGGCCGCGGCTTCGTGATCGACGACCTCGACCCGTACCGGGACTGCTTCGGCGCACCTGCCGCGGCCACGCTCGACGCGGCGGCGGCCGGCCGTCTGGGTGACGCGCTCACCGAGGCCTGGGCGCTGATCGAGGAGCGGGCTCCCGCCCACGGCGCGCGGTCGCTCGACGGTCCGCTCACCCTCACCCCGCTCGGCGGGGTGATGCCGGGCGAGCCCTCCGTGGGCCGGCACGGATACGGAGCACTCGGCATCGGGGCGGACGGGAACGCCGGCACGCTGGCGCTCACGCTGCTGCGCGGCGTGCGCCGGGCGAGGTTCCGGGCACTTGTGGACGTCACGGATCTTTACGCGGCGGACGGCTCCTGGGAACATCGAATGCCCTGGAAGGACGAATTGGTTCCGCTTTCCGGGCTGCTGGAAGCTGCCTATGAACGGCTGGCGCTCGCGGTATTCGATCACCGGTTCCGGAACGGTATCCCGCAGGCGCTCGACACGCTGGAAGGGGCCGCCGAACTCACCATCGGCGGGAAACGACTGCTGACTCTGATGCGAAAAGAATTCTGAACCCCGAATTCCGGTTCGATCGGGAGGGTGGGCGCAGACTTGGGACAACCGGGAGGAACAGCCGCAGACCGCATCCGTGCGGGAATGTGATCGACAGGGTCCGGGAACAGATGACTGAAAAGTGGCGTTGATTGACCGAACGTCATGGGGGTGGAGCAAGGTCCGCTCCGGAATGATGAATTCGCTCGCATTCTCTTCACTCCTCGGGTGCGGGTGCTCACACAGGACGGGGGTCGTGTGCACGCGACGACGCAGCAGCGAGCGGCGGACCATCGGCCGTACTTCTTCTTGAGTTATGCCCACACACCGGGGTACGGCGGTGGCACGGACCCCGACATGTGGGTCGAACGGCTCTTCCAGGATCTCTGTGGCCATGTGATGGCCATGACCGATCTGCCCGCGGGCGCACCCGCCGGCTTCATCGACCGCGAGATACGTTCCGGCGAGGGCTGGTCGGAACGGCTCGGCGAAGTCCTCGCCACCTGCCGGGTGTTCGTACCGCTGTTCTCGCCCCGCTACTTCGCCAGCGAGATGTGCGGCAAGGAGTGGTACGCGTTCGCCCAGCGGGCCATCCACTACCGGGCCCGCTCCAACCAGCCCGCCGAGGCGATCGTCCCGGCGCTCTGGGTGCCGGTGCCGCCCAGCCAGCTGCCCGGACCGGCCGAGCGATTACAGTTCAACCACCGCGATTTCGGGGACCGTTACGTCAGCGACGGACTGTACGGACTGATCAAGCTCAAACTCTTCAACGAGGAGTACGAGCGTGCGGTGTACGAGCTCGCCAAACGCATCGTCAGCGTCGCGGACACCGTACGGATCGGAACCGGCCGCCCCGTCGACTACCGGCTCGCGCCCAGCGCCTTCGGTTCACCGAGCAGCATGGCCGCCGGCGGCCCCCGCCCCATGCAGGTGACCATCGCCGCCGCCACCCGCCACGACCTGCCCGAGGGGCGCAACGCCGACTACTACGGCGACAACCCGCAGGACTGGAACCCCTACCACCCGGACGCCGCACGGCCCCTGGCCTATGTCGCCGAGGACCTGGTGCGCTCCCTCAACTACCAGGCCACCATCGCCTCCTTTGACGAGGAGGCCGGCCTTCCGGTCGGCAAGCAGCCCCCGACCACTCCGGAGATCCTCCTCGTCGACCGCTGGGCGCTCCAGGACGAGGACCGGTGCCGGCGGCTCGCCGCCTTCGACGCGGAGAACCGCCCCTGGGTGACGATGGTCGTGCCCTGGAACCGCGACGACCACGAGAGCAGAGCCGCGGAGGCCGAACTGACCGCCAAGCTGGAGCGGACCATGCCGACCAAGATGCGCCAGGGCCGGGCCTACTGCCGCGCCGCCGCCAAGGGCGTACCGAGCATGGAGGCCTTCGGCCAGATCCTGCCGCAGGTGGTCGAGGTGGCCGCCCAGCAGTACCTGAGACACGCGGCCGTCTATCTGCCCGCCACCGGCGGCGGAGGCCCCACCGAACGGACCCGCCTGATGGGACCCATGGCGCAGACCCAGTACATCCCCGGGACACATGACGCTTCGACGGATGCGGAGGACACGGATGACGGCCAGTCGTGACGGGCGCATCGTCACCTTCTACTCGTACAAGGGCGGTACGGGGCGCACCATGGCCCTGGCCAACACCGCCTGGATCCTCGCCGCCAACGGCAAACGGGTACTGGCTGTCGACTGGGACCTGGAGGCACCCGGACTGCACCGGTTCTTCCACCCGTTCCTCGACCCCTCGACGCTCGGGGCCACCACCGGTGTCATCGACCTGATCACCGAGTACGCCTGGGCCGCGACCAGCCCCGTGCAGCGGGCCGACGACTGGCACCGGGACTACGCCCGGATCCAGCCGCACGCCGTCTCGCTCACCCCCGAGGCGCTCGGCTGGGAGTTCCCGCACGGCGGGACGCTCGACTTCGTCTCCGCCGGACGGCAGAACCGCGAATACTCCGCGACCGTCTCCACGTTCGACTGGGACAACTTCTACGACCGGCTCGGCGGCGGCCACTTCTTCGACGCCCTGCGCGACGACATGAAGGCCAACTACGACTACGTCCTCATCGACAGCCGCACCGGCCTCAGCGACATCGCCGACATCTGCACCGTCCACCTGCCCGATGTGCTCGTCGACTGCTTCACCCTCAGCGATCAGTCCATCGACGGCGCCGCCTCGGTCGCCCGGCAGATCTCCGAGCGGTACACCGGCCGCCCCATCTCCATCTTCCCCGTCCCGATGCGGATCGACGAGGGCGAGAAGGAGAAGGCGGACGCCGGACGCGCCCTGGCCCGGCTGAAGTTCGACCGGCTGCCCCGCGACCTGTCGGGCGACGAACTCACCGCCTACTGGGGTGCGGTGGAGATCCCGTACCGCCCCTACTACGCGTACGAGGAGACGCTGGCCACCTTCGGCGACGAGGCGGGACTCACCAACTCCCTCCTCTCCGCCTTCGAACGGCTCACCTCCGTCATCACCGACCAGCAGATCACCTCGATGCCGGCGGTCGGCGAAGAGGTACGGCTGCGCATCCGTGACGCGTTCACCCGGCGCAGGCCCGCCCTGCCCGCCGATCTCCTGCTCAGCTATGTGGCGGAGAACCGGATGTGGGCCGACTGGATCGAGTCCGTGCTCACCCGGGCCGGCTTCCGCGTCGTCCCCCGCGACGTGTCCGCCGAGCGGGAGCCGCAGGAGGCGACGGCCGGCGCCGCCGAGAACGCGGTCCGGACCGTGGTGCTGCTCTCCAGCGCCTACCTCAAGTCGCAACGCGCGGTGAACCTCTGGGACCGGGCCGTCGCCGAGGACCCGGGTGGCGGGCGGCGCCATCTGCTGCCGCTCAGGGTCGGTGACGTACGGCTTTCGGCGCCCTACATCGACCGCAACCCCGTCGACCTGTTCCGGCTCGACGAGGTGCACGCTACCGCCGCCCTGTTACGTGCCCTGGACCGGCCCGTCCAGCTCACCGACGCGGTGTCGCCCGGCCCTCGCTTCCCCGGCACCGTCCCCCGGATCTGGAACGCACCGCCGCGCAACCCCGGCTTCACCGGCCGCTCCCTGGTCCTGGAGCGGATGCGCGACCAGCTCGGCGGCGGCATGGCCGTCGTGCTGCCGCAGCCGCAGACCCTGTACGGACTCGGCGGCGTCGGCAAGACCCAGGTCGCCCTGGAGTACGTGCACCGGTTCATGGCCGACTACGACCTCGTCTGGTGGATATCGTCCGAGCAGACCGACGACGTGGTCGCCGGACTCGCCGAACTCGCCGTCCGGCTCGGCGCCCAGGGCGGCGACGACATGGCGGCCGCCTCCCAGGAGGCCGTCGACCTGCTGCGCCGCGGTGTGCCCTCGGACCGCTGGCTGCTGGTCTTCGACAACGCCGACGACCCCGAGCGGCTGCGGCGCTACTTCCCGCAGGGCGGCTCCGGCCACATCCTGGTCACCTCCCGCAACCAGGCCTGGTCCCAGCACGGCGACGCGCTGCCCGTCGACGTCTTCCTGCGCGAGGAGTCCATCGAGCACCTCCAGCGCCGGGCACCCGGGCTGAGCGACGAGGACGCCGCCCAGGTGGCCACCGCGGTGGGCGACCTGCCGCTCGCCGTCGAACAGGCCGCCGCGTGGATCGCGGAGACCGCCACCCCGATCGACACCTATCTCGAACAGCTGGCCCAGCAGGCTCCGGAGGTCCTGGCGCTGAACCAGCCGGCCGGCTACCCCGAACCGGTCGCCGCGACGTGGAACATCTCCATCCAGCGCCTCAAGGAGCGCTCGCCCGCCGCGGTGCGCCTGCTCCAGCTCTGCGCCTTCTTCGCCCCCGAGCCGATCTCGGGGAACCTGCTGTACAGCAAGGAGATGATCGAGGCGCTGAAGCCGTACGACGCCTCGCTCCAGGAGAAGCTGGTGCTGGGCCGCGTCATCCGGGAGATCGGCAGGTTCGCCCTCGCCAAGGTCGACCAGGTCTCCAACTCCATCCAGGTGCACCGGCTCGTCCAGGCCGTCATCCGGGCCCAGCTCACCGAGGAGGAGCAGCGGGACGCCCGGCACGCCGTCCACCGCATCCTGGCGGGTGCCAGGCCCGATGACGACGAGCCGATCGACAACCCCGCCAACTGGCCGCAGTTCGCCACGATATGGCCGCACCTGGGCCCGTCCGACGCCCGCAACTGCAAGGAGCCCGAGGCCCGGAGGCTCATGATCGACCGGGTGCGCTACCTGTGGAAGCGCGGCGACTTCAGGACGGCCACCACGGTCTGCGAGGAACTGCGTGACATCTGGCGCGAGACGCTGGGGGAGCGGGACATCCAGTACCTCTACCTCTGCTTCCACCTCTCCAACATCTACCGCTCGCGCGGCCGTTACGTGGAGGCCATGGAGCTCGACGAGATCACCCTGGCGACGCAGCGGGAGGTGCTCGGCCCTGAGCATCCGCACACGTACATGAGCACCAGCAGCCTGGCCACGGACCTCGGCACGCTCGGCGAGTACACCAGGGCGATCGAGCTGGCGACCGAGGCCACCGACGGGTTCAACCAGATCTTCCACGACTCGCACCCGAGGGCGCTGGCCGCGGCCAACAACCTGGCGTTCACCCTGCGGTCCATCGGCCAGTACGCGAAGGCCCGCGAGATCGACCAGGACGTCTTCGACCGGCGCCGGGAGGTGCTCGGCGAGGAACACCCGTACAGCCTCTCCTCGGCCATGAACCTGGCCCGCGACCTGCGGGACGTCGGACGGTACGAGGACTCGGTCGGCATCCTCAGCCGTACGTACGACAGCTACAAGGCCACCCTCGGCCGGTCCTTCCCCGGCACGCTCAGCGCGGCCAAGAGCCTGGCGGTCTCGCTGCGCCGGGCGGGCCGGCTGGAGGACGCCCGCCGGCTCACGGTGGCGACCCGGGCCCGCTACCGGGCCAAGTACACCTCCGCCAACCCGGAGTGGCTGGCCTGCGACCTCAATCTGGCGGCGGACCTGTTCGCGGCCGGGGAGACGGCCGAGGCCCGGACCACCGCCCAGGAGGTGGTCGACCAGTACATGAAGGTGCCGGGCGAGAAGCACCCGTACACCCTGGCCGCGCTGAACAACCTGGGCGTCTACCTCTGGGGGACCGGGGCGGCGGAGGAGGCGGAGCAGGTGCTGACCCGGGTGGTCGCCTCGATGCGCGAGGTGTACGGGAGGGAACACCCCAACACACTGTTCAGCGTGATGAACCTGGCCAACGCCACGGCGGAGCGCGGCGATATCGACGTGGTGCTGAAGACCGAGCGGTCACTGGCGGTACAGTTCCGGGACGTGCTGGGCGCGCACCACCCGGAGACGCTGGCCATGAAGTCGAACATGGCGGTCACCCTCGGTGCGATGGGGCGCAAGGACGAGGCGCTCCATGTCAGGGCGGAGACGGTCGAGGAGCTGACCCGGCAGCTCGGTGAGGACCATCCCCTCACCCGGATCGCCCGGGACGACCGCCGGTTCCAGCGTGAACTGGAACCGCAGGCGGTGTGATGCGCGCGGGAGCGTCCGGCCGATGGCCGGACGCTCCCGCCGCTCAGATCCTGGGCGTGTCCAGCAGCCAGGTGAGGATGCGGGGGAGCGCGTGCAGCGCGTCGAAGTGCGCAGCCGCCGGTTCCACCACGACCTTGGCGCCCGGGATGCGGCTCGCCAGCCAGCGGGTGTGACCGACCGGTGAGAACACGTCCTTCTCGCCGTGCCACAGCAGCACCGGGCCGGTGATGGTGGCCGGGTCGAACCCCCACGGGTGACTGAACGCGAGCGCGTCGTCGATCCAGCCGTACGCCGAAGTGCGCAGCCCTTCACGGTAGTTGCGCAACAACATGGTTCGCACCCCGGCGTCGTTGACCACCATCCGGTCGGAGTCGGTCAGCTCCCGGCGCAGATCGTCGATCAGCCGCACCGGATTCTTCCTGATCACCGCGGACCGCGAGATGAACGACTCCGCGAGGCTGTCCGGATCGGACCGTGCCGTGGTGTACGCCAGGACGTTGGAGGGGGCCATCCCCTCGAACCAGTCGAGCCCCTCGGCGTCCCGGGGGGCCAGCCCGACCAGGGCGGCGGTGCGGGTGACCCGCTCGGGCATCAGTGCGGCGCAGGCCAGAGCGTGCGAGGCGCCACCGGACCGGCCCACGACGGCGAACCGGTCGAGCCCGATGTGGTCGGCGATGGCCCGTACGTCCTGCACCGCGTCGGCGACGCATCTGCCCGGCAGCCGGTCGGAGTCGCCGTACCCCGGCCGGTCGTAGGTGATCAGTTGTGTCTTGCGCTGGTACAGCACCATGCCGCGCGGTGCCGGACCCAGCCTGCTGCCGGGCATCCCGTGCAGCAGGAAGACCGGTCTGCCGCGAGGATCCCCCAGACGCTCCACCACCAGTTGCCGTCCGTCGGCCGCGCGCACCCGACTGCGCACTCCGTGCCTCCTCGCGATTCCTGCGGGCACGACGTGCCCGGCTTTCCCCGCACCATCCGATGATGACCTATCAGAGTCGATCCCGGCATGGCGCGTGGGGAGAATCTGAGCGGCCGGCGGGGAGACGCGGACCCGGGTGCGCCGGGAATCGGATCGGCGGGGGCGAATACCGGACAGGACTAGTCCTCACCCGTTGCCGCCCCGGCGGTTGCAGCGGGTGTTCGCAGATGGAATCGACGGGCTCCGACCTCCGGAAGTGAACGTGACACGACCGAACCGGTGGTGTCGTGTGTGCGTCCTGAAGTCGGCCTTGTGTGCTAACTGCCCGGTCGGAATAGTGGGCGCCCCATCCTCCGCGTACGGGCGACCCCACATCATCCGTGCGCGGCCCCACAGGAGGTCGAAAGTTGAAGCATCGACGCATGTCCAGGAAGCGCGCAGTGCTGGCCGGGTCGGCCGTGGTCGCCCTGGTCGCGGCAGGAGTGACGTTCCAGAGTGCGAACGCCAGTGACGACGTGCCGCAGTTCACCGCGCGTACGCTCGACGCGGTGGCGGCCGGAAAGCTGGCCACCGGACTCGGCAAGGACCTGGGCACCGACGCGGCGGGCGCGTACTACGACGCCTCGTCCAAGAACCTCGTGATGAACGTGGTCGACGAGGCCGCCGCCGAGCAGGTGCGGCAGGCGGGCGGCAGGGCGAGAGTCGTGCAGAACTCGCTCGCCGAACTGAAGTCGGCCCGGCAGACCCTGACCGGCAAGGCCACGATCCCCGGCACCTCATGGGCCGTCGACCCGGTCAGCAACAAGGTGGTCGTCACCGCGGACCGCACGGTCAAGGGCGATGCCTGGCAGAAGCTCAGCTCGGTGGTCGAGGAGCTGGGCGGCAAGGCCGAGCTCAAGCGGTCCGCCGGGGAGTTCAAGCCGTTCATCGCGGGCGGCGACGCGATCTGGGGCAACGGCGGGCGCTGCTCGCTCGGCTTCAACGTGGTCAAGGACGGCGAACCGTACTTCCTGACGGCCGGCCACTGCACCGAGGCGATCTCCAGCTGGTCGGACTCCCAGGGCGGCGCGGAGATCGGTACGAACGCGGGCTCGTCGTTCCCCGACAACGACTACGGCCTGGTGAAATACACCTCTGACACCGCGCACCCCAGCGAGGTCGACCTCTACAACGGCTCCGCCCAGCCGATCACCAAGGCGGGTGAGGCCACCGTCGGGATGACGGTGACGCGCAGCGGCTCCACCACCCAGGTGCACGACGGCGAGGTGACCGGCCTCGACGCCACGGTCAACTACGGCAACGGCGACATCGTCAACGGCCTCATCCAGACGACGGTCTGCGCCGAGCCGGGTGACAGCGGCGGCTCGCTCTTCGCCGGTGACACGGCGATCGGCCTGACCTCGGGCGGCAGCGGCGACTGCTCCTCGGGCGGTGAGACGTTCTTCCAGCCGGTTCCGGAGGCCCTGTCGGCGTTCGGGGCGGAGATCGGGTGACGGTTTCGGTGTGGTGACGCATGGCCCCCGGCTTCGCCGGGGGCCATGCGCCGTATCGCGCTGGATCCGGTCCCGCTCCGTCTCCGTCAGGTCGCACCCCGCACGTCCCCGACGGTGCGCGCATCCTCGTGACCGAGAAGCGGCGGGAACGGGCGGTCGAGGCCGGCCGGTACATCCGGCTCAATGCCCAGCATGCGCAGCGAGGGTTGCGTTGCGCATCGTTCCGAGGCTGCTGCGGGGGTGGGTCGACCGCTCTTCTCCGTGCGCGTCGCCTGCCACCGGCCCACGTCCACAACTCGGTCGCGCCAGTCCGCGTGGGCCTGTTAGAACGTCTGAATGTCTTCTCGGCGTCCCCTGCTTCCCCGTTCGGCACCGGCCACCTCCGGGATATCGTCCCGTTCGATCGCCCTGATGCTGGAGCGGCTCGAAGAGCGATCCGTCGAGTGTCACTCGATCATGGTCGTGCACCGCGGTCACGTCGTCGCCGAAGGCTGGTGGGCGCCGTACTCGGCCGGGCGCCCCCACCTTCTCTACTCACTGACCAAGTCGTTCACGTCGATCGCCGTGGGGCTCGCGATCGCCGACGGGCTGCTCGCGTTGGACGATCGCGTGGTGGACGTGTTGCCCGACCACGTCCCGCCCGACGTCTCGGAGCAGGGGAGCCGCATCACCGTCCACCACCTGCTGTCCATGACGGCCGGGCACCCCACGGACAGTCTCGGCGAGGCGTGGGAAATGGAGCCCGGCGACTTGGTGAAGGGTTTCCTGCGTCTGCCGTTCGCTGCGACGGAGGGGACGCGGCACGTCTACGACAACGCGACCACGTTCATCCTGGCCAGGATGGTGGAACGTGTCACAGGCCGCGGCCTTCCGGAGTTCCTCGACGAGCGCCTCTTCGAGCCGATGGGCATCGATCACGCCGAGTGGGACCGGGTGGCGAGCGGTGCCGCCTTCGGATTCCATGGACTGCACCTGACGACCGAGGCCGTCGCCGCCTTCGGTGAACTGCTGCTGCGTGGTGGCGCCTGGGGCGACCGGCAACTGGTTCCGCGCGAGTGGGTGGAGCTCGCGACCGGGCGGCACATCGACTGCCTGCCGTTCGAGGACGGGTCGTTCGAAGCCGACTTCTCCTGCGGATACGGGTACCAGTTCTGGATGTCGCGGCACGGGTACCACGGCCACGGGGCCTTCGGGCAGCAGTGTGTGGTGGTCCCGTCGCACGACCTCGTGGTCGCCGTGACCGCCCAGGGCGATTCCCAGCGTGTGCTCGACGCCATGTGGGAGTGCCTGCTGCCCGGCGTGGGCCGGCAGGGAGGCGTTCAGGACGACGAGGTCCTTGCCGAGCGGCTGCGTCGTCTGGCGCTGCCGCTCGTGCCGGGCTCGGCCGACCCGGGGCGATCGGCCGACGCGAGACTCGACGCCTCGGCCGAGGAATCGGCCCTGCCCGACGGCACGACGGTGACCGTCGATCCGGCCGACGGCGGCTGGCGCGTACGGTTCGAGTCGCTCTTCGACCTGGAGGTGTGCCACGGTGCGTGGCGGGAGAGTTCGCCGCTCGGCCGGCCTGTCGTCGCGGCCGGAGCCTGGCAGGGCGACAAGTTCGTAGCCGATCTCCACGTCATCACCACCCCGCACCGCGTGCGGCTGGTCATCGACGCCGGCGCCGGGACCGCCACGGCCCTGTGGAGCACCCTGCCGCTCACCGGACCCGACCTGGAACTGCACATGCGGTCACCGCTGATGACCCGGCCTGACGTCGCGTAGGACGTGGACCGGGGACGGCCGATGAGAGCTGAGAGCGGCTGAAGTGGTGCGGCCCCCGGCGATCACGCCGGGGTGGTGCCTCATGGAGAAGCGTGAGGCTGGCGGGGCTGGGAGGGTGAAGGATCTGCGTCGGTCTTCCCGGGGCGGCTTGCGGCCATGGTTGAGGCATGTGCCATACTCGGCGCCGCTCATAGCAATATCGGACCGGGGGCCGCGTGCACGCCGTATCTCTGCAGGCCCCTTACCTGGATACGGCCGCGGATCAGCTCTGCTTCTCTCTGGACCTGACCGAACGGCCGGCGCTTGCCGAACGTGAGGTGTCCGTGGGAGGGCTCGCCGTGCGACTGAGGCTGCTCGGCGCGTCCCATCAGGTCTTCGCGGGCCCGGTACGAGAGACCGTGGCGTGCCTGCCGGAGGCGGTCAGTGGACTGCCGACGACGTACACCCAGCGGTTCTCGGGGTGGACGTACGACTTCAGCGCCACCACGGAACGCTTCGGACCCGGGGAGTTCAGCGACCGGGTCGCGGATGCCCTGAGCCGTGCGGACGAGGCGGAACACAGCTTGTGCGGCGTCTTCCCCGGGTCTCCGGAAGCGGTGACGGCGGTGGTCATCGAGGCGTGCGGCAAGCGGTCCGGCGCGGGGCTGGCCTGGCGTACCTGGCACAGCTACCCGCAGGACGGGCACATCGTATCGACCCACAGCCGGCTGGAGGCTCGATGAACAGCACCCGACTCCTACGCGGGGCGGTGGCGGCCGTGCTGGTCACGGTCCTGCTCTCCGCCTGCTCCAGCGACGGGGAGGACGGCGTCCCGCGCAGCTGGATCGGCAAGACGTACTCCGCCGGCGGGAGCGGGTGGCTCGACAGGAACAGCTCCCCGGCCAAGGTCGCCGACGCGATCGACGGCCACCGCGACGCCCTCGACCGGACGTCCGGCGGCGGCATGGAGTTCCTGCGCTACGGCGACGACATGGTGACCGTGTCGCCGTACCGGAGCGGCAGCACGATCGAGATCGAGGACTACCGCAACGGCTACCGCCGGCATCACCAGCACCTCACCTACTGGCCCAACCCGAGCAGCTTCCGCGGCGGCGGCCCCGGCTCCGGCAAGTGACGCCCGGCGCCCCGGCCCTGACGACGCCCTCCAGAAAGGCAATGCAGTGACCGAGATCTTCGAGTCGGCCGGGCAGGCCCTGCTCTACGGGGTCGTGGGCCTCGCCGTGATGGCCGTCGGCTTCGTCGCCCTCGACCTCGTCACGCCCGGCAAGCTCTTCCACGTGGTGTGGCGGGACCGCAACCGCGGCGCGGCCGTGCTCCTCGGCAGCCAGTCCCTGGCGGTCGGGCTGGTCATCATGTCGGCCATCCAGGCCAGCGAGTCCGAAGAAGGCCTGGGCTACGGCCTGTTCAGCACGCTCCTCTACGGTCTGGCCGGGGTGCTGGTGATGACGCTGGTCGGCATCGTCATCGGCGTACTGACGCCGGGTCAAATGGGTGCGGTGGCCCTCGACGACGGCGACGACCACCGCCCGCACCCCGCCGCCTGGGTCCAGGCCGGCATGTACCTGGGCACCGCCGTCATGGTCGGCGCGGCCCTCTCCTAGGGCGGGTTTCGGAAGTCCCGCCTGCTCGGCGACGCCTGGCACTTCCCCGAGCTCTCGGCTTCGCTCGAGCAGGGGAGGCCCCCTTGCTCGCCGCGTTGTCGGGATCACCCCGATACAACCAGTATCGGGGCGACCCTCCGCCTTGCGATCGCACGCACCGGACGCCGCCGAGCCCGCCCTCCGGGCGGACGGCGCTACTTCCGAAACACGCCCTGGCACCACGACGAGGACCGCCCCATGAGCTCCACCCTGGACGACCGCCCCACCGCGACGGCCTCGCGCCCCCCGGCCGACCGTCACACCCGGGGGGCGCGGTTCCTGCTGCTGCTCGCCGTCTTCCTCTGCGCCGCCTGCGGCCTCGTCTACGAACTGGCCCTGACCGCGCTGGGCAGCTACCTCATCGGCAACTCGGTGCTCCAGACCTCCGTGGTCATCTCCGTGATGGTCTTCGCGATGGGAGTGGGCTCGCTGGCCGCCAAACCGCTGCGCCGCAGTCCCGTCGTCGCCTTCGCGGTGTTGGAGGGGGTGCTCGCACTGGTCGGCGGCCTGTCGGTCCTGATCCTGTACGCGGCCTTCGCCTGGCTCCAGCTCTACATGCCCGCGATGATCGTGGTGTCCCTGGTGGTGGGCCTGCTCATCGGCGCCGAGATCCCGCTGCTGATGACGCTGCTCCAGCGCATCCGCAAACAGGAGGCGAGCAGTGCCGTCGCCGACATGTTCGCCGTCGACTACATCGGCGCCCTCGTCGGCGGACTGTGCTTCCCGCTGTTCCTGCTGCCGACCTTCGGCCAGTTGAAGGGTGCGCTGGTGGTCGGCGGGGTCAACGCGGTCGCCGGGGTCATCGTCGTGGTGTTCATCTTCCGCCGCCAGACCGGCAGGCTGGCCAAGGCCGGGCTGCTGGCCGGTGTCACCGCCGTGCTCGCCGTGCTCGGCGCGACGTATGTGCTGGCGGACGACCTGGAGGTCACCGCGCGGCAGCACATGTACGCGGACCCGATCATCCACTCCGAGACCACGCAGTACCAGGACATCGTGGTCACCCGCTCCACCGCCTTCACCGGGAAGCCCGACGTACGGCTCTTCCTCAACGGCGACCTTCAGTTCAGCTCGGTCGACGAGTACCGCTACCACGAGTCGCTGGTCCACCCCGCGCTGTCCGGCCGCCGCTCCGACGTACTGATCCTGGGCGGCGGTGACGGGCTCGCGCTGCGCGAGGTGCTGCGCTACGAGGACGTCCGGCATGTCACCCTGGTCGAACTGGACCCGGCGATGACCCGGTTGGCGCGCACCTTCGAGCCTCTGCGGGGGCTCAACCACGGCTCGATGGACGATCCGCGGGCCGAGGTCGTCAACGCGGACGCCTTCAACTGGCTGCGCGGAGCCCGGCAGCAGTACGACGCCGTGATCATCGACTTCCCGGACCCGGACTCGGCGTCGCTGGCGAAGCTGTACTCGGTGGAGTTCTACGATCTGCTCCGCCGGGCGCTGGCGCCGCACGGCCACGTCATGGTGCAGAGCGGATCGCCGTTCTTCGCCCCCAAGACCTACTGGTCGATCGCGAAGACCATCGAGACGGCCGGGTACGCGACGACGGAGTTCCAGGTCGACGTGCCGAGCTTCGGCAACTGGGGTTTCGTCCTCGCCACCCCCGGCACCGAGGCCCCGCCGCTGCGGCTCGCCCCGGACACGCCGGAGCTCCGCTACCTGGACGAGGCGGTGCTGAAGGCGGCCACCGTGTTCCCCGTCGACCGCCGCCGCGCCGACGTACGACCGAGCACGCTGATGGACCCCGCGGTGCTCGAATACGTTCAGGACGAGTGGCGCGACTACTGAGTCCGCATGACGTGCTTCAGTGCCTGCGTGCCTGACAGCGGCGGCCGGCCCTCCCTTACACCGGCGTCGAGCCCCCGCCCGCCGCCCCCATGAGCGGGGTGTCCGCGGCACCCGTCGTCTCCGGCTTCTTCCGCATCGCCATCAGCATGGTGACGACCGTGCCCACCACCGCCCACGCGGACAGCACCAGTAGCGGTCCGGTCACCGCGTTGCCCCTGAAGTACGCGATCGAGCGTGCCGTCCAAGTGGAGGCCCCCGGCGGCAGGGCCGGGCCGATCGCACGCCAGAAGTCCGGGAGCATCGGGAGCGGGAAGGCGCCGCCCGCGCTCGGGTTGCCCGCGATCACGACGATCAGGACGGCCAGGCCGATGCCGACGATGCCGGTGAGCGCCTCCAGGGCGAGCGTGATCATGCCGACCGCGAAGACGGTCAGGGCGCCCAGGCCCGACATGCCCCAGAAGGATCCGGGCAGGGCGCCGAGGATCGGGCCGATGATGATCGCGCCGCCGATCCCGCCCGCGATCGAGTACAGGGCCATGACGCCGGTCCGGATCACCGCGCGCTGACGGTTGGCAGGGCGGCTGCCCGCGCTGATCGCCAGGATCGAGGCGCAGAGGTATCCGCCCACGCACCAGCCCACGGCCAGGTAGAACGAGGAGAGCCCGTCGAAGTCCTGCTTCGAGGCCGGGGCCACGTCGACCGCGCGTGCGGTGCGGTGCTGGGTGAAGTCGGCGGCCTTGATGATCTTCGTCAGTGAGGTGGCCAGGACGGTGCCTCCGCCGGAGGCGACCAGCACGGTGTCGGTCGTGCCCCTGGGGTTGACGATCAGGGCGCCGTCGATCTCGCGGTCGAGGATCTGCCGGCGGGCGGTGGCCGCGTCGGTGACCGCGCGGGCGTCCAGGGGGTCGCCCGGAAGGTTCTTCAGTTCGGTGACGAGCCGGGCGGACACCTGCTGGGGCGCGACGACGCCGAAGGGGACATCTGTCGGCTTCGGGTTGTGGAGCGCTCCGATATAGGACGCGATGAACAGCAGTTGCAGCGCCAGTACGCCGGTGACGAGCAGGGCGGCCCGTGGAGTGACGGCGTTCTTCACCTCGTCGACGAAAGTCATGACCCCACGGTCCGGGGTGTCCGACGTTCACGCAGTCGGGGCCGGGCCGAATGGATGAACCGGAGGTGCCCGCCCGCCGGGTATCGTACGCATGTTCGAAACTTGGTCTATGGTGGAGAGCGAGGGGGTGGTGAGTACGGATTGGTTCAGGAGGTGCGGGTGCCCGGCTTCACGCATCTGCGTACCGTTTCCGGGTTCTCCCTGCGGTACGGGGCCTCGCACCCGGAGCGGCTGGCGGAGCGCGCCTCGGAGCGGGAGATGGATGCCCTCGCGCTGACCGACCGCGACACCCTGGCGGGTGCGGTCCGGTTCGCCAAGGCCTGCGAGCGGGCGGGGGTGCGACCGCTCTTCGGGGTGGATCTCGCCGTGGCCCCCGCCGTGCGTGCGGAGGGCGACGGGCGTACGTACCGGTCGCGGACCCCGGTCCGCGGTGGTGCCTTTGTCGATGAATCCGCACCCCGGGTCACCTTCCTCGCCCGCGACGGCGCCCAGGGCTGGGCCGAGCTGTGCCGCCTCGTCACCGCCGCCCACGGAGCCGTACCCGACGGAGGCCGGCCCCTGGTCGACCGCTCCGCGCTGCCCGCCGAAGGGCTCACCGTGCTGCTCGGACCCGACTCCGAGGTCGGCAGGGCGCTGGCCGCCGGCCGCCCCGACCGGGCCGCCGCCCTGCTTGCCCCCTGGCGGGAGGTGTACGGCGACGACCTGCGGCTCGAAGCCGTCCATCACGGTCGCGACGGCACCGGACCCGGTTCGCTGCGGCTCGCCGCCCGTACCGTCGGCTTCGCCGCCGAGCAGGGCATACGGGCCGTGCTGACCAACGCCGTCCGGTACGCCGATCCGGGGCAGGGCCCGGTCGCCGATGTGCTCGACTCCGCCCGCAGGCTCGTCCCCGTCGACCCGCGCCGCGCCCCGCTCGACAGCGGTGAGCGCTGGCTCAAGGACGCCCGCGCGATGGCGGAGACCGCCGAGCGGATCACCTCCGCCGCCGGACTCGGCCCCGGCGCCGGGGCGCGACTGCTCGCGGAGACCCGGCACACCGCCGACGCCTGCGTGGTCGACCCCCGCGGCGACATCGGCCTCGGCTCCGTCCACTTCCCCGAACCGCACCTCGTCGGCGCGGACCGGCGCACCGCCCAGCGGGTGCTGACCTCCCGCGCCGCCGCGGGCATGGTGCTGCGCGGCTACGACCGCAGGCGCGAGTACTGGGACCGGATGCACCACGAACTGGACATCATCGCGCACCACGGCTTCGCCTCGTACTTCCTCACGGTCGCCCGAGTGGTGGACGACGTACGGGAGATGAGGGTCCGGGTGGCCGCGCGAGGTTCCGGGGCCGGCTCCCTGGTCAACCATCTCCTCGGCATCGCCCACGCCGACCCGGTCGAGCACGGGCTGCTGATGGAGCGCTTCCTGTCCAAGCGCCGCTTCGTGCTGCCCGACATCGACATCGACGTCGAGTCGGCCCGCCGCCTCGACGTCTACCGCGCGATCATCGGCCGCTTCGGCGCCGAACGGGTCGCCACCGTCGCCATGCCCGAGACCTACCGGGTGCGCCACGCCATCCGCGACGTCGGCGCCGCACTCTCCATGAACCCGGCCGAGACCGACCGGCTCGCCAAGGCCTTTCCGCACATCCGGGCCCGCGACGCCCTCGCCGCCATGGAGGAACTGCCCGAACTGCGGGAAGTGGCGAGGACGAAGGAGAAGTACGGACGGCTGTGGGAGCTGGTGGAGGCGCTCGACGGGCTGCCGCGCGGCATCGCCATGCACCCGTGCGGGGTCCTCCTCTCCGACGCCTCACTGCTGCGCCGCACCCCCGTGATGCCCACCAGCGGCGAAGGCCTTCCCATGGCGCAGTTCGACAAGGAGGACGTGGAGGACCTCGGGCTGCTCAAGCTCGATGTGCTCGGGGTGCGGATGCAGTCGGCGATGGCGCACGCGGTCGGGGAGGTGAAGCGGGCCTCGGGTGAGGAAGTGGACCTGGACGCCGTGGAGCCGGGGGACCCGGAGACGTACCGGCTGATCAGATCCGCCGAGACGCTGGGCTGTTTCCAGATCGAGTCGCCAGGCCAGCGCGATCTGGTCGGCAGGCTCCAGCCCGCCGGCTTCCACGACCTGGTGGTCGACATCTCGCTGTTCCGGCCCGGTCCGGTCGCCGCCGACATGGTGCGCCCGTTCATCGAGGCCCGGCACGGCCGGGCGCCGGTCCGCTATCCGCACCCCGACCTGGAGGGGCCGCTGCGCGAGACGTACGGAGTGGTGGTCTTCCACGAGCAGATCATCGAGATGGTCGACCTCATGACCGGCTGCGGCCGGGGCGAGGCCGACCGGGTCCGGCGCGGGCTCTCCGACCCCGAGTCGCAGGCCCGGATCAAGCTCTGGTTCGCCCAGCACGCGGCGGCCCGGAAGTACGACGCCGAGGTGATCGCCCGCGCCTGGGAGATCATCGAGGCGTTCGGCAGCTACGGCTTCTGCAAGGCGCACGCGGTGGCCTTCGCCGTACCGACGTACCAGTCGGCCTGGCTGAAGGCGCATCACCCGGCGGCCTTCTACGCCGGGCTGCTCACCCATGACCCGGGGATGTACCCGAAGCGGCTGCTGCTCGCGGACGCCCGGCGGCGCGGGGTCCCGGTGCTGCCGCTGGATGTGAACCGGTCGGCGGCCGCCCATCGAATCGAACTGGTGTCTGATGTGGAGGGAGGGGAGGGGAAGGTGTGGGGGCTGCGGCTGGCGCTCTCGGACGTCCATGGGATCAGCGAGGCAGAGGTCGGCCGGATCGAGGCCGGGCAGCCCTACACCTCGCTGCTGGACTTCTGGCAGCGGGCCCGTCCGGGCAAGCCCGCCGCCGAACGGCTGGCCCAGGTCGGTGCGCTGGACGCGTTCGGCGCCAACCGCCGCGATCTGCTGCTGCACCTGTCCGAACTCCACCGCGCCCAGCGCGGCGCGGGCTCCGGCGGTGCGGGCGCGCAGCTTCCGCTCGGCGGCGGGCACCGGACCGGCTCCATCGGTCTGCCCGACCTCAACGAGGCGGAACGGCTCAGCGCCGAACTGGGCGTGCTGAGCATGGACGTCTCACGCCATCTGATGGGCGATCACCACGCCTTCCTGAAGGAGCTCGGCGCGGTCTCGGCCAAACGGCTGCGCGAGGCGCGGCACGGGGAGACCGTGCTGGTCGCGGGTGCCAAGGCGGCCACCCAGACCCCGCCCATCCGCTCCGGACGCCGGGTCGTCTTCACCACCCTGGACGACGGTACGGGCCTGGTCGACCTGGCCTTCTTCGACGACAGTCACGCCGCCTGCGCGTACACCGTCTTCCACTCCTGGCTGCTGCTGGTGCGCGGGGTGGTGCAGCGGCGCGGGCCGCGGAGCCTGAGCGTGGTCGGTGCGGCCGCCTGGAACCTGGCCGAGCTGGCCGAACTGCGGCGCACCGGCGGACTCGACGCGGTCGCGGCCCGGCTGGCGGAGGTGCCTGTTCCGGAGGAGAAGGAGAAGGAGGAGGAGGCGTCCGCTGCCGATGACGGCCGTCGGATCCGGATGCCCACTGGCTACGAGATGAACCCCTGGTCCGACCTCCAGCCGCCCGGTGAAGGGGCACCCACCGGAAGGAAGCTGTGGCATCAGTCCCCGGGGAGTGCGGGGTGAACGGGACGAGTGGGTTGAGCAGGGTGAGTGGGATGAGCGGGACAAGTGGAAAAGCGGGGTGAATGGGGTGAGTGGGATGAGCAGGGCGGGTGAGATGAGCGGGACGAGCGGGGCGGGTGAGCAGCCCGGAATCCTCTGCCTGCGGTTCCGCCGGGTCGGCGGCGGCATCCCGGACGGCGCCGGTTACACGGGGCTGCTCGCCCTGCTCGGCTCGTTCACCCCTCTCGTCGAGGCGGCGCCGCCCGACGGCGCACTCGCCGATGTCCGGGGCGCGCTGCGCTACTTCGGGCGGGACGTGGCAGGTCTTGCCTCGGTGATCCGGGTCCGCGCGCTGGCCCTGCACGGCGTGGACTGCGCGATCGGGGCTGCCGAGAACCCGATGCTGGCCCGGATGGCGGTACGGCAGGCCGCGCCCGGGACGACCTTCGTGGTGCCCGCCGGCGGGGCCGCCGCCTTCCTCGCGGACCGGCCGGCCGCCGCTCTGGACGGTGTCGGGGCAGCGACGGCCCGCACGCTGTGCGGATACGGGCTCGACTCCGTCGGCCGGATCGCGGCCGCCCCGCTCGGCACCCTGCAACGGATCACCGGGGTACGGACCGGGCGCGAGCTGTGGGAGCGGGCGCACGGCATCGACCGTACGACGGTCGTGCCGAACGCCGCGGCCCGCTCGCTCGCCGCCGAACGGACCTTCCCGCGCGACGAGCTGGACCGGGAGCGGCAACGCCGTGCGCTCATGTCGCTCACCGAGGAGCTGGGGGCGAGGATGCGCGGCGAGGCGCAGGTGTGCCGCTCGCTCGCGGTCTCTGTGCGCTACGCCGACCGGACCGGGTACGCGACGCTGACCCGCAGCCGTACGCTCCGCGAGCCCACCGCCCACTCCGCGGAGCTCACCGCACTCGCCTACCGGATCCATGACTCGTTCGCCCTGCAACGGGCCCGGGTGCGGGGGATCGCGCTGCGTGCCGAGGGGCTCGGCGAGGCCGGGCGGGCCGCGCACCAGCTGACCTTCGACCCGGTCGACGAGCGGGTCCGGCGGATCGAGGCGGTCGCGGACCGGCTGCGGGAGAGATTCGGGCCACGGGCCGTGATGCCGGGGCGACTCGCGGCCTGAGTCGCATGCCGGAAACTGTCCTGAAGCCACGGTTACTGCCGCGTCAGTTTTTACCGACGCGTAACTTCCCACGCAACCTTACTCGTGCGTAAGTTGGCATGAGCACATAGAACGTCGTCAGAACTTGTGGTCCGGGCCGCAGGGTGCACAGACATCGCAACTCCCTTGAGCCGCAAGGAGACCACACGATGCTGCCCTGGACCCGTGCGCCGCGTACCCCACGTGCGCGGACCACCCTCGCCGCACTGTTCCTCGCCGTCGCCGCAGTCGCCACCCCCACGGCCACCGCTGCTGCAGCCGCCCCCACCACCGTCGCAACCACCTCCCGTGGCTGGAACGACTACTCCTGCAAGCCCTCCGCAGCCCACCCCCGGCCCGTCGTCCTGGTCCACGGGACCTTCGGGAACTCCGTCGACAACTGGCTCGTCCTCGCCCCCTACCTGGTCAACCGGGGCTACTGCGTCTACTCGCTCGACTACGGGCAGCTCCCCGGTGTGCCGTTCTTCAACGGCCTCGGCCCGATCGACAAGTCGGCCGGACAGCTCGCCGCCTTCGTCGACAAGGTGCTCGCCTCCACCGGGGCCCCGAAGGCCGACCTCGTCGGCCACTCCCAGGGCGGCATGATGCCGAACTACTACCTGAAGTTCCTCGGCGGAGCGCCCAAGGTGAACGCCCTGGTCGGGCTCGCGCCCGACAACCACGGCACCACCCTCCTCGGACTGACCAAGCTGCTGCCGTACTTCCCCGGCGCCGAGGACCTGCTCAACGCCGGTACACCGGGACTCGCCGACCAGGTGGCCGGATCGCCCTTCGTCACCAAGCTCAACTCGGTCCCCGACACCGTGCCCGGCGTGCACTACACCGTCATCGCGACCAGGTACGACGAGGTCGTGACCCCGTACCGGACACAGTTCCTGGACGGGCCGGACGTACACAACGTCCTGCTCCAGGACCTGTGCCCGGTCGACCTGTCCGAGCACGTGGCGATCGGGACCATCGACCGGATCGCCTACCACGAGGTGGCGAACGCCCTGGACCCGGCGCACGCCACCCCGACCACGTGCGCCTCGGTCATCGGGTAGGTACCGGACCGGACGGGCCCGGTACCTGACCGGACCGTCCGTCAGAGTCCGCGCCGGGCCGCCGTGGTGGCCCGGCGGCGGACCGAGACCAGCAGGGCGGCAGCGCCCAGTGCGACCGCGGCAGCGCCGCCCATGGCCAGCCGGGTCGTGGCGGCGCTGCCGCCCGTCTCGGCGAGGTTGTCGGCCCCCGCGACGGGGACATCCCCCGACGCGCTGTCCGGCTCCGGGGCATTGGCCGGAGCCGTCGCACCGGCCGCCTCCGTGACCGTCGCGCCCGTACCGGCGTCGTCGTCACCGTGACCGCCGTGCTCGACCGATGACTTGCGCGCACCGTCGGTGATCTCCTGCTCGGAGGGCGCCGAAGCGGACGGCGCGGGCACGGCGGCGACCGAACCGCTGCCGCTCGTACCGCTGCCGCTCGCGCCCCCGAAGACCACGTCGGAGCACGCGTAGAACGCCTCCGGGGAGTCCGACCGCTGCCAGACGGTGTAGACCAGCTGACGCCCCGAGCGCTCGGGAACGGTGCCGTCGAAGACGTACGAACCGTCCACCAGCTCCGGGTCGGTGGCCTCGGCGAACGGCTTCTCCTCCAGGTCCGACCACTTCAGCGGCTTCGTGGGGTCGTAGCCGGCGGTGGTGAGATACAGCGCGAAGGAACCCTTGTGCGGTGCGGTGGCCCGGAAGCGGAAGGTGTGGGAGCCCGCCTTCATGTCGGTGGCCGGCCAGTCGGCGCGCGGCAGATCGAGCCCCTTGAACTTGTCGTTGCCCGCACTGCACAGCTTGCCGTCCGGGATCAACTGCCGGTGGTTCCCCGCCGCATTGGCGATGTTGACTCCGTTCCAGTCGTACAGCGCCTGGGTGCCTCCGGCCGCGACCGCGGCCACGCACGCGGCGGACCGCGGGTGCTCCGGACCCTCGGCGAAACAGGCCGAGACCCGGCTCACCGGGTCGGTCAGCGATCCGTGCGCAGAGGCCGGAGCAGCGGTCAGAACGGCGAGTACGAGCGGCGTCGCACCGAGCGCGGCGACGGCGGCGGCCCTGCGGCGGGCGGGGGTGATGGCGGGCATGGTGACGTACTCCTTCAACGGTCCACGGCGGTGTGCGGGGCGTCCCGGGAACAGCAAGCTAGCCCGCGCCAGGCCTCGGAAAGGCCCTGGAGAGGGGCTGCCGGCCATCGTTATGACGGGCTTAAGGGGCCGCTCAAGAACGCTTAAGACCGGTCTTCCGGGGGAGACGTCCGCCGTTGTCAGTGGCAGCTGGCACGATCGGTTCATGACGACGATCGACTGGGATTCAGCCGCCGGTTCCTTCGACGACGAGCCGGATCACGGTCTGCTCGACCCCGTGGTCCGGCACGCCTGGGCGCAGCGGCTGGAGAGCTGGCTGCCCCGGGAGCGTTCCGAGGTGCTCGACCTGGGCTGCGGCACCGGAAGCCTGGCGCTGCTCGTCGCCGGGCAGGGCCACCGGGTCACCGCCGTGGACCGCTCGCCCCGCATGGTCGAGCAGGCGCGCGCCAAGCTGGCCGGTACGGGGACGGAGGTGCTGATCGGGGACGCGGCGGCGCCGCCGGTCGGCAAGCAGCGGTTCGACGTGGTCCTGGCCCGGCACGTGGTGTGGCTGCTCCCCGATCCGGCCGCCGTCCTGCGCCACTGGTTCGGCCTGCTGCGGCCCGGCGGCAGACTGGTCCTGGTCGAGGGTGTGTGGAACGGGGTGGGTCTGTCCGCCCGGCGACTCTCCGCGCTGCTCGCCCCGTTCACCGAGCGCGTCCACCACGAGCCGCTCTCCGGCGACCGGGACCTCTGGGGCAAGGAGGTCGACGACGAGCGTTACGCCCTGGTGGCGCGTGCCGAACCTCCGCGCCGGCACACCGAGGTCGTGGACGTTCATCTGATCCTGCGCCGGGGCTCCGACGTCCTGCTCGCCCGACGGGCCGGTACGGGGTACGCGGACGGGCTGCTGCACGCCCCGTCCGGGCACGTGGAGGACGGCGAGGACGTCCGGGAGGCGGTGATCCGCGAGACGGCCGAGGAGATCGGGGTGGCGCTGGAGCCGGAGGAGCTGCGCGCCGCTCTGGTCATGCAGCACCGGGGACCGGGCGGCAGCCCCAGGACGGGCTGGTTCTTCGAGGCGGCGTACGACCCGGAGCGTCCGCCGTACAACCGGGAACCGGACAAGTGCTCCGAGCTGGCGTGGTTCCCGCTGGACGCCCTGCCGGACGACATGGTCGCGTACTGCCGCGCCGGCCTGGACGGCTACCGGACGGGGGAGCACTTCCTGATCCACTGGCACGAGGACGGCGACACCGTCGCGTTCGAGCCGCGCGGCACCCGGAGGGCCGTCCCGCTGCCGGCCGGCGGGACCCGCACCGGGCGGCTCCACCACATCGAGCTGTGGGTGCCCGACCTGGCGGCCGCCGAGTCCGGCTGGGGCTGGCTCCTCGGCGAGCTGGGTCATGTTCCGTACCAGCGATGGGCGCACGGGCGAAGCTGGCGGCGGGGCGACAGCTATGTGGTGATCGAGCAGTCGCCCGACCTGGCTCCGGGAGCGCATGAGCGACGTCGTCCCGGGCTCAACCACCTGGCGTTCCACGTCGAGGACCGGGCCACGCTCGACGCGCTGGTGGCCCGGGCTCCGGAGCACGGCTGGCGGCTGCTCTTCGGCGACCGTCATCCGCGGGCGGGCGGTGACGGACACGTGGCCGCCTACCTGGAGGACGCGGCGGGATACGAGGTGGAGCTGGTGGCCGGCTGAGGGGGCCTCGGCCGGCCGGGGCGGCGCGTCAGCCCAGCAGGCCGGTGAACCCCTCCGCCGTACGGGCGAGCCCTTCCAGTTCGTCCAGGGCTGCCATGGCGGCCCTCGCCGCCTCCGGGTCGCGCCCGGCCAGACCGCTCTCCTCGAACTCGTCCTCGTCCAGCCGCAGTACGGCGGAGCGGTCGGCCGACACCCACAGGTCGAGATCCAGATCCTCGACGAGCAGCTCGCCGTCCCGCAGCACGGCCGGACGGGTCACATCGCAGTACCAGCCCTTGAGCTCACCCGCGCCGGTGCGGACCTCCTTCACCGCGAACCAGGCGTCGCGCCAGTAGTGCTCGGTGAAGACGTCACCCGGCTCGAAGCGTACGAAGCCGAAGTCGCGGACCCCGGGGGCGGCCCAGGGAGCACGCACGGTCACCCGGGTGCCGTCGTCGGCGACCAGGGCGGCGGGATAGCGGATCTTGGTCTTTCCGGCCTTGACCAGGACGACCGTCAGTTCGGACTCAGTCAACAGTCGGGACTCAGCCGAGTGCGCGGACATGGCGTACCTCCGTGGCACAGATCTCGTAGCCGAACCAGCGGTTGATCGCCAGCATCGGGCCGTTGTCGGCGTCATTGCCGGTGTAGGCGTCGGTGTACCCGGCGGCGCGCGCCCGGTGCAGCGAGTCGTTCTTCGCCAGCTTCGCCAGCCCGCGGTTGCGGTACGCCCGGCGGGTGCCGGTCATCCCCGACCAGTAGCGGTCCACTCCGTCGGTCTCCGCCACGCTGAACGCCGCCACCTCGCCGTCGGCCACCACGACCGAGGTGAGGCCGTGGTCGAGGCCGGGACTGCGCCAGGTCTCCGTCAGCCACTCCTCGTAGTCCGACAGCAGGGCCGGTGTGTCGCTGGGCTCGTCCGCGGTGGTCTCGGCATCCGCCTCGAAGAGCGGGCGCGGATCGTCGGCGAAGTCGGCGGCGGTACGCAGTTCCACACCGGCCGGAAGCTCCTGACGGGGCGGCAGCGAGGCACCGGCCAGCGAGAGATGGAGGAAGTGCGCAGGCCGGCTCGGGGCGTAGCCGCGCCTTCCGGCGAACGCCCGGTCGCCCGGGGTGTCCAGGACCCAGGCGTAGACCGAGGTCGCACCGGCCAGGGCCAGATACTCCTCGGCCGTGCGCAGCAGCAGCGTGCCCGCGCCCCGGCCGGTCCGTTCCGGGTGGACGAACGTGTTGCAGAACGCCTGCCCCGGCTCGGGACTCTCGTGGGCCCGCCCCACCTGGGCCGTCCCGATGACCTCGCCGTCCTCCTCCGCGACCAGCAGCCGGTACCGCTTGTCCGGATGGGCGGTGGCCAGGTCGAAGACGATCTGCTCGGGCGTGGTGACCATGAACGGGAGCGCGGCGCGCCTCACCCGCACCCAGTCCTCGGCGTCGGCGGGCCGGAAATCGCGCACGATGACAGTCATGGCCCGGACCGTACCCGCAGGTCCGGCCCGTGTGCCCCCGAATTTCCGGCGGTGGGGCAGAATCGGCCCGTGACTCTGAAGATCTCCGTTGACCCGGATTCCGGCACCGCTCCGTACGAGCAGCTGCGCACGCAGATCTCCGAACTGGCCCGCTCCGGCGCGCTGCCGGTCGGCTACAAGCTCCCGACCGTCCGCGGTTTCGCCGAGGAGCTGGGCCTCGCCGCCAACACCGTCGCCAAGGCCTACCGGGCCCTGGAGGCGGACGGAGTGATCGAGACGCGCGGGCGCAACGGGACGTTCGTCGCCGCTGCGGGCGACGCGGCCGAACGCCACGCGGCCGCCACCGCACGCGAGTACGCGGAGCAGGCCCGGCGGCTGGGGATGTCCCGGGCGCGGGCCCTGGAGCTGGCGCAGGACGCGGTGCGGGCGGTGTACGCGGGTTGAGGTGAGGGCCGGGACGGGCTCAGAGATACAGACCCGCGTCCGCCCCCGAGTCCTGCTTGGGGACCGATGCCGGGCCCGTGCCGCGGCGCAGGGCGTACAGCTCCGCCAGGGTCGTGCCCTCGCGGGCGGCATCCCGGCCCAGGCCCTCCTCCGTGCCGAGCCAGGCCACCGACTCCTTGCGGGTCAGCGGCCCCACCTCGATGCGGGCCAGGCAGCGGCCGGGCCTGACGACCGCCGGGTGCAGCCGTTCCAGGTCCTCGTTGGTCGTCACGCCCACCAGTACGTTGCGGCCCTGGCCCAGCAGTCCGTCCGTGAGGTTCAGCAGCCGCGACAGCGCCTGGCCGGCCGTGTGCTTGGCCTCGCCGCGGATCAGCTCGTCGCAGTCCTCCAGGAGCAGCAGGCGCCAGCGGCCCTTCGCGCTGCCGTCGTCCTCGCCGATCGCGATGTCCATCAGATAGCCGACGTCGTTGAAGAGCCGCTCGGGGTCGAGCACGCAGTCGACCTGGCACCAGTCCCGCCAGGACCGGGCCAGGGTGCGCAGGGCGGACGTCTTGCCGGTCCCGGGCGGGCCGTGCAGCAGGAGCAGCCGGCCCGCGATGTCGTCCGGGGTGACCTTCATCAGCCGGTCCATGGCACCGGCCACGGGCGCCGTGTAGTTGGAGCGGACCTCGTCCCATGTACCGGCCGTGATCTGACGGGTCGTACGGTACGGGCCGCGGCGCGGCGAGACGTACCAGAAGCCCATCGTCACGTTCTCCGGCTGGGGCTCCGGCTCGTCCTGGGCGCCTTCGGTGGCCTCGTCGAGCACCTTGCCGGCCAGTTCCGGGCTGGTCGCGGTGACCGTGACATCGGCGCCGCGGTTCCACCGCGAGATGAGCAGGGTCCAGCCCTCGCCCTCGGCCAGCGTGGCGCTGCGGTCGTCGTCACGGGCGGCGCGCAGCACCTTCGCCCCCTCGGGCAACAGCGTGGCGCTCTTCTTCACCCGGTCGAGCGAGGAGCTGTGCGAGTACGGCTGCTCGCCCGTCGCGAAGCGGCCGAGGAACAGCGCGTCGACGACGTCGGACGGCGAGTCGCTGTCGTCGACGGTGAGCCGGATCGGCAGCGCGGACTCGGGGTTGGCAGACATGCCGCCCATGATCCGGCACGCGCGTATCCGGCGCACCCAGGTTTCGTCACCTGCTGTTCCGGTCCGGTGCGCGCCGTGACGCCCGTTGCACCGATATGACACGAACTCAGGGAACCGGCGGCAGAAGCTCGTCCGATCGACTTGGCATGGACACTTCCGGAATGGCCTTCGCTGCTGCTACCACTGAGTAGGCAGAGATCCTGCTGGTCGGTCCAAGGGAGGTTCCATGAAAATATCCAGACTCATGGCGTTATCGTCCTCACTCCTGCTCGGTGCCGTCATCGCCCTGACCGGGGCAGCCACCGCGAACGCCGCCCCGTCCGTCCAGGCCGTCGACTATGTCGCGCTGGGTGACTCCTACTCCTCGGGGGTGGGCTCCGGCAGTTACATCAGCTCCAGCGGCGACTGCAAGCGCAGCACCCTCGCCTACCCCTCGCTCTGGGCGGCCGCCAACTCGCCCGCCTCGTTCGCCTTCACCGCCTGCTCGGGTGCCCGCACCAACGACGTGACCGCGAGTCAGCTCGGACCGCTCACCGCCTCGACCGACCTCGTCTCGATCTCCATCGGCGGCAACGACGCCGGATTCGCCGATGTCATGACGACCTGTGTCCTCCAGTCGGAGGCCACCTGCCTCAACCGGATCGCCACCGCCCGCGGCTATGTGGACTCCACGCTGCCCGGCCGGCTCGACTCGGTGTACGACGCGATCAGCGCCAAGGCTCCGTCCGCCCGTGTCGTCGTGCTCGGCTACCCCCGCTTCTACAAGATCGGCGGCAGCTGTGTCGTCGGCCTGAGTGACAAGGTGCGCACCGCCATCAACGGCGCCGCCGACTACCTCAACGCGGCCACCGCCAAGCGTGCCGCCGACCACGGCTTCACCTTCGGTGATGTCACCGGAACGTTCACCGGACACGAGATCTGCTCCGGGAGCGCATGGCTGCACAGTCTCAACTGGTTCAACATCGGGGAGTCGTACCACCCCTTCGCCTCCGGGCAGTCCGGCGGCTATCTGCCCGTCCTCAACTCGCTCGACTGACCGGCGCGGGCTTCGACGGCACATTCGTGCTGTGCCCGTCGCACCGCCTGCCGAAGGATCCATGCAGGTCAGGGTTCCTGTCGGTGAGTGGCCCCCGATGGGCTTGATCCGTCCGGAGGTTGACGATCTGTCCAACTCGCCCTGGAATCGGGCAGATTCGCAGACAGGTCGTCAACCTCCGTATGTGTGTGCTCAATCCTGTGCCCGGGATACACGCGTGTCGCCGCGGGGCGATAGGGTTAACCTGCCCGGGCCGGGTGCCCTCGTACGGGTGGGGAGTGACATGGAACAGATAACGATGCGTAGCAGGCCGCGTGTGCCTGCCATCACGTGTGGGAGCGGTGCGACGAGTTCGCGCCTCGACCGCCATCTCGCAGTGCTGGGCGGCCCCGCCGTCCCGCAGCGTGAGTCCGCGGAGGCGACGCTGTTGATGCTCGAGCTGACCTCGCGCGACGTCGCGCACACCCGCCGGAGCAGGAGCGCGAGAGTCTCGCTCTTCGCCCCGCTGCGGCGGCTGCGGCGCTCGCTCTTCGGCAGCCGCCGCTGATCCGACGCCCGGTCCCGGCCTCGCGCTGCTGCCCGCTCTTCCGTCATCCCCGGAGCCGGCAGTGGCGCGTCGCCATGTCCGCGTGAACCTCTTGCCCGCCGGTGGGGTGGGCTCCGAGGTAATTCGGTGCCGAAGTACTTCTACACTGTCCGCATGCCCGAGAAGCGAGCCGCGCGCCTGAGTCCCGACGAACGAAGGGCGCAGTTGGTCACGATTGGCGTGGACATGCTCTCCGATCGTTCGCTGGACGAGCTCTCCACCGACGATGTGGCACGCCGCGCCGGGATCTCCCGGGGGCTGCTCTTCCACTACTTCGACTCCAAGCGGGACTTCTACCGCTCCATGGTGCAGCGGGAGTGCGACGACTTCGCCGCGGCCATGGACCCGGACCCCTCGCTGGAGCCCGTCGCCTGGCTGCGGTCGTTCATCGCCGGTTTCACGGCGTACGTCACGGAGCACCGCAGGGTCTATCTCGCGCTGGTCCGAGGCGCCGCCGGCAGCCATCCCGCCGTGGAGGACATCGTCGAGTCCACGCGCACCCTCGTGGCCCGGCGGGTGGCGGAGGGCCAGCGGCGGCTCGGGATGCCGGACTCGCCCCGGCTGCCGGTCGCCGCCCGCGCCTGGATGGCCTTCGCCGAGGAGGCCGTCACCAACTGGCCGCTCGACGAGCCGGACGCCCTCGACACCCTCGGCGCCTTCCTGGAGTCGGGTTTCATCGCCCTGCTGGGCGCACTGGACCGGCCGGTCGCGCTGCCCGGCTGAGCCGGTGCCCCGGTGCCGTCATTCGCCGCCGCGCGAGTAGAGGCGAACGGACAGCGGTACGGCGACCGCGAGCAGCACCGCCGACCAGAGCAGCGTTCCGGCCACCGGGTGGGCGACCGGCCAGGCGGCGTCGGCGGCCGGTGCGGCGTTGCCGAAGAGGTCGCGGGCGGCCGCCGCGACGGCGCTGATCGGATTCCACTCCGCGAGCGTGCGCAGCCAGCCCGGCAGGTTGTCGGTCGGGATGTACGCGCTGGAGAGCAGCGGCAGGATGAACGTGGCCGCGCCCAGTTGCCCGGCGGCCTCCTCGTTCCGGATCAGGAGCCCCAGCCAGCAGCCCACCCATGACGTCGCGAACCGGAACAGCAGCAGCAGGCCGAACGCGCCGACCGCGGCGGCCGGGCCGCCCTCGATCCGCCAGCCCACGGCGAGGCCGACCAGCATCAGCGGGACCAGGCCGACGGCCGTGGTCAGCACATCGGCCGCGGTCTGCCCGAACGGAACGGCGGACCGGCTCATCGGCAGGGTGCGCAGCCGGTCCATCACGCCCCGGTGGCAGTCCTGCGCGGACTGGAACATGCCCGTCATGATGCCGTTCGCCGCGGTTGCCGCCAGCAGTCCCGGCACCAGGAAGGCGCGGTACTCCTGGCCGGGGACGGCCAGGGCGCTGCCGAAGACGTACCCGAAGAACAGCAGCATCGTGATCGGCATGGTCTGGGTGAGGATCAGGACGCCCGGGGCCGCCTTGATCCGCTGCAGATGGCGGCCGAGCACGGCCAGGCCGTCCGCGACGGGTGTGTGCGCGGGCGCGGTGGCGTCCGCCCTCCGTCGTTCCGTCACGAGTACGTCGGTGCTCATGCTGCCGTCTCCTTGATGGGGGTGCTGCGGCCGGTCAGGCGCAGGAAGACCTCGTCGAGGGTGGGCGGGCGCAGGCTCGCGTCGATCACCGCCGCACCCGCCGCGTCCAGTTCGCGGACGATCCGGGGCAGGGTGAGTGAGGGGTCCGTGGCGACCGCGCCCACCGTGCGGCGCTCGTGGTCGAGCACCGGCTCCGCGCCCGTCAGCTGGTCCAGCACCGCCGCGGCGGCTCCGAGCGCGGACGCGTGCGCGACGACGACTTCGGCGTAGCTGCCGATCCTGGCCTTCAGTTCGGCGGGGCTGCCGCTGTGGGCGGCCCGCCCGCTGTCGACGAGCACGATGTCGTCGGCCAGTTGATCTGCCTCCTCCAGATACTGCGTGGTGAGCAGGACGGTGGTGCCGCGGCCCGCCAGCTCCCGTACCGCCGCCCAGATCTGGTTGCGGCTGTGCGGGTCGAGTCCGGTGGTCGGCTCGTCCAGGAACAGCACCTGGGGGCGGGCCAGCAGGCTGGCGGCGAGATCCAGGCGGCGGCGCATCCCGCCGGAGTAGGTGCGGGCCGGGCGGTCGGCGGCGTCGGTCAGTTCGAAGCGTTCGAGGAGCTCGTCGGACCGGGTGCGGGCCGCCTCGCCCCGGTACTTGAGCAGCCTGGCGAAGAGCCGCAGGTTCTGCCGGCCGGACAGCTCGCCGTCGACGGAGGCGCTCTGCCCCGTGACGCCGATCGCCGCCCGTACGGCCCCGGCCTCCCGCACCACGTCGTGGCCCGCGATCCGGGCGCTGCCGCCGTCGGGTGCGGTCAGCGTGGTGAGGACGCGGACGGCGGTGGTCTTGCCGGCGCCATTGGGCCCCAGCACCCCGCAGACGGTGCCTTCGGCGACGGCCAGATCGAGGCCGCGCAGCGCGTGGACGTGACCGTAGCGCTTCTCCAGACCTTCACTAAGTACAGCGTACGTAGTTGTCATGCCGCAACGGTACCGCACTACGTACGGTGTACGTAACTACCATGGTGACCGAGGTGATGATCAATGGTGGGGCGACCCGCAGTACCGGAAGTGATCTGGGCGCGTCCCGAGCGTGCGGGGCGTGGTCCCAAGCCCGCGTTCAGCCGAGCGGACATCGCGGCGGCCGCCGTGCGCATCGCGGACGCGGAAGGGCTCGACGCGGTGTCGATGCGGAAGGTGGCGGCCGAACTCGGCTGCGGCACCATGTCGCTCTACAACTACGTCCCGCGCAAGGAGGACCTGTACGAGCTGATGCTCGACGCGGTCAGCGCCGGCTACGACCTCCCGGACCCGTCCGGTGACTGGCGCGCCGATCTTCTCGCCCTCGCCCACCAGGCCCGGGGGATGATGCACCGCCACACCTGGGTGCCCCGGCTGATGTCACCGGTGTACGGGTTCAGCCCGAACGCCCTGCGGTACCTGGAGTACGCGCTGAGCTGCCTGGACGGGTTCGACGCGCGGTTCGGCGAGAAGATGGAACTCATCGCCATGCTCAACGGCGTGGTCACCACCTACACCGCCAACGAGATCGCCACGGCGGAGCGCAGCCGGTCGCTGCCCTGGTCCGAGGAGCAGGAGCAGGCCGCCCGCACCGGGTACCTGATCAGCCAGATCATGACCGGGAAGTACCCGCGGATGGCGGCGGGATTCGCCGAGGATCCCGGACCGATCGATCTGGACGCCGTGTTCGACCGGGCGCTCGCCCGGGTGCTGGACTCGTTCGGCCGTGCGTAGGGCGGGTGCTGGAGTCGTTCGGCCGCGTGTGGGGCGGGTGCTGGAGTCGTTCGGCCGCGTGTGGGGCGGGTGCTGGAGTCGTTCGGCCGCGTGTGGGGCGGGTGCTGGAGTTGTTCGGCCGCGTGTGGGGCGGGCGCGTCGAACGGTCCGGTTCACAGCAGCGCGAACTGGCCGTCCGGGCCCTCCTCCTGGTGGTCGAGCACGGATGCCGGACGCCGGGCCGCCACCGGCACGGGAAGCACACCCGCCGCCCGCAGTTCGGGCACGCCGATCTCCGGACCGTCCGCCAGCTCCTCCTGCCGCGGCCGCAGTTCGGCGAGCAGGGCGAGCAGCGTAATCAGTTCCAGCAGCTCCGACGTCCACTCCTGCGGCCAGGCGCGGGGCAGTACGGCCTCAAGGCCGCCGGCCCCGGGCGCCGCCGTCCGGCGCCCGAACCACAGCTCCAGCACCCGTACGCCGCCCACCCGGAACTCCCACGCACCGGCGGGCACCGGCGAGATGCGGCCCGTACCGAGGCTCAGCACCTGCTCCTCGGCATCGTAGGAGAGCTCCGACGGGGCGGGCGGCACGGCGGCCCGCACGTAGGGGCGTCGCCCGCCCGGCAGCCGGGGGCGCTCCCCGCCCCGGGCCCCGCGCAACTGGACCCGCAGCAGCTCGTGCCCCAGCTCCAAGCCCGCCGACCAGCGCGCGGTGTCCGCGGGCAGCGGCACCGCGCAGCCGTCCGGGGTGCGGCGGGCCGCCGCGAGGATCCACGCCAGTACCGACTCGGCGGTGACCGTGTCCCCGTGGCGGGCCCGCAGCAGGCCGAGCAGTCCGGGGGCCAGATTGGGTTCGCCGCCGCCGGGGCGCCGGAACAGCGGACGGATCCGGCCGGGCCGCCCCGCGGGGGAGTGGCCGTCGGGGAGCAGTGCGGTCACCGAGAGGGCGGGGCCGGTGTCCTGGGGCACCCGGCCGTGCTCGAGGAGGAAGAGCTGTTGCCCGTCGGCGACCCGCCAGAGCTCGGGCCGGGCCACGTCGATCAGGCGGTGGTCGGGGAGCAGCCACTGCTCGTCGTACGGCCCGTGCAGGATCCGTACCGGCTCCGGGCACGGACCCGGCTCACGGGCGAACCGGCCGGTGCCGGTGGACTGCCCGGGCAGGGCCGCCACCGGGGTCTGCGGGCTGTGCGTGCGGGTGGGCCCGAAAAGCTGCTCACGTTCGGTGTCAGGGGCCCGGACGAGCCGTTCCCAGCGGGCCCTGAGGGAGCCCGCGTCGGGGGCGGTCACCCAGGGGCGCCCGGTCCTGAGCGGCCGTACCGACCAGGGCATGAGGTCGTCGAGGAGCGGGCTGTGCGGGCCCTCGCCGGAGCCGGCCGCTGCCGGAGCTGCCACCGTGTCGTCCTCCCCGTCGCCACGTCTGCCGCCGTCCCCGGCATCGTAACGGCGCCGCCACGGGTCCCGGCAGGGCGCCTGCCGGCCCCCGGGGCCGCCGCTGCCGTCAGTGGGTCTCCACGGTGACCGAGAAGGAGAACCGGTCGCCCCGGTAACGGATCTGCGCCACATCGACCACCCGGCCGCTCTCGTCGTACGCCACGCCCGTGTAGTACAGGATCGGGCTGAGCAGCGGGACCCGGAGCAGCCCGGCGGTGGCCGGGTCGGCGAGCCGGGCCTCGACCGTGTCGGTGATCCTGGCGATCGGGACGCCGGCGCGGTCGCGCAGCACCTTGGTCATCGGCCAGCGTTCGAGATCGGCGGGGTCGATCCCGGCCGCGGCCTCCGGACGGACCCAGTTCTGCGCCCAGTTGGTCGGCTCGCCGGTGTCCTCCTCGCACCGCAGGCGCCGGTATCCGACGACTTCGGTGCAGCCGGGGAAGTACTCCGCGACATCGCCCGGCACCGGGGACGGGCCGTGTTCGAGCAGGGTGGTGCGCTCGCCCGACTGCTGGGCGACGATCGCGTCGATCGAACCCATCAGCCGCACCGGCGACACCCGGCGTGCGCGGGGCTCGATGAACGTGCCGCGCCGCCGGTGCCGGCTGATCAGCCCCTCCGTCTCCAGTTCCTTGAGCGCCTGACGCATCGTGAGGACGCTGACGCCGTAGTGCGCCGCGAGCTGTTCCTCGGTCGGCAGCCGCAGGGTGGCGTCCGCGGTGCGGCCCAGTATCGAGGCCCGCAACGACTGCGAGACCTGGTACCACAGCGGGAGCTTGCGGTTCAGGACCAGCGAGTCGGGCGCGAAGGCGGCTCCCTGGGCCGTGGGGGGCGTCGGAGAGGGCTGCGGCACCTGGGTCACCTGCATTCGTCGTCGCTGCGGCACGGGGCCCTTGCGGCCTGGAGTGGCACGGGGCCCTTACGGCCTGAAGTTGCGGCTCAGACCCTGCCACACGTCGTCGTAGCCGTGCTGGAGATGTCCGGCCGTCGCCGCCTGCCCGGTCGCGATGACCGGCCAGCGGGTCTCGAACATGAACGCCAGACCGTCGTCGATCTTCTGCGGCTTCAGCTCCGCCGTGCTCGCCCGCTCGAAGGTCTCGCGGTCCGGTCCGTGTGCCGACATCATGTTGTGCAGGGAGCCGCCGCCGGGCACGAAGCCGCCCTTGCCTGCCGTCTTCGCGTCGTAAGCGCCCTCGATCAGGCCCATGTACTCGCTCATGACGTTGCGGTGGAAGTACGGCGGCCGGAAGGTGTCCTCGCCCACCAGCCAGCGCGGCGCGAACACCACGAAGTCGACCCCGGCCAGACCGGGGGTGTCCGAGGGCGAGGTCAGCACCGTGAAGATCGACGGGTCCGGGTGGTCGTAGCTGATCGAGCCGATGACGTTGAACCGGCGCAGGTCGTAGACGTACGGGGTGTGGTTGCCGTGCCAGGCGACCACATCCAGCGGCGAGTGGTCGTACGTCGCCGACCAGAGGTTGCCGCAGTACTTGTTGACCACCTCGACCGGGCGCTCCACGTCCTCGTACGCGGCGACCGGGGCGAGGAAGTCCCGTGCGTTCGCCAGGCCGTTGGCGCCGATCGGGCCGAGGTCGGGGAGGACGAAGGGGCTGCCGTAGTTCTCGCAGACGTAGCCGCGGGCGGTGGCGTCGAGGAGTTCCACCCGGAAGCGGACACCGCGCGGGATCAGTGCCACATGGCCCGGTTCGGCGCGCAGCAGGCCCAGTTCGGTGCGCAGCAGCAGGCCGCCGTGCTCGGGGACGATGAGGAGCTCGCCGTCGCTGTCGCTGAACACCCGGTCGGTCATGGCGGTGTTGGCGGCGTAGAGGTGCACGGCCATGCCGCTGCGCTCGGCGGCGTTGCCGTTTCCGCCCAGCGTCCACAGACCGGAAAGGAAGTCCGTGCCGGGCGCGGGCTCCGGGAGCGGGTCCCAGCGCAGCCGGTTGGGGTCCGGAACGGTCTCGGTGAACGGGGCGGTGCGCAGTGCGCCGTTGTCGGTCCGGGTGAACGGCGGGTGGGCAGCGGAGGGGCGGATCCGGTAGAGCCAGGAGCGGCGGTTGTGGACGCGCGGCTCGGTGAAGGCCGAACCGCTGAGCTGCTCCGCGTAGAGCCCCAGCGGGGCGCGCTGCGGCGAGTTGCGGCCGTGCGGCAACGCTCCCGGCACCGCTTCCGAGCTGTGCTGATTGCCGAATCCGGCGGAGTGCGCGAGCCCTTCCGCAGTCTTCCGCGCCTGCTCGATGCCGCTCATATGTGCTCCCGGTGCATGAGAATCCTGGAATCCTATGCTTAACCGTAGGAATCGAAGGGCCGGGAGTCAACGGCATTCGTGCGGCACAGGGGGGTTCCAGAAGATGAACAATGCTCTACTCTCCGGCTCATGTCGTGGACACGAAGATTTCTGCTGGTTCTGGCGGCGCTCGCGGCCGCCCTGCTCGCGGCCCCGGCCGCCCAGGCGCACGAGGAGCGGCCGGTCACCTTGCCCGACGGCACCGGCAGCGTTCCCGCGTACCGCACGGGCGAACCCGATCTCCTGGTCTGCAAGAGCGACCGGGCCGACTTCGAGCGCCGGATATCCGGCTTCCCGGACGCCCTGCGGGCCAGGAACCTGACGCTCTTCGACCGGTGCCAGAAGTCCGGCTACCGCCATCTCCAGCAGGCCGTCGACGCCGTCACGGGGCCCGGGAAGAACATCGCGATCCTGCCCGGCCTCTACGAGGAGGAGCCCTCGCTCCCGGCGCCGAAGGGGGAGTGCGCCCGGCTCAAGGCCCCCGACTCGCAACTCGGCTACCAGATCCTGAGCTACGAACAGCAGGCGAAGTGCCCGCACAACCAGAACCTGGTGGCGATCCTCGGCAAGAAGGACCTCCAGATCGAGGGCACGGGCGCCGCGCGGTCGGACGTCGTCATCGACGCCAAGTACCAGAAGCTCAACGCGGTCCGGGCGGACGGCTCGGACGGGGTCTACTTCAAGAACTTCACCGCCCAGCGCACCACGTTCAACTCGCTGTACATCCTGGCCCAGGACGGCTTCGTCATCGACGACGTCCTGACCCGGTGGAACGACGAGTACGGCTTCCTGACCTTCGCGAGTGACCACGGCCTGTACAAGAACTGCGAGTCCTACGGCAACGGCGACTCCGGCATCTACCCGGGCAGCGCGTCGGACATCAACGACGGCTACGGCTACGAGGTGCCGCGCTACTCGATCGAGATCACCGGCTGCCGAAGCCACCACAACATGGTCGGCTACTCGGGCACGGCGGGCGACTCCGTCTACGTCCACGACAACGAGTTCGACCACAACATGGGCGGCGCCTCGATGGACAGCGCCTTCCCCGGACACCCCGGGCTGCCGCAGAACCACGCCCGCTTCGAGCGCAACCTGATCCACGACAACAACGCCGACTACTACCCGTACGTCGCCGACGGCACCTGCGCCAAGCCACCCGTCGAGCGCGGATACGAGGACGGGGTGGTCTGCCCGCAGATCTCCATGCCTCCGGGCACCGGCATCATCACCGCCGGAGGCAACTGGAACCTCTACGAGAACAACTGGGTGTACGGGCAGAAGCGCGCCGCCTTCTTCCTGAGCGCCGTGCCCGCCTTCATCCGCGGCGAGGACGCCCTCGGCAAGCAGACCGACACCTCGCACCACAACCGGTACGCGAACAACCACCTCGGCACCGACAAGCAGGGCCGCTCGCGCCCCAACGGCACCGATGTGTGGTGGGACGGCCAAGGGGCGGGCAACTGCTGGCAGTCCGACGCGGGCGCGTCCACTCCGCGCTCCCTGCCCTCGTGCGGATCCGGGCGCGGCTCCGTCACCGGCGGCACCGACCGGCTGGTGGGGGAGCCCGTCAAGCTCGCCCAACTGCTGGTCTGCGCCGACTACAACGTGCAGGCGCGCCGACTGCCGGCCGGCTGCGACTGGTACGGGGCGCGCGGCATCGAGCGCATCGAGGTGCAGGCCTCCCTCGGGATCGCGGTGGTGCTGGTGCTGGTGGGCGGGGTGCTGTGGTGGCGGCGGCTCCGTTCCAGCAGGCTCGCGACGGCCGCCACGCTCCTCGGTCTGCTGGGCCTCGGCCTGGACGTGGCCGGCTCGACCATGGGTCTCGCCGCCACCTATGTGCCCGCCCTGGCGCTGCTGTTGACGGGGCTCTGGTGGGCCGGCATCGGGCTGGTGCTGCGCCGGGAGCGGCCGGGGCTGGGCTGGACCACGGTGGCGCTGGGCGGGCTGACGCTGCTCGACGCACTGGACAAGGGCGTGTTCATGATCCCGTGGATCCCGCTGAGCCCGGCCTGGGTACGGGGGCTGCTCGGCCTGATCTGGGTGGTGTGGGCCGTCGTGGCCGCCGCCCGGCACGGTGAGCGGGCGAAGGCGACGCCGGAGCCGGCGGAGCCGGAGCCGGCCCCGGACAGCGATGCGGAACGTGTGTCGGCGCCGGAGAGCGCCACCACGCCGGCCTCGCCCACGTCACCGGCCACCGCCCCGGACGGAGAACCGTCGTGAAGCGGCGCTCGGCGCAGGCGCAGGCGCGAAGGCAGGGGCAGGGGCAGGCAATGGCGCCGGCGATGGCGACTGCGACGGCGACGGCGATGGCGCCGGCCGGGCTCCGGGGCCGGGCCGCTCCGGCCCGGCGGCGCGGCCGCCGCATCGCCCTTTCGCTGCTCGCCGCCGCCCTCCTGCTCGGCGCGAACGCCTGTGGAGGGCGGGCCACCACCCATCACAAGCCGGGCACCAGCCATGAGCAGGCCACCGGCAGCAACGGCCGGCTCCTGACCGCGGACGACGGCTCCGGCCACCGGCTGCGCCAGGTCGACGCCCAGGACGCGCCCGAGGTGGACCTGGCCGTGCGCCCGGACTCGGAGGACGGCTGGAACGTCCACCTCACGGTACGGAACTTCCGGTTCACCCCGGACAGCGTCGGCGGCGCCGCACTCCTCGGACGCGGCCACGCCCGGCTCTTCCTCGACGACCACCCCCTCGCCCGTGTCTACGGCCTTTGGTTCCACCTTCCCGAGTCGCTCCTGGGCGCCTCCGGGGGCGGCACCCGGCTGACCGCCCGCCTCTACGCGGACGACCACACCGCCTGGGCGGTCGACGCCGCCCCTGTCCAGGCCACCGCCACGCTCGGCGGCGCCACGTCGACACCCACACCCACACGCACCCCCGATGCCACCGTGGAGATCTCCGTCCGCGACGGCAAGGTCAGTCCCGCCCCCGGGCGCACCGAGGTCAAGAAGGGCCGGACCGTGCGCCTCCAGGTCCGCAGCGACCGCGCCGACACCCTTCACGTACACGGCTACGACAAGGAGGCACGGCTGCCAGCCGGCCGGACCGTCACCCTCACCTTCACCGCCGACCGCACCGGGCTCTTCGAGGTCGAGACACACGAGTCCGACCTGCTCCTGACCCAACTCGTCGTACGGTGACGGCCCTCGACGATTCCGATGCCGTGAGCGTCCTCGCCCACGGCATCGGCGCCCAGCACGACCTGCCCCTGTCGCCCTTCTACGCCTTCGCCGGAGCCTTCGCCGCGCTGTTCGTCTCCTTCCTCGCGCTCGGCCTGCTCTGGTCCGACTCCCGGTTCCGCGGCGACCGGGCGGGCCGCCCCCTGCCGGCCGCCGTCCAGCGCGCGGCCGACGCCCGCCCCACCCGCGTCGCGGCCCGCGTGCTCGGCTTGGCCGCCGCGCTCCTGGTCGTGCTGTACCTCGCCCTCGGCCCGGCCGACCCGGACCGCAACCCGGCCCCGGGAGCCGTCTACGTACTCCTGTGGGTCGGGCTCGTGCCGGCCTCCCTGCTGCTCGGTCCCGTCTGGCGGCTGCTCAATCCGCTGCGCACCCTCCACCTCCTCGCCTGCCGCGCATTCGGACGCGACCCGGCGGCCGGCCGCACCCTGCCCCCACGCCTGGGGATGTGGCCCGCTGCTGCCGGGCTCCTCGCCTTCACCTGGCTCGAACTCGTCGCCCCCGATCCCGCCTCACCCACCGCCCTCCTCCTCTTCCTCGCCCTCTACTCCGCCGCCCAGCTCGCGGGCGCCGCCCTGTACGGCGCCCGCTGGTTCGACCACGCGGACGCCTTCGAGGTCTACTCGGGCCTCCTCGCCCGGCTCTCGCCGATCGGCCGCCGCCCCGCCGACCGCCGCCTCGTCCTGCGCTCCCCGTTCAACGGACTCGACGCCACGCCCCAGCTCCCCGGGCTCGTCGCCACCGTCTGCGTGATGCTCGGCTCCACGGCCTACGACGGTTTCTCCGACGCGCCCTCCTGGATCACCACCGTCCAGACCTCGGCCCTGGGCCGTACCACCACCGCCACCCTCGGGCTCCTCGGCGCCGTCGCCCTCGTCGCCACCCTCTACGCCCTGTGCGCCGGAGCCACCCGGCTTCTCTCCGGCCAACTGCCGCACCCCCTCACCGCCTTCGCGCACTCCCTCGTGCCGATCGCCCTCGGCTATCTGGTGGCCCACTACTTCACACTCTTCGTCACCGAAGGGCCACGTACCGTCATGATGGCACTCGGCACTGACAATCCCGAACCGTCCGAACCGCCCCTGACCCCGGGCGGCGTCGCCACGCTCCAGGTCCTCGCGATCGTCCTCGGCCATGTCCTCGGCGTCGTCGCCGCCCACGACCGCTCCGTCCGGCTTTTCCCGCCCGGCCGCGCCGTCGCGGGACAACTGCCGCTCCTGGTCCTGATGGTCGCGTACACGATCGGCGGACTGGCCCTGCTCATCGCCTGAGTCCGGTGCGTCCCCGCCCTGGAGCCTGAGGCCGGGGCGCCCGGCCCCGGCGCCAGTCCGGTGCACCCCCGCCCCTCGCCGAGGAGGCCCACGGCATCATGGAACCCGTGCCCCATGCGAACACGAACCTCCGCCGCGCCCCCGTACAGCAGCGCAGCGCCGAGCGCCTCGCCCGGATACTCGACGCCTGCGCCGAACTCCTCGACGAAACCGGCTACGAGCAGCTCTCCACCCGGGCCGTGGCTGTGCGCGCCGGAGTTCCCATCGGCTCCGTCTACCGGTTCTTCTCCAACAAGCGGGCCCTCGCCGACGCCCTCGCCCGCCGTAACCTGGACAGCTACGCCGAGCGGATCACCGGCCGGTTGGTCACCATCCCGGCAGGCGACTGGCGCGGCGCCATCGACGCCGTACTCGACGAGTACCTGGCGATGAAGAGCGCCGTCCCCGGCTTCTCCCTCATCGACTTCGGAGCCCCCGCGCCCGACGGGGACCCGGCCGACGACGCCAACCAGCGCGTCGCGGGCAGGCTCACCGAACTGCTCGCCGGTCATCTGGACCGCGAACCCGACGACGATCTGCTGCGTTCCATCCTGGTCTGCGTGGAGGCCGCCGACGCCCTGCTCCAACTCGCGTTCCGCACCGACCCGTCCGGCGACCGGGCCATCGTCGCCGAGACCCGGGTGCTGCTCCGGGCCTACCTCGCGCGCGTACTGGAGTAGGGCCTCTCGTTCGGATCGTGCCGGGCCCGCGGGGTCCGGTGCGCGCACCTGCGGTGTTGTCGTCGGTCGCCAACGCTCCGCAGTGACTCCCTCCTCCGCCTTGCAACCGCACGCACCGGACCCCGCTCCCTGATCCGGCCGGATGCGAACGGGAGGCCCTGGCCGGGCCGGCCCCGCGGCAACCTTGTCGTCCCCGCACCTCCCCAGCATGCGTACCGGTCGGTATGCTCGGCCGTGCTTGCTCATGTCCGCGCGCCACCGCTGCCGCCGCCCGGGAGGGCCCATGTCGCACGACCCCAGCAGCTCCCGCACCGCTCTGCGCATCTGCCCGCTCTGCGAGGCCACCTGCGGACTCACCCTCACCATCGAGGGGGCCAGGGTCACCGGCGCCCGCGGCGACCGGGAGGACGTGTTCAGCAAGGGGTTCATCTGCCCCAAGGGCGCCTCCATCGGCGGTCTCGACGAGGACCCCGACCGGCTGCGCGCCCCCCTCGTCCGCAAGGACGGCGTGCTGACCGAGGCCAGCTGGAGCGAGGCCTTCGACGCGATCGCCCGCGCCCTGCCGGCTCTCGCGCAGGCGCACGGGCCGCAGGCCGTAGGCGTCGTCCTCGGCAACCCCAACGTGCACACCATGGCCGGCGCGCTCTACCCGCCCGCCCTGCTCGCCGCCCTGCGCACCCGGTCGCTGTTCACCGCGAGCACCCTGGACCAGATGCCCAAGCACGTCTCCAGCGGGCTGCTCTTCGGCGACCCGAACAGCATTCCGGTGCCGGACCTGGACCGCACCGACCACCTGCTGATGCTGGGCGCCAACCCCCTCGAATCCAACGGCAGCCTGTGCACCGCCCCCGACTTCCCCGGCAGGCTCAAGGCGCTGCGCCGCCGCGGCGGCAGCCTCACCGTCATCGACCCGCGCCGCACCCGCACCGCGCGCCTCGCCGACCGGCACGTGGCCATCCGCCCTGGCACCGACGCCCTCCTTCTCGCCGCGATGGCGCACGTCCTGTTCGAGGAGAAGCTCACCGACCCCGGCGCGCTCGCGGACCACGTCGAGGGCATCGACGAAGTCGCCGACGCGGTACGTGACTTCACCCCGGACGCCGTCGCCGCGGCCTGTGACGTGGACGCCGCGACCATCCGTACCCTCGCCCGGGAGCTGGCCGCCGCCCCCACCGCCGCCGTGTACGGCCGCATCGGCAGCTGCACCGTCGAGCACGGCACCCTCGCCAGCTGGCTCGTCGACGTCCTCAACGTCCTCACCGGCAACCTCGACCGTCCCGGCGGCGCCCTCTTCCCGCTCTCCGCGACCGCCCGGGCCCCGCGCCCCGCCGCACCCGGCAAGGGATTCGCCCTCGGGCGGTGGGCGAGCCGGGTCTCCGGGCACCCCGAGGCCAAGGGCGAACTGCCCATGTCCGCACTGGCCGAGGAGATCGGCACCCCGGGCGAGGGACGAATCCGCGCGCTCATCGTCCTGGCGGCGAACCCCGTGCTCTCCGCGCCCGACGGCGACCGGCTCGACACCGCGCTGGCCGACGGGCTCGACTTCATGGTGAGCGTGGACCCCTATCTCAACGAGACCTCCCGTCACGCGGACGTGGTGCTGCCCCCGCCGCCCCCCTCGCAGAGCGCCCACTTCGACTTCGCGTTCAACACCCTGGCGGTGCGCAACCAGGTCCGCTACACCCGCCCCGCCCTGCCGCTGGGCGAAGGCCTGATGGACGAGGCCGAGATCCTTGCCCGGCTCGTCCTCGCCGTCTCCGGGACGCACGGCGCGGAACCGGACGCCGTGGACACGATGATCATCGACCGGGCCCTCGGCAAGGCGGTCGCCGACCCGCTCTCACCCGTCCACGGCCGGGACCCCGCCGGCATCTCCGCCGAACTCACCGGCCGCACCGGGGCGGAGCGGCGCCTCGACCTGATGCTCCGCCTCGGCCCGTACGGCGAGGGCTTCGGCGCCGACCCCGACGGGCTGAGCCTGGAGCGGCTGCTCGCCCACCCGCACGGCATCGACCTGGGCCCCCTCGCTCCCCGCGTCCCGGAGGTCCTCACCACCCGGAGCGGGCGCGTCGAACTGTTCCCCGCCCCGATCGCGGCCGATCTGCCGAGGCTGCGCCGCGCCCTCGACGGACGTACCGACCCCGAAGCGCTCGTCCTCGTCGGCCGCCGCCATCTCCGCTCCAACAACAGCTGGCTGCACAACGTCGCCGCGCTCCGCGGCGGATCGAACGTCTGCACCCTCCAGATCCACCCCGAGGACGCGGCACGGCTCGGACTGACCGACGGCGCACCCGCCACCGTCACCGCGGACGGCGGCGAGCTCACGGTCCCGGTCGAGGTCACCGACGGCGTGCGGACCGGTGTGGTGAGCCTCCCGCACGGCTGGGGACACAACCGTCCCGGCACCCGGATGTCCGTCGCCTCCGCGCAGCCCGGCGTCAACGTCAACCAGCTCCTCGACGGCAGCCGCCTCGACCCGCTCTCCGGCACCGCCGTGCTCAACGCCATCCCCGTCACGGTGGCACCTGCGCGTTGACCCTCTCGTTGACCCGAGCGTTGACCCTCGCGTTGACCTGTGCGTTGCCCCGCGCGTTGACCTGGGGTTTTGCTCGTATTGCTCGCATGTCAACGTCTTGTTAACGCCATATGGCGCGCCCTAACGTCATCCGCACCGCCGGCTCCGGTGGGAGTTCAAGGGTGAACGATAGGTATCCATATGCTGACCATCCTCGGCTTTGCCATGATTGCGACCTTCCTGGTCCTGATCATGATGAAGAAGATGTCGCCGATCGCGGCGCTCGTGCTGATCCCCGCCCTCTTCTGCGTAGCCGTGGGCAAGGGCGCGCACCTCGGCGACTACGTCATCGAAGGCGTGGGCAACCTGGCGCCGACCGCCGCCATGCTGATGTTCGCGATCGTCTACTTCGGCGTGATGATCGACGTCGGGCTCTTCGACCCGATCGTCCGGGGCATCCTGCGCTTCTGCAAGGCCGACCCCATGCGGATCGTCGTGGGTACGGCGGTGCTCGCCGCGATCGTCTCGCTGGACGGTGACGGTTCCACCACCTTCATGATCACCGTCTCGGCGATGTATCCGCTCTACAAGCGCCTGAAGATGAGCCTGGTCGTGATGACCGGAGTCGCCGCCACGGCGAACGGCGTCATGAACACCCTTCCCTGGGGCGGCCCCACGGCCCGCGCCGCCACCGCCCTGAAGCTGGACGCGGGCGACATCTTCGTCCCCATGATCCCGGCGCTCGGAGTCGGACTGCTCGCCGTGATCCTGCTGGCCGTGGTTCTCGGCCGGCGTGAGCGCAAGCGGCTCGGCACTCTCACTCTCGACGGGGCCCCGGCGACCGTCACCGTCACGGAATCCGAGCCGGTTCTCGTCGCCTCGGGCGGCGGTGGCGACCGCCTGCGCAAGGGCACGGGCTCCGCAGGCGCGGGCGGCGCGGCACCCGACGAGGAGGCGGAGGCAGGGGCCGACGAGGGCTTCAAGGGCCTCGACCCCCACCGCGCCACCCTGCGGCCGAAGCTCTACTGGTTCAACGCCGGCCTCACCATCGCCCTGCTCACCGCGATGATCATGGAACTGATGCCGATCCCGGTGCTCTTCCTCCTCGGCGCGGCCCTCGCCCTCACCGTCAACTTCCCCCACATGCCCGACCAGCGGGCCCGGATCGCGGCCCACGCCGACAACGTCCTCAACGTCTCCGGCATGGTCTTCGCCGCCGCCGTCTTCACCGGCGTACTCACCGGCACCGGCATGGTCGACCACATGGCCGACTGGCTGGTCGGCGCGATCCCGGAAGGCATGGGGCCGCACATGGCCCTCGTCACCGGCGTGCTGAGCATCCCGCTGACGTACTTCATGTCCAACGACGGCTTCTACTTCGGAGTCGTGCCGGTGCTCGCCGAGGCCGGAGCCGCCCACGGCGTCTCCCCGCTGGAGATCGCCCGCGCCTCCCTGGTCGGCCAGCCCCTGCACATGTCGTCCCCGCTGGTGCCCGCCGTCTACGTCCTCGTCGGCATGGCCAAGGTCGAGTTCGGCGACCACACCCGCTTCACCGTCAAGTGGGCCGCGCTCACCTCCCTGGTGGTGCTCGGCGCCGGACTCCTGTTCGGGATCATCTGAGAACGTGACCACGACCGACACCACCGGGCCCGGCCGGAGCTGGCTGCTGCGCCTCGTCATCGCCTTCGCCTTCGCGCAGGGGGCGGTGTCGATGGCGCGGCCCGCCGTCTCCTACCGGGCCCTGGCGCTGGGTGCGGACGAACGGGCGATCGGCGTCATCACCGGGGTGTACGCGCTCCTCCCGCTCTTCGCCGCCGTACCGCTGGGACGCCGGACGGACCACGGAAGATGCGCACCGCTGCTGCCGCTCGGCGTCGTCCTGATCGCGGGAGGCTGCGCCCTCAGCGGCCGGGCCGGATCCCTGACCGCGATGGCGGCCTGGAGCGGAGTGATGGGGCTCGGTCACCTCTGCTTCGTGATCGGCGCGCAGTCGATCGTCGCCCGCCAGTCCGCCCCGGCCGAACAGGACCGCAACTTCGGCCACTTCACCATCGGTGCCTCCCTCGGCCAGCTCATCGGGCCGATAGCCGCCGGGTACCTGATCTCCGAACGCGACGGTGCCATGGGGCGTACCAGTGCACTCGCCCTGCTGGTCTCGGCCGCCGTCGCCGCCGTCTCCTTCACCTCGCTCTGGCGCATCGAGCACCGGACGGCCCCCGCGCGCCGCGGCCGGACCACGGCGGCCAAGGTGCCCGTGGGCGGCATTCTGCGGGCTCGCGGAGTCCCCGCCGGGATCTTCATCAGCCTCGCCGTGCTCTCCGCGACCGACATCCTCACCGCGTATCTGCCCGTCGTCGGCGAACACCGGGGCATCGCCCCCGCCACGGTCGGCCTGCTGCTCAGCCTGCGCGCCGCCGCCACCATCGCCTGCCGGCTGGTGATGACCCCGATGCTCCGGGCGCTGGGCCGGGCCGGCCTGCTCGCCTCCACCTGCCTGCTGGCCGGACTGCTCTGCGCCGCCATCGCCCTCCCCGTCCCGGTACCGGTGCTGGCCCTGATGCTCGCCGTCCTCGGTTTCTGCCTCGGAGCCGGGCAGCCGCTGTCGATGACCACCGTGGTCCAGGCCGCCCCGGCGGCCGCCCGCTCCACCGCCCTCGCCCTGCGGCTGACCGGCAACCGGCTCGGCCAGGTGGCGACGCCCGCCGCCGCGGGTCTCGTCGCCGGAGTGGCGGGCACCGCCGCCCCGTTCGTCATGCTCGGCGCGCTGCTGATCGTGGCCGCCGGCCTCGGCGCACGCGGCAGGGACGGCCGTGCACCGCGCCGGAGCGGGGCCCCGGAACCGGATCCGGCCGTTCCCGAGGGCGGGCCGGCGCGGGCCGGCCTCAACCGGAATCCCACCTGACACTTAGGTCTCCGCAGTCCCCATACGTCGCAACCTTTGCGCGAGTCATTCCCTCACCCTGCGCAGTGGGTTAATTTCAGGCCACTGCTGCCGCTCCCCACCGCTCCACCTTCATCCTCCCGGGCGGAACCACATGACTCGCGCCATCATTCTGAACAACGTAAGCAAGGCCTACGGACGCTCCTCGCGTGCCGTGGACCGCCTCTCGCTCTCCATCGACCCGGGCGAGTTCGTCGTCCTGCTGGGCCCCTCGGGGTGCGGCAAGTCGACCGTGCTCCGCATGATCGCCGGCCTGGAGGACGCCACCGAGGGCGAGATCCTGCTAGACGGTGAACCGGCCAACCACCTGACCCCGCGCGAACGCGGCATGGCCATGGTCTTCCAGAACTTCGCGCTCTACCCGACCATGACCAACCGGGCCAACATCGGTTTCCCGCTGAAGCTGGAGAACCCCCGCCAGGACCACAACGAGCGCATCGAGAACACGGCCAGGATGCTCGGCATCGAGAGCGTCCTGGACCGTCTGCCCGGCCAGCTCTCCGGTGGCGAGCGCCAGCGGGTCGCCATGGGCCGGGCGATCTCGCGTCAGCCCTCGGCGTTCCTCATGGACGAGCCGCTCTCCAACCTCGACGCGAAGCTCCGCAACCATCTGCGGGCCGAGATATCCCAGCTCACCAAGGAACTCGGCGTCACCACGGTCTACGTGACGCACGACCAGGCCGAGGCGATGTCCCTGGGCCACCGGGTCGCCGTCATGCGCGGGGGAGTGCTCCAGCAGGTCAGCCCGCCGCGCGAGGTGTACTCGCTGCCGGAGAACGTGTTCGTCGCCGCGTTCATCGGCACGCCGCGGATCAACCTGCTGCAGGCCGTCGTGCACGCACCGCTGGAGGGCCGGATGTCGATCGACCTCGGCCGCCAGCGCCTGCCGCTGCCCGAACCCCTCAGCCCCGACCACCAGTTGCTCCGCATCCAGCAGGGCCGGCGCATCATCGTGGGACTGCGCTCCGAGGCGGTCCGGATCGCCCCGCCCAGCCAGGCCCGCCCCGGCGAGGTCGCGCTCAGCGGCATCGTCGAGCACGTCGAGTACCAGGGGCACGAGGCGCTCGTCCACCTCAACACCGGTTCGCAGCCCGCGGTGGTGCCGGACCTGGAATCGGCCCGCCCGGACCGCGGCGCCCTACGCAGACGCCGTGGCGGCCAGGGCGGGGTCGGCGTCCTGGAGCGCCTCAGGGAGCGCGCCACCGGGCTGACGGGATCGTCCGTCGCCGTCCTCGACGACCCGGCGAACGATCCGTTTCCGCCGGGCGTGCACAGCCCCGACCGCCCCGCGGTCACCTCCAGCGACCTCGTCGTCCGCACGGGTCCGGACATGCGACTGCGCACCGGGGGCCAGGTCCCGCTCCTGGTCGACCTGGCGCACCTGTACGTCTTCGACCACCAGGGCCGCCGGATCTGCCCGCTGCCGAAGGACGTCCCGGGCCTGGAGGTGTAGGGCGGCGGTATACCGGGGCCGGCCCGCCGCTCGCCTCCCCCGGGCGACGGGCGGGCCCCGGCACGTGACGGACGTCTCTGGCGCCAGAAAACTAACGGCGCTAGTTTAGGGCACGGACGACCTCGTCCGTCACCGCGTCCGGGAGGAACAGCCATGAAGGCCCATGACGGTATGTACATCGGCGGCGCATGGCGGCCCGCCGCCGGCACCGACACCGTCGCGGTGGTGAACCCGGCGGACGAGCAGGTCATCGCGCACGTCCCTGCGGGCACCGCCGAGGACGTCGACGCCGCGGTACGTGCCGCCCGCGCCGCGTTCCCCGGCTGGGCCGCGACCCCGCCCGCCGAGCGGGCCGCCCGGATCGGCGCGCTGCGCGATGTGCTGGCCGCCCGCAAGGACGAGATCGCCGAGACGGTCACCGCGGAACTGGGCTCGCCGCTGCCGCTCTCGCAGATGGTGCACGCGGGTGTGCCGGTGCTGGTCGCAGGTTCGTACGCCGAACTGGCCGCCACGTACGCCTTCGAGCAGCGGCACGGCAACTCCACCGTCTTCCTGGAGCCCGTCGGCGTGGTCGGCGCGATCACCCCGTGGAACTACCCGCTGCACCAGATCGTCGCCAAGGTGGCCCCCGCGCTCGCCGCCGGCTGCACCGTCGTCCTCAAGCCCGCCGAGGACACCCCGCTCACCGCGCAGCTCTTCGCCGAGGCCACCGAGGAGGCCGGTCTGCCCGCCGGTGTCTTCAACCTGGTCACCGGCCTCGGCCCGGTCGCCGGACAGGCGCTCGCCGAGCACGAGGACGTCGACCTGGTCTCCTTCACCGGCTCCACCGCGGTCGGCCGGCAGATCGGTGCCACGGCGGGCGGTGCGGTCAAGCGCGTCGCGCTGGAGCTCGGCGGCAAGTCCGCCAACGTCATCCTGCCCTCGGCCGACCTGGCCAAGGCGGTCAACGTCGGCATCGCCAACGTGATGTCCAACTCCGGCCAGACGTGCAGCGCCTGGACCCGGATGCTGGTGGACGCCGAGCGGTACGAGGAGGCCGTCGCCCTCGCCGCCGCGGCCGTCGCCAAGTACGTACCCGGCGAGCGCGTCGGACCCCTCGTCAACGCCAAGCAGCAGGCCCGGGTGCGCGGTTACATCGAGAAGGGCATCGAGGAGGGCGCCCGCGTCGTGGCCGGCGGCCCCGAGGCGCCGCTCGCCACCGGGTACTACGTCAGCCCCACCGTGTTCGCCGACGTCACCCCGGAGATGACCATCGCCCAGGAGGAGATCTTCGGCCCGGTCGTCTCCATCCTGAAGTACGAGGACGAGGCGGACGCACTGCGCATCGCCAACGGCACCGTGTACGGGCTCGCGGGCGCGGTCTGGGCCGCCGACGACGCGGAGGCCGTCGCCTTCGCCCGCAGGATGGACACCGGCCAGGTCGACATCAACGGCGGCCGCTTCAACCCGCTCGCCCCCTTCGGCGGCTACAAGCAGTCCGGCGTCGGCCGCGAACTCGGCGAGCACGGTCTCGCCGAGTACCTCCAGACCAAGTCCCTCCAGTTCTGAACGACCCCTTGAGTCCGCAGAGTCCGCGCCCCCGATCAGCAAGGAGCCAGTCCGTGGTCCGCGCCGCCGTACTGTCCGCCGTCGGAGCTCCGCTGGAGATCACCGACATCACCCTGCCCGAACCCGGCCCCGGCCAGGTGCGCATCCGCCTTGCCGCCGCCGGGGTCTGCCACTCCGACCTCTCGCTGTCCAACGGCACCATGCGGCTGCCCGTCCCCGCCGTCCTCGGCCACGAAGGCGCGGGTACCGTCGTCTCGGTGGGCGAGGGCGTCGGCCATCTCGCCCCGGGCGACGGCGTCGTCCTCAACTGGGCACCGTCCTGCGGCAGCTGCCACCACTGCGGCATCGGCGAGGTCTGGCTCTGCGTCAACGCCCTGGCCGGTGCGGCGAACATCCACGCCCACACCGCGGACGGCACCGAACTGCACCCCGGGCTGAACGTCGCCGCCTTCGCGCAGGAGACCGTGGTCGCCGCCAACTGCGTGCTGCCCGCCCCGGACGGCATCCCGCTCACCGACGCGGCCCTGCTCGGCTGCGCGGTGCTGACCGGGTACGGCGCGGTCCACCACAGCGCCCAGGTCCGCTCGGGCGAGTCCGTCGTCGTGTTCGGCATCGGCGGCGTCGGCCTCGCCGTGCTCCAGGCCGCCCGGATCGCCGGCGCCTCGAAGATCATCGCGGTGGACGTCTCCCCGGAGAAGGAGGACCTCGCACGCCGGGCGGGTGCCACGGACTACGTGATCGCCTCCGCCACCACGCCCCGCGAGATCCGGGGGCTCACCGGCGGACAGGGCGCGGACGTGGCCGTCGAGTGCGTCGGCCGGGCCGCCACCATCCGCAGCGCCTGGGAATCCACCCGCCGCGGCGGCCGCACCACGGTCGTCGGCATCGGGGGCAAGGACCAGCAGGTGACGTTCAACGCCCTGGAGATCTTCCACTGGGGCAGGTCCCTGACCGGGTGTGTGTACGGCAACAGCGACCCGGCCCGCGATCTGCCGGTGCTGGCCGACCACATCCGGGCGGGCCGCTTCGACCTCTCGATGATGGTCACCGAACGGATCGCGCTGGACGGCATCCCGGCGGCCTTCGACAACATGATCGCAGGCAAGGGCGGGCGCGCCCTGGTGGTCTTCTAGGGCGTGTTTCGGAAGTCCCGCCTGCTCGGCGACGCCTGGCACTTCCCCGAGCTCTCGGCTTCGCTCGAGCAGGGGAGGCCCCCTTGCTCGCCGCGTTGTCGGGATCACCCCGATACAACCAGTATCGGGGCGACCCTCCGCCTTGCGATCGCACGCACCAGACGCCGCCGAGCCCGCCCTCCGGGCGGACGGCGCTACTTCCGAAACACGCCCTAGCCGTCTTCCGGCCGGCCTGCGGTGAGCCGCCCCGCCTCGGTCTCACCCTGCTCGAAGAGCCGGGAGGCCGGACCCACGATCAGCGGGTCCGGCTCCCCGGCCACCGCCGCGTCCCTGTCCGGGTAGTCGAAGCGGTGCAGGACGTGCCGGATGGCCTCCAGCCGGGCCCGCTTCTTGTCGTTGCTCTTCACCACGGTCCACGGAGCGTCCGCCGTGTCCGTGTGGAAGAGCATCAGCTCCTTGGCCTCGGTGTACGCGTCCCACTTGTCGAGCGACGCGAGGTCGACCGGGCTCAGCTTCCACTGCCGCACCGGATCGGTCTGCCGGCTCATGAACCGCCTGCGCTGCTCGTCGCGCGAGACGGAGAACCAGAACTTCACGAGATGGATGCCGTCACGGGCGAGCATCCGCTCGAACCCCGGGGCCTGGTGCATGAACTCGAGGTACTCGGACGTCGAGCAGAAGTTCATCACCCGCTCGACACCCGCCCGGTTGTACCAGGACCGGTCGAACATCACGATCTCCCCGGCGGCCGGCAGATGTGCCACGTACCGCTGGAAGTACCACTGGGAGCGCTCGCGTTCGGTGGGTTTCTCCAGTGCCACCACCCGCGCACCACGCGGATTGAGGTGCTCGGTGAACCGTTTGATGGTGCCGCCCTTGCCGGCGGCGTCGCGCCCCTCGAAGAGGATGACGAGCCGTTCGTCGTGCTCCTTGATCCAGTGCTGGAGCTTGAGCAGCTCTATCTGCAGGGCCCGCTTGGACGTGTCGTAGGCCTTGCGGCCGAGTTTGGAGGTGTACGGGTAGTCCTCGCGCCAGGCGTCACGGGCCAGGCCCGGCGCCACCAGCACCGCAGACCCGGCGGCCCCCTTCGCCTTCCTACGGCCGGTCCGCTGCTTGGCGCTCCGCGTCATGAGGGGTTCCTTCCACCGGCTGGGCGGGATTCTTCCGCGTCGCACCAGTCTGCGGACGCTTCCGGGAGACCGCCACCCCGGCCAGGCAGAGCAGTCCGCCGGTGACGGTGAGCAGCGCGGGCACCTCGTCCAGCAGCAGCCACGACATCAGCACCACGAGTGCCGGCACCGCGTAGGTGGTGGCGCCCATCCGGCCCGCCGTGGTGCGCGCGAGCGCGTAGGCCCAGGTGGTGAAGGCCAGCGCGGTCGGGAAGATGCCCAGGTAGACCATGTTCAGGGTCGCCGACAGGGGTGCGTCGGCCGCGTCGGAGACCAGCGCGCCGGCGAACGGCAGGCACGCCGCAGTGCCGACCAGGCAGCCGAACGTGGTGATCTGGAGCGCCGAGCCGTGCCGGAGCGCGGGCTTCTGGCCGACGACTCCGCCCGCGTACGCGACGGCCGCCAGCAGGCAGAGCAGCACCCCCAGCACCGAGGAACTCCCGTGACCCGACATGGAGAGCCCCACCACCGCGGCGCCCGCGAAGGACACGCCCATGCCCAGCAGCAGCCGTCGCGGCAGCCCCTCACCGAGCAGCCGGGCGCCGAGCAGGGCGATCAGCAGGGGCCCGATGTTCACGACCATCGCGGCGGTCCCGGCGTCCACCTGCTGCTCGCCCCAGTTGAGCACCACCATGTACAGGCCGAACCACAGCAGCCCCGACCAGAGGATCCCCGGCCAGACCGCCCGTGAGGGAAGACCCTCCCGCCGCAGCAGCAGGAGGGTGCCGAGCGCCAGGGAGCCGGCCAGCAGCCGCCCGAGGGCCAGCGCGCCGGGGGAGTAGGCCTCGCCCGCGCTGCGGATGGAGACGAAGGCGGAGGCCCAGAGGATCACGGTGGTGCAGGCGGCGGCCGTGGCCCGCCAGTCACGGTGTTCCGGAGGGGTGGCGGAGGAGGGCGGTGTCGTCATGGAGCCGACCGTAGAGCCAGGACGGTTCGGTGCCCACCGAATTGTCGTGGGCCCGGTGCGGCGCTCTGCCGCCGGGTCCGGCGCCGCGCGCTACCGCACCTGCTGCGCGGGCGGGGCGTACTGCAGGGCGAGCCCGTCGATCAGTGCCCGCAGTCCCGTCTCGAAGGCCCCCTCGTCGACCTGCTGGCGGCGCTCCGCGAGCAGATGGGCCTGGCCCAGGTGCGGGTAGTCGGCCGGGTCGTACGCCGTCTCGTCGTCCACGAATCCCCGGGCGAACGAGCCGAGGGCCGAGCCGGTGATGAAGTAGCGCATCAGGGCGCCGATGTACGTGGCCTGGGCGGGCGGCCAGCCGGCGCGGACCATGGCGCCGAACACCGCGTCGGCGACCCGCAGGCCCGCCGGGCGGCGGCCGGGGCCCTGGGCGAGCACCGGGACGATGTGCGGGTGCGCGCTGAGCGCCGCACGGTAGGAGACGGCCCAGTCGTGCAGGGCGGCCCGCCAGTCGCGGGTGTCGGACTCGTCGAACATCGACAGGTCGACCTGCGCGGAGACGGAGTCGGCGACCGCGTCCAGGATCTCGTCCTTGTTGCGGAAGTGGTTGTAGAGCGACGGCCCGCTGACCCCGAGCTCGGCCGCGAGGCGGCGGGTCGAGACGGCGTCGAGCCCTTCGGCGTCCACGAGGGCGCTCGCCGTCTCGACGATGCGGTCTCTGCTGAGAAGGGGCTTGCGCGGGCGGGCCATGCGGCACATAGTAGGCCCTGCATCCCTAAAACTAGCAGTGCTAATTAAAGTGAGGGTCGAAGGATGAACCTGGAGCTCAGCGAGGAGCAGGAAGCCGTCCGGCAGCTCGCCAAGGACTTCGTGGCCCGGGACATCGCCCCGCACGTCGTCGAGTGGGACCGGGCCGAGAACGTCGACAAGTCGATCGTGAAGAAGCTGGGCTCCCTCGGCTTCCTCGGGCTGACGGTCCCCGAGGAGTACGGCGGTTCGGGCGGCGACCATCTGACGTACTGCCTGGTGACCGAGGAGCTCGGCCGCGGGGACTCCTCGGTGCGCGGCATCGTCTCGGTCTCGCTCGGCCTGGTCGCCAAGACCGTCGCCGCGTGGGGCGACGAGGAGCAGAAGCGGCAGTGGCTGCCCCGGCTGACCTCCGGTGACGCCGTCGGCTGCTTCGGCCTCACCGAACCGGGCACGGGGTCGGACGCCGGGAATCTGACGACGAGGGCCGTCCGGGACGGGGGTGACTACGTCATCAACGGCAGTAAGATGTTCATCACCAACGGCACCTGGGCCGATGTGGTGCTGCTCTTCGCCCGCACCAACGAGACCCCCGGGCACAAGGGTGTGTCCGCCTTCCTGGTGCCCACCGACACCCCCGGCCTCACGAGGCGCACCATCCACGGCAAGCTCGGTCTGCGCGGCCAGGCGACCGCCGAACTGGTCCTGGAGGACGTCCGGGTACCCGCCGGCGCCCTCATGGGCCCGGAGGGCAAGGGCTTCTCCATAGCCATGTCGGCGCTGGCCAAGGGGCGGATGTCGGTCGCGGCGGGCTGCGTCGGCATCGCGCAGGCGGCCCTGGACGCGGCCGTGGGATACGCCGGGGAGCGCGAACAGTTCGGCAAGTCCATCGCGAGCTACCAGCTCGTCCAGGAGCTCATCAGCGACATCTCCGTGGACGTCGACGCCGCCCGACTGCTGACCTGGCGGGTGGCCGACCTGATCGACCGTGGCGAGCACTTCGCGACCGCCGCCTCCCAGGCGAAGCTCTTCGCCTCCGAGGCGGCCGTCCGCGCCGCGAACAACGCCGTCCAGGTCTTCGGCGGTTACGGCTACATCGACGAGTACCCCGTCGGCAAGCTGCTGCGCGACGCCCGGGTGATGACGCTCTACGAGGGCACCAGCCAGATCCAGAAGCTGATCATCGGCCGCGCCCTGACGGGGGTGTCCGCCTTCTGATCCCGCGTGACCCGGACGGCCGGCTGAGTACCGGCCTGAGTACGCCGACGGATGTGGCGTACGCCATACCGCCCGATGCTGGGCGACATGAGTGAGACGACAACGGTCAAGCAGCAGAACACCGCCGCCTTCTACGGCCAGGCCGTCGCGTCCTTCGGGATCGCGATGGGGGCGGTGACGCTCGGAATCTACTTCCTCGACGCCGACGTGTGGGTGCGCGCCTTCCTCGCCATCGGCGTCCTCTACCTCGTCACGTCCGCCTTCACGCTGGCCAAGGTCATCCGGGACCGGCAGGAGGCGGGGCAGATCATCAGCCGGGTCGACCAGGCCCGGCTGGAGAAGATCCTCGCCGAGCACGACCCCTTCCAGAAGCTCTGACGATCTCCCCACACCCTTACCTCTAAGCGCTTGCTCAGGATCGGGGTATGGTGTTCGTCCTGCTGACTGAGAGGGGCGACCGACGATGAGCACGGCGGAGGAGACCGACGGCGAGAACACGCCGTGGTCCGAAGTGACGCCCGAGGCCGCCCGACGGCTCCTCGTGGCGGCCGTCGACGCCTTCGCCGAGCGCGGCTACCACGCGACCACCACACGGGACATCGCGGGCCGTGCCGGGATGAGCCCCGCGGCGCTCTACATCCACTTCAAGACGAAGGAAGAGCTGCTCCACCGGATCAGCAGGATCGGGCACGACCGCGCCCTGACCCTGCTGGAGTCGGCGGCCGACGGCGAGGGCACGGCCACCGAGCGGCTGGCCGGTGCCGTGCGGGCCTTCGTCCGCTGGCACGCCGAGCGGCACACCACCGCGCGTGTGGTCCAGTACGAGCTCGACGCGCTGGCCGAGGAGCACCGCACCGAGATCGTCGAACTGCGCCGCAGGAGCGACGCGGCGGTGCGCCGGATCATCGGCGAGGGTGTGGCGGCGGGAGAGTTCGACGTGTCCGACGTGCCCGGCACCGCACTTGCCGTGCTCTCGCTCTGCATCGACGTGGCGCGGTGGTTCAACGCGCAGGGCAGCCGGACGCCGGACGAGGTGGGGGAGCTGTACGCCGGGCTCGTGCTGCGGATGGTCGCGGCCGGGCGCTGACGGCGCGCGGGCGTGGGTCCCGGCCCCGCGGGGCCGGGACCCACGCCCGCGTACGGCTCAGAAGTAGAAGCGCGACACCGACTCGGCGACGCACGCGGGCTTGTCGCCGCCCTCGCGCTCGACCGTGACGACGGCGGTGACCTGCACGCCGCCGCCCGCCTCCTCGACGCTCTTCAGGACGGCCGTCGCCCGCAGCCGGGAGCCCACGGGCACGGTGGAGGGGAAGCGGACCTTGTTGGTCCCGTAGTTGATGCCCATCTTGGTGTTCTCGACCTGCATGACCTGCGGTACGAGGGCCGGCAGCAGCGAGAGCGTGAGGTAGCCGTGCGCGATCGTCGTCCCGAACGGACCGGCCGCGGCCCGCTCCGGGTCCACGTGGATCCACTGGTGGTCGCCGGTGGCGTCGGCGAAGAGGTCGATCCTCTTCTGGTCGACCTCCAGCCAGTCACTGTGTCCCAGCTGCTCGCCCACGCCGTCACGCAGCTCCTGCGCGGACGTGAAGATCCTCGGCTCTGCCATGTCCCTGCCTTCCCGCTCTCGACCATCCATCGGGTGCCTGTCTAAGCGCTTGCTCAGCATGGTTGGCGGGTGCGTTCCTGTCAACGACGGACCGGGCGCGAATGGGCCACGTAGGGTTCGATGAGTGCCCCAGATCCCACAGACACTCCATGAACTCACGGTCGGCCAGCTCTCCGCGCGCAGCGGCGCCGCGGTCTCGGCCCTGCACTTCTACGAGGCCAAGGGCCTGATCAGCAGCCGCCGCACCAGCGGTAACCAGCGCCGCTACACGAGGGACGCACTGCGCCGGGTCGCCTTCGTCCGCGCGGCGCAGCGGGTCGGCATCCCGCTCGCCACCATCCGTGACGCCCTGGCCGAGCTCCCGGAGGAGCGCACTCCGAACCGGGACGACTGGGCCCGGCTCTCCGAGGCCTGGCGCTCCGAGCTGGATGAGCGGATCCGGCAGCTGGCCAGGCTGCGCGACCACCTCACGGACTGCATCGGCTGCGGCTGCCTGTCGTTGGAGACCTGTGTGCTCTCCAACCCGGACGACATCTCCGGTGAGCGGATCAGTGGCTCGCGCCTCATGCCGGAGGGCAGGGCCGCCGGCAAGGCGTGAGCGGCCGGGCCGGTGTGGCCCCGTCCGGCGGCCGGGGGCGCCGGACGGGCAGCTCCGTTCCTCAGGCGATCGTCGCCAGGTCGCCCAGCCGGGTCAGCCTGGCCCTCGCCAGCGCGTCCGGGGTGAGTACGGGCTGCGGCACCACGATGCCGCAGCCGGCGCAGACCGGGCCGGACCACGGTTCGCTGTCCAGGTCCTGCCGCCACACGATGCGGGCCTGTGCGCACACCGGGCAGCCGGTGCCCGGCTCCGACTCCAGGGCCGAGATCAGCCGGCCCAGGACCTCGGCGAGCGGAGCCGCCGGATGGACCCCCGGGTCCTCGCAGCGCGCGACCCCGTTCCCGCCCCAGGTGTGCCGGTGCCAGTCGTCGAAGGCGGCCGGCCGCCGCAGCCCCTCGTGCTTCTCCTGCTTGCGGCGCTCGGCGAACCCCGCCTCGTAACCGAGCCAGACCGCCCGTGCGGTCTCCAGCTCGTCCAGCGCGCGCATCAGTCGCGCCGGGTCGGGCGCCCGGTCCTCGGGGCCCATTCCGTGCCGGGCGCACAGATGGTCCCAGGTCGCCCGGTGTCCGTACGGTGCGAAGCGTTCCAGGCATTTGCGCAGCGAGTACCGCCGCAGTGCCAGATCGCTCCGCGGATCGCGGACCTGTCTCGCCAGACTCCGGAAACCGGCCATGGCGCCGCCACCTCCGTCGCTCGTACTCCGTTGCCCGTACTTCGGCGTCATTGAGTGGACGTACGCCTGCCCGGATCGGCTCCATCCAAAGGCCGTTCCGTCCACGGAGTGAGATGACGAAGCGTCATGCGACGGATGTGGTGATTCGGAAAAGGTGACCGATGTTCACCTTACCGACGGGTCATACCGTCGGTAACCTCCGGCGCACGGTCTCTCCGAGGAGCACGCATGCCCCCACGCACCCGCATGTCCGTACGCACCGGCAGGACAAGGGCCGCCACCGTCGCGGCCGTTCTCGCCCTTGGTACGTCCCTGCTGGCTTCCGCACCCCACGCCGGCGCCGCCGAGCCGGATCCCGCCCCCGTCGTCGACTACTGCCAGGGACAGTGCGACGACATCCTGCCGCCCGGCGAGAACGGCAACGCCACCCTGGTCGAGATCCTCGGCAACAAGGCCTTCGGCACCCACCCCGCGCACAGCGACGACCAGCTCGACCGCTACGACGGTCTGGTCGCCGGGCACACGGGCCTCACCGACCAGAAGCTGAACGACTTCTTCAACGACGCCTCCTTCGGCGTCGCCAAGGACCAGGTCGAGTCCGTCACCTCGCCGCGCGACGACGTCACCATCACCCGCGACAAGGTGTCGGGCGTCCCGCACATCAAGGGCACCACCCGCTACGGCACCGAGTTCGGCGCCGGCTTCGCGGCCGGGCAGGACCGGCTCTGGCTGATGGACCTCTTCCGCCACATCGGGCGCGGGGAACTGACCTCCTTCGCCGGCGGCGCACTGGCCAACCAGGGCCTGGAGCAGCAGTTCTGGCCGCAGGCCCCGTACACCGAGGCCGACCTGGAGGCCCAGGTCGAGTCCATCAGGACCCAGGAGGGCGCCCGCGGCGAACAGGCCATGGCGGATGCCCAGGCCTATGTGGACGGCATCAACTCCTACCGGGAGAAGTCGAAGAAGGGCCGCTACTTCCCCGGCGAGTACGTCCTCACCGGCAAGATCGACGCCCTCACCAACATCGGCGAGATCCAGCCGTTCAAGCTCACCGACCTGATCTCGATCGCCTCGGTCGTCGGCGGCCAGTTCGGCGGCGGTGGCGGCGGCGAGGTGCAGGCGGCGCTCTCCCTGCTGTCGGCCCAGCAGAAGTACGGCGTCGAGGAGGGCACGAAGGTCTGGGAGTCGTTCCGGCAGCGCAACGACCCCGAGGCCGTGCTGACCGTGCACGACGGCACCGCCTTCCCGTACGCGAACAAGCCCGGCAAGGCCGTGGGCGCGGCGCTCCCGGACCCCGGCTCCGTCACCACCGAGCCGCTCATCCACGACCGCACGGGCTCCGCGGGCACCGACGTGAAGGCACCCGTCAAGGCCCCCGCCACGCTCCGGAAGGCCCAGGGCATCTACGACGACGGAGTCATCCCCGAGGGATCGCTCCCCGGCTCCGGCTCCGGCGCCCAGAAGCGCGGCATGTCCAACGCCCTGCTGGTGTCCGGCAAGCACACGGCGAGCGGCAACCCGGTCGCCGTGTTCGGCCCGCAGACCGGCTACTTCGCCCCGCAGCTGATGATGCTCCAGGAACTCCAGGGACCCGGCATCAGCGCCCGCGGCGTCTCCTTCGCCGGCGTCGGCATGTACATCCAGATGGGCCGCGGCCAGGACTACGCATGGAGCGCCACCTCGGCGGGCCAGGACATCACGGACACGTACGCCGTCGACCTGTGCGAACCCGACGGCTCCACGCCCACCAAGGACTCCACCCACTATCTCTACCGCGGCGCCTGCACCGCCATGGAGAAGCTGGAGCGCACCAACTCCTGGAAGCCGACCGTCGCCGACTCCACGGCGAAGGGCTCCTACCGGATGCAGGTGTGGCGCACCGGGTACGGCATCGTCACCCACCGCGCCACCGTGGGCGGCAAGCCCGTCGCGTACACCACGCTGCGCACCACCTACCGGCACGAGGCCGACTCGATCATCGGCTTCCAGATGCTCAACGACCCGTCGTACGTCACCGACGCCGCGTCCTTCCAGCGGGCGGCGAGCAACATCGACTACGCCTTCAACTGGTTCTACGCGGACTCCCGCACCGCCGCCTACTACAACAGCGGCATGAACCCGGTACGGGCGACGGGCGTCGACCCGGCGCTGCCCGTCCGGGCCGAGAAGGCGTACGAGTGGCAGGGCTACGACCCGGCGGCCAACACCGCCGCGTACACCCCCTTCGCCGAGCACCCGCACTCCAGCGGCCAGGACTACTACGTCTCCTGGAACAACAAGCAGGCCGAGGGGTACGCCTCCGCGGGCTTCGGGCTCAGTGCCGTGCACCGGGCCGATCTGCTCGACGACCGGGTCGCGAAGCTGGTCGAGGAGGGCGGCGTGACCCGCGCCTCCCTCACCCGGGCGATGGCGGACGCCGCGCTCACCGATCTGCGCGGCGAGCAGCTGCTCCCCGAACTGCTCAAGGTGATCCGCTCCCAGCCGGTCACCGACCCGGAGCTCAACGCGGTGGTCCAGCAACTGGACTCCTGGCGGGCGGCGGGAGCCCAGCGCAAGGAGAGCAGCCCGGGCTCGCACACGTACACCTACGCCGATGCCGTACGCATCATGGACGCCTGGTGGCCGAAGCTGATTGAGGCCGAGTTCAAGCCGGGACTGGGTGACGATCTGTACGGGGCGCTGACCGCGAACCTCGCCACGGACGAGTCCCCGGCGGCCAGCCACGGGCCGAGCGGCGCTCACAGCGGTTCGGCGTTCCAGTACGGCTGGTGGGGCTTCGCCGACAAGGATCTGCGCCAGGTGCTGGGGCAGCCGGTCAAGGGGCCGCTGGCCAGGCCCTACTGCGGCAACGGCGATCTGAGCAGCTGCCGGGCGGCGCTGCTGTCCACGCTGAAGCAGGCGGCGGCGGTGCCGGCGGCCGAGGTCTACCCGGCCGACGACACCTGCAAGGCCGGTGAGCAGTGGTGCACCGACTCGATCATCCACCGGGCGCTGGGCGGGATCGCGCAGAAGGCGGTCCACTGGCAGAACCGCCCGACGTACCAGCAGGTGGTGGAGTTCCCGGCGCACCGCTGAGGGCTGTCCCGAGGAACAGCCGGCCGGGCGGGCCCGCACACATGGTTCACCCATGCACGCGGGCCCGCCCGCCAGGCTCACCGGTACTGCAAGTACCGCTTCCGCACCGCGCGGAACGCGGCGAGGTCCTCCGCCCAGGCGCCCACCACCTCATCCGTGTCCGCACCCGCGTCGATCATCGTGCGGACCCGGGTGTTGCCGGTGAGCTTGTCGATCCAGTTGTCCGGCCGCCAGGCGAACCCGCTCCAGGTCTGCTTCGCCGTGACGAGCAGCGCGATCCCGGTGCGTACCGGGTCGAAGACCTCGCGGTCCTGGACGTGCACCTGCACCCCGCCCACCGTCCTGCCCTGGAACTTGGAGAACGTCGGCGCGAAGTACGCCTCGCGGAACGCCACTCCGGGCAGGTCCAGCGCGTTGGCCGCAGCCGCCCAGGTGTGGTCGACGCCTTCGGCCCCCAGCAGTTCGAACGGCCGGGTCGTGCCGCGCCCCTCGGAGAGGTTCGTGCCCTCGAACAGGCAGGTGCCCGAGTACACCAGCGCGGTCTCGGGGGTGGGCATGTTGGGGCTCGGCGGCACCCACGGCAGCCCGGTCCCGTCGAAGAAGTCCGAGCGCGACCACCCCGACATCTTCACGATCTCCAGCTCGGCCGGACGGTCCGCCAGGAACTCGCCGTTGAACAGCAGCGCCAGTTCGGTGACCGTCATGCCGTGCGCCTGCGAGATCTCCCGGCGCCCCACGAAGGTGCCGAACGCGGGATCGAGCACGGGTCCGAGTGCCGCCCGTCCCGTCACCGGGTTCGGCCGGTCGAGCACCACGAACCTCTTCCCCGCGAGGGCGGCCGCCTCCAGACAGTCGTACAGCGTCCAGATGTACGTGTAGAAGCGGGCGCCCGCGTCCTGGATGTCGAAGACAACGGTGTCCACGCCGGACGCGGTGAAGACGTCGGCGAGCGCCTGCCCGCTCTTCAGGTAGGTGTCGTAGACCGGCAGCCCGGTCGCCGGGTCGTCGTACCGGCCCTCCGAGCCGCCCGCCTGCGCGGTGCCGCGGAAGCCGTGCTCGGGGCCGAAGACCGCGGTCAGGTCCACCCGGTCGTCCGGGTGCATCACATCGACGATGTGGCGCACATCGGAGGTGATCCCGGTGGGGTTGGTGACCACACCGACACGCTGCCCCTTCAGCAGGGCGTAGCCGTCCGCCGCGAGCCGGTCGAAGCCGGTGCGGACCCGGCCGTGCCCACCGCCGTGGCCGTGCGAGCCGTGGGCGGCGGCCGGTCCTGCTGTCGCCGCCGTCGCGGCGAGGGCTCCCACCGCACCGCCGGCCGCCAGCAGACCACGTCGGGACAAGCTCATCGCGCTACCTCCATGATCGAGATATCTGTCATGGCCACGCACCGTAGCGTGCTCGCGGGTCGCTGGGAACGACGCGGGCGGACGGGGCGGCATTGTCAATGGCGCAACCTCTGGCGTCCGGTGGCCTGCACCCCTTCCCCGACGACATACCGACCGGTTAGTCTGCCGGTGCAGTCGGCTGAGAGAGGCGGGACCGATGAGTACGGTGCAGGGCGCGGGCGTAGTGGTCACGGGAGCCGGAGGCGGCATCGGCGCCGCGCTGGCCCGCAGATTCGCCGCCGAGGGCGCACGGGTCGTGGTCAACGACCTCGACGAGGGCCGGATCAAGGCGCTGGCCGAGGAGATCGGCGGCATCGCGGTCGCCGGCGACGCCTCACAGATCGTCGAAGCCGCACGGGACGCGCTGGACGGCACGGTGGACGTCTACTGCGCCAACGCCGGCCTCGCCTCACCCGGTGATGTCCTCGCCGACGAGGAGGTCTGGGCGGCGGCCTGGGACGTCAACGTGATGGCCCATGTCCGCGCGGCCAGGGTGCTGGTCCCGGACTGGCTGGAGCGCGGCAGCGGCAGGTTCGTCTCCACGGCCTCCGCCGCCGGACTGCTGACGATGATCGGCGCGGCGCCGTACAGCGTCACCAAGCACGGCGTGGTCGCCTTCGCCGAGTGGCTCTCGCTCACCTACCGCCACCGCGGCATCAAGGTCCACACGATCTGCCCGCAGGGCGTGCGTACGGACATGCTCACCGGTGCCGGATCGGCCGGGAAGCTCGTCCTCGCGCCCAGCGCGATCGAGCCCGAGGACGTCGCCGAGGCCCTCTTCGACGCCATGGCCGAGGACCGCTTCCTCGTTCTGCCCCACCCCGAGGTCGCCGGCTACTACCGGGCCCGCACCGAGGACACCGACCACTGGCTCGGCAGTATGAACCGCCTTCAGCGCAAGTGGGAGGAGACCGGCGCATGAGCGAGTCGATCTACGCGGCGAAGCCCTGGCTCCCGCTGCTGAGCGAGGCCCAGCGGGCCCCCGTCCACCCCGCCGAGACCCTGGTGCACGCCTTCCGTGACTCCGTCGCCCGGGCCCCCGGCCACCCGGCACTCGCCTACTTCGACGGACGCCTCACCTACCGCGAGGCCGACGAGCTCTCCGACTCCGTGGCCGGGCACCTCGCCGCCCGGGGCCTGGAGCGCGGCGACCGGGTCGCGATCATGCTGCAGAACTCCCCGCAGTTCGTGCTCGCGCTGCTCGGCGCCTGGAAGGCCGGGGCGACGGTCGTTCCGCTCAACCCGATGTACAAGTCCGCCGAGGTCGGTCACGTACTGAAGGACGCCGAGGTCACGGCGCTGATCTGTTCGGACCGGGCCTGGGAGGCGTATCTGCGGGACACCGCCGCCGGCGCCCTGTCGGTCCGGATCGCCGTCATCGCCTGCGAGCTGGACCTCCAGACTTCGAGCGACGAGCGGGTGCTGAACTTCGAGCGGCTGCCGCCCGCCTACGACGCCGACGACCTGGTGGCCGTCGCCCGGCAGGGTCTCGCGGCCCCCGCCGGCCGGGAGCTCGCCGCCACCGACGTGGCGCTGATCAGCTACACCTCCGGGACGAGCGGCACCCCCAAGGGCGCCATGAACTCCCACGGCAACATCATGGTCAACGCCGAGCGCCAGCGCACCGGCCACCCCATCGCCGAAGGCTCCGCCTACTTCGCCCTCGCCCCGCTCTTCCACATCACCGGCATGGTCTGCCAGCTGGCCGCCTGCCTCGCCAACGCGGGCACCCTGGTGCTGGCGTACCGCTTCCACCCGGGTGTCGTCCTCGACGCCTTCACCGAACACCGGCCCGCGTACACCGTCGGCCCGTCCACCGCCTTCATGGCGCTCGCCGCGACCCCCGGTGTCACTCCCGAGCACTTCGCCTCCTTCCAGGTGATCTCCTCGGGCGGCGCGCCGCTGCCGCCCGCGCTCGTCGAGAAGTTCCGGGCGGGCTTCGGCCCGTACATCCGCAACGGCTACGGCCTCACCGAGTGCACCGCCCCCTGTGCCTCGGTGCCGCCCGAGCGCGAGGCACCCGTCGACCCGGTCTCCGGCACCCTCTCGGTCGGCGTGCCCGGCCCGGACACGGTCGTGCGGATCATCGACGAGAACGGGGCCGAGGTCCCCTTCGGCGAGCAGGGCGAGATCGCGGTGCGCGGCCCGCAGGTCGTGTCCGGCTACTGGCGGCTGCCCGAGGCCACCGCCGCCGCCTTCCCGGACGGCGAACTGCGCACCGGCGACATCGGCTTCATGGACCGCGAGGGCTGGCTCTACGTCGTCGACCGCAAGAAGGACATGATCAACGCCTCCGGCTTCAAGGTCTGGCCGCGCGAGGTCGAAGACGTCCTCTACACCCACCCGGCCGTGCGCGAGGCCGCCGTCGTCGGCGTCCCCGACACCTACCGGGGCGAGACGGTCCGCGCCTACGTCAGTCTGCGGCCCGGCGCCTCGGTCGAACCCGGCGAATTGGGTGCGTACTGCAAGGAACGGCTCGCCGCGTACAAGTATCCGCGCGAAGTCGAGATCCTGACGGAACTTCCCAAGACCGCAAGTGGGAAGATCCTCAGGCGGGAACTGCGTTCACCCCGCTAGAACCGGTTCACGCAACCCACATGACTCACGGAAGGAAGGTGGCGGCTATGGCCAAGGCGACGGACGGGAGCGGTACCCCCGTCCCCCAGCGGCTGCTGGCCGCCGCCACCCGGCTCTTCGCCGAGCAGGGGTACGACCGCACCTCGGTCCAGGAGATCGTCGAGGCGGCCGGCGTCACCAAGGGCGCGCTCTACCACTACTTCGGCTCCAAGGAGGACCTCCTCCAGGAGGTCTACGCCCGGGTCCTGCGGCTCCAGCAGGAGCGTCTCGACGCCTTCGCGGAGGCCGACGCCCCCGTCGAGCAGCGGCTGCGCGAAGCCGCTGCCGACGTGGTCGTCACCACCATCGAGAACCTCGACGACGCCTCGATCTTCTTCCGCTCCATGCACCACCTGAGCCCCGAGAAGAACAAGCAGGTACGGGTGGAGCGGCGCCGCTACCACGAGCGCTTCCGGGCCCTCGTGGAGGAGGGGCAGCGCAGCGGGGTGTTCTCCTCGGCCACCCCCGCGGACCTGATCGTCGACTACCACTTCGGCTCGGTCCACCACCTGTCGACCTGGTACCGGCCGGACGGCCCGCTGACCCAGCAGGAGGTCGCCGACCACCTCGCCGACCTGCTGCTGCGCGCGTTGCGGCCCTGATCCGTCAGGCCGGTCCACCACCGGCCAGCCGCCCCAGCAGCGCCTCCGCCGCCGGATTGCGCGGCCGGGGCGCCCGGCCCACCAGCACCACGGTCCGGCCCGGCTCCGGCTGCCGGATACTGACGCACGGCAGCCCGGCGTCCTCGCCGATGCGGCGCGGCACGATCGCGACGCCGATGCCCGCCCGTACGAGGTCGACGAGCAGCCGGATCTGCGTCACGTCACAGGTGATCCGGCGTTCCAGACCGCAGTGCGCGGCCAGCCGCCGCACCGCCGTCTCCAGGCCGGTGCCCGCGCGGAAGTCCACGAACGGCTCGTCGGCCAGGTCCTTGATCAGGGTGCGCCCGGCCGTCGCGAGCCGGTGGCCCGGCGCCGTGATGAGCACCAGGTCCTCCTGCCAGGACGCGAAGGCCGTGATGCCCTCCGGGAGTTCGGCCGCGTCCGGTGCGAGATAGGCGAGGTCCAGCTCGCCGGCGCGGACCCCCGCGACCAGTTCCGGGGTCGTCGCCTCGCGCAGCGAGATCTGCACCCCGGGCCACAGCCGGTGGAACGCGGCGAGTTCGGCGGCCAGGTCCACGCACGTCAGCGTCTGGATCGTGCCGATCCGCACCCGTCCGGTGGCCAGCCCCGAGACGGCGGCCACCGCCTCGCGTGCCGCGTCCGTCCCGGCCAGCACCGTACGGGCCGAGGGCAGCAGCGCCCGGCCGGCCTCGGTGAGGACCACCCGCCGGCCGGTCCGTTCGAACAGATCGGCTCCCAGCTCCCGTTCGAGGTTGCGGACGGAGGTGCTGAGGGCGGACTGCACGATCAGTTCCGCGCGGGCGGCGGCGGTGAAGCTGCCGTGCGTGATCACCGCCATGAAGTGGCGGAGCTGCCGAATCTCCATCCATCTACGGTAGCGATCGCAGCCAGCGAATCCATCTGTTGGACCGAAGGGCTTGGCGGGGCGAAGGTGGATACATGGCGCACATCCAGGTTTCGACGCGTGTCCCCGCTCTGTGGAAGGTGGCCTACGGGCCGCACCGGCCGAGAGCCGTCCGGGCCCTCGCCCGGTGCCTCCTGCGGGTACGGGCCTTCGCTCGCGAACTGGCCCTCGCCGACCACGTACCGTACGGCGGCTACTGACGCGGTCCGAAATGACGTTGCCGGAGCCCCGGCGTACCCGGTTAGCATCCGACGATGCGGACACCGGTCGACGAAGAGCTCCGTGCCCTGGGCCGACTTCTCGGGGACACGGACCCCGGGCAGCGTCACGCGGCGCTGGTCCGGCTGGACGAGCGCGTCACCGGGTGCCCGCCCTGCGACGACGGCGAGGCCGACGCACTCGCCGGAATCCTGCCCGCCTCACTCACCGGGCTGCCGGAGGCCGATCTTCTCCTGGCGGAGCTCTACGAGCGGCTCGGCCACCGGCTGGACGGCCGCCCCCGGCCGCCGTGGCGCACGGCCGGGCGCCTGCCGGCCCGGGTACGGATCGCCTGGCTGCGCGCCGACGTGCTGCACGACCCCGAGGTGCTCCGGGACGAGCCCCCGGGCGAGCTCCTGTACCAGGCCGTGCGGGGTGCGGGGATCACCGGCGCGTACCGGCCGGCGCTCCTGGTGGACGAGTTGGCGGGCAGCGGCGACCCGGTCCTTCAGGCCGAGGCGCTGCGGCTGGCCCGGGAAGGGCTGCACGGCGGACTGCTGGCCCCGGCGCTGGTCCGGGAGAAGCTGACCGCCCTGCTGGGAGCCGCCGGATCCCCGGTCGTCGCGGACGCGCTGGACGCCATCGCCGAACCGTGGGCGGCGATGGACCCGCTGCCGCCCGGCCTCTTCGCCCCGTACCTCTTCCGTGATCCGGCCGGGCAACCGGCCCGGGACGCCGTGCGGGAGCGGCCCGCGGTGGCCGACGCCGCCCTCGCGGCCGCCGCGCGCCACGGGCACCGGGACCTGCTGTTCCGGGTCGTCGCGGACCCACACCTCGCACCGGGCCTTCGGCGACGCGGAATGGAACTGCTCGGCGAACTGGCGGACCGCGACGACATCGGCGAGCTCACGGCCGTCGCCGCCCGCGATCCCCTGCTGCTCGGCGGCCCGGCCGTGGTCTGCCTGCGCGGTCTCCACCGCCGCGGGCACTTCCCGGACGGCCCGCAGGTCCGCGCCGTCATCGGCCTGGCCCTGTCCGACCACTCGATCCCGCCCCACGACGTGGCGACGATCCTCTTCACCTCCCGGAACGAGACGCTGCGCGTCCTCACCGACGTGCCGGCCGACGATCCGGGCTGGCCGCGCCGGCTCGCCCTGCTCGTCGCCCTGGCCGGGCAGGGGGCCGGAGACCTTTCGGTCGGGGACGCCGTCGCCCGCGTACTGCCCTCGGCCCCCGCACCCGGGCCCTTCCTCGACGCGATACGCGAACTGCGCCACGCGGACGCCGAGGAGGCCGTCATCGCCCTGCTCCCCTCGGCGCCGGCCGCGGCACTGGACACGCTGGAGGCGATCGGCGGCGACCGGACGGTACGCGCCCTGTGCGAAGGACTGGGCCTGCCCACGGGCGGGACGGCGCCGCATCTGCGCCCCGTACGCAGCCGGGCCCTGGAACTCCTGTGGCAGCTGAACCGCGATCCGGACCTGCGCGGTGCCCTTCTCGCCCGCCTCGACCCGGTCGATCTGCCGCCGCGCATCGCGGCCGACCTCGGCGGACCGGACGCGCGGGAACTGGCCCTGCTGAGCTCCCACCTTGACCCGGACGCGCCGGTGGCGTCCCTGTGCCGGCTGGCGGCCCACGGCGACGCCACCACCCTCCCGGTCATCGCCGACCTGCTGCTGCGCGTCGTGGCCGGGCAGGCCGAGGCGCGCAGCCCGGACGCGGTTCCCCGGACCGGGGAACACGGGCAGCCGGCCGGTGAGCCCGCGGTGCCGCAGGAGGTCCTGGACGCCGTGAGCGCCCTGGGCCGACGACTCCACGGGCGGGGCGCGATCCGGCCCGTCTGCCTGCTCGGTGCCGCGGACGCGCGGGAGGCCGGGAACGCGCTGGTCGCGACGGTGGCGATGGACCTGCTGGACCGCCCCGGCCTGTCGGACGACGAGCACGTGGTCCTCCTCGAACTGCTGCTCAGGGCGCCCTGGAAGGGCACCCGCGCGCGGGTGCACCGACTGCTGCGCCACCGGGACCGGCACGTCCGCAAGCATGCCGTCGCACTGCTGGCCCAGGACGCGACGGGCGAGGACGCCCAGGCGCTCTCGGCGACGCTGATCGCGCTGACCAGGGCCCAGGACGTCCAGACCGTCCGGCAGGCCCTGCTCGCCCTGGGCCATGCCCGGGCCCACTGGGCGAGCGCCGCCATCGCCGGCTGCCTCGACCACCCGAACATGAACATCAGGAAGACGGCGGCCGAGGCCCTGGTCCGGGCAGGGGCACCGGTCGCGCTCCCGAAGCTTCTCTCCCGGCTCGGACAGGACAGCAATCCCGGTCTGCGCGCGGCCCTCGTCGCCGCCCTGCGCGCCATCCTCGGCGACGCCTACGAGGCCACCCTCGTGGCCGCCGCCGAACACAGCCGGGACGACGCCACCCGTCGCCTGCTGCTGGAGGACCTCGACGGCGTCCTCGCCGCACGCTCCCTCCTCGCACCGGACGAGCAGCGCTCGCCGGCGGTGCTCGCCCTCGCCCCGGTGGCGTTCCGCCGGGCCGCGCACGCCTCCGGCACCGTGAAGGATCTGGCACGGACCGCGGCCCGCCACAGGACCACCGCACCGGCCGCCCGTGCGGACCGTGACATCCAGGCCCTGGTGACCGGGGGCTGGGACCCCGGGACCGCGCTGCGACTCGCCCGGCTGGACGAGCTGCCCCGACCCTTCCGGCCGAGCGGGCTGCGGCCGATGGTGGGCGACTGGCTCGCGCTGGCGGGCTCCCGGCCGTTGACCCGGGACAAGGCGCTCCGGAGCAAGGTGCTGCGGTTCGTGCTGTGGTTGTGCGCCGAGCCGCGGAGCGACGAGGAGCTCAGGGCGTTCTCCCGGTCCGCGCCCGTCCTGCTGGACGCGCTGGCCGATGCCCGGGACGGGGACCGGCACGATCTGATCGCCGCGCTCGAAGCCGTCGCGCCGCTGCTGACGGCCACCGCGAGAACGGCAGCCGTTGCCGCCGTACGCGCCCTGGACCCCGCGCCGGCCAGGCCGAGCCGGTCCACGCTGACCCTGCTGCGCCGCCTCGGCGCCGTCCTGGTCCGCCCCGATCTGGACCGGGCCCTCGCGGATGCCCGGCTCGACGCCGACCCCCGGCGGGCCGGGACCACCGTGCTCGCGGAGGCCTTCGCCGTACCGGAGCACGCCGACGCCGCGCCCCTGCCCGCCGGGACCAGGGCCTGGCGGGCCGCGCTGGCCCACGCGGTCCGGGCACCGGACGCCCTGGCGGAGTTCCGCCGCACGGACGACGGCACGGTCCCCTCGCGGGACCGGCTGACCGCGCTGGTCGAGGCGTACCCCGGTGCGGGTCCGGGGATCCGCGCCGCGCTCGTCGACTGGATGACGTGGCTCCAGCCCCTCGACGCGCCACCCTGGACCCTCGCGGAGACCGCCCGCACACCGGAGCCGTCGCCGCGCCGGGTCCGCGTCGACGACCTGGACCAGCCGCGTTCGGCGGCCCTGCGGGAGCGGCTGCTCGCCATGCTGGGTTCGGACGAGGCGGAGCGCAGGCAGACCGCGGCCGAGGTGCTGGCACGGTGGCCCGAGCCCGAGGCCCGCCTGGTGGTGCTTCGCGCGTACCTCCGCGGCCGGATCGGTCTGCCGGCCGGAGCCGGCCCCGCCCGCGCGCTCGGTGCCATCGGCGAGACGGAACTGCGTGGCGACGGGATTCTGCGCGACCGGGTGGCACGCATGGCCGCGGAGCTCGGCCCGGCGGAGAGGCAACGGCTGGTCCCGCTGCTGCTGGAGTGGTGGGAGCACGCACCGCCCGCCGTGGCCCGCGCCGTCGGGGACACGTTGCGGGCGCATCCCGCAGACGCGCTGGCCGAGGCGCTCGGCGACCGCCTCGACGCCGGGGCCTGGGGATACCTGGACCTGCTCGCCGGACGCCCGCTTCTGCGCACCCAGGCCCTGACCCGGACCCGCAGCCGCCTGCGTGCCGAAGGGCGCACCGGACTCGCCGACCGGCTGTGCCTCGTGGAGGGGCCACTGCGGGGTCCGGACGCAGGGCAGCAGGACGCGGCGGCACTGGCAGCCCTCCGCGACCGTGCCGCCGGTCCCACCGCGACGGGCCACCGCCCGACGCGGCAGGAACTGCTGGACCTCGCCGGGTCCGGCACACCGGAACAGATCTGCCGGGCGCTCACGGAACTGGCAGCCGGGCACCCCGGCCCCGAACCGGACGGGGACCCGCAACTACTGGACCTGCTGGGAGCGTTGCTCACCCACCCCAGGCCCAGGGTCCGGCTGCGCGCCCACCGGACCTCACGGACGATGCTCGGCCGGAACGCCCATCTGCGCCACACCGAACTCCTGCTGGACGACCCCCGGCCGGACGTGGTGCGCATGGCCGTCCTGACGCTCTGCCGGGCGGGCTGGGAGCCGGCGGTTCCCTCGGTGACGGCACTGCTCGGGCACCCGCACGCCGTCGTGCGCGAGGCAGCGGCGGAGGGGCTGGTCGGGCTGGGCGCGGCGGCGGTCCCGGCGCTCCGCCGTGCCACCGCCCGGGCCCGGCCCGACCGGCGCTCCCGGTACACGGAGGTCCTGGACCGGATCGGCACCGGCGAAGACTGACGCGGACCGCGGACCGCGGACCGCGGACCGCGAACCGCGGCCCCGGCCGGCCGGGCCACCGCCTGCAGGTACCTCTACAGGTACTTCTTGATCTCCCGCCGCGCCAGCGAGCGCTGGTGCACCTCGTCCGGACCGTCGGCCAGCCGCAGCGTCCGCGCCGCCGCCCACAGTTCGGCCAGCGGGAAGTCCTGGCTGACCCCGCCCGCGCCGTGCAGCTGCACCGCCTGGTCGAGGATGGAGACGACCGCGCGCGGGGTGGCGATCTTGATGGACTGGATCTCGGTGTGCGCACCGCGGTTGCCGACCGTGTCCATCAGCCAGGCCGTCTTCAGCACCAGCAGCCGCAGCTGCTCCACGGTGACCCGGGCGTCGGCGATCCAGTTCTGCACGACGCCCTGCTGGGCGAGCGGCTTGCCGAAGGCCGTACGGGCCACCGCGCGCCGGCACATCAGCTCGATGGCGCGCTCGGCCATGCCGATCAGCCGCATGCAGTGGTGGATGCGGCCCGGGCCCAGCCGCGCCTGGGCGATGGCGAAGCCGCCGCCCTCCTCGCCGATCAGGTTCGTGGCGGGCACCCGCACGTTGTCGAAGACCACCTCGGCGTGACCGCCGTGGTAGTGGTCCTCGTAGCCGTACACCTTCATGGCCCGCTTCACCGTCAGACCCGGGGTGTCGCGCGGGACCAGGATCTGCGACTGCTGGCGGCGGATGTCCTCGCTGTCCGGGTCGGTCTTGCCCATCACGATGAAGATCGCGCAGTCCGGGTTCATCGCCCCGGAGATGTACCACTTGCGCCCGTTGATGACGTAGTCGCCGCCGTCCCGGGTGATCCGGGTCTCGATGTTCGTCGCGTCCGACGAGGCGACCTCCGGCTCGGTCATCGCGAACGCGGACCGGATCTCCCCGGCCAGCAGCGGCTCCAGCCACCGCTTCTTCTGCTCGTCGGTGCCGAACTGGGCGAGCACCTCCATGTTCCCGGTGTCCGGCGCCGCGCAGTTCAGCGCGGTCGGCGCCAACTGCGGGGAGCGGCCCAGGATCTCCGCCAGCGGGGCGTACTGGAGATTCGTGAGGCCGGCACCGTACTCGGCGTCCGGCAGGAAGACGTTCCACAGCCCCTGCTTACGGGCCTCGGCCTTGAGGTCCTCCACCACCTGCGGGGTGTCCCACGGTGACGCCAGCAGTGCGCGCTGCTCCTCCGCGGTCTGCTCGGCCGGGTAGACGTGCTCGTCCATGAAGGTGAGCAGCTTGGCGCGCAGCTCCTCGGTACGGGCGTCGAATGCGAAGTCCATGGGGTGGGTCAGCCTTCCTGGAGGGTGGTGAGGCCGTGCTCGATGAAGACGGGGACGAGGTCGCCGATGCGGTCGAAGCCGCCGCCGACCGTCTGGCCCAGGGTGTAGCGGTAGTGGATGCCCTCCAGGATCACGGCGAGCTTGAACCAGGCGAACGCCGTGTACCAGGAGATGCCGGAGGTGTCCCGGCCGGAGCGTTCGGCATAGCGCTCGATCAGCTCGGCGGGGGAGGGGTGGCCGGCCGCGCCGCTGGTGGTGGAGACCGGGGACTCGGACAGGCCCAGATCGGAGCTGTACATGACCAGCAGACCCAGGTCGGTGAGCGGGTCGCCGAGCGTCGACATCTCCCAGTCGAGGACGGCCTTGATCTCGTCGTCGGCCCCGATCAGCACGTTGTCCAGGCGGAAGTCGCCGTGGACGACCGTGGGAGCGGGGGAGTCGGGCAGCTGTCGGCCGAGCGCCGCGTGCAGCTCGTCGATGCCGGGAAGTTCGCGGTTGCGGGAGGCGTCCAGCTGCTTGCCCCAGCGGCGCAGCTGCCGGTCCAGGAATCCCTCGGGGCGCCCGAAGTCCCCGAGGCCGACGGCCTGCGGGTCCACGGCGTGCAACTCCACGAGGGTGTCGACCAGACCCAGCACCACCTTGCGGGTGCGCTCGGGGCCCAGCGGGGCGAGCTGCTCCGCCGTGCGGTACGGGGTGCCCTCGACGTACTCCATGACGTAGAACGGCGAGCCGATGACCGAGTCGTCCTCGCAGAGCAGCACCGGTTCGGGGACCGGGACGGCCGTCGGGTGCAGCCCGCTGATCACGCGGTGCTCGCGCTTCATGTCGTGCGCGGTGGCCAGCACATGACCCAGCGGCGGCCGGCGGACGACCCATCGGCCGGTACCGTCCGTCACGATGTACGTCAGGTTCGAACGGCCGCCCTCGATGAGCCGGGCTTCGAGCGGTCCGTTCACCAGCCCCGGCCGCTCGCGGTCGAGATGTCCGCGCAAGCGGTCGAGGTCGAGACCTGGCGGGTGGACTGGGCTCATCGTGCGCACCTCCGGGGTGAATGGATCGTCGGTGTTCATGATGCCGACCAGTCGGTATGTCGTCCAGTGAACTTCCGGAACGGAATGTGTGACTCCGGCCCGAATGGTGGGCGGACTCTGGCATTCAGTCGTATGGCTGAATAGAGTTCACGTATGAATACAGACTGGTTGATCGACGAAGTCCGGCTGACCCCGATCCTCATCGCCGACCCGCCGCTCCTCAACACCCAGGGCGTTCACCAGCCCTACACCCCGCGGCTCATCGTGGAGGTCGTCACCCGGGGCGGAGTGACCGGCATCGGGGAGACCTACGGCGACGGGAAGTACCTCGAACTGGCCGAACCCCTGGCCGCGGCCCTGCCAGGACGCCCGGTCAGCGATGTGAACGGCCTCTTCGCCCTTGCCGACGAGGTGTGCGGGGATTCACGCGCGGCCGACGAGCGCGTCGACGCGGGCGGACTGCGCGGCGTCCAGACCGCGGACAAGCTGCGGCTCTCGGTGGTCTCCGGCTTCGAGGTGGCCTGCCTGGACGCCCTGGGCAAGACCCTCGGCCTGCCCGTGCACGCACTGCTCGGCGGCAAGGTCCGCGACAGCGTCGAGTACAGCGCCTACCTGTTCTACCGCTGGGCCCAGCACCCGGACGGCGGCGAACGGGACGACTGGGGCGCGGCCGTCGACCCGGCCGGAGTCGTCGCCCAGGCCCGGCGCTTCGCCCGGGAGTACGGATTCTCCTCCTTCAAGCTGAAGGGCGGCGTCTTCCCGCCCGACGAGGAGATCGCCGCCGTCCGCGCACTGGCCGAGGCGTTCCCCGGGCAGCCGCTGCGCCTGGACCCCAACGGGGCCTGGTCCGTCGAGACCTCGCTGTACGTCGCCGAGCAGCTGGGGGACGTACTCGAATACCTGGAGGACCCCGCGAGCGGCACGGAGCTGATGGCCGCCGTCGCGGCCGGTACCGACGTCCCGCTGGCCACGAACATGTGCGTCACCACGCTCGCCGAGGTCCCGGAGGCCTTCGCCCGGGGCGCCGTCCAGGTCGTCCTCTCCGACCACCACTACTGGGGCGGGCTGCACCGCACCCGTGAGCTGGCCGGCATCTGCCGCACCTTCGGCGTCGGCCTCTCCATGCACTCCAACACCCACCTCGGGATCAGCCTCGCCGCCATGACGCACGTCGCGGCCACCGTCCCCAACCTGGACTACGCCTGCGACAGCCACTACCCCTGGCAGGCCGAGGACGTGATCGCCACCCGTCATGTCTTCGCCGACGGCCGGCTGGCCGTATCCGACGCCCCGGGCCTCGGCGTCGAACTCGACCGGGCACGCCTCGCCGTGCTGCACCGCCGCTGGCTCGACGACGACGGCACGATGCGCGAGCGCGACGACGCCGCCGCGATGCGCAAGGCCGAGCCGGGCTGGGCGACGCCGGCGATCCCGCGCTGGTGACGGTGCGCCCCGCACCCGCCTGAGTTGCGGGTGCCCCGGGCCGGCCCGAGGGTCGAGTACATGAAGGCGATCAGCTACGGCAGGTACGGCGGGGCCGATGTCCTGGAGTACGGGGAGCGCCCCGACCCCAAGGTCGGTCCCGACACCGTCCTGGTGAAGGTACGGGCCGCGGCGGTCAATCCGGTCGACCGCGTCGCGCGGGAGGGGCACCTGGACGCCTCGCTGGACGCGGTGTTCCCGGTGATTCCCGGCTGGGACGTGTCAGGGGTCGTCGTCCAGCCCGGCATCGCCGTCAACGAGTTCGCCGTCGGCGACGAGGTCATCGGATACGTGCGGGAGGACTTCCTCAGCCGCGGCACCTTCGCCGAGTACGTGGCCGCGCCGGTGCGCACCCTGGCCCGCAAGCCGCTGAGCCTGAGCTTCGAGGAGGCCGCGGGCCTTCCCCTGGCCGGTCTCACCGCGTACCAGGTGCTGCACCGCTCGCTGCACATCCGCAACGGCGACACCGTCCTCGTCCACGCGGCGGCCGGCGGCGTCGGCTCGCTGGCCGTGCAGATCGCCCGCCACACCGGATGCAGGGTCATCGGCACCGCGAGCGAACGCAACCACGACCACCTGCGGCAGCTCGGCGCGGAGCCCGTGGCGTACGGCGACGGCCTCGCGGACCGGCTGCGGGCGCTGGCCCCGGACGGGATCGACGCCGCCTTCGACACCGTGGGCGGCGAGGCCCTGCGGGTGTCCGCCGACACCCTCGCACCGGACGGGCGCCTGGCCTCCATCGTGGACAGCGAGGTGTTCTCGTACGGCGGCGTCTACGCGTTCGTACGGCCCGACGCGAAGGATCTGGCCCATCTGGCGGAGCTGGCCGAGCGGGGCATCGTCGCGGTCCATGTGGACCGGGTCTTCCCGCTGGCCGAGGCCGCGGAGGCCCACCGGCTCAACGCCGAGGGCCGGACCCGCGGAAAGATCGTCGTCACCGTGGACTGGGAGAGCTGACCACCGGCGGGCCGCTCGGGACGGGACCGCCGCGGCGAACTCCGCCGCTCAGAACAGCAATAACGCGGAACTCTGTCGCTCAGAACAGCAATAACGCGGCGAACTCCGCCGCTTAGAACAGCATCGCCGCGGCGAACACCGCCAGCGCGACGGTGCACGCCGCGGCCGTCAGCGCCGCGCGGGCCCCCATCGGCTGCGGGCGCGAGGTGCCCATGCCCTGCACCCGCCGGTTCGCCACCCGCAGGAAACCCAGCCAGGCCAGCACGCTCAGCGACAGGGCGACGACCCCGGCCGGGGTGGCCCCGCCGTGCAGGGCCTGCTTCCCGGCCAGCAGCGCGACGACGGTGCAGGACAGCGTCGTACGCCGCCAGGCCAGTCTGGTCCGCTCGGGCTGGAGTCCGGGATCGCGCTCAGCCGCGGTCACCGGCCCTCCCAGCCGAACAGGACCACCACCACCATCGCCACAGCCACCACGGCCACCGCCACACTGAGCAGTGTCGGGAACCGCGACACCGGGAGGTCCTCACCGCGCCGCATCGCCCGCTCGCACCGCACCCAGTGGTTGACGGCCCGCAGCGCGCACAGCACGCCCGCCGCCAGCAGGGCGAGCGCCAGACCGGCACGGACGCCCCACGCCAGCTCCGGCAGGAACTGATCGACCGCGAAACCCCCGCCGATCAGTGCGAGAGCCGTCCGGATCCAGGCGAGGAACGTCCGCTCGTTGGCGAGCGAGAAGCGGTAGTCAGGGGTGTCGCCCTCTTCGCGGATCCGCTGCGGCGCCCACCACAGCCGCAGACTCTGCACAAAATCGTTCACGTACAGACCTTATCTGCTGCTTTGGTGCCAACCTCTGGCCGCTTCAGGACGATGCTTGGAACGCCCGGAGCCGTCGGTAGCCTTCCATGCCGTCCGGCACCCACGGCCAGTCGCCGAGCCGCTCCGCCAGCTCCTCGTCCGTGAGGAAGGCGTGCCAGGCGACCTCCTCCACCTGCGGTTCCACCGGCAGCACGCACCGTACCCGGTAGACGTACGACCACCAGCTGTGGCCGCCGCCCTCGTAGAGGAACTTGAACAGCGGCTCCGGGCGGGGCAGGCCCGTCACGCCCAGTTCCTCCTCGGCCTCCCGCAGTGCCGCCTCGTCGTAGGACTCGCCGGCGCCGACGACCCCGCCGACGAACATGTCGTAGTGGGACGGGAAGACGAGCTTCGTGGCGGTCCTGCGGTGCACGAAGATCCTTCCGTCGGCGTCCCGGGCCTCGATGAAGACGCAGCGATGCGTCAGGCCCCGCGCGGTCGCCTCGCCGCGCGGGGCCCGGCCCACGACGACATCGTTCTCGTCGACGATGTCCAGGATCTCGTCAGAAGGGTTCATGCCCTTCATCCAACAGCAGACCTCCGGCGGTGCTCACTGGCCCATGACGTACTTGACGGTCGGGCCCGTGGTCCAGCCGCCGTCCACGGCGAGTTCGGCGCCGGTGATGTACGAGGCGGCGTCCGAGAGCAGGAAGACGACGGCCTCCCCGATCTCACCGGCCTCGCCGACCCGGCCCATCGGGGTGTTGGGGTAGTTGCCCTCGCCCTGCTGAATACCGACAGAGGCCGTCATCGGCGTGTACACCATGCCGGGGTGCACCGAGTTCACCCGTATCCCCGCCGTGCCGAGCTCCACCGCGCCGACCTTCGTCAGCCCGCGCACGCCCCACTTCGACGCGCCGTAGCTGGAGGTCAGGGCGAGGCCCATCAGACCGGCCGCCGAGGAGATGTTGACGATCGAACCGCCGCCGTTCTCCTTCATCACCGGGATCACCGTCTTCATGCCGATGAAGACGGCCGTCAGGTTGATGTCGATGACCTTGCGGAAATGCTCGACCGTCTCGGTGTCCAGCGGCTGGCCGGTCGAGACCCCCGCGTTGTTGACGAGGCCGTCGATCCGTCCGAACTCGGCGCGGGCGAACGCGGCGACGCGCTGCCAGTCCTCCTCCGAGGTGACGTCGTGGTGGAGGAAGCGGGCCTTCGGGCCGAGCCCGGCCGCGGTGGCGGCGCCCTCCTCGTCGAGTACGTCGGTGATCACCACGTTCGCGCCGCCGGCCACGGCGAGGCGTGCGGCCTCGGCGCCGAGGCCGCGGGCGGCGCCGGTGATGATGACGGTGCGGCCGGTGAGGCTGTTCTTGTCGGTCATGACATGTCCTTCTTGCTTCTTGTGGTGCGGGTGGTTCACGCGCCGTGCGGCGCGGGGGCGTGCAGGAATGCGGTGGTGGTGCCGACGAGGTCGGCGAGGAAGAGCTCCTGCCCGGTCAGCGGTTCCGTGCCGTCGAGCCCTTGGCGGGCCCTGTCGGCCAGCGCCGCGCCGATCAGGGTGAGCGCCAGGTCGAGGCGCTCCAGGCGTACGGGCTGCGGCAGTGCGCCCAGGCGGTCCCCGATCCGGCCGATCAGCCGTCCGTAGGCGGTGCCGTTCAGCGCGGGGTGCAGCCGGCCGGTCCGCAGTCCGGTCTCATGGCTGAGCTGCGCGGAGATCCGCAGACAGCGGCGGCCCCGGTCGTCGGCGAGCAGGCTCGCCTCCGCCGTCACCAGCGCGGTGAGCAGCTCCCGTACGCCGCAGTCCCCGGGCAGCCCGTCGAGCAGCGGGGCGACGACCCGCTCGGTGCGCTCCTGACGGCCGGCCATCACCGCATCGAGCAGCCCGGCACGGGAACCGAAGTGGTACTGCACCGCGGACGGGTTGCTCTGGCCCGCCAGAGCGACGATGTCGCGCAGCTGGGCGCCGTCCGTGCCCTGCGCGGCGAAGATCTCCTCTGCCGCGCGGATCAGCTTGTCCCTGGTCTGTTGTCCCGACTGTCCCGACGTTCTCGCCATGCGACCAATGTAATGCTGGCCATTATTAATTGCCAGACAGGCCGGAGGACTGTGAGGAATCGGACATCACCGAGTCCGCCCGGAGCCGGGACCGTCCGGAGCCGGGACCGTCCGGAACTCCGACTTCAGTGCGGCTGGAGGCTCTGCGTACGGCGTCCGCCCACCGGCCCCTCCGGCATGGCCGGGTGCAGCCCCAGCAGCACGATCCCGGCCACGATCGCCGCGAGTCCCGCCGCCTGCCAGGCCAGCGCGCCCGTGTCGGTACGCACCTGGTCGCCCAGGAAACCGATCCCGCAGGCGATCCCGGCCAGCGGCTGGGCCGCGGTCAGCGCCGGCAGGGACATCCGCAGCGGGCCCGTCTCGAACGCGCTCTGCACGAGGATCAGCCCCGTCACCCCCAGCACCAGCACCGCGTACACCTGCCAGCCGGTGACGAGCGCCGCCCAGCCGCCGTCGGAGAGGCGCTGCCCGCTGACCCGGGTCAGGGCGTCCTGGAGCCCGTACAGGAGTCCCGCCGCCACCGCGAGCAGCGCGGGCGACACCCCCGACCGTGAGCGCTTGGCGAACGCGGTCAGCAGCAGGGCCAGGCCCACCACCACGCCGATCACCAGCCAGTGCCGCAGCGGACTCGACACGGCCTGCCCGCCCTTCGGCTCGCCCGCCAGCAGGAACGCGGCGACCCCGCCGGCCAGCAGCCACAGCCCGGCCCAGCCCTGCCGGCCGAGCCGCTGACCGGTGCGGTGACGGGACAGGGCCATCGCGAAGAGCAGATTGGTGGCCAGGAGAGGTTCGACGACGGAGACCTCGCCCTTGCCCAGGGCCAGCGCGCCCAGCGCCATGCCGCAGACCATGAGTCCGATACCGGCCAGCCAGCTGCGCACCCGCATCAGGTCCAGCAGCAGCCGGGGCGAGAGGTAGTCGCTCTTCGGGGCGTGGCGGGCGGCGGCCTGTTGCAGCACGAAGCCGAACCCCAGACAGCAGGCGGCGCTCACGGAGAGCACGATGACCAGCACCGACACGCTTCCCCACCCCGAGTCAGGCCGTAAGAGGGTGATTTGTACCGACGATAGCGCCTGGGAGCGGCACCGGCGGCCGAAGCGCCGCCGACCGGGCGGTTGACGCCGGGACGGCCGGTGCCGAAGATCTGACGCACGAGTAACTTCGCGAGCGGCCGCACGGATGACGTGCGGTCCTTCCGCCGGACCGCGAGCCGGTCGCCGCCCCGACAAGGATGGAACCCATGGCGTACGACGCTGATGTGATCGTGATCGGGGCAGGACTCGCGGGGCTCGTCGCCACCGCGGAACTGGTCGACGCGGGCCGTTCGGTCATTCTGCTCGACCAGGAACCCGAACAGTCGCTCGGCGGCCAGGCCCACTGGTCCTTCGGCGGTCTCTTCCTCGTCGACTCGCCCGAACAGCGCCGGATGCGGATCAAGGACAGTCAGGAGCTGGCCCTCCAGGACTGGTTCGGCACCGCCGGGTTCGACCGCAAGGAGGACCACTGGCCGAAGAAATGGGCCGAGGCGTACGTCGACTTCGCCGCCGGTGAGAAGCGCTCCTGGCTGCACCGGCAGGGCATGCGGTTCTTCCCGGTCGTCGGCTGGGCCGAGCGCGGCGGCTACGACGCGAACGGCCACGGCAACTCCGTCCCCCGCTTCCACATCACCTGGGGGACCGGCCCCGGCGTCGTCGCCCCCTTCGAGCGCCGGGTGCGCGAGGGCGTCGCCAAGGGCCTCGTCACTTTCCGCTTCCGCCACCGGGTCACGGGCCTCGGCCGCACCGGGGGCACCGTCGACACCGTGAGCGGCGAGATCCTGGAACCCAGCGACGCCTCTCGCGGCACCGCGAGCAGCCGGGAGACGGCCGGTGCCTTCGAGCTCAGGGCCCAGGCGGTGATCGTCACCTCCGGCGGCATCGGCGGCAACCACGACCTCGTGCGCGAGCAGTGGCCCGAGCGGCTCGGCACCCCGCCCGCCAAGATGCTCTCCGGCGTCCCCGCCCACGTCGACGGGCTGATGCTCGGCATCACCGAGGAGGCCGGCGCCCACCACATCAACCGCGACCGGATGTGGCACTACACCGAGGGCATCGAGAACTGGAACCCGATCTGGGCCAAGCACGGCATCCGGATCCTGCCCGGCCCGTCCTCGCTCTGGCTGGACGCCCGCGGCAAGCGGCTGCCGGTCCCGCTGTTCCCCGGGTTCGACACGCTCGGCACCCTCGAACACATCATGCGCAGCGGCCACGACTACACCTGGTTCGTCCTGGACCAGAAGATCATCGGGAAGGAGTTCGCGCTCTCCGGTTCCGAGCAGAACCCCGACCTGACCGGCAAGTCCATCCGCGACGTGATCGGCCGGGCCCGCGCGGACGTGCCCGGACCGGTGAAGGCGTTCATGGACAACGGCGTGGACTTCGTCGTGGAGAAGGACCTCGGCGCCCTGGTCCGCGGCATGAACGCGCTCACCGGTGAAGCGCTCATCGACGAGGACGACCTGCGCCGCGAGATCACCGCCCGCGACCGGGAGATCGCCAACCCCTTCACCAAGGACCTCCAGATCACCGCGATCAGGGGCGCCCGCACCTACCTCGGCGACAAGCTCATCCGTACGGCCACGCCGCACCGCATCCTCGATCCCAAGGCCGGGCCGCTGATCGCCGTACGGCTCAACATCCTGACCCGCAAGTCGCTCGGCGGACTGGAGACGGACCTGTCCTCCCGGGTCCTCACGGCCGACGGCAGCCCACTGTCCGGGGTGTACGCGGCCGGTGAGGCGGCCGGGTTCGGTGGCGGCGGGGTGCACGGCTACCGCTCCCTGGAGGGCACCTTCCTCGGCGGCTGCATCTTCTCCGGCCGGGCGGCGGGCCGCGCGGCCGCGCAGGCGGTCGGCTAGGGCCCTTCGTTTGGATCAGGCAGGACCCCGCGAGCCCGGCATGATCCAAACGAGAGGCCCCGGAGCGGCCGGAGGGCCGCCCAACGGCCCCGCGCGCGTCCGTCCGGTGGGGTTACGGACGCGGAACCGTGCCGAGGCGCCGGATCCGGGCATGGGAAGAAGATGCCAGGAGTAGCCGAACCCGTCATCAACCTCGTCCGGCGCACCACCGAGCCCGTGGCTGCGCAGACCCTGCGTTCCACGGGCGCCGCGGTGATCGCCTATGCCGTGGCGACCGCGACGCTGGCCGAGCCCGCACCCCTGACCGCACCGCTGACCGCACTGCTCGTCGTCCAGGTGACCCTCTACGCCACCGTCAACATGTCGGTGAAGCGTGTGACCTCCGTGGTCGTCGGCGTCCTCATCGCGAGCGGCTTCAGTTCCCTGGTCGGCCTGTCCTGGTGGAGCCTGGGGCTGACCATCTTCACGGCGCTGATCGTCGGCAGACTGGTCCGGGTCGACGAGTTCGTTCCCGAGGTGGCGATCAGCGCCATGCTCGTCCTCGGCGTCACCTCAGGGACCGCGAGAACGAGCATGGCGTGGGAGCGCGTGTTCGAGACCCTGATCGGCGCCGCTGTGGGCCTGCTGTTCAACCTGCTGTTCGCCCCGCCCGTGTGGGTGCAGACCGCGGGCGCGTCCATCGACGGACTGGCCCGCGAGATGGGGCAGATGTTCCGTGACCTGGGGAGCGACCTCGCCCGTCCGGTCACCGTCCCCGAGGCGGCCGACCGGCTGCACCGGGCCCGCCGTCTCGACCACGACATCGTGGAGGTGGACGCCTCCCTGCGGCAGGCCGAGGAGAGCCTCAGGCTCAACCCGAGAGTGCGGCAGGGGCTGCTCCACCGCGTGGTGCTGCGCACCGGTCTGGACACGCTGGAGATCTGTGCGGTAGTCGTGAGGGTGCTGGCCAGGACGCTGACCGACCTGGCCAAGGACCGGGTCGACGAACCCCTGTTCCCCGCCGAGGTCGCCGCGCACATCAGGGAGTTGTTCGGACAGATGGCGGGGGCCATCGAGAGTTTCTCGGTGCTCATCACCACTCCGGTGGCCGCCAGCGCGGAGGAGGCCGAGGACCGGCTCGCCGACGCGCTCACCACCAGCCGGGCGACCCGCGACCTCGTGGCGGACATCCTGCTGGCCGCCGTCCAGGAACACCCCAGGAAGTGGCAGCTGCACGGGGCCCTGCTCGCCGAGGTGGACCGCATCCTGGACGAGCTGGACATCGAGAAGCGCGCCGAGCGCCTGGGCCAGGAACTCGACCGCCGTTCGGCCGACCTGCACGAACGCCACCCCCGGCTGCTCGCGTTCCGGCGCCGGCTGGGCCTCGTGAAGGGTGCGGGCCGGGAGAAGAGGGCCGAGGCCGGGGTGCGGTGAGCCCCGGCCGGCCGCAGCCCGTTCAGCCCTGTGCCGCGTCGGGCCCGATGCGCTCGACGACCCGGAACCGTTCCGCCACGACCAGCGTGTCGTCGTCGACCGTGAACTCCGGGTCGCCGAGCGCCTCCCGCATCTCCTCGCTGTGCCAGAACCGTTCGTGGCCCTCCCGCCACCCGGCCACCGAGGTGTCGCCCTCGCCCTCGTCGAGGACATGCTGCAGATCGATGTCCCCGAGCCGCAGGATCCGCACCTCCGTGATCTCCAGCACCGCGATCTCCCGCCCGTCCGAGTCGATCAGCGCGGACCGCTCGCCCACGGGAGGCGGATCTTCCCTCTCCACCTGGTACTCCACGAACAGTCCGGTCGTCGACACCTTCCGCCCGTCGAGCACCGCGGCGACCAGCCGGTCGCGCAGCGGGCCGGGGAACGCGAGAAGAAAGGGCTTGAGCGCTTCACGGTTCGGCATGGCGCAAGTCTGGCATCCGCCGCCCGCCGGTGGCGGGCAGAATCTGACGGGCCGGTGACGTACCGCCCCCGCCCCTGGCGCCCGGTGGCCCGGAGTGCTCGAATCGACGGGTGAACAGTTCCTCTTCCGGCGCGGAGCCGGATCCGGCGGCGCAGGGCCCCGATCCGGACTCCACCGGCACCCCCGTGGGCCGCCGGCTCGTCCTGACGATGCTCGGCCTCGGCGCGGCAGGGCTCGTCGCCGCCCCCGTACTGCAACGGACGCTGGAGTCCGGCCTGGGCGCGCTCTCCGACAAGGACCCCACCGGACTGACCGGGCTGCTGCCCAACGGCGGCGGCTTCCGCTACTACTCCGTCGCCACGTCCGTACCGAAGAAGAGCGCCACCGACTACCGGCTGACCGTCGACGGCCTGGTCGACCGCCCGGCCACGTACACCCTGGACGCCCTGGAACGGATGAAGCAGACCCGCATGGTCCGCGACGTCCAGTGCGTCACCGGCTGGCGGGTGCCCGAGACCCCCTTCGAAGGCGTACGGCTGTCCGCGCTGCTGGACGCGGCGGGCGTCCGGCCCGGCGCGAAGGCCGTCCGGTTCACCTGCTTCGACGGCACGTACAGCGAGAGCCTCACGCTCGATCAGGCCCGCCGGGCCGATGTGCTGGTCGCGCTGCGGATGCAGGACCGGCCGGTGTCCCACTCGCACGGCGGCCCGGTCCGGCTCTATGTGGCCCCGATGTACTTCTACAAGTCGGCGAAATGGCTCTCCGGGATCACCGTCACGGACTCCGTACGCCCCGGATACTGGGAGAAGCTCGGATATGACGTCGACGCCTGGGTCGGCCGGTCCAACGGCCGCGACGATGCCCCCACCACCTGAAACGGGCGGCCGGGTACGACGTTTCAGCGGCCCGGTGCGCTGGGTGCACCGCACCACGGCCGCGCTGACGCTCCTGTGCGTGGCGACGGCTGCCTGTCTGTACGTACCGCAGCTCGCCGAACTCGTCGGGCGCCGCCATCTCGTGGTCACCCTGCACGAGTGGTCCGGGCTGATCATCCCCGTACCGCTGCTGGCGGGGCTGTTCGCGCGGTCGCTGCGGGCCGATCTGGGCCGGCTCAACCGCTTCGGGCCGCACGACCGGCAGTGGCTGCGGGCGGTGCGCCGGCGTGACCACCGGCCGGAGTCCCGCCCGGCCGGGAAGTTCAACGCCGGGCAGAAGCTGTACGCCGCCTGGATCGCGGGAGCGGTCCTGGTCATGGTGGGCACCGGGCTGCTGATGTGGTTCACCGGTCTCGCCCCGCTGGTGTGGCGGACCGCCGCGACGTTCGTCCACGACTGGCTGGCGCTCGCGATCGGCATCGTGCTGGCCGGACACATCGCGATGGCGCTCGCCGACCCGGAGGCACGCCGTGGCATGCGTACCGGGTCGGTCGAGCGCCAATGGGCGCGTCGCGAGCACCCGCTGTGGCGGGAGCCGGGGGAGCGGTAGTGCCGCGTCAGCCAGGGTTCGCCCGTCGCGACGCCGTGCACGCACCCTCGCCGCACCGGCCGAAAGCCCGAGTACGTCCAGTACGAGGACTTCCGGCCGGCACGCCGGGAGCACGCACCTGACGCCGCTCCTTACCGGGCAAACCCTGGCTGACCCGGCACTAGAGGATCAGTGACAGGAGCAGGATGAAGGCCAGCGAGACCACGGAGATGATGGTCTCCATCACCGACCAGGTCTTCACCGTCTGGCCGACGTCCATCCCGAAGTACTCCTTCACCAGCCAGAACCCCGCGTCGTTGACATGGCTGAAGAAGAGCGAGCCCGCACCGACGGCGAGGACCAGCAGGGCGGCGTGCGAGGTCGACATGTCGGCGGCCAGCGGGGCGACCAGACCGGCCGCCGAGATGGTGGCCACCGTCGCCGAGCCGGTCGCGAGCCTGATGCCCACGGCGATCAGCCAGCCGAGCAGCAGCGCGGGGATCGACCAGTCCTCGGAGAACTCCAGGATCATCTGACCCACACCGGCGTCGATCAGCGTCTGCTTGAAGCCGCCGCCCGCGCCGACGATGAGCAGCACTCCGGCGATCGGGGCGAGGGACTTCTCCACGGTGGTGGAGAGCCGGGCCTTGGTGAACCCGGCCGCCCGGCCCAGCGTGAACATGCCCACGATGACCGCCGCGAGCAGGGCGATCAGCGGCGAGCCGATCACATCGGTGACCCGCTGGAGACCCTGCTCCGGGTCGTCCACCACGATGTCGACGAGGGCCTTGGCCAGCATCAGGACGACGGGCAGCAGAATCGTCGCCAGGGTGGCGCCGAAGCTGGGGCGGCGGTCCAGGTCCTCGGAGGGGCGCTGCGGGATCATCTTCTCCGGCGCCTTGATGTCCACCCAGCGGGCGGCGTACCGGGAGAAGACCGGACCGGCGATGATCACCGTCGGGATCGCGACCAGGACACCGAGGGCCAGCGTGACGCCCAGGTTGGCGTCGAGGGCGTCGATCGCCACCAGCGGACCGGGGTGCGGGGGGATGAGCCCGTGCATCACGGAGAGGCCGGCCAGGGCCGGGATGCCGATCCGCATCAGGGAGTAGTTGCCGCGCTTGGCGACGAGGAGCACCACCGGGATCATCAGCACGATCCCGACCTCGAAGAACAGCGGCAGACCGATGATCGAGGCGATCAGGACCATCGCCCACGGCATGGCCCGGTTGCTCGTCCTCGCGAGGATCGTGTCGACGATCTGGTCCGCTCCGCCGGAGTCGGCGAGCAGCTTGCCCAGGATCGCGCCGAGCGCGATGAGGACGCCGACACCCGCGACGGTGGAGCCGAGGCCCGCGGTGAAGCTGGCTATCGTCTTCGCCGGCGCGGCGCCGGCGAACGAGCCGAGCGCCAGCGAGCCGATGGTGAGCGCGAGGAACGCGTGCATCTTGAACTTGGTGATGAGCAGAACGATGACGGCGATGCCCGCCAGGACGGCGATGCCCAACTGCGCGTTGCCGGCCGAAGTGATCGGTTCGACGGCGTCCGCTGCCAGCATCTCGACGCTGAGACTGGTCACGGTGATGATCCTCAGTTCTCGAGCCGGCGCAACGCGGCGACGGCTCGCTGGGTGATTTCCTCGGGGGAGCCGGACACGTCCACGGCGACGCCCGCCTCGTCGTCCTCAAGGGGCTGGAGGGTGGCGAACTGCGAGTCGAGGAGTGCGGTCGGCATGAAGTGGCCCTTGCGGCCCGCCATCCGCTCCTCGATGAGCGACCGGTCACCGCTCAGATGAAGGAAGACGGCACCGGGGGCCTCGCTGCGCAGCCGGTCGCGGTAGGCACGCTTCAGCGCCGAGCTGCTGACCACGCCGCCGAGCCCCGCCCGGCTGTGCGCCCACTGCCCGATCGCGTCGAGCCAGGGCCACCGGTCCGCATCGTCCAGCGGGGTGCCGGCCGACATCTTGGCGATGTTCGCCGCGGGATGGAAATCGTCGCCCTCGGCGTACGGAACGCCCAGTTCGGCGGCGAGCAGGGGGCCGATCGTGGTCTTGCCGGTCCCTGCGACGCCCATCACCACGATGACGTGGGGGGTGCTCATTACGGTGCCTCGCTGTCTTCTTCGATGTCGTCGTCGACATCGGTCCGTCGCGCTACTGAAACCTATACGTACGACTTATTCAAGATGCTGTGACATAAACGTCGTACTTTTTGTTCCCGGCGGAGTCTCCCGGAGAGGCCCCCGTAGGCTTGGCCCATGACCACACCTGCCCAGGGGCTGCATACGCATGTGCTGGACGCCCTGGGGCTGGAGATCGCCGCGGGTGAGCATCTGCCCGGCCAGGTTCTGCGTACGGACGAGCTGGCCCAGCGCTTCGATGTGTCCCGCACGGTCGTACGGGAGGTGATCCGGGTCCTGGAGTCCATGCACCTGGTCGAGTCCCGGCGCCGCGTCGGCGTGACGGTACGGCCGACCGAGGCGTGGAACGTCTACGATCCGCAGGTCATCCGGTGGCGACTGGCCGGCGCCGACCGCCCGCGCCAGCTGCGCTCGCTGACCGTCCTGCGCTCGGCGATCGAACCCGTCGCCGCCTCGCTCGCCGCCCGCCACGCCACCGCCGCCCAGTGCGCCGAGCTCACCGAACGGGCCCTCGGCATGGTCGCCACCTCGCGCGGTCAGCAGCTGGAGGGGTACCTGGAACACGACATCGCGTTCCACCGGATCATCCTCAACGCCTCCGGCAACGAGATGTTCGCGCGCCTCGGTGACGTGGTCGCCGAGGTCCTCGCGGGACGCACCCACCACCAGGTCATGTTCGAGGACCCCGATCCGGCGGCCGTCACCCTGCACGTCCGGCTCGCCGAGGCGGTGCGCGAGGGGGACGCCGACGGGGCGGAGCGGCTGACGAAGGAGATCGCGGTGGGCGCCCTGCACGAACTGGACGTGCTCGCGCCCTGATCCGCCCCGACTGACGTGCCGCCTACCGCTTGCCCTCTGCCGCCTACCGCCTGACGTGCTGCAACCGGGCGGCGGCCGCGGCCAGCATCATCTCCAGCGCCGCCGGATATCCGCTGCGGCCCATCTCCGCGACCAGTACCGGCGCGGTCGCCGCGATGTTCGGGTGCGTGTCCGCCGGCTGCCGGGCGTAGATCTCCGGCCAGGCCTGCACCTCCTGCGCCCGGGCCCTTTCCGGCAGCGCCAGCGTCGACGCGTCCAGCGCCGCGAACGACAGCGTCTGGTCGACGAAGACGTGGTAGATCCGTACCGCCTCCGCATCCGGGAAGCCCGCGCCCCGCAGCACCCCGAGGATCGCCTCCACCGACCGGATCTCGTGCGTACGGCCGGTCACCCGTGCGCACGTCAGCAGCGCCGCCTGCGGGTGGGACAGATAGTCCGCGTGCATCCGCAGCCCCAACGACCGCAGATCGGCCCGCCAGTCACCGGTCGGCCGCCAACTGCGCAGCGTCCGCCCGATCAGCTCGTCGGCCACCGCCAGCAACAGCTCGTCCGTGTCCCGGAAATAGCGGTAGAGCGCGCTCGGATCGCATCCCAGCGCGGCGCCGAGCCGGCGCACGGTGAGCGCCGACGCCCCGTGCTCGCCGATCAGGCGCAGCGCGGTCTCCACGATCAGCTGCTCGGACAGCATGACGCCCTGCTTGGTGGGGCGCCTGCGCCGCCGCGCGTCCTCCGGCACCACCCGCTCGCTCGCGTTCATACGGGCACCTTATGACAACACCGTTGACGTGCGGAAGCCCCGAGGAGTTCGATGTGCCGCCATCGGGGCCGAACAGCGCCCCTCGGTGAAGGAGCGACCGTGACGTCCTACCGCGAGGAAACAGCCGGACCGGCACAGCCACCCGCAGCCCTGCGCAAGAGCCTCGGCGTGGTCGACGGGTTCGCCATCGCGGCCTCGTCGACCGCGGCCACCACCAGCATCGGCATCGGGCTGGGCGTCACCGCCACCGCCGTCGGGCTGCATCTGCCGATCATCATGCTGCTCGCCTTCCTGCCGATCCTGGGCATCGCGGGCGCCTACTCCCGGCTCAACCGGGTCGAGCCGAACATGGGCAGCGGCTACGTATGGGTGGGCCGCTCGCTCAGCCCCTGGCTCGGCTTCCTCGTCGGCTGGATCGGCATCGTCTCCACGATCGTGTTCCTGGCCTACACCACGACGGTCACCGGTTCCGCCCTGCTGCAACTCGCGGGCGAGGCCGGGCTGCACGAGGTGTCCGGGCTCCGGCTCGCCCCGGACTCCACCGCCCAGTCGACCGCGCTCGGCATCGTCGTCCTCGTCGCCGTCACCTTCACCGCCGTCACCGGCCTCCGGTCGGCCGCCACCTTCCAGAAGTACCTTCTCGTCTTCGAGTACGCCGTCCTGCTCGGCTTCTGCGGATACGGCCTGTTCGCCGGCTCGCAGCCCTTCAGCCTCGACTGGCTCAACCCGTTCACCATCCCCTCCTTCGAGGAGCTCGCCCAGGGCCTCCTGCTCTCCGTCTTCTGCTTCTGGGGATTCGAGTCCACCTTCAGCGTCACCGAGGAGATCCGGGATCCGCAGGACGCCTCCAAGGCCGGGCTCATCACGCTCTTCACGATGCTGGGCCTGTTCCTGCTCGGCTCATTCGCCTTCCAGCGCGTCCTGTCACTCGACGAGCTGACCGCCCACGGCGCCCAGGGGCTCACCTACTTCGGCAACCAGCTGGCCGACCAGCCGCTCGCCGCGCTCCCGTTGATCGCCCTCACCCTGTCCGCCGTCGCCTCCCTGCAGTCCGGGGTGATCCCGACGGTGCGCGGCATGTTCGCCATGGGCCGCGACCGCACGCTCGGCCCCCTGTGGACCAAGGTCAGCCCGCGGTACGGAACACCCGCCGCCGGGACCGTCGCGGTCGGCTGCATCGCCGCCGCCATCGCCGTGCTCTCCCTCGTCATACCGAAGGTCGGAGACCTCATCCTGGCGTCCGTGAACGCGATCGGGGTCGTCGTCTCGGTCTACTACGCCCTCACCGCGCTGGCTGCCGCGGCCCGCTTCCGCGGCTCGTTCCGGGAGAGCCCGTCCCTGGCGGTGCGGGCGGTGGTGCTCCCCGTCATCAGCGCCCTCGTCCTGCTCGCGCTCGGCGGATACCTCTGCTGGACCTTCGCCACCTCCGCCGACCACTTCGAGGTCAGCCCGGACAACGGCTGGTTCATGCTCCTGTGCCCGGCCGTCATCCTGCTGACCGGCTTCGTCGCCGCGGCCTGGGCCAAGTGGGCCAGGCGGTCCCCGTACTTCGTCACCGGACGGTCCGTCGCCCCGGACGTCCTCGCGGACCCCGTGCCCGACCCGGCCTGATCCCCACCCGAACCACCCACCGAAGGAAGAGGCATCATGCCCCGCACCCCCGCCGACCTCGTCTTCACCGGCGGCCCCGTCCACACCACCGACGCCGCCCGCACCCGCGCCACCACCGTCGCCGTCACCGGCGGCCGGATCACCGCGGTCGGCCACGACGAGGTACGCGAACTCATCGGCCCGCGCACCGAGACGGTCGACCTCGCCGGACGCCTCCTGCTCCCCGGCTTCCAGGACGCCCACGTCCACCCGGTCACCGCCGGGCAGGAACTCGCGCAGTGCGACCTCACCGGCGCCGGCGACCGCGTCGCCACCATCGCCGCGGTACGGGCCTACGCCGACGAGAACCCCGCACGCGACTGGATCACCGGCGGCGGCTGGTCGATGGACGCCTTCGAGGGCGGCGCCCCCACCCGGCAGCAGCTCGACACCGCCGTGCCCGACCGCCCCGCCTGCCTGCTCAACCGCGACCACCACGGCGCCTGGGTCAACAGCAGGGCCCTCGCCCTCGCCGGCATCACCGCCCACACCCCCGACCCGGCCGACGGCCGCATCGAACGCGACGCGCGCGGCGAACCCACCGGACTCCTCCAGGAGGGCGCCATGGACCTGGTCGCCCGCCACGCCCCCCGCTCCACCCCCGCCGACCGGCTCGCCGGCCTCCTGCGCGCCCAGCGCCTGCTCCACGCGTACGGCATCACCGCCTGGCAGGACGCCATCGTCGGCACCTACGGCTCGATGGACGACGTGGCCGACGCCTACCTCACCGCGGACCGGGACGGCTCGCTCACCGCCCGCGTCACCGGAGCCCTGTGGTGGGACCGCGAGCACGGCACCGAACAGATCCCCGGACTCGTCGCCAGGCGCGAGGAGCTGACCGGCCGGAACTTCCGCGCGCGGTCGGTGAAGATCATGCAGGACGGGGTCGCCGAGACCGGCACCGCCGCCCTCCTCGCCCCGTACCTCGACGCCTGCGGCTGCGCCACCGCCAACAGCGGCACCAGCTTCGTCGACCCACTCGACCTGCGCCGGTACGTCACCGAGCTGGACGCCCTCGGCTTCCAGACCCACTTCCACGCACTCGGCGACCGCGCGGTGCGCGAGGCCCTGGACGCCGTCGAGGCCGCCCGCGCCGCCAACGGCCGCACCGACACCCGCCCCCACCTCGCCCACCTCCAGATCGTCCACCCCGACGACATCCCCCGCTTCCGCGCACTCGGCGCCACCGCCAACATCCAGCCGCTCTGGGCCGCCCACGAACCCCAGATGGACGAGCTGACCATCCCCTTCCTCGGCCGCGAACGGGCCGCGCTCCAGTACCCGTTCGCCGCACTGCTGCGCTCCGGCGCCACCGTGGCCGCGGGCTCCGACTGGCCCGTCAGCAGCGCCGATCCGCTGCACGGCATCCACACGGCCGTCAACCGCGTCGTACCCGGCGGGGACCACAGCCGGGCCTTCCTCCCGGAGCAGCGCATCTCGCTGACCGACGCGCTGGCCGCGTACACGGCGGGCTCGGCCTACGTGAACCATCTGGACGACACCGGCAGCATCCGGGCCGGCGCCCTCGCCGACCTCGTGGTCCTGGACCGCGACCCCTACGCCGCACCGCCCGAGGAGATCGCCGGGACGCGGGTCCTGGCCACGTACGTGGGCGGCCGCCGGGTGTACGGGGACTGAGCCGGGACGACCGCGGAGTTACGGTGGTGTGCCAACGCGGCGCACCATCGGGGGCTTCCGCACCGCGTACGGTTGTTCGTGATCGATCTCAGGAAAAGTCGTGAATCGATCTCAGGGAAAGCCGCACAAGGGAGACCACGGGAATGCCGCAGCACGTACAAGGGGTCATCGCACCGGGAAAGAACGAGCCGGTACGGGTCGAGACGATCGTGATTCCGGACCCCGGCCCCGGTGAGGCCGTGGTGAAGATCCAGGCGTGCGGCGTCTGCCACACCGATCTGCACTACAAGCAGGGCGGCATCAACGACGAGTTCCCCTTCCTCCTCGGCCACGAGGCGGCGGGCGTCGTGGAGTCCGTGGGCGACGGCGTCACCGACGTCGCCCCGGGCGACTTCGTCGTCCTCAACTGGCGTGCCGTCTGCGGACAGTGCCGCGCCTGTCTGCGCGGGCGCCCGTGGTACTGCTTCGACACGCACAACGCGAAGCAGAAGATGACCCTGCTGGACGGCACCGAGCTCTCCCCGGCGCTCGGCATCGGCGCTTTCGCGGAGAAGACCCTCGTCGCCTCCGGCCAGTGCACCAAGGTCGACCCCGCGGTCGCCCCGGAGGTCGCGGGACTCCTCGGCTGCGGTGTGATGGCGGGCATCGGAGCCGCCATCAACACCGGCCAGGTCGGCCGCGGCGACTCGGTCGCCGTCATCGGCTGCGGCGGTGTCGGCGACGCGGCGATCGCGGGCGCCCGGCTGGCCGGCGCGGCGAAGATCATCGCCGTGGACATCGACGACCGCAAGCTGGAGACGGCGAAGACGATGGGCGCCACGCACACCGTCAACTCCCGCTCCTCCGACCCGGTCGAGGCCATCCGCGCGCTCACCGACGGCAACGGAGCCGACGTCGTCATCGAGGCGGTCGGCCGCCCGGAGACGTACAAGCAGGCCTTCTACGCCCGCGACCTCGCAGGTACCGTCGTCCTGGTCGGCGTCCCGACCCCGGAGATGCAGCTCGAACTCCCGCTCCTGGACGTCTTCGGCCGCGGCGGCTCGCTCAAGTCGTCCTGGTACGGCGACTGCCTGCCCTCGCGCGACTTCCCGATGCTCATCGACCTGCACCAGCAGGGCCGGATCGACCTCGGCGCGTTCGTCACCGAGACCATCGGGATCGGCGACATCGAGCAGGCCTTCGCCAGGATGCACGACGGCGACGTCCTGCGCTCGGTGGTGGTCTTCTGATGGCCGCACGCATCGACCACCTCGTCACCTCCGGCACCTTCGCCCTCGACGGCGGCGAGTGGGACGTCGACAACAACGTCTGGATCGTCGGCGACGACACCGAGGCGGTCGTCATCGACGCCGCGCACGACGCCGCCGCCATCGAGGCCGCGCTCGGCGGACGTACGCTGCGCGCCATCATCTGCACCCACGCGCACAACGACCACATCGACGCCGCCCCGGCACTCGCCGACGCCACCGGCGCACCGGTCCTGCTCCACCCCGACGACCTGCCGCTGTGGAAGCAGACCCACCCGGACCGGGCCCCGGACGGTGAACTGGCCGACGGCCAGGAGATCCAGGTCGCGGGTACGACCCTGACCGTCCTGCACACCCCGGGTCATGCCCCGGGCGCCGTCTGCCTGTACGCCCCCGAGCTGTCCACCGTCTTCACCGGCGACACGCTCTTCCAGGGCGGGCCCGGTGCCACCGGCCGTTCCTTCTCGCACTTCCCGACGATCGTCGCCTCGATCCGGGACCGGCTGCTCGCCCTGGACCCGGAGACCGCCGTCCGTACCGGACACGGGGACTCCACGACCATCGGCGCGGAGGCCCCGCACCTGGACGAGTGGATCGCCCGCGGCCACTGACGCCCCCAGGGCGTGTTTCGAAAGTCCCGCCTGCTCGGCGACGCCTGGCACTTCCCCGAGCTCTCGGCTTCGCTCGAGCAGGGGAGGCCCCCTTGCTCGCCGCGTTGTCGGGATCGTCCCGGTACAACCAGTATCGGGGCGACCCTCCGCCGTGCGATCGCACGCACCGGACGCCGCCGAGCCCGCTCTCCGGGCGGACGGCGCTACTTCCGAAACACGCCCTGACTCTCCGGCCACGCGGAGAGCCGCAACCCGCTCTCGAAGCGGTGCGGCTCTCCCGTGACCGGGTCGGTGAACTCCAGGACCCTGGCCAGGAGTTGCAGCGGGCGCGAGAAGTCGTCGGAGGCGCCCTCCGCCTCGACCACGGGGTAGACGGGGTCGTGGACGAGCGGCAGCCCGAGGCCGTTCATATGGACCCGCAGCTGATGGGTGCGGCCGGTGGCGGGCAGCAGCCGGTAGCGGCCGAGTCCGGCCCGGTGCTCCAGCAGCTCGATCCGGCTCTCGCTGTTGGGCTCGCCGGGCTCCTCGCGGGCGGCGATCACCCCGCGCTCCTTCACGATGCGGCTGCGCACGGTACGGGGGAGCACCAGCCCCGGTGCGTACGGTGCCACCGCCTCGTACTCCTTGCGCACGAGGCGGTCCCGGAACAGCGTCTGGTACGCGCCCCGTTCCTCCGGCCGTACGACGAAGAGGACGAGCCCCGCGGTCAGCCGGTCCAGCCGGTGGGCGGGCTGCAGCAGCGGCAGGGCCAGTTCGCGGCGGAGCCGGGCCACGGCGGTCTCGGTGATGTGCCGGCCGCGCGGAGTCGTCGCCAGGAAGTGCGGCTTGTCCGCGATGACCAGGTGTTCGTCCCGGTGCACCACACCGACCGGGAAGGGCACGGGCTCCTCCGGTGCGAAGTCCCGGTGGAACCAGAGGTACCGGCCCGCCGTGTACGGCTCGTGTCCCGTCACCGGGCCCCGGGTGGAGGCGAACCGGTCCCCGGCCAGCATGGCGTCGACCTGCTCCGCGCCGATCGCGTCGGCGAACCGCGCCAGCAGATGATCACGGACCGTCGGCCACTGCCCGTCCGGATCCTCCGGGAGTCGCACCCGGACCGGATCCACCCCGTCGCGTTGGGGCAGGGGTGACGGCGGAGGCTTCGCACGCCCTCTCATCGCGGCCCGCCGGACGCCTTGGTGCCAGGGCCTTGCGGCCGGATCATGCCGGGCTCGCGGGCCCCGGAACGCGCATCTGCGGCGGTGTCGTCGGTCGCCCATGCTCCGCAGCGGCTCCCTCCTCCGCCTTGCAGCTGCACGCACCGGACCCCGCTCCCTGATCCGGCCTGACCCAAACGAAAGACCCTGGTTCTCATGATGCCGGGCATCCTTCCACAGCGACGGGGTCCCACGGCTGGGGGCAGTGGTGGGAGAACGCGGGCAACTTCCCTGTTCTGAAAGGATTCAAAGCCTGGCGCGCGGGGGTAGAAAGCGCTTGCGGTACGGCATGGCTGCCGCTATCGCGCCCGCACCCGCGTCGTCGAAGGAGTCCCGCCGTGCCCCTTGCCCGCAGAACCGCCCCCGCCCTGCTGGCGGCCATGACCGCCGTGGCCGCCCTCGCCACACCCGCCGCAGCCGAGTCGGCGGCGCCCGCCCCGTCCGGCTGCACCGGATCCGCCCCCGTGATCTGTCACTTCGACGTGGCCCCCGGCACCTACCTCGTCACCGTGCGCATCGGTGGCGCCACCGAGGGCCGCACGAAGGTCACCGCCGAGACGCGGCGCACCGTACTCGGTGAGACGCCGACCGCCGCCGGGCGTCAGGTGGTCCGGTCCTTCACGGTCAATGTGCGCGAGCCCGAGGGCGAACCCACCGGGGCGAGCGGCAGCCCCGGCCTCGACCTCGCCTTCGACGGCCCCGCCCCGCTCCTCGCGGGCCTGCACGTGGCTCCGGCGCCGCGCACCCCGCAGCTGTTCCTGATCGGCGACTCGACCGTCTGTGATCAGCTCGGCAGCCCCTACACGGGCTGGGGGCAGGAGCTTCCGCAGTATCTCCGGGCCGGCATGTCCGTCGCCAACTACGCGGACTCCGGTGAGAGTTCTCAGACGTATCTCGACCAGCCGCAGCTCTTCCCGACGGTCCGCCCGCTGATCCGCCGGGGCGACACCGTGCTCATCCAGCTCGCCCACAACGACAAGCAGACGACCGAGGCGGACTACCGCGCCAACCTCACCACGATGATCGGGGCGATCCGCGCCGAAGGCGGCCGGCCCGTGCTCGTCACCCCGGTCGTCCGGCGCTGGTTCAACGCCGACGGCACGCTGGACAACGGCACCGCGCTCCTGGTCAACGGCCTCGGGGTCGACCTGCCCGCGCAGATCCGCCTGCTGGCCGCCGAGCACGACGTCCCGCTCGTCGACCTGACCGCCCTCACCAGGCAGCGGGTCGAGGAGCTCGGCCCCGACGCCTCCAAGGCGCTCTACCTCACCGACGAGAAGCGCGACAACACCCACACCTCGGAGCGTGGCGCCACGGAGTACGCGGCCATGGTCCGCGACGCGCTGCGCGACCAGCACCTGCTGCCGGGCCGGCTGTTCCGCTGACCGAAGTGCCCCTGCCCCGGCCGGAGCCGGGGCAGGGGCGAGTACGTCCTCAGCCCAGCAGCGAGTACGTCGTCAGTCCAGCGGCGCGAACACGAAGGAGAACTCCGCCGGCTCCGCGTCGAGCCGGTGCTCCGGCAGCACGCCCGGCCCGCACGACTGCGAGCCGATGCCCTGCACCCTGTGGTCCAGGTTGACCCAGACGCGGCCCCCGGCCACCAGATCCGGCGCGTGCTCCGCGGCGTCCAGCTGCTCGCTCGTCCAGCGCCGCGCGGTGAACCAGAACGGCGTGCCGCCCTCGGCCCGCAGCCCCGCACCGCCGGTGTCCGTCAGCTCCGCCCACCGGACGTCGGCCCGGGCCCCGTTCTCCTGGGGCCGGACGTACGGGGTCTGGAGCGCGTCCACCCGCATTTCCCACGTCCCGAGCACCGCGGCGGCCCGGGTGTCCGGGTAGGCCTCACCCGGTCCACCGCCGGACCACCGCGCACCGCCGTACGCCGCGGGCAGGGCGAACCGGATCCCGAGCCGGGGCAGCGGCACCCGCCAGTCGCCCTCCGGCACCACGGACACCGTCAGCCCGAGCCGGTCCCCGGCGGCCGTCCACCGGTACGTGGTCCGCAGCCCCAGGTCCCAGCCCGCCGGGGCCACCCGGGTCCGCACCGTCAGCGCGTCCCCGTCCGCCTCGACCGCGTCGACGCGGTGCCGCATGCGGTGCAGCCCCAGCTCCCGCCAGCGCAGCCCGTACCGCTCGTCCGGCTGCCAGGCTGCCCCGTTGTCGTTGTCGGTGGGCGCCCGCCACACGTCCAGCCGCAGTTCCTCCACCGGAACGTCCCCGATGCGCACCGGTACCCCGGTCGCCGCGTCGAACACGCCCGGCCCGAGGGTGATCACGCCGGCCGCGCGCACCGGGCGCTCGCCGGCCGCCGGAGCGGGGACGGCCCGCGCCCCCGTCTCCACCTGGCCCCAGGCCACCACGTGTCCGCGCTCGCCCCACGCGGTGTCCCCGGCGAGCACCGCCCGCACCGTCCACAGACCGTCGCCCGCGGAAGCGGTGTCCGGTGCCACCTCCGCCGAGGCGCCCGGCGCCAGCTCCGGCACCGCCAGGGTGCCCGAGGCCACGACCGTGCCGTCCACCTCGTGCGACCAGATGAAGTCGAGGTCCTCCAGTCCGGCGAAGTCGTAGCCGTTGGTGACCGTGAACGTACCGGCCGCGGAGCCCGGGCCGATCCGTACCGGCTCGATGACCTTCTTGTACTCGACGAGCCCGGGGGAGGGCGTGCGGTCGGGGAAGAGGAGGCCGTCGCAGACGAAGTTGCCGTCGTGCAACTCCTCGCCGAAATCCCCGCCGTAGGCGAAGCCGTGCTCGGGGTGGGCGAAGCCGTGGTCGATCCACTCCCAGACGAAACCGCCCTGGCAGCGCTCGTACCGCTCGAAGAGCCGCTGGTACTCGCTCAGACCGCCCGGCCCGTTGCCCATGGCGTGCCCGTACTCGCACATGACGAAGGGCATCGCACGCCGCCGGGCGTCGAGTTCCGGATCGGTCAGCGGCTCCTCCGCCCGCTTGCCGATGAGTTCGACCTCGGCATGCGTCGGATACATGCGTGAGTACAGATCGACGTCCTTGCAGGAGAGGTCGCCCTCGTAGTGCAGCAGCCGCTCCGGGTCCCGCCCCCCGATCCACTCGGCCATCGCGGTCAGACCGCTGCCCGAACCGCACTCGTTGCCCAGCGACCAGATGATGACGGAGGCGTGGTTCTTGTCGCGCTCGACCATGCGGGCCGCCCGGTCGAGCAGCGCGGGGGTCCACCGCTCGTCGTCGACCGGGTTGCCCCGCCACTCCAGGTCGACAAAGCCATGTGTCTCCAGATCGCACTCGTCGATCACCCAGAGGCCCAGTTCGTCGCACAGGTCGAGGAAGGCGGGGTGCGGCGGGTAGTGGCTGGTCCGTACGGCATTGATGTTGTGCTGCTTCATCAGCTCCAGGTCGCGCCGCATCGTCCGCGCGTCGACGGCCCGCCCCGTCTCCGGGTGGAACTCGTGCCGGTTCACCCCTCGGAACAGCAGCCGGGTGCCGTTGACCTTGATGACGCCGTCCTCGACCACGACCGTACGGAAGCCGATCCGCAGCGGGATCCGCTCGCCGGCCGTCACCAGCTCCGCGTCGTAGAGCCGGGGCGTCTCGGCGGTCCACGGTTCGACCGGCAGCGCCACGGACTCGCCCGCGGCGATGTCGACACCCAGCTCGGGCACCAGGACCCGGCCGTCCGCCCCCTCGCACTCCACCCGCAGCGTGCCGGAGCCGTCCCGGTGGTCGTAGCCCGCGTGCACGAAGAAGTCCCGGGGCGCGCCGTCCGGGCGGTGGACCAGAGTCACCTCACGGAAGATGCCCGGCAGCCACCACTGGTCCTGGTCCTCCAGATAGCTGCCCGACGACCAGGCGTGCACCCGTACCGCGAGGACGTTCTCGCCGGGGTCCAGCAGATCGCCCACGGCGAACTCGTGCGGCAGCCGGGACCCCTTGAAGTCGCCCAGTTCCCGTCCGTTGAGCCAGACCCGGGCGCAGGACTCCACCCCTTCGAACCGGAGCACGAACTCGCCGCCCTGCGGCCGGTCCCCGGGCAGTGTGAACGTCCGCAGATGGTCGCCCGTCGGGTTCTCGGACGGCACCCGTGGCGGATCGACGGGAAAGGGGTAGACGACGTTCGTGTACGCGGGAGCGCCGCCGGCCCCCTGGAGCACCCAGTGACCGGGCACCGCGACCGTCCCCCACGCCGAGGCGTCGAACCCCGGCCGGGCGAACGACTCGTCCTCGGTGGCGGCCCGGGGCGAGAGCCGGAACGCCCACTCGCCGTTCAGGGACATCCGCCAGGCGTCGGACGTCGCGTACCAGGACCGCGGCGCGAGGCCGCCGGTACCCGGGCTCGGGTCCTCGTACCAGGGCAGCGTGTCGGTTTCGGTGCGGCTCATGCTTCTCCTCGCTAGGAAACGCCGTTCTCCGGAGTGACCGTAGCCAGGAATGAACCGTTTCAACAAGGGGTGGCGGCCCGGCTGATGTAGCAGTGCGCGACGCCGGTGATCCGGTCGGGAGGCGCCGGCCCGGTCCGGCTTGAGTCGATACTCGCCGCCCGGTCGTCCCCGAGCGGTACCGCCAAGCCTCTCGGGGGCGCGCCCGGGCGGCCGGGGCGGCGGACCGCAGGGCAGGGCGCGACGTGCTTCCTGCGGCGCCCGACGGCGGTGAGGTGCCACGCGTACGGGCCGGGTGTGGACGCCTGCCGGATCTCGGCCAGGAGCTGAGGAACCGTCCCGGCGGCGATCAGGACGGCCGGCTCTCCCCGGTCGTGGCCCCCCGGCAACGCAACATGCCGATCAGGATCTCTCCTGATCGGCATGTGTTCTGTGTCCGAGGGGGGACTTGAACCCCCACGCCCGATAAAGGGCACTAGCACCTCAAGCTAGCGCGTCTGCCATTCCGCCACCCGGACTAGGTGTCTGTCTCGCGGGCCTTGCCCGTTCCGACGTGGAAAACCATAGCAAACATTGGAGGGTGCTCGATCACGCCCCCGGCGGTGTGACGGGCGTGTGACGGGGGGTGGGCGGCCTTGGGTGCGAGGGCCGGGCGCGGGAGGATGTGGGGGAGCACCACAGCGACAGCGGAGGGAACCAGCGTGAGTGAGACCAAAGCGGCCAGGACCGGCTCGGGTGAGAGCGCCGAGAACGAGGTCGTCGACCTCTGTCGTGACCTGATCCGGATCGACACCAGCAACTACGGGGATCACTCGGGACCGGGCGAGCGGCTGGCCGCCGAGTACGTCGCGGAGAAGCTGGCGGAGGTGGGGCTCGAGCCGCAGATCTTCGAGTCCCACAAGGGCCGTGCCTCCACGGTGGCGCGGATCGAGGGCGAGGACCCGTCCAGGCCGGCGCTGCTGATCCACGGCCACACCGACGTCGTGCCGGCCAACGCGCACGACTGGACGCACCACCCCTTCTCGGGAGAGATCGCGGACGGCTGCGTCTGGGGGCGGGGCGCGGTCGACATGAAGGACATGGACGCGATGACCCTGGCGGTCGTGCGCGACCGGATGCGCAGCGGACGCAAGCCCCCGCGCGACATCGTGCTCGCCTTCCTCGCGGACGAGGAGGCGGGCGGTACGTACGGGGCCCGGTATCTCGTCGACAAGCACCCTGACCTGTTCGAGGGCGTCACCGAGGCCATCGGGGAGGTCGGCGGCTTCTCCTTCACGGTCAACGAGAACCTGCGGCTCTACCTGGTGGAGACCGCGCAGAAGGGCATGCACTGGATGCGGCTGACCGTGGACGGCACGGCCGGCCACGGTTCGATGACCAATGACGACAACGCGATCACCGAGCTGTGCGAGGCGGTCGGGCGGCTGGGACGGCACAACTGGCCGGTCCGGGTGACCAAGACCGTGCGGTCCTTCCTGGACGAGCTGTCCGACGCGCTCGGCACTCCGCTCGACCCCGAGGACATGGACGCCACGCTCGCCAAGCTGGGCGGCATCGCCAAGATGGTCGGCGCGACCCTGCGCAACTCGGCGGCCCCCACCATGCTCGGCGCGGGCTACAAGGTGAATGTGATCCCGGGGCAGGCGACCGCCCACGTCGACGGCCGTTTCCTGCCGGGGTACGAGCAGGAGTTCCTGGCCGACCTGGACCGGATCCTCGGCCCGCGCGTCAAGCGCGAGGACGTGCACGGGGACAAGGCGCTGGAGACCGACTTCGACGGCTCGCTCGTGGACGCGATGCAGATCGCGCTCAAGGCCGAGGACCCGATCGCGCGCGCGGTCCCGTACATGCTCTCCGGCGGTACGGACGCCAAGTCCTTCGACGACCTGGGTATCCGGTGCTTCGGATTCGCTCCGCTGAAGCTCCCGCCGGAGCTCGACTTCGCCGGCATGTTCCACGGTGTGGACGAGCGCGTACCGGTCGAGGGCCTGAAGTTCGGTGCACGGGTGCTCGACCGTTTCATCGACAACAGCTGAAAAGTCGATACCCGTCGTCATAATCGCCAGCTTGTACGTACCTAACCGGAACGAGTGAAAGGGACGGATCGCTCGTAGCCCGATTACTTCTTCCTCGTTACAGGTGATGCGGTCCGCGGCTGGGACCGCATTTGCCAACTAGGAGGAATAATGATCAAGAAGATCGTCGCCGCTGCGGCTGTCACCGGTGGTCTGGTTCTCGCGGGTGCCGGCATGGCCGTCGCCGACTCGGGTGCCCAGGGTGCCGCCATCGGCAGCCCCGGCGTGCTCTCGGGCAACGTCGTCCAGGTTCCCGTCCACGTTCCCGTGAACGTGTGCGGCAACACGATCTCCGTGATCGGGCTGCTGAACCCGGCCTTCGGCAACACCTGCGTCAACGCCTGACGTTGTGCGTCAACCCGTAAGGGTTTGAGCCCGCTCGGCCCCGGAGCGCACGCCATGTGCTCCGGGGCCGTCGGGTCCTTTGCCCCCGCACGGTCAAGTCCGGGGGTATTCCGGAAGGTAGAAGGCAGGAAACAACCTATGCGACAGGTCACGCGTAAAGGCCTGATCACCATGGCGGCTGCGGGCGGCGTGCTCGCGCTCAGTGGCGGTTACGCGCACGCCGACGCGGGAGCGGCCGGCGGCGCATCGAATTCCCCGGGGGTGCTTTCAGGGAATTCGGTACAGATCCCGGTCGAGGTACCGGTCAACGTCTGCGGCAACTCCGTGAACGTCGTGGGGCTGCTGAACCCGGCGGCGGGCAACGCCTGTGCGAACACTTCGGACGGTGCGGCCACCGGCCGTCACGGTTCGACCGCGGGAACCCCGGGCAGTCACGCCTCGGACAACGGCCGGGCGTCCGACGATCGCGGTCAGGGGGTGCGGGCGGGCACCGGGAAGCACCGGGCCGTCGGCAGCGACAACGGGGGAGGGGCCACCGCCGAGGGGACCGCGAAGGGCTCGCCCGGTCTGCTCTCGGGGAACCAGATCCAGGTGCCCATCGACATCCCCGTGAACGCCTGCGGGAACAGCGTCACCATCGGTGGCCTGCTCAACCCCGCCCTGGGCAACACGTGCGAGAACGACAGCACGCCGCCGGTCGTCCCGGAGACCCCCGTCACCCACGTGACACCGCCGACGCCCGGACCGCGCACCGTCCCGAACGCGCCCGAACCGCAGACCCTGCCGGCGAGCACGCCGCAGCTCGCGCACACCGGAGCGGGCGGGCTCGACCTGCTCGTCCCGGCGGGCGCCGGCCTGCTGCTGGCCGGTGCGGGCACGGTGCTGTACCGCCGCGCCAAGGCCGCCGCCTGACGGCAGCGGTCAGTACGGCGAAGGGAAGGGCCCCGCGGCGACGCGGGGCCCTTCCGTCTCACCAGGTGGCCCGCAGCTGGCGGATGATCCGCCGCCGCAGCCGCACCCGGCGACTGCCGTCCAGGCGCAGCGTCAGCCGGTCCAACTCCCAGTGCCCGTACTCGGCATGGTCGGTCAACAGGCGGGCCGTCTCCTTCCGGGACACCCCGCGCGGCACGTACACATCGACAAATTCGTATTCCGGCATCGCATCTATTGTGCGGGCAGAGCCCGTGTACGGATAGCGTCTGCCCTATGTCTGATGCTGCGCAGCCCACCGCTGCCGAGGTACGCGCCGCCGCCGATGCGGTCAAAGCCGCGATCGACCACCACCTCGCGGCGGTCGAGCGCCGGTCCGGGGACGACGACCCCGCTGTCTACGACGCGTTCAACGCACTGGCCGCTGCGGCCGAGGTCTACGACGAACTCCTCTACGACCGCCACGACGAGGTCACCCCGTTCGAGATTCCGGGGGTGGAGGACTCCCTGCCGCCGTACAGCGGCCCGGAGGAGCCGAACGCCGTCAGCGTGCTGATCCGCCGCGACTACGCGGTGGTGGAGCCGCAGCGGCTGCTCGCGCAGGCACAGCGCCTCGCCGACGTGGACCCCGAGGACCGCGGGAGCGAGAGGGCGGCCGTGGTCGGCAGCAGTGTCCACGCGGCACTGGGGGTGCTCTTCGGGGAGTACGAGGCGGACGAGATCGCCTCCCGGCACACGGAGTTCGGCCTGGAGGAGGGCGATTCCACGCTCTGGGTCGCGGCCGCGGACGAGCTGCCGGAGCCGGGGGAGTGGCTCGGCGCCCCGTTCGACGACGCGGACCCGGAGCGGGTGGTCTGCCGTTTCGACGTCAGCGCGGTCTTCGACGAGGACGATCTGGACGAGGAGCTGGACGGTCTGACGAGGGACAGGACCTGAATCCCTCCCCCCAGGCCTGATCGCTTCCCACAGGCCTGCTCCCCCCGCCCCTGACGGAGCCGTGCCGAAGGGCCGGGCGGACGCGCGACGCGTCCGTCCGGCCCTTCGTGCCGTCCGTCAGCCGTCGGACGCCTCCAGCAGCGTCCGCAGCCGGGTGGTGCGGTCCTGGGCGGGGGACTGGGCCACGGCACGGGCCAGGGCCTGGTCGACACCGTGCACCACGGACAGATGCCGTTCCCCCCGGCCGAACGCGGTGTAGACCCAGGGGCGGCTCAGCCCCTGGGCCGCGTCACCGGGCAGGACGACGACGGCCGCGGGCCACCGCATCCCCGCCGCCTGGTGGGCACTGAGCGCCCAGGCATGCCGGACGGAGGCGGCGACCCGCTCCTGCGGTACGACGACGGGGCTCCCCGCACAGTCCAGATGCAGGCCCTCGGCGTCGGCCGAGACGACCACACCGGGCACGGTCCTGCCCGGCGCGGGGACATGGGCCACCCGGTCCCCGGGGTCGAAACCGCCGAAGCGGCCGGGGCCGGGGTTCAGCCGCTGCTTGAGCGCCTCGTTCAACGCCCGGGTGCCCGCCGAGCCGCCGTGGCCGACGGTGATGACCTGGGTGTCCGAGGAGGGCACGCCAATGGCGCGCGGCACGGAGTCGGCGACCAGCTGCACCGTGCGGTGCACGGCCTCGCCCGCGTCCCGCACGGGGACGATCACGACCTCCTTGCCCGGCGCCTCCACCTGGTTCAGCTCCCCGATGCCGATGCCCGAGACCAGTTCGCCGATCGGCCCCGGGTCCGGGGTGCGGGAGACGACCTGGGGGCAGGCGCGGGCCGCCAGCACATCGGCGAACACCCGCCCCGCGCCGGCCGAGCCCAGCACGCCGGGGTCGCCGCTCAACACCAGACGGGTGCCGTCGGCGAGGGACTCCACCAGCATCGCGCCGGTCTCCACGTCCAGCTGCGGGGCGTCCAGCACGACGAGCAGGTCGAGGGCGAGCGCCCCCTCCTCGTCCCGCCCGGGGCCCTCCGTGCCGGCGAGCAGCCCGGCCAGCGTGACGGCCGCCGAGGCGTCGCCGGCCACAGCGGCCAGCCGCTGCCGGCCGTCCACGCTGTGCGTGGCGCCCAGGGCCCGCAGACCGAGGCCCGCGGCGGCGGCGATCAGCGCGGCGGGTTCGGCCCGCGCCGCCTCGCCGCCCGTGTGCGCGACGAGGCCGTGGGCGGCGGCGGTGCGGATCAGCTCCGCGGCCGAGGGGGAGGGGGCCGCCGCGGCGGCCTCCGACCAGTCGGCGTCCTTCTCGCAGGCGTTGACCAGCCGGGCGATTCCGTCGGCGAGGCTCTCCTCCGCCAGCGCGTACCGGTCGAGGCCGAGGAGGACCTGGACCGGCTCCTGCTCCGCCGCCGGCTCCGCGCCCCCGTCGCCCGTGCCCTCGCTCTCCTCGTCCGTCTCTCCGTCGGCGTCCTCGGCCTCCGGGCCGTCCTGGAAGACCAGGACGACGCCCTCCGCGATGGCGTGCTGCACCGCTGCGCCGGGGTCGGTCACCGCCCGCGCGGCGAGCGCGGCGCGCACCTGCTCCGCGTCCAGGGCGGTGTGGCCCTGAAGGGCGGCCCGTTCCAGCAGCCAGCCGACCAGGGCCGCCGTGCGCCGCTCGTCGTCGGGTCCGCATCCGGTGTCCAGCAGGGCGCGGGCGAAGGTGTCGGCCTGCTCCGGGCCGACACCCGGCAGGGACAGCAGCTGCCACGGGTCCTCCCGCAGTGCCTCGTCGGCCTGAGCGCCCAGGACGGCGGCGGCGGGGGCCGCCAGGGCCTCCGGGGCCCCTCCCTCGGCCAGTACGGCCGCCACTGCGGCGACGGTCTCGGGCGACGCGCCCCGGGACGCGCGGACGGGCTCGGGGGCCTGCGTGCGCACCGGCACCGGTGCGGGGACGCTCCGGCGGGCCGGGGGCGGGGCGGGGGAGTCGAAGAAGGCGGTGCCGGGCTTCTCGCCGCTCTCCACGGCGCGCACGGCCGCCAGCAGATCGGCCGCCGGGCCGCTCAGCTTCGTACCGGCGGCGATGGGCCCTTCCTTCTCGGCCTTGCGCTTCTCGATCCGCTCGCGCAGTTCGCGCTGGGCGGCCAGCTCCGCCTCGGCCTCGGTGGGTGCCGCGGCAGCGGTGGCGCCGCCCTCGGTGCCCCCGTCCGCGGTGGCGGCGTCCTCCTGGGGCGCGGA